>CAWCYU010000010.1:0-56764 GCA_963799905.1 uncultured Thermoleophilia bacterium
GGACAACGCTTGCCCCCTACGTATTACCGCGGCTGCTGGCACGTAGTTAGCCGGGGCTTCTTCTGGCGGTACCGTCACCCTCTGGGCTATTAACCCGAGTGGCTTCGTCCCACCTGAAAGAGGTTTACAACCCTAAGGCCTTCTTCCCCCACGCGGCGTCGCTGCGTCAGGCTTTCGCCCATTGCGCAAGATTCCCCACTGCTGCCTCCCGTAGGAGTCTGGGCCGTGTCTCAGTCCCAGTGTGGCTGATCGTCCTCTCAGACCAGCTATGGATCGTCGCCTTGGTGGGCCATTACCCCGCCAACAAGCTAATCCACCGCGGGCTCATCCTCGATCGGAGGCCGAAGCTACCTTTTCTTTCGCGCCCGAAAGCTCGAAAGGCTATCCGGTATTAATCCGGGTTTCCCCGGGCTATCCCAGAATCGAGGGCAGATTACCCACGTGTTACTCACCCGTTCGCCGCTGTCCCCAGGACCGAAGTCCTGGTTCTCGCTCGACTTGCATGTGTTAAGCGCGCCGCCAGCGTTCGTCCTGAGCCAGGATCAAACTCTCCGTGAAGAACTTGTCGCCGGCACCGGCCTCTCCGAAAGAGGCTGGCCGACAAACCGTTGTCTTCCCTAGAGCTTGAGCTCAAATGTCTATCCGCACGTCCACGACCTGCCGTCGCCCGAGGGCAGAGCGTCACGCTTTCGCACGGCATCGACGGGAAAACCGTCTCGTCCGCGAACGGACGGACGGTGTAACCTCTCGCCCACGCCGAAACGCGGACGAGAGGCCTCGTCGTTTTACGCACGCTGTTGAGTTTTCAAAGATCGATGCCGGTCGAGTCGGGCAACAAAAAGACCTGCCGACTCGCGCCAGAGGCCCACGGATGATTCGGTACGAGGTCGTATCCGATTCGTTCGAGGGCCGCTCCGGTGTCGAGTGACAAGGGCGTTTCTGCTGCCTCCCTCACGGGCGGCCTGTCGATAGTAGCAGCATCCGGCGCGGCTGTGTCAACCGCGCGGGGCTCGCCGTGCTCCGCCGATAGCGCACGAAACGGCGCTTCCCGGCCTGGACGAGCGACGCCCGCGAGCGCGGCGCGCGGGAGATCGAGCTCGCGACCACCGGGTGCCGTTCAGCTTCACCCCGCCCTGACCGATCATCCGCCGCGCCTCGCTCGTCGAGAGGCCGAACGCGGTCGCGAGCAGCGCCGGCAGGTGGATCGGGTCTCCTTCCGGTAGCGGCTCCTCGGGCACGTCTTCGGGTGAGCCGCCTTCACGGACGACCCTGGTGAAATGCGCTTCGGCTGCCGCCGCCGCGTCGGGGCCGTGCGAACGAGTGACGATGAAGCGGGCGAGCGCGAGCTTTGCCTGCATCGGCTCGACGTCCGGCACCTGCTGCTCCACGACCAGCCGGTACCAGTCGGCGAGCATCGAGTCCGGAATCCGCATCGTCCGGCCGAATTGCTCCTCGGGGGCGGCGGTGAGCGGGATGTTGTTGCCGACCGACGAGCTCATCTTCGCACCGTCCCAGGAGAGGAGCAGTGGAGTCGTGAGCACGACCTGAGGCTCGAGACCGTATGCCTCCATCACGGTACGCCCGGCGAGCAGGTTGTAGAGCTGGTCGGTTCCTCCGAGCTCGACGTCGGCCTCGACCGCGACGGAGTCGTACGCCTGCATCAGCGGGTAGAGGAGCTCGGAGACGGAGACCGGATGCCCGGCGGCGATCCGCTTCGAGAAATCGTCTCGCTCGAGCAGCTGGGCGACGGTCAGCGTGCGGGTCAGACGCACGACATCGGCGAACGAGAGCGTCGAGAGCCACTCGCCGTTGAACCGCACCTCGGTGCGGTCCGGGTCGAGGATCTGCAGTGCCTGATCGACGTAGGTCCTGGCATTGCGGTCGATCACCTCGTCGGAAAGGATCGGCCGCTCGGCCGAGCGTCCCGACGGATCGCCGATCCGGGTCGTGTAGTCGCCGACGATGAGGACTCCCAGGTGCCCGGCGTCCTGGAAGGCGCGCATGCGCTGCAGCGGGATCGCGCGTCCGACGTGGATGTCCGGCGAGGTGACGTCGATCCCGAGCTTGACGCGCAACGGACGTCCGAGCTTCAGCTTCTCCTCGAGGCCGCCTGCCGGGAGCAGGTCGACGTGATTTCGGGCGAGGGTGGCGACGTCGTTCACGGGCCGAGATTCTACGGGCCTTCGAGCAGCGGGGCCGTGAGTGTCCGTCGGCGCAGCACGACGAGCCCGGCAGCTCCGGCTGCGGCGGAGACGGCCCCCGCGATGAACAAGCGTGCCGCGAGCGCCCAGGGTGGCGACGAGTAGGCCGCCGCCGGCGAGGGCGACGAGCTCGGCGGTGTTGCGGAGCCCGTTGTAGGCGGCGAAGGCCCGCCCGTGGCGATCGGCGGCGACGCGCTCGTGGATCAGCGACCGGAAGGCGACGTTCTTCACACCGTGTCCCCCGCCGCCGATCAGGTAGCAGGCGATCATGAACGGGAACACGAGCCAGAGCGGTGCGAGAGCCTTGCCGAGGCCCTGGACGGCGATCGCCACGAGGGCGGCTGACGCGAGTGCGGCTCTGGCGATCCGCGGCGAGAGAAGTTCGCGCCGACGACCATCCCGACCGTCCAGGCCGTCAGGACGATCCCGATGCCGATGTCCTCGACGCCCAAGACGTCCTGGACGTAGACGAGGTCGGCCGGGATCGACGCCGACATGAAGAGGAGCGAGACGAGGCGGCCGTCATCACGAGCGCGAGGACGCGATCCTCGACCAGGAAGCCGATTCCGTCGCGGGCGCGTCGGCGCTGCACCCGTCACCGGCTCGGGATGCCGCCGCACTCGCAGCGCCGAGCGCGACCGCGGCGACGACAGAAAGCTCGCGGCATCCACGAGCATCGCCAGCCGACGCCCCCGGCCGCCGTCAACGCTCCGCCGGCCAGCGGGCCGACGGTGAAACCGATGTACCGGGCGGTCTCGACGATCCCGTTCGCCGACTGGATGCTCCGGTTCCCTGCCACCACGGGGACGAGGGCGAACTCCGCCGACTGGGCCACTGCGACGCCCGCGCCGAGCACGGCCGTCAGGGCGAGTAGAAGCGCGAAAGGCGAGACGAATGCCAGGGACGCCGCGGCAACCGCCTGGAAGACGGACACGAACGCGAGCAGCCGAGTCGTCTCGTACCGATCGACGACCAGCCCCACGTATCCGGCGAGCACGGCGATCGGGGCCCAGAGGCAGATGAAGACGAGCGAAACGCCGATCCCGTCACCGTGCATCTCGTTCCCCTGCAGGGCGAGCGCCGATGAGTGCGATGAAGTCACCGGCAGCCGAGAGGCCGATCGCACCGGCGACGAGCCAGAGATCGCGCGACGGACCTGGCCATCGCTCGGCACGTCGCGGCAGTCCCGGTCGGAGGGCTCATCCGTGGCTACGTCGCCGCCCGCGAGACGTGTTGCGGGCCGAGCTCGGCAACCGATCTGCACCCGGTCAGGTGGAGCACGCCGGCGAGCTCCTCGCACAGCAGCTCGAGCACGGCGCGCGCGCCCTCCTCGCCGCCGGCGGCGAGGCCCCACACCGGCGCGCGCCCCGCGAGCACGGCCCGGGCTCCGAGTGCGAGGGCAGTGGCGACGTCCGTGCCTCGCCGGATACCGCCGTCGAGCATCACCTCGAGCCGATCGCCGACGGCTGCGACGATCGCGGGCAGGACGTCGATCGTCGGAGCCACCCCGTCGAGCTGGCGTCCACCGTGGTTCGAGACCACGATTCCCTCTGCGCCGTGCTCGGCTGCGAGCACCGCGTCGGCGGGATCGAGGATGCCCTTGACGACGACGGGCACGGGGACGGACGACGACGAGGCGCTCGACGTACCCCCAGTCGAGCGCCGGGTCGAGCAGGTCGACGCTCGCCCCGACGGCACCGGCGTCGATCGCGTAGCGCACCGAGGGCAACGCGTCGTCCTGAAAGGTCCAGTGGATCCGCCGCTCGCGATCGCGCATTCCGACCACCGGCAGGTCGACGGTGAGGAACACGGCCGAGAACCCCGCTTCGAGCGCCTGCGCGATCAGCTCGTCGGTGACCCCGTGATCCCGGAAGACGTAGACCTGCAGGAAGCGGACGCTGTCGGGCGCGGCGCGCGCAACCTCCTCCGGGCTCGCCGTGGAGAAGGTGGAGAGGCAGATCGCCGACCCGGCCGCCGCGGCTGCCCGCGCCATCCCCTCCTCACCGTCCGGATGAGCCAGGCCCTGGTACGCAACCGGCGCCACGACGACGGAGAGCCGACATCGTGCCCGAGCACCGTCGTCGCGGTCGTGACGGCCTCGATACCGCACAACACGCGCTGGCGCAGCCGCCAGCGAGCCGAAGGCTTCGACGTTGTCCCGCAGCGTCCGCTCGGCGCCTGCACCGCCGCAGAGGAACTCGGCCCAGTCGGGATCCATGCGGGCGACGGCGAGCGCCTCGACGTCGGTCAACGTGAGCGGCGTCTCCACCGCGTCACCCTACAACGGGCGGGTGACGAGTCCTCGACGGCGACCGCCTGCTTCAGATGACGGCCGGTAGAGCCCGGACGGTCAGGGCAACGCCGACGCCGAGAATCACGAGCGCGCTGAGCGCCGGCAGCGCGCGGACGAGCCGCCCCTCGAAAGAGACACGGCCGAGGGCCCGGCGTGCGAGGACGGCTACGAGGCCGATGCCGGTGATCGTCGCCGCGAGGCCGAGGCTGAACGCCGTGATCAGCGCGAAGCCGAAGCCGATGCGGTGGAGTGCGATCGCCGACAGGAGCACGACGAGCGCCGACGGGCACGGCAGCAGGCCCGCCGCGACGCCGACGCCGAGGATCCCGCGCGAGGTGAGCGAGCCTCGTCACCCGTGCCGGTGGTGCTCGTGAGCGTGGTCATGGTGTGCCGTCCGACCGCCGTCGTGATGTGGTGATGGCCGTGCTCGTGATGGTGGTGGTGATGGTGATGGTCGCCGTGCGCTGTGATCGCCGCTCGTCGTGTCCGTGATCGAGCCCAGCCGCCCGTCCGGAGCCGCTGGCGCAGCACCGATGCGCCGACCACGACGACGAGGAGCCCGGAGGCCAGCGTGAGCCACGGGTAGAGCTGGTCGGGAACGATGAACTCGAGAGAGCAACGAGGGTCACGAGCCCGAGCGCGAAGACGCCGGCCGTGTGGGTCACCGTCACGGTGGCCCCAGCAGGAAGGCGTGCCGCGGCTTTCCTTTCGTGCCGACGAGGTAGCCGGCGACGAGCGCCTTGCCGTGACCCGGCGTCAACGCGTGCACCGCAGCCCCAGAACGCGGCGATCAGCAGGGAGAGCAGGATGACGCCGAGCGAGAGGTCGCCGCGCTGGATCAGCGACTCGAACCCGCTGCTGCGCGTGCTCGGGTGCGGGAGCGACGCCGATCGTCGGCGCGGACGGCCGTCGACCGGTCCCGGGCGTGTAGCTGACCGACGCGCTGCGGACGTCGAGCGGCGACCGCAGCAAGGCTCTTCGGGGTAGGCGCGCAGCTCGCCGCGAGCGGCTCGCCGCGGGCGCCGAGCTCGTCGACGACGGCCGCACCGTCCCGCGCGGTGACGACGATCTCGCGCCAGCCGATCCGGCTCGCGTAGGCGGCGTCGGTGAAGGTGAGCCGCGTGCCGGTCGCCGTCGCCCGGAAGACGGCATCGAAGCGCATCGTCTTCAGGCCGCCCGCCCCCGGCCGCTCGGACGTCCGGTGCGAGACGACGGCGAGCGGGACCCGCCTGCCGTCGACCGTCAGCTCGAGCTTGCGGGCGAGCGTCGCCGCGTAGCCCGGACCGCCGCACCTCGGCCCCTTCCTGGAACGTCGGAATCTCGGCCAGGTCGAGCGCGTAGCGGACGAAGACGCCGTTACCCGCCAGATCGACGGCCGCGAAGTGGTTGACGGTGAAGTTGCCGAGCGGATGCGCCGACGCCGCTCCGGCGTCGACGAGCACCGCAGCCGACGGCCGCGACCGAGGGCGAGAGGAGGAGCGCAGCCGCTTCACGAGACGGCCTGCCGGGCGATCGGCGCGAAGCGCACCGAGAAGTGCGGGTTCAGCGCGAGCGCCTTCGCGTACCACGCCTTCATCCCGGCCCTGTCGCCGGCGCACCCGGCCGCGTAGCCGCGATGGAACCAGAGCAGCGCGTCGCGCGTCCCGAGGCTGAGCGAGCGCTGCGACCAGGCTCACCGCCTCGTCGCAACGGCCTGCCCGCGCGAGCGCCCAGCCGAGGGCGTCGTCGCCGTAGATCGAGGGCCGGTCTGCGCGCGCCTGCCGCGCGAGCTCCACGGTCTGCGGCGGGCCGGATCGCGGTGGTCGGCGCGGTAGACGGCCGACTCGAGGTCGACGCGGACGCCGCCGGCGACGAGCAGCCGATCGATCGCGGCCACCGTCGCCTGCTGGTGCCGCGCCTCGGCGTGGAGGCCCTGACGATCGAGGAGGTCTCCGAGCAGGCCGACGAACTGCGGCAGCGGGATCGCCTCGGAGCCCGCCGCGCCAGGCCGGCCGCACGGCCGAGATCGGCCCCGCGCCGCCTCGACGCGCGCGCGCTGCTCGAGGGCGTAGACGTAGCCCGGGAAGGATCGCAGAGCGCGGCGCAGATGGTGCCGTCCGCGGCCGCGACGCGGCCACGACCGAACTCGAGCTTGCCGAGCTCGACCTCGACCCATGCCGTCGCCTCCGGCTGACCGCCGGCTGCGTCGAGCGCGAGCTGCATCGCAGCGATCGGCACCGGCCGTGATCGCCGCTCAGCTCGCGGGCATAGGCGATGCGCGCGTACGAGGCGAGATTCGGCTTCAGCGAGACCATGCGCTCGAAGCTCCCGAACGCCGCCGGGTAGCGCCCGAGCTCGATCTGGGCGTCCCCGATCACGCCGTAGGGCCTCGCCGAGTACGGCGCGAGCTTCCGTGCCTCGCGACCGACGACGAGCGCCTGCGCGAACTGGTGCCGGATCAGCGCGAGGTTCCCGAGCCCGAGCGTCGCGGTCGGGTCGTGTGCGGCGCGCGGCGAGCGCCGCCGCGAGTGCCGCGTTCGAGCGAGGCAGGTAGGACGCGTCGCCGGTCTCGCGCCAGCGAACCTGGTAGGCGAGGCCGAGCGACGCGAGCGCGTCGGGGTTGCCCGGAGACGCTCGCGAGCGCACGACTCGAGCCTGGCGATCGTGGCCTGGGTGCCGCCCTGCGGCGATCTCGGAGAGTGCGCTCTCCGAGATCGCCCGCGGCGAGTCGACGGCCGTCGAGCCGGCGGAGGGAGACTCCGCGAGAACGCCGCCGAACAGCGCTCCTGCGAGCAGCGCAACCGCAACGGCGCTGCCGGCGAACGAGCTTCGTGCGATGTCTCATCGAAGCCTCCCTCCCGCTTTCGTCGACCTGTGGCCCGTCCGCACACGGGTGGTTCGTCGCGGCGCCGAAGACGGTTCGGCCGGAGTGAGGCTCGCGCCCACTCCGGCCGATCCGTCACGGCTTCTGCAGGCCCTTGCTGTTCGCGAACCCGCTCTCGGGGTCGGCGATGTACGGGAACGAGCCCATCGCGCTTGGCGTCGTCGCCGTTGACGCCGTCGCCGAGCGGGAGCTTCGTGCCCTTCAGGAACCCACCGACCGCCTGCTCGGCGATGTCGATCACGTCGTCGTCGAGGCGCCGGCCGTTCGGCCAGCCCTGGTTGTCGCCGGCGAGCACGCCGAGCCGGTTCGGCTGGGCGGTGACCGGGATGCCGAGGTTGAGGCGGAGGACGTCCGCCGCCTTCGGGCCCGTGTAGTTGAGCTTCGGCACGCCCGTGAGCAGCACCGCGACGAGGTCGTCACGGCCCGTCTCGGGGGCGCCGAGCTTGTACAGCTTGTTGATCACCGCGGCGAGGATGGGCGTCTCGTAGTACTTCTTGTAGGCCGCTCTCGTTCCACGGCTGCTGCGCGTTCCAGATGTCCTTCAGGCCCGGTCGGGATGATGACCTCGTTGACGAGCGGGTTCCCGAGCCGGTTGACCTGCACCCAGTTGCCGCGCGTCACGCGTCTTCTGACCGCGCGTCGTCACCTTCCTGCGCTCGACCGACGCCCAGACGCCGATCGTGCCGTTCTTCGCGCTGCAGGTCGGCGATCGGCACCTGCACGCCGATCGTGTGGACGCCGTAGCCGGAGAAGAAGTCCTTCCCGCCGCCGGCGTTGCCCGTGCCCTTGCGGATCGCGACGAGGTCGAAGATCGCCCCGATGTCGCCGAAGAACGGGTCGTCCCGCTGGCCGGCGAACGCCTTCGAGGCGCCGCCGTCGAACGAGGCGATCGACTTCGTCACGAGCGAGTGGTAGTCCGGGGTCGAACGCGGGCCGATGTTGTTCGGCGGCGTCGTCCCCTTCGCGACGACGGTCGTCTTGCCACCTGCGATCCGCGTCACCGTGAACGGCTGGGCGGTGTCGCCGAGGAAGTACGGGCCCGTCTTCCGCTGGAACTGGAAGCGGTAGATCACGTTCGGCTTCACGTCGCCGTCCGTGTCGATCTTGATGTTGTACCGCGCGCCGGGCGAGAACGTGTACCAGTTCGGGCCCGCGGCCGGGTCCTCGCCGGGAATCACGTTCGCGAGCAGCGTGACCGTGTTCGGCTTGTCCGGGCTCCGGAACGCGTACAGATCCGTCAGGTCGGCCGACGGATCCTCCGCGATCAGCGGCGCCTCCCGGTGGCTCGACGCCGAGCCGGCGCCCGGGCCGATCGTGAATGCGGCGGCGACGGCCGCCGCAGCCAGCGCGAGGGCGAAGCCCACGATCGCCGTTGCCTTTCTCATTGCACTCTCCTCGCGTAGGGTCTCGAATCGGCGCTGGTTCGCGCGAGTCCCGCGACGGCGGTTCGACCGGACGTGCAGAGCCGAACCGATCGGCGCCGCCGACGGCGAAGCACGTCGCGATGACTCCGTCGCTCCTCACCGTGGTAGCGTTGCCCGACCCGCCGGTCTCCTGGTCCATGCGCAGGCACCTCGCTCATCTCTCGGACGAGGCTCTCGTCGCGCTCGTCGCCCGCGGCGACGAAGGCGCGCTGGCCGAGCTGTACGACCGCGTCGGCCGGGTCGCCTACGGCCTCGCCTTCCGGGTGCTGCGCGACGACCGGCTCGCCGAGGACGCCGTGCAGGAGGCATTCCTGGGCGTCTGGCGCACGGCGGCCGGCTTCCGGGCGGAGCGCGCGAAGGCGAGCACGTGGATCCTGACGCTCGTCCACCGGCGCGCCGTCGACCTCGTCCGGCGCGAGGAGCGCCGCCGCGCCGACCCGCTCGACGACGCGGCCCGCGACGCCGCGACGACGAGCTCGGCCGAGGACTCAGCGTGGCTCGGGTTCGAGCGCGAGCGCGTGCAGACCGCGCTGCGCCAGCTGCCCGGACGCCCAGCGAGAGGCGATCGAGCTCGCCTACTACGGCGGCTACTCGCAGTCCGAGCTCGCGGAGAGGCTCGGGGTGCCGCTCGGTACGATCAAGAGCAGGATGTTCGCCGGGCTCGCGCGCCTGCGCGAGCTCCTCGACGACGGAGCCGAGGAAGGGTCATGGAAACCGGAATCCACGAGCTGACCGCCGGCTACGCGCTCGATGCCCTCGACCCCGCCGAGCGGGACGCGTTCGAGCGGCATCTCGCAGACTGCGCGCAGTGCCAGGAGGAGCTGGCGTCGTTCTGGGAGGTGACGGGCGCGCTCGCGCGTCGCCGCCGACGGGCCCGCCCCGAGCCGCGACCTGCGCGAGCGGATCCTCGCGGAGCGCGCGCGCCGAGAAGCAGACGGTCGTGTGCCGCTCGACTCGCCGGCGGCGGGTGCCGCCGGTGCTCGCGGCGGTCACCGCGATCGCGGCCGCCGTCGCGATCGGCCTCGGCATCTACGCGATCTCGCTCAACGGCAAGCTCGACGACACGCGCTCCGCGCTCACCGCGCAGGAGGGCGCGACCGCCGTGCTCGCCGACCCGGACGCGACGACGGTTGCGCATGGAGTCCGGCTCCGGCCGGGTCGTCGTCGACCGACGACGGCTCCGCCGTGCTCGTGGTCGACGACCTCGCCGCGGCGCCGGCCGGGAAAGACGTACCAGGCGTGGGTGGTGGAAGGGAAGACACCGGCCTCGGCCGGAACGTTCGACACGACGGACAAGCGGGCGATCGTGCCGATCCCGCAGCCCGTGCCGGACGGCGCAGTCGTCGGCGGTCACGGTCGAGAGCGCAGGCGGCGCGAGCGCGCCGACGCTGCCGATGGTCGCGCCTCCGCTCCGGTCTGAGCCGCGTGCGCTCCGGCACGCCCGTTCGGCCAGCGCCGGCGTGACCGTCGCCGAACAGGTCGTTCCGATTCGACCCGTACACTTGTTCGGGTGAGCGACCTCCGCCCCGCGCCTGCAGAGCGCTCTTCGGCTTCGCCGACTTCCGGCCCGGCCAGGAGGAGGTCGTCCGCGCCGCCGTCGACGGGCCGCGACACGCTCGCGCTGATGCCGACCGGCTCGGGCAAGTCGCTCACCTACCAGCTCGCGGCGATGCTGCGGCCCGAGCCGACGCTCGTCCTCTCGCCGCTGATCGCGCTGATGAAGGACCAGGTCGACAAGCTGCCGGCGGAGATCGCCGCCACCGCGACGTTCGTCAACTCGTCACTCGACGCCGGCGTGGCGGCGCAGCCGCATCGAGGACGTCGCCGCCGGGACGCACGCGGCTTCTCTACGCCGCGCCGGAGCGGCTCCGCAACGCCGTCGTTCGTCGAGACGCTCCGCTCGATCGGCGTCGGGCCTCGTCGTGATCGACGAGGTGCACTGCGTGAGCATGTGGGGCCACGACTTCCGGCCCGACTACCTCTTCATCCGTCGCGCGCTCGAGGCGCTCGGCGAACCCGGCGGTGCTCGGGATGACGGCGACCGCGACGCCGGCGACGGCCAGCCGAGATCGCGCACTGCGCTCGGCCGCGACCTCGCCGTCGTCCGGACGAGCGTCGTCCGGCCGAACCTCCGCTACGACGTCGAGGAGGTCGACCGGCAACGAGGATCGCCTGCGCATCCTCGTCGAACGGCTGCGCCGGATCGACGACGGCAGCGCGATCGTCTACGCGCGCTCGCGCGACTCCTGCGAGCGGGTCGCGCGCACCCTGCGCGGGCACGGGCTCGCGATGGAGCACTACCACGCCGGCCTCGAGGCCGAGGAGCGCTCGCGCGTCCAGGACGACTTCGTCGCGGGCCGGATCCGCGGCGTCGTCGCGACGACCGCGTTCGGGATGGGGATCGACAAGCCCGACGTGCGCTTCGTCTGCCTCTTCAACTATCCCGGACTCGCTCGAGAGCTACGTGCAGATGGTCGGGCGCGGCGGCAGGGACGGAGCACCGAGCGAGACAGTGCTGCTCGCGAGCCCTTCCGACGCGACGGCCGTGCGGCGATTCGCGACGGGCGACATCCCCTCCCCCGACGATCTCCGTCGCGTCTACCGTGCGGTCAGGGACGCAGGCGGCACCGTCGACCCCGAGCAGCTCCCAGCAGGCGACCACGATCCGCGCGTTCTCGTCGGGATGCTCGAGCAGGCCGGCATCGTGCGCCGCGGCTACGACGCGGGACGGGCGATGCGGATCGAGCTCCTCGCTGTCGATGCCGGCGCCGGTGCGGTCGTCGACGACCTTCTCGTTCGCTACGCACGCGAGGCCGAGGCGCGCGTGGAGCGGATCGTCCGTTTCGCCGAGAGCCGACCGCTGCCGGCACGCGCAGGTCGCCGAGCACTTCGGCGAGACCCTGCGCCGGGCCGTGCGGTGCCTGTGACGTCTGCGATCCGCAGGCCACGGGCACGTCGACCGCCGCAGTGACGCCGCTTCCCGACCGACGTGGCCGGAACGATCGTGCGCGCTGTCGGGGGCCTGACGTGGCCGCTCGGACGCCGCTCGCTCGTCGCGATGTTGCGCGGCTCGGTCTCGGCCCCACCCTCCGCCCGGCGCGTCGCCCGCCTTCGGGATCCTCGAAGCGGCGTCCGACGCCGAGGTGAAGCGCTGGCTCAAGGCGCTCGAGGCGGCGGGCGCGATCGTCGAGGTCGAGACGCGACGACGGCTATCGCGTCCTTCACGCCGTTCCAGGACGGCGAGCTTCCGTCGCTCGGGCCGAAGAGCGCCGGTCCCGTCGACGACTCGGTCGTCGAGCGGCTCCGCTCATGGCGGCGCGAGCGTCAGCTGCGAGGACGGCGTGCCGGCCTACGTCGTGCTCCACGACGCGACGCTGCGCGACCTCGCCGCCGCCCGGCCCGCGAGCCTCCACGAGCTGGCGGCGGTGAAGGGTTTCGGCCCGACGAAGATCGAGCGCTACGGCGACGACGTGCTCGCCCTCGTCGCGGCCTCGCTCGAGCTAGAGACCTGCCGGCGCCTGCCCCTGAGGGCCGGCGGCCCGGCCCCTTCAGAAATTCACGCGAGGCGTGGCGGCAGAATGCGTGGGCCAAACCGCGTTCCGATTTCCCTTTGCGGGTTCCCCTCACCGCTAGCAATCTGACGTCTTGCGGCTTCGACGAAGCACGAAGGCGCCGCGCAAGCGGGGTCGGATTCGTAAGCTGCGCCTCCTCGCCGTGCTCACCGTGCTGGTGCTGCTCGCGGGGATGGCGTTCTCATTCGGTCTGGTTCGCGCCGTCGCGAGCGAGATCCCTCTTCTCGACCCTGCGACGCAGCGACCGCAGGTCGACGGGGTCATCTATGCCTCCAACGGCCGCTCCGTGCTGGCGGTGCTCCGCGGTGACGAGAGCCGCGTGCTGCTCAGGAACATCGGCGATGTCTCGCCGATCATGCGCCAGGCGATCGTCTCGGTCGAGGACAGCGCTTCTACGAGCACAACGGCGTCGACACGCGCGGCATCGCCCGCGCGCTGTGGGAGGACATTCGCTCGCAGGGTGTCGTCGAGGGTGGCTCCACGATCACCCAGCAGTTCGTCAAGAACGCGTACGTCCGCAACGAGCGAACGATCGCGCGGAAGGTGCGCGAGGCGGCGCTCGCCTGGCAGCTCGAGCAGCGCTGGTCGAAGGATCGGATCCTGCTCGCCTACCTCAACACGATCTACTTCGGAAACGGCGCCTACGGGATCCAGCAGGCCGCCCGGACGTACTTCGGCAAGGGCGCCAAGCGCCTGACGCTGGCCGAGTCGGCGCTCCTCGCAGGACTGCCGGCCGACCCGTCGCTCTACGACCCGACCCAGCATCCGCGGGCTGCGAAGCAGCGGCGTCGCTACGTGCTGCAGACGATGTTCGACCAGGGCAAGATCACCGCCGCGCCAGCTGCGCAACGCATCGCGCGCCCCGCTGCCGAAGGCGGCGGACGTCCGACTCCCGGGCACGCAGGGGCCCGGGCAGTACTTCGTCAACTACGTCAAGGATCAGCTGATCGCGACCTACGGTGCCGGCCGGGTCTTCGGCGGCGGCCTCAAGGTGACGAGCACGATCGACCTCGCGCTGCAGGAGACGGCGCACCGGGCGATCGAGAGCGTCCTCAAGACGTCCGGGCGGCCCATCCGCCGCGCTCGTCGCGATCGACCCGCGCACGGGCGCGGTTCGGGCGATGGTCGGCGGCTCGAACTTCCGCGAGAGCCAGTTCAACCTCGCCACGCAGGCCGAGCGGCAGCCGGGCTCGTCGTTCAAGCCGATCGTGCTCGCGACGGCCCTGCGACAGGGAATCTCGCCGCTGACGACGTTCGACTCGAAGCCCGTCGACATCGATGCCGGCGACCGGGTCTGGCACGTCACGAACTACGAGGGCGACTACCTCGGCACGGGTCGACCTGGCGCGGGCGATGGTCTCCTCCGACAACTCGGTCTACGCTCAGCTGACGAAGCTCGTCGGCCCCAAGGCGATCGTCCAGACGGCGCACGCGCTCGGGATCCGGAGCGAGCTCGACACCGTACTTCTCGATCGGGCTCGGCGCGGTTGCCGTCAACCCGCTCGACATGACGCGCGCGTATGCGACGTTCGCGAACCGCGGCGTCCGCGTCGACGGTTCGTTGACGAAGGATCGACCCAGGGTCGTCGAGCGCGTCGAGTTCGCCCGCACCGGCCGTGTCGCGGAGAATCGGCCCGTCGCCAGAGCGACGATGACGACGGGCGAGGCCGACCTGCTCACCTCGATCCTGCAGCGCGTCGTCACCCAGGGCACCGGCAAGCGGGCGGCCCTGGCCGACCGGCCCGCTGCCGGCAAGACGGGCACGACCGACAACTACGGCGATGCGTGGTTCGTCGGCTACACCCCGCAGCTCGCCGTCGCCGTCTGGGTGGGCTACCCCGACAAGCTGAAGCCGATGCTGACCGAGTTCGGAGGCAAGCCCGTCGCGGGCGGCACGCTCCCCGCTCAGATCTGGAAGGCGTTCATGACGGCGGCCGACAAGCAGCGCGAAGCTCGAGCCCGAGCAGTTCCCGGCGACGCCGTACCTCGCGGCCCAGGAGAAGCGGATCGTCTGGCGCGGCGGCTCGTACAAGCTCGACAACGGCTACTGCCCCGGCACTCGGGTCGTCGCCTACTTCGCCGGCCGCGGCCCGGCGACGCAGGCGGAGTGCTATGCAAACGAGGTCACCGTGCCGCTCGTGATCGGCAAGACGGTCGACGCCGCGAACGAGACCCTCGCCCAGCAGCCGCTCGGCAGCGAGTTGATCGGCGTCCCGCCAAGGCCTGGCAAGCGGCCCGGCTTCGTGATCAAGCAGGAGCCGCGCACCGGCTTCCTCTCGGCGAACGGCACCGTCCGTCTGTACGTCACGCGGCCCGATCCCCGCTACGGGCTGCTGCCCAACCTGATCGGCTCGAGCGTCACGGTCGCCCGCTCGCGGCTCCGCTCGATCAAGGCACGCACGACGATCACGCTACGAGAAGGGCCCGGCGGGCTCGGTGCTCGAGCAGAAGCCGGACGCCGGCGTCGCTGCCGGGCGAGGGCTGAAGGTCACGCTCGTCGTGGGCCGTTGACCGACGCCCAGCGTGTCCCGCTGACGACGTAGCGCCAGGGAAGCTCGGTCGCCTTGGTGATCCCGATCCGCGGCGTGACGACGAACTCGACGCGGATCGGCGGGCGGCTCGAGCGAAAACGGTGCAGCGAGGATCGACGATCCGTCGTCGGCCCCGGTGATCCCGAGCGCCTGCGTGAGCTTGCCCGGGCCCGAGCAGAGCGATCGCGTATCGCGTCGTGCCGCGGCCGCTCGCGCATCTCGGCGAGCCCGTGCCGTCGGCTCGAGCGCCCGGATCAGCACGGCCGCCGCCGTCCCCTCCGGCTCGCACGACGACGTTCACGCACCAGTGGATGCCGTACGAGCGGTAGACGTACATCGTCCCCGGAGCGGCGAACATCGAGCCGTTGCGCCCGGTTCGGCCGCGATATGCGTGGCTCGCCGGATCGTCGGCCGTGTATGCCTCCACCTCGACGATCCGGCCGCCGACGCCCTCCCTCAGCAACGTCCAGCCGAGCAGGCCACGCGCGACGTCGTGAACGCTGCCCGTCGAGCACCTCGGCCGGGGTCAAGTCCCGTCGGCGAACAGCTGCGGCTGGTCTGCTCGGCGCCTGCGCGGGCGCCCGGCCGCTGCGGTGGAGTCGGCGCCCATCTCCTCGAGGATCGACTCCTGGGTGCGCGACGCGACCATCGCCTCGGCCATCCCCTCGACCCAGACGAGCGTGCGACGCCCGTTGCCACGCTCGTCGCCGACGATCGGCTCGAGCGCGTAGATCCTGTCGGCGCGCACGTACTTGCCGAAGCCGAGGAAGACCATGCGCGGCGGAGTGGCCATCGTCGGGCACAGTATGGCTGTGGGATCCGTCTGGGACTACCCACGACCACCGCGACTCGAGTCGGTCACCGATCGGCTTCGCGTCGTCCTCGGTGGCGCGGTGATCGCGGACACGACCCAGGGTCATCGGGTCCTGGAGACGAGTCACCCGCCCGTCTACTACATCCCACCCGCAGACATCGCCCGAGAGGCGCTCGTCGCGTCGGCCGGCAACGGCTCGCACTGCGAGTGGAAAGGGGCTGCGTCCTACTACGACGTGATCGGCGGAGACGGACGACGCGTCGAGCGCGGAGCCTGGACGTATCTCACGCCCGTCCCGGGTTTCGAGGCGATTCGCGGGGCGGTAGCGTTCTATCCCGCCTCGATGGACGAGTGCAGCGTGAACGGCGAGAGGGTGACCCCGCAACCGGGAGGCTTCTACGGAGGTTGGATCACCCGCGACCTGGTGGGGCCGTTCAAGGGCGCGCCGGGAACGTCGACTTGGTGACCCGGCAGGGCCGGCCTGCGTCGCACGGCGGATCGGTAGGCTCGCCGCCGATGGCGCGGATCTTTCTGTCCCCCCCACATGCGTCGGGCCGGGAGCTCGAGCTCGTGGCCGATGCGATCTCGTCGAACTGGCTCGCACCGCTCGGCCCGCACGTCGACGCCTTCGAGCGCGAGGTCGCAGCTGTCGTCGACGTGCCTCACGCGCTGGCGCTGTCGAGCGGCACGGCCGCCCTGCATCTCGCGCTCGTCGTCCTCGGGATCGGAGCCGGAGACGAGGTGGTCTGCTCGTCGCTCACGTTCGCGGCGACCGCCAACGCGATCCGCTACACCGGTGCCTCGCCGGTCTTCGTCGACTGCGATGCCGGCAGTTGGACGATGGATCCCGCCTTGCTCGACGACGCGATCACGGATCGTCGCCGCCAGGGCGCCCGCGTTCGCGCCGTGCTCGCCGTCGACCTGTACGGCCAGTGTTGCGACTATGACGCCCTGACCGAGGTCTGCGAGCGCCACGACGTCCTGCTTGTCCAGGACGCCGCCGAGTCACTCGGCGCCACCTACCAGGGGAAGCCGGCCGGCGGCCAGGGCCTGCTCGCGGCGTTCTCCTTCAACGGCAACAAGATCATCACCTCGAGCGGCGGGGGCATGCTGGTCTCCGCCGACCCGGACCTGATCTCGCACGCGCGCAAGCTCTCGACGCAGGCGCGAGACCCCGCGCCGCACTACGAGCATTCCGAGCTCGGCTTCAACTACCGGCTCAGCAACGTCCTCGCCGCTCTCGGCCGAGCCCAACTCGAAGCGCTGGGCGATCGCGTGGTCGCGCGGCGTCAGCTGAACAGCCGCTACCGCGAGCTTCTCTCAGACGAGCCCGGAGTCTCCTTCATGCCGGCGGCGAGCTACGGGACGAGCAATCACTGGCTGACTTGCGTCGTCGTCGACCCGTCTGCCTTCGGCGTCGACCGTGAGGCGATCCGGGTCGAGCTGGAGCGACGCGACATCGAGGCGAGGCCGGTCTGGAAGCCGATGCACCTCCAGCCCGTCTTCGCCGGCGACCCGATCTACGGCGGCGACGTCTCGGCGAGGCTCTTCGAGCGCGGTCTCTGCCTTCCCAGCGGATCGGCCCTGACAGACGACGAGCAGGATCGCGTCGTCGCGGGGCTGCGCGCCGCAGCCGGCCGCTGAGCGGCGCAACCGACCCGCGGGCCGCTCAAACCGGGGTCAGGTCTTCCATGTTCCTGGAACATGGAAGACCTGACCCCGGTTTAGGCGTTCGCGACCTGCTGCGCGATCCCCGTCTCCACGATGTCGAGCCAATGTGACCAGCGGTCGCTCCGGCCGTTCACCGTGTCGAGGAAGTGGCCCTGGATCTCGCGCGTGACCGGGCCGACACCGAGCTCTTGGTCGTCGACCGCCCGCACCGGCGTCACCTCCGCCGCGGTGCCCGTCATGAAGAACTCGTCGGCGAGGTAGAGGTCCGACCGGATCAGCGGCACCTCCTCGACGACGTATCCGAGATCCTGCGCGATCGTGATCACGGCGTCGCGCGTCAGGCCGGGCAGGATCGAGGTCGACAAGGGCGGTGTCCGGATGATCCCGTTCTTGACGACGAAGATGTTCTCCCCGGGCCCGTCGGCGACGAAGCCGTCGTCGGTCAGGAGGATCCCCTCGTCGTAGCCGCCGCGGCGGGCCTCGGTCGTCGCGAGCATCGAGTTGAGATAGACGCCGCTCGCCTTGGAGACATGCGGAATCGTGTTCGGGCCGACGCGCTTCCACGACGAGACGCACGTCGTGATCCCCTTCTCGAGCGCGTCCTCGCCGAGATACGCGCCCCAGGGCCAGCTCATGATCACGGTCTCGACCGGATTGCCCTGCGTCGAGACACCGAGCTGCCCGTAGCCGTAGAAGGCGATCGGGCGGATGTAGCAGGCAGGAAGGCCGTTGGTCCGCACGAGGTCATGCGTTGCCTCGCGCAACTCCTCGACGGTGAACGGGATCTCCATGTACAGCAGCCGCGCCGAGTCGTGCAGCCGCTGCATGTGGTCGGCGAGCCGGAAGACCGCAGGGCCCTTCGGGGTGTCGTAGCACCGCACGCCCTCGAACACGCCCGAGCCGTAGTGGAGCCCGTGCACGCCGACGTGCACCTTCGCGTCGGCCCAGTCGACGAGCTCGCCGTTCATCCAGATCTTGTCGGTCTCCTCCATGGCTCCTCCGAATTCGTGGTCTGGCCTGATTATGCGGATTCCTGCACGAGGTCGGCCGGCTCACCACGCGTCGAGGCGAAGCAGCTCGACGGGGGCCAGCATCGCCATGTGGCGGTCGCTCCCCGCTCCGACCCAGACCACCGGGCTCGAGAGCAAGGTGCGCTCGACGAAGATCGGCAGATCGGCCGGGAGCGGAAACGGCGCCACACCGCCCGGCTCGAAGCCCGTCGCAGCGACGACCTCGGGCGGTCGAGCCACGCGGGCATGAGCAGCACCCGCGGCAGTGGCGACCTTCGCCGCGTCCGCCCGACGATCGCCGGGGACGAGCGCGACCACGGCCCGGGAGTCGCACACCAGCACGAGCGACTTCACGATCTGGTCGAGCGCGCAGCCGGCCGCGTCCGCAGCTGCTTGTGCGGTCGGCGTGCCCGTTTCGAACTCCTCCAGGCGCGCCTCCGCGCCCGACGCCCGCAGGTAGGCGGCAACACGCTCGACGGGCTCGGGCCAGGGCATCGGCCGATTCTACGGTGCCGCCGCGATCAGTAGAGGAGCGGGATCAGCCGCCACCGCACACGCCGTCGATAGACCGCGTACCCGTCGTAGGCCTCGGCGAGCAGCCGCTCCTCGAGCCGAGCCTTCCTCGCCCAGAGGACGCCGAGGCAGATCGTGAGGATGAGCGCCGGGACACTGGCGAACAGCGCATAGCCGGTGAAGAGCACGAGCCCACCCGCGTAGACGGGATGACGGACGACGCCAAAGGGCCCTTTCGTCACGAGCCCTTCCTCGACGGGCTTCGGAAACGGCGTGAAGGAGCGCCCGAGAAGCCGGCTCGCCCAGACGGCGACCGCCGCACCCGCGAGTGCGAGCACCGCCCCCACGGACGACAGCACCGGGCGCGCAGCCTCCGGCCAGTCAGGGGGAACGAAGCCTGCAGCCATGATCGCACCCATCAGCGCAAACTGCCCCACGACCCAACCGGTGCCCCGCCCGGTCACCGCGTGGCGCGCACGGTCAGCCGAGCTCGATGAAGATGGCATCGCCGAAGCCGACGTTGTGCATCTCCTCGATCAGCGCATCGGACGGGGGCTCGTCGACGGAGAGCGCCATCAATGCCTGCTGCCCGTCACGGGTCCTCGACACCGCCATGTTCGCGATGTTGGCTCCGTTCGCACCGAACATCGTGCCCACCTTCCCGATCACCCCGGGGATGTCGTCGTAGCGGAAGAACACCATGTCGGATGCGAGCTCGATGTCGATCCCGAAGCCATACGCACTTGCGAGGAACAGTCGAGGCTCCGGCCCGATCGTCGTCCCAGAGACCTCTACCTCGTCCCCACCTTCCGGCGTCACCCGTACCTCGACCACGTTCATGTAGTCGCGCGAGGCCCGCAGGCGCTCCTCGGAGACGACGATCCCGCGCTCGGCGGCGAGCGACGGCGCGTTCACGTAGTTCACCGTCCGGTCGACGCGTCCCTGGAAGATCCCGTTCAGAGCAGCCACCGTGAGCAGGCGCGTGTCGTAATCGGAGAGCGGGCCGTGCGCCGCGACGGCGATCCGGCGCGGCCTGCCACCCGCGAGCTCGACGGCGAGTCGGCCGAGCTTGGCGGCGAGCGGGATGAAGGGGCCGAGCACCTCGAGGTCGGCCTTGTCGACCACCGGGATGTTGACGGCGTTCGAGACGAGGCCTCCCTCGAGGGCTGCCACGACCTGTTCGGCGATGATCACCCCCGCCCGGTCCTGGGCCTCGTCCGTCGAGGCTGCAAGATGCGGCGTCACGACCACCGAGTCGAGCTGCAGCAGTGGGCCGTTGTACGGCTCGGCCGAGAAGACGTCGAGCGCCGCACCGGCGAGCTTCCCCGAGGCCAGCGCCTCGGCCAGCGCCTCCTCGTCGATCAGCGCGCCCCGCGCAGCGTTGACGAGCCGGGCGCCGTCCTTCATCTTCGCGATCGTCTCGCGGTTGATCATCCCCCGCGTCTCGTCGGTGAGCGGCGAGTGCAAGGTGAGAAAGTCGGCCACACCGAGCACGTCGTCGACCGAAGCCGCATGTTCGACCCCGAGCTCCCGGAAGCGGTCGTCCGCGACGAACGGGTCGTAGGCGGTGACGTGCAGGCCGAGGCCCACGGCCTTGCGGGCGACCTGTTGACCGATCCGGCCGAAACCGAGCACACCGAGCGTCTTGCCCTCGAGCTCGATCCCGCCCCACCTCGATCGCTCCCACCGCCCCTCCTTCAGTGCCGCGTGCGCCTGGGGAATGTTGCGCGCTAGGGCGACGATCAGCCCAACCGTCTGCTCCGCGGCCGAAACGACCGTCGACTCGGGCGCGTTCGCCACCACGATTCCGCGCCTCGTGGCCGCGTCGACATCGACGTTGTCGACACCGACACCGGCTCGACCGATCATCTTCAGGTTCGTGGCGCGTTCGATCAGGTCGGCGGTGAGCTTCGTCGCCGAGCGAATGACGATCGCGTCGTAGCGGTCGATGATCTCCTCGAGTGGCCTGACCGCATCGTCGTCGACCTCGAACCGCGATCGCAGCAGCTCCATTCCGGCCTCCGCGATCGACTCGCGAACCAGGACCCGCATCTCAGATCGACGACTCGTAGGCCGCGAGGGCAGCCGCACCGGCAGCACCGCGCTCGATCGCCGCGCCCATCTCGGTGAGATGCAGCTCGATTGCTCCCAGCGCGGTCGTGATGTCGAAGATGTCGACGTAGCCGATATGACCGATCCGGAAGAGCCGGTCGATGACATCGCCGTGGCCGCCGGCGATCGTGATGCCGTAGCGATCCCGCAGCGCGAGGCGCAAGGCGACGGCGTCGATCCCCTCGGGCGTGAGGATTCCCGTCAGGACCGCCGCGCTGTCGTCGTCCGGCGAATACAGCTCGAGGCCCATCGCCTTGGCGCCCGCCCGGCACGCCCGACCGAGCGCGACGTGACGGGCGAAGACGCTCTCGAGCCCTTCGGACAGGATCTGCTCCAGAGCGACGTTGAGCGCGACGACGGTCGACGTTGCGGGGGTGAACGCAGTGTTGTCCTTCTCCTGGTTCTCCCGTGCCCTTGCCCAATCCCAGTAGAAACGTGGCATGGTCGCGCTCGCGGCCTTCTCCCAGGCACGATCGGAGACCGATGCGAATGCGAGGCCGGGCGGCGTCATCAGTGCCTTCTGCGACCCCGTGACGACAACGTCCACACCCCAGGCGTCGGCCTCCAGCGGGACAGCGCCCAGGCTCGAGATGGCGTCGACGACGGAGATCGCCCCTGCGTCGTTGCACGCGGCGACGAGGGAGCGGATGTCTGCGACAACGCCGGTCGACGTTTCCGAGTGCACGAGCAACGCAACCCGAGCGCCGGTGTCGGCGAGCATCCGTTGGACGTCGGCCGCGACGGGAGCCTGGCCCCAGTCGTAGGTCAACTCGGCGACGTCGCAGCCGAACGCCGCCGCCATCTTCTGCCAGCGGGTGCCAAAGTTGCCGTGAGAGACCGCAAGCACCTTCTCGCCGGGCGACAGGAGATTCGCGATCGCGGATTCGAAAGCCCCGGTGCCTGACGCGGTGAAGACCAGAACCTCGTTGTCCGTCCGGAAGAGCTGCCGCAAGCGCGCACGCGTCTCGGCGAACACGCTTTTGAAGTCGGGCGAACGGTGGTGGATGACCGGCTCGCCCATCGCTGCGAGCACTTCGGGCGGCACCGGTGTCGGGCCAGGCGTGAGCAGATAGCGCTTCTGCGGCATCGGCTCGAGCGTAGCTATCCGGAATGAAGCGATACGCCGGTACCCGTTGTCACGGTCTGTGCCCGTTGAACGTCATCACCTGCTGGAACGTCGGACGGTTCGTCCAGCGCATCGTGTCGGCAATGATCCCGGTCGAGAAGCCGATCCGTTCCCGCGTCGCGTCGGCATGCCACGCGGCGGGATCCGCACCCTGGGAGGCCTCGAGCGACGCCGCGGCGGCGTCGATTGCGGCCCACAGCGCGGCACGGCACCCGCCCGGGTCGCCTCCGCCGCAGTACCGCATCGAGAACGGAGCGTTCACCGGACGCCCAAGGACAGCGCGCAGATCCTTGTCGAGGTAGCCGTACCAACCCTCGATGTAGGACGAGCCGCCCGGCCCGGCTGCGTCGTCTCGAGGCATCAACCGCTCCAGCCGGCTCGTCAGCGTTCCGAGCACCGGGCTCATCACGGCCTCCGTGAGCGGCTTCCAGGCTGCGTCGAGAACCGCGGCGCCGGGATCGTCGACCCTCCCGTCGAGCTGCAGGTCGATGCGGCTGCCGCCCCGGGCGAGCCAGGCGTCGACCGCCCTCGCCGCAGCTTCCGCTCTCTGCGTCGGCGCAGCGCCACCGGCGAGCACGGCACGGATCAGCGGCCAGCTTCGCACGACTCGCAGATCCTGCGTGGCGGCGGCGTTCATGACCGAGACGACGCTGGCCAGGGTGTGCTTCTGCCGCTTGGCAATCCCCGGCGCGAACAGGTCGACGCGCTGCACGGGCCCGTACGAGAAGTTGGAATCGGCGGAGCCGACGTTTCGCGCCGGCTTGTTGTTCCAGTTCAGGATCACGCCCGTCGCAGGATTCACCCCTTGCGCATGCTGGGCAGGGGGAAGGAAGCCCATCCACTCGTACTCACCCGTCCCCTGGGTCGGTAAGGCCGGGTCGGTGCCCGGGGCACGAACGGGCAGTCGGCCGCTCGAGAAGAGCGCGATGTCGCGATCGTCGGCGTAGAACCAATTGAAGGAGAACTCGACCTTCGCCAACGTCTTCACGAATGTCACGGCAGACGTCACCTTGCCGGTGTTGATCCCGTAGAACGCCTGTGCGCTCAGAAGCTCCCGCCCCCGCGTCGAGCGCTCCAGCGACACGGCCACTTTCGTGCCCCCGGCCGTGGCATATCCGACCACCGGCCCGTGTCCGGTCTCGTAGAAGGCGATCGGCTGATCTGGCGCACCCGCCGAACGGAGCGTCCCGGCGACGAAACGGCGCATCGGCAGGCACTGGCTGCGATAGAGGTAGTGACGGTCGTCTCCTCCGCAAAGCGACTCGACGAAGAGGTCGGTGTTGTCGGCCCGCGACGACGTGGCGCTCCACGCGAAGTCCGGCCCTCGTCCGATCACGACGAAGGGGATGCCCGGGAAGAGCGCCCCCCGCGCCGAGAACCCGGCGCCCTCGAGGTCGACCTCGGCGAAGAACTCGGGGAAGAAATAGCCGACCTGCGGCCCGGCCACGAAGAGTGGATGCCCAGTGGCCGAGCGCTTGGCACCGACGAGCAGGGCGTTGGAGGCGAACGCCGGCTGGGCGGGCGGCGAGGCTGTGAAGGAACCGTCGTCGAGCACGACACTGCCCGGCGGCACCGACACCGGCGCCTGTTCCTGGACGAAGCTGCCGGGCACCGAGACGGGCGCCTCGGGATCGTTCGCGCGTCGCAGGTCTGCGAAGACGGCGTCGCCTGCGGTCGATCCGAGCTTGGAGCGCAGCGCCGACAGGAACATGGCGTTTTGCGCCTCCTTGCCACCGTTCGCCCCGAACCGGGCGGCGATCAGCGCCGCCGCCGCGACGACGTCGTTTGCCGTGTACGCCTGCACCGGCAGGCCTTGCCTCGCGTAGTAGGCGTTGATGCCTGAGGCGTACGCCGTCACGATCGCTGCCATCCGCTTGCCGTCCGCGCCGCTGCGACGCAATGCGTCCATCTGATTGGCGAGGAACGCCTCCGTCTCGCCACTCGGCACAAAGGTCTTTCCCGACAACGCGAGCTGGAGCGGGTCGATGCCAGGCACGTCGAGCGCTGCCGCCCGGGAAGGCCCGCGGATCAGGTTCAGCAGCAGGCCGCGATCCTCTGCCGTCACCCAGCCGGCACCGTAGGCCACGTTCTCCTCGCTCGTTCCCCGCACCCGAGGGACGCCGTAACGGTCGCGTTCCACGACGACGCCCTTGCGGGGCCGCTCGGTGCGGACGGGCTTCGGGCCTCTGTCGAGCGGAGCGGGCTTGAACCAGCGTTCGATCGCCGTCTGGCTCACGTTTCCTCGAAGCGGAGTCAGCCCGTCGTACAGCTTGGCCTGGTCGTTCGTGTTGCGATCGAAGTTCAGGCCCCCGTTCTGCCCCGGGGGCAACACCGTCCGCGAGACGGCGGCGTAATCGTGCCGTGGCGTGCCGGAGCTGCCGGAGGCAACAACAGCGAGCGCGACGGCGCCCGGTAGGCCGGCAGCGAGGAAGACGCGCCGCATACGCCGTGAGCCTACTAGGCTGCCGACGTCTAGTCTCTGGCGCGATGGAGGCGCTCCTCGCGTTCGTGGCGACACTCGTGTCCCTTCGGCTCAGCGCCGACCTCGCGCGCCGATACCGCGTCAGCCGTGCGCCGGAGCTGCTCGCGTGGTCCGCGGCCCTCGGCTCGTTCGCAGTCGGATCGGGCGCTCTCGCGTGGGGTGCAGCGGCCGATTGGAGCAACCCGGCATTCCGCGTCTACTACCTCTTCGGCGGGCTGCTAGCCGCTGCGCTGCTCGGCGCCGGCTCTCTGCTCCGGATCGGCGTGCGGCGAGTCGGGCCGGTGACGCTGGTCTACGTAGGGCTCGCGATCGGGATCGCCGTCGCCGTGCCGCTCACCGCACCCGTGACAGGGAGCTCGATTCCCGAAGCCCAGGCGCATCTCGAGCTCTTTCCCGCACGGGTGCTTGCGATCGTCGGCAACTCGGTCGGGACGATTGCCGCGGTTTCGGTGGCGTTGCTGGGCCTGCGCCGAAGGCCGCTCGGCAACAGCCTCATCCTCGCCGGGCTCGTGGTCGGCGGCGCTCGGCAGCGCACTCGCTGGGCTCGGCGAGGCCGAGTCGGCGCTGTTCTCGGCGGCGGCCGCCCTCCTCCTCTACGCCGGCTTCGTCGTCCCTACTCGCGCATCGGCGCCTCGGCGGGACGCTCGGCCCGGGCCCGCCGGCGCCGCTCCCTGAGCCACACCCCTGCCGACGACACCGCCGACGAGCAGACCGATAGCGAGCTCGGCGACCAGCCCCGGTGTGCCGCCGTGTGCGAGGAGGGTCATGCGCGCGACAACAGCCAGAGGCCGCCGACCGTGTAGACCACCATCAGCGCGAGCATCGCATATTGGCTGCGAAGCGCATCGTCGCGGTCGCGGAAGATCGAGACGGCCCGATCATGCGCGACGACGAGGCCGGCGACGTGACCGATCACGAGCGCGACCGCCTGGACGTACCAGATCGTGTTCGGCGTCAGGGCTGCGATGTTCGGCGTCACGCCCGCGGTGCCGAAGAGATCCCAGCCCTTGCCGAAGGGATCGGAGAGCAGCGGCGCGACGAACTGGCCCTGGATGACGAAGAGCGAGAAGTAGTGCGCAACGGCATAGACGAGCGCGATCGGAACGAGGGAGAGGACGAACTCGGGCGCCAGTGACCGTGGCGCCTTGACCATCGCCCGGGCGACAGCACAGGCCGCCAGGAATGCCCCCAACACGATCGCGATCGCTGCGAGCAGTCCCGCGAGATTGAGGCCGGTGACCAGGATCTCGCCGGTTCCGGGCCGGTTCAGGATGTACGGTGCCTCGACGCGGGCGATCAGGTCCTGCCAGGTGATCGTTCGGCCGTAGCCGTCGAAGCCGACGGAGCCGAGCGCCACGGCGAGGAAAACGATCGAGCCTGGCACGGTTTCGGAGCCCGCCAGGCCGGTCAGCGGAAGACGCAGCCGGATCCGAGCTTCACGCACGACGAGCGGAGCGATGCGCGCGATGTACGCGAACAGGATCGCGAAGCCTTCTCCTCTCGCCATCCAGGTGTCGCGCCCGAAAGCCAGCATTCCGAACAACGCGACATATGAGTAGAGCGCAATCGCAAAGGCGAGAGCCCTCGGGTTGGACGGGTTCGCGTAGCAGAGCTCGAGCGAGACGAATGCGAAGAGAGCAATCGCGCCCGGGTATCGGCCGAGACGCTCCGGGTAGGCCGCGAGGGGGCGCGCCTCACGGCCCGTCCTCTCCCACCCCCACACGAACGCATCCGCCAGCGCCCGCCAGGGGCTGAGCGCCCGCCACACGTTCCCGAGCAAGAGCGAGAGGAACGGCAGCCCGAGCCAGAAAGCAACATAGATCCAGGTCGGGGCGAGGTTCGCAAACGGATCGGTCGTCCCGACGAGCGCAGCAGCGAGCACGACCGCGAACATGACCACTGAGAGCACCTGCACGACGATCCGCACCGGGCCGAGCACGAGTCGGCTGAACGCCTCTCCAGCCGGGCGCCCCGTCGAGCGCGCCGCAAGCTGTGGCGTCTTCCACAGTGCCCCGAGAGCGACGAACGACACGACGAGAACGACCGCGCCGCCCCAGTAGAAGAGCCAGCGGGGAACGGGGAGGTCCTGGACCCCCCGATCCCATGGGCGAGGACGTGCGGGAGAAGCTGGATGATCAGGGCCGTACCGTCAGCTGCGCGAGCAGTACGTCAGCCGGGTGGAGCTCGAGCTCGAAGCGCCCCGGCACCTTGGCGACGAACTGGATCACGGTGGGAACGCCCTTCTTCACCGCCTTCTCGATGTTGTATCCGTGGAGATGGACGGCCGTACCGGTGTTCGTCCGGACCACGAGCCGGACTGTCCTACCCTTCTTGACGGAAGGCCGCGCGATCCCGCCGACGGGCCTGCCGTTCGACGACGGTGACCGTGATCACGACCGGCTTGACCGCAGCGACCTGGGCCGCGGCGGCAGTCGGGACGGCGACCGCGACGAGCGCGACCGCGACGATGAGTGCGTAACGCATGAATCCTCCTGGATCGGTCTGCCGCCAGACGGCCGTGTCGGTCCGTTGCGGCGGGAGCGAGGTTCAGGCGGAGACGGGAGGGCCGCGCGCGGGATGAGCGAGTACGAGAGCGGCCGCGCTGGGTCGCGGCACGCCCGCGACCCGCAGGACCAGGAGGCGCGAGAGCCGAGGAATGGCGCGTCGCACGGGGGCAGCGAGGTCGTCGGCGAGCCTCCGGGCGAGCGCCCAGACCGCGAATGCAACCGGCAGCTGGAGTGCGATCCCGAGCCACAGGACCGGGCTTGCGAGGAGGAAGGGAACGTGGCCGGTGTGGATCAGCCGTTCGAGGTGCTCCTGGGCGACAAAAGCCACGACGGCGAGCGACGCGACCGGCACGGGCGAGCTCCGCCGCGCCCTGGCGTCCGCGGCAAGCCCGACCAGCGCGAGCGTCGCGAGGATCAGGACCACCTGCGGGGCGTGTGCGAGATAGCCGTGCAGGTCGTCGACCGGCATTCCGAGGGCGCGGTAGGCGATCGCGTGTCCGACGAGCACGCTCGCAGCCGCGAACGGCATCGCCACGAGCCAGGTCAGAGTCCGGCGCATTCCCAGATGATGCCTGTCCGGCGAACGCCGCGGTGGCGAGCCAACCTTTCGCTAACGATTCACCTTCGAGCGTCAGCTCGTCAATCGTGCGCGCACGAGCTCGCTGACCACCCTGGGGTTTGCCGTGCCGCCGGTCTCCTTCATCACCTGTCCGACGAAGAACCCGAGGAGCCCTTCCTTGCCCCCCGGAACGCGTCCACCTGGCCGGGGTTCGCCGCGAGGATTGCTGCGATCACCGGCTCGAGCTCCGATGCGTCGCTGACCGCCTCCTCCGCAATGTAGGCGTCGGCCGAGAACTCCGGGTCGCCCGCCTTCGAGATCGCCTCGTCGAAGGCCTGGCGGGGGATCCGCTCGCGCGCCTCGACGAGCCGGGCCAGCTCCCGTGCGTCCACCCGTGTCGGGTCGACCCCGGCGCCGACGAGATTGTTGGAGATCACGTTCGCCGCCGCGAGCCGTTCCGCACCGGCGCCCACGACCGCCTCGTACAGACCGTCGAGGCCACCTGTCACGAGCACGAGCGCGCGCTCCAGGTCCAGCTCGCCGCCGAGCCGCGCGACACGCACCGCCGGCGGCTCGGACAGCTCCGCCCTCAGCCGTTTCACCATCTCCTCCGGCGGCTCGACCGGTACGAGGTCGGGCTCGGGGAAGTAGCGGTAGTCGTCGGCCTCCTCCTTCGCGCGCCGCGGCGTCAGGGTGCCCGAGCCCGCGTCGAAGTCGAACGTCTCCTGGCGCACCTCCCCGCCGCTCTCCCACACGGCGATCTGGCGGGCGGCCTCGGCCTCGATCCCTCGGCCGATGTAGTTGAACGAGTTCATGTTCTTGATCTCGCAGCGCGTGCGGAGCTCATCCGATCCTGACGGACGGACCGAGACATTGGCATCGACGCGCAGGGTCCCCTTCTCCATCTCCGCGTCCGAGATCCCGAGCTCGACAATCGTCTGCCGGAGCAGCAGGAGGAACCGCTTCGCCTCCTCGGCCGAGCGGATGTCCGGCGCCGTCACGATCTCGACGAGCGGTGTGCCGCCACGGTTGTAGTCGACCAGCGAGTACTCGGCACCGCCGATCCGCCCACTGCGACCGCCGACGTGCACCGTCTTCGCCGCATCCTCCTCGAGGTGGGCCCGAACGATCCCGACCGCGAGCTCGCCTTCCCCCATGGGAACGAGCATATTGCCCGATATCGCAAGAAGGTAGATCGTACTGGGAGATCTGATAGCCCTTCGGGAGGTCGGGGTAGAAGTAGTTCTTGCGGGCGAAGACGGCGCGCGGGGCGATCTCGCAGCCGAGCGCCAGGCCGAGCTTGACCGTCCATTCGATCGCCGTGCGGTTGAGCACGGGGAGCGCGCCCGGGAATCCGAGGCAGACGGGGCACGTCCGGGTGTTCTCGGCCCCCCCGAAGCCCGCGGCGCAGCGGCAGAACATCTTCGTTCGCGTCTTGAGCTGCACGTGGATCTCGAGGCCGATGACCGTCTCCCAGATCATTTCGAACGCTCCGACGTTCCCCGGCTCATCGATAACGCTCCGGTGTCGTGTCGAACCCGATCGCGCGCTCGAGCGCATATCCGACCCGGAACAGCGCGTTCTCTCCGAACTGCCGTCCGATCAGCTGCAAGCCGACGGGAAGCCCCTCGGACAGCCCCGACGGGATGTTGAGGCCGGGCAGCCCCGCAAGGCAGGAAGGGATCGTCATCACATCACACGCGTACATCGCGAGGGGGTCCGATGCCTTGTCTCCGATCGGGAACGCGACCGTCGGCGAGGTCGGGGTGGCGATCACGTCGAACTGCTCCAGTGCCGCCCGATGCTCGCGGATGAGCAGTGTTCGCACGCGCTGGGCCTGGCCGTAGTAGGCGTCGTAGTACCCGGCCGAGAGCGCATACGTTCCGAGCATGATCCGGCGTTTCGGCTCGTCGCCGAACCCGGTGTCTCTGGTCAGCTCGACCATCTCGCGATACGTCGGCGCGTCGACCCGTGGGCCGTAGCGCACGCCGTCGTAGCGTGCGAGGTTGGACGACGCTTCGGCCGGCGCGATCAGGTAGTAGCACGGCATCCCGTAGTCGTACGAGAGCGGTAGGTCGCACTCGCCGATCTCGGCCCCGAGGCCACGGGCCGTCTCGACGGCCGCCTCGAACGATGCGCGGACACCGGGCTCGATGCCCGGCAGGTCCCAGATCTGCTTCGGGATTCCGATGCGCTGACCGTCGAGCGTCTCGACGCGCGGCAACTCCACCGCCTCCGGCAACTCGACCGTCGTCGAATCGTTCACGTCCCGCCCTGCGATGATCGAGTAGAGCAGCGCCGCGTCGCGCACGGTCTTGGCGACGGGCCCGACCTGGTCGAGGCTCGAGGCGAAGGCAACGATCCCGTACCGTGACACGGTGCCGTAGGTCGGGCGCAGCCCGACGTTGCCGCACAAGGCCGATGGCTGCTTGATCGAGCCGCCCGTGTCCGAGCCGAGACCCCAGGGCGCGAGGCCGCCCGAGACGGCTGCCGCGGTGCCGCCGCCGGAACCGCCGGGCACGCGCGTCGGATCCCAGGGGTTGTGAGACGGCCCGTAGGCCGAGTTCTCGGTCGAGGAGCCCATCGCGAACTCGTCCGTGTTCGTCTTCCCGATCACGGGCATTCCGGCGGCCCTGCAGCGCGCCGCGACCGTGGCGTCGAAGACCGGGACATATCCTTCGAGGATCTTGGACCCGGCGGTCGTCTCGACGCCCTTCGTCGAGATCACGTCCTTGAGCGCGATCGGGACGCCGGTGCCTTCGCTCTCCTCGACCAGCCGGAGGTACGCATGCAGCTCGCCATCCCGCGCGCCTGCGGCTTCCACGTATGCCGCGTGGAGCTCCGCCGTCGAGACCTCGCGGCTCTCGATCAGGCCGAGCGCCTCCTCTGCCGTGAGCCGGAGCGTGTCGATCACGCCGAGACCTCGGGCCCTGCGGTGGGCGGGACGCGGAACAGGTCGCCCTCGCGCGCCGTCGCGTTTGCGAATGCTTCGCCGAGCGACAGCGACGGGCGGGGCTCGTCGTCAGCCCAGACGTTGACCAGATCGAGGGGATGCGAGGTCGGCGGCACGTCGGCGAGGTCGAGCTCCGCCACCTTCGAGACGGCGTCCAGGATGGCGCCCAGCTCCTTCGTCAGGCGGTCGGTCTCGTCGGGCCGGAGGTCGAGGCGCGCCAGCCGCGCGACACGCAGCACCGTATCTCTGTCGATCGCCATCCCACTCCCATCCTGTCAAAGCCGAGAAAGACGACGGGCCCCTTCCGGGGCCCGTCGCACGAAGCTCGAATCCGGAAAGCCTAAGCCGCCGTGACGTTCGCCGCCTGGGCACCCTTGGGTCCCTGGACGACCTCGAACTCCACCTTTTGTCCCTCGGTGAGGGACTTGTACCCGTCCATGGTGATTGCCGAGAAGTGGACGAAAACGTCCTCTCCGCCTTCGCGCTCGATGAACCCGAAGCCCTTCTCGTTCGAAAACCACTTGACGGTGCCAATCTCTGACAACGAACGTCCTCCTGCTGCATGTACAGCCCCACGATGAAGCCATACGACTTACGAAGCGGCGCCAACGGTACCGTCAGATACCGGGGAATGCAAGCAGTCCGCGCCGGTACCGCGCCGCCTTCACCGTGCTCTCGAGCAGCATCGCGATCGTCATCGGCCCGGTCCCCCCGGGCATCGGAGTCAGAAAGCCTGCAACCTCCTCGACGGATGCATCGATGTCGCCCCGAATCCCGTCCTCCGTCCTCGTCAGGCCGACGTCGAGACAGGCTGCCCCGGGCTTGACCATCTCGGCCGTGACGATGCCCGGCCGCCCGACGGCGGCGACGACGATGTCGGCGCGGCGCACGTGGGCGGCGAGGTCGGCGGTACGTGAATGACAGACTGTGACGGTCGCATTGGCGTGCATCAGGAGCATGGCCATCGGCCGGCCAACGATCTCGCTCCGCCCGATCACGACTGCTTCTTTTCCGGCCGGGTCGATCTCGTAGGCCCGCAAGAGCTCCATGCACCCTGACGGCGTCGCCGGCACATGGATGGGCGTGCCCAGATAGAGGTTTCCGGCGTTGACCGGATGGAAGCCGTCGACGTCCTTGGCCGGCGAGACGGCGTAGGTCACTTTCGTCTCGTCCATGTGCGGCGGCAGCGGGAGCTGCACCAGGATCCCGTCCACCTCGGGATCGACGTTCAGGCGGTCGACGAGCGCGAGAACGTCCGCCTCGCTCGTGTCCGCATGGAGCCGCACGTCGCGGGCGTCGATCCCGGCCTCGGTGGCTGCCTTGTGCTTCGACGTGATGTATACGTGCGAGGCCGGGTCGTCACCGACGAGCACCGTGGCGAGCCCTACGTGCCCGAGCGCCGCGACGTCGCGCGCAACGTCTGCCCTCACCCTGGCGGCGAGCTCTTTCCCGTCCATGCGCACGGCGGTCATCGCGGCGACTCTAGCCGGTGACCCTTCGGCGCTGTCGCACAGGCCCGACCGGGAGAAACCGCTCAAGAGACCCATCTCGGAGACCGATATTCCCTCTCGAGAGCCCACTCCCCCGGCTCGTCCGCCCACTGAATCGAGCCCTGCCGATGATTATCCTGAAGATCGCCATGGTCGGCGTCGCGATCGTCGCGCTGATGGCTGTCGCCCGCGATCAGCGGTGGTTCGAACGGTCCGGTGTGGTCGGCACGTGCTACACGACGCCGGCACCACGCTCCGAGCCCGGCGGCTCCTGGTACGCCTGCAAGCAGGGCCTGCTCAGCGGCTTCCCGAATCTCGAAGCCGACACGTGCTCGAGTGCCGGGGTCGTCTCGCATCAGGAGATCTGGCGCTGCAGCCGGCCGCTCGGCGTCACTGCCCGGCGCCTGATCGCCCGGGGCCGATTCCGGCCGAAGCCTCGCGAACGATCCGCCGCTCCGCGACGAGGGCCATGGCACCCCGGCGGCCTGGTTCCTTCTACCCTGGCCGGGTGATCAGATTCTCGCGGGAGAGCATGCAGTCTGCCGCCCGCGTCGGAGGCCTCGCGTTCGTCGTCATCTGGCTGCTGTCCGGCCGGCTCCAGGCCGCGATCCCGTTCTGGCTCCCGTTCGTGATCCTCGCCGCGACCGAGTTCGAATTCGTGGTCCGCGGCCTTCGCGAGCGTCGACACGGAGCGCCGAGCCGACCGGCGTCCCGACGGCTGCCGGGCGCCGACGATGCAGACCTGGGATGGGTCGAAGCGGTGAACGAGGACGGCGAGCCGGTGCTGGTGCCCGCGCCGCCACGCGCCCGGCGCAGCACGCGCTTCCATCTCGTCCTCGTCGTCGTCGTGGGCCTGGGGTTGTTCGTCTACGCCTACCGTGTCGACCGCGACGCGGGCTGGCCGTCGGTTCCTCCGGCAGAGCGGGCTCGCGCCGAGCGACGCTTCACGTCCGAAGCGGCCCGCATCGCGGGTCGCCCGGTGACGGTCCGCTGCGACGACGGCTACGCCTTCACGGGTGTCGGCTCCGACGCAGCCGGCGTGGCGTTCATCACGCGCTCGCTGGCCTACCTCGAGCCGGGGGTCTGCCGGTCGCTGTACCGGGTCGCCTTCGAGCACCGAGTCGGCAATCGCGACGACGCCGCCTTCGCGATCACCGTCCTCGCGCACGAGGCAACACATCTTCGCGGCGTCCGGGACGAGGCGGAGACGGAGTGCTACGCCCTGCAGGAAGGCGCCGCCCTCGGCAGGCGCCTCGGCCTCGACGGAGCGGCCGCACGCGCACTGATGCGCGGACAGCTCGACCGTGATCTCTCCGACGAGAGCGTCGCGCGTCTCGACTACCGACTCTCGCCCGAGTGCAGGAACGGCGGCACACTCGATCTCCGACCCGACGACGCTGCCTTCCCGTAGGTGCGGCGCGAGCGTCGCCCTCCCAAAGCACCTGCGCCCAACCGGTAGCGGCGACACGTGTCTCGCCCTTCGCGAAGTACGACCGCAAATGCCACCGCGCTCAGCCAGGCAAGGCCAACGTCTGCTCGAGGCGCCTGCGGACGAGGGCCACGCTCGTCCCGCCCACCTGCTCGCCGAGGACTGCCGCGGCGAGCCCCCCAGCTTCGACGACGATTCTCTCGCGCTCGCTCACAAGGCTTCCACGCACGACGAACAACGCTGCGTGGGCGCGCGCCGCCCACTCCCACGCTCCCTCCAATGTCCTGTCGGGCACCACCCTGCCCGAGTCGGAAAGCCGGGGAACAGCCGCGACGACGGACGCGAGCGCCTTCGCTTCGACCTCAATCAACTCGCCCGCGGCCCTCAGCGCGAGCTCGGAGGCGGCTAGATCCTCGAGAGACCGAGCCATCCGCCTCACGGTTTGCTCGGCATCGCTCGATGCCACCGTCGCTCGACGCACGGCTCGTTCTGCGGCTTCGCGCGCTTCGCGGCTCGATCGCTTCGACCTGCTCACCTCCACGAGGCGATGCTCCGCATCGGCCAGCCCCGCCGCCGCGATGGACTGCCGTTCGCTTGCAGTCGCAGCGGCCTGTTCTGCGTGACGAACCTGTTCTGGTAGCGCCTCGATCGCCTCGCGGGTGGCGGCCGCTCTCGCCCGAATCTCGTCGACCTCCTGAAGGAGGACTTCGACACTGTCGAGCCGCTCGGCCACGTCGGCGTCTTGCTGCTCGAGCTCGCGGGCGAGCCGGAGCACGTCGACCGCGTTGCTGGCGCCCATGCAAGGGAGTATCGCAACCCGTTGGGGAACAAGAACTCATCTCGGTCGTCCGGGCGGCGACCGTCTCGGCGACTGACCGCCGTGAAGGTGTAAGCGCACGAGAAAGGGCGCCGTTCTCCCGAGGTGCTCACGGGCATCAACGGCGCATAGTGCCGCGCATTCCGTTGCAAACGAGCGAACATCGATGGCGAGCTAGCCCTCACTCGGTCGGAGCATCATGCGTGGGATCGTTCGCGCTCGACCCATGGCACCATCGTTCGTTCGGAAGCCCTCGCTTAGACTCGCCTCATGTCCACGGTCGACAGCACCGAATCCACCGCCTCGACGGTGAACGAGGTTCTGACACCGTACGTACCGCGTCTCGTCGTCGACTGGCTGCGGCAGACCCCGGGCGCCATGCATCAGGAGATCGAAGGCTCGATGGTGTTCGTGGACATCTCCGGCTTCACGGCCCTCTCCGAGCGCCTGGCGCGCCGCGGAAAGATCGGCGCGGAGCTGATGAGGGACACGCTCAACGTTGTCTTCATCTCGCTACTCGACGAGGCGTACGACTACGGCGCGGGCCTGCTCAAGTGGGGCGGCGACGCCCTACTGCTGCTCTTCGATGGGCCCCACCACGAGGAGCGCGCCTGCCGCGCCGCGTGGGAGATGCAGCAGACGCTCGACCGCGTGGGGCGTCTCAAGGTGGGCAGCGGCACGATCACGTTGCGTATGTCGGTCGGTATCGCGACGGGGACGTTCCAGTTCTTCTTGGTTGGGAGTGTGCACCGCGAGCTCCTCATCGCCGGTCCCGCTACGACGGAGACGGTGACGATCGAGGGGATCGCCGACGCTGGCGAAATAGCCATCAGCCCCGTGCTTGCCGCCCGCCTGGATCCTGTGTGCGTGGGCGCGGCCAAGGAACGAACGCGCCTGCTCGTCGCCGCGCCCGAAGTGGAGCGCGAGCGTGCGGCGGACGTCGGTGACGTGAGCGGCATCAACGTCCCCTCGTGCATCCCGATCGCCTCGCGTGCGCACGTGCTCCTCGAACGGTCCGAACCCGAGCATCGTACGATCACCGCCGCGTTCATCGACCTGATGGGCACGGACACGTATCTCGCGAGCCTCGGCCCCGCTCGCCTGGCAGAGGCCCTCGACGAGCGGATTCGTACTATCCAGGAGGTCGCCCTCCAGTTCGAGGTGCCCTTCTACGAGTCGGACGTTGGCAAGAACAGCGTCAAGGTGCTGCTCACGGCAGGGGCCCCGTCGAGCACCGGACACGACGAAGAGCGCATGCTCCGTGCGTTGCGCGAGATCATGGATCGGCCGGGCATCGTGCCGATGCGGATCGGCGTCAACACCGGCAAGGTCTTCACGGGGGACTTCGGGCCGCGGTACAGGCGCTCATACCGTGTTTTCGGCGATGCCATCAACACGGCTGCGCGGGTCATGAGCAGGGCCGAGCCGCAGCAGATTCTTTCCACTGAGATGGTGTTGGAACGCTCGCGCACGTCGTTCGAGACCACCCCGATCGAGCCCTTCAGCGCAAAGGGCAAGGCAGAGCCCGTCCGCGCATCGGTTGTCGGGCCTGTCCTCGGCACAAAGGAGCACCGCGGCGCCAGGATCGAGCTCGTCGGACGGCAGGCGGAGCTCGACGCACTTCTCGGCGTGATCGACGACGTCCGGAACGGTCACGGCTGGATCATCGAGCTCGTCGCCGAGGCGGGAGTCGGGAAGTCACGGCTCGTCGAGGAGCTCGTTCAGCGGTCGGGCGACATCGTCCTCTTCCGCGCGCGCTGCGAGGAGTACGAGGCGTCGACACCCTACTTTGCACTCCGTGCGCCGATGCGTACCGCGTTGAGGCTGCCACCGGAGGCGGACTCGGACGAGGTGGAGGGTCGCCTCCGCGAGGTCGTCGCGCGCGTGGATCCAGGACTCGAGCCCTGGATCCCACTGCTCGGCCTCCTGCTCGGACTCGATCTCCCACTCACGCCACAAACGAAGAACCTCGACGCGCGTTTCCTCCGTGAGCAGCTCGCGGACGTCGCGATGCGCTTTCTCGTCTCCACGCTCGCAGGTTCACCCACGATGCTCGTCGTCGAGGACGTCCACTTCATGGACGAGGCGAGCGCCGACCTCCTGACACGGTTCTCACGGGCCGGCTCGAGCCTGCGACAGGTGCTCCTCGTCACTCACTCGTACCCCGGCAAGAGCTGGGCCCCGGTCGACAGCGACCTGCGCTGCCTGTCGATTTGCCTGTTGCCGCAGCCGACCGCGCGAATGGTCGAGATGGTGGAACTTCTCACCGAGGAGAGCCCGCTCTCACCACACAAGGTCGAGGAGATCGCTAGCCGCGCGGGGGGGAACGCGCTATTCCTCTTCGAGCTGCTCGAGACCGTGCGCGCCACCGGTTCCGTGGACTCACTTCCCGACTCGGTCGAGTCGCTCGTCGCAGGAGAGATCGACCGGCTCTCGCCGACGGACAGGACGGTGCTTCGCTACGCATCGGTGCTCGGTGCGAGCTTCGATCCGCTCCTGCTCTCCGCCGCTGTGAGCGAGGAGGTACAGCTCGACGATCACGTGTGGTCACGCCTTGCGGAGCTCGTCCACCCGGAGCCCCGTGGTGGTCTCATGCGCTTCCGCAACACCCTCATTCGGGACGCGGCCTACGAGGGGCTTCCGTACCGCCGCCGACGCGTGCTGCACGAGCGCGCCGGCAACGCCATCGAGTCACACGCGGGCATGTCGCTCGATGAGGAGCTGGGGACTCTTGCCTTGCATTTCCACGAGGCACAGCGATACGACAAGGCGTGGACGTACTGCAGGCAGGCAGGTGATCGTGCGAAGAGAATCTTCGCCAACGTGGACGCTGCGAGGTTCTACGAGCGGGCAGCGACCGCCGGCCGCAGGCTGCGCCACGTTACCGCGAGCGACCTCGCGGCGGTCTACGAGGCGCTCGGCGACGTGCGATATCTCCTCGGGGAGCACCGGCGCGCCGACGACGCGTTCAAAGCCGCGCGACGGCTGCTCGGACCCGGCTCAGCCGACTTGGGCCGCCTGGCGCTGAAGCAGGCGAAGCTCTCTACACGCCAGGGCCGCTACCAAACGGCCCTGCGACGCGTGACCCGTGCTCTCAAGAGCCTCGAGGGCGTCCCCGGCGATGATGCGGCGGGTCATCGCGCCTTTCTCTACGTCTGGTATGGCTGGATCCGCTTCAACCAAGATCGGCCGCAGGAGACGATCCTCTGGTGCCGACGAGGCGAACAGGAGGCGTTGAAGGCGGGCGCACGCGACGCGCTCGCGCAGGCCTACCAGTTCCTCGATCCTGCCTTCGATGAGAGCGGCCAGATCGAGCAGGCGGTCTACTCGGCACGCGCGCTCGAGATCTACGAGGAGCTCGGTGACCTGTGGCAGCAGGCAATCACGCTCAACAACATGGGTGTGACTGCGAAGGCTCTCTCGCGCTGGAACGACTCGCGCGGGTTCTACGATCGGGCGCTCCGGCTCTTCGAAACGACCGGCGACCGGACGATGGGAGGCCTTGCCAAGTACAACATCGCCGAACTCCTATCCGATCAAGGGCTCTACGACGACGCGGAACCGCTTCTACGAGATGTGCTCCGCGTCTGGCGCGCGTCGGGAGCGGAAACCGACGCTGCGGAAGCCAAGCGCGAGCTGGGCAAGCTCATGACCCGCCGCGGAGACGTCGAGACCGCACGCGAGCTCTTGGCGGCGGCGCGTCTACAGCAGGTTCACGCCGGTCAGCAGAACGAGGTGCTGACCACCGACTTTCGGCTGGCCGAGCTGCTGGTCATGGCCGGTGCGAACCGTGAAGCGCTCGCGTTCATCGACGATCTCCTGCCGCGAAGCGAGATTCTCGGCGCTTCGGTTCTCATCCCGGGCCTGCTGCGCGCCGGCGGGTTGGCGTTGATCCAGTCGGGCCGTCTCGATGAGGCGCGCGAGCAACTGGACGACGCTCGCCTGCTCGCGCAAGCAGGTGGCGATCTCTTCGAGGTGACCCTTGCGCTCCAGGCCTTGGTCGCACTCGCGAAAGTCGACGGCGGGCCGGTGGGCGAGCTCGAGGCCGAGTTGCACGAGCTACGCGAACGACTTGGCATCGTCGCTCTCCCGCCCCTGCCTCTCGGCTAGCGACCGTCCACCGTCCTGCCCTAACGCGGCTCAGGCCCACCCGCGTCCGGTTCGTTCCCCGGGTCGGATGCGACGAGGGCACCGGAGCGTCCCTCGCATCCGACTTAGACGAGATCGGGTCACCCGCCAATATACTTCCCGTCCCACGGGAACCCCATCTGCACGACGAGCGCGAGATCGCTGTTGCTGAACGTCACGCCCGCCGGGAGCGACCCGATCACGCCGACGAGTTCACTCTTGTTCTTCGTCTTCAGGCGCACACACGGATTGATCGAGCCGGACGGCAGACTCGAACAGTCCCGAGCGAGGCCCCAGTAGAACCCTTCGGCGTCCGGCCCCGTCGCGGTTGCGGTTTTCGTCGTCCACGGGACACGTGCATCAGGCAGCGTGCCGAGCCACTTCGCCCCGACGCACGCGTCGAAGCTGTTAGCCGATCGCTGGGTGAAGCCCGCCGCCTGGAGGGTCGCCTTGGGGATGATGAGAGTGACCAGGAACACCGGCTCGGCGGCGGTCGACGTTGCCGCTCTGGATGCTGACGTCCGTGAGCTTGGTGCCCGGGACGGGCGTGAATCCAGAGCAATTGCTCCCCGATGCATCGAAGAACGTCGTCGTGAGCACGATGTTCTGGAACGTCGTGCTCGACGTCGTGATCCTTGCGGTCGACGACTGGTTGCCGGTGCTCGCCGTGCTGGTGCAGAGGGTGACGTTCGTGCAGTTCTGCAGGTCGTTGGCAATCGCGAACGGATCGCTCGTCGCGGTCACGATTGGACTTACTCCGTCCAGCCGTGCGATGAGCCGGTAGATGCCCACGGTGGCGATCCTCAGGTTCGTGTACTTCGCCAAGCCGCCCACGGTCGTGGCAGACAATGTCCCGGACAAGATGCCGGGTGCGATCATCGTCACACCCGTCCCGTCCGGGGCAGCGTTGCCGTAAGCGTCCTCGGCGAGCACGGTGATCGGGTCCGGCGCCGAGGTGCTCGGGATCGGAGCGTCGAACTTGGCCGCTCCGGGCTGCTTGGTGAACGCGAGTGTCAGCGTTCCCGGCTGCACGACGAACGGCGGCGAGCTCGACGCAGTAACGGCTGGGGAGAGCGGATCGGTCGCGTCCGTCACGACCACCTGCCGTCCCGACTCTGCCTTCTTGGCGGTGACGGTGGCTGTGCCGACACCGTTCGCGCCCCACACGAAGCTGCCGTACACCGGGCTCGTCGTCGGCGGCACCGGAGGCCCGGCCTTCGTCGAGGAGCTCAAGTTGCCGCTGAGGCTGGCCCCGCCAGTGTAGTTCGTCTTGGCATTGCCCCACTTGTCGAACGGTCGTGCCACGACGGTGATCGGCACTCCTGCACGCTGGGGCGAGCCGATTGGGTCGAGCGTGAACCTACCGAGCTTCCCCGGGACGACTTGGATTCCACTCGTGGGCAGACTCGTTATGGTGCCGACTGTGGCGACGAGCCCGGCCGTCTCGACGTTGTACGCCGTCACGCTGAACGTCGCGACTGATCCGCTGCCCGGAGCGGGGGGCGCGACGTCCATCGACTTGCTGGTGGGTGGAGGAGATGGGTTGAAGCCTGCGAGCGTTGCCGATGCGGCTCCGGTCGTCGGGTTCCCGCATCCGTTGAAGGTGCGGACGGTGACGTCGAATGGTTCGCCGGCGGTCTTCGGCGTTCCGACGGGGTCGATCGACACGCTCGCGATCGCACCACCACCTCCTGGGAGCGCGACCGTTCGATTGGTGTCGCTGTTAGCTTGGATGAACTCGTTGTTCGGTCCCTGGAACTGGTTCGCCTGGTGGGCGACGGACTGGAAGACGAATGGGCCGCCGCTGCACGGCGCAGTGGCCGTGAACGTGACGACCACTGATTGATCCTTCGCCAGGCGAGCGTTGTTGCTACTTGCCTTCGCTTCGATGTATCCCGCCGAGACGGTGTTCGGCGTTACCGACCAGGTCTTGCCCGAGGGCGAGGATGTGACGGTGACGGATGCACCTGAGACAGCCCACCCACCGGCGGGAATCGAGACACGGAAAGCACCTAGGGGTTGCTGCGCGTCGAGGTTCTTGACGGTGTACCGGAACGAGGTGGCGGCCCCAGCGGCTGCTGAAAGCGGGTCGATAGTGGCCGAGTACTGCTTTCCGTCCGCCGCGAAGCCGACGCCCGCGAACACCGCGCTGACGGCCAACGCAACGATCGCCGCTCCGACGTACCTAGGCGCCATCAGATACCCCCGCATTCTTCCCCCTCGTCCCATCGAGTCGCATTGTGAGAACACGCCGTTGTCAAACGGTAGTTTGCAAGACGTCGACGTGCTCCCCGTGTGCAGCATCGTACTGTGCAGGATGCGTAAACGTCACGCAGGCGGACCGCTCATCGACCGATGCTCGGTAAGTGCGGCATCTGCCCGGCGATCGCCTGCCGCGACGAAGCGGTCAAGAGTGCGCGGGACGGCTGCTCGGTCTCGGCCAGCGGCTCGACGGCAACCGGCATGGCTCGCCGAGCGAGGGGCCTCAGCGCGCCTCGATGTAATCCGTCAGGTACTGGATCTGGAAGCTCTGGCGCTTCGAGGTGAACTTGACGAGATCGCCGATCGAGACCATCCCCACGACGGTGCCGTTCTCGACGACGGGCGCGTGCCGGATGCGCCGGTCGGTCATCAGCGCCATGCTCTCGTCGATTCCGGTCTCGGGCGTGACGCAGATCACGGGTGACGACATCACGTCGCGGACGAAAGTGTCTCGCGAGCGCCGGCCCTCGACGGCGATCCGACGCAGGTAGTCGCGCTCGGTAAAGATGCCGGCGATGTCATCGCCGTCTGTCACGAGCAGCGCCCCGACGTTGGCTTGAACCATCGCTTTGACCGCGTCGAAGACCGTTGCACCACCGTCGATCTCGATCACCGCAGCGTCTTTCTCGCCCAGGATCTCCGCCACGGTGTGCATGCCCTGATCGTGCGGCTTCGCACATGCGCTTGTCAAGCGAGCGCTGCCCGCGAAAGGGCCGGACCACCGCCGCGGCTAGGATGCGCCGGTCTGGCGACGTGGCCGAGTGGTTAGGCAGAGGCCTGCAAAGCCTCGTACAGCGGTTCGAATCCGCTCGTCGCCTTGTTCGGGTCCCGCGACGCCCAGAGGCGCGGACGGGCCGTCGCCTGAGAGGGGCAGGTGCCGCATCGAGATCGGCTGTTGCGATGAGGCGACCGCCAACTGTCGCGACATCGTTAGCCTCGTCGTGTGACCGATCTCGCCGCGCTGCTCGCGATCCTGCCTCCCGATGCCTGAGCGGACAGAGCCCGTCGCCATCCGGCCCGTGCGGGCCGACGAATGGCGGCGTTGGCGCGAAACGCGGCTCCGCATGCTGCGGGACGACGCCGACTTCTTCTCCACGCGGTACGAGGACATGGTTCGCGAGCCCGATCAGACCTGGCGCGACTGGATCGCGGATGCGGCCGCCGGCAGGGAGAAAACCCTGTTCGTCGCCGAGGAAGGCGGGCGCTGGCTTGGTGTCGTGGGGGCGTTCGTGCGGGTGAATCCGCGCGAGGTGCAGCTCATCTCGATGTGGGTCGATCCTCGAGCCCGCGGCCGCGGCGTCGCGCGTGACCTGATTCGCGCCGTGGCCGGCTGGACGGCCGCGCGCGGATCGACGCGGGTCGTCCTCTTCGTCCAGGAGGCCAACGAGCCGGCGCAGGCGCTCTATCGCCGGGCGGGGTTCCGCGCGACGGGCGACCGGGCTCCCGCGAGGCGGCGGCAGGAGCGCCTTCAAGCTCGTGCTCGCGGCGTCCGTCGAGGACATCCTGCGATAGCCGTGAGATGATCCCGGCGTGACTGACCGCGAGATCCAGCCGGTCAACCCGTCGGACGATCGGCGACGGTCGAGCCCGCTGACGATCCTGATTCTCGTCGGACTGGCGTTGCTCTTCCTCATCGGTCTCAGCGCCTTCCTCCCTCGCTGGTGGTCGCACCGGATCGCCGATCAGGCAAACGGCAGCTTCGCCTCCGGGATCGGCCTCGGTCTGTTCTACGGCTTCGTCTTCACGGTGCTCGCGCTTGCCATCGCCTGGTTCGGACTGCGCCGGGTGCACAGCTGGAAAGGGCGCGCTCGTCGTGCTCGGCGTCGCGCCTTCTCGTCGCCGCGCCGAACCTGCTCACACTCTCGATCGTCGCTCGGCGTCGGAAACGCCTCACACGCCGGGGAGCGCACCCTCGACGTCGAGGCGCCGGGCTTCCGCGCCAGCAGCCTGAGCGGCGCTGTGGGCGCGACCGTTGCGCTCGTCGCGCTTGCCTTGCTCCTCCGCTCGCGTCGCAGATCGCGCGAGGACGCGGAGGCGCTTCGCGCCGAGCTCTCGGCCCACCGCTCGGAGACCGGCACGGCGTAGGCCGAGGCTGAGGCATCGCCCGATTCGATTACGGGCTGTCGAAGCACCGAGGGAGCGCCCGGCGAGCAGCGACGTCCGCGACGGCGAAGTCGTCGTCGAGTACCACGATGTCCGCGGGCGCCCCCGGCCGGAGGACTGCCGATGTCCCCGCGGCCGAGCAGCCGCGCCGGCGTGCGCGTGACCGCATCAACCGCCTCGACGATCGGCACGCCGAGCTCGACGAGCATCCGCAGGCCCCACGCGAGCGGGCGCACGGCGCCGGCGAGCGTGCCGTCCTCAAGTCGCGAGACACCTGATTCGACGGTGACCTCGACCGTGCCCAGACGGAACGTTCCGTCGCCGAGCCCGCCTGCCGCGATCAGGTCGGAGACGAGCGCAAACCGGCCACGCGCGGCCCGCCACGACGGTGAGGATCACCTCGGGCGCCAAGTGGACGCCGTCTGCGATCAGCTGCACGGTCACGTCGGCGCGCGAGAGCGCGGCGCCGGCGACTCCGGGGTCACGGTGCCCGAACGGCCGCATCGCATTGAAGAGGTGGGTCACCGTGCGCGCTCCCTGGTCGAACGCCGCGTGTGCCGCGGGCGCCGTTGCGTCCGTGTGGCCGAGCGACACGGTGATGTTGCGTCCCACGAGGCCGTCGATGAGCTCGTCGGCCCGCGGCAGCTCGGGCGCGAGGGTCACCGTCGTGACCGCGCACCCGCCGAGCAGCAACGAGGCGAGCAGGTCGAGGTCTGGCTTCCGCACGTGCTCGGCAGGGTGCGCACCCGCTCGAGCCTCGCTGACGAACGGCCCTTCGAGATGCGCACCGAGAATCCGGGCGCCCCGGGGCTCGCCGTCAGCGGCCGCCTCGCCGATCGCCGCGAGGGCCAGCCGAGTGAGCTCCGGCGGTGCGGTGATCAGGGTCGGCTGATACCAGAGCACCCCCGTGCGGGCGAGCTCGACCCCGAGCTCGAGGATCTCGCCGGAGGTGGCCTGGAGCACGTCGATGCCGCGAAACCCGTTCACCTGGAGATCGACGAGGCCCGGGATCGCGAGGCCGCTGCGCCCGCCCGGCAGGCCGACGGCGACGACGCGCCCGTCCTCGATCTCGACGTCACCTCGCACGAGCGACCCGTCCACGACGGAGGCGGCGACACCGAGCTTCACGGCCCTAGACTACGCCGCGCGGCCCGGTTGAACCGAGTCGGTCGCACTGGTAGCGTCGCCGTGTCGGTCTAGACGACTAGACGGCCACGCTCGTGACAGCATCGTCACCTTTCGATCTCAGCGGCCGCGGCGCGGTCGTCACCGGCGCCTCGAGCGGCATCGGCCAGGCGATCGCGATCGCCGTTGCCCGGGCGGGCGCCGACGTCGTGGGGCTCTCGCTCGACGACGGCGCCGAGACCGCGGCCGCGATCGCCGAGGCGGGCGGCCGATCGGTGCACCTCGTCGGCGACACGAGCCTGCCCGCCGAGCTCGAGCGGGCCGCGACGACGGCGGTCGACAGCTTCGGCCGGCTCGACATCTGGGTCAACAACGCGGCACGCCTGCTCGTGAAGCCGTTTCTCGAGACGACCGAGCAGGACTGGGCCGACCTTCTCGCCCCCAACCTGCTCGGCTACGTGTGGGGCTGCCGGGCGGCGGCCCGGCGCATGGTCGCGGCCGGTCGCGGTGGGCAGGATCGTCAACGTCAGCTCGGCCGCAGACGTGCAGCCGCTCGCCGATCTCGCCGCGTACATCACGGCCAAGGGCGGCATCGTCGGGCTCACGAAGGCGCTCGCCGTCGAGCTCGCCCCGCACGGCATCACCGTCAATGCGCTCGCACCCGGGCGCGACCGACACGCCGCTGAACAAGATCGCGTACACGCCCGAGGTGCGCGCGACCTACGAGCAGCGGATCTCGCTCGGCCGCATCGCCGATCCGGCCGAGATCGGCGACGCCGCGGTGTTCCTCGCCTCCGATGCGTCCCGCTACGTGACCGGTCACGAGCTCCTCGTCGACGGGGGTCTCACGATCAACGGCTCCGTCGGGCACGCGAGGACGTGAGAACGTGAGCGACGAGCAGACGTTCGTCCCCCGGTACTACGAGATCGAGCAGTGTCTCCGCTCGCGGATCGCGGAGCTCGAGCCGGACGCGCCCTTGCCCTCCGACGCGCAGCTGTGCGAGGAGTTCGCGGTCAGCCGCATGACCGCACGCAATGCGGTCCAGCGGCTCGTGCACGACGGCCTCGTCTACAGGATGCCGGGTCGCGGGACGTTCGTCGCCGACCACGGTGCCCACCGGTACGCGACCAACCTCACGAACTTCACCGCCGAGATGCGCCGCAAGGGGCGCGTCCCGAGCTCCCGCGTGATCGAATGCACGCAACGGCCGGCGACGGACGCCGAGACGCAGACGGCTCCAGCTCGTCCAGGGAGCGCGCGTCGTCGCGCTCCGTCGCCTCCGTCTCGCCGATGCGGTGCCGGTCGCACTCGAGCTCGCCGTGTTGCGCGGCGACGCGGCTCCGGCCGTTCTCGCAGCGGATCTCGAGGCAGGATCTCTGCACGTGACGCTCGCGGACGCAGGCTTGTATCCCACATCCGGGCGCGCGACGCTCGGCTCCGAACCTGCCAGCGAAGGACGAAGCCCGCCTCCTCGCGGTGGCGGAGGGCTGGCCGCTGCTCGTCGAGCGCCGGACGATCCTCGATCAACACCGCGTGCCGCTCGAGATCACCGAGACGCGCTACGCCGCGGGGCGCTACGCAATCGACGTGGAGCTCGCCGTCGACCAGTCGGGGCTCGGTTGATCCCCGCCGCCAAGCTCGCCAACGCCGACCAGCTCGCGACGGCCGTCGAGTCGGTCGTCGCCGGTGGGGCGCGCGGCCGGCAGCCGGGCGATCGATCTCCGTGTCTGGGACGGCATCGACATGCGACTCCTTCCGGATCGGGGTCTCGACATCGGCGCCGCGTGGTTCCGCGGCACGCCGCTCGCCTGGATCTCGCCGGTCAGGCGAGCAGGGCGCACCCGATCCCGCCGACCTGGTCGACCGCGCCTGGGTCGACAGCTGGTGCGGCGGCCTCGTCACGACGTGTGGGCTTTCGAACGTCGGCGAGGCGTCCGAGGGGCATGGTCTCCACGGGACCTACACGGCCCGCGCGGCGACGGAGCGTCGCCGTCGAGCGGTCGATCGTCGGAGGTGACTGCCGACTGCAACGGTCGTCGACCCACCGTTCACGCTGGCGCGGCGCATCGTGACGACGGTCGGAGCAAGGTCTCGTGCGCCTCGACGACCGCGTCTCGAACGGGTCGGAATGGACGGCGGCCGCGCCGCTCCTCTACCACGTCAATTTCGGCGCCCCACTTGTGGGACGATGGGACGTACCTCGAGACGGACGCCCAGGACGTCGTGCCGCGTGACGAGGATGCGGCAGCCGGGTCTCGCGACGTGGGACGAGCCGCCTGTTCCGGCGCCAGGGGCTCCCGAACGCGTCTTCGAGCACGTCGGCGCATCGTGGGCGCGGCTGACGAGCCCCCGACTCGGGCTCGAGGTGACCGTACGCTCGTCACTCCCACGCCTCTGGCAATGGGTCCACCCCGCGAGCGGGGACCTACGCGCTCGCCCTCGAGCCGTCGAACTGCTCGGTGCTGGGGCGTGCCCACGACATCGCCGCCGGCAGGATGCCGTTCCTCGACCCGGGCGAGACCCGCGCCTCCTGGCTCACGATCGAAGCGAGGGCCGTGTGACGCGTGCGGCGTTCTGTGCGAGGCTGTCGCGCCGAGCCGCAACGTGGAGGTGACCCTGTGAAGCTTGGATTGCTGACGGCCGCGCTGCCGCGACTGTCGCTCGAGAAGGTGGCCGCCTGGTCGGCCGGCAACGGGTTCGAGATGCTCGAGGTCGCCTGCTGGCCCTCGGCGGGAGGTGAGCGACGGCGGTACGCCGGCGTCTCCCACATCGACGTCGAGAACCTCGACGCCGCGAAGGTGCGGGCGACGCTCGACAAGCACGGGCTCGAGATCTCCTCGCTCGCGTACTACCCCAACAACCTGCATCCCGATCCCCGCGACCGCAAGGCGGCGAACGACCACCTGAAGAAGGTGATCGACGCCGCCGCGAAGCTCGGCGTGCCGACGGTCGGCACCTTCCTCGGCCGCGACAAGAACAAGAACGTCGCCGACAATCTCAAGGAGTTCCAGAAGGTGTGGCCGCGGCTCGTCGCCCACGCCGAGCGGCGCGGAGTGAACATCGCGATCGAGAACTGCCCGATGATCTTCTCGAGCGACGAGTGGCCCGGCGGCACCAACCTCGCGACGACCCCGGCGGTCTGGGACGAGATGTTCTCGACCATCCCATCGAAGCGCTTCGGGCTCAACCTCGATCCCTCGCATCTCGTCTGGCAGATGATCGACTACGAGCGCGTCGTGCGCGACTACGGCTCCCGGATCCTCCACGTCCATGCGAAGGACATGGAGATCGATCGCGACGGCCTCTACCGCAACGGCGTTCTGTCCGCCGGAATGGGCTGGCAGGTCCCCCGGCTACCCGGGCTCGGCGAGGTGCGCTGGGACCGGTTCATCGCCGCCCTCTACCGGGTCGGGTACGACGGTGTGATCTCGATCGAGCACGAGGACCACGACTTCGAGCGGACCGAGGCGCTCGTCAAGCGCGGCTTCCTGATCGGCCGCGACGTGCTGCGGCCGTACCTGCACTGATCGCGGCAGACCGACCCGCGAAGGACTTTGTGGCTCAGAGCCACAAAGGTCCCTCGGCGAGAGCCTGGCGGCTCGCGCTCGGAGCGCCTGCTCAGTGCTGGGAGCGCGCCTGCTCAGTGCTTGTGGCGCGCCTGCGCGCGGCGGTTCTGCTCCTGCGGCGCGGGCCGCAGCATGAAGTAGAGGATCGAGCCGATGAGCGGCAGGACCAGGATCCCGAGAAGCCAGAGAAGCTTGGCTGCCGAAGCCGAGATCGCGGCGGCCGACGAGGCTGACGATCGCGTAGCCCCACAGGATCAGCACGGGAATGATGAAGACGAGCAGCAGCACCCACTGAGCGCCGCTGAACGCAGCACCGAGTACGCCGAGGCCGTCATGCGCGCGAGCCTAGCTGGTCGGGTCCGACCGTGGGCCTTGCACGGGTCGACCGGGTGCTACGGCCCCTTGCAGCCGAGGACCTGCGCATTCGTGTAGGTCGTCCACGGCTTGACCTGGAGGTGCACGCTGTACGTCGGCGGGGCCGACGGCGAAAAGCTCGCCCGGATTCTCGCATTGCCCGCGGCGGTGCCGTTGTCCCACACCTCGGGGGTCAGCTTCAGCCACTTCGGCGCAGAGGCCCCCGACAGCAGTCGGATCGCCATCGCCGCGCCGACGCCGCCGATCGCGGCGGGATTCGTGACGGCAGCGGCGCGCCATCCCTTCAGCGTCAGCTGCTGCTTGAGGAACTCGTTCGTGTCCGCGCCGACGATCGGCACAGGTGGCTTCCCCGCCGCCTTGAAGGCGTTGGTCACGGTGAAGTCGGTACCCGACGTCCAGACACCGTCGACGCGGAGGCCAGAGTCGAGGATGTCCAGCATCTGCTTGCCGGCCACGGAGAACGAGCCACCGGTGTAGGTCGACTTCACGACCTTGATCCCCGGATACTTCTTCAACGCCTTCAGAAAACCCGCATGACGGTCGGAATCGGCGGGCGCGCCGGCGGTTCCGCGCAACTCGACGACGTTGCCCTTACCGCCGAGCGCCTTGAACAGCCACGCCGCCCCGAGTCGCCCGTAGGCGACCTGGTCGGTCGTGGCCGCGTATGCCTGCGGCGCCGTTACACGCTGGTCGACCGCGACGACCTTGATACCCCGCGACGCCGCGTACGAGATCGCGTCGGTCAGCGCCGTCTGGCTGGACGGCTTGAGGATGATCGCATTGGCGCCCGCCGCGACCAGGGTGCGGAGATCGGCATTCTGCTGGGCGGGGCCGCCGTTGCGGTTGGCGACGACGACCTTGGAGACCTTGCCGCTCGCGAGGGCCTGCGCCTTGATCGAGCAGATCATCTCCTCGCGCCAGCTGTCACCGACGAGCGTGTTGGAGACGCCGAGCACGAATTGGGCCGCGGGCTTGGCGTCCCCGCTCGTTGCAGCGATCGCGATGAGGACGGCGAGAACCGCTGAGAGCACGCCGAATCGGATCTGGCTTCGTCGGCGGTAGCGCGCTTGCCATCGTCTGGATCTCCTCTTCGTCTGACGCCGGCGAGCATGTCGCCGAGCGAACGTAAGTGACACGTACGGCTACGACGACGCTTCTCCTTGTCCGGCACACCGGGTGCCGGGCCGGCACTCCCTGCCGGCGCTGACTCACTCACCCGGAACCCGTTCGTGACGGGTACGGTCTCGCCCGTGGACGGCGCGTGGGCACTGCGATGAGACGACTCGGGCTCGAGGGCATCTGAGCACGACGCCGAAGCAGAAACGGCGCCGGCGCACGCGACTCTGGTTCGCGTTCTACACCGTCGTCCTGCTCGCCATCGTCGGGATCAGCGTCGCGAGTCACCAGTGGTCGGTCGCCGCGACGACACTTGCGATCGCGGTCGTGTTCGGCCTCTTTACGCGACGTCTCTGGCGGAGGCGGTCAAGGGTGAGGGCGGCGCCGCGGACGGCGCTGAGCGTGGCCTCGATCTCGTCTGGGCCGTGTGCGAGGGAGACGAACCAGCGTCCAAGGGCGTAGCGGTGGGCATAGACGCCGCGCGCTTCGAGCCCGTCGCAGAAGGCGAGATATCGATCGGGTGGCTGCAGCGCGGCGGCCTCGTTGACGTCGCGGGGCTCCTGGGCCGGGCGCGCCGCCAGGAACGGCTGCAGCATCGAGCCGACCCGGCGCACGTGGCCTTCGACACCGGCGTCGTCGAACGCGGCCTCGATCCCGTCGGCGAGCTCGCGCCGAGCGCTGCTCGAGCATCGTGTACAGCCCAGGCTCGGCCGCGATCCGGCGGAGCACGGCAGCCGGAGGCTGCGAGCCCGAGCGGTGAACCGGTGTAGGTGCCGCCGTGAACGACCCGGTTCTCTGCTTCCCACCGCATCAGCTCGCGCGAGCCGCCGAACGCCGCGACGGCCATGCCGCCGCCGATCACCTTCCCGAGCGTCGTGATGTCAGGAGTCACGCCGTAGCGCTCCTGGGCCCCGCCGGGGGCGAGCCTGAAGCCGGTCATCACCTCGTCGAAGATCACGAGCGCGCCTGCCGCCCGTGTGAGTGAGACGAGCTGGTCGAGAAAGCCGGGACGCGGCTCGAGCACCCCGCCCGAGCCCGGGACGACCTCGCAGATCACCGCCGCAAGGCGATCGCCGGCGGCCGTGATCGCCTCGGCGAGCGCATCGGAGTCGTTCCACGGCACGGTCCAGAGCGACTGCATCACACCGGCTGGGATCCCTGCCGAGTCCGGTCGCGCGGGGCTGGCGACGGACGCGGGGCCGCTTCCCGCCGCCAGGTGATCCGCCCAGCCGTGGTAGTGCCCTTCGAACTCGATCACCAGCTCGCGTCCGGTCGCCGCCCGGGCAAGCCGGACTGCAGCCTGGGTGGCCTCCGTGCCCGAGTTCGCGAACCGGAGCTGCTCGATCCCGGGGACGAGCTCGGCGACGAGCTCCGCTGTCTCGCCGACGAGGCGGTGTGGGAAGGCGAGGTGCCACCCCAGGCGCGCGACGGTCTCCTCGACCGCCTCCCAGACGAATGCAGGAGCATGACCGAAGAGGTTGACCCCGTACCCCATGCAGTAGTCGATGTACGAGTTGCCGTCGAGATCGCGGATCGTCGCGCCGCGCGCCTGGTCGATCACGAGCTCCTGGCCTGCGCGCAGCCGGGCGTAGCTCGATTCACCGCCCGCCACGTGCAGGGCGATCTCGTCGAACGCGGCGCGGGAGCGCGTGCGCTCGAGAAACGGGACGGTCACACGCGTCAGCCTACGGGTTCGTTCCGGCCACGAGCGGTTGGAAGAAGCCCGTCTCGCGAGGGTGCCGCCCTCGCACCTCGATCAGTCCCGCGGTCGAGAACGCGGTTGCGACGTCCTCGACGAGATGCGCGTGCAAGTGGATCCTCTCCGAGCGGGTCGCCCAGGACGTTCCACGCTCTGTGAGGAACATCAGTGTCGCGTCATAGGCGACGCCATCCCACTCCCAGATCTGGAACGTGGCCGAGCGCTCTCCGGCAACTCCGCTCACCACGACCGGAGTCGATGTCGGCCGCTCCTCGCGCAGCGGCCCATAATCGCGGAGGCTGACGAGCACGCGGCCCCCGGGACGGAGCACGCGGGCGAACCCTTCGAACGTGGGTGCGAGCTCGGCCGGCGTCAGATGCGCGACGGAGTTGTCGCACGAGATGACGGCGTCGAACGGCCCCCTGCCAAGGCACGAGAGATCGCGCATGTCGGCGACCTCGGTCTCGAGCCGAACGCCGAAGGACGCAGCCTCACTCTCGGCTCGGTCGAGTGCGCCGACGCTCAGATCGGTCCCGACGACCTCATGGCCCGCGAGCACGAGCCCGATCGCCTGTGTTCCGATCCCGCACGAGCTGTCGAGGATCTCGAGGCGGCGCTCACCGAGCTCCTCCGCGAGGACGCGTGCGAGCGCGCGGCCCTGACGGACGACAGACGCACGCCAGTCGGGATGAAACGCGTGGTAGTCGGGCGCGATCGCGTCGTAGGCATCGCCGACCTCGTCCATCGGAGAATGATAGGCGGAGCCTCCGCCCCAGTCCGCTCAGCGGCCGCTGGGCCGATGCCGGTCCAGCTTCGAGGACGAAACGTGTCCCAAAGAGCGGGTTCATCCCCCCAAATGGGTTGGAAACACGCGAGTGACGTGCACTAGGGTGCATTGATGGTCGACCGGCTGGACGAAGAGCGGCTCGAGATTCTCCGCGGATGGGGCGCCGGTCTCGCAGCCGACGGGCGTGAGGAGCTCCGTGCGGCGGGCAAGGCGATCACGGTTCTGATCGAGGAGATCGACCGGCTCCAGGTCGATCTGTGGAACGCCCGCGGCGACCGCCGCCAGGCGCAAGAGCATGCCGATGCGCCGGCAGCCGCACCCGCCCCGGGGCTCACCGATGCCCTCAGGGACCGGCTCGTGAACGGCCCGGCCACGCCCGTCCGGCAACCGTCCACAGGTTTTCCACAGCCTGGGAGTTGAGCTGGGTCGGCGTTGCATTCTCGGCTGATTCGGACCTGAATGGGGAATGACGTATCGCCACACCTCGGTCGGGAGGCTTCAACGATGAGCGGTCCTTTCGCGGCTCGCCAACAGCTGGGAACCTGGTTCATGCACATGGTCAACGAGCTCGATCAGGACCAGGTCGAAGATGCCTCGGCGATCGAGAAGCTCAAGGGCATGATCGCGGAGGCGTTCGAGCAATGGCGGCTCGATACGGGGCACGGCCTGTACGGGCTACCGATGGAGCCCCCTCCCGGAGAGGAGTGAGGCGCGGACGCCCGGCGTCACGCATTCTCCTGAAGACTGGGAAGGCGGTGAACTGGGCCGTCTGGGTGGTACCCGAGCGCGCCGAGCCCCACGTGAAGGCGTTTGGCGGTCCGCGAAAACGGGAATCGTCGATCCATGGGGATCGACCAGAGGTTCGTCACGAGCACGCCGCAGCCACGAGGGCGGCAGGCGGCCGGTCCTCCCGACCTCGCCGAGATGAGAGCTGCGCTCGATCGTGACCAGACGCGCAAGGAGCACGCCGGCGCGCCGCCGCTCTCGGCATCGGACAGAGCCGTCGTCGTTCGCGCGATCGCCGGGCCACGTCGCTCCACGCGAGCGGATGGCGGCGCAGGCAATCCAGCGACCTCCTGACTCGCGATCACTCGCGCGGAGCTCGCGCTCGCTGACAGGGGTGTGCTCCTAGCGAGCTTGGAGATACGCGAGAACCGCGATCAGGCTTGTCGGCAGCCGCGACGTCTGCGGGCTGAGCGGATCTCTAGGAGCTCGGGTGGGCTTCCCGCGCGACGATGTTCCTGACCACCTCGACCCCGATGACGGCGAAGGCAAGGATGGCGAGCGAGGTGGCCCAGCCACGATCGAACAATGGGGCGATGAGCGCCAGGACGAGGAGCGCCCCGGCAACGATGCCGTAGGTGACGCTGCGGCTCTCCAAGACAGGACGCGACGCGTGGCGGGCCTGCAGGGCACGCCCCGTATCGCCGACGAACCAGACCCCGGCGAGTAGCACAGCCCCGAGGATGATCCACACCCAGGCGCGGTCGGCGAGGGTCTGGGTGAGAATGTTCCAGGCGTCGTGGACGGCGGGCTTGGCACTGTCCTGCTCGACGAGGTTGTCGACGATGTACCCGCCCGCTGCGCGACGCACGACCAGCATCAGGAGACCGACGAGCAGGACGCCAAGGGCCAGCGCCCGCAACTCGATCCGGCGACGCCCCTTGGCCAGCCAAACGGCGAGCGCAGCGACGGCGATCGCGAGCAGCCACATCCAGTTGGCGACCGACCGCAGGACCCGGGTCAGCGTCTGAGCCGTCTCGAGTTGGCTCTCGTCGACGATCGCGATCTTCCCGGCAGAGTCCGGCAGCTTCTCCGCGAGCTTGCCGACGACGACCACCTGGTCGCCGATGTCGATGATGATCGGGCGCAGGTCGAGCACGACCTTGCCGCCGTCGGTCTCGATGAACTTGGACTTGTCGTCGAGCAACCGCACGAGCTGCCGCTGCGTCGCGGTCGTGGTCACGACCCACGCCTCTTGCACCCGCGGCCGCTCGAGCGCTGTCGCGGCTGCCCGGTCGGCACCCGAGCGCGCAAGCCCCGCCAGCACGGGCGCCAGCGGCTTCTGCGCCTCCGGCAACCGCTCTGCGATCGCGGCCTCGACATCGACGTTGGTGAAGAGCGCGTCGACGGCGGTATTCGCAACCTGCGTGCGGATCGATTCGGTCTCGATCATGTTCTGCGAAACCGCCTTGAAGCCGGACTCGTCGAGGGCCGTGTGCGCCACGAAGTACGCCACCATCCCCACGAGCGCCATGAGGATCGCGACGACCGTCAGCGCCCGTGCGCCGATCAGGCGCAAGCGGCCCGTGCCCTCCTGCTCCGAAGCCGCGGCCGCCTCCGCCATGTCAGGGCTGTCGCATGCCGTGCTCGAGACTCTCCACGGGCGCAGTTGTATCAGGACGCACGACGATGTGCGACTGCGCTAGAGACGAAGGCCCCGCTGAGCAGGGCATTCGCGAAGCGGCTGAAGGACTCGAACTCTCGACCTTCTGCATGGCAAGCGGGACGAAAAATCAGAACGCAATACCGCGCCAGCCCAGCAACCGCGCATGGTTGCTGGGGTAGCGCTTTTCGAGCGGGCTGCGGCCGACTCAACAATTCCCGACTATTCGGCTCGATTTCGGACAGTTTGGGCAGGCGGACGAGTCTTGTGCCCGTTCACGAAAGCCGCGGCGGCACGCTTACGGCATCCACTGATAGGCGGCCCAAGCGCGGAGTATCGATGACGTTCGCAGATCTTCCTCAGCGGCTCGGAAGCTCGGCGCGAACGGAGGTTCCGCCGATCGCGCCGCTCTGCAGCTGGAGCGTCCCTCCGAGGGCCTCGACACGGTCGGCGAGCCCTCGCAACCCAGTGCCCTTGCCGAGGTCTGCGCCGCCGCTTCCGTTATCGCGGATCTCGACAACCACCGCGTCGGTTGTTGTCGAGAGCTCGACCCAGGCTTCAGATGCTCCGGCGTGTTTCGCCGCGTTGGTGAGGCTTTCAGCGACGACGTAGTAGACGGCCGCCTCGATCGCCTCCGGAAGACGTTCCGGCGCTTCGGTAGTGATTTCGACCAGGAACGGGGCGCGGTTGGCGAGTGACTGCAGGGCGGGTACAAGCCCGCGATCAGCGAGGATCGCCGGATGAAGTCCGCGAGCGAGCTCCTGGAGTTCTCGGAGCGCGAGCTTGAGATCCTCGCCGACACCGTCGAGCAGCGCCTCTGCTGCGTCAGGGTCATTGCGCAGGCACTCCTGGGCCATCCGCAGATGCAGCGAGAGGGTGATGAGGCGCTGCTGGGCGCCGTCGTGAAGGTTGCGCTCAAGTCGTCGGCGCTCCGCGACACTCGCCTCGAAAATCCGTGCGCGCGAGGCTGTCAACTGATCGTGTGCCTCCGCGCTCTCAAGGGCGAGCGCAACTAGCTGCGTGAAATCGGCGAGCCGCTGCTCGGCGTGCGGAGGGAAGTAGTTCGGCCGCGCCGAGAAAACGAAGAGGGCTCCCCAGAGGCGCTCGCCCGCGGTGATCGGTGCGACGACGGAGGATAGGTAGCCGGCAAGACGGGTGAGGCGCGCGGCCTCGCCTGGAATCTCCGAATAGTCGTCGATACGACCGCCCTCGTGAGACGCCCGATTCACCGGGCTGTCGGGGGCGCTGTAGGGAACCTTGAGTCCGACTTCGATTCCGCCGCCTTCGCCGTCGCTCCACGATCCGACGATCAGGCCGCAATCCTCCTCCCACCGCACCGTGGCCGCCGTCCGCGCTTCGAGCAGCCGTCCGGTTTCCTCGGCAACGGTCTGGAACACCTCCTCCGGTGTGGCTCCTGAGGCGACGAGAGTGGCCACACGACGAAGCGCGGCCTGCTCATCGGCGAGTTGACTGGAATCACGCGGGTTCACAGCCTGACCCTAATGCCCACCTCCTTCAGCGCTGGAGTGGAAAGAGTCGGGCTAGCCACACTGCGCCGGACAGCCGTGGCGGGCACGATCAGTCCATGCAGCGACGCATTCTCGTCATCGACGACAACACCGCCTTCCGCGGCGCCTTGCGACAAGTCCTCGAGACGGACGGATTCACCGTCGTAGCTGGAGCGGCGACCGGCGCGGCCGGTGTTCGGCTTGCCCAAGAACACGAGCCAGATCTCGTCATCGTTGACGTGCAACTGACGGATGGCGACGGCTTCGACATCGCAGAGCGACTCGCAGGGCTTGACGTCTCTTTCGAGGTCATCCTCACCTCGAGCCTCGACAGCAGCGATCTCGGAGCGCTTGTAACGGAGAGCTCGGCGCTCGGCTTCATCCCCAAGGCTGAACTTTCTGCCCAGGCGATCGAAGCACTGCTCGGGCCATCACGCTGAACCAGCCAGCTCACACGACCGACTTCTTCGGCGACAATGCGTGGCGTCGACGACGAACTCCCTGATCTCGAGCAAGTCCGGATACCGATTCGCGTCGTTCTTGCCGACGATTCGGTGCTCCTACGAGAGGGCATTGCCAAGCTCCTCACCGACAAGGGATTCGAGATCGTCGGACAGAGCGGCACGGCTGACGATCTGCTGCTGAAGGTGCGCTCGTACAACCCGGACATCGCGATCGTTGACATCAAGATGCCGCCGACGCACACCGACGAGGGACTACGTGCGGCCAAGGAGATCCGCGAAAAGTTCCCCGACACCGCGGTGCTCGTCCTCTCACAGTATGTCGAAGAGGGATATGCGCTCGAGCTCCTCCAAACGAGCACTGAGGGCGTTGGTTACTTGCTGAAAGACCGGGTCTACGACCTGACCGACTTCGTCGCCGCAGTCAAGCGTGTGGCCGAAGGCGGTTCCGCGCTTGATCCGAGCGTTGTCTCACAACTGGTCGGCCGACGACGACGCGACGATCCGATCGGCGATCTGAGCGCCCGCGAACGGGAGGTCCTCGGCCTGATGGCAGAGGGGCTGTCCAACTCGGCCATCGCGGCTCGCGTGTTTCTGACGGAGCGCGGCGTCGAGAAGCACGTTACGAGCATCTTCCAGAAGCTGCGCCTTCCCGTGGCGGCGGACACGCACCGTCGCGTTCTGGCCGTGGTGGCCTTCCTGCAGTCCTAGCCGGCCCAGATGCAAACGGTGTGGGCAGCCACACCGAAGCCGCGAGCGAGCCTCATTTCCGATCGGCCGCACGAGTGCGAGCGTGAGGTCATACCCGAAACCCTCCCAGAAGGAGCCGGAAATGACCGCACATAGCCACACACCAGCAATACGATGAAGCGCGCGCAAA
>CAWCYU010000011.1:0-166691 GCA_963799905.1 uncultured Thermoleophilia bacterium
CTAGAGTCCGGAAGAGGAGAGTGGAATTCCTGGTGTAGCGGTGAAATGCGCAGATATCAGGAAGAACACCCGTGGCGAAGGCGGCTCTCTGGGACGGTACTGACGCTGAGACGCGAAAGCGTGGGGAGCGAACAGGATTAGATACCCTGGTAGTCCACGCCGTAAACGATGGGTGCTAGGTGTGGGGGGTGTCGACTCCCTCCGTGCCGAAGCTAACGCATTAAGCACCCCGCCTGGGGAGTACGGCCGCAAGGCTAAAACTCAAAGGAATTGACGGGGGCCCGCACAAGCAGCGGAGCATGTGGTTTAATTCGACGCAACGCGAAGAACCTTACCAAGGCTTGACATGCATTTGAAAAACGTGGAAACACGTTCCCTCTTCGGAGCAAATGCACAGGTGGTGCATGGCTGTCGTCAGCTCGTGTCGTGAGATGTTGGGTTAAGTCCCGCAACGAGCGCAACCCCTGTCCTATGTTGCCAGCGAGTAATGTCGGGGACTCATAGGAGACTGCCGGTGACAAATCGGAGGAAGGTGGGGATGACGTCAAGTCATCATGCCCCTTATGTCTTGGGCTACACACGTGCTACATTGGCCGGTACAAAGGGCTGCAAACTCGCGAGAGTGAGCGAATCCCAAAAAGCCGGTCCCGGTTCGGATTGGAGGCTGAAACTCGCCTCCATGAAGGCGGAGTTGCTAGTAATCGCGAATCAGCAACGTCGCGGTGAATACGTTCCCGGGCCTTGTACACACCGCCCGTCACACCACGAAAGTTGGCAATACCCGAAGCCGGTGGGCTAACCCGCAAGGGAGGCAGCCGTCGAAGGTAGGGTCGATGATTGGGGTGAAGTCGTAACAAGGTAGCCGTAGCGGAAGCTGCGGCTGGATCACCTCCTTTCTAGGGAGTCGGAGCTTGCTCCGATAGGCGCTGTGCTCGTCGATGACCTCGGGTCGTTGATGGCCGAGGGTTCGCCCGGCTCGTCCGATGTCACAGCTCGCCTAGATTAACGTCGACCTCGTCGCCCACGCGGATCACGTCACCTCGGTGACGGTGCGCCGCCAGCACGCTGTTGAGTTTTGAGAGATCGGTGGGGCCGGCGTCGTCTCTCGGAGCCGGCGTCGACAGCGGTGATCTCTGCAGGTGGGCTCGCATCGAGCCCGCGCGCACCTTGAAAACTCCATAGCGACATCAACACATGTTCTTTTCGATCAAGAGAATAAGAGCACACGGTGGATGCCTTGGCGCCAAGAGCCGATGAAGGACGTGGGCGGCTGCGATAAGCCTCGGGGAGGTGCTGACCAACCTTTGATCCGGGGATTTCCGAATGAGGAAACTCACGCGTGGTAATGCGCGCGTACCCGTGCCTGAATACATAGGGCACGAGGAGGCAAGCTGGGGAACTGAAACATCTAAGTACCCAGAGGAAAGGAAAGAAACCTCGACTCCCTGAGTAGTGGCGAGCGAAAAGGGAAGAGCCCAAACCCGGGCGATGTGATAGACGGCAGTCGTTGTCGTCCGGGGGTTGTAGGGCCTGTCTTGATCCGCCTGCCGGCGGGTCGGGAAGTTACAAAGTTGCGTGATAGCGGAACCGGATGGAAAGCCGGGCCACAGCGGGTAACAGCCCCGTACGCGAAATTGCGCAGCCTTCCTCGACAGGTACCTGAGTACGGCCGGGCACGGGAAACCCGGTCGGAACCCGCGGGGACCACCCCGCAAGGCTAAGTACTCCTTGGCGACCGATAGTGAACTAGTACCGTGAGGGAAAGGTGAAAAGTACCCCGGAAGGGGAGTGAAATAGCACCTGAAACCGTGTGCTTACAAGCGGTCGGAGCAGGCTTTGTCCTGTGACGGCGTGCCTTTTGCATAATGAGCCAGCGAGTTACTCTTCAACGGCAAGGTTAAGGAAACGGAGCCGTAGCGAAAGCGAGTCTTAATAGGGCGCTCTAGTCGTTGGAGGTAGACCCGAAACTGAGTGATCTACCCATGGGCAGGTTGAAGCGGGGGTAAGACCCCGTGGAGGACCGAACACACGTCGGTTGAAAACGGCGGTGATGACCTGTGGGTCGGAGTGAAAGGCTAATCAAACTCAGAGATATCTGGTTCTCCCCGAAATATATTTAGGTATAGCGTCACATGTTCATTTCCGGTTGTAGAGCACTGTTTGGTCTAGGGGGCCTACCAGCTTACTGAAATCAGGCAAACTCCGAATGCCGGAAATCCAGAGTGTGGCAGTCAGAGTGCGGGGGATAAGCTTCGTGCTCGAAAGGGAAACAGCCCAGACCGTCGGCTAAGGCCCCTAATTCCATGCTAAGTGGGAAACGATGTCCGATTGCAGAGACAACCAGGATGTTGGCTTAGAAGCAGCCACCATTAAAAGAGTGCGTAACAGCTCACTGGTCAAGTGGTCGGGCGCGGACAATGTAACGGGGCTCAAGCATGGAGCCGAAGCCACGGACTTCGTGTTTACACGGAGTGGTAGGGGAGCGTTCCCATTGCAGTGAAGCGGCGGCGGAAGCCAGCCGTGGAGCGGTGGGAAGTGAGAATGCTGGCATGAGTAACGAAAGAGGAGTGAGAAACTCCTCCGCCGAATGCCTAAGGGTTCCTGAGTAAAGCTAATCTACTCAGGGTTAGTCGGGACCTAAGCCGAGGCCGCAAGGCGTAGGCGATGGACAACAGGTTGATATTCCTGTACCACGTAGCGACCGTTACCACCAATGGCGGGACGGGGTAGGCTAGGGGAACCCAGGCGATGGTCGTCCTGGGGTAACCGCGTAGGGCGGGTGATAGGGAAATCCGTCACCCATCAAGCCTGAGACGGGATGCCGAGTCCGCATGGACGAAGTCCTTGAAGCCATGCCTCCTAGAAAAGCGTCTAGGGAGGTTGCGCGTGCCCGTACCAAAACCGACACAGGTAGGCAGGTAGAGAATACCAAGGCGATCGGAAGAACCCTCGTTAAGGAACTCGGCAAAATGGCCCCGTAACTTCGGGAGAAGGGGCGCCCCAGTAGAGTGACATTCCCTCGCGGAATCGAGCTCGAGGGGGCCGCAGTGAAACGGCCCAAGCGACTGTTTACCAAAAACACAGGTCTCTGCGAAGTCGTAAGACGACGTATAGGGGCTGACGCCTGCCCGGTGCTGGAAGGTCACGAGGAGAGGTTAGCCTTCGGGCGAAGCTTTGAATCCAAGCCCCAGTAAACGGCGGCGGTAACTATAACCGTCCTAAGGTAGCGAAATTCCTTGTCGGGTAAGTTCCGACCTGCACGAATGGCGTAACGACTTGGGCGCTGTCTCAACGAGGGATCCGGTGAAATTGTAGTCTCGGTGAAGATGCCGAGTACCCGTGGCTGGACGGAAAGACCCCGTGAACCTTTACTACAGCTTTGCGTTGAAGTTTGGTGTTCGTTGTCCAGGATAGGTGGGAGACTTTGAAGCGGGGGCGTCAGCCCTCGTGGAGTCAACCTTGGGATACCACCCTTCGGATTCTGGGCTTCTAACCCGATGCCGTTAATCCGGGTCGGGAACAGCGTGAGGTGGGTAGTTTGACTGGGGCGGTCGCCTCCTAAAATGTAACGGAGGCGCGCAAAGGTTCCCTCAGCACGGTTGGAAATCGTGCGTAGAGCGTAATGGCATAAGGGAGCTTGACTGCGAGACTGACAAGTCGAGCAGGGACGAAAGTCGGCCATAGTGATCCGGCGGTAGAGAGTGGAATCGCCGTCGCTCAACGGATAAAAGGTACTCCGGGGATAACAGGCTTATCCTCCCCAAGAGTCCACATCGACGGGAGGGTTTGGCACCTCGATGTCGGCTCGTCGCATCCTGGGGCTGAAGCAGGTCCCAAGGGTTGGGCTGTTCGCCCATTAAAGCGGTACGCGAGCTGGGTTCAGAACGTCGTGAGACAGTTCGGTCCCTATCCGCCATGGGCGCTGGGAGCTTGAGAGGAGTCGTCTCTAGTACGAGAGGACCGAGATGAACAGACCTCTGGTGTATCAGTTGTCGTGCCAACGGCACTGCTGATTAGCTACGTCTGGACGGGATAACCGCTGAAAGCATCTAAGCGGGAAGCCCACCTCAAGATGAGGCTCCCCATCACTTCGAGTGAGTAAGGGCCGTGGAAGACCACCACGTTGATAGGCGGGCGGTGTAAGCACAGCAATGTGTTCAGCTGACCCGTACTAATTGCCCGAGGTCTTGATTTTGAACATGTCTGAGTCGCTATGGAGTTTTGAAGGTACGAGCGACGCTCGTACCGCCCGACGCCAGGTCTCGACGGTGAAGGTGCCGTGCACGGCGTCCCGGCGGTCGCGTCCCACCTTTGACACTTTCGGCGGTCATAGCAGCGGGGGTACACCTCTTCCCATTCCGAACAGAGAAGTTAAGCCCGCCGGCGCCAATGGTACTTGGGGCGAGAGCCCCTGGGAGAGTAGGACGCCGCCGAATTAGCTTCGACGAGGCGGAGGGAGCGCACCGCGAGGTGCGCTCCCTCCGCCTCGTCGTCAGACCTTCGTCCGTCCGCTCACCGCCGAGCGGCGGGCTCTCGCCCTCGGCCAGCTCGGCCGCCGGGTCTGTCCGATCCGGGGCCTCGCTCTCGGCCGCATCCCGAGGGCGCGCAGGCGCGTGACCCGCTCCGCGAGCGGAGGGATGGGTCTGGAACATCCGGGAGAGCCGGTCGCGCTCGAACGGGATCGACGGTGTAGAGCGGCTCGGTCGCGGGCGAGGCGGCGAAGGAGACGAGCTCGCCGGCATGATCGAGGCGAAGGAGCGCGTCCGCAAGGTCGTGAGGGTTGCAGACGGTCGCCGCATCGCGATCGGCTGCGAACTCGCGCTTCGGCGACAGCAGCGCGTGGGTGAACGCCGACGCGATCGGAGCGAGGACGAACAGGAGCGCCCGCGAGAGAAAGCCGCCGATCCTGCTCGTCTCGACGAGCGTCGTGGCGAGCAGCACAGCGAACATCTGGGTGAGCACGTCGAGGCTCCGCACATGCGCCAGCTCGTGGGCGATGACGCCTCGAGCTCGTCGCGGCGGACGACCCGGAGCAAGCCCGTCGAGACGGCGAGCGTGGCGCTCGCCGGGCCCGCGACCGACGACGAACGCCCGCGGGAAACCGTCGTCGATCAGCGCAGAGCTTGGGCGGCGGCAACCTTCAGCTGGGCTGCGACGCGGTCGGTCGCGGAGCGGAGGAGCGGGTCCTCCGCGAGTGCGAACGGACGCGCGTCGAGCATGCCGAGCAGGGCCCGGTCTCCGAGCCAGTAGACGGCGATCGCCGCGCTGAGGGCGCAGAACGCGAACAGCCCGGCGCTTCGCTCCCGGCCGATCAGCCAGCCGACGCCGCTCGCGAGCGCGACGAGGAAGCCGACGAGGAGGAAGGCCTTGAGGAGGTTCGCCGTGATCCGGCGGCGCACTACCCGTCGTCGTCGCGGTCGTCGCCGTCGCTCTCGAGGCCGCGTGGCGGCCAGTCGGGCTCGGGCGCGTCGCATCTGCTCGAGCAATGGAGCGACGCGACGTTCTGCAGCGGCACGAGGATATGGCCGTTCAGCTCGACATGAGGAACGTCTTCGATCGAGCAGTATGCGGTGAGCACGCCTTCCTGATACTCGCCCCCGAAGAGCGCCAGCTCGACCTGCTCGCCCTTGTACTTGTTCGTGTAGTCCTCCACGGGGGGCCAGTCTAGCGCCACGTGTCGGGGTGACCGAGCGGGACGCCGGGTCAGCGATCGACTCTGATCACAGCGCAGTTGACAATCGCATCGTGTGCCACTGCCAGGGAGGCGAGGATGGCCCGCAACGGGCCACCATGCGACACGACGAGCACCGTCCCGGTCGGGTGGCGCGCGCGGATCCGGTCGATCACCGCGAGCGCTCGCTCTGTTACCGCCTCGGTCGTCTCGCCGTCACCCCAGCTCCCGCGGACGGCAGCAGGGAAGCGCTCCTCGATCTCCACGTCGGTCAATCCCTCCCACGTGCCGAAGTTCTTCTCGCGCAGGCCCGGATCGAGGGTGACCTCCAGACCGTGAGCGCGCGCGACGATGGCGGCGGTCTCGCGTGCGCGTGCCAGGTCGCTCGCGTACACCGCCACGAGGGTCTCGCCGGCGAGCTGTTCGGCGAGCGCGTGAGCCTGCTCGAGGCCGGTCGCGTTGAGCGGCCGATCGGTATGACCCTGCACGCGCCGCTCGAGGTTCCAATCCGTCTCGCCGTGGCGAACGAGCAGCATCTCCGGCATCCGTCTACCGTAGCCGGATGCGTTTCGGCGCTGCGGCAGCTCGCCGACAACACGAAATCCCTGCTCAGTGGGGATTTCGCAGCCGGGGCGCGCTTACACACCAGGGCCGCCGCTCCGTGGAACACGGGGCCGACAAGCCGCCACTCGACGGTAGGGCGCGGACCGGAGCAGGGCTAGAATCCGTGCGTGCGCGAAGCGCAGCTCGAGGACTCCGGATCGGGGCTCACGCCCTTTACCCAGGACTGCTTCGTCGTCGATGCGCGCGGCGCCGAGTGGTGGTCATCGGAGTCGAGGGCGCGAGGTGCGCCTTCGAGAACGAGTACGGCGACCCGCCGGTCGAGTTCGCCCAGTTCCGGATCGACGTCACCGTCCTGGAGCCGGCACAGACGGTCGTGGGACAGCGTCGGTCGGGTCACCTCCATACGGGTGGCGGCGTGCCCGGGGTAACGCACCTCTAGGATCGAGGCATGGATCTCGGGCTCGCCGACAAGGTCGCGATCGTCACCGGGTCGAGCCGCGGCATCGGCAGGGGAATCGCCCTTCGGCTCGCGGACGAGGGTGCGCGGGTCGTTTTCTGCGCTCGCGGCACCCACGATCTCGACGCAGCGGTGGGCGCGGTCGCGGGCCCCGGGCGGGCGATCGGCGTCGTTGCGGACGTCACCGATCCGCGGGGGCGCGATGACCGTCGTCGAGGCGGCCGTGGAGCGTTCGGCGGGGTCGACATCGTGGTCAACAACGTCGGCGGCAGCGGCGCACGATCCTTCGACGACATGGATGCGCAGGACCTCGAGGCCGTGCTCGGCAAGAACCTGTTCCCGGCGCTCCACGTCTCCCGGGCGGCTCTGCCCGTGCTGCGCGACCGCGGCGGCGGTGTGATCGCGATGATCGCGTCGGTCTGGGGGCGCGAGGCGGGTGGCGGCCCGAGCTACAACATCGCCAAGGCGCGCTGAGATCAGCCTCGCCAAGGCGATGGCGCGCGATCTCGCGAAGGACGGGATCCGGGTCTTCAGCGTCGCTCCCGGCTCCACGTTGTTCCCGGGTGGCAGCTGGGAGCGGCGGCTCCGGGACGACCCCGAGGGCATGGCGGCGTTCATCGAGCGCGAGCTGCCGTGGGGGCGGCTCGGCACGGTCGACGAGGTCGCCGACGTCGTTGACGTTCCTCGTCTCACCGCGAGCGTCGTGGGTCGTCGGCGCGTGCGTCTCCGTCGACGGCGGGCAGTCGCGCTCGTTCTGAACGCGCCGCGGCGCGTCAGCGGCTGGAATCCGAGGGTCGCGACTACCCTCCAGCCATGGAGATCGCGGGCCACACCGGGAGCCGTTCGAGCAGCGCGTGCGCGCTCACGAGGAGGCGTGGCTCTCGCCGCTCGCCGTGCGCTCGTTCGAGACGCGCGGCCGGCAGGAGCCCGAGGAGCCGTGCGGCGTCCGCACGCCGTTCCAGCGCGACCGCGATCGCCTCGTGCACTCGAAGCCGTTCCGGCGGCTGAAGGGCAAGACGCAGGTCTTCATCGACCCGGACGGCGACCACTACCGGACCCGGATGACCCACACGCTCGAGACGACTGCGATCTCGCGCGTCGTCGCCCGGGCGCTCCGGCTCAACGAGGATCTCGTCGAGGCGATCGGTCTCGGCCACGACACCGGCCACACGCCGTTCGGCCACGCGGGCGAGCAGGCGCTCGACGACGCGCTCAACGCCGCCTTCGGCCGCCGCTTCCGCCACAACGAGCAGTCGTGGCGGATCGCTCGGCGGCTCAACCTCACCCACGAGGTCTGCGACGGCATCCTCACGCACACCGGGGCGCAGGAGCCGGAGACGCTCGAGGGGAAGATCGTGCGCGTCGTCGACCGGGTCGCCTACATCAACCACGACATCGACGACGCGATCCGCTACGGGATCCTCGCCGAGGCGGACCTGCCGCGGGCGGAGATCGAGCTCCTCGGCGCGACCGGCTCGGAGCGGATCGACCGGCTCGTCCACGACCTCGTCGAGACCTCCGAGCGAGGCGGGCGACATCGCGCAGAGCGACGAGATCGGCGAGGCGATGCTCTCGCTGCGCGCGTTCATGTTCGACCGCGTCTACCTCGGGCCCCACGTCGAGCCCGAGCACCGGCGCGCGCACGAGGTCGTGCAGGCGATCTTCGCGCGGCTCGTCGCCGACCCCGAGCTGCTGCCGGCCGGTGAGGGCGAGCTCGCCGACCGGATCACCGACTACGTCTCCGGCATGACCGATCGCTTCGCCCTCGCCTACGCGGCGGCGCTCGTAGTGGCCCGGATCAAGGACCAGAGCGTCCGCGACGTCGTCGCCGCGGCCAACATCGTCGACGTCGTCGGCCTGCGGACGTCGCTGCGCAAGAGCTGCGGCACGCGCTACATGGGGCGCTGCCCGTTCCACGAGGAGCGGTCGCCGAGCTTCTCCGTCAACGCCGACCTCAACCTCTACCACTGCTTCGGCTGCGGCAAGGGCGGCGACGTCGTCACCTTCGTGCGCGAGACGGAGGGGCTCGACTTCGTCGGTGCGATCGAGTGGCTCGCCGAGCGGTTTCGCGTCCCGCTCGAGTACGAGGAGAGCTCGCCCGCAGGCGGACGAGTCGCGCCGGCGGCGCGAGCGGCTCTTCGCCGTCGCTCGACCAGGCGGCCGCCTTCTTCGAGCGCCATCTCTGGGAGGGGGCCGACGGCGAGCCGGTGCGCGCGTACCTCGCCGAGCCGCGGGCTCGGTGAGGAGATCGCGAAGGAGTTCCGCCTCGGCCTCTCGCCCGGGCGCGGGCCTCGCGCGCCAAGGCGCGCGAGAAGGGGTTCACGCGCCGACGAGCTGCGCGCCGCGGGGCTCGACGAACCAGCGCGGCAACGACTACTTCCCGCCGCGGCTGATGTTCCCGCTCGCCGACGCGCGAGGCCGGGTGATCGGCTTCCAGGCGCGCAAGCTCCACGACGACGATCCGCTGAAGGGGAAGTACGTCAACTCGCCCGAGAGCGAGCTGTTCAAGAAGAGCAACGTCCTCTACGGGCTCCACCTCGCCCGGCCGGCGATCGCGAAGCAGGACCGCGCGGTCGTGGTCGAGGGCAACACCGACGTGATCGCGCTGCGGCAGGCAGGGTTCGAGCCGGTCGTCGCCTCGATGGGCACGGCGCTGACCGAGCACCATCTGCGCGAGCTCGCGCGGCTGACGAAGCGGCTGTACCTCTGCTTCGACGCCGACGCGGCCGGGGAGGAGGCGACGCTGCGCGGGATGGAGCGCGCGCACGGCGCAGGGCTTCGAGATCCGCGATCGTCGTGCTGCCGCCGGGCCAGGACCCGGCCGATGCGCCCGACGGCTTCGAGCAGCGGCTCGGCCAGGCCGAGAGCTACCTTCACTACCGCGTCCGGCTCGAGCTCGAGCGCGCCGCCGACCGGCAGGAGGCATTCGTCCGCGCCCGCGAGATCCTCGCCAAGGCCGAGGACTCGCCCGAGCGCCAGGAGGCGCGTGCGGCTCGTCGCCGACCGGCTCGACCTGCCGCGCGAGACGCTCTCGGGGATCGCGCCGGCGCGCGGCGCGGCGGCGGCGCCGGCGGCCGCGCGCAGCCGCAGAAGCTGCTCGACGCGGGCATCCGGCTCGAGCGCGAGGCGCTCGCCGCCGTCGTCGCGCATCCGGACCTCGCGCGACGCGCTCGCGGGGCTCGGCGAGGAGCATTTCGACCTCGAGGAGCACCGGCGGATGCGCGCGCTCACTCGTCGCCGGCAGCGCCGCCGGACCCCGATCTCGTCGCCGCTCCTGGCAGAGCTCGACGCGACGGCCTCGAGCGAGGGGATCACGCGGCGGACGGGGACGGAGATGCTCCTGCGCCTGCGCGAGCGCAAGCTGCGCCGCGACCTGCAGGGCGAGACCGATCTCGCCCGCGCGACCGAGCTCCAGGCGCACCTCGCGAAGGTGCGGCAGGCGCTGACCGAGCTCGCGTGAGCGGTCTACGACGGCGGGTCGGTCGGCACGCGGGGCCGCTCCGGCGGACGACGCGGCGGCGGGTCCTGGTGGACGAAGAGCCCGAGCGCGACGCGCCGGATCTGGTGCGCAGAGCGGCTCGCTCGGTCTGCTCGGACGGACGTGACCACGCGGCCGCGATCTCGGCTCCGAGCAGGAGCGCCGACGCGGCGAGGTAGACCGAGTAGAGAAAGACGAGAGCGGACGTGAGCGAGCCGTAGATGACGCTGATGCTCAGGTTCTGCGTCCGGTCGAAGATCATGCCCGAGACGAGCGAGATCGCGAGCAGCAGGAGCGCCGTCACGATCGCGCCGGCGAGCGCGTCGCCGAGCTTGAGCCGCCGCGCCGGCACGAAGCGGTAGAGGAGCAGCACGATGCCCGGCGTGACGAGCGAGCGGGACGCCGTCGCTGATCCCCTGCTCGAGGAGGCCGCCGTCGAGGCCAGCCGGTCGAGCGAGCGCTCGATCCAGCCGAAGAGCACTGCCTGCGCGAGGTTCAGGAGGACGACGACGAGCACGAGCGCCGCGGCTCCGACGATCAGGATGACGTCGACGAGCTTGCCGCGCACGGCCGGGCGGCCGCGGTCGACGCGCATCGCGACCTCGAGCCCCGCGCGCAGCGACGCCATCATCCCGGTCGCGGCCCAGCCGAAGACGAGCAGGCTGACGAGGCCGAGCGCCGGTCGCCGGGAGAGGCGAGCTTCTCGATCTCGCGGGTGACGTCGGCGCCGCCGCTTGTCGGAGAGTGGCAGGGCGTCGACGATCTCGCTCGATCACGTCGTTGCGCAGGTCCGTCGTTCCGGAGCACGAGCCCGAAGATCGCGACGAGCACGATCGAGAGCGGAACGAGCGAGAAGAGGACGCGATAGGCGATTCCGGCCGCGTGCTGGCCGCAGCGATCGGCGAAGTAGCCGTCGATCGCCTGCGGGATGACCCGGGCGAGCGTGCGAAGCAGCTTGAGCGGCCAGCGAACGAGCCGCACCGGCCACGAGCGCGTGCCGCGTGCAGCGAGCGTGGGCATCCTCCATCGCTCAAGTCTAGGCTCGCCTCCGGGACAGCACCGCCCGTCCCGGGTACACTTCCGGCCGCTTCCTTCCCCGGTAGCTCAATTGGCAGAGCATTCGGCTGTTAACCGAAGGGTTGTTGGTTCGAGTCCAACCCGGGGAGCTGAGACCCCAGTAGACAAGCCATTATGGCTTGTTTCCTAGGGTCATTTCCGTCACGTAAGCCCCATCTGAGCAGGGGTGGACCGGTGCCGGACCGGGATCGGCGTTGAGCTGGCCCAGATCAGTGCGGCGTCGTTGGACTCTGACGGTCGACACTAATGAGGCTGTGAGAGACTGGGACGCGATGGCAGAGTTCAAGGATCTACCGCTGGTCATCGATGACGACGAGGCGCGCCGCGTTCACAATACGGCGGGCTCTACTTCTTAAACAACAGCCGTCTTACAGCTCACGACGCGCTGGACTGCCCAGAGGTAGGTGGCTTCGACAGGGTCATCAATAAGCCCCGTCTGGCGTGTGGCGACCAGTAACGAGGCCCGGGCCCGGGGTGGAAGCTGGTGCGCCGGGTGTTGCTCGTAGGGGATCCGCCAGCGGTGGCGCCGCAACCTAGGTGGGTCGCTGGGCAACGCGGATGCCGCCACGCGGTCGCTGCCGACACTCGACGCGTCGTCCGTTGACGGGTCATGAAGAACCAATCCAAATGTCCGAGAAGCACGATCCGTGGAAAGCCTCCAACATCCGAATCACTCGTTCGCCTCTACGTCACAGAGCAGAGGAGCTACCCAGAAGCAACCGGGAGACTGTTTGGGGTTTCCAGAGAAACGGTGCGGCGCCGGACTTCAGCGTGATGAAGGGCGTCGCTCCCCCACCGATCCAGCACGAACGTAGGCGGCCCCCTCGCGCGGGCTTCGCGCACGCTTTTTTTCGCGGAGAGCCACGGCGGGGATCCCAGGGGGTGTGTGTCAGAAATGACCGTGCTGGGTAACGGCGATATCTGTACAACCTGTTCCGTCGAAATTGTGACGGTGCGGCCCAGTACGAGGGGTGAACCAACCCCCGGGACTCCAAACGCCCGGGGGTTGATTCAACGGCCGTACTTAGCCGGCTTCTTGTGTCTCGCCCTTGGTCGGGTTGCAAGCAGTCCCGGGGACACCACCGAGTGCGCCACCCGCGGTCCGCGCGATCTGGCCCCACGATTGCGCGTGACCCGGGACGCCCTTGCTTCCACCGTCTGCGAACTGGAGGTCTTCCTGACCCGAGAAGGCACAAGCAGACTTGCCGTGCAGCGTGTGGCTCACCTCGCCGGTGATCGGATCGACGCTCGTGCTCGTCCAGAGCGGCTTGCCGTTGCCGGTGATCTCACCGGCAAAAGCGGCGCTCGCGCCCATGCCCATCAGCGCAGTTGCACAAGCTGCAACCGCGACGAGTCGCATCTTCCCCATCGTCGACCTCCCCAGTAGGAGACGCCCCCTGAGGCGTCAGGACCCGTAACCTTACGCGCGCCAGAGAGCCGACGTCAATGTCGATGCTACCGCGCGCCCACGACAGAGGGGTAAATGGGCGCAGCGGAGCCGAGTACCTGTCCTACCACACCGCACTCGCGTGCAGCAGCTTCTGCCGCATCGCCGCAGACGCCCTAGCCATCCTTCGACGGGAAGTCGGCATCGTGCCCAATGCAGCTCCCCACTACCTAGCGGATCAGGGCCGCTCCATCGAGCTCTGGGATCCCGAACTCGGGAACCAGGAAGGGCTCCTCGCAATCGGGATTGGGACACGTCACCGCACTGGTCGAGGCACAGGTAGCGGAGCGGCGCGCGTCGCCGGGGCCGCAGATCAACCGCAGTTCGCGTGGTGCGGATGAGCGGCCGACGGTGCTGCTCGACCGGGAGCAGCGGATCTCGGGTCGCTTCCATTGCGAGACCCGCTCGGGCTTCGGCGCCGACGAGATCCGCTCGTTCAGTCTCGGCAGGTCTGTGCAGGCGATGGTGACGGGCGACTGGCGCGGCGCCGAGGTCGAGCGTCGTGCGCTGTCGGAGGGATCGAACGCGGCCGGCGGGTTCCTGATCCCGGCTCCGCTCGCGACGAGCGTGATCGACCGCGTCCGCAACGAGGCCCGCGTGATCGAGGCGGGAGCGCAGACGGTGGCGATGGACGAGAACACGCTCGGTCTGCCTTACGCGGTGTTCGCGGCGCGGTTGGTTCGAGTCCCAACCCGGAGCCTTCAGACGAACGAGCCATGACGAAGGGCGCCCCCTCGGAGCGCCCTTCGTCGGTATCACACGCGGTCCCGACCGAGTGTTCGGTCAGCTACGTCATCGCCCGGATCAGCACGAACATCGACCCGTAGAGGACGAAGAAGAGAACCGCAGCAACGGCCCACCAGCGAACGTGGTAGCCAGTGGACGACCTGCGACGACGTGCGGCAGGCGCCATCAGCACGCTGTGGGGTATCTGCATCGGATCAGCCATCGGTGACCATTCGCCTCGCCCGGGCCCCATCCTGCTTCTGGATGGGTATGGGATCCGTTCCGCCTAGCCGGGATTGAGGGTGTCGGCTCGATCGACCGCCGCGGCGAACAGGTCCGCCTGGGCATGACCCAACCGCACCAGTTCCTGGACGCCTGCTTCCACCGCGGCCTCCCCGAACCGCTGCCGTAGCGTTGCAGCGTCCGCCACAGCGGCGTCGAGCAGATCCACCACGTCACGTGGCCATTCCGCACCTGGTTCGTCGACGTCGAGCACAGCGAGATAGGCGGTCTCGACGCTCGTCACCATGGAGCCACGCACTTCGTCCTCGGATCGTTCGTCCATCGTCCCTCCGCAAACCGGGCGAGGGCGCGCGCCGTCGCATCCGGTCGGTGTTCGCGCGGCATGGGAGGCCGCGTTGTCGGTGAACCCCCAGCATGCCCACCTTTCGCACGCGCGAACATCGCGACGGCGACACGGCGATACCACGTCCGGACGGGTTGCATTCTTCCCACCCGTGATTACAAGGAGAGATGCGGGCTGGCGTCGATCGCTCCCATCCGGCTTCGCCGAGGGGTTCGATTCTCGAGCTCCGGCCCGCGCCAATCTTGTCGTCGATCCGGCTACGACATCGCGAAGGCTGCTGCACCGAGCGAGATCATGGTCTCCGTCAGGATGATCGCGGTCCAGCCGCCGCCGTTCTGGAGGCTGTCTCCGTTGTGCATCAACGCTCGGCCGTGGTGGACGACGCCCCAGCCGGCGGCAGCGGCGACGAGCGCTGCGATGAGAGAAGCTGTCGCCGGCATTGCGTTGCTTTCGGCGGGGAAGCCAGCCATGGCTTGATTCGAACGTCCCTCGAACGAGGGATCGGGTGTCAGGGTTCGGGCCCTCGACCCCGCCGGCTGCGGCTACGTGACCACCTCGACGAGACGAAAAGCGACCCGTAGACGAGAAGGAGGAGCACGGCGGTCGCGGCCCACCACCGAACGTGGTAGCCCGCTGTCGAGCGGCGACGTGTGGCAGGCGCCAGGAGTGCGTTGCGGGGAGTCTGCATTGGATCAGGCATCGGTCGCGAGTTCGCCTTAGCTTGAGGTCGTCCTTCGCCTGGAGCACGGGCGTCGTCGTCTCGCTTCGAACGAAGCGCCGCGTCGCGGCGATCTCGAGCGGATCGGAGACAGAGGGCTATTGGTGTGATCCCGGTGCGGCGATGAAGGGGCTTCCGGCCGACGGGCTTGGGTAGAGCTGTTCCACGCGCGCCGCGGCCGATGTCCACGCCTCGACTTCGAGGCGGCGCCTCCGGTCGTGCGTCCTCCAGGCGCGGTACGCCGTGTACAGAAACACAAACTCGAGTGCGCCGCCGATGATTGCCGCCATGTGACTTCCCGCTCGAAATGACCCGAACACGTTGTGCTCGAAAACAGCCGCAATGTCAATCCCGGCCGCCGTCGACAGGTCTCCTGGCAGCCGCCGACGCGGGCACACTTAGCCGGTGGCCGTCGATCGCAGCACGTTCTTCCAGATCATGAGCGCGTTCCCGACCGGGGTCGCGATCGTGACAACGCGTCGAGGAGGACGGCACGCCGCGCGGGCTGACGACGAATGCCGTCACGAGCGTCTCCGCGGACCCGCCGATCCTGCTCGTCTGTATCGACAAGGACTCGCGGACGCTGCCCGCTCTGCGGGCGAGTCGGAGATTCGTCGTCAACTTCATGCGAGACGACCACGCAGAGATCTGCGCGCTCTTCGCCTCGAAAGCCGAGAACAAGTTCGCGTCTGTCGCCTGGACGCCCGGGCTCGGCGGCGCTCCGATCCTCCACGAGGGAGCGGTCGCGCATGCGGAGTGCGTCACGCTCGAGGAGCTCGAGATCGGGGATCACGTCGTCGTCACGGGCCAGGTGGAGGCAGGAGCGGGTCCCAGGCCGGACGACGTACCCATCGTCTGGTTCCGCCGGGGTTTCACGAGTGCGCCGCTGCTCGATTCAGAGCTCTGAGGTCTTCTTGGTGGGGGTGGGAAGGACGAGCGACGCCCGGCGCGAAGCCATTTCGTACGGTGTGGTCCAGGCTCGTCATTTTCGCCGCGCTCGTCGCGGTGCTCGCGTGCGTGTGCGCCGTGCTGCCACCAGGTCGTGCGGCGGCCGCTTCGACCGTCACCGTTCGGAACCGCCCGAGTGTTGCAGCGCTACAAGTGGGGCTTCGCGCGAAAGGGCTCTACCACGGACCGGTTGACGGTATTGCGGGCCCGCTGACCCGGACCGCGGTCGTCAGCCTCCAGAGGCGCGCCTCGATTCCCCCCACCGGCCGCATCGGCACTCGGACCCGCCGGGCCCTGGGCACATTGGGAGCGCCACTTCTCGGTCAGCGGGAGCTCGGGACCGGAGCACGTGGTTGGGACGTCGCGGCTCTCGAGTTCCGGCTTCTCCCCTTCGGCCTGCCTCGGTCATCTGTCGACGGCCGTTTCACCACGACGACCGCCGCCGCCTTGCAGAGATTCCAGCGCGCACGGGGTCTAGAACCGGACGGCGTTGCCGGCGTGCGAACCTACCGGGCCCTCGTGGGTGGTGCGCGCCGAGCCACGCCGACACGGACGCTCGTCTCCCACGTTGTTCGCCCCGGCGAGGGGTTCTACGTCATCGCCGCCCGCTACCGGATCTCGGCCACGACGCTGGCGCGGGTGAACGGGTTGCGGCTCTCGAGCGTCCTCGTTCCCGGCCAGCGCCTTCGGTTGCCCGCGGGCGCCAAAGGCCGGGCGCCGACCCCGGCCGGGTCCCGCGCCGCCGAACCGGCCACGGTAGGTGCTCATCTCGTCCAGGCCGGCGAGGGATTCTTCGTCATCGCCGCCCACTTCGGCATCAGTCCGTGGGATCTCGCACGTGTCAACGGCCTCTCGCTCGCCAGCGTCCTCGTGCCCGGGCAGCGCCTTCGCCTGCCGGCAGGAGCGCGGTCGTCGGGGTCACTCGCACCGGCGACGAGGGATGCCGTGCGCGCGGCGATCGATCACTGGTCGGCTGCGTACGGCGTCGACCCACGCCTCGCGCGCGCTCTCGCCTGGATGGAGTCCGGTTTCCAGTCCGACGTCGTCTCGAACGTCGGAGCAGTCGGCGTCATGCAGTTGCTGCCGATGACCTGGGAGTGGGTCGACACGCTGCTGATCGGAGCGAAGACCACGCGCACCTACGACGGCAACATACGGGCGGGAGTCCGTTACCTCCGCTGGCAGCTCGACCAGTTCGGCGGTGAGACCCGGCTGGCCCTCGCGGGCTATTACCAGGGCGCCCGGGCGGTCCGCGAGCGCGGACTGTTCGACGACACGAAGCAGTACGTGTCGGTGATCCTGCAGCTCTACGGCAACGTCTGAGCCCCGGCCGACCGTGGCTCGGGACCGCGTGCCGCCGGTCAACGCATGCCGGCAGCAGCGGCATGGGCGCGGCGGGCGGCCTCGTCGACCGGGAGCCCCCAGAAGAGCTCGGGCGTCGAGAAGATCTCGACGTCGAGCGCGCCGTCCCAGCCCGCCGCCGCGAGGGCGGCGACGAGCTCGCGGACGCCGCAGATGCCTTCGCCCGGGAGGACGCGGTCGACGCGGTCGGCCGCGGGCCAGTCGGCGACGTGGACCCCGACGATGCGGCCGGCGTTGGCGGCGATCCACGGCAGCACGCCCGGGTCGTCCCAGAGGTGGTAGGTGTCGAAGAGGATCCCGAGCGCCGGCGCGTCGACCTTCGCGAGCACCTCGTCGGCGTGCGCGAGCGAGTTGACGAAGCCGGCCTCGTCGCGTTGCGAGGCGTGGATCGGCTCGAAGCCGACCCGGACGCCGGCGTCGGCCGCTGCGGCGCCGATCGCGCCGGAGCGCCGCCACGAGCAGTCTCCGTGCCTTCGGCCACCGATCCGCGCGCCGAGCGGTCCGGCGAGGCACGCGACGCACTCGGGCTCGTACGCGGCGAACCGTCGGACGGACGCCTCGAGCGAGCGGATCCGCTCCTCGACGTCGGCGGGCCCCTCCATCCCCGGGATCGCGAGCGGCAGCACCGACGGCACCACCGGCACGCAGACCGAGACGCCGAGGCCGTGCTCGCGCAGCAGGGCGACGTTCGCCTCGTCGTCCTCGGGCAGCTTGAACTCCCACAGCCCGATCGCGTCGAAGCCCGCTGCGGCGTAGGCCGCGACGTCCTCGGCGAACGTCGCGCCGACGGTCGAGATCTCCGAGAGCGAGAGTGATCACGCGCGGCCGGGCAGGGGAATCCGCGCGAGCAGGCGTTGCGAGATCGGCGGCTTCGTCAGCTCCTTGGCGACGAGGTAGCCGGAGCCGGCGCCGAGGCCCGGGCCCGGGATGGGTGCTCGCGCCGATGTGCCAGAGCCCGGCGACCGGGGTCTCGTGGCCGGGCGCCGCCGCGAGCGGCCGCCAGAGGAGGTTCTGGTCGAGCGCGCACGAGCCGCCGTAGATGTCGCCGCCGACGAGGTTGACGTTGAGCGCCTCGATGTCGACGGGGGAGAGCGACGACGCGCTTCAGCGTCGCGGCGGCGAGGTTCTCGATCGAGTCGGCGAGCCGCGCCACGATCCGGTCGGCATACGCCTCGCGCAGCTCCTCCGTCCAGCGCGCCGTCGCCGACGTCGATCTCGCCGGCCGCATCGCCCTTGACCCGGCCGGCCGGAAGCTCCTGCAGCTGGATCCAGAGGATCGACTTGCCGTCCGGCGCGCGGGAAGGGTCGAGCGCGACCGGCTGCCCGCAGACGATCGTCGCCTCGAGCGGCAGCAGTCCGCGCTCCGCCTCGTTGACCGCGCGCGAGACGCCGTCGAGGCCGGGTGTGACGTGCACGATCGGGCAGCGGGCGAGCCGCTCGGCCTCGGCCCCCGCCAGCGCGGCGGCTCGTCGAGCGCGAGGTGGATCTGCATCTCGGCGCGCCCATAGCGGAACCGCGCCGCGGCGTCGGCCACGCCTGCGGCGGCACCTCGGAGCCGGCCGAGGAGCAGCCGTAGAGCTGGGTCGGCGTCACGCTCGCGACGACGGCGCGCGTGGCGCCGACGATCTCGCCGCCGGCGAGGCGCACGCCGGTAGCGCGCCCGTTCGCGACGAGGACTTGCTCGACGTCGGTCTCGAGGCGCACCTCGCCGCCGGCGTCGGTGACGATCCCGGCGAGCGCGTCGACGAGCCGGACGCCACCTCCGAGCGGCACGGGCATGCCACCGAGCTGGAGCGCGGCCGCGATCACCTGCGTCATGAAGCCGGACGTCGCCTGATCCGGCCCGAGCCCGGTGTGGAGCACCCAGGGCGCGAGGACGCCGCGCGCCGCCTCCGACTGCGAACGTCTCCGTGACCCAGTCGCGGCAGCTGACGAGCGTCGTGCCGGCGAACTGCAGCAGGCCGCGGCGGCCGAGCCGCCGGAAAGCCTTGCGCCCGAGCGAGAGCCCGGCGGTCGACCAGAGCTCCGTCGACGAGCGATCCCGAACGAGAGATCGGCGTTCGCCATGAACGCGTCGAACTGGTGCTCCCAGGCGGTGCCGTCGCCGGCGTGCGAGCCGGTCGAACTCGGCCACATTGCCCTCGAGCGAGCCCGTCACGAACGCGGCCGAGCCGTCCGGGAACGCGGCGCCGGTGGGCAGGTCGGTGTTGACGTACTCGACGCCGCGACGGTCGAGCTCGTCTCCAGCTCACCGTAGGCCGCAGAGCCGGTGAAGAGGGGGTGCCACGACGCGAGCACCTCGTGGGTGTAGCCCGGCAGGGTCAGGTCGGAGGAGGTCCTGATGCAGCCGCCGGCACGTCGTTGCGCTCGAGCACGCAGACGCTCCAGCCCTCGCGCGCGAGCAGCGAGGCGCCGACCAGCGAGTTGATCCCCGAGCCGACGAAGACCGCGTCGAAGGTCGCCATCGCGGGCGATGCTACAGAATCGCCTCCGTCTTGACATGTCACCGCTCCGGTGTGCGACCAATAGAGCATGCTTCTACGAGAAGTCGAGTACGCGCGTCCGGCTACCGTCGAGGAGGCGATCGCGCTCCTCTCCGAGCACGACGGGGCACGTGCCCTCGCAGGGGGCCAGACGCTCGTCAACGTGATGAAGGCCCGGGCTGCCTCTCCCGACGTGCTCGTCGATCTCGCCGATCTCGCCGAGCTGCGCACGATCTCGTTCTCTGCCGACCAGAGCGCTCTCGAGCTCGGCGCCATGGTCACGAACACGCAGGTGATCGCCTCGTCCGAGGTCGAAGTGGCCCGGCCGATCCTCGCCGAGGTGGCGGCGACGATCGCCGACGTCCAGATCCGGAACCGGGGCACGATCGGCGGCAACGTCTGCGTCAACGACCCCACGAATCACTACCCGCCGCTCCTCGCCGCGCTCGGCGCCTCCTTCACGATCCGTGGCACATGGGGTGAGCGGACCGTCCCGGCGGACGAGTTCTTCGTCGGTGTCTACGTGACGGCGGTCGGCGAGGGAGAGCTGTTGACGAAGATCTCCGTGCCGACCCGCAAGCCGGGGACGGGCGACGCGCTGGCGGGGGTCACGCTCGGCGCGCACGGGACGTATGTCGCGAACGCCGCGGCCACCGTCGGCCCCGACGGCGTGCGCATCGCCATCGGCTGCGTCTCGTCGGTTCCTGTCCGGGCGACCGAGATGGAGGCGCGACTCGCCGACGGCGACTACTCGGAGGCGGCCGTTCGAGCTGCCGTCGAGGGCCTGGGCGCGACGCTGGACCCGCCGTCCGACGTCCACGCGGGGGCCGACTACCGCCGGCATCTCGCCGAGGTGTCCGCCGTTCGGGCAGTCCTGCAAGCCGCCGAGAGAGCGAAGGGATGAGCGTGTCCGCGACTTCCACAACCCGGACGATCACGGTCGAAGTCAACGGGACGAGCTACGAGCGGGAGGTGCCGGCCTCGCGCCTGCTCGTGCACTTCCTGCGCGACGACCTCGACCTCACCGGAACCCACGTCGGGTGCGACACCGGGAGCTGCGGCGCGTGCACGATCCAGCTCGGGCGGCGACGCGGTCAAGAGCTGCTGCCTGCTCGCCGTCCAGGCCGACGGAGCCTCGATCACCACCGTCGAAGGGCTTGCGGGCGAAGAGGGAGAGCACACGCCGTTGCAGCGAGTCGTTCCACGAGCACCACGCCCTGCAGTGCGGGTACTGCACGCCGGGGATGCTGATGAGCGCTACTGCGCTGCTCGAGAAGAACCCTCGCCCGAGCGAGCACGAGGTCAAGGTCGCGCTGCAGGGGAACATCTGCCGTTGCACGGGCTACTGGAACATCATCGAGGCTGTCGTCGCCGCGGGCGAGGGAGGTGCGCGATGACGGCCGTCGAGACCGAGGCCGGCACGCTGCAGAAGGGGTCGGCGGTGGGACAGAGCGTCCCGCGGAAGGAGGACAGGCGACTCGTCGAGGGACAGGGCGTCTTCTTCGACGACATCAAGCGCAAGGGGATGGGCTACCTCCACTTCGTCCGCTCGCCGTACGCCCACGCACGAATCGAGGCAATCGACGTCTCGGCGGCGCTCGAGCTGCCCGGGCGTGTACGGGACGCTCACGGGTGACGAGGTGGCCATCCTGACCGATCCGTTCTTCCAGATCGCCGCTCCGCCGGGCGGCCACGTGAAGGACTACGCGCTCGCGGTCGGCAAGGTGCGTTACCTCGGAGAACCGGTCGTGGCCGTCGTCGCCGAGACCCGCGAGCTGGCCCGCGACGCGGCCGAGCTCGTGATCGTGGACTACGAGCCGCTCGGCGTGGTCGTCGACGCGAGGGTCGCGCTCTCGGAGGGTGCCCCCGTGCTGCACGAGGAGTGCGGCGGCAACCTCTCCTACACGGGTGTCTGGGAGTGGGGGGATGTCGACGCCGCCTTCGCGGAGGCGGATCACGTTGTGCGGATCGACGAGCTGCACTTCGACCGCTTCAACTCGACCCCGCTCGAGTGCAGCGGTGCACTCGTCGAGTACAACCGCGGCACCGGGCAGTGGACGATGTTCACGAACAATCAGTTCCCCGGTTTCGCCGCGATCATGATGGGGCCCGCGATGCGAGTGGGGCTCGACAAGCTCCGCATCGTGACGCAGGACATCGGCGGCGGCTTCGGGAACAAGATCACCTCGCACCCCCAGCTCGTCGTGTGCTGCCTGCTCGCGCGAAAGCTCAAGCGCGCGATCCAATGGACCGAGTGGAGGACGGATTTCCACCAGTCGATGTCGCACGGCAACGAGCGCTGGTTCGAGGGCACCGAGGTCGCCGTCACGGCCGACGGGACCCTGCTCGGGTTCCGCACCCGAGCCGTCGACGACGCGGGCGCCTATCTGCGCTACGAGCCTCTCGGTGGCGTGATCTGGTCGCAGGTGGCGGCAGGCATGTACAAGTGGCGCCACATTCGGCTCGAGTTCACACAGGCGATGACCAACAAAGCCCCCGTCTCTCCGAATCGTGGCTACTCCCGGATGCAGCAGCTCTGGTTCACCGAGAGGGTGATAGACATCGTCGCCCAGACGCTCGGGTTCGATCCGGTCGAGATCAGGCGCAAGAACTTCGTGCAGCCGGAGGACATGCCCTACGAGACGCCGAACGGCTGCGTGTACGACTCGGGCGACTATCCCCGTGCGCTCGAGATGGCACTCGAGCTGGTCGGCGCCGACACCATCGAGGAGCGGCGGGCCGAGGCGGCCTCACGCGGCAGGCTCTTGGGGCTCGGGATCGGCTCCACACTCGACTCGGGAACGAACAACTTCGGCCAGTCGCAGCTGATCAACCCGGACCTCCAGTTCTCCGGGAACAACGAGGTCGCGACGGTGAAGCTCGACATCTTCGGCGAGGTCGTCGTCACGCTCGGCACGACGCCGCAGGGCCAGAGCCACGAAACCACGGCAGCGCAGGTGGTGGCGGACATCCTCGGCTGCGACATCGACACGGTGCACGTACGGGCCGGCCATGACAGCTACTGGAACTCCCACGCAGGGTTCTCCGGGACCTATGCGAGCCAGTTCGCCGTCACGGGGCTTGGGGCCGTCAAGGGAGCCGCCGACATGCTCGCCGGCCAGATGGTGAAGCTCGCCTCGATGGTGTTCCAGTGCCCCGAGGAGGCGATCGAGCTCGCCGACGGCTTCGCCCGGATCAAGGACAACCCGGAGGCAGCACTGCCGTTCATGGCCCTCGGGGCGATCCCGAATGCGAACAATGCCGGCTTCCCCGAGGATCCACCGACGATGAACTGCCGCTTCGTCTACCGGCCGCCGTTCGAGGTGCCGGACAAGGAGCGGAAGTTCGGGAACCTCACCTTGACGTACTCGACGCAGATCCACGCATGCGTCGTCGAGATCGATCCCGAGACCGGCGTCACCGAGGTCGTGGACTACGCGGCAGTCGACGACTGCGGCGTGCGCATCAATCCGCAGATCGTCGAGGGCCAGGTGATGGGCGCGACGGCCCACGCGATCGGCGCGGCGCTGTGGGAGTCGTTCGTCTACGACGAGGACGGCAATCTGTTGACCCCGAACTTCTACGACTACCACGTGCCCCACGCGCTCGACATGCCGCCGCTCAAGACGGCCGCGATCGAGTCGCCGTCGCCCTTCACGCCGCTCGGCACGAAAGGCATGGGGGAGGGTGGCGGCGGCGGGATCCACTGCATCTGCGCCGGGATCCAGGACGCGCTGCGCGCTGCCGGTGGAGCGATCGTGACGGACAGCCACAACCCCTATCACCGCGTCTGGGAGCTGCTCTCCCACCCGGAGCGGTCGAAGGCGACAATCGAGGTGACATCCAGGTGATCGTGAGCGGAACCAGGGAATTCGACGCAGCCCGTGAGATCGTGTGGAGCGTGATCGACGATCCCGCCCAGATGGCGGGTTTGATGCCCGGCGTCGAGGCGTTCGAGGTCAAGGACGCGCGCCACTGGCAGGCGAAGGTGAAGGTGCCGCTCGGGCTCGGGGGGCTGAAGATGACGATCGACTTCGAGAAGCTGGAAGAGCGGCCGCCGGAGTTCGCCTCGATGAACGCGAAGGGCAAGGGCGTCGGTGCGCTGATGAACATGACGACGTCGTTCACGCTGAGCGGCGAGGGTGAGCACACCTCGATGGCCTGGGAGGCGGACGTCAAGATTGCGGGGCCGGTCGGCTCGATGGGGCAGCGGGTCCTGCAGCCGATCGTCAACCAGCAGGTCGGGAACGTGCTCACGGCGCTCGAGGCGAAGGTCGCGGAGGCGAAGGCAGCTGCCGCGTAGGCTGCGCCCGCCGTGACATGTCACGAGGGCGAATCGTGCTAGCTTCCGGCGACATGTCACGAAACCGGCGACAAGGAGGCTGACGGTGGCGGTTCCGTTCCGCATCGGTGTGATGCAGCTCACGATGGAGCCGCTCGAGGAGATGCTCGCGTCTGCCCGTGCGATGGACGAGGCCGGCATGGACACGGTGTGGCTCGCCGAGGCGTATCCGTGGTGGCGGAAGCACCAGATGGAAGCGCGCGGCTCGACGGTCGTGTCGGCGCTGATGGCCCGGGAGACGAAGCACCTGACGATCGCCTGGGGCATCATCTCCCCCTACACGCGCCACCCCGTGCAGGTCGCGATGGACGCGCGCGTGGTGCAGGAGGCTGCCGGTCCGGGCAGGTTCATCGTCGGCTTCGGCACCTCCAAGATCTTCCTCAACAACACGAAACAGGGCGGCCCGCCGAAAGTGACGAAGCCTCTCGCGCACATGCGTGACTCGGTCGAGATCGTGCGTGGCATTCTCGGCGGCGAGCGGTTCGAGTACGAGGGCAAGGTGTTCTCGGCCGACATCCCGGCGCTCTCGGACGAGGCGCACGTACCCCGGTGGGACGTCCCGGTCTACGTGGCTGGAACGGCGCCGATGATGCAGCAGATCGGCGGTGAGATCGGCGACGGGCTGCTGACCCCGTCGATCACGACCCCCGACTACGTGCGCTACACCGCCGGGAACATCCGTGCAGGCGCAGCGAAGTCGGGCCGGTCCGCCGAAGACGTCGACCTCGGTTGCACGATCCTCGCCTCGATCCACGCCACCGATCGCGAGGCGGGCCGTGACGGGGCGCGCGAGATCGGTGGGATGTATCTCGCGAACAAGGTGCAGAACATCCAGGGCTCAGCCGACGTGCTGCTCGAAACGGCAGGGATCGAGCAGGACGAGATCGTGCCGGTCGCCGAGGCGATGGAGAGCGGCGGACGGCTCGCGGCGAAGGCAAAGGTCACCGACGCGCTGCTCGACAAGTGCAAGCCGATCGCAGGCACGCCGAACGACTGCGTCGAGGCGATCGAGGAATACCGCGACGCCGGCTGCACCCACATCATGCTCGAGCTCTGGGGCGAGAACCGGCTCGAGCAGATCCGCCTCTTCGGCGAGAAGGTGCTCCCGCACTTCCGGGACTGAGATGGCGAACCCGGCCGTCACCGTCGACCGCGACCGCCTCGTCGAGACGGCGGGCCGGATGATCGACACGTGGAGCTTCACGGGCGACGAGCAGGGGATGGCCGAGCTGATGGTCGACCTCTACCGGCCGCTCGGGCTGCAGGTCCAGTGGCAGCAGGTCGAGGACGCCCGTGCCAACGCACTCGGGATCTGGCGCGGGACCGGGGGCGGCAAGACGCTGATGTTCAACGGCCACATGGACACCTCGTACTCCGGGCAGGAGGACTGGCTCCGCGACGTGCCCGGCTTCCAGCCGAAGCACTTCGTGGACGGTGGCCGGCTCTACGGACTCGGCATCTCGAACATGAAGGGCGCCCTCGCCTGCTACGTCGAGGCCGTGCACGCATTGCAGGACGCGGGGGTCAGGCTCGCGGGGGACGTGATGATCGCGGCGGTGTGCGGTGAGATCGAGAAGACCCAGTACGGCGACGCGGTCGGGGGGCAATACCGAGGTTACGCAGCGGGCTCGCGCTACCTCGTCTCCCACGGCGGTGTCGCCGACATGTGCCTCCTCGGCGAGCCGACGGAGGGCAAGGTCGTGCTCGGTCACTTCGGTGCGCTGTGGCTCCGCATCCGGGTGCACGGCAACTTCATCCACACCGCGTTCAGCGAGGGCAAGCGCGATCAGAATGCGATCCTGCGCCTCCATGAGGTGCTCGCCGACGTGCGGGACTGGATCCCGACGTGGGAGGACGACCCCGCGAACGGCTACCGGGGAGCAAAGGCGATCGTCAACGTCGGTGCGATCGAGGGTGGTTTCGGCTGGCGGGTCTCACGCACGCCGCATCACGCGGACCTCTTCCTCGACGTGCGCGTGCCGCCGACGAAGCAGATGGTCGTCGCGAGGCGCGAAGTGCTCGAGATGGTGCGCGGTCTCGGCGAGCGGTTTCCAGCCTACGGAATCGAAGGGGAGGTGTACGTGACGGCACCCGGGGCGGAGGTGGCCGAGGACCACGAGCTCGTTGCCGCGATCGACGCGGCGCACCAGGAGGTGTTCGGTGCTGCGCCCGAACGAGACGTGACCCGATGGTTCTCGGACGCGTCCGCGCTGACGAGATACGGCATCCCGACCGTCAACTACGGCACCTCGACAGGCCTGATGGACGTCGAGCGGGGCGAGAACCTGGAGATCGACGGTCTCGTGCGAACGGCGGAGGTCTACGCGAAGATCGCGATGCACGTCTGCGGGTGACCGTGGGACCATGCCGCTTGCGCTCAGCGGTGCCAGACCAGCAGCAATCCGTCACTCACCGTGAGCATGGCGGAGTCGACGCGTGGATCGGCGAGCACCTGGTCGGCGAAGGCTCTCAGAGCCACCGATTCCGGCTCGCTCGGGCTCTCGTCCAGCACCGTTCCGCCGCGCAGGACGTTGTCTGCCACGATCACGCCGTGTGGCGCCAGTTTGGGCACCACGGCCTCGTAATAGGCCGGGTAGTCCTGTTTCCAGGCGTCGATGAAGACGACGTCGAACGGGCCTTCGACCTCGTGGATCGTCTCGAGCGCATCGCCGAAGACCAGCTCGATCCGGTCTGCGACCGGGCTCGCCGCGATGTGGCGGCGTGCGATCTCGGCGTTGGCGGGATCAGCTTCGAGCGTGATCAGCTTGCCGCCGTCGGCGAGGCGCGATGCCATCGAGATGGCGCTGACCCCGGTGAACGTCCCGACCTCGAGCACGCGGGTGGCACGTGTCGCGACGACGAGCGCCTCGAGCAGCTTGGCCTCGACGTGCCCACCCGCCATCTGCGGTACGCTCGTCGACGCCACGGTCTCGGCGCGCAACGCGGCAACGGACGCGTCAGGGCCGGATGTGTGCGCGACCGCGTAGCGCTCCGCCGAGGGGTCGACCAGGTCCATGCAGTGAGAATACGCACCGCCCGTCGGTCGGAGCGATGGGAGGAAGGTTAGGGCCAATGGGTCGGGCGTGGGACACGCCCGTGCTCGAACCGGGGTCAGGTCTTCCATGTTCCTGGAACATGGAAGACCTGACCCCGGTTTTTGCATCCCGGTGATCCGGGAGCTCGGGCTCGAACCGGCGGTCGCGAACGTCAACGGCGGCGCGATCGCTCTCGGCCACCGCTCGGGATATCCGGCGCCCGCCTCGTGGTCTCCCTCCTCCACGAGCTGCGACGACGCGGAGGCCGCTACGGGCTCGCCACCCTCTGCGTGGGCATCGGACAGGACGGGCCGCGCTCTTCGAGGAGGCAGCCGCTGATCCGCAGGCGGCGTGGGCAGCTACCCCGGTTCGGTGGCATGTCACGAGTTCGCGGCGAGTAGAGTTGCCCGCGCAGGGTCGAAGCGCCGACGGAAGGAGTGCTGGATGCGTCTCGTGACGTTCGAAGTCGACGGAGCCGAGCGGGTCGGCGAGCTGCGGGACGACATGGTCGTAGAGCTCGATGCTCCGACGATGCGAGCCTATTTCGAGCACGGGGGCGCCGATGAGACCGGAGCCCAGCACGCGCTCGCCGATGTTCGGCTGCGGGCGCCGATTGCGCCCAAGAAGTTCTTCCACACGGCGGGCAACTTCCGCGAGCACAAGACCGAGTCGGAGAACGTCAACTGGTCGCACGACATCGCACCGTGGATCAACTTCTTCCAGAACGTGGACGCGATCGTCGGTCCCGACGATCCGGTGATCTATCCGGAGCACCTGACCGAGGAGCTCGACTACGAGCTCGAGCTGGCGGTCGTACTCCGCAAGTCCGGCACGTGGTTCTCGCCCGAGGAGGCGGAGGACTACATCGGGGGCTACGTGGTGTTCAACGACCTCACCGCCCGGGACATCCAGCGCGGCGAGATGCGCTCGGGCGTCTTCTCGTTCTGCAAGGCGATCGACACGTTCTGCCCGCTCGGCCCGTGGATCGTGACCCCCGACGAGATCCCCGATCCGCGCGACCTGCACATGGAGCTGCGCGTCAACGGCGAGATCAGGCAGCAGTCGCATTCGGGGAACATGTCGGTGACGATCCCCGAGATCCTGTCCAACTTCTCCGGGCTCGGCTACTCGGCAGGCGACGTGCTCTCGACCGGGACGGTCTCGGGCGTGGCGGGCTTCAAGTCGCCCGAGGAGCGCGCCCGGCTCTACCTCAAGCCGGGCGATGTGGTCGAGGCCGAGATCGAGCGGATCGGGATCCTCCGCAATCCGATCATCTCGTGGCAGGAAGGCCACGGAACGCCCCCGTTGCCCCGTGTCCGGCCCTGGGGCGAGGGCGCCTGACCGTGAGGATGGCCGGCGGCGGGGGCAGCCCACGATGAGCTGGCCACGCGACGATGCGAAGCTCGACCGCGTCCGGGAGCTCATGCGCGAGCGCGGGCTCGACGCGATCGTCGCCCGGGCGCCGGACAACGTCCTCTACCTGACCAACTTCTGGGGCATGAAAGGGTATGACGCGGTCGTCTTCCCGGCCGAAGGAGACGCGCTCCTGATCTGCCTCGAGGCCTCGCGCCGCGACGCGGAGCGCACTGCCTGGACGCAGAACCTGCAGCTCGTGGCGGGCTACGACGACCGGGACCCGAGACCGCCATCCCTGCGGACCCTCGACTTCGCTTCGTCGCTCGCCGAGCAGTACGCGGCGGTCGGGATCGAGCTCTCGCTCGGGACACAGGCGACCGACCGCATGGTCGGAGAGCCCACGACCTTCCCGAAGGCCTGGTTCGACGCGTTTCCGCAGGCGCAGGATGCGACGCCGCTGCTGGCCGAGGCGCGCGCGATCAAGTCGCCACAGGAGATCGAGCGCATGCGGCTCGCGAACGAGATCGCCGCAGCCGCGATGGAGCACGTTCAGGGCCTGATCCGGCCCGGTATGACCGAGGCGCAGGTGGCGGCCGAGTGGCTCGGCTTCGTCCACGGCGAGGGGACCGGCTGGGCCGGCAAGGTCGAGCTGGCGCTCGGCTTCTCACTGATCTGGTCGGGCGACGGGATCAGGACGTTCACCGCGACCTCCGATCGGCTCGTCGTCGAGGGCGAGCCGACGCTCTTCGAGATCTGGGTGTGTGCCGACGGCTACTGGTGCGACCACACGAAGAACCTCGTGCCGGGCGAGCTGTCGCAGCGCTACCGCGAGCTCGAGGCCGGCCTGACCGGCGTCTACGACGATGCGGTCGCGTTCTGCGTGCCGGGCGCAAGCCTGCCGGAGCTCGACCGCCGGATCCGCGAGGGCATCACGGCGCTCGGGTTTCCCGGCCAGCCGACGCATCCGATCTGCCACGGCGTCGGAGCCCGTGCGCACGAGCCTCCCTACGCGCACCAGGCGGGAGGAGGAACAGTCGAGGAGAACATGGTCCTGGCTCTCGAGCCGGGCTGCTACTGGGAGGACGGCGGTGGATTGCGGCTCGAGGACAATTTCCTGATCACGGCCGGCGGGGCGGAGAAGCTCTCGAGCTTCCCGGACGGGGTCGTCCCGGCATGAGCCCGACCGAGGAGCGACCGTGATCGATCGTACGAAGGTCTGGACGGGCACGCTGAACGAGATGGCGCTCGAGCCGCAACCCCACGGAACGGTGGGCCTCTACGACACGACGTTGCGTGACGGGGAGCAGTCCGTCGGCGTCGTCCTCTCACCGGAGGACAAGCTGGAGATCGCGATCGCTCTCGACGCAGCCGGGATCGACCGGATCGAGGCGGGCTTCCCGCGCGTCTCGGCAGAGGATTGGCGGGCCGTCGAGCTCGTCAACTCGGCGGGTCTGCGTGCCGAGGTCTGGGGCTTCTCCCGTGCCGTCCAAGCCGATGTCGAGGCGCTCGTCGAGCTAGGCGTCGGAGCGTCGGTGATCGAGAGCCCGATCTCCGACGGAAAGCTGCAGGCGCTCGGGGTGACGCGCGAGACGATGCTCGAGCGGATTCGCAGCGCGGTCGGGTTCGCGGCGGCAGCAGGGATCACGGTCGCTTTCTTCGGCGTCGACTCGACGCGGGCCGACCTCGACTTCTACCGGCGTGCATACGACGCTGCGGTCGAGGCCGGCGCCCAGGAGGTCGTCGTCGTCGACACGATCGGGATCGCGACCCCCGAGGCCGCCGCCTTCCTGGTCGGCCAGACGGTCGACTGGCTCGGTGGTGAGATCCCGGTGCACTGGCACGGCCACGACGACTTCGGTCTCGGCACTGCCGCCGCCGTGGCAGCGGTCCAGGCCGGCGCCGGCTGGGTCCAGGGGACGGTCAACGGGATGGGCGAGCGGGCCGGGAACGCCGACCTGATCGAGGTCGCGCTGGCGCTCGAGGCCCTGTACGGGATCCCGACGCGCCTCGATCTGACCCAGGCGCGGACGCTCTCGCAGCTCGTACAGGAACGAGCCGGAACGCCGCTTCCCTCCTGGAAGGCCGTCACGGGTGATGCGCTGTTCACCCGTGAGTCCGGGGCGGTGGCGGCCCAGTTCCACGACCCTCCCGCAATCGAGCCGTACAGCTCGGAGCTCGTCGGCGCAGAACGAGGGATCGTGCTCGGCAAAAAGAGCGGGATCGACTCGGTCAGGATCGTCGCAGACAGGCTCGGGCTGGACGTGCCCGAAGAGCGCAGAGCCGCGCTGCTCGCTGCGGTGAAGGAGCTCGGCGCCCGCGCGGGGCGGCTCGTCACCGACGAGGAGTTCAGCGCACTCGTTGCAGCGGAAGCGAAGAAGCGGAGCTGACGCTGCCGTCCGGCGCCTCGGTTGACTGTCATGTCACCGGGGTGGGATACTCGACTTGCATGCCCATGACATGTCACAGAGCCCAGACGCGGTGATCGAGCGGGTGTGCATCGTCGGCGGCGGCGTGATCGGAAGCCTCTTCGCGGGGCATCTGGCGCAGGTCGCCGAGGTCAGCGTGCTGACGCGGCGCCCGGAGCACGCAGACGCTCTCAATGCCTCGGGTCTGCGGGTCTCCGGCCGGAGCGAGCGCCAGGCGACCGTGACCGCATCGAGCGACCCAGCCGAGATCGCCCCGTTCGATCTCGGGATCATCGCCACGAAGGCGCCGGGGCTCGAAGCCGCGGCGGCAGCGCTCGAAGGGCATTTCCCCGACGCCACGATCATGACGACCCTGAACGGCCTCGGGGCCGAGGAGATCGTGCGGCGCCACGGCAGCTGGCCGATCATCTCCGCCGTCACGTTCATGAGCGGCACCCGGCACGACGACACCCACGTGGAGTACATCCTCGACACGGAGACATGGCTCGGCCCCTACGAGGACACGCCGTACGAGAGCGTCGAGGAGGCGGCAGCGCTGATCCAGGCCGCCGGTCTGAAGGTGGAGGCCCTGCGTGATCTCCGGCCGGCGCAATGGTCGAAGCTCATCTTCAACGCCACGATCAATTCCGTCGCCGCGCTCACCGGTCTTCCGCACGACCCGCACTTCGCTGCCGAGGAGCAAACCACCGATCTCGGCCATCTGGTCCACGATCTCGTCGACGAAGGCAAGGCCGTCGCCAGTGCAGCCGGGATCGAGCTCCACGACGACCCGTGGGAGATGAACGTCCACGCCACCCGCCGAGGGGCCGCGCACTATCCATCGATGCTGGAAGACGTCGAAGCACACAGGCCCACAGAGATCGACCTGATCACGGGGGCCCTGGTGCGAGAAGCCGAGAAACACGGCGTCGACGTGCCGCTGCACCTGTCGCTCTACAGGCTTGTGAAGGCAAAGGAGGAGTCCTGGTCATGACTCCTGTTGCACGTCAATTTCCCGTCGAACACTCCCAGGAGGGCGTGATGACACAAAGGAAGACCGGTGCGCTGATTGCGTGCCTTGCGGCGATCCTCGCCGTTGCCGTGGTAGTAGCAAGCTCGGCGTCCGCTGCCGCGCAACCGATCGTGATCGGTTGGGCATTCGACTCGAAGGGCGCGATGGCGCCATTCGACAACCCCGCCCTCGCGGCTGCAAACGTCCGTGTCGGTCAGGTCAACGCCCGCGGAGGCGTCAAGGGCCGACCGTTGAAGATCATCACGTGTGACACGCAGGGCAATAAGCCGGCGATCGCCAAGGCGTGCGCGGCGAAACTGATCGGGCAGGGCGCCGACGTCATCTTCACCACGTGCGATGTCGACTTCGCCGCACCCGTCGTGCAGCAGTCGATCAACGCGGGCAAGCTCACGGTCGCGCCGTGTATCGGCACCGACCAGATGGGCCCGAAGCGGTTCGGAGCCAAGGGCAACCTGGCCTTCTCCTTCGGCAATGTCGCCCAGGACGAAGGGTCGGCGATGGCCCAGTACGCATGGGCCAAGGGCTGGAAGACGGCGGCGCTCGCCACGGACACGGTGATCGTGTACTTCAAGGACGTCGTCAAGGCGTTCAAGGCCCGCTTCACGCAGCTCGGCGGGAAGATCGCGGCCGAGGAGAGCTACCAGTCGCTCGGCAGCACGAGCCAGCAGAACGTGATCACCAAGCTGAACAGCGCCAAGGCCGACGTGATCGTCACCGCGACGGCCGGCTCGTTCGGCGCCCTCCCGCAGATCGTCGCGGGACTCCGATCGCTCGACAACCAGACGGCGGTGCTCAACTCCTGGGCAGGTGACGGCACCTACTGGGTGACGAAGGATCCGCAGGTGACGAACTACTACTACGTCACGTACGCGTCTGCGTTCGGCGACGATCCGAACCCCGCCGTCAACAGCCTCGCGAAGAAGCTCGGCAAGGCGACGTTCGGGATCGGCGGTTTCGTCACCGGGCCTGCCGCGATCGACGGCGTCGTCACGGCGATCAATCGCGCAGGCGGCTCCACGAGTGGGCCGGCACTCGCCGCCCAGCTCGTGAGGTTCAAGAAGGTGCCGACCCTGTCGGGGCTCGTCAGCTTCTCGCCGACGCTGCACTCGGTGTTCGGCCGTCAGTATCGCGTGATCAGGATCCAGAACAACCAGGCGAAGGTCGTGGGCTCCGTCGTCGCGAAGGTCGTTCCGAAGATCTAGGTTGACGGAAGGGCAGCATCCGAACGACCGCCGGCGGCCCGGGGACACACTCCGGGCCGTCGGCGTGTCCCGCTCGTTCGAGGGGGTGCACGCCGTCCAGGACGTGTCGCTCACCCTTCATCGGCACGACGTCGTCGGCCTGATCGGCCCGAACGGTGCCGGCAAGTCGACGCTCGTCAACCTGCTGACCGGCTTCGATCTCCCGACAGCGGGATCCGTCGAGCTCGACGACCGCGTGATCACGCGTTGGACGGCCCACCGGAGAGGCCGTCACGGGCTCGCCCGGACGTTCCAGCACTCACACGCCTTTCGGCAGCTGTCCGTCCGCGAGAACGTCGAGGTGGCGGCGCTCGGGGTGGGTTCGTCACCGAGAAGCTCGAGGGCGCGCGCGGCCGAGATTCTCGGGCTCCTCGGGCTCGAGCGCTATGCCGATGCTCCGGCGGGGTCCTTGCCGCATGGTGACGAGCGGAGGCTCGGAGTGGCGCGTGCTCTCGCGACCCGGCCCCTCTTCGTGTTGATGGACGAGCCGGCGGCCGGGCTGCCCGAGGCGGAGGTACCCGAGTTCGCAGCAGTGGTGCGAGCCGTCCGCGACGACCACGAAGCCGGTGTGCTGCTGATCGATCACAACATGGCATTGATCATGGATGTCTGCGACCGGATCCAGGTGCTCGATCAAGGTCGGACCCTTGCGGACGGAACCCCGGACGAGATCCGCGCCAACCTCGATGTCGCCTCCGCGTATCTCGGCGAGAGCGCCGTGCGCGAGGAGAGCACATGAGCGACCTGATGCTCGAGGTGTCCGGGCTCGACGTGGCCTACGGCGGCATCTCAGCCGTCCGCGATCTCTCGTTCGAGGTCGGGAGGGGCGAGATCGTCGGTTTGATCGGTCCGAACGGCGCGGGCAAGTCGACGACCCTCAACGCGATCATGGGAGTCGTCGGCGCGCGAGGTGGGGCGATTCGGCTCGCCGGAGCGTCGCTCGTCGGTCGGAGCCCGGAGGATGTCGCCCGGAGCGGAGTCGCTCTCGTACCCGAGGGTCGACGCATCTTCGCCGACCTGACGGTCGAGGAGAACCTCCGGCTCGGGCTCGCGGCCCGCCGCAGCCGCGAGGGGGCCGGAGCCGACATGGATGCCGTCTTCGAGCTGTTCCCGGTGGTGCGGGAATTCCGGCGCCGGCCCGCGGGGGCACTCTCCGGTGGGCAGCAGCAGCAACTCGCCATCGCCCGCGCGCTCGTCTCGCGCCCCGACGTCCTCCTGCTCGACGAGCCCTCGCTCGGCCTGTCGCCCACCGTCGTCAACGTCGTCTTCGACGCGCTTGCACGGGTCAGGGACAGAGGCATCACCGTCCTCCTCGTCGAGCAGCGGGCACAGCGGACGGTGGCCCTCGCCGACCGGACGTACGTGATCGCGAACGGCGCCCTCCGACTCGTCCTGACGCCCGCCGACGCGGACGACACCGACAAGATGGTGGCGGCGTACCTCTCGTGATGCTTGCGCTCCTCGGGATCAGCTGGCAGGTGCTCGTCGACGCCACGGGCCTCGGCGCCGTCTACGCACTGATGGCCGTCGGGATCGGTCTCGTGTTCGGCGTCCTCCGGCTCGTCAACTTTGCCTACGGCCAGCTGATCATGGCGGGGGCCTACGCCCTGGCGTTCGCCTCACAATGGGATTGGCCGCTGTGGATCGGGATCGGATTCTGCTTCGTCGTCGTGATCGCGCTGTCGTTCGCGATGGAGCGTGTCGTCTTCTTGCCGCTCCGGACCCAGTCCCCGGCCGTCATGCTCGTCGCCACGTTCGCCGTTGCCTTCCTGCTCCAGAGCATCGCGCTGCTCGCCTTCGGGCCCCTCGGCAAGGCGGCGTCCTCCCTCGGGTACCTCAACCGGCCGGTCACGATCGGGTCGGTGGACATTCGCAAGATCACCATCGTTGCGATCGTCGTCGCGGCGGTATGCCTCTTGCTCCTCGTCCTCCTGCTCGAACGGACGACCGTCGGCCTGCACATGCGCGCAGCGTCGATGGACTTTCGCACTGCGCGGCTGCTCGGCGTGCGGGCCAACCGGGTGATCGGGTCCGCCGTGCTCATCTCCGGTGTGCTCGCGGCGACCGTGAGTGTGATCCTGACCGTCCAGAACCCGTTGGTCACGCCCGACTTCGCCCTACGGGACACGATCATCGTGCTGGCGGGGGTCGTCGTCGGCGGCATGAACAAGCTGCTGACGGCCACGCTCGGCGGCTTTGCGATCGGTTTCGTCTCCGGCCTCCTCGGTGGAGCGCTCCCCACCGACCAGAGCCAGTACCTGCCCTCGTTCGTGTTCGGGCTCGTCATCCTCGTCCTCCTCGTGAGGCCGAACGGCCTCTTCGCGCGAGGCCCGGGCCCCGTGGAGCGCGTGTGAGCGGGCGGCAGCTGGTCCAGGTCGGCGGGCCGATGGGCGCAGTCGTCCTCGCAGCGCTGCTCGGCAGCGTTGCATCGTCCTCGACCGAGGTCTACTTCGTGAACGCGCTCGTCGCCGTCACGATCGTCGTCGCTCTCTATGTGTTCGTCGGGAACTCGGGCGTGCTCTCGTTCGGTCACATCAGCTTCGTCGCCGTCGGCGCCTGGGCGGCAGGCGTCCTCTCCGTCCCCGTCGCCGAGAAGCCCGCGATCATGCCCAGCCTGTTCCCGTTCCTCCGCGATCACACGCTCGGGAACATCCGCATCGCTCCTCGTCGCGGCCGCCGTCGGCGGTGCCTACGCGCTCCTCGTCGGTCTTCCACTGATGCGGCTGTCCGGGCTCGCGGCAGGTATCGCGACGTTCGGCGTGCTCGAGATCACCCACAACGTGCTGCGGTACTACGAGAAGATCGGGCCCGGCTCGAACACGTTCTCGTCCGTCCCCGAGACGACTGATCTCCTGCAGGCCTCGATCGGCGCCCTGCTCGTGATCGGAGTCGCCTTCGGCTACCAGAGCAGCCGCTTCGGCCGCCTGTTGCGCGCGACTCGCGAAGACGTCGCGGCCGCTCGTGCCGTCGGCGTATCCGTCTATCGCCAGCGGTTGATCGCATTCGCGTTGTCGGGAGTGCTCGCGGGTTTCGCCGGGGGCCTCTACGTCCACCTTCTGCCGATCAACTCGGAAACGGTGTATCTCGACCTCACGTTCATCACCCTCGCGATGCTCGTGATCGGCGGGATGACGAGCCTCTGGGGCGCGGTCGTCGGGGCGCTGGCCGTCAGTGGGCTCGATTCGCTGCTCGCCGAGGCCGAGAACGGGCTGGACGTCGGTGGGCTGACGATCGACCTTCCCGCCGGGACGCGGCTCGTCGTCGTCGGCACGCTGATGGCGGCCGTCCTGATCCTCCGTCCGAGCGGGATCACCGGGGGGCGGGAGTTGTCGCTCGATCGCTTCCGGCGCATCCGCCCGACCACTCCACCGACTCCGGAAGAGAGCGCCTCATGAGAATCTGCATCGTCGGCTGCGGTGCCGTCGGTTCGCTCTTCGCAGCCAACCTCGCGACCCTCGACGACGTGGAGGTATGGGCGTTCGACCTGTACCAGGCCCACGTCGACGCAATCGAACGCGAGGGCCTCACGCTCTCCGGCGCAGGCGATGTTCACGCGCGCCTCCGCGCCACGAGCGATCCGGGTGCGTTGCCTCCCTGCAACTTCGGGATCGTCGCCACGAAGGCGATGCACGCCGAGTCGGCGATCCAGGCGACCGCGCACGCCTTCGCGGCCGGAGCGGTCGCATCGGTGATGAACGGCGTCGGCAACGAAGAGACCCTGGCCCGCCATGTGGCGCGTGTGATCCGAGGGACGACGTTCCCCGCCGGCAAGCTGCTCGAGCCCGGCCATGTGCAGTGGGACGTCAAGGGCGAAACGACGCTTTCGCCGTTCGAGCCTGCTCCCGCCGCGGAGGAGGAGGTGGCGGCACTCGCCGACGCCTGCTCACGCGGGGGGATGCCGGCTGTCGCCGTCGCCGACGCCCGCCCGGCGCAGTGGCGCAAGGTCATCTTCAACGCTTCGACGAACCCGATCGGCGCCCTCACCGGGCTCAGCCATGGGCGCGTGTGTGAGCGTCCGGATCTCCGCGCCCTCGTCAGCGGCCTGGTCGACGAGGGCAAGGCAGTGGCTTCGGCCCAGGGGATCACGCTCGATGCGGATCCGGAGGACCTGATCGACCACGCGGCGAGACCGGAGGTGGCCTACGGCCACAAGGCCTCGATGCTGCAGGACGTCGAGGCGCACCGACAGACCGAAATCGACTATCTCAACGGCGGCATCGCCCGCTTCGGGCGCGAGCTCGGAGTTGCGACGCCGCTCCACGACACGATAACCGCACTTGTCAAAGGGGTGGAGGCTTCATGGATCTGAGCGTAGAGCTCGACCGCCGGTTCGCGAACATGCGGGCGGCGATGGGGGAGCACGGGCTGGATGCGCTCGTCGTCTCCGGCAACGAATACAGCGGCTTCGAGGGCGCCGTGACGTATATGTCAGGCTTCCAGATCGTCCATCGGTATGCGTACGTCGTCCTGCCTGCCGACGGCGAGCCGTTCATCGTGTTCCCGACCGAGGCCCGGTACGTCGGGGAACACGCCACCACGCCGCTCGAGCAGGTCTTCCACCCGCGTCCAGGCACGTACATCGCCGACCACGCACGCGGGAGCCGGCTGGAGGAGGGTCGGCGTCTACGGCCTCGATTACATCATGACCGTGCGCGACTACCAGGCGCTCGGCGGGCTCGATCTCGTCCCATTCGACGTCGAGTTCGATCTCGCGCGGGCCGTCAAGAGCGAGGCCGAGCTCGTGTCGGTGCGCGACTCGGTGCGGATCAACAAACGCGGCTTCGAGATCTGGCACGAGGCCTACGCGCCGGGGAAGACCGCAGCGGAGGTGATGGCAGCTGCCGAGGAATGGTTCATCAGCCGAGGGGTGCGGCCGCTTGACCATGAACATGGTGCTCACGGGGACCGACACCTACGCGCGGCCCGAGTTCAAGATCGCACGATCGGAAGAGGTACTGGGCGGATTCGTGCTCCCGTCGCTCGAGGTCGCCGGGCCCGGCATGCACTGGGTCGAGGTCTCGCGCGCCGTTCGGGCCGCGAGCAGCGAGCCGACGGACGAGACGAAGCGGATGATGGAGGCGTACAGCGAGTACTACGACGCGGCGAGGGTGGCGATGCGCGCGGGGGCGACCTGCCACGACGTGCACACTGCCGTCTCGAAGGGCTTCCACGACCGCGGCTACCACCTCGGGCACGTCACCGGTCATTCGATCGGGATGACGATGATCGAGTTCCCGAAGGTGGGGGAGGGCTCCGAGGTCGAGTTGCAGGAGAACATGGTGCTGTCGATGCATCCGCATGCGATCGCCGCCGACGGCGAGGGCTGTCTCTACATGCAGGACACCTGGCTCGTCACCCCGGGCGGCGGTGTCCCGCTGGCCGACCTCGCCATGGAGATCTGGGTGCAGGGCTGCGGACGAGAAAAACAGCTGCTGCGGCCCCTCGCGACCCTGCTGGGGCGGGTACACTGCGGATCGTGAGTTGGCCGTGGATCGTGCTGCTCGCGATCGGCATCGGCGTCTCGTCGCCGCCGAGTGGCCAAGATTCGAGCGTCTCGCAGGCGCGGACGCCCGGCGCCTGCGCGAGCGTGAAAAGCGCAAGGCGAAGCTTCGGGTGATCAGCACGCGACGACGACGAGTTCGTCCGCAGCGTCCAGGCAGACCTCGAGGCGTTGCCGACGATCGAGGAGCGCGAGACGCCGCGCTGATCGTCGAGCTGGCCGGGCGCTAGCGAACGACCACCGTCGTCGTCGAGCACCCGCGTATTCGGCAGGATCGGCGGCACGCTCTCCATGTTGCGCGACTCCTGGTAGTCCGACACCTGCACCCGCGAACCGTGCGTGCCGCGCCGGAGCGCTGCCGTCGGGATGCGAAGCAGCGCCCGCCTCGAGACGTGCGGCGCGCGGTTCGCCCGTCGATCGTCACGTTCACCGTCGCCGGGTCGATACCCGACCCGGCATCGGCCACATGGACGACGAAGGGCGATCCGCGCTCGAGCCGGCGTTGGCCGAGCGTCACGGTCGGTGGGCGCGTGTCGTCGATCCAGTAGCGGAACGCGAAGCTCCCCGCCCCTGCCGGCGAGGCGCTGTCGAAAACGACGTCGTAGCGCCCGGCGAGCGGCCGGACGGCAGCGGCGGCCAGCACCGGCTCGCCGAACTGGGACAGATAGGGATTGAGATTGACCGGAAGCGCGGCGAAGCCGGTCAGCCGGTTCTCGTCGCCCGCCGCGACGACACGGGGCTCGACGCGCACGCCCTTGCCGCGCCGCACGACGACGACCCCGAAGTTCGGCGACGGGCTTCGCGAGCTCGATCCGGAAGACCTGCTCCGGCCCGAGCAGCGTGGAGGTCACCGCGCCGCCGGTACGGACGTCCGGGTAGCGGTAGCGGGAGACCCGCGCAGGCTTCCCGCGGGTGTTGCCGAGATGGATTCCCGGGCACGCGGAGGACGGACGAAGCAGCAGCGAGGGCGGGTCGCTCGACGCGCAGCCAGAACGGGATGCGGCGGACGTCGGTGCCGCGCGTCAGCCGGACGAACCCCGTCACGTCTCCTTCGGCGGCATTGTCGGCCACCACGGGCAGGAGCTGGAGCGTACCCGGGACGGAGACGGTGGGGGCGACCGTGAGGCCGGCACCAGCCGCGGCCGCGATCGTCTCGATGCGCACGTCCCAGACGCCGGCGCCCCCGCCGGCGTCGGCCAGCTCGACCTGCGAGGCGACCGCGGTGGCTGGGCGGACGAGCCCGAAGGAGACGGATGCCGGCGAGGCGAGCACGAGTGGAACGTCCGCGTGCACCGCGTCGGCGAGGCCGCCGCCGCCACGAGTCGGGGCGGCGATCGACCCACTGTCCTGCACGGGAGCTCCTGATCCGACGAGTGCGGACTTCAACTGCGCCACCGACCAGGACGGATGCCGTTCGAGCAGCAACGCGGCGACGCCGGCGACCTGCGGTGTCGCCATCGACGTGCCGGACATGGGTTCCCAGCGGCCGTTCGGCACCGACGACAGAACGGAGACGCCCGGCGCGCTGATGTCGGGCTTGAGCCGCAAGGAGATGGGTGTCGGCCCTGCTGCGCTGAAGCCGGCGAGCGTGTTGTCGGTGCTCGAGACGGCGGCGACGGTGATCGCCTGCGCAGACGTGCCGGGAGAGGCCACCGAGCCGCCCCCGAACTCGTCGAAGTCGTTTCCGGCGGCCACGACCGGGACGACGCCGGCGGCGGCGGCGGCGTCGAGTGCAAGCGCGACGAGGTCGCGCGACGGCTCGACCTCGGGCTCGCCGATCGAGAGGTTGATCACGTTCATGCCGTCGGCGACGGCGGCCTCGATGGCGGCGACGATCTCGGCGGCGTTGCCGTCCAGTCCCACTCCCGCATCGGTCGGGACGGTGAGCGCCTTGTAGTTGCCGAGATACGCGCGCGAGGCGACGCCCGAAAGCCTGGCACCACCGGGCGCCGGCGTGTTCGCGTTCCCGGCAGCGATGCCGGCGACGTGGGTCGCATGGCCCGACTCGAAGGGGATCGAACGGCTTCCGCGCGTTCTGCCAGGTGGTTCCGGCCGGCGCAAACGCCCGTGCCACGATCACCTTCGCGGTCGTATAGGCGATCTGTCCTCGGGGAAGCCCGGAGGCATCGTGTATCCGGTCGCCGAGAAGTAAGGGTGCCGCTGGTCGATGCCGTCATCGATGATCGCGATCTTGATTCCCTCACCCTGGTTCGGGAGGCCGGCCTGCCACGCCGCCCTGGTGGATGAGCCGGCTGCGATCTCGGTCGCGGCGCTCGCGTACGCCGTGCTCGCATCGACCTCCTTGACGCCCGGGAGGGCTCTCAGCAAGGGCAGGGCGGCGGTCGGCACGACGACGGCCGCTCCGTTGAGGACGAGGCGATACCGCCAGCGCACCTGCGCGGTCGGAATGCGACGCCCGCAGAGCGGTGACGAACCGCGCCTGGTCGGCGTCGACCGCCGCCCGCGCCGCGCGTCCGGCGAGTCCCGACCGGCCTGCGACGGCCGGTGCGGCAAGCGTTACCACGACCTCGCTCGAGGTCGCTCCTGCGCGATGCCGCGGCCGGCAGGCCCCGCTGGAACGAGGCTGCAGAGCACGAGCGCGAGGCCGCACAGCGTCAATGCGTGGCGTCGCGGAACGAGTGCGCGGAGAGATGAAGGGACACGGATCATGAATGGTGAGACGCCGGTGGGACGATGCGGTTGCCGATGAGCATGCCCGAAGGCAGATGCCCGAGCTCGAAGCGACGGCTAGAATCGTCGGCGCGCGGATGTGGCGGAATTGGTAGACGCGCACGGTTCAGGTCCGTGTGCCTTTCGGGGCGTGGAGGTTCAAGTCCTCTCATCCGCATCTGGAGGAGGCCCCGGAAGGGGCCTTTTTCACGGACCGGCACCGACCCCGTCGAGCCTGTGCGCGTCCTCTATGACCCGAGCGCGGCGAGCACCTCGTCGGCATGCGTCTCGGGCTTCACCTTGCGCATCACGTCGACGAGGTTCCCGTCGGCGCCGATCACGAACGTGGACCGCTCGACGCCCATGTACTTCTTGCCGTACATCGACTTCTCGACCCAGACACCGTAGGCCTCCGCGACGGCGTGGTCGGGATCGGCGAGCAGCGTGAACTGCAGATCGAACTTCTGCTTGAACGAGACGTGGGAGGCAACGCTGTCAGGGCTGACGCCCAGTACGACCGCGCCGCGGCGCTCGAATTCGCCCCACGCATCGCGGATCCCGCACGCCTGCTTCGTGCAGCCGGCCGTGTCGTCCTTCGGATAGAAGTAGAGAACGACCGGCTTGCCCCTGAGCGACGACAGCGTGACGGGTCTCGCCCGCGTCCGAGTCCAAGGTGAAGTCGGGAGCTGGGTTTCCTACTTCCACTGCCACGCGATCCTCCGTTCGTCGTGCCGCCCGTGCTGCCGTGCCGCTCGCGAACATCGCGTCGACGCACTGCGGCGAGTCATCGTCTCCGAGGGCTCCTCGAGCGTACCCGCTCGACGCCGGGGTGCGACGAGGCGCAGGAACGGCTGAGCACGACGGGTAGGCTCGCATCGTGGTCGAGGCGCACCGCTATCTCGCGTACGCCGTCATTGCGGGCTGCCTGCTGGCCGGCACCCTCGGCCTCGTCGCCTACCGGCGCGGTGGAGAGGTCGGAGGCGCCACGATCCACCTGCTCGCGCTCCCACAGACGCTCCTCGTGGCGCAGGCTGCGCTCGGCCTGCTCCTGCTTTCCGGCAACTACCGAGCCGCCGACGAGCTGCACTACGTCTACGGCGCCGTCGGGCTCGGGGTCGTCCTGTCGCCGTGGTTCTACGCGCCTGCGGACCCGCGCCGGCGGCTGCTGTGGTTCGCCGTCTCGGCATTCGTCGCGGCGGCCCTCGGAGTTCGTGGCACCATGACCGGAGCATGAGGCGCTTTCTCGAAAACCGAACCGTCCGCGGGCTCGCGATCGTGGCGCTCATCGCGGCTAGTCGTCGTCGTCCTCTCACTCGAGCCCGTGCTCGCCGCGACCGGCGGCCTGCTGCGAATCGGCTTCTTCCTCGCAATCGCGTTTTTCCTGTTCCTCGTCTGGCGCGAGCGCCGTGGCGACCTCGAGGCGTGGTCGGAGCGGTCGAGGCGTGTGTTCTACGGTGCAATCGGGCTGGCCGTCGTCGACGTCGGCGCTGCGATCGGGCTCTCGCCGACGGGGCGCCGACGCGATCGCCTTCTTCGTCGTGCTCGGCTGCTGCGCCTGGGCGGTCGTGCGGCACCTGGCGCGTCGAGCACGCCTACACCTGAGTCAGCCGCACGCCGAGCGTGCACGGCGGTGCCGTCGAGCGCAGCAAGCACGGCGCGTACGGGCGCGAGGGCGCCGACGAAGATCGGCGTGTCGCGCTCCGTCCAGCGCGACGCCTCGGTCTCGCGCAGCGTCAGCATCAGGTGCATGAAGTCGGCCGGCTCCTCGCACTCGAAGGCCGGCATGAACTCCTGGTCGTCGATTCCGAACGAGTAGGTCGTGTGGTTGGTGACGGTGACGAACTTGCCTCCGACCTCTGCATGCTGCCGCATCGCGTCGGCCCGCTCCTCGAAGGTGAGGAAGTACCAGGGCCGCTTCTTCACGAACGGGTAGACGACGAGGTACGGCGCATCGCGTGGGATCACCTTGCCCTGTCGGACCCGCTTCTTGTCGGTGTAGACCGACGGCTTCGTCGTCGCGAGGTAGGAGTACGGCGTCGTCAGCCAGCCGGCGAGGGGCGTGCCGTTCAGCGCCGCTGCCGAGCTCGAGTAGGTCGTCGTAGCGCTCCGTGATCTGCCAGAGGAAGAAGTCCGCTTCCGGCCTGATCCCCGAGACGTTGTAGGCGCGGAGGCCCTCCATCCTGGTCGCCCACTCCTCGACGACGTCAGCGAAGGCATCCTTGCCGGCATCTCGCTCCTCACTCGGAGAGCCGACGCCACGCAGGATCGATCTTGAAGAACCGGTATGAGACGTACTGGCCCACCTGGACGCCCTCGATGCGCTCATAGCCCGGTTTCGTGTCGCTCATCTGCCCATCGTACGCGGAGCACCTCGTCACACGGGTGGACGAGCCGCTACGGGAGGCTGAGGGCGGCGCTCCGACGCGTCTGCGGGATTCCGGGATTGACCGGGTGGCGAAGCGTGAGCGTGAACTTGATCGCACCCGAGCCGAGCTTGCGCCCCTTCAGGGAGGCGAGCGTCACGACCCCGGCTCGGGCGTACCCGGTCAGCCGGGCCCGCGTGGCGCCCGTGCTCGAGCTCGACGCCCGCACCTCCCAGGCGCAGTCGAGGACGCACGTGAAGCGGATGAGGCGGGAGCCGCGCCGGAGCTCCTCTTGGGTCGGGAAATGCACACCGGTCGCGGTGACGTCGAGCCCGAGCCCGTCGCAGTGGGCGATCGAGCCCCCGCGGGCACGCTCGAGGGCATCGCGCACGGCGTACACGCTCGACTTCGGCGTCCCGTCGGCGTAGTAGACGCCGGACTGCCAGCTCGCGAGCGCAGGCTCGTCCTGCGAATGGAACAGGAGGATGCCGGTGACGTTCGGCTGGCAGAACGCGAGCTGCAACGCCCGTCCGTAGTACTGCCCCTGTGTGATCTCGTCCACCGGCTTCGTCGTCGCCGCCTCCGCCCCCGTGTACGCCTTCTCCTTGCCGGCGGGGATCCTCGACTCGACCCCGAACTCGTCGTAGAGCACGGGGAGTGACGAGCCGGCCTGGGCTGTCCCGTCGAACGCAGCGCCGAGGGTCTGAATCAGGCGGTCGTAGTCGGCGAGGCCGATCGTGGTCGACCTCGGGTGAGGCGTGTCGGGCGACTGGCCCGAGCTGTCCGCATAGGGATGGAACGCGAGGCCGTCCATGACCGGGAGCTGCCGGCCGCTCGCACGGTAGGTCGTACCCATGTCCCTCAGGAAGGCGACGGGAGAGTGCGTGTCGCGGCCGGTGCCGGGGCGATCGACGCCGCGAGGGGCAAGCGCACCGCCCCAGACGCGTACCGTCGGGTCGACCGCCTTCAGGGCGTCGTACCCGCGCGCCAGCAGCGCGAGGTATGCCTGCGCTGCGGCGTCGCTCCCGTCCGGGTTGAACTGTGGCAGCCAGAAGCGATTGAGATTCGGCTCGTTGCCGATGATCACGTCGTCCACCGCCGGCAGTTGGAGAGCGAGGACAGTGAGGTACGCGGCGAACTCCTCGCGCGCTTCGGGGGTGAGCGGCGCCGAGCGTGAGCCGGGCGGATAGACCGACAGATAGACCTTCACGCCCGCGAGTTGCGCGGCGGCGGTGACGTTCCGCAGGATCTCGAGCTCGCCTTCGGGCGGCGTCACCTGGCCCGGCAGCCACTGCGAGGTGACACGGATGGCGGAGAATCCCGCCAGCCGGAACAGCGTCATCTTCGCCTTGGCGGATACGAGGTCGGGTGACCGGACGACGTCTTCGGCGGCGCCGAAGGACATCGCAGGCCCGCCCGCCAGCGCGGACGGCGCGAATGCGAGCACGGCGGCGAAGGGGAGAAGGCGGCGGAGCACGTGGCGGATACGCTAGACGGCGTGGTCGAATCGGTTCGCGAGCAGCTCACGACACTCCCTCGCAACCCGGGCGTCTACCTCTTTCGTGGCGAGGGTGACGAGGTCCTCTACGTCGGCAAGGCGAAGTCGCTGCGCGCGCGGGTGCGGAGCTATTTCAATCGGGGCGACGTTCGCCACGGGATCGAGCGGATGGTCGAGCGGATCCGCCGCGTCGAGGTGATCGTCACCTCGTCGGAGGTGGAGGCCCTCATGCTCGAGCAGAACCTCGTCAAGCGCCACCGGCCGCCGTTCAACGTCCGTCTGCGTGACGACAAGTCGTTTCCGTACATCGCCGTCACGGTGGCGGACGAGTACCCGAGGGTGATGTTCACCCGCGAGCGACACCGGCGCGGCACCCTCTACTTCGGCCCGTACGCGAACGCGAAGAAGGTGCGCGAGACACTCGATGTCCTCAATCGCGTGTTCCAGTTCCGGCCGTGCGAAGGCCCGAAGCCCGGCCGCCACTCGGGCATCCCGTGTCTGGACTTCCACATCGAGCGGTGCACGGCACCGTGCATCGCGGCGATCTCCAGGGAGGCCTATCGAGCACAGATCGAAGGTGTGATCAACTTCCTCTCCGGTGACACCCGTTCGATCGTCCGCACGCTCGATGCGAAGATGCGCGACGCTGCCGTAGAGGAGCGCTTCGAAGACGCGACCCGGTACCGGAACCGCTTGTTCGCGATCGAGAGCCTGGCCGAGCGCCAGGGCGCAGACCGACGGGCGGTCGGGACGGTCGACGTGATCGGGCTCGCCGTCGACGGCGACCGGGCCGCGGTCCAGCTCTTCCCGCTGCGTGACGGGAAGCTGATCGACCGGTACGCGTTCCACCTGGAGAACGTGGCAGGGCAGGACCGGACGACGATCCTGGAGGGCTTCTGCCTGGAGTACTACACCGCCGCACCGAGCGTGCCACCCCAGCTGATCGTCCCGGCCGACCTGGCCGATACCGATGCGCTCGCCGGCTTCCTGTCCGAGCTGCGTGGGGCGGCCGTCGAGGTGCGCGCCCCGGCTCGCGGCGAGAAGAGGCGGCTCGCGGAGCTCGCCGCCGAGAATGCCCAGCTCGCACTCGCGCATGAGACGACGGCAGCGGAGCAGAAGCGGCTGCGCCGGATCGAGGCGCTCGAGAGCTTGCGCGAGGGCCTGAATCTCGAGAGCCTGCCGGTCCGGGTCGAGTGCTTCGACATCTCGAACCTGCAGGGACGCGACATCGTCGCGTCGATGACGGTGTTCGTCGATGCGCAGCCGAAGAGGGCGCACTATCGCTCGTTCACGGTTCGCGGGCTGGAAGGCCAGGACGACTTCGCCTCGATCGCGCAGGTGATCGCGCGCCGCTTCGCCCGCTTGCGGGACAGCGCAGACCCGAACCGGTACGACGAGAGCTTCTCGTCGGTTCCGAACCTCGTCGTGATCGACGGCGGCAAGGGGCAGCTCGCAGCCGCCCTGGAGTCGATCCACGCCACGTACGACCTGCCGCGGGTCGCCGTGATCGCTCTCGCGAAGCGTGAGGAAGAGGTCTTCGTCCCCGGCCGCACGCAGCCGATCGTGCTCGACCGGCACGATCCCGGCCTCCAGCTGCTGCAGCGGATTCGCGACGAAGCCCACCGGGTCGCCGTCACGTTCCATCGCAAGAAGCGGGACACGCGCGCCTTCGAGTCGATCTTCGACACCCTCGAGGGCATCGGCCCGTCCCGCCGGCGCGCGATCCTGCGCCACTTCGGCTCAGCCGACCGATTCCTCGCCGCCTCACAGGAGGAGCTCGAGGCCGTGCCCGGCCTGCCGGCGAAGACCGCACGCTCGGTGTTCGGTCAGCTCCATCGCACCGGCGGTAGCGTTCCGTAGCTCCGACTCGAGGGCCCGTCTCGCGGCGCTACGTGCCGCCGGTCTCGGCTCCGGACGTCGCGCGCCGGAAGCGAAGCGTTCCCAAGGTCAGAAGGATGGCCGTGAAGCCGACCACGACGTTGACGACCGTGAGCATGAGCTTCAGGCCGACGCTGAATGCGAGCAGGGAGGTGCGCGACGCCTGGCCGGCCAGGGTGTAGAGCAGGAAGGCCTGCTCGGTGCCGATCCCGCCCGGGCTCACCGGAACGAGCGTCGCGAGGCTGGACGTCACCTGTACGAGCAGCACGTTGCGCAGGCTCTGGTGGATTCCGAATGCGCCGAGCGCGAACCAGATCGTGGTCAGGCGTAAGGCCCAGTCGGCGAGCTGCCAGGTCGACGACGGTGCGCAGATACCGAACCGGCGTGCGAAGGATGGTGAACGCCTGAGCGACGCGGTCACGGAGGTCGGCTGCCCGATCGCGCGCCCACACGGCGACCACGATCGCGGCGAAGACGAGGGTTACGAGCAGGACCTGCGAGATGCCGGGGTGGTCGAACAGCCAGCGAAAGTCGAAGCTGGGAAGCGAAGGGAGCGCGTCGATGCTCGGGAGCACCCCCTGCGTGAGCGCCCAGGTGAAGAGCGCCAGCGCAAGCAGGAAGTCGACGATCGCGAGAACGAGTGTCGAGCTGATCAGCGTCGCGTAGCTCGAGCCGGGGATGGCGCGGTGCCCGAGGTAGAGGCGCACCACGTCACCGGCGCGCGCGGGAAAGATCGCGTTGACGCCGACTCCCGCGACGTAGGCACCGAAAATCGGACGCCATCGCACGCGCTGCTCCGGGTAGGCCGCCACGAGCACGTTCCGCCACGCTCGGCTCGTGCAGGCGAGCTTCACGAGCTGGCAGGACATCGCGACCGCGAGCGGCGCGGGGCGAACGTCCTCCAGGTGAGCCCAGAACGTCGAGATCGCATCGAGCACGCGCTGCACTCGCGTACGGTAGCGCCGGACGCGCGTGCGGCCTCACGCCCAGGCGAGCTGCACCCCGACGAAGGCGACAACGGCGATCAAGAGCCACGAAGCGAGGCCGAGGACGAGTGGTCGTGGGCCGATCTGCCGGAGCCGGTCGATGTCGACGCGGGTCCCGAGGGCGAACAGCGCCATCCCGAGCAGGACGGTGCGCAGGTCGTCGATTCTGGCGATGGCTCGATCGGGCAGCACGCCGATGCTCGCGACGACGACCATCGCCACGAAGGCGACGATGAACGGCGGCACGAGCGGTGGCCGCGCCCCCGTCGTCGTTGCGGGCTTGCGATGGCGCAGCGCGATCGCGGCGATCAGCGGCGCGAGGAGCATCACGCGCGTCAGCTTGACGACGATCGCGGTCGCCAGCGCGACGCTGCCGGCGGCGGAGGAGGTGGCGACGACCTGGGCGACGTCGTGGACGCTCGCTCCGACCCACGCGCCGAACTGCTCGTCGTCGAGCCCCAGAAGCCCCTGCAGCGGCGGCAGCGTCACGATCGCGAGCGTTCCGCACAGGGTCACGAGCGCCACGGAGAACGCCACCTCGTCCTCGTCCGCCTCGATGACGCCGTTCGCCGCCGCGATCGCAGAGATCCCGCAGATCGAGAAACCGGTTGCGACGAGAAGCGAGAGATCGTCCGAGATCCCGAGGCGCTTGCCGGCCCAGCGGGTCCCGAAGAATGTGACGGCGACGACGCCGACGACGACGGCCAGCGCGCGAATGCCGAGAGCCAAGATGTCGGGGAAGACGAGGTCGAGCCCGAGTAGGACGACGCCGAGCTTGAGCACGGGACCGGCCGCGACGACCAGGCCGGGTCTGGCGGCCGTCGGGACATGACCGATGTTCGCCAGCGCGACCCCGAGTGCGACACAGAGGACGAGCGGAGGCAGGCCCGGAAATGCGCGCGTGGGCGCCGAGTGACACCGCGACCCCCGCTCCTGCAAGAGCGAGGCCGGGCGCCCGGCGCATCATTCGTCCGGCTGCTGGAACGGGTAGCGGTAGTCGGTCGGCGGGACGAGCGTCTCCTTGACCGTGCGTGGGCTCACCCACCGGATCAGGTTCCACATCGATCCAGCCTTGTCGTTCGTGCCGGAGGCACGAGCGCCGCCGAACGGCTGTTGCCCGACGACGGCGCCCGTCGGCTTGTCGTTCACGTAGAAGTTCCCCGCGGCATAGCGCAGCGCCTCGTGCGCCTCGTCGATCGCGTACCGGTCGTTCGAGAAGACGGCGCCCGTCAGTGCGTACGCTCCCGTCGAGTCCACGAGGGCGAGCGTGTCGGACCACTTCGACTCGTCGTAGACATACGCGGTGACGACGGGGCCGAAGAGCTCCTCCCGCAGCAGCCGGAACTCGGGATCGTCGGTCTTGATCACCGTCGGCTCGACGAACCAGCCCTCGCTGTCGTCGGTCCCGCCGCCCGCCACGATCTCGGCACCCGCCGCGCGGGCCTCGTCGATCGCGTCGCGCTGCGTGCGGAAGGACGTCTCGTCGATCACGGCTCCCATGAAGTTCGTGAAGTCGCTGACGTCGCCCATGGCCATCGTGCCGACGTCGCTCTGGAGGGTGTCGCGGACCTCCCCCCAGAGGTTCGAGGGAATGTAGAGCCGCGACGAGGCCGAGCACTTCTGGCCCTGGTACTCGAACGATCCGCGCACGATCGCGGCCGCCACCTCCGCCGGGTTCGCCGACGGATGGGCGAGGATGAAGTCCTTGCCACCGGTTTCGCCGACGATGCGCGGATAGTTGCGATAGCGGTCGATGTCGTTCCCGATCGTGCGCCAGATCGAATGGAAGACGCCGGTCGAGCCGGTGAAGTGGACGCCCGCGAGCTCGGGGCTCGCGAGTGCAGCGGCACCCATCTCCGCACCCGGGCCGAAAACGAGGTTGATCACACCCGGCGGCAGGCCCGCCTCCTCGAGGACGCGCATGGTGACCCACGCGGACAGGGCCTGGGTCGAGGCGGGCTTCCAGACGACCGTGTTGCCCATCAGTGCCGGCGACGTTGTCAGGTTCGCCCCGATCGCTGTGAAGTTGAACGGGCTGATCGCGAGGACGAATCCCTCGAGAGCGCGGTACTCCAACCGGTTCCACACGCCCGGCGACGAGACGGGCTGCTGCTCGTAGATCCGGACGAGGTACTCGGCGTTGAAGCGGAGGAAGTCGATCGTCTCGCACGCCGCGTCGATCTCGGCCTGATAGGCCGTCTTCGACTGGTTCAGCATCGTGGCAGCGTTGATCGTCGAGCGCCAAGGCCCGGCGATCAGCTCGGCGGCGCGGAGGAACACTGCGACCCGCTCGTGCCACGGGGTCCGGGACCAGGCCGGGTGGGCGGCGCGCGCCGCGGCGATCGCACGCTCCACCTCCGCGGCTCCACCTCTTTCGACATCGGCGAGCACGTGCGAGCGGCGATGGGGCATGACGGCTTCGAATGTGGTGCCCGTCTCGACCCGCTCGCCTCCGATCACCATCGGGACGTGGACGCGCTCGGCGGCCATCCGCTCGAGCCGCTCCCGCAACTCGACCCGTTCGGGCGAGCCGGGCTCGTAGCTCTTCACCGGCTCGTTGACCGCAGCGGGCGGACGGAAGATGCCGGGGGCGCTCATCGCGGCGATTGTATTCTCGACGACGTGCGCGTGATGCGACACCTCTACGACGCGCCCGGCTGGGGCGTCGGCGAAGTGTGGGCACGCGACGGTGTGATCGTCCAGCACGAGCTCGCGTCGGCCGCGCTGGAAGACGAGAGACGGGCAGCCCTGCCCCGGGGTCGCAGTACGGGACAAACGGCGCGCGTTCCCGCCACGGCTGCGGATCTGTGCGACCGCGTGATCGCGCATCTGCGTGGAGCGCCGACCTCGTACGACGGGATCGCGATCGATCTCGAATGGGCGACGCCACTGCAGCGCGAGCTCGCCTCGGCGGCGCGCGCGATTCCCTGGGGTGACGTCGTCTCCTACGGCGAGCTCGCCGCCCTCGCGGGGCGCCCCGGGGCAGCACGTGCGGCCGGCTCGTTTTGTGCCGAGAACCGGTTTTCGCTCGTGATTCCGTGTCATCGAGTGGTCGCAGCGAACGGGATCGGCGGCTACGGATCGGCGGGCGTAGAGCTGAAGCGGCGGCTCTTGGCGCTCGAGGGCGTCTCGCTGTGAGCTCGGGCTCGCTGGTCGACGACGTGCGTGCCGAGCTCGCGGCGATCGCGCCACGACGCCGGTGCGACCGGCTGGCCGAGATCTCAGCGCTCTTTCATACGGCCGGAACGGTGCATCTCCGCGGCCGCGGCACCGTCTCGTTCCACCTCGACCTCGTCTCGGCGGCCGCCGCCCGACGAGCCTTCGCGCTCCTCGCCGAGTTGCGCGTGCCCGCGGAGATCCGCACGTACGCGGCGCGTTCGTTCGACCGCGCGACCCGGTATCAACTGCACGTCGAAGGAACGGAGCACGCGCTCAGCATCCTCGAGCAGGCGGGCGTCCTGGACGGCGAGCATCGGCCTTTCGACCGGCCCCCCGGCCGTGTCGTCGCACGGTCGTGTTGCCGTGGCGCCTATCTGCGTGGGGCATTTCTCGGAGGTGGATCGCTGAGTGGGCCGCGCTCGCCGCACCTCGAGGTGCGGACGCCGACGCCGGCCGGCGCGTCGTTTCTTCGCACCGTCGGTTCCGCGCAGGACGTCCGGCTCAGGGTGGAGGAACGCGCAACGCACGCGCGGGCGTATGCGAAGGGATGGGAGGAGATCGAGGGGTACCTCCTCGCGGCAGGAGTCGTCGACGCGGTGCTGGCGCTGGAGGAGCGAAGCGTGGTGGCGGAGATGAGGGCCGAGGCGAACCGGCTCGCGAATGCCGACCACGCAAATCTCGTGCGCACGGCGCGCGCCGCGCAGCGGCAGCTCGAGGCGGCTCGCCGGCTGCGCGATTCGGGTGCGCTCGATTCGCTGCCGGAGCGCTTGCGCGAGGCGGCGACCCTCAGACTGCGCCATCCGGCCCTCTCCCTGCGCGAGCTCGCCGCGCGTGCGAGCCCGCCGGCGACGAAGGCGGGCATGCAGCGCCGGCTGGCGAAGGTGGTCGAGCTCGCCGAAGTGTGAGGCATCGCTCGGCCCGGGCTGGGCACAGACGTGGCGGCTCGCGGGCGAGCCCCTAGGGATTTTCGCGATCAAGGTTCGCGCTAGCGGACCGTGGAACCAGACAGCGTCTGCACCGGCGGCGGTAGACGCGGCTCGCGGGCGAGCCCTGGGATTTTCGCGATCAAGAATTCGCGCCAGCGGATCCGACTTGCAGATCTGAGATCTCCCCGCTCGCGGCCCCGTAGACGCGGCTCGCGGGCGAGCCCCTTCAGGGATTTTCGCGATCGAGAATTCGCGCTAGCGGATTCGAGATCTGCAGAAAGGCAGGCGGGCTGGGGGAGGAGCTCCGAGGACGATCCCCTCCCCCACTATGCGCGCTCCGGCACCAGACGGCGAACGGGGTCTGGATCCACCGTCCGGGAGCGCGAGCCCACCAGAGTCGAGTATGAGGCGCGGAGCGTCATTCCTCAACCTGCCTCGGTCGGTAGGCGAGGAAGGCGCCTGCGGCCGGGGTTAGACTCGACGTGAGGGTCACTATTCGACGAGAGCGAGGGCACATGGCGGTACGCGTCGGCATCAACGGCTTCGGGCGCATCGGGCGGAACTTCTTCCGGGCGCAGCAGGCCCTCGGCGCCGACATCGAGATCGTTGCGGTGAACGACCTCGGCGACGCGGCAACGATGGCGCATCTGCTTCGGTTCGACTCGGTCCTCGGGCCGTTCGCAGGTGACGTATCCCTCGGCGAGGGCGTGATCAATGCGGGGGGCGAGCAGATGAAGATGCTGTCCGAGCGCGATCCGGCCGCCCTGCCGTGGGGCGATCTCGGGGTCGATGTCGTGCTCGAGTCGACCGGCTTCTTCACGACGCGCGAAGGGGCGCAGAAGCATCTCGATGCCGGTGCGACGAAGGTGATCATCTCGGCGCCCGCGACCGATCCCGACTACACGGTCGTCCTCGGCGTCAATGACGCGGGATACGACAAGAACAGCATCACATCGTCTCCAATGCGTCCTGCACGACGAACTGCCTGGCACCACTCGCCAAGGTCGTCGACGATCTCGCAGGGATCCAGAGCGGCTTCATGACGACGATCCACGCGTACACCTCGACCAGAGCCTCCAGGACATGCCGCACAAGGACCTCCGGCGGGCGCGCGCGGCCGCGATCAACCTGATCCCGACCTCGACCGGCGCCGCCAAGGCGATCGGGCTCGTCCTGCCGCACCTGAAGGGCAAGCTCGACGGCGTCGCCGTCCGCGCCCCCGTCGCCACCGGGTCGCTCACCGATCTCGTCGTGACCCTCGGTCGCGACGTCATCGAAGGACGAGCTCAACGCCGCCTACGAGACGGCGGCCGCCGGGCCGCTCGCGGGCATCCTGCGCTACTCGACCGACCCGCTCGTCTCGACGGACATCGTCGCACTCGCCGTACTCCTGCATCTTCGACAGTGGCCTGACGATGGCGCACGGCGCCACGGCAAAGATCTTCGGCTGGTACGACAACGAGTGGGGCTACAGCTGTCGGCTCGTCGACCTGGTTCCGAAGCTGCTGGCGATGAGGCGTCCCCGCTCCGTCGAGTCGGCCGATGTCGCCGGCAAGCGGGTGCTCGTCCGTGCCAGACCTCAACGTCCCGCTCTCCGACGGCGCGGTCGCCGACGACACGCGGATCCGCGCCGCCGTGCCAACGCTCCGTTGGCTCCTCGACCATGGTGCGGAGGAGGTCGTCGTGTGCTCGCACCTGGGGCGCCCGAAGACGGCCGAGGACCGAGAGCGGCTCTCGATCGCCCCTGTCGCGGCGCACCTGCGATCCCTGCTCCCCGATCCACGCATCCGCGTGCTCGAGAACACGCGCTTCCACCCCGGCGAGACGCGCGACGATCCAGAGTTCGCGCGCGAGCTCGCCGACGGCATGGATCTCTACGTCAACGATGCATTCGGCTCGGCCCATCGGGCGCACAGCTCGACGGAGGGGGTGGCTCATCTTGTGCCGGCCTACGCTGGGCTGCTGCTGCTCGCGGAGCTCGACCATCTCGGGCGCTTGCTCGGCGAGGTCGGGCATCCGTTCGTGCTCGTCGCCGGCGGCGCCAAAGTCGACGACAAGCTCGCGGTGCTCGAGAATCTCGGCGGACGCGCCGACACGGTCCTGATCGGCGGCAAGATGGCCGAGCAGCTGCGTGACGACAATCCGTTGTCGTTTCCCGTGGAGCTGCCGGTCGACGTCGTCGCCGCGAGCTCGTTCTCGGAGGACGCGGAGACGCGGGTTGCAACGGTCGATGCCGTGCCGCCGGGATGGCTCGGTCTGGACATCGGGCCAGCCACGGCCGAGGCGTTCGGCGACATCGTCCGCCGGGCACGCACGATCTTCTGGAACGGCCCGATGGGAGTATTCGAGTGGAGCCGATTCGCCGCGGGTACGCGCGCCGTGGCCGAGGCGGTCGCAGCAGCCGACGCGTATTCCGTGGTCGGCGGCGGCGACTCCGTGCGGGCGATCCAGGAGCTCGGCCTCGCCGACCGGATCTCCTGGGTCTCGACCGGAGGCGGTGCGTCGCTCGAGCTGCTCGAGGGCCGCGAGCTACCCGGTGTCGCGGCGATACCCGAGGAGGCCCGATGACCACGCTCATGGCGGGCAACTGGAAGATGTTCAAGGGCCCGGTCGAGGCGCTCGCCTTCTTCGACGAGTTCGAGGCGCCCGACGGCGTCGAGGTCGTGCTCTGCCCGCCGTTCGTCTCGCTCGAGGCCGCGGTCGGCGAGGAATGGCCGATCTATGCGCAGAACGTTCACTGGGCCGACGAGGGTGCGTTCACCGGCGAGATCTCGGCGCGAATGCTCGTCGAGCTCGGCGTCGCGGGAACGCTCGTCGGGCATTCGGAACGACGTCTCTACTTCGCCGAGACCGATGAGACGGTCCGGCTCCGCGCCGAAGCGGCGCTGGCTGCGGGGCTCGCCGTGATTGCATGCGTCGGCGAGACGGAGGCCGAGCGGGAGCAGGGCGAGACCGAGGCAGTGCTGCGACGCCAGGTTGCCGTGCTGCCGCGGCACGAATCGCTGGTGATCGCCTACGAGCCCGTCTGGGCGATCGGAACCGGCAAGACCGCGACTCCCGAGATCGCGCAGGAAGCACACGCGTTGATCAAGTCGCTGCACGACACGCGCGTGCTCTACGGCGGCTCGGTCAAGCCCGACAATGCCGCGGACCTCCTCGGTCAGCGCGACGTCGACGGCGCTCTCGTCGGCGGTGCGTCGCTCGACCCGGCATCCTTCTCGAGCCTGTGCCGGATCGCAGCTTCTCTCTCGTAACGCTCGTCATCCTCGACGGCTGGGGCCTCGCGCCAGCAGGGCCGGGAAACGCCGTCGAGCTCGCTTCCACACCGGTGTTCGACGCGCTGTGGGAAGGGTTCCCTCACACGCAGCTGGCAGCGTCGGGTGAAGCGGTGGGGCTTCCCGAGGGCCAGATGGGCAATTCCGAGGTGGGGCATCTCACGATCGGCTCCGGGCGAGTGCTGTACCAGGATCTGATGAGGGTCAACGTCGCTGTGCGCACCGGCACCATTTTCGCGAACCCCGCTCTCACCTCGGCCTTCTCGAGGGCGCGGGAGCGGGGAGGAGCCGTCCATCTGCTCGGCCTCGTCTCGTCGGGCGGCGTCCACTCCCACATCGAGCATCTGCTCGCCCTGCTCGAGCTCGCTCGGCGCGAGTCGATGGCGGAGCGTACGTGGATCCATGCGTTCACGGACGGTCGCGACGTCTCCCCGCACGCCGCCGCCGCCGATCTCGCGCAGCTCCCGGCGGATCGCGTCGCGACGGTGATCGGGCGCTACTACGCCATGGACCGCGACAATCGGGCCGAGCGCACCGAGCGGGCAGTCGCCGCGATCCTCGACGGCGAGGGCGAGCCGCGCACCGATCCCGTCGAAGCGGTGAACGAGAGCTACGCGCGCGGGACGACGGACGAGTTCGTCGAGCCGATCGTGCTGGCCGGCCGGCCGCGCCTCGTTCCTGCGACCGACACGGCGATTTTCTTCAACTTTCGCCCTGACCGCGGCCGGCAGCTCTCGCGGCGGCTGCTCGGGCGCGGCGTCGACCTGACCACGATGACACGGTACGCAGAGGACATCGCGACGCCCGTCGCCTTCCCGGAGCAGGTCGTCGCCGCCACGCTCGCCGAGACCGTCAGCGCCGACGGCATCCGGCAGCTCCACGCGGCGGAGACGGAGAAGTACGCACATGTGACCTATTTCTTCAACGGTGGCGCGGAGGCCTCGTGGGAGGGCGAGACGAGAGTGCTGGTGCCGTCGCCTCGCGACGTCCCGAGTTACGACCTGAAGCCGGAGATGTCGGCCGCAGGGGTTGCGGAGGCGGTCGTCGAGGCGCTGCCCGACGGCTATGGGTTCTGCGTCGTCAATTTTGCGAACCCCGATATGGTCGGGCACACAGGCGTGATCCCGGCCGTCGTGCGTGCCGTCGAGGCGGCGGACGCCGCCCTCGGCCGGGTGGCCGAGGCGACGCTCGGCCTCGGCGGTGTCTGCCTCGTGACAGCCGATCACGGGAACGCTGAGACGATGCTCGAGGCCGACGGTGTCAGCCCTCACACCGCGCACACGACGAACCCCGTGCCGCTCGTGCTCACCGCGGACGGCGTAGAACTGAGGGACGCGGGCACGTTGGCCGACCTCGCGCCGACCGTCCTCGGGCTCCTCGGATGCGGGGTTCCCGCCGCTATGACAGGCCGGTCGCTCGTGTCGGCGGGGACGGCAAATCGGTGACATTTCAGTAAGTCGTAAGAAGTTGGTGTGGAAGCGGAGAACGGCTGTATGCTCGCCGCGCATTGGCGCTCGAACAGCCTGAACACGGGATCCTCCGGAAAGCCCAGCGCGGTGACGAGCGGGCGTTCTCGATCATCGTTCGCGCCTACGAGCGTCCGGTCTACAACTACGTCTTGCGCCTCGTCGGTGACCGGGCCCTCGCAGAGGATCTGACCCAGGAGGTCTTCCTCCGCGTCTACCAGGGCCTGCCGGGATTCTCCCTGCGCTCGCGGTTCACGACGTGGATGTTCCAGGTCACGAAGAACCGTGTGCTCGACGAGCTGCGATCGCTCGAGCGGCGCCCGCGCAGCGTCGTCAACATCGACGACATCGCTCCGCTCGAGGTGCTGGACGCGCCGTTCGAGCGGGCGGAGACGATCGGCGCTCTCTGGCGCGCGGTCGAGGCGCTGACCGTCGATCTCAAGATGGCGCTTCTGCTCCGCGACGTGGTGGGGCTTTCCTACACCGAGATCGCGGACACGCTCGAGATCACGCTGGCGACGGTGAAGTGGCGGATCTACAAGGCTCGTGAGGAAGTCCAGTCGGCGCTCGTGCGGGAAGGCGTCGGGGTCGCCACCTCGAGCGCCGGCGCCGTCAGCACCATCACCGAGTAGCTCCCCGTTCGGAGATCTTGCGGTCGAGGCGCAAGTTTTCTTCGCCGACGAGCTCTTGGAGGGATGACCCAGCTCCCTCGTGCCCGTGCTCCGCTCGCAGCGACGACGACGAGCCCCGCTGTGCCCGCTTCCACCCGCGCCGAGCCGCAGCCGGTGGAGAAGGAATCGCCTGTGACCGAGACGCCAGCGCACCGTCGCGCTGAGATCGGCCGACCGCACTCTCGATCGCGCTCCTGCTCTCGGACGTGGCTATCTTCTCGTCCTGCCGGTGCAGTTGTCGGGAGGGTCAGGCGCGGGTCGTCCAGGACAAGGTCGAAGACGGAGGAGGAAGCGTGAGCGGCACCCAGTTCGTCGTGTCGGAGGCGAGGAGAACGAGGCAGACCGCGATCAGCCGAATCGATGGCGTCGTCGTCGCTGGGGGAATCGTTGCCGGCTGATCCGCTGCAGCAGCTCGGCGGGGCCGTCTCCGAGATCGCCGGCGTGACGGTGACACTCGAGCGCCCGACCGACCCGGCTCACGGCGACTACGCAACCAACGTCGCCCTGCGGCTGGCCGGGACGCTGAAGCGCGCGCCGCGTGATGTCGCCGAGGAGCTCGCGGGACGTGTCGTGTCGCTGCCCGAGGTGCGGAGCGCCGAGGTCGCGGGTCCCGGGTTCCTCAACCTGTTTCTCGCGGATTCCTGGTTCGCCGATGCTCTCGGCGACGCACTGGCTCGCGGCCCCGCGTTCGGTGGTGGCTCCGTAGAGACCCCCGAACGCGTGCAGGTAGAGATGGTGTCCGCGAACCCCACGGGGCCGATCACCGTGGCCGCGGCCCGCAACGGCGCGTACGGGGACAGCGTGGCCCGGCTGCTCACGTTCGCCGGGAACACCGTCGAGCGCGAGTACTACTACAACGACGCAGGCGCTCAGATGGACCGGTTCCGCGCCTCGGTCGACAACGTGCGGCGCGGGGAGGAGCCTCCCGAGGACGGATATCACGGTGCCTACATCGCGGAGCTCGCGCAGGTGTCTGGAGACCCGGTACCGCGGATGCTCGCGTCGATCGAGGCTGCCCTGGAGCGCTTTCGCATTCACTTCGACACCTTCGAGCGCCAGAGCGTCGTCGAGACCGAGATTCCGGAGGCGATCGCGCTGCTCGATACGTTCGAGGAGGACGGCGCCGTCTGGGCGCGGACGTCCGCGCACGGTGACGAGAAGGACAGGGTCTTGATCCGCTCGGACGGGGCACCGACCTATTTCGCGAGTGACGCGGCCTATGTTCGGCGCAAGTATGCGAGGGGGTTCGATCGTCTCGTCTACGTGCTCGGTGCGGACCATCACGGCTATGTGGCGCGGCTGCAGGCGCTCGCGGAGATGCTCGGGCATCAACGAGGCTCCCTGGAGGTGTTGCTCTACCAGCTCGTGAACCTCACCAAGGGAGGCGAGTCGACGAAGATGTCCAAGCGCCGCGGGGACATCGTCTTCCTGGACGACTTCATCGACGAGATCGGTGTCGACGCAGCCCGTTGGTATCTCATCTCGCGAGGTCACGACCAGGCGATCGAGATCGACGTCGGCCTCGCCGCCGAGAAGACGGCCAAGAACCCCGTCTACTACGTGCAGTACGCCCATGCCCGGATCGCAGGGATCCTGCGGAACGCGCCGCCCGAGGACTTTGTGGCTCAGAGCCACGAAGTACCGCTCGTCGGTGGGCTTGCGCCCGAGGAGCGTGACCTCGTGAAGCGCCTTGCGGAGTTCCCCGGCGTCGTCGCCGAGGCAGCAGAGCGACGTGCGCCACACGCGATCCCGACGTACGCGATCCGGGTCGCCGACGACTTCCACCGCTTCTACCACCACCACAAGGTGCTCGGCTCGACGCAGGAGGCGTTCCGGCTCGGGCTGTGCACCGCGACGAAGAACGTCGTCGCCCGATGCCTCGATCTGATCGGGGTCGAAGCGCCGGAGCGGATGTGAGCGCGCGCGGCTTCGCCGGCTGATGCGCTGGAATCTCGGCCTCGCCGGTCTCGCGACCTCCTGGGGCCTGATCGCCGTCCTCGCCGGCGCCGTCTCCCTGGGGGCGGCGCCGCTCGCGTTCCTCCGGCTCCTGCTCGCCGCGGCCACCCTCGGCGTCGTCGCCCTGGTGACGCGGCGCCTGTCGCTCCTGCGGCCCGGCCCGCATCTGCGCGTGTTGATCGCGCTCGGCGTCGTGCAGGCGGCGCACTGGTGGCTGTTCTTCGAGGCAGTCAAACGCGGCTCCGTCGCGCTTGCTGTGCTCACCTTCTACACGGCCCCGCTCTTCCTCGCGGTTCTCGCACCGCTGTTCTTGCCGGAGAGACTGTCGAACGTGGCCCTCGGCGCGCTCGTCCCCGGCGGGCTCGGGATCTCGCTCGTGGCACTCGCAGGCGACGACGGTACGGCCTTCGGCTGGGTGGCACTGGCCTGCGGGATCGGCTCCGCTCTCACGTTCGCCGTGTTGCTCGTCCTCTCGAAACGGCTGCTGCACGCGCACGCCGCCCCGCTCACGGTCGCGTTCTGGGACTGCTTCGTCGGAAGCGTCGCGATTGCGCCGGCTCTGGCCTTCTCGGGCCGCGTGCGCCCGGAGGACGCGGCGGAGTGGGGAGCGATCATCCTTCTCGGCGTCGTCTTCACAGGCCTCTCCACGCTCGCCTACGCAGCACTCCTGCGCCACGTGACCGCTCAGGCTGCCGGGATCCTCACCTTTCTGGAGCCCGTGTCGGCCGTGCTGCTGGCCTGGGCGCTCCTCGACGAGACACTCTCACCTCAACTCCTGTTGGGCGCAGCCCTCGTCGTCGCCGCCGGGATCGGAGTCGTGGCGCTCGAACCGTCCGAAAGCCGTGTCAGTGAATCGGTTGCCGGGGTAGGATCGACGGACCCGTGAGTACGCACCACGATCCCACCGTGCCCGATCGCAACCTGGCACTCGAGCTCGTGCGCGTGACCGAGTCTGCCGCCATGGGCGCCGCGCGCTGGATTGGCAGGGGTGACAAGAACGCCGCCGACGGCGCCGCCGTCGACCTGATGCGCCGCATGATCAATACCGTGACGATGCAGGGCGTTGTCGTGATCGGCGAGGGCGAGAAGGACGAAGCGCCGATGCTCTTCAACAACGAGCGGGTCGGCGCGGGCTTCGGTCCCGAAGTCGACGTCGCGGTTGATCCGCTCGAAGGCACGCGGTTGACGGCGCTCGGCATCCCGGGCTCGATCTCCGTGATCGCCGTCGCCGAGCGTGGCTCGATGTTCTTCCCGGGGGCCGCCCTGTACATGGAGAAGATCGCCGTCGGTCCCGAGGCGGCGCACGCGATCGACCTCAATGCATCGCCGACGGAGAACGTCAACGCCGTCGCAACGGCAAAGGGCATGCGGGTGACCGACCTCACCGTGGTCGTCCTGGAACGCGATCGGCACGAGGCGCTGATCGCGGAGCTCCGGGCCTCGGGGGCCCGCGTGAACCTCATCCGCGACGGTGACGTCGCGCCGTCGATCGCCGCCTGCCAGCCGTCGACCGGAGTCGACATGTTGATGGGGATCGGCGGGACGCCCGAGGGTGTGATCTCCGCGGCTGCGATCAAGTGCATGGGTGGCGCGATCCAGGGTCGCTTGTGGCCGCGGAACGACTCCGAGCGCGAGGCGCTCGTCGAGTCCGGGTTCGACCTCGACCGCGTGCTGACTGCCGACGACCTCGTTTCGGGCGACGACGTGTTCGTGGCAGCAACCGGGGTGACCGGCGGGTCGCTGCTGCGTGGCGTTCGCGCCGGGGCGGGCGGGGTGGAGACCGAGTCGATCGTGATGCGGTCGCGCTCGGGCACGGTGCGGCGAATCGCCGCCTATCACCCCGCCGACAAGCTGACCAATCTGCGGAAGGAGCGCTGATGGCCGCGGCCGACCTTTACGAGACCGCGCGGGCGATCGTCGCGAACCACAAAGGGATTCTCGCCGCCGACGAGTCGACCGGGACGATCGCCAAGCGCTTCGACGCGATCGGCGTCGTCTCGACCGAAGAGACACGTCGGGCGTACCGGAACCTGCTGTTCACGACGCCCGGGATGGAGGAGTTCATCGGCGGCGTGATCCTCTACGACGAGACGATCCGACAGCGCTCCGACGACGGTACGCCCTTCGCCGACCTCCTTGTTGCCAAGGGCGTCGTCCCCGGGATCAAGGTCGACACCGGTGCAAAGCCGCTGGCCCTGTTCCCCGGAGAGACGGTCACCGAGGGCCTCGACGGCTTGCGGGAACGGCTCGCGGAGTACCACCAGCTTGGTGCGCGCTTTGCGAAGTGGCGCGCCGTGATCGCGATCGGCGACGAAATCCCGACCGACGCGTGTCTCGGAGCGAACGCTCACGCGCTGGCCCGCTACGCCGCGCTCTGTCAGGAAGCCGGTCTCGTGCCGATCGTCGAGCCGGAGGTATTGATGGACGGCCGCCACACGATCGAGACCTGTGACGACGTGACCGGGCGCACGCTTCGAGCCCTCTACGCCGCGCTGTATGCATTTGGCGTCCATCTTCGCGGCACCTTGCTGAAGCCCAACATGGTGATTGCGGGCCAAGACTGCCCCGACCAGCGCACGGCCGATCAGATCGCCGAGGTGACGGTGCACAACCTGCTCCGTCACGTGCCCGCGGTCGTTCCTGGGGTGGTGTTCCTCTCCGGCGGCCAGACGGAGCTGCAGGCAACCGAGAACCTGAGTGCGATCAACCGCGTCGGCGGGCCGTGGCCGCTCTCGTACTCCTACGGGCGAGCCCTCCAGGCTTCCGCGCTCGCGGCGTGGGGCGGAGATCCCGCGAAGGTCGAGGCCGGGCAGAATGTGTTTCTGCATCGGGCGCGAATGAGCTCCCTCGCGACGGCCGGCCGATGGAGCCCGGATGCCGAGGAGGAGCTTCCTGCTCCTGCAGGCGGTCAGACCGCGTGACGCGAACGGCGTTGCTGTAGGTTCCTTCCATGACCGTCGGCCCCGTCGAGATCTTCGTCATCGCATTCGACGACCCCGAGTTCGACGGCGAGATCCGTGCCGAGCTCGAGCGGCTGCGCGACGGTGACATCATTCGACTCGTCGATCTGCTCGCGGTCCGCAAGACCGAGGACGGAGTGATCGAGGCAATTCAGCGCAGCGATCTCGACGCCGCCGAGGCGCTCGCATTCGGTGCCGCCGTCGGCGCTCTGATCGGCTTCGGGGCGGCGGGCGACGAAGGACTCGAGCTCGGCGCCGTCTGGGGACTGCGTGAGCTGGCGGATGGTCACGTCTTCGACGACGAGGACAAATGGCGGGTCGCAGATGCGATTCCGCCTGGCACGGGTGCGCTGGTCGCGCTGGTCGAGCACCGCTGGGCGATCCCGATCCGCGAGGCGGTCCGACGATCCGGCGGGCACGCCGTCGCGGGACGCTGGATTGCCGAGAGCGACCTCGTGCGGCTCGGTGAGCTCTCGACGCGCATCCCGCTCGAGCTCGAAAACCTCTAGGCGGCTCAAGTTGCCACTTGCTCCTGCCGATGGCAGGGCGTGGTCACTGCGGCAGCCACAGCACCCTGCATCCGCCTGCGCGCGCGGATCGACCGACCGGCTCCGGACGCCGTCGTCGAATGGCGCTTCGACGAGCTCGAGCGCGCCGGCGTGGACACTCTGGATGCGATCCGGCTCGCGCTCGATCTCGGCTTCGACGTCGCGGCGCTGCGGGCGCTCGTCCGGCGCGGCTGCGAGGTGACGCTCGCGCTCCGGATTCTGCACTGATCTCACGATCGGTCGATCGTGCGCGAGATCCCAAGACGGGCGGCCCGTTTCTGCACGGCGAGCTAGGTTTCGACCGGTGCCTTCCTCGCAGGAAATATGCAGTCGCCCCGAGATCACGGTCGCAGCGCTCGTCCCAGCGCTTCGGCGACAGGGGTTCGAGTTCGTCACCGTGTCGGAGCTGCTCGCCCTGTAACCGGCTCCGCTGCGGCCGAATCCGGGTAGCCCGGCCGGCCAACGGGTAAGCAGGAGTGGCGGCGCCGCTCTCCGTAGGGTTATCCGGAGCGACGCCGCCACTGCGCACCGGGGCGGAGCCGAGAAGAGACGCCGAACCGGTTGCGATCGGGCGAGGCCCCAGGGGAGGGCAGCGGCCGACGCTCGCACGATCCTCCCCAGCCACGCGGCACCTGTCAACCAGCACGCTTCGCTCGAACGCACCGGTGCCTGGTGCTCGCGATGCCTGCTCTCCTATGCTGCCCTCCATGTGGAAAGTGATGAAACTCGCCAACGGTGAGGTCGAGGAGATCTGGGCCGCCGACTTCGCCGCCGCACCCGGCACCCAGCTGACGATCGACGGAAAGCTGTACGAGGTGATTTTCCACGAAGGGAACGCCGATCGCGGTTGGGTCTACGTGACGCCGCTCTCGGCACGCCGCGGATAGCGATGCGCGCTACGCGGCGAGCGGGAGGTGCACCACGACCAGACTCTCCTCCGACCAGGCTCTCACATCGATGCCGAAGGAGGCCGCGACCTCCAGACAGTCCACGCAGACGACGGCGAGATCGGGTTCGCCGTGAAAGCCGACTGTTTCCCCGCAGAGACCTTCGACCACGAGCGTCGTGTGGGTGAGATGAACCGTTCGGCTTCCGTCGGAGTGGCCAGGCTGCAACTGCATCGTTCGAGTATGTATCGACACTCGGATGTGCTCGTCGGCAGCGTTGGGAATCAGGGCGTCAGAAGATCCGCTCCCGGGAGCGGTCGCGGAGCGTACCCGGCCGTCGCCGGCGGGCAGCCCGGATGGAAAAAGGCTCCGTTTCCGTCGACGAGCTCGGCCGAGTGGCCGACGCCGTCACGTCGACCCGCTCGACGGCGTACACGACCCCGGGGCGCTGGGGTCGACCCGCCTCTGGCAGAGAGGGCAGACCGCGACCGATCCGGATCCCTGCACGGTCTGACCCCACCCTTCTCCGCAGGTGGGCGTTTCTAGGTCATCGAGTCGTGGAGGTCGTACCAGTAGTCCGCCTGGGGGGGCGTCAAGGCCGACGGGTCTGGAGCATTCGCCATCATCTTCTCGAGGACGGGGTTCAGCGTTGCGTCCATCCACTTTTGTCCAGCTTCGCGGCTTTCCCAGACGTCGAAGATGCGGAAGACACCCTTCTCGTGATCGAAGCCGGCGGTATGCGCGACCAGCCCCGAGATCGCGCCGTCCTGGAGGCCGAGTTCCTTCACAACGCTGTCGTAATTCGCCGTGCTCGTGTCGCCGTCGACGATTGCAAATTCCTGGACGTAGGCAACAGCCATCGTTGGCTCCTTTCCGTCGGTGGACCTTTTCGATCGTAGGGGATCGAGCTCATCGAAACCAGTGTGTCGAGTCGGCAGCGGGTGGCGTTGACCTCGAGCGCATCGGAGCCCGCGTGCTCGTCCGGTTTGTTGGACTGTGGAGCCTTGACAGGTGGCGGCGTGTGCGGGATCCTCGCCCCCGTGGTTCGGCGCCAGGCTCACGTTCGGACGTTGACGGTGGGTCTGGTGGCGGCCGGCGTCCTGGCAGGCGCCTGCGCGTGTGCGTCGGGCGACGCGCCCACGGCATATCCGAACGGAATCGTCGTCATGGGTCACTCCGGGGCGACGGGGTACGACTCGAACCCTCTCAACCGCGAGGCCGATGCCCCGGAGAACTCGTGGGCGACGGGAGACAACCCAGCCGTGAACAGCATCTACCGCCGCATTCTCGCCCGCCATCCTGCCATCGAGGGGCATGCATTCAACGTCGCGAGGTCGGGCTCCGACGTCAACGACCTGATGCGGCAGGCTCGAATAGCGGTGTCCACTCGGCCGGCTCCCGACCTGTTCGTCATCCAGTCCGTGGACAACGACATCCAGTGCGACGGAACGGATGCCGAGAATTACGCGCCGTTCGCCACAACGCTGCGACGCACGTTGGCGTTCATCAACGAGCGAGTCCCAAAGGCGCAAATCTTCATGATCAGCCAGTGGGCCACCGTCGAGAACTACACGAATGCGATCAAGGCGATTCCCGGCAAGCGCGCCGAGGAGAGCGGTGACGAGCTTTGCAGTGTGTTCGATTCGTCCGGACGGATCCGGACTGCAGGAATCACCGCGTTGCAGGAACTCGTCGACGCCTACCATGCCCGGACCGCTTCGACATGCGCCAGCGTCCATAACTGCAGGTACGACCAGGGGGCTCTTCAACACATGACAGTCGTGCCGGGGGATCTCAGCCCAGATGCGAACCACTTGTCGATTCAAGGTCAGAGGAAGATGGCCGCGGTCGCCTGGGCCGCCCTCTACTAACGGGTGCTCGCCAAGTCAAAGGCCCGGGAACGCCCCCGAGCCCTGACCATGATCGAGCTATGCGACGGAGCTGAAGCACGACCGCCTATGTGCCTCCAGTTGTACGCGATTCCTACCCACCCAAAGCGCGAGTTCTACCCGCCCGAACCGCCGGTATCCCCTGCTACGCCCAGGCGGCAACCCGAGCCTGTGGAGCCGCGGAGATCGGTTCCGGCTCAGCCGAGTGCTGCCGCTTCGATGCTTGCGGGTTTGGGGTCGGGGAGGCGTCGCATGCGGAAGGCGTTGAGGAGGCCGAGGAGGCTGGCGAGGACCGGGACGATGAGGGCGACCTGGAGTGAGCGGTCGCGGGCTTGCTTGTTGATGCGGAGGACTTCTGCTTGGACGTCCTCGGGTTCGTCGGCGAGCAGGGGTTCGAGTGCGGTGTTGCTCATGACTTCGGCGTCGTCCTCGAGCGTGTCGGCGATCTGTTGTTGTTGGGCGGGAGGGATCACCGAGCTGTTCTCGGTCTGGTGGGTGAACGAGAAGGCGAGGAAGGCGAGCATGATGCCGCCGGCCATCGCAAGTCCGAACGAGAGCCCGAAGGAACCGGCGGCTGAGTTCACGCCGGCTGCTTCGCTGGCCCGTTCTTCTTCGATCGGGGAAAGGGTGTAGTTGTTCAGCTGCGAGACGAGCAGACCGAGCCCCGAGCCGGTGATCAGCAGCGGGATGAAGAGGGCCAGACCCGAGTCGGTGCGGGGAATGATCGGGATCATCACCGCCAGTCCGACGGTGCACAGGGCGAACCCGACGAGGATGATGTCGCTTGGGCGACGACTGCCTGCCTTGCGTCCCGCGAGCAGCGCGACCGCGAACATGCTGAGGGAGAGCGGTGCGAGGGTCAATCCCGTCTTCATCGCGTTGTACTCGAGTGTCATCTGGAGGAAGATCGGGAGCGCGATCATGGCGCCGCCCAGGGTGACGTTTTGCAGCAGCTGCCCGGAGATCCCGGCGGTGAAGTGCGGGAAGTTGAAGAGACCGGGATCGAGCAAGGTCGGCTTTCCCGCCCGTTTGCGCCGCACGAGCCAGTGGGCGAGCACCGCGAGCGCGACCGCCCCGATTGCGATCAGCAGACCGACGAACTCGCCGCCCTCCTGCCAGACGAGAATGCCGAGGACGACGCCGCCCATCCCGACCACCGAGAGGAACGCGCCAACGAAGTCGACCTGCCGCGGCCCTGTGTAGGCGACGTCGTGGACGAGCTTGATCTGGGACAGCACGACCGCGATCACGACGACCTCGAGCCCGAACCCAACACGCCACGAGAGATAGGTCGTCACGAAGCCACCGATCAAGGGTCCGACCCCGGCAGCGATCGCGGCAGAGGCCCCGACCAGCGCGTAGGTCTTCGTCCGAGCCGCACCCTCGAAGTTCCCGTGGATCAGCGCCTGCATCGCCGGCATCAGCAGGGACGCCCCGAGGCCGCCGATGATCGCCCAGAAGATGATGATCGCGGTCAGGCTCTGGGCCAGAGTCATCGCGAGGGCTCCAACCGCGTACGCGAGCAGACCCAACACGAAGGCGCGTTTGCGGCCGATCAGATCCCCGACCTTGCTACCGATCAGGATGAATGCCGCCGACACCAGGGCCTCCAACGCGATCGCAGCCTGAACGTTGCTCACCGTCGTATCCAGATCGGAAACCACGGACGAGATCGAAACGTTCATCAGCGAGGTATCGACCACGAGCACGAACATCGCCGCCGCGAGCAGAATCGGGAGCCTGGGGCTGGCCGTCCGTGCCTCAGGAGTCGCCGACCCGGTCACCTTGCGACCTTCACGTCGTCGCGTACCTGTTCTGGGCCGGCTTGGCGGCGTATGTGGCGATGTCAGCGGCGACGCCGAGGCCGACGAGGATCCATTCCCCGCCCGAGACACCACCCACGGGGGACCACACGAGCAGATACATGAGCGTCGTCCACGGCGCGACGAGCAGACCGAGCAACGGCCACAGCGCCGAGCTGAAGGCCGCATCCACACGGTTCCCGAACAGCCACATGGCGATGATCGCAAAGCGCGGGCCGAGCGCGGAGAAAACGAGAACGAAGCAACACATCAGCCAGACACCTCACGAAGGTCGGGATCGGGTCCCACCATCTCATACGGAAGCGACGGTGGGATGCCCCCATGAGTTCGACCGTCCAATGACGACGCTCGACGGATGCGCCTCATGGGCATCAAGTCGTCGAGCAGGGCCCGGTGACGATCATCGACCGCCTGAGCAGGTACTACAGGGTTGGCACCGCGAGGGCGCACAGGGGATGGTTTGTGCCGTTTTGTGCCGACGATCCCCTGCGCGCCGAGTGACGGTTGGATGCCGTTGACCAGCCCGCCACCGCGTACCACGTAGATGCACGCCGGGCTCAGAACTTGCGGTGTCACATCGCTGGGTCGAAAGTGGCGGCGAGCAGCTACCTGTGGCCCGAGGCGTGACGGCTCCTTAGCCAGACCACCTGGGTCGGCACGCCCAGGACGGCCGTGGTGAGCTGCCAGGGGCCGTCTGCCCCATCCTGCGTCTGCTGCCCGACATGCAGGAGCTCGCAGTCGTGCTCGCTGAGCAGGTGGTTCACGCGAGTTGCCACATCGGCTTCGTCGGATACGGGGCCGTAGCCTGCCCCGCCGGTCTCGCTGCACAGAGGGCAAGGTGACCACGCCCCCGAGAAAACCTGAATGACGCTCTGCAAGTCGGGGCTCGCCATCGAGAGCGATCCTAGGCGAGTCACGTCTGAATGACAATTCGCTTCGTCGTGTCCTGCGTGCAGGACGTAGTGATTTCAGATCCCCTCTCTGGGGGACTCGCACGAACGGAGTTGCAAGAACGGTATTGAGTGGACGTCGGCCCAGGCGCTCCCGTCGCTGGCCGCAGACGACGGCAGAGATATCTACCTAGCCGGGGATATCCAGCCGGGCCGGCGTCCCCGTCGCGATGTGTTCATAGGGCCGGCCCGATCCACGGGGACCGGCGTGGCCGGAGCCCATCCCCTTCAACCAAAATCCCCGACCAAGGCATCGGCTGAACGTTCCGGGCGGGAGACCTGTTTCCACTCCCCCTGTAACCAACCTGCTTGGAAACATGGAAACAGGCCCCCGCCGCGCACAGGAGCAGACGACGCCGCAGTTTCGTCTTGCTCCGTGCTCGTCTAACTCTTCTTGCGGCGCTGATAGCGGGCAATCCCCCAGCCGACCGGATCAGATCTCCGAAGGTCTAGGTCTCGGCTCCACCACCAAGCAATACTCCCGATAGGAGCGCAGATGCCCAACCCGAGCACCTCCCGGTGCACCCCGAGCGATGGGAGGATGGGCCGAACGGGCGTCGCCTCGTCTCTACGGCTGGGGTAATCTCACCGAGTAACCGTCAGGCGGATCGTCGAGCTGCTCGATCGTCCGCTCGAACCTGGCGGTGAGTCGTTCCAGTTCGACAGCCAACGCGCGCACGATCTCCTCGAGCGCTTCGTTCCTTGCGTGGAGCTCTTCGACAGCTGCGCAGGTGCCAGTCTCGGGTCCAATCTCACGCCCGCGATATGCCTCGATCATCTGATCCACGCGGCCGGTGAGCGTGTCGCTCAGTGATTCCAACGTCGACCTCCCTTCTGTCTAGCCGGGTCGGCCGGCAGGGTCGTTGCCGTAGGAGTTTCGCTCCGAGACTACGCCGTCCGTGTTGTGGATCACATGCTCGGTCTCACGGTCGATCGCACGCTGACGACCAGCCGTAACCGCGGCCTCCTTCGTCTGGTAGCTGCCGAAGGCTCCGTCGCCTTCGATCTCATTTGTCCACTGGTCGTCTTTGTAGACGGTGTGGACGAAGCCGACTGCCATCTCGAGCTCCTTTTCGCCTGGGATCAATCTTATTCCCGCGTCCACGGTGGAGCGAAACCGCTGAGAGGTTCACGACCTAACCTGAGCGGACGCCCCTTGATCGGGGCGCCCGCCCGGCGTTCGTGCCTCCAGGTTAGACGCGCGTAGGCGCACTCATATTGCTCTCGTTCCATCGTGCGGTCAGTGCGTAGAGCACGATGATGTTGAGTGTCAGCGCGGTCAGCGCCCACAGCGGATAGTTGCTGTTGCCGAGGAAGCCGAGTTGAGCGAACACGTTGACGCTGACGACGACGATCGAGGCCCAGCGTGCCCAGTCGGCGCCGGACATCAGCGCCAGTCCGATCAAGACGAGCAGGATCCCCCAGATCAGCATGATCCAGCCCCAGGCGGTGAGGTCGAAGACCAGGTAGCCCGACCGCGTGACGACGTAGTACTCGTCTTCGAAGATCGCGATCAACCCTTGGAAGAAGTTGATCCCGCCGATGATCACCATGACCATGCCGGCGAAACCGATCCAGCCGGCCATACTTTTCGAGTTCACGCGCGTACCTCCCTTGGAGGATGCCGTTAGTCGCATCCGGTGCGTGAACGTTCGACCAGAACCACCTCGTCCCTTCCGCACTGCGGGAACATACGTTCGTGGCTCTCTCATCCCGGCCGAGTGTTCTTCACCGCCGTACTTCTAGTCGGCGGCGCCGGGATTGTGTCCGGACAGAGTCGTGGCGACCGGGAGGACGGCGCACCCCCGGTCGTCTTGGCACTCGTGCCGGCCGCCGTGGTCGCCCTCGATGGCGTGGCATTGGCGGGCTTGCTGAGTGTCTTACGCGTCGGCGGCGGGCAGCTCGATGCTTCCGTCCTCGTCCAGTACGAAGCCTGGGTTGTATGCGATCTCCCAGGCATGCCCGTCTAGATCGCGGAAGACACCGGCGTAGCCCCCGTAGAAGGTGTCGGCGGGCTCACGGGTGATTTCCGCCCCATTCGTACGCGCAAGTTCGATCACCCCTTGCACCTCATCGCGTGAAGGGACGTTGTGGGCTAGCGTGATGCCGCTCCAGCGAGCGCCGCTGTCGGCGATGCCGCTGTCGTCGGCGAGCTTCTCTCGGCTCCACAGCACGAGGACGACGCCGTTTGCCTGGTAGAACGCGGTCTCTTGTTCCTCCATCCGGACAGTCCATCCGAGCGCCTCGTAGAACGCCTTCGCACGCGCGTAGTCGACAACGCCGAGCGTGAGCAAGCTGATGCTTTCTCGCACCTTGCGAACCCTACTGTGACATTCCCGAACACACCTGTCGTGCTGATTTCAACAGCCCGTTTGCCCGCCGACTGTTGGTGCGCACGCAGATCAGGTGCGTACGCAGATCGCAGGGCACGGGCTCGAGAGTCTCGGACTCGAAGGCGCCGCGTGGTCAACCGCCGGCACCTTCGAGGACGGGTGGCGCTCTGAAATCGGATCCACCGCGCGGAGTCTTCGCCGGACTAGGCGGCCGACTCCGGGGTCCAGGGGATAGAAGTGGCCGCAGCCGACCCTCCTTCAAGCTACACCTTTGTCTAACGACTCCTGCTGCGCACGTCAGTAAGGTCGGCATGGAGGGGAGTTGTCTGGGACCAGCAATCGCGATCGGACTCGTTGCGTCGCAGGGCGCGTTTGGCGCCGGCGTCGGTGCGTCGAGATTTCGCGGGTGGAACGAACGCCGACTGGAAGAGCGTTACTGGCGGAGGGGACGGCGAGGCTCGGAGAGCGGTCGACGCGGGTGACGCACTGGTCTCGGCCGCTTGTGTGCATCGTCGCGCTTGGCGCGGTGATGGCTGTGGCGCCGGCTCAATCCGACTCGGCAACCGCGAGTGCGGACGTTCCTGCCGTGGATACCAGCCGGTCACGCTTTCTGCCCGTCCCGAAGCGCGACCAGTTCCACACCTATGTCGTGCATTTCATCGCCGGTCGGACAGATGGCTCGACACCGAGAGCGGGCGCGTTCCAGGTCTGGGCCGACGGAGTCGACACGCCGGTGATCGATCTGCGGAACATCGATACGGTGCAGCGCGCCGACGGGGTCACTCAGAAATGGATGCAGTTGTGGGAGGGCGACTACACACGCGCGCTGCCTCAGATCGCCCGCCAGAGCTTCACCCTGACCCGGATTGGCCGGACGCTCTCCGAAGCCCTCGCCGACAGGCCGACGTCTGTGGGAACGACGGCAGAGGACCAGTTCTACACAGGCTCGGGGGAAGACCTCGGCCCACCCTCTGCGAAAAAGCTGCCTGCGCGGACAGCGGACGCCGCACTCATTCCGTCGAGTCTCGGCGGCAACACGTCCCCGCCCGATCCGATAGAGACGTGGGAGATCACGTTGACCCCGAACTACGTCTCACCAGCAGATGGGGTCGCGAGCAACTACCAATCCGTCTGGGTCTATCCGAAGTCGCCCACAACGCCCTATCGATCCCCCGACAGCGAGCACCAGCAGTCCCGCTACCTGCTGCTCGATCCCCGGGCCACCGATAGCGACGGGCGGATGGGGCGGGACGAGTGGTGGTTCGTGATCGAACGAAACTGGCCCTCCGACTTCAACCAGTACGAGCATGGCGCCTGGGGTTTTCTCGTCAACTTCCACAACGTCGCCGGCGACGTCGGCTGGAACACCGGCAGCCCCGTTTCGGCCCTCGCGCTGACCTGGGGCAGAACGCCCGCACCGTCATTCGCGCTCGAATACCAGGAGGTCACGCCGCCGAAGCCGGAGCCGCAACCCCGCACCACCCCGACAACGACCGTTGCCGTGCCGCCAACCCTCGACGTCTCCAGTCCGCCACGTGACAAGACCGTCGTCGTTTGGATAGCCATTGGTGCCGTCGCGCTCGTCGGAGGATCGCTGTGGCTCTGGCGAACGAAACGTCGGAAGCCGTACTGATGAATGGCGGTTGTTGACCATGCAGGCCAACGAGGTTTGGGTTGGAACTCGACAGCCATCAAGACCAGGCTCTCATGGGCTCAGGCACCCGGCCATGTGCCAAATTCATGTGCCAAAGCGTCTCTCGCCCGACCTCTCAGGCGCAGAAACGGCTTTGGAATGGGAAGCGGGCGAAGGGACTCGAACCCTCGACCTACGGCTTGGGAATGAGCCAAATCGAGGCGCGTCCACGGTTCTAAGCCGTTCTCGGATGCCGTGAGGTGCTCTCAGTTCGGTCAAATTACGGCAGTTCGGGACACGGTTGGGACACGTAACCCGCCACGAAGATGCGACCACTTGGCTTGTCCGTTAGCCGCTTGGATCGCCCTCATGCTTCTCTAGCTCCTCATAGAGTTGTCGTGTCAGATCCTCCTCAGTCTCAAGTCGCAGTTTGAGGCTCGCTATCGAACGATCACGGGCGGCGACTTGCTCTCGGAGGCTCGCAATGATCTCTTCGGGTTGTTCGCCGTTGAGTTCGCGATCGCGCTCGTATTCGGTTCTCCGGCGCTTGGACTCAGCCATCGTTCGTGTGTAGACGATGCAACCCAGAGCGAAGCCCCGATGAAGCCCAGTGCCCCTCCCACCAGCGCCCACGAAGGGCCATCGCCCGTGTAGCTATCGGCAGCGACCTCGCGAAACCTCCAGACTGCCCTAACCCGAGCCGGAGGAGGCCTCGCGATGACCGACGACATGCCACCCGATCCTTGGGAAGGTGAACTCCCGGACTTCCCGACGGAATGGACAGAGACGCATCGCGACTTCGCCATGTTGCTCGTCAGAGGGAACCTGGACGCCGAGGCGATCGTGGGAGAGCACGACTTCGAGAAACTGCTTCACGCTGTCATGGCGATGGACGAGGAGCACCTTCGCGCCGCGACGTTCATGCTCGTCTTAAGGCTCCAGACGATGCTCGGCGGCGGCTCCAGCACTGCGAACGCCTAAGCGCGGGCACGACCAGGGCGACGCCTGCCCCGACCCCGGCTAACGCGATCACTATCGCGAGCGGATCCTGCCACACGGCCTTTCTCCACGTGTCCTTATGACAGGCCCGGCGTCAGCGAGCGGACCAGCAGCGCCCCCCTCGGGATCGACCGCTTGCGCCATGATCCGATCAGCGAGCGCGGGATCGCTTCCCACCATGGCCAGCCGACAACCCGCCGGGCTTCCCCCGGAAGGGTGACGGCGGCATGGGAGCGGCTGACTAGGGTCGGTATCGCGACGCCAGCGTCGACTTCAGTCCACCCCTCGGACGAAGGGCGAACCCAGTGCATGTGAGGCGGGGATTCTCAAGAACACCTCGGCGGCGGGCGATCTTCGTTGTGCTTGTCGCGGTGGTTGGGGCGCTTGCTCTGGTGAGTCTCGCCTCGGGTGATCAGGGGCGTCGGTTGGCGGGGCCGTTCTGTATCAACAACAATTCCGGAGTGGTTCGTGCGATCGCGGCCCCGCAGAAGTGTGAGGCGGGCGAGACGCGTAAGTACGGCGTGGCCGTTACGGGTCCTGTCTGGTCCTCCTGGTCCTCCTGGCGCTAAGGGTGCCCAGGGCGCCAAGGGTGCGCAGGGACCTGCCGGACCTTCGGGTTCGGCAGGTGCGCAGGGTCCGGCGGGTGCGGCTGGTGCGCAGGGCCCGGCGGGTGCGACAGGTGCGACCGGCCCGGCAGGTGGGACGGCTGAGTACGGCCTTGTGAGCGTCTTCGTGGATCGCGGCAGCGGCCCGACGCGCTGGATGACCCTCTCGGTCGGACTCGGCTCTCCGGCCGGAACGACCACCAGCGGAACCTTCCGGTTCACCTGCACGCCCGCCCAGGCGCCGTGCAAGATCTCCTTCGGGGCTGCGGTGATCTCGACCCTGTCGACGGCGCCAACGGTGGTCCACCCCAGGCTGTTGATCTACAAGAATCCTGATACGGCTGTTGCTGACACGCCCATCTTGTACTGCGAGTACGCGGACGGTGCCAACAACAACGCGGGACTCGACGAGATACAGCGCGTGCCGACGTTGGTCGCCGCTGAGGCCGCGATGAACACCCAACTCGACATGGGGGTCGGAGCGTCCTTCGATTGTGGTTCCGGCCAAACGGGGGCCACGGTAACGAAGGAGATCTGGGTGCCAGCCATAGACGCCACCACTCCCGCCTTCTACGACGTAACGGGAACCTTCGCGTTCAGCCCGGGCTTCGACCTGCCGGTTGGTCCGTAAGACGCCGTGGCATGGTCGTCGACTTCCCACCTCACGGGGCGACTATGTCACCTCCGGCTTCCCAACCGCAGCCGCCGTCTCAGTGAACCCCGTGCCAGGATTCGCTAGACAAGCCCCCGGCGTGCTGTCGGCAACGATCCGGGCGTTCGTGACGCCCCGCATCGCGAGGAAGCCCGGCAGCCGCCGCAGCCACTCCTCGGGGCCGTCCTCGGGCGTGATCCAGCCGTCGCGGTAGTCGTCGGTCTTGAGAATCGCCCGCTCCAGCCGCGTGCCATCCGGGAGGATCGTCGAGTAGTCGGCCAGCGCCTCGGGCCTGGAGCCACGCCATTCGACCCCGGTCGAGGTCAGCACATACGAGCCGCTCCGCTGCCCGTAACACCAGACAGCCACCTCCAGCATGTCATCCGCCATCGTGCATCACCGCCTACGGAACTTCGTTGGGACACCGTTGGGACACGCGCCATTCGGTGCCGATCGTCGACACCTCTGAAAGGTGTCATAGTGCAGGGCTTTCTAGGAAGCGGGCGAAGGGACTCGAACCCTCGACCTACGGCTTGGGAAGCCGACGCTCTACCAACTGAGCTACGCCCGCGCGCCGCACAGGTTAGCCACTTTCGGGTTTCGGCCTCTCGAGGTGTGCCCCGATCGTGCCCCTAACGCGGCGCACTAGCGCGCGAGGGGTCCCCAGCTGAACATTGTGGCCGGTGACAGCCTTATGCACTGACCCGCAAACATCCGGTTTTTTAGTAAGCCGTCGGACAATCCCTTACAGTTGAACGCCGCCGGACCACCCGCAAGCTTTCCGGTCCCATGCGGAGGGATCTTCGGAAAGAAGGCGGTTAGGAGAACCTTCGCCTTGCTACAGGTGATGCCCCATGCCGTCACTCGGTACTTCGTCCCTCGGAGGGGAGGCGCGTTCGGCGTGTGGACACCCCATAACGCCCACGCAGGGCCGGTCATGGCGCAGTAGCTGGTTGGGCCCTTGGGCATCGGAGGAATAGGGGGAGGTGTGGCGGGAGGTGTGGCGGCAGGCGTAGCGAGCGCCGAGCCGCCCACCAGCATGGACACAGCACCCACTATCGCCAGAATTCCCCTCGTTTTCACCGTCCACCTCCACCGATCGAAAGCCTTGCGATCTCCCTGTGGCGTGCGGACGAACGTTATTCCGTGTGTGAGTCCGCAACAAGGCCGCGAGTTGAAGTCGCGTGCTCTAGCCTCCCTGCAAACAGATCCAAGCGAGTGGAGACCTCCTCAAAGACGGCTGGACTCACACCGCTGCGCTACGAGACGTACTCGGAAACGCACCAACCCCCACGAGCAACGCGCAGCAAGCAAGGATTGCAGCCCGCCGGCGAGCCGGGCCGGCTGGGTCGTGCAATTCCGCGGGTACGCGTGCGCCGTTCATGCCCCAACCGTTGGGAACGGTATCGAGCAACCATGCGGCGGCGGTCGCGAGCTCGGCCGTAAAACCCGCATAGTTTGTGCGTTAGTCGTCGATGGTCGTCGTGCGTCGGGGCCGTCGGCACGGCTTCGGAAGCCGACGCTCTACCAACTGAGCTACGTCCGCATGCGCACCGCAGTCTAGCTTCATCGTTCCCTCATACCTTCGCCGTAGACTCGCCGCGTGCGCCGCCTCGCACTCGTCGCCGTCTCAGTCGTCCTCGTGCTCGCCCCGCTCGGTGCGCAGGCCGCCACGCTCGGAGATGCAACCGTCTTCGCTGGTCTCGGCACGTGGGTCGACATCTACGACGCGCCCGCGTATCGCAGCCCCGACGCGACCGCGGCGCGCATCGCCGCTCGTGGAGTCGTGACCGTCTATGTCGAAACGGCCAACGACCGCAGCACGGTCGACGTTGTCAACCCACAGGCACTCGGACGGTTCGTCGACGCGCTGCACGCGAAGGGGCTGCGCGTCGTCGCCTGGTACCTGCCCGGGTTCGTGCAACCGGCCGTCGACGTGCGACGCACCCGCGCGATGCTCTCCTTCAGAACGCCGCAGGGCGGCTCCTTCGACGGCGTCGCACTCGACGTCGAGTCTCTGCGGCTCAAGAGCGCTGGGCTCCGCACGACCCGGCTTCTGGCCCTCACCCGGATCCTGCGGGCCGAGGCGGGGGAGACCCCGGTCGCGGCGATCACGTACCCGTCCCGTGGCTTCGAGCGCCACCCCACCTGGTGGCCGGCGTTTCCCTGGCAGGCGATCACGAGCCTCGTCGACGCCTGGATCCCGATGACGTACACCGGCGGAGGCTTCCACGGGTACGACGCGACGTACGGCTATGTAGCACGGTCGCTGAGATTGCTCCGGGCCGCGGTCGGTCCGGATGTCCCCGTGCATGCTGCGGGTGGTGTGGCGAACCGGATGAACGCCGAGGAGCTGAAAGCGTTTGTCGACGCCGTCCAGGACGAAGGCACCGTGACGGGTTGGAGCCTGTACGACTTCCAGACGACGGGACCGAAGGCCTGGGCTGCGCTGGCACCACTCGCAGCCGGATAACCGGCGCGAACGGCTAGAAGACGTCGAGCAGGCGATCGATCCTGCGCGACGGGAGCGAATCCGAGCCGCTCGAGGATCGGACGAGACATCTGTCCCGCATGGGTGACGAGCACGGGGGTGCCGCGCTCGGCCGCCTCGCGCGCCCGCGCTGCCACGAGCGCCCGGTAGGCGCCGCGGCCACGCGCCCTCGGAAGCGTGGCACCGCCGAAGAGGAGCAAGCCGACGGGCGTGTACGACGCGTATCCGGCTGCCACGGGCTGGTCGTCGACGAACGCGAGAAACGTGGAACCGACCACGCCCTCGGTTTCGAAGTCGGCCTCGGCCTGCTCGAGGCCCACCTCGTCGCCAGAGCCGCCGAACGACTCGTGCTGGATACGGCGCGCGAGGACGAGCTCGTCGACCGAGGCGATGCGCCTGGCCGTCGTGCCCGGCGGGTGACTGGCGGTGTGGGCGGACTCGAGCACCATTCCGATCGCCACGGGCTCGTCCTCGTCCGGGACGATGCCGAAGGTGGCGAGCCGTTCGACGAGATCCAACGGCGTGCAGGACTCGCCGAGCTCCCATTCGGCGCCCGCGCGGCCGTGTGAGCGGAGCAGCATGCGGATCTCCTCGACCGCGGGCGCGACGTCGACGGCCTCCAGGCGAACCCGCTGCACCGTGGCGCTGTGCGGCCCGCTTCCCGAGCCGAGGTAGACGGCGAACCGTCCTGCTGGATCGATGACGATCTCGCGTCCTGCCGAGAGGGATTGGTGGATGTTCGGGTTCTCGGCGAGCTCCCGAATCACGTCCAGGCCTCGGTCACGCGGGCGCGCGTCGACTCGAGATGCTCCGGCAGGACCTTGACATCGGCGAGCACCGGCATGAAATTCGTGTCGCCACTCCAGCGCGGTACGACGTGCTGGTGGAGGTGTGCCGCGATCGACCCGCCCGCGACGGTGCCGAGGTTCCAGCCGACGTTGAAGCCTTCCGGCGCATAGACCTCCGTCAGCGTCGCGATCCCCTGGACTGTCACTGCGTGAAGCTCGGCGGCCTCGGCCGCGTCCAGATCCCCGAGAGAACCGACGTGACGCACCGGTGCGACCATCAGATGTCCCGGCGAGTAGGGAAACTTGTTGAGAAGTGCGATCACTTGTTCGCCGCGGTGAACGACGAGGCTCGCGTCGCCGAGCTCGCCGCCGGATTCCTGACAGAAGACGCAGCCGGGGGCAGAGCCTGCTTCTTGAACGTATGCAAGCCGCCAGGGCGCCCAGAGCTGCTTCATCGGCCTCTTGTATCACTATGATCCCGCAGGCTGCGGCGGCGATTCCCGGGAGGGCGCGTGCCGTACGCATTCATCGAGAGCCCCCATCTGACCCGCGCGAGCGGCCGGGCGATCGGTGTCGTCGTGATCCACACCATGGAGATCCCCGAGCGAGCCGGTGCGGCCGAGATCTGCGCGCGATGGTTCGCAGACCCTGTCTCGGAGGTCTCGGCGCACTACTGCGTCGATGCGGACGTCACGATCCAGTGCGTCCGTGAGGAAGACGTTGCCTGGCACGCCCGCGGCGGGAACGGCAACTCGATCGGCATCGAGCTCGCAGGCTTCGCAGGGCAACGCGCGCTCGGGTGGGGCGACGACTACAGCCGCGCGGTGCTCGATCGCGCCGCAAGGTTGACGGCCGGCATCTGCGAACGGTACGGGATCCCGATCCGACGTCTTCGGGCCGCGGACCTCGTTGCTGGCAGGCGTGGTATCACAGGCCACGCCGACGTCAGCGCCGCCTTCCACAAGAGCGACCACTGGGATCCCGGGCCGGATTTCCCCTGGGCGCGGTACCTCCGCCTGACACGCGGCAGCAACGTCGTCGAGCGCGCGGGCCGGGCGTGAGCCACCGTCTGCGCGGGGCTCAGACGGTGGCGGCCACGTCGTCGAGCGCGCGACGGAGCCCCGCGGCGATCTCGTCCAGCTCTGCCCGTGTGATGACGAGCGGGGGAGAGATCTGCAAGCCGCCGCCGGTCAGCGTCCGCGTGAGAACGCCGTGCGAACGGGCCCGGAGAGTCACGCGGTCGGTCAAGCCTGCGTCGTCGGCGAGCAAGGCGGAGTCGATCTGGATCGCGGCCACGGCCCCGAACCCCGCCCGGATCTCACTCACGAGCTCGTGATCGGCGAGTGGTGCCAGCGCAGCTCGGATCTCGCTCTCGAGCTCGAGGCCGCGGTTCAAGAGCCCTTCGCGCTCGATGATGTCCAGGTTCGCATGTGCCGCAGCGGCGGCCGTCGCGTGGCCGGAGTACGTGTAGCCGTGACGCCAGACTCCTGCCGCACCGCCCTTCCAGAACGGCTCCTGGATCGTCCCGCCGACGATGACTCCGCCGAGCGGAACGTAGCCGGAGGTGATCCCTTTGGCGAACGTGACTGCGTCCGGATCGAGCCCGATGCGGCTGCACGCGAACCAGTCGCCGACCCGTCCGTACCCGCAGATAACCTCGTCCGCGACAAAAAGGACGCCGTACGTACGGCAGATTTCGCGCACGGCGTGCAGGTAGCCCTCCGGAGGGAGAAGCACACCGCCCGCGCCGATGATCGGCTCGCAGAAAAATGCCGCCACGCGCTCGGGGCCGAGCTCGAGGATCGTGGCCTCGAGCGCCTCGGCCGAATCCCAGGCGACCCTGGCCGTATCGCCGGCGAGAGGGCCGACCCCGACCTTGAACGCTTCGGTGCCGACGATGCTCGTTCCGTACCCGGCAAGGCCGTGGTAGGCCCGTTCGCGGGAGATGATCACGGTGCGGTCGGGCCGGTCGACGAGGCTCCAGTAGCGCCGTACGAGCTTGACGATGGTCTCGATCGACTCGCCGCCACCGCTCGTGAAGAAGACAGCTGCGTCCGCCATCGGCGCAAGCCGTGAGATGCGCTCGGCCAGGTCCGTGGTCGGCCTGCTCGACACGTCGCCGTAATGGGAGTACGCATGCAGCTTCTGCATCTGGGCCGCCGCTGCGTCCGCGATCTCCGAGCGCCCGTAGCCGACGTTCGCGTACCAGAGGCCGCCCGTCGAGTCGATGTAGCGGTTTCCCTGCTCGTCCCAGAGGAGGCACCCTTCCCCTCGCTCGAGGATCAGCTCACCCGAAGACTGGACGGCGTGCATGTCCGAGACGGGATGCCAGAAGCGGGTCACGACCGAACCCTATCCACGCTCTTCGGGGGCCACGGCGATCGGCGCGCACAAGTGGCTCTGAGCCACAAGCGCTGCCTTTCGTCAGGAGTTGCCCGTGATCGAGCCGAGCCCGGTATTCAGCCTTGCTGTCGGGCACGCACCCCAATACCCCCGCTGCGCTGTGCGCGCCCCTTCGACCGCGGCGAGCAGCAGCGCTGCGTAGCGGCCGCGCTCGTTGTGAAAGAAATAGGGAGAGGCTGCTCCCTCCCGCACGAGGGCGAGGTTGACGTTCCTGCCGGAGACGAACACGTAACGGAGCTGCCTCCCGTAGCGGTCGGTCCCGTCGAGTGCAGGATCGCGGACGAGGACGACGCGCGTCCCGGCGGGAACGAGTCCCCGCAGCGCGGTGAGCGCAGCCTTGCCGTAACAGTCGCCGTGCAGCTCGGGCGCGTCGATCTGGACGAGACGTATCCGACGGCCTGAGGTCGTACGCAGCGAGTCACCGTCGCTGACGAATGCCACTGTCGCGGGCTCGCCGGTTGGTGCACCGACCTGGGTGGCCGGTGGCGTCGATTCGGACGTGCCGCAGCCGGCTGCGGTCAGGGCGGCGAGCCCGAGCGCTGCTAGTCGAGCGGAACCCAGACGAGCCTCACCTCGGACACGCGAACGTCGGTCGCCTCGAGCCGGATCGAGACGGTCTCGATCGTCTCGCCGACCGTCTTCCACTTGTCGTCGATCGCCGTCACCTCGTCGAGGATCTCCTGCTCGAGCTGGGCGAGATCGTCGGTCGTCTGCTGCACCTTCGACTCCGCCGTGTCGCGCCGTTGTGATGACGTCGCCGACTGGCCGTGCTTCGATGCCACCGACCCCACGGCGCTCGTGATCGAGCGGGCGCTGCGCTTGCCACCGAACAGCGCACCGAGCACTGCGCCGGCACCGGTGATGAGCTCGTTCGCCTGCCGGGACTTCGTCTGCGTGTCGAGCTCCTCGACCCGGCGCCGCGAGAGGGCGAGGGCGTTCTCCAACCGGTCCTTCTTCGCCTCCAGGCGCTTGGTCAGCTTCACGGTCTCGGCGTCGGCCAGCGCCTGGGCCGCCGCGTCGCAGCGCTGGAGGAACGCCTCCTCGGTCTCGCCCGGTCGGGAGGTCAACTTGAGCTGCTTGTTGCGGAACACCTCGAGTGAACGGTTTGCGACGAGGCGGGCCTGAACGTCCTTGCCGGCCTGGGTGAAGAACTTCGCTTCGCCGATCGGCGCTGTCGGCAAGACATACGCCGCACCAGGGGGCGGCTCCGGGCGAAAGTCACGATCGTCGAAATCGACGATGATCTCGGCATCGAGATCGAGGCCGCCGTCCAGTGGCCCATAGAGGGCTTCGAACTCCTGCTGCTCGTCGATCCCGGCGGCGGTGTCGTCGTAGCGAAGCGCCACGCGAGTCGCGACGAATGCCCGCAACCTGGTCACACCCGCGGTCGCACCAACCTGGGTCGCCCACGGCGCCGCCGGATCCAGATACGACGCGGTCATGCCCGCCGGGGCCGCGGGCGCAACCGACGACTCGTCGGCCGCGAGCGGTGCGGCCGTCGGCGTCTCGGAGACCGCCGGGGCGGGTACGGGCCGCGGCGCGTTGCTCATCAGAAGCTGCACCTGCTCCTTCGTCAGCGGCCCGCGCAGGTAGGACATGGCCCAACGGGTGGCGAACACCCGCGGTTGCGAGTCCTTCGCCGAGACCAGCATGAATTGCCTCTTCTGCAGGGCCCCGATCGAGGCATCGAGCGCCGCGATATCGGCGCCCCCGGTGGCCGATCGCAATCCCTCGAGCACGCGCGCCTTGTCGTTCTCCGTTTGCAGCCGCCCGACGAGCCAGGTACCGGCGTTCGACATCGCCTTGTAGTCGAGATCGACGGGGTTCTGCGTCGAGAGGACGAGCCCGAGCCCGAACGCGCGACCCTGCTTGAGGATCGTGAGGATCGGCTTCTTGGCAGGCGGCACGGCCGTCGGTGGCACGTAGCCTGCCACCTCGTCCATGTAGGCCAGCGCGCGAAGATCTGCAGTCCCGGCTTGGCCGCGCATCCAGGTCACGAGCTTGGCGAACACGAGGGTGGTGACGAACATCCGCTCCTCGTCCGAGAGGTGAGCGAGATACACGATCGCGGCTCTGGGCTTGCCCTCGGTCGTGAAGAGGAGCGACTGCGGATCGAGCGATGCTCCTTCGCCCCAGGCGGCGAAGGCCGGTGATGCGATCAACGCGTTCAGCTTCAGCGCCAGCTCGGTGCGGTCCTTGGGTGGGAAGAACGCGTCGATCTCGAACACACCGAGCTTGCGCAGCGGAGGGGACTGGATCTCGCCGATCAGCGTCCCGAGGTCGAGATCGCGGCCGGCCCTCCAGGCGTTCTCGATCAGGTTCGAAAGCAGAACGTGCTCGCGACTCGAGAGCGGATCCGCCGCGATCCCGATGAGCCCGAGGAGGCTCGTGACGGTGCCTTCGATCTCGTCCCGGAGCGTCTCTGCCTCCGTGTCCCAGGAGAGGGTGGGCGCGCGCAGCGACCCGATCACGTTCAGCGGGACACCAGCGGCGGAGCCAGGGGTGTAGATCGTCACGTCCGCGGCGTCTCGTAGCCGTTGGATCCGTTCGGGCTCGATCCCCTGGGCGGCGAGCCCCTCGCGCCAGGTCGTCGCGGTCTTCTCCGCGAGTGCCTCCACCGTGATGCCTTCCGCCTGGGCCTCGGACGCATTCACCCAGGGCTGGAAGCTCGCCGGCGAGAGATCCGGGAAGGTGAGCGCGAGGTTCCCCATATCACCCTTGGGATCGATGATCAGCGCAGGAATCCCGGCCAGCAGGGCCTCTTCGAGCAGGACAACCGCCAGGCCTGTCTTGCCCGACCCGGTCATGCCGACGACCACGCCGTGGGTCGTGAGGTCACTCGAGCCGATCACGAGATCGTCCGGGCCGGGCTTGCCGGACGAGTCGAGAATCCTGCCCAGATGGAAGGAGCCGCGGTCGGCCATTCGTACGAGTCTAAGGGACGCGCGCGTAGAATCAGGCGATGATCGAGAGCATCCGAGTCGCTCCGGGGACGAAGCCGCGGATCGCATCACGTGATACCCGCGACCAGCTCGGCCTCGGGGGCAAGGAGCAGGCCTATGCGCGCCTCGATGCGCTGCGAGCGAAGCTCGAGACGCTGCAGCAACGCCTTTACGCGGAGGGGCGGCACAGCCTGCTGCTCGTCCTGCAAGGGCTCGATGCCTCAGGGAAGGACGGTCTCATCCGGAAGGTGTTCGAGGGTCTCAACCCCCAGAGTTGCAGCGTCGCCTCGTTCAAGGCGCCGACCTCCACCGAACTCGCCCACGACTATCTCTGGCGGATCCATGCGGAGCTGCCGCGAAGGGGGGAGATCGGGATCTTCAACCGCTCGCACTACGAGGACGTCGTTGCTGTCCGCATGCTCGAGCTCGCTCCGCCGAAGGTGTGGAAGCGGCGACCCAGGCACATCGTCGACTGGGAGCGGATGCTCGTCGACGAGGGAACGACGATCGTGAAGGTCTTTCTCAACATCTCGAAAGAAGAGCAGCGCGTCCGGCTGCAGGAGCGGATCGACGATCCCGAGAAGCGCTGGAAGTTCCGCAAGGACGACCTCGCCGTGCGAGCGCGCTTCGGGGAGTACGTCGACGCCTACGAGGACGTGATCGAGCAGACCTCGAGCGAGCACGCTCCCTGGTTCGTGGTGCCGGCCGATCGGAACTGGGTCAAGGCCACCGCGGTGGCCGAGCTGCTCGTCGCCGCGCTCGAGACGATCGATCCCCAGCTGCCGTCCCCCGAGGAGGGGCTCGAAGGTCTCATCGTCGAGTAGGCCCGGCAGTGATGTACGTAGAGGGCTCGGTTCGCAAAGCTATGCCCGGGCCGGTCGCCATGAGGCGGCGCGTCCCGGGCTCGATCAGCTCAGAATCGAAAGCACGAGGTGGCCGGGGCAGCCGTGGCGCAGGAGCACCACCGCCTCGACCACGTCGATATCCACGGCGTGCGCAATCGCGCGGGCATCCGCGAGGGGCATTCCCCATTCAGCCAACGCCTCGAAACGGGCGCGAAGCAGCTCGTCGGCCGAAGCCGGTCCGAGCGTCTGGAACTGTGCCGCAGTCAAGACGCCTCCTCCTGTTGCCGCAGTGAGAGCATGCATGGTGTCGTCGATGTGCCGTCGTCGGCGATCCCCGGATGGAGGGATCAGTCGCTCAACCCAGGATCGGTGTGATGAGGTGGGCAGGGCAGCCGCGCTGAAGCAGCGTGATCGCATCGAGCAACTCGACGTCGAGGTGACTCGCGATCACGAGAGCGTTGCCGGGTGGACAACCATGCCAGGTGAGACTTTCGAACCGAGCTCGCAGGAGCTCCTCAGCCTCGGACGCCTCGAGCATCTCGAACTGTGCCGCAGTCATTGGTGTTTCCCCCTTGTTGGCCGCTTGCGTGCAGGGTCGGAGTCTTCCCGCAGGACGGGGAGGGTGGAATCCCCCCAAGGAGGGGAGAATCATCCCTCGATCGAGTGAACCTGGCCCTCAGAGGACGATTTTCATCGCTGTCTCGGGCGGGCAACCCCGCTCGAGCAGGCGCGTTGCGTCGTGGAGGTCAACTTCGACGTGGCTCGCGAGGATCATCGCGTTGCCGGCGTCGTACCCGGCCCGGAGGAGCGCCTCGAAGCGCCAGCGCAGGACTGCCTCGACCTCGGGGGCTTCGAGCTGTTCGAACTGTGCCGCAGTCATTGCCGTTCTCCCTGGACGGAGGTTCAATTACCGAACGAAACACGTATCGGCACGAGTGCCCCCTCCCCAAAGGGTGGGATTCGACCTCCCCTGGTGCGGGGGATTCGCATGGGTGACCGCTTGGCCGGACAGGGTAGGCAGCAATCACTGCGAGCGGCGTTAGAGCCAGCGCTTCTGCGACATAGCGTCCGTCATGTACCGAACCCACTGTTACAGGCGGGTTCGGTCTTGTGAGATCGCCTCAGGTCACCACAGTCGGGTACAAAGTTGTACCGGGTTGGCGCTAGGTTCCCAGCAGCCATGTCAGATCCATTCGAGCCAGGCGACGAGTAGGCCCTCATGCATTGCCCCGAATGCGGGTTCGAGTGGGAACAGCTCCTCATGTACGAGCCCGACCAGCAAGGGTGGAAGCGCCCGGCATGCAAGCACGACACCACCCTCGCGAACGAGGTGGCGGACTGAGGTTCGAGCGCTAGTTCGACGAGTCCGGCGGCCGTCTCGCGGATCTCGTCGAGCGTGGCCGCGCGTCTCGTAGAACCGAGGCGCCGTACCCGCCGAAGGTCGCGCCTGGACGAACGGCTCCCTGACGACCATCGCGGGTGTCCGCTGGGCCTGACGAGCATCGCCATCGGGACCCCCTCGCGCTAGGCGAGGCGGTCGAGGAGGCAGTCCGACCAGCCGACGTTGCTGAACCCGAGTCCTTCGAGGATCGGCCGGGACATCGCGCCTGCACCAACTGTCAACGCGGGGGTGCCACGCGCGACTGCCTCGTCCCACCGCGCCCTGACGAGAGCGCGGTAGAAACCGCGTCCACGCGCATCGGCTCGCGTCGATCCTCCGGAGAGGTAGAGGGCGTTCGCGCCAACGATCGCGCCGCCGCAACCCACGACTTCGCCGTCGATCACTGCGACGAAGGTGCGGAAAGGGCTTCCTTCACTCTCCAGCCGCCACGCGACCGCTTCCTGCGCCTCGAACGCAGCGCGATCCTCATCGGACATCTCGAACGCGTCGTCCTCGACACGGCGGCCCGCCTGGAACTCCGCGAACGTCCTCACCGGCCTCGCATCGACGTCCCCGGGTCCGGCTGGCGGTGGCTTGACGATCGCCATCGCCGCGAACCGCGGCTCGAACGGAGGCTCCTCGGCGGGCACCAACCCGAGGCCACGGAGGGTCTCGGCTAGCCCACTCGGCGAGACGGACTCGGGGATCACCCACCCGCAGCGGACGATACCTCGCTCAACGAAGAACGCCCGCGCGTCTAGGAGCGTCCGCTCAACGCCGTCCGGCGCGAGGGTCTGCACGAATACGAACCCGAACGTCGCCCCGCGGAACAGACCCAGCGAGTAGCCCTTGCGGTCGACCCGTTCGAACGGGTGCTCGGGAGGCGGGACGGGAAGGTCCAGCTCCGGGTTGATGGCGGCTCGAACCACCGCCTCAGGGATCGACATCCGCTCACCCTGACGAACACGTCGAAAGGCGTCAACAAGTGCCCCAATCGTCCGGGGGCCGAGCAATAACGCGCCGCCTTCCCCGGCACGGTCTCGACCGCTCTCAGGAGTTCAGCCGACACTCGGCCAGCTCTCGCGAGGCTCAGCAGCGGATCGGTCTTTCTCGCGAATTGCTGGTGAGGGCTCTCTGTTCGCTCCACCCAAAAAGCCCGTCAACGGATGCGTGGGCCCGACGGTGGACGTGAGGTGTTTGACACATCTGGCACGAGGGCATAGCGTCGGCCCTTCAGCGAGTCAAGTCGCGCCCATACGCCCTCCTGAGGCAGCCACCGCGTAGTGGCCTTTGCGACGCCAAGCCCTCTTTCCTCGCTGTCGCAGTGGCCCTGCTTCAACCGAAGTGGGGAATCAGGCGAAGGGGGAAGCAGATGGACAGCAAGGCTGTTCTCAACCGTAGAACCGCGATCGGCGCTGCGCTCGTTGCCGCGTCGCCGCTGCTTATTCCCTGGGCGGGTGAAGGCGCAGGGAAAGGCTGCGCCCGCCGAACCCATTTGTGATCCTGCTGAAGGGGCTGTATCAGCCGGTCGTTCATGGGCCCAACCTCGGTCTATCAATGGTGGACCTGAGCGATGGCTCATACTCGACGACAAAGATCTACCCCGTCAGCGGGACTCCGGGCAACAAGAACCCGGACAAGTCGATCGGCGACTTCTACGTGCAGTTCGTCGGGGAGTTGTGTGCCTACCACATCCCCGGAGGCTCGTTCTCAATGCGCTTCGTCGGAAGCAACGCCGACTTGGTTCCCGACGGAGAGGGTGGGAATTACCTGCGAGGAACCTTCGAGCTCACGATCCTGGAGGCGACCGGGATCTACAAGCCTTTCGTCGGTGGCCACAATCAGATGGTGGACAACCTTCACCTCCTCGCCTCAGGTGCCGCCGATGAGTACTGCTTCTGCAACATCACCCGTCCATAAGCCAATGGTCGTGTCCTGACCTCGGGGGAGGCACGTTCCGGCGTGTCTCCCGCCCGAGGTCTTGTGCTTGTCGTTGCGGCGCCGGTCGTTCCGGCGTTGGCAGGCAGGGCAGCGCCTCCCGTCGTTGCCGGGGTGGACGCGACCGCAGCCGCAGACCTGGGAGAGGCTCATCGGCTAGGCGGCGTCGGCGCGTTCGATGAACTGGATGCGCAAGTACTTGGCTAGCCGAGCGCCTTCGATCGGTCGGAGTCGTCGCAGGTCGGGCAGGTGCACCGGGCACCAGATGACGCGGTCGCAGTCGTCTGGGTCACGGAGGCCGACGACGCCGACGATCGGGTCGCAGTCCGCGCGACAAGCGAAGAGGCAGGCGCCCTGGCTGAGCGGCAAGTACGCCAACCTGCGGCTCAACATCACGTTCTCGGTGTTCAAGTCGGCGATCGGAGAGGAGCTCGTCGACGCCAACCCCGTCGCGAGCGTCCGCCGGCCGAAGGTCGTCCGACGTCGATGGCGGATCCTCGAGCCCGCCGAGGTGCCGGTGGTCTACAAGGCGTTCTCCGACGACCGGGCGCGCAGGGTGTTCCTGACCCTCGTGCTCACCGGCCTGCGGCGCTTCGAGCTTGTGGGGCTTCGCTGGAGGCACGTCAACCTCGTGGAGGGGACCCTGCGCGTCGAGACGTCGAAGTCGGAGGAGGGGGAGAGGCTGATCGCGCTCCCCACTACCCTCGTGGACGCGCTCGCCGAGCAGTTCACGTCGTCGCCGTACCGGTCGGATGATGACTACGTGTTCTGTCACCCGGAGAAGGGACGTCGCTCGGACGGGACTGGTACGCGTCCGAGTTCGCGGAGGCGCCGGAGCGGGCCGGGATCGAGAGCAAGATCCGGGCGTCCCACGACATGCGGCACACGGCGCTCACGAACCTCGCCGCGACCGGAGCGAGCGAGATCGCCGTGATGGCGACCGCCGGCCACCGGTCCATGCAGACGACGAAGATGTACCTCCACCTGGCGCGGCGTCGTGTTCCGCGACGACGCGTCAGCGCTCGAGCGGCGGATGCTCGGGGTACAAGGTTCCGGTACAAAGTCGCCGGAACCCGCAGAGACAAGCGGTTCGCGCTAGAGCCAGCGCTTGAGACGGAAGAACCCGAACATCCCCACAATCGATGCGAGCATCAGCACGATCACGATCCAGAATCCGAGCGTCGTGCCTGCGCCGGGGAACTCGACGTTCATGCCGAAAATGCCCGAGATCAGGGTGAGCGGAAGCAGAATCACGCTGAAGATCGTGAGAACGCGAAGGACGTCGTTCTGCCGATGCGAGATGACGGACTCGTTCGTCGACTCGAGGCCGTCGACGACTTCCTTGTAGTTGTCGAGCTGATCCCAGATGCGCTCGGCGGCATCGACGATGTCGTCGAAGTAGATGTCGAGCTCCTCGGGCAGGAACTTGTCGATCCGACGCTCGAGTGCCCGCAGCGTCGAGCGGCCCGGCTTGATCACCTTGCGGTACGAGATGATCTCCTGCTTGACGTTCGAGATGTCCCTGACGACGTCTTCCGCGTGCCCTTCGAACATCTCGTCCTCGATCGAGTCCAGCTTGTGACCGATCTTGTCGAGGATCGGGAAGCAGTAGTCGAACAGGTCGTCGAGAACCTCGTAGAGCAATCGGCCCGTGCCCTTGGCGAACAGCTGCTCGCGCAGTAGCTCGTCGTTCTCGCAGCGGGCGAACAGCCGCGTGACCGGGAGGAGCTCGCGATTGGGGATGGTGACGAGATAGTCCGGCCCGATGAACGCATCGAGCTCGGCGGCGTTCAGCCGCTGAATTGCCTTGTCGTAGACAGGGAAGTGGAGGACGGTGAACAGGTAGCCGTCGTCCTCGTAGTCGTCGACCTTGGGCCGCTGGCGCTTGGAGACGATGTCCTCGACGTCGAGGGGATGCCAGCCGAAGCGCTCGGCCAGCATATTGGCCGTCTCCAGGTCGGGCCCGACGACATTGACCCAGGTGAGCCCGCTAGCGCTGAGCTCGCGAATCGGTGACGTGCGTGCGACGACCTCGGCCGTTCCACGGCCGCGCGTCCTGCGTGCGATGCGGGGCAGGCTTGGCATACGTACTGAGAGGGTCGTCGATCGCGAACACCATGTTCGTGATTGTAGCCGCCAGGCCTGCCTCCGCTACCCCGATCGGGGCAAATGACCACCCCTGATTCGGCCCGGCCCGGGGCTGGAGCGAAGGAGCGGAGGCGAACGACCGATCTCGGAACCCCTGTCAGTACACTTGCCGTTCGAGCGCCCGTAGCTCAGGGGATAGAGCGCGCGCCTCCGGAGCGCGAGGTCGAAGGTTCGAATCCTTCCGGGCGCATCCCAGAGCTTCCTGACTCCTACTCTGGCGTCTCGTCCGTCTCGAGCCGCTGGAGGCGCCAGTCGATCGACGATGCCATTCGCTCGAGCCGGGTCATCAGCCGATCGCGGTCTGCCTGGGAAGCCGTCTCTGCCTCCTCGACCCGGGCCATCAGGGCGCGCACGTCGCCGAACACGTTGGGCATCCCTGCCCCCGTGCTCGCGACGTCCCCGCCCGCGAGCTCGTCGACCCTCCCCGCCAGCTCCTCGAGCCGCTCGGTCATGCCGGAGCGGATGATGTCGACCAGCGCCCTGTCGTGCTCGCCGAGATGGAGCGTGATCCGCTCGAGTGCCATCCTGAACCGCTCCAGCTCCTGCTCGAGACGATCAGGCAGGTCCTCGCCCGTCGCTCGCTGCACGCGTGAGGGCGCCTCGATGGTCTCGGCGAGAGCCTGAACGCGGGCGTCGAGCTCCTCCAGGGCCTGCAAGCGCCGCTCGAGCGATGCGATCGCCTCGTCCGTGGGCGCCGCGATCAGGGCTCCGCTCTCCGGGACGCGCGCGAGATCGTCGCGCAGTCGGTCGACGGCGTGCGCGATCACGTCCATTGCGTCCAGGTCGGTGTCGAGACGAGACTCGATCGCTGCGAGCTTCGAGTCGAAGCGCTCGCCGAGGTCGGCCTGGACGCTGCTGACGGCTTCGACGAGCGCGTCGATCCGACCGTCGGGTGCGGGCGCCCGCGCTGCGAGCTCGTCCTGGATCCCGCCGAGCCCCGCTGCAAGCTCGTCACGAGTGACGAGGCCGGCGGCGAACTGCTCCTCGATCGCGTTCAATCGGGGCGCTAGCGTCGGGTCCTCTGTCTCGGGTTGGGTCCGGTGGGCGACCTCGTCGGCAAGGGCCTCGATCCGCTCCAGCAGCTGGGGATCCGAGGAAGGTGCTTGCTGGAGGGCCGCAAGCTGCTCCTCGAGCGCGTTCAATCGGGGCGCTAGCGGCTGGTCGCTCTGTCTGCGGCCTGGGTCAGGTGGCCGACCTGGTCGGCGAGTGCCTCGATCCGCTCCAGCAGCTGAGGGTCCGAAGAGGGTGTCTGCTGGAGAGCGGCAAGCTGCTCCTCGAGCGCGTTCAATCGGGGCGCCAGCGGCTCGTCGCCCGTCGCGGCCTCGGTCAGTTGGCCGACCTGGTCGGCGAGTGCCTCGATCCGCTCCAGCAGCTGAGGGTCCGAAGAGGGTGTCTGCTGGAGAGCGGCAAGCTGCTCCTCGAGCGCGTTCAATCGGGGCGCCAGCGGCTCGTCGCCCGTCGCGGCCTCGGTCAGTTGGCCGACCTGGTCGGCGAGTGCCTCGATCCGCTCCAGCAGGTGAGGGTCCGAAGAGGGTGTCTGCTGGAGAGCGGTGAGCTGCTCCTGGAGCCCCTCAACGGTGAGTCCCAGCGACTGGCTGTGGTCCGCGGCCTCGGTCAGCTGGCCGACCTGGTCGGCGAGTGCCTCGATCCGCTCCAGCAGCTGAGGGTCCGAAGAGGGTGTCTGCTGGAGAGCGGCAAGCTGCTCCTCGAGCGCGTTCAACGGGAGCGCCAGCGGCTCGGCTGCCCGTCGCGGCCTCGGTCAGTTGGCCGACCTGGTCGGCGAGTGCCTCGATCCGCTCCAGCAGCTGAGGGTCCGAAGAGGGTGTCTGCTGGAGGACGGTGAGCTGCTCCTGGAGCCCCTCGACGGTGAGTCCCAGCGACTGGCTGTGATCTGCAGCCTCGGTCAGCTGGCCGATCTGCTCCTGCAGTCCCTCGACGGCGAGCGCCAGCGCCCTCCGTCCGTCGTCGGCACGCTCGCTCGAGGCAGTCAGCGTGTCGCGGAGACCGACGATCGACGCCGCCTCGGCTGCGAGTCGCTCCTCGAGCCCGTCGAGCCGCGTCGCGGCATCTGCCTGGAGCGCTTGCAACACCGCGAGCTCCTCGATGCGGTCGCTGAGCGACTCGAGCGAAGCGCCGAGGCCACTCTGTGCGCTCGCCGTCTCGTCGACGCGGGCGGCGAGCGCCTCCACATCCACCGCGCTCGCAACCGCGGAGAGGCTCGTCTCGATCCGCCCGAGGCGCGCGTCGATCTCCTCGTTGCCCCTCGGCTCGCTCTCGAGCGCGGTCAGCGTCGCGAGGAGATCGGCGAGGATCGTCGCCTGAGCTTCAACCTCCTCCCGCCCGACGCTTCCAGCGGCCACGGTCTCGACGAGGTCGAGCCGAGCAGCGAGCTCCGGATCCGGGCTGGGGCGTGCCTCAAGCTCGCGCAGAGCGCTCCGAAGCTCGTCGAGGTCGGTCGCCTCGGCGACCGCTTCAAGCCGCGCGGCCAGCTCGTCGATGCGGCCGCGGACGGCGTCGTCGGCAACCGGTCGCTCCGCCAGCTCGCCGACGGTTCCGCGCAGCTCGTCGAGCCGCTCCCACACGGCTGGGTCAGTGGCCTGCGGCTCGACGGGTCGCGCTGCGAGGTCGGCAACGGCCTCGTCGATCCGCGTCAGCTCACCGGTGAGCTCGACTGTGCCGGCTTGCACTGCTCCGAAGGCCTCCTCGACGCCTTCAGTGACTCCCTCGAGGCTTTCCGCCAGCGTCGCCACGGTGGCCTCGATCCGCTGCGTCCGGGCGAGCGTCGCCTCGACGCGCTGCGAGAGTTCGGCGATGCGCTCGTCGATCCCCTCGAGGGGCTGGTTCGCCTGCACCCGCCGGGCGAGGTCGGCGACGGCATCCTGGAGCCGCGCCGCGTACTGGGCATCGTCGTGCGGCTGTCCCGCAGGCGCCCCGACCGGTGTGGAGCGGGACAGGGACGTGATCGACGCGCTCGGATCCGACCACTGCTCCGCGAGCGCGCTGGCAAGCTCGAGCCTCGTTATCACTCCCCGCGCGACAAGGATCTGGCCGAGCGGCTGCGCCGATCGCTCCTGCTCTGCGACCGCCTCGGCGAGGGACTCCTCGGAAACGAAGCCGTGCGCAAGGAGGATGTCCCCGATCGTGCGCCGCGCGGCGTTGTCAGTCACCGGCACCACGCTCACGCCGAACCGCCCCGCGTCCGTGCCCGGCGGCAGGAGCGGGCAGGCCGTGGCAAGGCGGCAGCTGAGCCCACAGGTGTCGTATCGGCTGCTGTGCCCACGCGCTAGCTCACTCATCCCAGGGAGCAGCGCGAGGCCCGGCCATGGGCGCGGAGGTCGTGCGGTGTTCACCAATCGGGGCCTGCTCGTTGCGTGGACGAGATCGCGGCGAAGTAGTCTGCGGGCGTGCGGATCGAGGCTCGTACCGTTCGCCTTCACCTGGCGGAGACGTTCGTGATCGCGCGCGAGGCACGGGACTGGGAGGACGTCGTCCACGTCGAGCTGCATCACGGAGGGAAGGTCGGCCGAGGGGAGGCAGCGCCGATCGATCGCTACGACGAGACCCCACAGTCGGCGGCCGCGTTCGTCGAAGCTCACGGGTCGCTCGTGGGTGACGATCCTTTCGCGCTGGAGGAGATCGGCTTTCGGCTCGCAGAGATCCCCGGTGAGCACGCTGCGAAGGCGGCGCTCGACGCCGCCCTCCACGATCTCCAGGGCAAGCTGCTCGGCGTTCCGGTCTGGCGCCTGCTGGGGCTGCCGCGGCTCGGGCCGCCGACATCATGGACGATCTGGCTCGGCGACCCGGACGACATGGCCCGCCGGACAGAGGAGGTCGCGGGCCGCTTCCGGCGTTTGAAGCTGAAGCTCGGCGGCGGCGACGGCCTCGACGTGGAGCGCGTGCGCGCGGTGCGTTCGCGCACCGATCTGCCGCTGCAGGTCGACGTCAACGAGTGGTGGTCGCTCGATGAGGCACTTGAAGCGATCCCACGACTCGCGGAGCTCGGTGTCACCTACGTGGAACAGCCCCTTCCCGCCGCAGCCCCCGATGCGGCCGAGCTCCGGTCTCGCTCAACGCTCCCGATCTACGTCGACGAGGACTGTCACACGCTCGCCGACGTCGCCCGATGCAGCGAGATCGCCCACGGGATCAACATCAAGCTCGCCAAGTCGGGAGGCATCCGTGAGGCGGTCAGGATGGCGCATGCCGCGCGTGCGCTCGGCCTCGGCGTCATGCTCGGGTGCATGGTCGAATCCGGGATCGGGATCGCGGCTGGGTGCGCCGTCGCTCCGCTGTGCGACCACGTCGACCTCGACGGCAACCTCCTGCTCGCCGAGGACCCCTGTCCCGGCGTGATGTTCGTGGACGGCGTGCAGACCCCGTCGGAGGAGCCGGGCCTCGGTGTCGGATAGGCGCCTTTTGATCCTGGCGGAGGGCTTCTCGGGCGACCCGCACTACGGCAAGACGATGCACGGGGTCCTGCGCTACCGGCGCGCCGACGTGGTGGCGATCCTCGACTCGACACGTGCGGGTGAATCGGAGCAGGGAGTTCCGATCGTGGCGGACGTGGCAGGGTCGCTCGCGCTGCGACCCACGACGGCGCTCGTCGGCGTGGCGACGCAGGGTGGACGATTCCCGCCGGCCTGGAGGGACCTGCTGCGCGAGTGCATCCGGCATGGGGTCGGGATCGAGAACGGCTTGCACGAGTTCGTCACGGACGATCCGGAGCTTGTGGCGCTCGCCGGGACGTTCGGCGTCACGCTGACCGACTTGCGCCGTCCTCCGGCCGACCTCGATGTGCCGACGGGCGCGAACCTCGAGGTTCCGGGCACGATCGTCCTGACCGTCGGCTCCGACTGCGCGATCGGGAAGATGACGGTCTCGCTCGAGCTCGACCGCGAGGCCCGGGCCCGCGGGATCGCCACGTGCTTCGTGCCGACCGGACAGACGGGGATCGCCATCGCCGGGTGGGGGATCTCGGTCGACTCGGTGGTTGCGGATTTCATTGCAGGTGCGGCGGAGCGGCTCGTCGTGGAGGGCGGCCGGCGTGGGGGTGAGCTTCTGTTGATTGAGGGTCAGGGCTCGCTCTCCCATCCCGCCTATTCAGGAGTCACGCTCGGGCTCATCCACGGCTCCGCTCCTCATGCCTTCGTGTTGTGCCACATGGCCGGCGCAACCGAAGTCGACGGCTATGAGGGCTATCCGCTGCTCTCGCTGCCGGAGCTGGTGGAGTTGCACGAGCGGATCTCGTTGACGCGTCGGCGTGCCGGCGTCGCCTGTGTCGCACTGAACACTCGGCATCTCGACGAGCACGCGGCGCGGTCAGCGATCGCCCGCGCCGAGACGGAGACGGGCCTCGTCGCGGACGATCCGGTTCGCTTCGGCGCGCGGCGCCTCCTCGACGCCCTGCTCGCTCATCTGGCATAGCTACGATCCCCGCGCTCCGAGGACTCGGGTGCGGAGTGGCGAAGCGAGGAGATCCGTGCGGAGAGCTGTGGTAACGGCCGTAGCGTTGGCGGCGCTCGTGAGCGCGGGCGCAGCATGGGCGGCAAAGATCGGGGCAAACGACGACACCGGCAAGTTCGCGGCGGACTCGGGTGGGGTGTTCTTCCCCCGGATGGCCGCCCTTGGCCTGGAGCAGTCGGTGATGACCGTGCGGTTCGTGCCGAGCGACCCGACGACGATCCGCGATGCGGAGGCACTCGATCGCGCTGTTCCGCTTGCCGAGCTCGCCGGGCTCCGAATCTCGTTCGCGGTCTACCCGTACCCGACCCAGGAGCTCGCGGATGGGAAGGCGACGCCGGCGGGGTTCGCAGCATGGCTCGGCCTCGTCGCGGCGCGATACCCGACCGTGAAGCAGTACGTCGTCCTCAACGAGCCGAACCAGCCGGCGTTCCTGCGCCCACAATTCGCTCGGAACGGGGTCATCGTCTCGGCGGCGAAGGCCGGCGGATTCCTTGCAGCGGGCTATGACGCGCTCAAGGCGGTCGACCCCGCGATCCGCGTGATCGGGCTCGGTCTTTCCCCGCGCGGCAACGACCTGCCGACCGCGACGAACAACGTCTCGACCTCGCCCGTGCGGTTCCTCGCGGCGCTCGGGGCGTGGTATCGGTCGAGCGGGCGGCTCCTGCCGCTGATGGACGGACTCAGCTTCCACCCCTATCCCGACAAGGCGACTGATCCTCTCGACCGTGGGTATCCCTGGCCGAAGGCCGGGTTCGTCAACCTCGACCGGATCAAGCAGGCGATCTGGGACGCGTTTCGCGATACGCCGCAGCGGACCACCGTCGACGGACTCAAGCTGTATCTCGACGAGGTCGGCTGGCAGGTCGATACGACCGCACTCCAAGGGTATTCGGGGAAGGAAAACGTGCGTGTCACAGACGAAGCGACGCAGGCCCGGGTCTATGCACGCCTTGTCCGGGCGGCGGCGTGCGATCCTCAGATCGCGGAGCTGAACATCTTCGGGTTCTACGACGACCGCCCACGCGACAGTGGCTTCCAGGCAGCGCTGAACCGCGTCGACGGCACACCGCGGCCATCCGCCGGAGCCGTGCACTCCGCAATCGCGGCGACAACCGGCGGCTGCAGCGATGTGCTCAAGCCGTGGGTTCCCGCCAAGCGAGTGATCGGATCCGTCGCTCCTACCTTTACGATCGAGGCCCGGCGCGTGATCCGCTTCGAGACGGTGGCCGGCGAGGGGGCCGGCGTCGTCGCCTGCCTGCTGCCAGGTCGCCTCGGCGGAGTGGCTGCTGCGGCGGCGATGGCGCGTCGCCGGGCGACGAGCCCCGGCTGTTTCGGCGCGGAGGCGCTCCCGTCGCGTCCGGCGCGGTTCGTCCTGCGCCGAACGCTTCCGTTGCGCCCCGTCACGGTGGCGGTGCGAGTGGTGGCCGAATCGAGTAGCCAGCGGACGAACACGTACTCCCGCACACTGCTCTGAGAGACTTGACACCGAACAGGTGTTCGTGCATGATGAGAACACATGTTCGCTCGACTCGTTCTCGTCGCACTCGTCGCCTTGACCGCCTGGGCGCTCTTCGCCCGCGACTCCGGCGCGGTCGGTCCCGAACGCGCCTACCGCGTGCAGGCCGGCGACACGCTCTGGTCGATCGCCGCGTCGTCGTACGGCGGTGACCCGCGCGAGGGCGTCTGGAAGCTGCGCGAGCGCAATCAGCTCACCGGTACGACAATCGCACCCGGCCAGCTCCTCCGGCTCCCGTAGGGCTTGCGGCCCGCCCGGGGCGGACCCGCCGGTTGCGCCCGGCGTCGAGCTCTCCGCGCCGTGGCGTAGGATCGCGGCGAACCGGCACGACCGGCACCCGCGACCGGAAGGCACGCATGGCCAGCGACCGCATCCTCGACCTTCTCCGCCGCCCTGTCGACCCCGTGGAAGTTGCGGAGATCCGCGAGCTCTGGAAGGTGCATTCGATCGCGGAGGACAACCGTGATCTCCCCGGCCTCATCTCGACCCTGACCGAGGACTGCGTCTATACCGTGGCAGGCACCGGTGCACGCTGGGACGGGCACGACGGTGCGGCTCGGTTCTACACGGAGCTGCTCACCGCCTTCCCGGATATCCACTTCGAGCTCGACTACATCGTGATCGGCCCTCAGGGCGTCTGTGAGGAGGCGATCGTGACCGCGACGCATGCGGCACGCTGGCTCGATCACGAGCCCTCGGGCGAGCGCCTCGAATGGCGCAACGCGATCTTCTTTCCCTGGGATCCGGTGGCGCGCAAGTTCAAGGGCGAGATGGTCTATACCGATCTCGCGCTGCCGTAGTCGCACGCTCGACGGGGTGCTAGATGGCGGCTGCGAGGAGAGGCTTCTCTCCCGGCGGCTTGATCTCCTGCGGCCGTCGTTGCGCTACCTCGAAAAAGGCATGGACGACCGCCGGATTGAACTGGACGCCGCTGCCGATCTCCAGCTGTGCCATCGCATCCTCCTGCGACCGTGCCGCGGCGTAGGGCCTGGTCGTCGTCATCGCGTCCCACGCATCCGCGAGCCCGATGATGCTCGCCTCGAGCGGGATCTCCTCTGCGCGGAGCCCGTCGGGGTAGCCGCAGCCGTCCCAGTGCTCGTGGTGGTGCCGAACGGCCGGAACGGCGTCCTTGAGGCGCGACAGCCGCGCGATGATGTCGGCGCCGTCTGCGGCATGCCGTTTCATCACGTCGTATTCGCTCGGGGTCAGCCGCGAGGGCTTCGTGAGGATGGCGTCAGGCACGCCGATCTTTCCGACATCGTGGAACAGCGCCGCCTGCGCGAGGATGCCAAGCCGTTTCGGCGGGAGCTGCAGCTCACGGCCGATCGCCAGCGCAATCCGGCGGACACGCTGCGAATGGCCTGCCGTGTACGGATCCTTCGCCTCAACGGTGGCGTTCAGCGTCTCGATTGCCTCGATCGAGCTCTGCTCGAGCTCGCGATACGACGCAACGAGCTCGTCGGCGCGCTCGGACAGCTCGCGCGCCTGCTGGCTGACCCGCCATCCCAGCACGACGACGACGGTGATCACCCCCGCCAGGATCGCGCCGAAGACGAGGCCTATCACCGCGATCAGGGTACGCCGGGTGTCCGAGACGAGAGCGTCGATGGCCCCGGCGTCGGCTGTGACGGAGAAGACGGCGAGAGGCCGCCCCTGTCGCCTGACCGGGACGTTGACCGTCAAGCTGCCGCCGCCCTCGGTGGCCGTCGGGCTGCCGGCAAGACCCGCTCGGAGGACGCCGTCCGACGGCTTCGTCCCGGGCCTCGGCTTCCGCCGAGCGCTCGTCCAGGCGAGCCGGCCGTCGCGCGTCCAGATCTGGAGGCGCACGACGTCGGGATCGCCTTCGAGCGCGCTTCTCAGCTGTCGCGTCGCCAGCGACCCCACGCGGAGGCGGTTGTGGACGACCGCCGTCGGCACGACGGACGTCCGGATCAGGCTGATCAGATCACGCCGCTCGTCGGCGACGGCACGTGACTTTGCGTCGCGCGTCAGCACGATGACGAGAACGATTGCACCAGCGGCCAGGATGATCGCGCTGAGGATGAGCAGCCGTCGGAGGAGGCGTAGGGGGCGCCCCGCGTCGTCGAGACCAACCTCTCGCTGGTGCACACCCTCTGTATCGGCCGTATGCGGGTGTTCTTGAGGGTCGCGGTACACTCGCCGCGTGGATCTGGACGTCGTGTTCCTCGGGACGTCGGGTTCGGCTCCCACAGCCCAGCGGGCGACGTCGGCAACGCTCGTCCGCCGCGGCGGCGATCGCCTGCTGATCGACTGCGGCGAGGGTACGCAACGGCAGCTTCTCCGGTCCGACGTGGGCCTGATCGACCTCGAAGAGGTGTTCCTGACCCACTTTCATGCGGATCACTATCTCGGACTGCCCGGGATGCTGAAGACCTTCGCGCTGCGCGGCCGCGAGGTTCCCTTGACCCTCTATGGGCCGGCAGGGCTGCGCGACCTGTTGGGAACCCTGCGGCGCGTCTTCGGGAAGCTCACCTACCCACTGGAGACGGTCGAACTCGAGCCGGGGGCGGTGATCGGGCGTCACGACTACGAGATTCGCGCGTTCGCCGTCGACCACGGGCCAGAAGCGCTCGGCTATGCCGTTGTCGAGGCGACCCGTCCCGGGCGATTCGACACCGACGTGGCGGACGCGCTCGGCGTCCCTGCCGGCCGGGAGCGCGGCGCGCTCCAGCGCGGGGAGCCGGTGGTCCTCGGGACCGGGGAGACGGTGCTCCCCGAGCAGGTGCTCGGCCCCGCTCGTCCCGGACGCTCGATCGCACTCACCGGCGACACGGCGCCGGCCGCATCCGTGGTCGAGGCCGTGCGCGGGGTCGACCTGCTGGTCCACGAGGCCACCTTCTGCGCAGACGAGCGTCAGCGAGCGCAGGAGACGAGTCATTCGACCGCCGGGGAGGCGGCGCTCACCGCCCGGGAGGCCGGCGTGCGCCTCCTCGCGCTCACGCACGTCTCGAGCCGCTACCACGGCGCGGAGGTCGCAGACGAGGCGCGCCAGCTCTTCCCCGACACCGTCGTCCCTCGCGATTTCGACACGATCGAGATCCCCTTTCAGGAGCGGGGCGTGCCCGTGCTCGTTCCTCGCGGCGCTCGTCGCGGACGCGGGCCCTCACCTCCCGAGGCGTGAGCGACCGCGCCCCAGACTTCGGCCCCCGGGCTCGGGCCTACGACACGTTGCGCCCCGCCGATTCGGCGTGGTGGCAGCGCTTCGCGGCGCTCGTCGAGCTGGGAGACCTGCGCGGGCGGCGGGTGCTCGATGTCGGCTGCGGTACCGGCCGGCTCGCAGCCGCGCTCGCCGAGGAAGCGCGGGCGAAGGTCTGGGGCATCGATGCGAGCGAGGAGATGGTCGCGGTGGCACGCGAGAACGTTCCTCCCGGCGTCGGCATCCGAGTGGGTGTCGCAGAACAGCTGCCGTTCAGGGACGGCTGGTTCGACCGGATCACGATGTCGCTCGTGATCCACCTCGTCGACCGCCACCGCGCCCTGGCCGAGGCGCGCCGAGTGGTGTCGGGCGACGGTCGAATTGCGATCGGCACGTTCCATCCGGAGCACTTTGCGTCCTACTGGCTGAACACGCTCTTTCCCTCGATCCGCGCGATCGACGAGCACAGGTTTCCCGGCGAGGCAGAGCTTGCGGCGGAGCTTGCAGCGGCGGGCTTCCCGCGGGTCGAGTCGAGACGACTCATCGGGGAGCAGACGATCGACCGCGCCGCCGCGCTTGCCCGTATCCGTGGGCGGCACATCTCGACGTTCGACCTCCTGCCCGCGGCGGAGATCGAGGAGGGAACTGCCCGAGCGGAGCGCGAGCTGCCGGAGCGGATCGTGACACGGCTGGATCAGCTCGTCGTCAGCGGCCATGCAGGGTAGGCGGGCATCTGGCGAGCCTGATCAGGCTCTGACGAACTCGATCCGGGTCGAGCCGACGAGACCGGTGCTGCGGAGGTCGAACGTGCATCTCGTGGTGCCGTCCGCGGAGGCGGGGGCCGGCACCGACCCTGTCCAGACGGTCCCCGCCGCCGGCGTCACGCGCATCGTCGTCACACCGTTCACATCGATCTCGACCGGCGTTCCCTGCTTTCCGAGCAGGGTCAACTCCAGGCTTCCGGGCCCACAGGCGTAGACGAACATCCGCACCGGCTGGACGATGTCACCGTTCGGCTTCAGCCCTGTCGTCCATGTCGACACGCGGGGCTTGCCGGGCGTGCGCCAGAGCCGCAGGCCCGCCTGGTCGACGTCGAGCTGCTGCACGGCGGCAACCGGCTCACCGAAGAACGTGAAGCCCGTCGACGCCACGACGTCGCGCCCCTCGAGAGCATGGCCTGCAACGTCGAAGAGCCACCCGTCGTATCTCGGAGCGACGATCCGTCCCGGTACCGGGCTCGGCTCCGGGCCGGGCAGCCGCGCGACCTGCTCGATCCGCTCGTTCCAGAACGCCGTCTTCCAGACACCGTTCCAGAACGCATTGCCGTCGTAGAGGTAGGCGACGGAGCTATCCGCGGCGTCGTCGACCCAGCTCTGCCGGGCGGCGCCGAAGAACTTCTCCCGGTCGGCGTGGGTCAGATCGGCGACCTTCGCCGTGGCCATGAGGGTCGACCCGGCGAGGGCGAGCCCGACGACGAGCGGGAGGAGCGCGCGCGCACGCCGCGGCACGATCACGGCCAGGGCGACGAGCGACGCAGCGAGGATGGTCCACACGGCCACGGCGGTCGAGCCCGACGTCGCGTCGATGAGTCGCGCGAGAGGAACGGTCATGAAAGCGTCGGGAACGGCGGCGGGGGTGACGAGCAGGCGGATCGGGAGCAGCACTGCCGGCGCGGCCACCAGGACCGCGATGATCGACGTGGCCGGCTGGGGGCGAGGGAGGCCGCGGACGACCCACACGACAAGACAAACGAAGAGCGGAGGGGCCGCGACGATCAGGTCGCGCTCCGCGAGCTGCCCCACGTACCGCGACGCGAAGGCTCCGACCTGAACGGGGATCCAGAACGTGGTCGACAGTGCGACGGCGATCAGAGCACGTGCGGCGGGATCGGCCTCGCGGCCACGCGCGGCGCCGTAACCGAGCACGCCGAGGGCAACGAGTGGGATACCGGCCACGAGCAGGAAGAGGTCGCCCAGGTGCCGGAAGACCCAGCGCGCGACCTCGGACGCGTCGTATCCCGACGAAGCGGTCGACCCGTAGGCCCCGAGGCTAGCCGCGAGGCTGCCGTGGAGCGCCAGTTGCGACCCGACCCAGAGCAGCCCGAGGCTCCCGATCGCGACCCAGGTCGGCGCCATCCGCAGGAGCAGGCGGCCATCCCGCGCGAACCACGCTCCGGCAAGGGCGGCGGAGATGACGATCGGGACGAGGACAGCTCCCTGCAGGCGCGCGGACGCCGCGAGGACGATCGCGCCGATGAGCACGACCTGGCGCCCGTATGTGGGCTCGGCGAGTGTGCGAGCCGTGAACCACAACGCAAGCGTGCCGGCCGGGAAGAACGCGCCCTCGCTCATCAGGAGTCCGCTGTAGGCGAGCGCCGGGAGACAGACGGTGAGAGCTGCGGCGACGAGGGCCCAGCGCTCACCGGCAAGCGGGCGCGCCCAGGCCCACACGACCGCCGCCGCCGACGACATCAGAATCGATTGGCCGAGTTGAATCGCGGTGATCCCGCCGACGGTGCCGAAGAGGTGCAGCGGAAGTCCCACGAGCAGCGGGTAGGCCCCGTAGAACGGAGCTGCGACGCCGAGCACCGTCGTCTCTCCCGTTGCCCAGAACGAACGGCCGATCAACCCGTAGATCATCTCGTCGGGGGCGATCCAGGGCGCGTCGAACGAGCGCACAGACAGGAAGCGGACCGCGGCCGAGAGGCCGACGAGCACGGCGATTGGCAGCATCGACCATCGCCGCAGGAAGCTCTGCACGCCCTTGATGTTCCCATACCGGCGTCGCACGACACGTGGCGTAGCCTTCGGGTCTCGTCGGACCTCCGTCGGACGGGCCGACTACACTGCCGGACGACCCTTTAAACCGGCTCAGCGAGGCCGGAAAGGAGCACGATGACGACGCACGTCCCGGGCCGACAGGCGCCGAAAGTTCTCCTCGATGCGGCCGCGCTCGAGCGCACCCTCTCCCGCATGGCGTACGAGCTGATCGAGCGCAATGCCGACCTGGATGACGTCGCGCTGGTCGGCATCCACACGCGCGGTGTCCCGATCGCGCACAGGCTTCGCACCCTCGTCGCCGAGCGGTCCGGCGTGCCCGTCCAGATCGGCGCCGTCGACATCACCTTCCACCGAGACGACGTGCTGGTTCGTGGTGGCGGCGCTCCGTTGCATCCCCAGCCGGTCGTCCGGGGGACCGAGCTCGACTTTCCTCTCGAGGGCAAGACCGTCGTGCTGGTCGACGACGTCCTCTTCACCGGTCGCACGATTCGTGCCGCGATCGACGCGCTGCTCGAATACGGCCGTCCCGCGCGGGTGCAACTCGCCGTGCTCGTGGATCGTGGGCACCGCGAGCTCCCGATCCGTCCGGACTACGTCGGGAAGAACATTCCCACGTCGCTGTCCGAGCGCGTGCGGGTCGAGCTCGGCGAGACCGACGAGGGCGACCGGGTCGTGCTGCTCGCCGGGAACGGGAGCAGGGCATGACCGGCACCGTCCAGATCCCCACGACCGCGCAGACGGGGGCCCTGACGACGACCCGGCGACACCTGCTCGGCGTCTCGGACCTCGACCGCGCCGGGATCGAGCGCCTGCTGGGAACCGCCGGCACGATCGCCCGCTCCCTCGATCGCGAGGTCAAGAAGCTTCCCGCCCTGCGGGGCCGCCTCGTCGTCAACCTCTTCTACGAGTCCTCCACGCGCACCCTGTCGAGCTTCGATCTCGCCGCCAAGCGCCTGTCGGCCGACACGATGGCCGTGCGCTCGGCCGGTTCCTCCGTCGACAAGGGAGAGTCACTCAAGGACACGGCTCTGACGCTCGCCGCGTACGACCCGGACGTGATCGTGATCCGACATCCGCACATCGGGGCCCCTCAGCTCGTCGCCGAGGCGACGAGCGCGCATGTCGTCAACGCGGGTGATGGGAAGCACCAGCATCCGACCCAGGCGCTGCTCGACCTCTACACGATGCGTGAGGCGCTGGGGCGGCTCGAGGGCCTCCACGTCGCCATCGTCGGCGACGTGCTGCACTCCCGCGTGGCGCGCTCACTGATCGAGGCGCTCGCGCTCGTCGGCGCTCGGACGACACTGGTCGGGCCGCCGACGCTCGTGCCGCGCGGAATCGAGCAGCTCGGCTGCGAGGTCAGCTCGGCGATCGGCGACATCGGCTGCGCGGACGTCGTCTACGTCCTTCGGATGCAGCAGGAGCGAATGCTCGCAGGTGCCGCCTACGTTCCCTCGCTGCGCGAGTACGCGACGGAGTGGGGGATCACGCCGGGCAGGCTGCGACCGGGCCAGCTCGTGATGCACCCGGGACCGATGAACCGCGGAGTCGAGATCGATCCCAGGGTGGCCGACTCGGACGTCTCACTGATCACCGAGCAGGTTCGGTCGGGCCTCGTCGTGCGCATGGCTGTGCTGTACGACCTCCTCACCGGTCGGCCGGCCGAAGGCGGGCCCGCGTTGGAGGTCGCATGACGCTGTTCTGGCCGGAAGCCCCCGGCGACAGCCTGACGATTCGAGGGGCGCGCGTGATCGACCGCAGCAGCGGGGTCGACGGCGCTTTCGACGTCACGATCGAGGACGGCGTCATCACTGCGCTCGAGCCGGCGTCCGAGGCGGCGCGTGGGCTCGTGCTGGCGCCGGCGTTCGTCGATCCCCACGTCCACCTTCGCGTTCCCGGCAGGGAGGACGAGGAGACGATCGGATCAGGGACAGCGGCTGCTGCGGCAGGCGGTTACTGCGCGATCCTGGCGATGCCCAACACGGACCCCGTGGTCGATTCGGCCGCCGTGCTGGGGGCGCTGATCGAGCAGGCACGCGAGGACGCGGCGATCCCGACCGGGTTCATGGCGTCGATCTCGAAGGACCTCCGGGGTGAGGAGCTCACCGAGATGGCAGAGCTCGCGCGGCTGGGAGCAGCAGGCTTCACCGACGACGGCCATCCGGTCGTCTCGGCGGGCCTGATGCGCCGCGCGCTCCAGTACAGCGCCGTGACCGCAAGGATCCTGGCGCTCCACGAGGAGGAGCCGACGCTCTCCCGGGACGGGCAGATGCACGAGGGCGCTGTCTCCGCGGCGCTCGGGTTGGCGGGCTGGCCGGCGGTCGCGGAGTCCGTGATGATCGAGCGTGACTGCAGCTTAGCTGCATATGAGCAGCGTCCTCTGCATATAATGCATCTCTCGGCGCGGGAGTCCGTTGCCGCCGTACGTGCAGCGCAGGGACGCGGCGTTGCCGTGACCGCCGAGGTCTCGCCCCATCACCTCTGCCTGACCGACGACACCGTGCGCACACTCGACACCAACCGGAAGATGAACCCACCGCTTCGCTCGGAGGACGACCGGCAGTCGCTGCTCGACGGCCTGCGAGACGGCACGATCGCATGCATCGCGACCGATCACGCACCGCACGCGCGACACGAGAAGGACGCTCCCTTCGAAGAGGCACCGTTCGGCGTCACGGGCCTCGAAACCGCATTTGCATCGCTTTTCACCTATCTCGTCGAGCCCGGCGAGCTCGAGCTCGAACTCGTCCTCGAATGCATGTCCGCAGCACCGGCACGCATCTTCGGGCTGCCCGTGCCGCGGATCGACGTGGGGGAGCCGGCGAATCTCGTGCTGCTCGACCTCGATGCCTCATGGCGCGTCACAGAGGACCGGTTCCACTCGCGGTCGACGAATTCGTGGCTCCTCGGGGAGACGCTCAGGGGAACGATCGTCAAGACGGTTGCCGGAGGCCGTGTGGTGCACGCCGCATGAGCGCCGGCTACCTCGCCCTCGAGGACGGCACGATCTTCCCCGGCCGCTCCGTCGCCGCGCCCGGTGCGGCATTCGGCGAGGCGGTATTCACGACCGCGATGACCGGCTACCAAGAGACCGTGACCGACCCGAGCTTCGCAGGGCAACTCGTTGCGTTCACCGCTCCCATGATCGGGAACTACGGCGTCGCCGAGGCGCGTCTCGAGTCGCCGCAGCCATGGGTCAAGGCCGTTCTGATGCGTCGCTGCGGAGGCGCTGCGTGGGCTGGCTGGCTCGCGTCTCACGGGATCGTCGCGCTCGAGGACATCGATACCCGCAAGCTCGTGCTGCGGATCCGGGAGGCAGGATCGATGCGCGCCGCCGTTGTCGCGGACGGTGCGGCCTCCAGTGCAGGCGCGACGGTGGAGTTGATCCGGGAGCAGCCGGTGATGGAGGGCCAGGCGCTCGTGTCGGCCGTCTCGTCAGTCGAGCCGGCAGTCTTCAACACCGAGGGGCGCGTGCGCGTGGCGGTCGTTGACTACGGTGCCAAGACCTCGATCATGCGCCGGCTGCGAGACGCCGGAGCCGCGGTGACCGTCTTCCCACACGCGGCCGCTCCGGACGAGCTCGCCGGGTTCGACGGTGTCCTCCTCTCGAACGGGCCGGGCGATCCGGAGCCGCTGGTGGCCGAGGTCGAGGCGATTCGCGGGCTCCTCGGCCGTACGAGCGTCCTCGGTATCTGCCTCGGTCACCAGCTGCTCGGGCTCGCGACCGGGCACGCCACCTACAAGCTGCCGTTCGGCCACCGCGGCGCCAACCACCCCGTGCTCGAGCGTGCGACGGGCCGCGTCCTCGTGACGAGCCAGAACCACGGCTTCGCCGTCGCTGCGACCGAAGACCGGGCTGCGACCTACGTCTCGCTCTACGACGGCACCGTCGAGGGTTTCGATTACCCGGAGCTCAACGCCCGCTCCGTGCAGTTCCATCCGGAGGCAGGGCCTGGCACGCACGATGCCTGGCCGATCCTCGAGGGCTGGGTCGACGGCCTGGTGCCTGCCTGATGCCGCGGCGCACAGACATCTCGTCCATCTGCCTGATCGGATCGGGCCCGATCGTGATCGGCCAGGCCTGCGAGTTCGACTACTCCGGCTGCCAGGCGCTCAAGGTCTTGCGTGAGGACGGGTTCCGCACGATCGTCGTCAACTCGAACCCGGCCACGATCATGACCGACCCCGGGTTCGCCGATCGCACCTACATCGAGCCCCTCGACGTCCAGGGCGTCGCAGACGTCCTCCGACGGGAGCGGCCCGACGCGATCCTGCCGACACTCGGTGGCCAGACCGCTCTCAACCTCGCGATCGAGCTCTCGGAAGCCGGCGTACTGGAGGAGCTGGGGGTCGAGTTGCTGGGTGCGCGTGTCGACGTAATCCGGCGCGCCGAGGACAGATCCCTGTTCCGCGACGCGGTCGAGAGCTGTGGGCTGCGCACACCGCGCTCGCAGATCGTCACCTCGGTCGACCAGCTGGGAGTGATCGCCGCCCCTGCGGTCGTTCGTCCGGCCTTCACCCTCGGCGGCCATGGGGGCGGGTTCGCAGAGACCGACGCGGAGCTGCGCACAATCGTCGAGCGGGGCCTGCGCGAGAGCCCGATAACACAGGTGCTCGTCGAGGAGTCCGTCCGTGGCTGGGACGAGTTCGAGCTCGAGGTGATCCGAGATCTGAACGACAACGTCGTCATCGTGTGCTCGATCGAGAACCTCGACCCGATGGGCGTCCACACGGGAGACTCCGTCACGGTCGCGCCGCAGATGACGCTCTCCGACGAGGCCTACCAGGAGCTGCGCGACGCCTCGGTGGCGATCATCCGCGCGGTCGGCGTCGAGACCGGTGGCTCGAACATCCAATTTGCCCGCAGCCGCGAGACGGGCGAGATCCGCGTGATCGAGATGAACCCCCGCGTGTCGCGCTCCTCGGCCCTCGCCTCGAAGGCGACCGGCTACCCGATCGCGAAGGTCGCCGCCAAGCTCGCCGTCGGCTACACGCTGGACGAGATCCCGAACGACCTCACGAAGACGACGCCTGCGAGCTTCGAGCCGACTCTCGACTACGTCGTCGTCAAGTTCCCCCGGTTCGCGTTCGAGAAGTTCCCGGGCGCCGATGCGACGCTCGGTACCCAGATGAAGTCGGTCGGCGAGTCGATGGGCATCGGCCGCACGTTCACGGAGGCGTTCCTCAAGGCCTTCGGCTCACGCGAGCTCGATCCCGGATCCGCGACGCCGTGGGCGACGGTGGACGACATCCCGGACGGCGTCCATCCGTGGTTCAAGGAGCAGCTCGCCCATGCCCGCCGCGAGCTCGCCTCGTTGGACATCCTGCGCGCCAAGCGCGCGGGGTGGGGGGACGACTCGATCGGGGCCGCCTGGGGCACGAGCGGTGACGATGTGCGTCGCGTCCGCTACGCGAAGGGGATCAGGCCCTCGTATCGCAGGGTCGACTCGTGCGCCGGCGAGGTCGAGGCCGGCTCGAACTACTACTACTCGACCTGGGGCGAGGAGGACGAGGCGCTGCCACCGGCGACGAAGCCGCGCGTCGTCATCATCGGGTCCGGCCCGAACCGGATCGGCCAGGGGATCGAGTTCGACTACTGCTGTGTTCACGCCGTGCAGACGTTCCGCGCGCTCGGCTACGAGGCGGTGATGATCAACTGCAACCCGGAGACCGTCTCGACGGACTACGACACCTCCGACCGCCTCTACTTCGAGCCGCTCTCGCCCGAGGAGGTGCTCGCCGTCCTCGACCGCGAGCGGCCGGAGGGCGTGGTGACCCAGTTCGGCGGCCAGACTCCCCTCCGGCTCGCCCGGCACATCGAGGCCGCCGGGTACGAGATCATGGGCACGCCGCTCGCCGCGATCGATCTCGCCGAGGACAGGGAGCTCTTCGGAGCCCTGGCGGACGAGATCGGCATCCGGTGCCCGCCGTGGGCGACCGTCGAGGGGGCCGACCAGGCGCTCGAGGCCGCGGCCGAGATCGGCTATCCGGTGCTCGTCCGGCCCTCGTACGTCCTCGGCGGGCGTGCGATGCGTGTGTGTTACGACGATGTGCAGCTGCGCGAGGCGATGAGCTGCGGTGTCTGGCTCGGTGCTGCTCGACAGGTTCGTCGAGAATGCGGTCGAGATCGACGTCGATGCGCTCTGTGACGGCGAGGAGGTGTACATCGCCGCCGTCATGCAGCACGTCGAGGAAGCGGGCGTCCATTCCGGGGACTCCGCCTGCGTGCTGCCCGGCGCAGTCGCTCACGCTCGCGAACGCGCTCGAGGTCGAGCACATCGTCAAGCGGCTCGCGCCCGCCCTCGGCGTGGTCGGGCTTCTGAACGTCCAGCTGGCGATTGCCGACTCGACGGTCTACGTCCTGGAGGCGAACCCCCGGGCCTCGCGGACGGTCCCGTTCGCGTCGAAGGCGATCGGGATCAACCTCGTCGAAGCTGCCTGCAAGCTCGCCTCCGGCCAGAAGCTGCGCGAGCTCGACCTGCCGACGCCGCGGCCGCAGCAGGTCAGCGTCAAGGCCGCCGTGCTGCCGTTCGCACGCTTCCCGGGCGCCGACCCCGTGCTCGGCCCAGAGATGCGCTCGACGGGGGAGGTGATGGCGAGCGCCTCCGACCTGCCGACCGCGTTCGCGAAGGCCGAGCGTGCGGCCGGACGTCCGCTGCCGGCCTCGGGGATCGCGTTCCTCTCGGTCAACGACAGCGACAAGCCGAGCGTCGTCTCGATCGCCGCAGCGTTGGCAGGGCTCGGCTTCGAGCTCGTCGCAACGATCGGAACAGCTCGCACGCTCGGCGCTGCCGGGCTCGAGGTCGGCGGAGATCGCGAAGGTGGCCGATGCCGACATCGACGAGCAGACGGTCGTGGACCTGATCCGCGACGGCCGCTGCGACCTGATCATCAACACCCCGCAGGGCTCAGGGGCGCGCGCGGACGGATACCGCATCCGCGAGGCTGCCCTGAGCGCCCGTGTGCCGTGCATCACCACGATCTCGGGGGCCGCGGCCGCCGTCCACGCGATCGCGAACGCGCGTGCCGAGACCGCCCTCTCGCTGCAGGAGCGGATCGGAACCGGTTCGTGACCGGAGCCGTGCTCGGCGTCGACGGGGCGAACCTGAAGGTCAGCGGGACCGAGCAGATCGGGCCCTACACGTTGCTGCGGATGCGCTGCGGGGCCGATCGAGCCCGGTGTCCCCGGCCAGTTCTTCATGTTGCTCCCGCCGGGGCACGTGTTGCCCCGTCCGATGTCGCTCTGTCTCGCGCGACGCGGGCGAGCTCGGTTTTCTGATCGACCCGATCGGTCCCGGTACGCGGACGCTCTGCAGCCTCGGGGTGGGGGACACGCTCCGCGTCCTCGGCCCGCTCGGAAACGGGTTCGACCTCGGCGTGTCGGATCCGCTCATCGTCGGCGGTGGCATCGGCGTGGCGCCGTTCCCGTACGTCGCGCAGGTGCTGCGAGCGCCGAGGGCGATCCTGGGCTTTCGCTCGTCACACCATGCCGAGGCGGCCGCGCTCGTTCCCGGTGCGGAGGTGGTGCTCGAGCCCACCTTCGTGACAGCCCTGCTTCCCGACGTGCCGGGTGAGGTGCTCGCGTGCGGGCCGGAGCCGATGCTCGAGGCCGTGCGCCGCCTCGCGCCGCAGGCCCAGCTCGCGTGGGAGGCCCCGATGGCCTGCGGATACGGAGCCTGCTACGGATGCGTGGTCGAGATCGACGGGCGCCTGCAGCGGCTCTGCGTCGCGGGGCCGGTGCTCCGAGCGGCATGACCGTCACGCTCGTCAACGCGAGTGGCTGCCTCGATGCGCTCACCGCGCCGGGCGTGGCGGCGCAGCTGGACGCGTTCGTGACGAAGACCATCACCCCGGAGCCGCGTGAGGGGAACGCGCCCGTCAGGATTGCGGAGACCGAGTCGGGGATGCTCAACTCGATCGGGTTGCAAGGGCCCGGGCATCGAGGCGTTCCTGGCCGGGACGCTGCCGACCCTCGCCGCCCAGGGGCTCCGTGTCTGGGTTTCGGTCGGTGGTTTCTCGGCGGGCGACTACGCCGGCATCTGCGAGCGCCTCGACGAGCGTCCGGAGGTCGAGGTGATCGAGCTGAACCTCTCGTGCCCGAACGTCGAAGAGGCGCCGGAGTCGTCGGCGCAGATCGTCGCCGGCTGCCGCTCCCGCACGTCGAAGCCGCTCTACGCGAAGTTGTCACCTGCGACCTGGGATATCGCCGAGTCGGCCAGGGCGGTCGTCGCGGCCGGAGCAGACGGCCTCTCGCTCGTCAACACGATCCGTGGGCTGGCTCTCGAGCCCCTCACGCTACGGCCAAAGCTTGCCCGCGGGATGGGCGGCTACTCGGGGCCGGCGCTCAAGCCGGTGGCGCTCGCGTGCGTCTCGGCCTGCGCGCGAGCGGTCGATGTGCCCATCGTCGGCATGGGCGGTGTCCGCACCGGAATCGACGCCCTCGAGCTCATTGCCGTGGGTGCAAGCGTTGTCTCGATTGGCACCGTACTGTTCGCTGATCCGGCTGCGCCGAGCCGCATTCGGATCGAGCTGCACGAGGAAGCCACGGCACGCGGGTTCGCCGATCCGCTCGACGCGCGTGCAATTGCCAATGGTTATCAGTAAAAAATCCCTGCAAAACGGCAAAAACAGTTCGGCTTGACCCCGCCTGCCGGATTGCTAGACTCGTCCGCTCATGGTCGCGTCCAAGATTCAGGCACAAGCACCAGCCCGGTCGCTCGACCAGAGGATGGAGGCACTGAAGCGTGCGAACGACATCCGCGTGCGGCGGGCACAGCTCAAGAAGGACCTGAAAGACGGCACCGTCCAGATCGAGGGCGTACTGCTCGACCCGCCCGAATACGTCTCGACCGCCAAGGTGTTCGACATGCTCATGGCTGTTCCCAAGTTCGGCCGCGTCAAGGCGGCGCGACTGCTGAACCAGTGCAGGATCAGCCAGTCGAAGACCGTCGGCGGCCTCTCCGAGCGGCAGCGCGCGGAGCTCGTATCGCTGTTCAACCGGTAGAGCGTGCGTGCGTAACGCCCCCGTGTTCGTCATCACCGGCCCGTCCGGCGCCGGCAAGGGCACGCTGATCAAGGCGCTCGTCGAGCGGGTGCCCGATCCTGGAGGTCGCGATCTCCGCGACGACCCGGCCGCAGCGGCCCGGCGAGACCGACGGCGTCGAGTACCACTTCCTGACGAGACGAGTTCGTCGCACGGATCGAGAGGGCGACTTTCTCGAGCACGTGAAGTACGTCTCGGGCAAGCGGTACGGCACGCTGCGCTCGGAGATGCAACGGGTCGCGGACGAGGGTCGGGTCTGCGTGCTCGAGCTCGAGCTCGACGGTGCGCTCCAGGTGCAGGCGGACGTGCCGGGGAGCGTCACGCTCTTCATCGCGGCGCCGGTCGAGGAGCTCGAGCGCCGGCTGCGCGACCGGGCCACGGAGTCGACGGGGGAGATCGGCGACCGGATCGAGCTCGCCCGCATCCAGCTCGAACAGGCGCACGACTTCCGCTACATGGTGCGCAACGACGACGTCGGCCGGGCGACGGGCACGCTGTGCGCCATCGTCGAGCAGGAGCTCGAGTTCGCAGCTACCATGGCTCCCTCATGATCGAACCTCGCATCGATGATCTGCTCGAGCACGTCGACTCGCGTTACGCGCTCGTGATCGTGGCCGCCAAGCGGGCCCGCCAGATCAACAGCTATCACCACCAGCTCGGTGAGGGCATGGGCTTCGACGAGGCGCCGCCGCCGTTGATCGAGTCGCGGTCGAAGAACTACCTGACGATGGCGATGGAAGAGGTCGCGCAGGCGAAAATCGCCTACGCGTACCCCGAGTAAGCCCGCCCGTCGCCTCTCCTCATCCGCGCGCAACCGGCACACTACTGCCGTGGCGCGGATCGTCCTCGGCATCACCGGCGGCATCGCCGCCTACAAGGCGTGCGAGATCATTCGTCTGCTCGTCGGTGCGGGCCACGACGTGCTGCCGATGCCGACACGCGGCGCCGAGCGATTCGTCGCCGCCGAGACGTTCTACGCGCTCGCCCGCAAGCGAGCAGCCCACCGACCCGTATCCCCACCTGCAGCGCGCCGACCTGATCGTCGTCGCGCCGCTGACGGCCCACACGATGGCGCGCCTCGCGCACGGCCTCGCGGACGACGTCCTCACCGAGGCCGTGCTCGCCCACGACGGCCCGATGCTCGTCGCGCCGGCCATGAACACGCGCATGTGGGAGCACCCGGCGACCCAGGCGAACCACGCGCTGCTCGCTCGCTCGCGGCGTCGAGGTCGTCGGGCCGGCAGCGGCGAGCTGGCGGAGGGTGAGGTCGGCGTCGGCCGGATGGCCGAGCCGGCCGAGATCGTCGCCCGGGCCGAGGCCCTGCTCCGGCAATCCGGCGCCTGCTCGCAGGACAGGCACGTCGTCGTCACCGCGGGCGGCACACGCGAGCCGATCGACTCCGTCCGCTTCATCGGCAACCGCTCGTCCGGCCGGATGGGGATCGCGCTCGCCGACGAGGCGCGGCGGCGCGGCGCCCACGTGACGCTGCTCGCCGCGAACGTCGCCACCGCGCGCGCCGCGCCGGCGTGGAGTCGTCCGACGCCGACGGCGGCCGATCTCGAGCGCGAGGCGCTGGCCCGCGCCGACGCCGACGTGATCGTGATGGCGGCAGCCGTCGCCGACTACCGCGCAGCCGCGACGACCGACGGGAAGCGCGCCAAGGACGGGGCGCCGTGGCACCTCGAGCTCGCGCCGACGACGGACATCGCCCAGGCGCTCGGCCGGCGCGGCGGCCAGGCGCAGGTGCTCGTCGCGTTCGGGGCCGAGCACGGCGACGCCGGGCTCGAGCGGAAGCGGGCGATGCTGCGCGACAAGAACGTCGATCTCGTCGTCTACAACGACGTGGGACGCGAGCCGACATCGGGTTCGACAGCCTCGACAACGAGGTCACGCTCGATCACCGCCGACGGCGACCGGCTCGTGCCGCGGGCGCCGAAGCCGGTGATCGCGGCGCCGTCCTCGACGAGATCGAGCGGCTGCTCGAGAGCGTGATGGAGAGCTCTGCGGTACCGGAATCGTTGCGGGCGTCGCCGCTGCTCTAGCGACGCATTCGCGCTGCGTTCGCCCCCGCGACGGTCCTCGGGCAGGGGCGGAGGATCAGGGGATTCTCGCCGTGCGATCGACTCCGCAGTGGTTGACGGAATCGGCACGATATGGAGATGAGCGAGGCGTACGACCTGTACCAGTTGGGCAGGGCGCGACTGCGCGAGGGCATGGCCGCACAGGCGACCGTGCCGCTCGAGAAGGCCCGGCGGCTCGAGCCCGAGAAGGCGTCGATCCGCGAGGCACTGGGGATCGCCTACTTCAGGATCACCGACTGGCAGGCGGCCGAGCGCGAGTTCCGCAAGGTGCTCGAGCTCTCGCCCGTCGACGACTACGCGCACTACGCGCTCGGGCGCTCGCTGCTGCAAGCAGGGCCGCGCGGCCGAAGCATCCGTGCATCTCAAGCTGGCCCGCTGCCTGACGCCGCGAGACTCGCCGACGAGCGCCTTCGCGGCTCGAGCCAGACCAGCCGGACCTGAGCGACTCGGGCGCCGTCAGGCCGCACCGGTCACCGCGTCACGACTCGTCGAGATCCGCGAGCAGCGTCGCGTAGCGGCGGTAGCGCCGGGTCGCGCCCCGCGTGAACGCGGCGCTGTACTCGGACGCCGCGTCGTCGTCGAGCGACCGCGCGTACGACTCGCGGATGTCGAGCAGCCGGTCGGCGATCGCGTCGACGACGAGCTGATAGTCGCCGTAGGCCTCCTCGGCGTCCTCTGCAGAGCGCGGCGTTCCAGGCGGCTTCGGCCTCGGCCGCCTCTGCGAGCAGACTCGGCGTCGTCGGTCGCGAACAGGTCGAGCTGCCGTTCCACGAGCTCGTGGAAGCGGCCACTGCCGGCCGAACCTCATCCGAGCTCCTCGTAGAGCGCGACGATGGGCGGCGGCGGCGCGCGTCCCAGGTCAGCGCCGCGCGTGCGCGGTCGGCGCCGGCGCGGGCCTCGGCGAGCGCGTCCGGGTCGTCGAGCAGCTCGCGTAGTGCCCGCTGTAGCGCCGTCGACGTCCCCGGGCGGCACGACCCGGCCGGCTCCGAATGCGGCGACGATCTCGCCCAGGCCGCCGACGTCGTAGACGACGGCCGGGACGCCTGCTCCGATCGCCTGCAGCAGGGCGCCGGACTGGTCGAGCTCGGCTCGGTAGGGAAAGACCGCGACGGTCGCGGCGCCGAGCGCGCGCGCGATCTCGTCCTCGCTCGAGATAGCCGAGCCGCCATTCGGCGCGGTCGCCCGCGGCTCGCCGGAGCCCGTCGAGCGGGATCCGCGGGTCGCCGGCGACGAGGAGCCGCGCCTCCGGGACGCCGAGCACGGCCTCGACGGCGTCGGGGAGGCCCTTGTACGGCCGGATCACGCCGAGCGCGAGGACGGTGCGACCGTCGTCCTCGCGCTCGGGCTCGCTGCGGAAGGCCGGGTGCGGGATGACGCGCAGCTTCGCGTCGGGCACGCCGAACGCAGCGAGAGTGCCCGCCGCCCGCGCTCGCTGTGCGTGACGATCCGGTCGAAGCGGCCGAAGAGGCGCTTCCACGTGCGCGTGTGACGGGCCGTGCGCCGGGGCAGGAGGTCGTGCGCCGTGAAGACGAGCGGGCGCGCGCGCGTGCAGGAGCCAGGCGTCTGCGTCCGGCGCCGCAACCCACTGCAGGTGGAGGACGTCGCAGTCCGCGAGCGCGTGCCGGGCAGAGCGCGAGAGGATGCTCGAGCGCCCTTCGCGGCGAGCCGTCGGGCTCTCGAGCCGATCCGCGACGAGACCCGGTAGAGGCTGTCGTCCAGGACGTATCCGCTCGCCGCGGGCACCGCGCCGTAGCGGAATCGGGACGTCAGGAGGCGCACGTCGGCGCCCTGCCGGGCGAGCGCTGCGGCGAGGGCGTGGTCGTACGCCGGCGTGTAGGCGGGGGGATCGGCGAGGGTGATGCGCATGAGCGCCTAGCGTAGGTGAGCACCCGTTGGCGCCCGACCGGGACGACCTGCTCGTACCGCGCCGGCCTGGATGCGGAGCAGTGATACCTTCGTCGAGGGGGGATCCGATCTCGCAGGCCACGATCCGCAGCTGGAACGTCTTCCACGGCAACACCGTCCCGCCCACGCGTCGTGGGCACCTGCGCGAGATGGTGGAGCTCGCGACCCGCGATCGTCCGGCGATCCTCTGCCTGCAAGAAGTACCCGTCTGGGCGCTGTCCGAGCTCGGGCCCTGGAGCGCCATGCGCGTCCACTCGCTCGTCGCCCGCCGGGCCCGGCCTCCTGCGGCCGTCAGCGCATGGGTCACGCGGCTGCACCAAGGGCGGTTCCGGTCCCGCCTCGCGGGGCAGGCGAATGCCATCCTCGTCGATCGCTCTCTCGGTTCCGAGGATCTCGGTGGCGCCCAGATCAGCGATCACGGTCGGGAGCGGAGGGTCGTGCATGCCGTCCGCGTCGGCGGGATCGGGGTGATCGCGAACCTGCACGCCACGAATGTGCCGGGCACACCGTCCATCATCGCGGCCGAGCTCGACCGGGCGCGGGCGTTCCTCGACGCGCTCGCCGGCACCGGCTGAGCCCCGCATTCTCGCCGGCGACCTGAACCTCCGAGACCCTTCGGTGCCCGGCTACGCCAACGGTGGCCCCGGAATCGACCACGTCCTCGTCGCCGGCGCTCCGGCACGGGCCTCTGGTCGTGTGGCCGCGCGAACGCCGCGTGCAGAATGGGCGCGTGCTCTCGGATCACCCACCGGTGGAGCGGATCGTCGGATGACGCTCGCCGAGGCGCGGGCCCAGTTCCCCGTCCTGGATCGGATCGCCTACCTCAACGCAGGCACCTTCGGGCCGATCGCCAGCGCGACCTACGACGCCATGCGCTGCCGAACTCGAGCGCGACGTCACAGCCGGCCGCAGCGGCCTGTCGCACTTCGCGCGCGTGATGGATCTGCGGGAGGCGGCGCGCACGCGCCTCGCGTCGCTCGTCTCCGCCGACCCGCAACAGGTCGGGCTCACAGCGAGTACCACGGCCGGGTGCAACATCGTCCTCGCCGGCCTCGGCCTGCAGTCGGGCGACGAGATCGTGACCACGACCGACGAGCATTTCGGCCTACTCGGCCCGCTGCACGCCTCGGGTGCGAGGGTCGTCGTCGTCGACCCGGAGCCCGAGGCGATTCGAGCAGCCGTGACGTCGCGCACGCGCCTCCTGGCGCTCTCCCAGGTGCTCTGGACGACGGGTCGTGTCCTACCGGTGCGGGAACTGCGCGAGGCCACGGGCGTCCCCGTCCTCGTCGACGGCGCCCAGTCGGTGGGCGCGATTCCGGTCGACATCGCGGGTCTCGACTTCGTCACGATCTCGGGCCAGAAGTGGTTGTGCGGCCCGGACTCGACCGGGGCGCTGGTCGTCGCCGACCCCGATCGCTTGGGCGTGGCGGCGCCGAGCTACCTCTCCCAGGCCGGGTACGAGCGCGACGGGGCCTTCGTTCCCCGGCCCGGAGCCGCACGCTTCGAGGCGAGCTGGTGGCCGGCCTCATCTCTCTCCGGCCTGCTCGCGGCGATCGACACGCCGACCCACCTGGAGCTTCGAACATGCCGCGAGCATTGCCGATCGGTGCCGGGAGATGCTGGCGGCGCGTGTCGAGGTCGTGGTTCCCGAACCCCGCTCGACGCTCGTTGCATTCCATGCGCCGCGCTCCCCTGGGGTCGGCGATGCCGCGGCCCTCGTCCAGTCCCTCTACGCTGCCGGCGTCCACGTGCGCGAGATCCCGGGAACCGGACTGATCCGGGTCTCGTGCGGTTGGTGGACGTCCGTCGACGACCTCGATCGGCTCGTGGCGGCCCTTCCGGCATGAGCCGCGAGGGCGCGTGCCCGTGCGGCGCCGTGCGTTACGCGATCGACGGGCCGGTGCGCGACGTGATCGTGTGCCACTGCTCTGCGTGCCGGGCGGCGACCGGAGGCCCGTGGCCTGCCTCGGCGGCTCACCGGCCCGATCTCGTGATCGATGACCCCTCGGCTATCGCCTGGGACCGTGCAGCCGTCTCGGAGTACGGCGCGAGTCGCGGCCGCTGCTCGAGCTGCGGGACAACGGTCTTCTGGGACGCGCCCGAGCGCGAGACGGTCTCGTTCGGTGTCGCGACGCTCGCCGACGCAGCCGGCATCGAGATCGCAGCCGAGATCTGGGTGTCCGACGCCCCGGCCCCCGGCCCGGCGGCCGGTGTCGTCCCCCGCTTTGCCGCCGCCCTGCCGGCCGTCGTGCGTGTTCCGTGGCGGGACTGAGAGACGGTCAGGCGGTGGGCGTCGGCAGCCCGAGCTCGCCGGCGATCGGCTGCAGCGCCGCGACGACGTTCGCGATGTGCGTGTCCAGTTCCAAACCGAGGAGCTCCGCACCCTCGTACACCTCGTCCCGGTGCACACCCGCGGCGAACGAGGGCTGCTTGAGCTTCTTCCGCACCGATTTCGGCTCCAGGCCCTCGAGGCCGGTCGGGCGGACGAGCCCGCAGGCGTGGATGAAGCCGGAAAGCTCGTCGCACGCGAACAGCGTCCGCTTGAGCTGGGTGTCGCGCGGGATCGCCAGATGCTCCGCGTGCGAGAGGACTGCCTCGATCACCACCTCGGGGTAGCCCTCGTCGCGCAGGATCGGCGCACCGTCCTGCGGGTGCTTGTCCAGCGTGGGATGGACCTCGTAGTCGAAGTCGTGCAGCAGGGCCGTGCAGCCCCACAGCTCCTCGTCCTCACCGAAGTGTCGCGCGTACCACCGTGTCGATGCCTCGACCGCCAGCGCATGGCGAAGCAGCGACTCGCTCTTCGTGTACCGGGTCAGCGTTGCCCAGGCGTTGTCTCGGGTCACGTCCACGGCACGGGTACGATAGCGCCCGCCTCATGCAGTCGTTCGTCATCCAGGGCGGTCGTCCGCTCTCCGGCACCGTTCGTGCGTCCGGGAACAAGAACGGTGCCTTGCCGATCCTGGCCGCGACCGTGCTCGCCTCCGACGAGGTGCGCCTCTCCAACCTGCCCCGGATCCGCGACGTCGAGATCATGGTCGAGCTGCTCGCGGATCTCGGCGCCGACGCGTCCTGGACGGGCCCGAACGACGTTCGTGTCGACAGCTCCGGCGTCTCGAAGACCGAGCTCGACCCGGACCTGTGCCGCGAGATCCGAGCCTCGTTCCTTCTCGCCGGCCCCTTGCTGGCCCGCTTCGGCCGCGCCGTCGTTCCCCCACCCGGCGGAGACGTGATCGGCCGCCGGCGCCTCGACACCCACATCCATGCGTTCGCGGAGCTCGGCGTGACGATGGAGATCAACGGCGCCTACGACCTCAGAGCCGAGCGTCTCGTCGGCACGCGCATGTACCTCGACGAGGCATCGGTGATGGGGACCGAGAACGCGATCATGGCGGCCGTGCTCGCCGAGGGCGAGACGATCGTCGGCCACGCGGCGTGTGAGCCACATATCCAGGATCTCTGCCGCTTTCTCGTCTCGATCGGCGCCTCGATCGAGGGCATCGGCTCGAACGTGCTGCGCATTCAGGGCGTCGACCGTCTCGGCGGCGGCGCCTATCGCATCGGGCCCGAGCATGTCGAGGTCGCAAGCTTCGCCGCGCTGGCCGCCGTCACCAACGGCGACCTCACGATCGAGGACGTCCAGCCCGACGACCTGATCTCGATCATGCCCGCATTTCGGAAGCTCGGGATCGAGCTCGAGGTGGGGGAGTCGACCCTGCACGTCCGTCCCGGCCAGAGGCTCGGGATCGTCGACGACCTCGGCGGGCAGATTCCGAAGATCGAGAGCGGGATCTGGCCGGCGTTCCCCGCCGACCTCACGTCGATCGCGGTCGTCGCGGCAACCCAGGCGACCGGCACCGTGCTGGTGTTCGAGAAGATGTTCGAGAGTCGGCTGTTCTTCGTCGACAAGCTGGTCTCGATGGGCGCTCGGATCATCCTCTGCGATCCACACCGGGCTGTGGTGACGGGCCCTGCCCAGCTCTTCGGGCAGCGCCTGGAGAGCCCCGACATCCGCGCCGGCATGGCAATGGTGATCGCGGCACTGTGCGCCGAGGGCGAGTCGAGCATCGGCAACATCCGGCAGATCGACCGCGGCTACGAGCGGATCGACGAACGGCTCCGCGCGCTCGGCGCCGATATCGAGCGCGTAGAGCTGTGAGCGGCGCGCGGCTGGCACCGGGAAGCGGGCTCGCGAACGTCGCGACGGGCGTTCCGCTGCTCGACCACCTGCTCACGCAGCTCGCAACCGCAGGCCGGTTCGACCTCGCGCTGGAGATCGAGCCCGACGAACCGATTGCCGAGGTGGATGCCGCCGGAGCAGCACTCGGACGTGCGGTTGCCCCGCTGCTGCCTCCCGGCTCTCACGGCACGGGCGTGATGCCGTCGGCCGAGGCACTCGCGATGGTCGTCGTCGAGGCGTCCGGCCGGGCGCTTGTCGCGTCGAACGCAGACCTCACGGGCGCGGGCGGACTCGGCACCGATCTCGCGGCCCGGTTCCTCGCGTCCCTCGCAGACGCGGCCGCGCTCACGCTGCACGTTCGCCTGATGGAGGGCGAGAACACCGATCACGTGCTGGAAGCGATTTTCAAAGCGCTCGGCGTCGCGTTCGCCGATGCGGCAACCCGATAGGAGCCACCGATGGAGAAGACGGTCATCCGCACCGACAAGGCACCGGCCCCGTTCCAAGGTGCCCCCTACAACCAGGCGATCCGCGTCGGCGAGCTCGTGTTCGTCGCCGGTCAACTCGGCCTCAAGCTGGGGGACACCGCAGTCGAGGGCGACGTTGCGACACAGACCGAGCAGGCCTTGCGGAACCTGTCTGCCATCCTCGAGGAAGCGGGCAGCTCGCTCGACAAGCTCGTCAAGACGAGCGTCTTCCTCCAGGACCTGGGTGACTTCGCGGCGATGAACGACGTCTACGCACGGCATGTCGGCGCCCGCCCGCCGGCGCGCTCGACCTTCGAGGTGGCGAAGCTCCCCTCGGGGGCGCTCGTCGAGATCGAGGCCGTCGCCCACCTCTGAGCAACGGCATGCCTCCTCTCCGAGGCGGCAGAAATGCCACTGCTCACCCGGAACGGGCAGAATCGCCCGCATGCCGACGGAGATTCGACGCTACATCCGCAGCCTGGGCATCGACGCGTACATCGTCGGCGGCGCCGTCCGTGACGAGTTGCTCGGGCTCCCGCATGCCGACGAGGACTTCCTCGTGCCTGGCGTCGATCAGGATGGCCTCAAGGCGCTCCTCGCGCCGCACGGCCGGGTCGAGGACATGGAGGTGCACGGCCAGCTCGTCGGCGTACGGCTCTATCCACGCGACCATGGCATTCGCGGTCTCGCTCCCGCCGGGATCGAGCTGACGCCGCCGCGCGCCGAGCGTTCGACCGGACCGGGTCATCGGGACTTCGCGATCGTCAGCGACGCCTCGATCGCGCTCGAAGAGGACATGGCGCGACGCGACTTCACGATCAACGCGATGGCGATTCGGCTCGACGGCGGTGACCTGCTCGACCCATTCGGGGGCGTCGCCGATCTCGAGCGTCGCGAGCTCCGCACCGTCGGCTCGACGAGCTTCGCAGACGATCCGCTGCGCATCGTCCGAGCGCTGCGGTTCGTGTCGCAGCTCGGCTTCGACCTCGCACCCGAGACTAGGGCCCAGCTGGAGGCGAACGTCCACGGGCTGGCCCATGTCTCGGCAGAGCGGATCGGAGGCGGGATCAAGGCAGATGGGCTCGGAGAGCTCTCGAAGCTGCTCCTCGGGCGCGAGCCCGGCACGGGCGCTCCTGCTCGCCCGGGACACCGGAGCTCTGACGCAGGTGATTCCCGAATTCGCCGCAGCGATCGGTTACAGGCTCGATTCGGAGCGGCAGCCGCTGCCGCTCGAGGAGCACATCTTCGCCGTCGTCCAGAACGCCGCCGAGGCCGGTGCCTCGCTCGCGGTGACGGCTCGCGTGCCTCCTGCACGACCTCGGCAAGCCGGAGGCGGAGGCAAACGGAAGCGAACACGCCTCGCTCGGAGCGCGCCTCGCGGGGCGCATCCTGAGGCGGCTTCGCTATCCGACCAGCGTCCAGCACCACGTCGTCCTCATCATCGCGGGCCACGCATTCCACCTCGACGGGCCGGTCGACGCGCTCTTTGCGCGTCGCTTCCTCGCAAGCAACGGCGTCGAGCTGGCATTCGACCTGATCGACCACAAGGCTGCCGATCTCGGCGCCAAGCCCGTGCCGGCGACCGAGACCCAGGCTCTCGCCGCGCTTCGTGCGCTCGTCGATCGTGAGCGCTCCCAACCGCACCGTGTCCGCGACCTCGCCGTGACGGGCGACGATCTGCAGGAGATCGGGTTCGTCGAGGGCCGGTTGCTCGGACGGGCCCTGAACGTGCTGCTGGACGAGGTCGTCGACGAGCCTTCGCACAACGAGCGTGCCTGGCTGCTCGAGCGAGCGGCGCGAGAGCTCGCATGAACGCCGACGCGATCCGCGAGGCATACGGCGCAGTCCGCGCGGCGGCGGGAGCGGCGTCACCGTGGTCGCCGCGACGAAGTACGTCTCCGCCGAGGACATGGGCATCCTCGCTGCAGGCCGGGATCGAGACGGTCGGCGAGAACCGCGTGCAGGACATGGTGCGCAAGCACGAGCTGCACGGCGGGACGGTTCCGGTGGCACTTCATCGGCGCGCTGCAGTCGAACAAGGCACGCGTCGTGAACGAGATCTGCGAGCTCGTCCACGCCGTCGATACCGACTCGGCCGCGCGCCGCCTGACGATTCCGTCGCTGCTCGAGGTCAACCTCGCCGGCGAGGCGTCGAAGAGCGGGGTGGACGAGAGCGAGATCGAGGGCTACGTCGAGCGCTACCCGCTGATCGCGGGCCTGATGACGATGCCGCCGTTCGCCGACGATCCGGAGGCGAGCCGGCCGACTGTTCCGGCGCCTCGCCGGGCTGGCGCGCGAGCACGGCCTCGCCGAGCTGTCGATGGGGACGTCGCAGGACTGGCGAGTCGCAGTCGAGGAGGGAGCGACGCTGATCCGGGTCGGGAGCACGCTGTTCCAGCCGCTGAATCGTCGTCTGAGCCGATCGTCTAGCATCCCGCGCGTCATGGGCTTCTCGGACGTCTGGAACCGCACACTCGTCTACTTCGGCATCGCCGAGGACGAGGAGTGGGACGAGGACGGTCTCGAGACGCAGGAGGAGCTCGAGCGCGAGTACCGGTCGCGGTCGACCCGGCAGAACGTCCGCCGGCTGCCGCGACGGCGCGAGCCCGACGGATGGACGGACGACAGCGCGAGCGTCGAGGCCGCCCCGGCCGCCGTCGCGTCGTCGTCGCGGTCGTCGCGCCCGACCCGCTTGCGCTCGGCCGACACGGGCAAGGCGAGCGTGCACCTCGTCCTGCCGCGCAGCTTCAACGACGCCCAGCAGATCGCCGACAAGTTCAAGGACTCGGTGCCGGTGATCCTGAATCTGCAGAGCGCCGACAACGAGCTCTCGAAGCGGCTGATCGACTTCGCGAGCGGCCTCACCTACGCGCTGAACGGCAGCATGCAGCGCGTCGCCGACAAGGTCTTCCTGCTGACGCCGCGCAACGTCGAGGTCTCGGCCGAGGAGCGCGCGCGGATGCTCGACAAGGGCGGGTTCTTCAACCAGGCGTGACGCCTCGAGACCGCCGCTGGAGACGAGCTCGCGTCGCCCGCAGGGAACGCGCACCGCCGCCGAAAGCCCGCCTGTGGGCTCCGCCGACACTCGTTTCTCGTGCTCGCCGACACGGCGTCGTCCGTGCAGCGGTTCGTGTCGGTGTTCTTCTAGGTCTACATCCTCCTGATCCTCGCGTACGTCCTCACGTCGTGGATCCGGATGCCCTATGCGCTGCACCGGGTGCAACGGTTCCTCGACGACGTCTGCGAGCCCTACATCCGCATCTTTCGCCGTCTGTTGCCGTCGATCGGCCCGCTCGATCTGTCTCCGATCGTCGCCGTCATCACGCTCGTCGTCGTCCAGCGTCTGCTGGTCGGGCTGATCGGGCGCCTGCTGTAGAAGAAGAAGGGAGTCGTCATGCCACTCACACCCGTCGAGATCCGGCACATCCAGCTCAAGCGCGGCCTGTTCGGATACCGCAAGGCCGCCGTCCACCGGATGATGGACGACATCGCCGACAGCTTCGAGGCGGTCTGGCGCGAGCGCTCGCAGCTCGTCGAGCGGGTCGAGGAGCTCGAGACCGAGGTGACGCGCCACGTCGAGCTCGAGGGCCTGCTCCGCTCGACGCTCGTCTCGGCCGAGCGCGCGTCGCAGGATCTGAAGGAGAGCGCGCGCCGCGAGGCGGACGTGATCGTGACCGAGGCGAATGCCGAGGCGCGGAAGGTCCTGCGCGACGCGATCACCGAGAAGGAACAGCTGATGGGCGACGTGCGGCGCGTCCAGGCGCTGCTCCGCTCGGCGCTCGCCGTCGTCGAGGAGTCGCGCCGGACGACCGGCCGCCGAGGACGACCGACGGCGACCGCAGACGCTCCGCCGCCGCGAGCCGCCGAGCGGGAGCGCCGCGACTGGTCGGCAGGGCTGCGACCCGCAACACGCGAGACGCGCAGCCGCGTCGCGATTGCCACCCGCCGACGAGGAATCCGAGGGGATCCGGAAGCTCGCCGGGTAGCCGCGTCTATCCTTGGGGCGATGGAGCCCCGTCGACTCCGGCTCCACCTCCGCGTCTCGCCCGGCGCCGACCGGTCGGCCGTCGTCGGCCGCCACGGCGACGCCTGGAAGCTCCGTGTCGCGGCGCGCCCCGGAGCGAGGACGCGCGAACGCCTCGGTCGTCGACCTGCTCGCGGCGTCGCTCGACGCTCGCGGCGGCCCGACGTGCGCATCGTCAGCGGCGCCGTCTCCCGCGACAAGGTCGTCGAGCTCGTCGGGCTCGACGCTCGAAGAGGCGGAGCAGCGCCTCGCCGCCGTCCAGAAGGGACCGTCATGACCATCGATCTCGCGCTCCGGCGCGCGGAGCTGCTGCGGCTGCGCGAGCGGATCCTGCAGGCCGCCGCGGACCTGGCGGCCGACGACGAGGGTGAGGGCGAGATCAACTCCGCCGCCGGCGACCAGCACCTCGCCGATCACGCCTCCGACCTCGTCGACCTCGAGGTCGACCAGTCGCTCGGCGAGAACGCCGACAACGTCATCGCCGAGATCGACGAGGCGCTCTGGCGCGCATCGAGGCCGGGACCTACGGGACGTGCGCCGTCTGCGGCGCCGCGATCCCGGAGGAGCGGCTCGACGCCGTCCCGTACGCGATCCTCTGCCTGGACGACAAGCGCCGGCAGGAGCACGGGTGAGCGAGCCCGCCCGCACCGATCCGCCGCGGCGGATCGACGTCCGGGTCGGCTCGTCGACGAACGCGCTGCAGCCGATCTCGAGCGCCGAGCGCCGGCTCGGCGCGGGCGCCGCGCAGTGGGTCGCCCTGGCCGTGATCGCGGGCACCGCGATCGTCGCCGACCAGCTGACGAAGTCGATCGTCTCGGTGCGGCTTCCGATCGGCGACGCCGTCGGCCTCGATCGGCCCGTTCAGCATCCACCACGTGCAGAACTCCGGCATCGCCTTCGGCCTCTTCGCCGACTCGACGACGGCCGTGATCCTGCTCACGGCGGCATCGCGGTCGCCGCGATGCTCGTGTTCTTCGGCCGGACGGCCCAGCGCCACCCGCTGCTCCCGGTCGCGCTCGGGCTCGTGATCGGCGGCAGCATCGCGAACCTGATCGATCGGGTCCGGCTCGGCCACGTCACCGACTTCCTCGACTTCGCCTACTGGCCGGCGTTCAACCTCGCCGACACCTTCATCGTCGTCGGCGTCGGGCTGCTCTTCGCCTCGTTCGTCGCGTCCGACCGAACGAGCCCCCGCCTTGGCACCGCTCCTCTTTCGCGTTCCTGAGCAGCCAGGCCGGGGCCCGGCTCGACCGCGTCCTCGCCGAGCGCCCGGAGCTCGACTCGCGCGCGCTCGCCGAGCGGCTGATCGCCGCCGGCGCGGTGCTCGTCGACGGCGAGCGCCGGGCGAAGAGCTACCGGCTCGAGGGCGGGGAGGAGGTCACGGCGGAGATCCCGGAGCGCGACGCGCGCTCGCAGGCCGAGGCGATCGACGATCCCGATCGTGTGGGAGGACGAGCACCTGCTCGTGGTCGACAAGCCGGCCGGGCTCGTCGTCCATCCGGCCGGCTCGACGCGCACCGGCACGCTCGTCCAGGGCCTGCTCGAGCACGGCGCCGAGGGAGGAGACGACGACGACCGGCCCGGGATCGTGCACCGCCTCGACCGCGACACCTCGGGGCTGCTCGTCGTCGCGCGCTCGGCGGAGGCGTACGCGCTGCTGCAGGAGCATGATTCGCGCTCGCGAGCTCGAGCGAACGTACGCCGCCCTCGTCCGCGGGCGCGCCGCAGTCGGCATCCGGGACGGATCGAGGCGCCGATCGGCCGCGACCGCCGCGACCGCACGCGCCACTCGCTCGACACGCCGACGCCGCGCGAGGCGGTCACCTGGTTCGAGGTGCGCGAGACGATGCGCAGCCACGCACTCCTCGACGTCCGGCTCGAGACGGGTCGGACGCACCAGATCCGCGTCCATCTCGAGGCGATCGGCCTGCCGGTCAGCGGCGATCCCGTCTACGGCGTCGCGGGCGACCTCGGGCTCGAGCGCCAGTTCCTGCACGCGCGGCGGCTCGCGTTCACGCACCCGCTGACGCGGGCCGAGATCGACGTCACGTCCGAGCTTCCGGCCGACCTCGTCGCCGCGCTCGCACGCTCGCGCGCAGCCGCTAGAGCCGCGCGCCAGGCGTCCGGTACCATGGCCGGCTCACGTTCCATCTATCCGTCCCATCCAACCGGCGATCAGCGCCCGGGCGGTGGTGCCGCGGCTCCGCGATCGGAGCCCGGTTCCGTCCCGGCCCGCCGGAGCAGTACATCCGAAACCACGTTGAAAGGGGCTGGTCCCGTTGGCAGTCGTCTCCATGAAGGAGCTACTGGAGGCTGGAGTTCACTTCGGCCACCAGACACGCCGCTGGAATCCGAAGATGAAGCGTTTCATCTTCACCGAGCGCGGCGGCATCTACATCATCGACCTGCAGCAGACGCAGCAGCTCGTCGAGGACGCCTACGACTTCGCGCGCAACATCGCCGAGCGCGGCGGCACGATCCTGTTCGTCGGCACGAAGAAGCAGGCCCAGGACGCCGTCCGTGACGAGGCGACGCGCGTCGGGATGCCGTTCGTGTCGAACCGCTGGCTCGGCGGCCTGCTCACCAACTGGCGCACGATCTCCGACCGGATCGCCTACCTCCACGACCTCCGGCGCCTGAAGACGGACGGGCAGCTCGCCCTGCTGCCGGCGAAGGAGCGGATCACGATGGAGGCCGAGCTCGAGAAGCTCGAGGCGAACCTCGGCGGCGTCGCCGACATGAAGCGCCAGCCCGACGCGATCTTCATCGTCGACCTGAAGAAGGAGGCGCTGGCCGTCCGCGAGGCGCAGCGCCTGCACCTGCCGGTGATCGCGCTCGTGGACACGAACTGCGACCCGGACGAGGCCCAGTTCGTGATCCCGGGCAACGATGACGCCATCCGCTCGTGCTCCCTGATCGTGCGCGCGCTCGCCGACGGCATCGCCGCCGGCCAGAGCAAGGTGTCGGCGAAGGACTTCGCCGCCAAGGCTGCCGCCGCCGAAGCCGCCGCTGGCGGACGCGGAGGCCGCCGCCGCGGAGCCGCCGCCGAGGCCGGCGCGGAGGAGGCTCGCGGCGCGAGGAGCCTGCGCCGGCGAGGACGGGCGACATCGAGGAGATCGAGGGCATCGGCCCGGCGTACGCCGAGAAGCTGCGTGCGGCGGACGTCTCGTCGATCGAGGCGCTGCTCGAGCAGGGCGCGACCGGCGAAGGCCGGTCGGCGCTCGTGCGAGCAGACGGGCATCGACGCCGTCCGCGTGCTCCGCTGGGTCAACCACGCCGACCTGATGCGGGTCGAACGGCATCGGCCCGCGAGTTCGCCGAGCTGCTCGAGGCAGCCGGAGTCGACTCGGTGCCCGAGCTCGCGCAGCGCAACGTGGACAACCTCGTCACGGCGCTCGCCGAGACGAACGAGGCGCGGAGCCTCGTTCGCCGGGTGCCGAGCGCGGCCGAGGTGACCGACTGGATCGAGCAGGCGAAGGCGCTTCCGCGCCTCGTCTCTCACTGAGAGGAGAAGCGGCGTGACAGAGATCAGCGCAGGCCTCGTCAAGGAGCTTCGTGAGCTCACCGGCGCGGGGATGATGGACTGCAAGCGAGCGCTGCAGGAAACGGACGGCGACCTCGACGCCGCCCGCACGCTGCTGCGCGAGAAGGGCATGGCGCAGGCGGGCAAGCGGGCCGATCGCGCGACGACCGAGGGCCTCGTCGGCGCGATCGTCGACGGGCGGCATCCGGCACGATCGTCGGCGTCGGCTGCGAGACGGAGCCGGTCTCGAAGAACGACGAGTTCCAGGCGTTCGCCGAGCGCGTGCTCCGCGCGGTCCACGACGGACGGCGTCGCGCGCCGCGGCGTCGTTCGACGAGGAGCGCCTCGCGCTGATGGGCAAGCTCGGCGAGAACATCGTCGTCGCCGGTGCCGAGCGCTACGACGACGGCGGCACGATCGCCGCGTACGTGCACCCGCCGGCCAACAAGATCGGCGTCCTCGTCGATCTCGACGGCGGCGACGAGGCGCTGGCCCGGCAGCTCGCGATGCACATCTCGTTCGCCGCTCCCGAGTGGGCGACGCGCGACGACGTCCCGCCCGAGGCGATCGAGGCCGAGCGGCAGGTGTACCTCAACTCCGACGAGGTGCTCTCGAAGCCGGAGGCCGCACGTGAGAAGATCGTGGACGGCATGCTCGGCAAGCGCTTCTTCGCGGCGTCACCCGGTGGCGTCCTCGTCGACCAGGCGTGGATCCACGACCAGTCGAAGACGGTCGGGGCCGCGCTCGCAGCGGCAGGAGCGACGCTGAAGAGCTTCAAGCGGGTCTCGGTCGCGGGCTCGTGATCCGCGAACCCGACGACGCGGTGGGGCAGTCGCGCGGTCGGCGCTGCCTCGCCGTTTCGGCCGCGTGCTGCTGAAGCTCTCGGGCGAGAGCCTGATGGGCGACCGCGACTACGGCGTCGACCCGAACACGGTGTCGGCGATCGCCCGCGAGGTGGTCGAGGTCCGGCGCGGCGGCACCGAGCTCGCGATCGTGGTCGGGGGCGGCAACTTCTACCGCGGCATGGCGGCCGCGGCCGACGGGATGGATCGAGCCACGGCCGACTACGCCGGCATGCTCGCGACGCTGCTGAACGCGCTCGCCCTGCAGGACGCGCTCGAGAAGCTCGGCGTCGCAGACGCGGGTGCAGTCGGCGATCGCCGTCTCGGAGGTCGCCGAGCCGTACATCCGGCGGCGCGCGATGCGCCACCTCGAGAAGGGGCGCGTCGTGATCTTCGCGGCCGGGCACGGGCAATCCGTTCTTCACGACCGACACGGCAGCCGCGCTGCGCGCGCTCGAGATCGGCGCCGAAGCGATCCTGATGGCGAAGAACGGCGTCGAGGGCGTCTACGACGGCGACCCGCGCACCGATCCGGACGCGCGCGCTTCCTGCCCGAGCTCACCCATCTCGAGGCGATCGAGCGCGGCCTGCGGGTGATGGACACGACCGCTCTCTCCCTGTGCATGGACAACCAGGTGCCGATCCACGTCTTCGAGCTCGCGGAGGGCAACATCGTCTCGCGTCGCCTCCGGGGAGCGGATCGGCACGATCGTGGCGACGCCGAAGGAGGCCTGAGTTGGCGGCAATCGAGGACTTTCTCGACCGACTGCGAGTCGCGGATGGACAAGTCGATCGACGCGACGCGAACGGAGTTCAACAGCGTTCGCACGGGCCGGGCGTCGGCTGCGCTGCTCGACCGGATCACGATCGACTACTACGGCACGCCGACGCCGCTCAGCAACATGGCCACGATCTCGGCCCCCGAGGCGCGCCTGCTCTCGATCCAGCCCTACGACGCCTCGCAGATCAAGGCGATCGAGAAGGCGATCCAGGAGTCCGACCTCGGGCTGACGCCGTCCAACGACGGAAAGCTCATCCGGCTGCCGATCCCCGCGCTCACCGAGGAGCGGCGCAAGGAGCTCGTCAAGGTCGTGCGGCGCTACGCCGAGGAGGGCAAGGTCGCGATCCGCAACGTCCGGCGCGACGTGATGAAGCACCTCGAGGAGCTCGTCAAGCAACGGCGACGTCGGCGACGACGAGGAGCGGCGGGCGGAGGCCCAGGTGCAGAAGCTCACCGACGACCACGTCAAGAAGCTCGACGACCTCCTGAAGCACAAAGAGGCCGAGATCATGGAGGTGTAGGACGGTGCTCCGAGCCTCCCTCTCACCGTGAGCACGGCAGCGAAGACGACGCGTCCACCGGCGGCCGACGGGCGGCGCGTCGGCGCGCACGCGTCGCGATCATCATGGACGGCAACGGCCGCTGGGCCGCCGGCCGCGGCGTGCCGGTCGCGGCCGGGCACCGCGAGGGAACACGGGCGCTCCGCCGCACGGTCGAGGCCGCGATCGACCTCGGCGTCACCACGCTCGCCGTCTACGCCTTCTCGACCGAGAACTGGTCCCGCCCCCCGGACGAGGTGGCGGCGCTGATGGAGATCCTCGGCGAGACGATCGACAGGGAGCTCCCCGACCTCGCGCGCCAGGGCGTGCGCACACGCTTCCTCGGCCGTCGCGACCGTGTCCCCGCCGAGCTGCGGCAGCGGATGGAGGAGCTCGAGCAGGCGACCGGCCGTCTCGACACGCTGCAACCTCTGGATCGCGTTCGACTACGGCGGTCGGGCGGAGCTCGTCGAGGCCGCACGCCGCTGCGTCGAGGACGGGCTCACGCCCGACGAGGTCGACGAGGCGGCGCTCGCGGCGCGACTCTACGCGCCCGAGCTTCCCGAGATCGACCTCCTGATCCGCACCTCGGGCGAGTTCCGGATCTCGAACTTCATGCTCTGGGAGACGGCCTACGCCGAGCTCGTCTTCACCGACACGCTCTGGCCCGACTTCGGCGCGCGAGGATCTCCGGGCCGCGCTCGAGGCGTTCGCCGCCGCGACCGGCGGTTCGGCGGCCGGTGAGCGCCTTCTGGTCGCGGATCGCAGTCGCGCTCGTGCTGCTGCCGCTCGTCCTCGGGATCGTCTGGCTCGGCGGCTGGTGGCTCTTCGCCGATCGCCCTCGTCGGCGGCTTGATGGCGCTCCACGAGCTCTACGTGATGGGTCGCGGGCTGCGTCCGATCGTGCTCGGTGGCTACGTCGGGCTCGATCCTCACGCTCGTCGGCGCCGAGGCTGGGCGACGTCTCGTGGATGGTCGGCGGCATCTTCGCGACCGTGCTCGTCGCATTCGTCGTCTTCGGCTTCTCGGACGCCCGACCCTCGGCGACCGCGGCGATCTCGCTCACGTTGCTCGGCGTGGTCTGGGTCGGCGGTGGCCTCGCCTCGCTCATGTTGCTGCGCGAGATTCCCGAGAACGGCCGGCTCGCGGTGTTCACCGTGCTGATCGCCGTGTTCGCGGACGACACGGCCGCGTACTTCGTCGGCCGCACGATCGGCCGTCACAAGATGGCGCCGACGATCTCGCCGGGGAAGTCGTGGGAAGGGCTTCGTCGGCGGCACGATCGCGGCGATGGCGGTCGCGTTCTTCGCGATGTACGACCAGGGGTTCCTCACCGACGTCGAGGCACTGGCGCTCGGGGCGCGATCGCCTTCTCCTCGACGCTCGGCGACCTCTTCGAATCGGCGATCAAGCGCGACCTCGGCGTGAAGGACTCCGGGCGCATGCTGGCCGGGCACGGCGGGCATCCTCGATCGCGTCGACTCGATCCTCTGGGCCGGCCCTGCAGCGCTTTCTACGTCGTCCTCGCGCTGACGTGACCCCCGTCGTGTCAGGCACCCTGGGTCGATGAAGCGCGTCGCACTCCTCGGAGCCACCGGCTCGATCGGCCGCACAGGCGATCGAGATCGTCGGCGCGAACCCGGAGCTGGAGCTCTGCGCGCTCATGTCGGGCACGCAGCCGCTCGACGCCCTCGGGGCGGCTCCACGGCGTCGAGCACACTCCAGGTGGGCGGCTCGGCCTGCGCAGCTCCTCGACGCGAGCGAGCCGGACATCGTGCTCAACGCGATCGTCGGCTTCGCCGGCGTCGAGGCAACGCTGTGGGCGCTCGAGCGTGGGGTCACGCTCGCGCTCGCGAACAAGGAGAGCCTCGTCGCCGGCGGGCGAGCTGGCCGTCGCCGCGCACCGTCGAGGCGGCGGCCTGCTGCTACCGGTCGACAGCGAGCATTCGGCCCTGTTCCAGTGTCTCGAGGGCCGCGCTCCCGAGACGATCGAGGCGCTCGTCCTCACCGCGTCCGGCGGGCCGTTCCGCGGCTCGTCACCGGCCGAGCTCGACCACGTCACCGTCGGCGGACGCTCTCGCACATCCGACCTGGTCGATGGGACGAAAGATCACTGTGGACTCGGCGACTCTCGCGAACAAGGGCCTCGAGCTGATCGAGGCGCATTGGCTGTTCGGCATGCCCTACGACGCGGATCGACGTCGTCGTGCATCCCACCTCGGTCGTGCACTCGTTCGTCCGCTTCCGCGACGGTGCGCTGCTCGCGCACCTCGGGAGCCCGGACATGCGCGTCCCGATCTCGTTCGCGCTCACGTTTCCGGAGCGCGCCGCCGTCGCGGCCGAGCCGCTCGATCTCGCCTCCGGGCCTCGACCTCCGGTTCGAGGCTCCCGACGACGAGACGTTCCCGCTGCTGCCGCTGGCGCGGGCGGCGGGGGAGCAGGGAGGCACATATCCCTGTGCCTACAACGCGGCCAACGAGGTGGCCGTCGCTGCGTTCCTCGACGGCCGGATCGGATTCCCGGAGATCGCCGGCGACCGTCGCGGATGCCCTGGAGCAGCGTCGACGGCGCGCCTGCCGATGATCTCGACGCGCTCGTCGCCGCGGACACCGAGGCGCGCCGCGCCGCCGAGCGGACGGCTCGTCCCGGCATGACGATCTTCATCTCGATCCTGGGGCTCGGGTTGCTCGTGTTCGTCCACGAGCTGGGGCATTTCGCCGCGTCGCTGGCGCTCAGGATGCGGCCCCGCAAGTTCTACATCGGCTTCCCGCCGGCGGTCGTCAAGCGCACGAGGAACGGGATCGAGTACGGGATCGGAATGATCCCGCTCGGGGGGTTCGTGAAGATCCCGGGCATGCATCGGCCCGCGCCGGCGGACGTCGATCCCGTCTTCGGCCGGGCCGTCGAGGAGGCGCCGGAGCTGGCGGGTGCCGCCGACAGGCTGCGGCGGTCACTCGGGGTCGGCGACCACGACTCGGCACGCGCAATCGCTGGCGACGTTCGCCGAGCTCGCGGCCGAGCGCTCTCTCTCCGAGCAGGCGACGCACGGCGTCGAGAAAGGCGTCACCGACATCGGAGATGCGCTCGGCCCGGACGCATATTGGCGCGCGCGCACCTGGAAGCGGGTGCTCGTGATCTTCGCGGGCCCGGCCGCCAACATCCTCTTCGCGCTCGTCCTCTTCACCGGTCTCTACATGACGTCGGGCGGCACTCCGACGACGACCGTCGAGAGTGTTCGCGGCAGCTCGGCCGCAGCTGCGCTCGGCCTGCAGGCGGGCGACCGGATAATCTCGATCGGCGGCACGCCGATGACGGCCGAGAGCATCTCGCGCACGATCGCGGCCTCAGGTGGGAAGCCGTTGACGGTCGTCGTGCTGCGCGACGGCAACCGCGTCGTGCTCGGGCCGGAGCGGCCCCGCCGGGATGCAGGCGTCTACCGACTCGGCTTCATCCTCCGAGGCGAGGGGCTTCCTCCGGGGGCGGCCGCAAAGCAGTCGGCGAGAATCACGGCGCGCGTGTCGCAGGACATCGTCACCTCGCTCGGGCACCTCGTCACGGGCGAGGGCCGGAAGGACATCTCGAGCCCGGTAGGAATCGTGCAGGGCTCGTCGGATGCAGCGAAGCAGGGCACCGACAACTTCCTCTGGGTGCTCGGCCTGATCTCGCTCTCGATCGCTCTGCTCAACCTGCTCCCGCTGCTGCCCCTCGACGGCGGGCACATCGTCTTCGCGATCGTGGAAGGGATCCGCGGCAGGGCGGTCGGCCGCGAGATCTACGAGCGCGTCTCGATCGTCGGGATCGGGCTCGTGCTCCTCCTGTTCGTGATCGGCCTCACGAACGACATCGGCCGGCTCTCCTGAGCGGCCGGCAGAGGCTAGGCCTGCCCAGAGGCTAAACGTCGAACCCGTCGGGAAGAGCGAGCGCAGCGTCGAGCCGGCCGTGGTATTCGATCCGCCCGAGCTCGACGGCGCCGAGCGACGCGAGGTGCGGCGTTGCCCACTGGACATCGAGGAGGCGATCGCCCCCTGCCGCCTGGAGGTGCCGGACGAGCCCGAGCAGCGCCGCCTTCGAGGCTCCGCTGCGCCGGTGGAACTTCGACTCCGCGGCGAAGAGCCCGCCCACCCCGACACCGTAGAGCCCGCCCGCGAGCCCGGCCTCGTCCCACGCCTCGACGGAGTGCGCCCAGCCGAGCTCGTGCAGGCGCGTGTACGCCTCGACGAACGTCGGGTCGATCCAGCCGTGGGGTCGTCGCGGGTCGGCGCATTCGCGGATCACCTCGGCAAACGCCGTGTCGATCCGGATCTCGTACCCCCGCGCAGCCCGCCTGAGTGAGCGGGACGGCTCGAAGCTCAGAAGCGGGATCACAGCGCGCTGCAGCGGCGACCACCACACGAGCTCCCCGTCCATCCGCATCGGGAACAGGCCCGATCGGTAGGCGGCGAGGAGAGTGCCCGGCTCGAGATCGGCACCGAGACCCCAGGCGTCGTGAGGATGGCCCCCTGGCGGGCGCTCGAGTCTCCAGGTGGTGGGAGGGGGCTCGACAGGCATGTCTCTACACTTGATCGAGATGGGCAGTCTCGCGCAGATCCGCGTTGGCGACGTCGCGATCGGCGGCGGCGCGCCCGTTGTGGTCCAGTCGATGACGTTGACGAAGACGCACGACGTCGAGGCGACGACCGCGCAGATCGCCGCCCTCGCGTCGGCGGGCTGCGAGGTAGTCCGGTGCGCGGTGCCGAAGATCGAGGACGCCGACGCGCTCTCCAGGATCGTTCGGTTCTCGCCTCTGCCCGTGATCGCGGACATCCATTTCAACGCCTCCCTGGCGCTCCGCGCGATCGACGCAGGCGTCGCCGCGGTGCGGATCAATCCGGGAAACATCGGAGGGCCGGACAAAGTGGAGCTCGTCGTCAAGGCGGCGAAACGGGCAGGGGTAGCGATGCGGATCGGCGCCAACTCCGGCTCGTTGCCTGCGCACCTCCAGAGCCTCGCCCAACAGGACCAGGCCCAGGCGCTCGTCTCCGCCGCCCTCGAGGAGGTCGAGTTACTCGAGAAGCTCGACTACCGGGATTTCAAGATCTCGGTCAAGGCAACTCACGTCCCGACGATGATCCGGGCGTACCGGATGCTCGCTGCCAAGGTGCCGTACCCGCTGCATCTCGGCGTCACCGAGGCGGGCACGCCCTTCGCCGGCGCGATCAAGAGCGCGGTCGGGATCGGCTCGCTGCTCGCGGATGGGATCGGCGACACGTTCCGCGTCTCCCTGACTGCCGATCCCGTCAAGGAGGTCGAGGTTGCCTGGGAGATCCTGAAGGCGCTCGGCTTACGCGAGCGCGGGCCGGTGATGATCGCGTGCCCCTCGTGCGGTCGCGACAACGTCGGGGTCGAGAACCTCGCTGTCGTCGTCGAGGAGCGGCTCAAGGCGTATCCGGAAGCATTCGAGGTGGCGGTCATGGGCTGCGCCGTGAACGGGCCGGGGGAGGCGGGTGATGCCGACTTCGGCATCGCGGGCGGCCGCGAGGTCGGCTTCCTGTATGCCCACGGTCGGGTGCTCAGGAAGGTCTCGTCCGAGACCCTGATCGACGAGCTCTTCCACGAGATCGACCGCTGGATCGAGGGCGGCATGCAGCGTCCGAAACGGCTGAAGATGGCGAAGCCCGCGGCCCTCGCGATGGCAGAAGCCTCCCTGATCCCGCTCGACTGAAGCTTCGGTAGCCTGCACCGTCATGGTCAGGCGCCAATCGGAGCTCTTTCTTCCGACCCTTCGTGACGATCCGGCGGACGCCGACGCGATCTCGCACAAGCTCCTGGTGCGGGCGGGGATGATCCGGCAGGTCAGCGCCGGCCTGTGGAGCTTCCTGCCTGCCGGCTGGCGCGTGCACGAGAAGGTCGTGCAGGTGATTCGCGAGGAGATGGACGCGATCGGCGGCCAGGAGATGTCGATGCCGGTGATCACGCCGGCCGAGCTCTGGCAGACGTCCGGCCGGTATTCCATCCCCGAGCTCTTCAGGCTCGAGGACCGTGCGGGCCGTCCGTTCATCCTCGCGATGACGCACGAGGAAACCGTGACCTTCCACTTCTCGGAGCTCGGCTCGTACCGCGACCTGCCGAAGATCCTGTACCACTTCCAGACCAAGGGCCGTGACGAGCCGCGTCCGCGCGGCGGCCTCTTGCGCGTGCGCGAGTTCGTGATGAAGGACGCCTACTCGTTCGACCGCGACGAGGCCGGTGTCGACGTGAGCTTTCAGAAGCACGCCCGCGCGTACGAGCGCATCTTCGAGCGCTGCGGGCTGGAGGCCGTCGCGGTGCAGGCCGAGTCCGGGATGATGGGCGGGAGCGAGTCGATCGACTACCTTGCTCCGTCCGGCTCCGGCGAGAACACCCTGGTGACGTGCGCGAACGGCGACTATGCAGCCGATCTCGAGATTGCACACGGGGTGCCGCGCGCGCCGACATTCCCGGAGCGGCTCGACAAGCCGGCCGAAGTCGCGACTCCGGGAATCACGACGATCGAGGAACTGGCCGGGTTCCTCGGCATCGACCCGGCGGCGACATCGAAAGCGATGCCCGTGACGAAGGACGACGGCACGGTCGTCCTCGCGCTGATCCGCGGTGACGACCGCCTCGAGGAGGCGAAGCTGGCCGCGGCGCTCGGAAGCGCCTCGCGGCCGTCCACCGAGGAGGAGATCAGAGCCGCCTTCGGCGCCGATCCCGGGTCGCTCGGCCCGGTCGGGTTCGCAGGCGAAATCGTGGCCGACGAGGCCCTGCGTGAAGGCCAGTTCGTCGCCGGGGCAAACCGGACGGGCTGGCACTTGCGTGGCGTCGAGCACGGCCGCGACTTCACGGCCCGTTTTGCGGACATCCGGCAGCCGGTCGAAGGAGATTCCTGCCCGGTGTGCGGCGGGCGGCTGGGATTCCAGACCGCGATCGAGGTCGGCCACATCTTCAAGCTCGGGACGACCTATTCGGCGCCTTTCGGTGCGACCTTCCTGGACGAGAACGGCGACGAGCACCCCGTGCTGATGGGGTGCTACGGGATGGGTCCCGGCAGGATCATCGCGGCGACGGTCGAGCAGCACCACGACGAGCACGGCATCGTCTGGCCGCGGTCGACCGCTCCATACGATGCCCATGTGCTCGCACTCCACGGCGCCGCGGAGGAGGTGCTCGAGCCGGCCGCCGAGGTCGCCGAGCTTCTGTCGAGCGGCGGCCTCGACGTCCTTCTGGACGACCGGGCCCAGCGTCCGGGCGAGAAATTCGCCGATGCCGATCTGCTCGGCGTGCCGATCCGGGTCACGGTGGGCAAGAAGACGCTGGCCGATGGAGCGGTCGATGTGCGCATCCGGTCGACCGGCGTCGACGATCGCATTCCGCGTGAAACCGTGCTTACATGGACAGAGGAGCTCTAGTGGCGAAACGGCGTGCGTACAGTGACGATGGCCTCGGCCCGACGACGGAGCGGCTCATGGCCGAGACCGGACTCACCTACCGGGCACTTGCGGACAAGACGGACCTCTCCGCCGGCTATCTGAACCACATCGTCCACGGCAACAGGCCGGTGCCCTCGAACGACGTCCTCGCACGCCTCGCGGAGGCCCTCGGCGTCAAGCCGGAGCACTTCCGCGAGTACCGGATCCGCGCGATCACCGACAAGCTCGAGCAGATGCCCGACCTCGTCGACCGGCTCTACAAGCGCTTGGGGTAAGGAACCGGCGTAGAGGAGACGGGGTACGGACTTAGAGGAGACCGGTACGGACAGGGGTAGAGGCAGCCTGCGCAGCGCCTACCCCCGCGCCGAGCGGGGATGCCGCTAGGATGGGCCCCGTCGCGGGGCGTGGCGCAGCCTGGTTAGCGCGCTAGTCTGGGGGACTAGAGGTCCCGAGTTCGAATCTCGGCGCCCCGATAGGATAAGCCCTGATAGCAGGGCTTTTTCTTGCCCAAATGCGCGGAGAGATGGTCCGCGTGTGGAGGAGAGGCCGCTCGCCTCGACAAATGCGTGGCGGGACGGATGTGCTCGCACCTGGTCCATCGGTGTGTGCATATCACCGAACCATCGTTAGGCAAGTTGGCCTAGCCCTCTAGTCGTCCGCATGGCCTGGCGATCTGACCAGGTCCAGCCTACTGAGATCGGCGAACTGATCCTGGCCTGTTTCACCTCAGGCCGGCCGTGGTAAGAGAACACCGACAACGAAACGACCGACCCGAACTTCCTCAGCGGGGGTCGGGCCGGCTAGAGACAGGTGGCGGTTGGTGATCGCGATCCAAGGTGAGTTCATCTCGCAATCGAGTGCACGCTGGCTGGTCGAGCATCTCCGTGCAGTCGGTCGAGCCGACGATGTCACCGCAGCCTGGGCGATCGAGCAGTCACTCATCGATGATCTCGTCGTTCCCGAGTTGGAGGAAGCGGAGGCGGACGCAGTCCTTGCTCTGCTCTCGAACGCGCCGCCCGCCGGTCTCGTCAACCTTCGGAGGAAACTGTTCAGCGACGTCCGCAACCGCCTCGTCTAGACAGGGCAAATGCGGCTACGCAACAGGCCGCCGAAGCCGGTTGGTACGACCGCCGGCCGGAAGGGCGACGGTGGCGAAGACAACGGCGGCGGCGCGACTGAAGCCTGTGACCGCTCGCCCCGAGACCCACGCAGGCCCAGCTAGACAGGGTAGACCGCCGAGCCTGCGTGGTCAGCCTCACCGTATTGAGATTCCGTCCGTCATCAAGTTCGCGCGCATCCGTGGCAGCTAGGTCCGTCATCCCTGCTGGGGTCCGGCTAGTCGGTCGCGCAAGCGGGCGAGGCTGGGCGCGCTGCTCTCGAGGTCATCCCATTCGATGAGCTCGCGCAAGATCGTTTCCCGCACCGCAAGCGTGGTGGCAGGGGTCGCGTAACGCCCCTGGCCCTTCTCAATCGTTTCCACAGCCCTCGTCGCCTCCGCGGTGCCCCGCGCTTGGAGTCGTGCGAGCAACTCGGCCGCATCATCATCTGTGATCGGATCCCCATAAAGCCGCATCAGCCGCATCAGATAGACCCTTCGCCGCGAGCACCCCGGGACGGGCTTCGGCCACGGGTAGTGCGGGCTGAGAGCGAAGACTCGAAGACCCCTGGCCTGGCCGCTTGAGCGCGCCCCCAACCTGCATACCGCGCATCCCCCTCTCCACTTGTAATCAGGAATGAAGGATTTGCAAGGGTGCGTGGAGTCGAAGGCTGTTAGATCCGGGTTCTTGCTTGCAGGTGCCTGGTGCGTGTTACGACGATCAGGAGAATCACCGGCGCGGCGGCGAGGAACAGCACGCCGAGAATGCCAGGCGCCGCCTCGGTCTTGCGCCATGTGCATCCCGAAGGACGGTGGCGGGCAACGCGCACGCGATTGCGAAGCGCGGGTCGGTTCGGAGCGTGGCGAGTGCTAGCGGGACCAGGAAGAGCAGACGCAAGGATCAAGATCGCAGCGGTTGGGTCGTCGCTGGTGCTCGAGGCGGCGGCCAGCGCAGCGGTCAGCGCAAGCCAGGCAAGACGGCGACGGTCGGGCTTTCGCCGGCGTGGGGAGAGCACCAAGATGATGAAGCAGATCACAGGGCACGACCATGAGCTCGCGTCGGCTGTTCGTCAGGTCACGCCAGGCGGGGTCGGCCACGGTCGTCGCAACGAACAGGAGTGCTGTGGCGCCGGCGAGCCGGTCGTAACCAATCAGCGCGAGCGCGAGCGCTGCGCCAAGCAGCGCAAGCGACCAGGGCGAGATTGGATCCCACGGGCCGAGAGGGTCGAACCCGCGGATTCTGTTGCCGAGCTCGCTCGCGAGGAACAGCGTCAGCAGCCAGACGCCGCCCAGGCAGAAGCCGTCGGCGACGACTCTCCTCGGGCCGGCTCTGGCGGTCTGGGTGGCGCGCGCCCGCATCCCCGCCCGGACGAGGCCGACGAGTTCGCGCACGAACCGCGTGCGTGAAGTCGCACTGACATCGAGCAAGGTGCCGAGCATCTCCTCGCCGTGTTCGCGCGCGCACAGTTCCCGGAAACGCATGTAGCGCAGCCCGAGCGATGCATTCGCGTCTCACTGCGGCGCCACGCTCGCGGTCGCGCGTAGTCGTCGCATCACCGTCCGTCCTGCGTTGCTGAGGCGCGCTCGCTTCGGCCTCGAGTTCGCTGCGACCGGACTGCGTCAGCGTGTAATCGCGTCGCGTGCGTCCACCTTCGATGTAGGGCTTGCCAGCCAATGATGAGCCCTTCGTCGATCGCGCGCTCGAGCAGCGCATACAGCGTGCCGGTCGACAGGCGCACCGCGCCATCCGAGAGCTGACAGAGGCGCGGCGCACGATCGCGTAGCCGTGAAGCGGCCCGTCGATCAGCGTCGCGAGCGCGAAGTAACTCGGCGTGCGGAACTCCATCGTTCGCCGACCATAGATCGATGAACGACATGTCGTCAACCGGTAGCTGGAGAACCTGAACTCTTGGCCAGGTGGCCGCCGAGTCATTGGCACCGAGGGGTCGGCGGAGGCGCTTGGCTGCATCTCGGGCGCATGCTGTCCGGCGGGACTGGATGTCCCAAGCTCGAATCCTCGGCGCCCCGGTAGGAGCCCGCAAACATCGGCGTCTTTCTTGCCAACTCGTCATCCGTGCCGGCAGGACACCGATCGAACGGCTCGTTCGCATCGGCAGCAGGATCTCGGATCCTCTGCTCCAACCTGTTTGGAAGCAACTGCGAGCCGCGGTTGCACGCCCGCGCGCAAGGTAGGGCGCCCACTTACGGGTTTGCCGAGCGCTCGCCGGAACACTGGCCGGCGGCCCCGGCTGTCCTAGTGCGTTGCGCCTATGCCGCGCGTGCGACGTCCGGGGCTCGAATCTTGGCGCCCGCTACAGAAAAGCTCCGCTCGCAGGGCTTTCTTGGGGAGAGCTGCGCGTACCGGGTCAGTCTTCCATGTTCCGCCGGTGGTGGACGTCCGAACCGGGGTCAGGTCTTCCATGTTCCGGTGATCGCCGCTGTTGCGGAACATGGAAGACCTGACCCCGGTCTTGCACTGGTCTAGCATGCGCGGGATCACCGCTACCGCGCCGCGTAGTCGCGGCGAGTCCGGAAAGGTTTGACAACCGGAGCACGGCGGGACCACTCCTGCATGACAGACACACTCACGGTCTGCGACACGCCGATTTCGAAAGACCAGATCCATGCGGTCGCGGCCAGGCTCCGCGAAGACGGCCACGACAAGTCCGACGACGAGATCGAGACCGCTGGGGCGATCGGGCTGAAGCACATGTCAGGTGAGTGCCCGCGAGCACGAAGCGCTTCAGCAGGCGATCGAAGCAGTCCAGTAGCCGCGCGCGCCACAGGCTCCCATCATGGCTGACACCGTCCCCTACCTCGTCCACTTCCCCGACCACACGAAGGCCGTTCGCGATGTCGAACTCGGCCGAGTCGCCGAGGTGGGAACAGAGATCCTCGATGGCTGGGTCGTCGACCAGATCAAGCAGATCGACGAGACGATCGACGCAACAGCCGTCACGTACGAGGTGTGGGTCCGCCCGAGACTGACGCACTAGGCGCCGTGACGAGCGTCGAGCCAGATGCCCGAGCCTGACGGTCCGGCGGCAGTGGCGGCGCCGCCCTCCGTAGGCTGAGCCGAGGCGCCGCCGCCACCTCCACCACCGACTCGACGTCGCGAGGAGGCGCGCCGAGCCGGCAGCGCTCGGCTGCCACCTCGGGGGGAGGATGGCGCGAACGCTCGCGCGATCGTCGCTGGCCGCGGCCCGTCTGTCAACCAGTGCTGCGCGCGGCCTCGGAACTCACGACAGATTCTCCAGCTGCCACGCTCCCCGCCAGATCAGCACGAGCCCTGCGGTCAAGAGGCAGAGACCAGCCAGTACGACACCCGTGATGAAGACACGCACAGAGTCCCCCGTCCCGTCGCGCAATACATGCCTCCCTGCCCGGAGTATAGGAACGCACGACCCACTATCAATACGGGCTCGCGCGACTCGTCGTTGCGGCGGGCCGTCCGGTGACGGTGCGTCCGGCAAACCGCTGCGGGGATCGGGGCGTAGAACGGGTATGCGTGCACGAGGACTGATCTTTCTCGCCGTCGTGGCACCGTTCTTCCTCGCCGGCTGCGGCAAGGGCAAGTACTGAGTTCGGGAACGCTGGTCCCGCGCGCGAATCCGCATTTCGAGCGCGCGCAACGGTCGCTGTAGAATCGATCCGCGGGCCGGCCTCGAGGTTGAGGTTCATTCAGGGGGCTTTGCTGGCCGGCCCGTGACACAGAACCATGGCGGGCCCGGCGATCTCGGCCTCGCGCCTACCTCCCCCTGAGAGGTGTGGGTGCCGTGCCGGGCCCGCCGCCTGCCCTCTCGTGCGGCCGGCCCACTGTGCTGGAACGCGTCGAGCTCGGGCGTGGAGCCTTGACTGCACGTAGACTCGATGCGATGCCACGCCTCTACGGAGACCGGATCAGCGATGCAGAGAGTGCTGAGCTGATCGCGAAACTCCGCGCCCGCGGCACGGCGGAGGCGATCGGAGCGGCCAACACCGTCGGCAAGAGTCCAGGGCGCGATACGACGGTGGCGAGCTCGCTCGAGGCTCGAGACGCGATTCTGCTCGAGCTGCGCGCCTGGAAGGGCCTCGACGAGGAGGCGCCCGGCCTCGCCGGCCTCCGTGATCGACTGTCGGGCCCGCAGCAGGGCCGACGAATCATCTGAGCACCCGAGAGGAACCCCCGGCCGCGCGTTCCTCGAGCTCGGCTGGAGCCCGGGCGCCTCGGGTCGCCGGGGGCCTACACTTCGACCGTGCGCCGCTATCACCTCACCACGTTCGGCTGTCAGATGAACAGCCACGACTCCGAGCGGATCAAGGGCATGCTGGAGTCACTCGGGCTCGGCGAGGCGACCTCCAAGGACGAGGCCGATGTCGTCGTCTTCAACACCTGCACGATCCGCGAGAAGCCCGACACGAAGCTCTCCGCCTACCTCGGTGATGCCGGAGCGAGGAAACGCGAGAACCCAAACCTCGTGATCGCCGTCGGGGGTTGTTTCGCTGAGGCACAGCAGGAGCGCATCTTCGATCTCTATCCGCAGGTCGACGTCGCGTTCGGGCCCGGGTCGATTCCGCATCTCGGGGAGTGGGTGGGAGCGGGTGGCGACGGCGTCGCGGCGGGCAGGTTCGGCACGCACGAGCATTTCGCGGGCCATCTGCCCCAGCACCGAGAGCGAGCCGCGCACGCGTGGGTGCAGGTGTCAATGGGCTGCAATTCCACCTGCTCGTACTGCATCGTGCCGGCGGTCCGCGGCCGCGAGCAGAGCCGCCGCCCGGGTGACATCGTCGCGGAGGTGACCCGCCTCGCCACGGACGGAGTACGGGAGATCACCTTGCTCGGCCAGAACGTGAACTCCTGGGGGCGTGACCTCGCACCCGAGATCCGGACCGAGTTCGGTGAGCTGTTGCGGGCGTGCGATGCCGTCGAGGGGATCGAACGCATTCGCTTCACGAGCCCTCATCCCAAGGACTTCCGGGAACCGGTGATCGCGGCCATGGCCGAATGCGAAGCCGTGTGCGAGCACATCCATCTGCCGCTGCAGTCCGGTTCGACCCGGCTGCTGAAAGCGATGCGGCGCACGTACTCCCGCGACCGCTACCTCACGCTCGTCGACAGAGTGAGAGGCGCGATTCCGGATCTGGCTCTCGGCACGGACATCATCGTCGGCTTCCCCGGCGAGACCGATGACGATTTCGCGCAGACGCTGGAGGTCGTCGAGGAGGTGCGATACGACAGTGCCTTCACGTTCATCTACTCGCCCCGTCGCGGCACCGATGCAGCCACGATGCCCGACCAGGTCCCGGACGCGATCAAGCACGAGCGGCTGGAGCGATTGGTCGACGTCGTGCAGCGGATCGCCTCCGAAAGGAATGCCGAGCGCGTCGGCCGCGTCGAGCAGGTCCTGGTCGAGGGACCGAGCCGCACCGACGGAGCCGTGCTCCGCGGCCGGACCCGACGGAACACGACGGTCAACTTCGCGGGCGCGGGAGAGGCGGGCGATCTCGTCGACGTCGTGATCGAAGGATCGACCTCGACCACGCTCCGCGGGCGGATCGCGTCGGCCGTTCCTGCCTGATCAGGTCACGGGAATGCCCAGTGTGATCGCCGTCTTCGGCCCGACAGCGTCGGGCAAGACGGCAGTGGCCGAGCTGATCGCGGACCGGCTCGAGACCGAGGTCGTCTCCGCCGACGCGCTTCAGGTCTACCGCGGGCTTCCGATCCTGACGAATCAGCCGGACCGCCCGACCCGCCTGGTGGCGATCCGCGGGATCGACGAGGAGATGTCGGTCGGCGCCTATGCGGCTCTCGCGCACGGCGCGATCGACGAGCTCGTCGAACGAACGGGGAGCGCGGTCGTGTGCGGTGGGACCGGCCTGTATCTGCGGGCGGCTCTAGCAGACCTCGAGGTACCGCCGGCTCCGGCCGCAGGCGTGCGTGACCGGATTCTGCGTGAAGTCGAGCACGACCCCGGGGGCGGCCCACGTTCGCCTCAGGGAGCTCGATCCGAGAGCGGCTGCGGCAATCCATCCCAACGATCTGAGGCGCGTCGTTCGCGCGCTCGAGCTCGCCGAGGCGGGCGAATCGCTCGTCCCGGAGGACGACCGTCTCTGGACCGGCGCCACCCGGCACGAGACACTGATCGCGGGGATCGACGTTCCCGCGGCGGAGCTCGGCGCCCGGATCGTTGCGCGCACCGACGCCATGTTCGACCAGGGCGTGGTCGAGGAAGTGCGCGAAGCGCTGCGAGGTCGAGTGTCGCGGACCGCGGCGAAGGCCCTCGGGCTGCACGAGATCGCGACGCTTCCCGAGGCAGAGGCGCGCGAGCGCATCATCGTCCGTACCCGCCGCTACGCCGCCTACCAGCGGAAGTGGATGCGGCGGATCCCGGGCCTCGTTAGCGTGGACGGCGGCACCCGAAGCACGAAGGAGGTGGCGGATGCAATTCTCGAAGTGGCACGCGCTCGGTAACAGCTACCTCGTCGCGGAGCAGCCCCAGGCCGGCCCGCTCACGCCGAACCGCGTCCAGCGGCTCTGCTCCGCTTCCGTGGGGATCGGCTCGGACGGCCTGGTCGAGGTAACCGGGAGAGAGGGAGCGACAGCCGTCGTCAAGATCTGGAACCCCGACGGCTCGACCGCGGAGATGTCCGGTAACGGTGTGCGGATCGCAGCCCGCTGGCTCGCCGCGGAGACCGGTGCGACGCATGTCACGATCGAAACGGCGGGGCGCCGCATCGCGGCGCGGATGCTCAATGCTCTCGACACGGAGACGGACGTGGGGGAGTTCGATGTCGGCGCGGCCGAGATCGGTCGACGGGGTCGAGCTGAACCCCGTCTCGGTCGGCAACCCGCACGCCGTGATCAGGCTCGACGAGCCGACACGGGACGACCTCCTCCGACTCGGCCCTTTCGTCGAGACGCACTCCCGGTTCCCCGATCGCACCAACGTCCAGCTCGTCCGGGTCGACGGACGCCACGACTTGACCGTGCTCGTCTGGGAGCGTGGCGCAGGGGAGACGACCGCCTCCGGCTCGTCGTCGGTCGCAGCGGCTGCGGTGGCCGTCGAACGCGGGTGGTGCGACCGAACGGTCACGGTGCATCTCCCTGGTGGGGACCTGCACGTGGAAATCGCGGCAGGCCGGGCATCGCTCACGGGGCCCGCCGAACGCGTCGCCTGGGGCTGCACGATCCTGTGATCCGAGGGATCCCGCTCCCCTGGATCGCCTCGGCAGCGACGCTCCGGAGCGCCCGAGGGCGTCGTGAGCCACGCCACCGCCCGACGCGCTTGATAGCTTCCCGCCGGTCCCGATGCTCGTGCTACAGACACCTCGCCTGCGCAATGGTCTCTGCCGTCGTAGCTCCGCGACCATCGGACTAGCCGCCAGCCGCCGGATCGTTCGGCCAGCCGCGAACCCTGCTCGACGGGCGCGGCAGGCCAGACCCCGGGCGGCCTCGTGGCCGTAGAGCGCATCTTCGACGGGTGGGTGCTCTGGACCGGCGTCGTCGCGACCCTCTGCACTGTCGTGCTCTTCAGCAGTGCCGGCATCCTCCCGGGAGCCGGCGCCGCGACCGGCATCTGTGCGAACCCCGGAGCCGACGGACCACAGCCGGCGCTCGGCGGCACGGTGAACACCTACTTCCCTGGGACCTCAGCGGCCGTTGCGGCCGGAGCCACGACCCTCACCGTCGGCGCGAGCATCGGCGCCGCGACACCGATCGCCGTCGGCGACAAGCTCTTGATCATCCAGATGCAGACCGCAGACCTGGACTCCAGCAACACCGACGCATACGGCGACGGCGCTGCCGGCGAACCCCCGAGGGGGGCGACCAACTGGGCCTCGGCGGGAAGCTACGAGTTCGCGGTTGCCGCCAACAGCGTGGGCACGGCAGGGGGCACGCTGCAGCTCTCGGCCGGCACCGGAAATGCCTATGTGAGCTCCGCTGCAACCGCGGCGAAAGGACAGGAGACGTTCCAGGTCGTACGCGTCCCGCAGTACTCGAGTGCGACCCTCGGCAGCAACCTCACCGCGACCCCCTGGAACGGTGCCGCCGGCGGGATCGTTGCGATCGAGGTCGCGGGGGCACTCGATCTCAACGGCTTCCGCCTCGACGCCAGTGCTGTGGGGTTCCGCGGGGGCGTCGCGGCGCAACTCGGCGGCGGTGCCGGAGGCGCGAGTACCGACATCCGGACGGCCGCGTCGAACGCCTTCGACGGAGGCAAAGCCGAAGGAGTCGCCGGCACGCCGCGGTACGTCTTCGACGGCGCAGCGACGACCGACACGGGTGTCGAGGGCTATCCGAACGGCAGCTTCGCGCGTGGCGCTCCCGCAAACGCGGGTGGTGGCGGCACCGACGGGAACCCGGCGGCGAACGACCAGAACTCGGGCGGAGGCGGCGGCGGGAACGGCGGCGCCGGAGGGCAGGGCGGAAATTCGTGGTTCTCCAACCTCGCCGTCGGCGGCGCCGGGGGAGCTGCCGCTCCGTCCCCGAGCATCACCAAGGTCGTGCTCGGCGGTGGTGGCGGCGGCGCGACGCGCAACAACGCCGGCCCCTCGAGCGGCGGTGTCGGCGGCGGGATCGTTCTGCTCGACGCCGGGTCGATCACGGGGACCGGCGAGATCCGGGCAAACGGCGGCACGGGCCAAACGGCCGCGAACGACGGTGGCGGCGGTGGCGGCGCAGGAGGAAGCGTCACCGTCACGACGGCGACGGGAACGCTGTCGGGATTGACCGTCACTGCGAACGGCGGCGACGGCGGCGGCGCGTGGCCGAACCAGCCGCCCGGCGCGTTCCCCGGCGAGCGTCACGGCCCAGGCGGCGGTGGCGGTGGCGGAGTGATCCTCTTCTCGACGACGGGCGCGACGACGAGCACGAGCGGCGGCACACACGGCGTCACGACGACGGCCGGCGACGCATTCAACGCAACCGACGGCTCCGGTGGCTCCGGAGGCTTCTCTTCCGGGTCGCCTCCTGGTGCCGGAAACGCAGCCGCTTGCTCGCAGCCGCCGCAGCCGCCCGCGGCACCCCGGGCCGACCTGTCGGTGACGAAGACGACGTCCCCTGGTGCAACAGCGCCGGGCGATCGAATCGGCTTCACGCTGACCGTTCACAACGAGGGGCCCGACCCGGCTGCCGACGTCGTCCTCATCGACACGCTGCCGTCCGAGCTCGTATTCGTCTCCGCGACCGGGGACGGCTGGGCCTGCGCGGCGCCTGCGCCCACGCTCACGTGCACCCGCGCTCAGCTCGCGTCGGGCGCGACCGCGATCGTGACGCTCGTCGTGACCGCACCTCGGGCGGGCACGTTCACGAACAGCGCCCGCGTCGGTGCGAGCACAGCCGATCCGAGCGCGGCAAACAACATCGGCTCGTCGAACGTGCAGATTGGGGGGCGGGTCGACCTCGCAGTCACCAAGGCGGCGTCGGCGGGCACGTTCGTGCGCGGCAAGCCGCTCTCGTTCACGATCGTGGTCCGGAATACCGGCCCTGACGCCGCCGCCGGAGCAGAGATCCGCGATCTCTTGCCGACCGCGCTCACCGACGTCGAATGGAGATGCTCTGCGGTGCTCGCACAGTGTGCAGATGCGGCAGGGGTGGGATCGATCAGGCAAACGGTCAGCCTCCCGACAGGCGGCAGCATCACGTACCTCGTCACCGGCGTCGTCACGGCGAGTGAGATAACGGCGATCGCGAACCGCGCCACCGTCTCGGTTCCGACAGACGTCGTCGACACCAATACATCGAACAATGCCGCCACTGCCCGGGTGCGGCGCGGTCTCGTCCCGACCCAGCTCGCGGTCACGGTCACGCCGCATTCGACCACGGTCGTCTCGGGTGCGCCCGCACGGTTTGCGATCGTGACGAGGAATGCGGGCTCCGGCGTGGCCCGCGCCGTCGTGACCTGCATCAGGATCCCTCCGGGCGCCAGCCTCGCGCAGCCGGCCGGGGGCTTCTTGGCCAGAGGCCGCTACTGCTGGCGGGCAGCGTCACTCGCCCCGGGGACGACGTTGCAGTACGTCGCCCACGTGCTCGGCGATCGACGCCAGGCACAACGTCTGGCGCTGATCGCAGGCGCCGGAGCAGGCAACGCCCCGGCGGTGTCTGCGAAGGCTCGCGTGATCGTGCTCGCAGATGCGACGGCGACGACGGGCGGATACACGGGATGATTCGGCGCGGGCTGCTCGTCGCGACCGCCGCCTGCGCCCTGCTGACACCCTCGGGGTACGCCGCCCCTGCGACCGGTCCCGACCACTCCGTCGCCATAGCCCGGCTCCTTCTCGCCACCCCTGTGCGAGAGGCACCAAGGGCCTCGAGCCCGCTTCTCGCCACCGTGTCGGCCGTGCGCCCGCTCACCGGTCAGCAGACCGCGCTGCCCGTGATCGCCGAGCGTCTCGACGCGCAGAAGGCGTTGTGGCTTCGTGTTCGGCTCCCCGGCCGTCCGAACGGTCGCACCGGCTGGATCCGAGCGGCTTCCGCGAGGCTCGTCGCGTCGCCGTGGCGCCTGGTGGTGATCCGGGCGCGGCGGGAGGTGCGTCTCCTCAAGGATGACAGGCTCGTGGAGCGACTCCGCGTCGTCGTCGGGGCGCCCGCGACGCCGACGCCGCACGGCGCGTACTTCGTCGTCGAGCACGTGCGGCAGGCCGATGGCTCACCGCTCGGGCGCTGGGCGCTTGCGACGAGCGCCCATTCGAGCGTCCTCCAGGAGTTCGACGGCGGACCGGGCCAGGTCGCCCTGCACGGACGGCGCGGCCCGCTCGCGATCGCACCGCTCGGAACGGCCGCATCGCACGGATGCGTGCGCCTCGACAACGCCACCCTCGACCGGATCGCGCAGCTGGTGCCGAACGGCACGCCGGTGGAGATTCTCTAGAGCGGCGGTCGAGACCCGGGCGAGGCGCCGGCGAGGGGTCAGACGGCGATCTCGAACTCGCGCAGCACGTCGTTGAGCGACGTCTTCAGGTCCGTCGAGGCCTTTCGCTCGCCGACGATCAGCGCACACGGGAGACCGTACGAGCCGGCGGGAAACTCCTTCTGCCGCACACCGGGCAGCACGACCTTGCGCGGTGGCACCTCGCCCCGGTATTCGACCGGCGCAGGGCCGGTGACATCGATGATCGGGACCGACGCAGACAGGACGACGTTCGGGGCGATCACGGCTCCGGCTCCGATCCGTACCCCCTCGACGATCACGGCCCGAGAGCCGATGAACGCTCCGTCCTCGACGATCACCGGCGCTGCCTGAGGCGGCTCCAGCACCCCGCCGATCCCGACCCCGCCTGCGAGGTGGACGTCGGCCCCGATCTGCGCACACGAGCCGACGGTGGCCCACGTGTCGACCATCGTCCGCGGCCCGACCCAGGCGCCGATGTTCACGTAGCCCGGCATGAGAACGCAGCCTTCGGAGAGAAACGATCCGTAGCGCGCCACCCCGGGCGGCACGACCCTGACGCCGCGGTCGGCGTAGTCGGACTTGACCGGGATCTTGTCGAGGAAGTGGAGCCCTCCGACATCCATCGGCTCGACCTTGCGGACGCGGAAGTAGAGGAGGATCGCCTTCTTGACCCACTCGTTCACGCGCCAGCCGTCGCCGTCGGGCTCGGCGACCCGGATCGCACCCTCGTCGAGGAGCCGATCGCGCGCTCGACGACGGCAGCGTCGAGCGCGCCCGTCTCCCACATCTCGTCGATCTGCCGCGCGAGCTCCATCGGTTCCGATTCTCCCGAATTCGGGGACGGCGCGGGGGAGGGAGCCGTCACAGCACCCGGTCGAGGATCTCGACGGCTCGAGCGCACTCGTCGTCGGTCGGTACGAGCGCGAAGCGGACGTACCCCTCGCCCGAGCCTCCGAGGAACGAGCCGGGCGCCACGAGCACACCGTGATCGAGCAGGCGCGCCGCGAAGCTCTCCGAGGTCTCACCGGCCGGCGTCGCGACCCAGAGGTACATCGTCGTCGGGCCTCCTGCATTCCGCAGCCCCGTGCGCGCGAACAGGTCCAGGAACAGCTTCCGCTTGCGGGCGTATGCGGCCCGCGCCCGCTCGACGTGCTCCTCGTCGCTCCACGCGACAACCGATGCCCGTTGGACGAACTCCTGGGGCGCGGTGCCGACGTTCGGCCGGAACTGCTTCAGCGCCGCCACGAGCTCCGGGTCGCCGGCGACGAACCCGGAGCGGTAGCCCGTCATCGAGGAGCGCTTCGAGAGCGTGTTGAACACGGCCACGTTCGTCCAGTCGGGGAGCTGGAGGGCCGAGACGGGCGGCTCGTCGAACCAGAGCTCGGAGTACGCCTCGTCCGAGGCGAGCACGAACTCGTGCTCGCGGGCGAGCGCTGCGAGTCGCTCGTAGAACGCGAGCGGGGCAGTTGCTCCCGTGGGATTGTTGGGGTAGTTGACCCACAGCGAGGGCGGCTCTCTGCCAGGTTCGGTCGGGGATCGCGTCCAGGGCCGGGACGAAGCCGTTCGCCTCGAGCAATGGCAGCTCCTCCACGCGCGCCCCGGCGAACTGGGCGCCACGCACGCCGACCGGGTAGCCGGGCTCGGTCACGACGACGGTGTCGCGGCCGCGGGGAAGGTCGAGGACGACCTGCGCGAACGAGAAGATCGCCTCCTTGGAGCCGAGAGTCGGGACGACGTGACGCTCGGGGTCGAGCGACGCGCCGAAACGGCGCCCGGCCCATCCAGCCACTGCATCGCGGAGCTCCGGCAAGCCGACCGCGGCTGGGTAGCCCATCCGCTCCCGAACCCCGTCGCGCAATGCGGCGATGATGCGGGGGTCGGTTGGCTCACGTGGATCCCCCATGCCGAGGTCGATCACCTCGAGCCCGGCGGCCCGGCGATCGGCTGCTGCCTGATTGAGGCGCACGAACGGGTAGGTCGCCTGGCCGCGGAGAATGGGGGAGACCGGCACGGCGCTAGGTGGTGAGGAAGCGGTGGAGGGTGGCATACGCCGTCTCGAGGGAGGCGATCTCGACGAGCTCGTCCCGGCGATGTGCGTAGCGCGTCGCGCCCGGGCCGAAGTTGATCGCGTCGATTCCGCGGCTCGTGAAGTCCGCCACGTTCGTCCAGGCCTGCTTGGGCTCGAAGGCCAGGTCGCCGGCGTCGCGCAGTGCGCGGACGAGCGGCGTGTCCGTGACGACCGTGGCGGGCGGCGAGTCGCCCGTGATCTCGAGCGTTGCGCCGGCCGGCGTGAGGAGCGCGGAGGTAGTCGGCCGCACGCTCCGGGGTGCGGTCGGGCGCGTACCGGAAGTTGACGGTCGCGACCGCACGATCGGGGATCACGTTGTCGGCGATCCCCGCGTCCAGCCGGGTGATCGATGCGACCTCGTAGAACGGCAGCCCGCCGACGACGGCTTCGCGGCGCTCGAGCGAGGCGATCGGCGCCAGCCCCGCGATCGCCTTCTCGATTGCGTTGTCGGCCGTCCAGGGCCGTGCCGAGTGACCGCTCGTGCCGGAGAAGGTGATCGTCGCGTTCATGTTGCCGAGACAGCCGGCCTGGATCGTCAGATCGGTCGGCTCGAGCAGGATCGCGAGGTCGGCGGAGGACGCGAGCAGGGAGCGTTCGAAGAGATCCGGGAGCGGGCTGAAGTGCGCGGGCAGCTCCTCCTTGCCGAAGAGGAGCAGGGCCACGTCGATCGGGCCCGGATCCTCCCGGGCGAGGTCGCGGACGAGCTCGATCGCGACCGCGACGCCGCCCTTCATGTCGGTCGCGCCGCAACCGTGGACGGCGCCGTCGGCGATCCGGCCGGGCACGTTGTCCTGGGCCGGCACGGTGTCGTAGTGGCCGACGAGGAGCGCGAGAGGCACCGCCGGCCGTCGGGGCCTGGCGAAGACGAAGGCGTCCTCGGCCGCGTACTCCGGTGCGAACTCCGGCGGCACCAGCGAGAGCAGGTGCGACCGCACCGCCGCCTCGTGCAGGCTCTCGGACGGGATGTCGACGAGCTCGAGTGTCCGCTGCGCGAGACGCTCCGCCAGAGCTGGCGTGGGGCGGCCGGCAGGAGGTGTCATCCGACGAGCGTACCGGCATACTCTCCCCATCACGCGCCGCTCCGAACCCCCCGCAGGGCTCGAGCCCGAGAAGGGGCTGCTGCTCGCCGTGCTCCCGCGGGGAGCCGACGCCGAGGACGAGCTGGGGGAGTTGCGCGAGCTGACAAGAACGGCCCTCGTCGAGCCGGTCGACGAGCTCGTCCAGCAGCGAAACCGGCCCGACCAGAAGACCTACGTCGGCAAGGGCAAGCTCGAGGAGCTGAAGGCTCTCTACGGCGACAGCGGAGCCGATGTCCTGATCGTCGACGACGAGCTCGATCCGACGCAGCAGCGTGCGCTCGAGGACGCGCTCTCGACCCGCGTCGTCGACCGCACCCAGCTCATTCTCGACATCTTCGCCCAGCACGCCGTCAGCGCCGAGGGAAAGCTGCAGGTCGAGCTCGCCCAGCTCGAGTACAACCTGCCCCGGATGCGCGGCATGTGGAAGCATCTCGAGCGCCTCGGCGGCGGAGTCGGTACCCGCGGCCCGGGCGAGTCCCAGCTCGAGAGCGACCGCCGGATGGCCCGACGGCGAATCAGCCAGCTTCGTTCGCGCCTCAAGGCGCTCCAGGCCCAGCGTGGTGTCCGCCGCAAGGAGCGGAAGCGCGCGGAGGTGCCGACCGTCGCCCTGGCGGGCTACACGAACGTCGGCAAGTCGACGCTGCTCAATGCGCTCACCGGTGCCGCGGTGTCGGTCGAGAACCGCCTGTTCGAGACGCTCGATCCGACCACGCGTGGGTTCGAGCACGACGGGAAGCGGTACCTCGTGACCGACACGGTCGGCTTCATCCGGCGGCTACCCACGCAGCTCGTGCAGGGCTTCGCCTCAACGCTCGAGGAGACGCTCGTCGCCGACCTGATCCTGCATGTCGTCGACGCATCGCTCACCGAGGACCGGATGCGGGAGCAGATCGCCGCCGTCGACGCGGTGCTGACGGAGATCGGAGGCGACGACCTGCCGATCGGGCTCGTCCTCAACAAGGTCGACCGGCTCGACCCACTCGGGCGCCGCCGCCTCGCGAACCGGTTCCCCGATGCGCTGCAGGTGTCGGCGGTGACGGGGGAGGGTCTCGACGCCCTCCGCGAGCGAATCGCGACCCTGTTCGGCGAGCGCTTCGAGGACGTCCGGCTGCTCGTCCCCTACGACGAGGGCACGGCCCTCTCCGCCCTCTATGCGCTCGGGGCGCCGATCGACGAGCGCATAGATACCGACGACGGCGTGCTGATTCGCGCCAAGCTCTCTCACCGCGACGTCCGCCGCTTCGCCAAGTACCTCGTCGCCGGAGACGGCCTGGAGTCCGCGGCGACGACGTGATCGAGCTGCGCGTCACGAGGGTTCGCGGCGAGGCGGTGCTGCCGACGCGCGGCCATGCCGAGGATGCCGGCCTCGACCTCAGCTCCTGCGAGACCGTCACGATCGGCGCCGGGGAGCGGGCCGCCGTCGCCACCGGGCTCGCAGTTGCGATCCCGGACGGCCACGCGGGGCTCGTCGTCCCCCGGTCGGGGCTCGCGATGCGCCACGGGCTGGCGATCGTCAACGCCCCGGGCGTGATCGACGTGGGCTATCGCGGAGAGGTCAAGGTGATCCTGCTCAACACCGACCGCGAGCACGCGTTCACGGTCGAGCCGGGGATGCGGATCGCCCAGCTGCTCGTCGTCCCCGCACCGACCGTCGAGGTCGTCGAGGTGGTCGATCTCGATCGGACGGTGCGGGGCGAGCACGGCTTCGGCTCGACGGGTCTGCGGTGAGGCCCGAGCCACGCGTCAGGGTCTCGGCGATCCTCCGGTGGCACGGACGCATTCTGCTCTGCCGCCACGAGAAGCGCGGGGTCGACCACTGGCTGCTCCCCGGTGGTGGGGTGCGAAGCGGGGAGAGCCTCACACAGGCGCTCCTCCGCGAGCTCGCAGAGGAGACCGGGCTCTTCGGCGCGGGCGACGAGCTTCCGGTCGAGGGGCCCGTCGTGATCGTCGACTCGATCTCCCCCGAGCGCAGCCTCTGGTCGAAGCACGTGGTGCACATCGTCTTCGCTGCCGAGCTCGACGGATCGCTCGCGGACGTCGTCTCCCACGACGAGGCCGTCCGTGGGCACCGGCTGTTCGATCTCGACGAGCTGGAGGGCCTGGCGTTGCATCCGCCGATCGGGCGTTTCCTTCGCCGCTTCCAGCCCGGGGACGCGTGCGTCTACCTCGGGGCGCTGTGGGCGCCGTAGACCGCGCGCTGGCCTGGGACGGATGTTTCAACGTCCGCGACCTCGGCGGCCTGGAAACGGCCTCCGGTGGCCGCACGCGGCCCGGCCGGGTCGTGCGCGCCGACAACGTGCGCAGCCTCTCGGCCTCAGGCTGGCAGGCAGTGCTCGACCACGGCGTGCGGCGCCTCGTCGATCTGCGTTTCGCGGGCGAAGCACCCCTGGAGAACAGCCCACCCGCCGAGATCGACGTCGTCGAGGTCTCGCTCTTCGGTGTGCACAAACCACAGGTTCAGCGCGCGTTCGACGAGCGCGTCCGTGACGCGGCCGACGTCGCATCCGTCTTTGCTGCGAGCTACATCCGGGCGCTGGAGGCGAACGCGGAGCAGGTCGCGACGGCGGTGGCCGCGGTCGCCGACACCGAGCCTGGCTACGCTGTCGCGATCCACTGCTTCGCCGGCAAGGACCGGACCGGGATCGTCTCGGCGCTCCTCCTCGAGGTCGCCGGCGTTCCCGCTGACGTGATTGCAGCGGACTACGCCGCGAGCGAGCCGAACATGGAGCGCCTCTTCGGCGGCTGGATCTCGACGGCCGGCAGCGAGACCGAGCTCGAGCTTCGGCGGAGGCTCGTCCAGGCGCCGTACGCGACCATGATCGCCGTGCTCTGCTGGCTGCAGGAGCGCAGGGGTGGTGCGGCGGGCTATCTGCGCGACGTCGGTCTCACCGAGGCTCAGGTGCGGCAGATCCGCACGCGGCTCGTCGAGCGCTGACCCGACCGCATCAGCGGCCGCCACGTGAGCGAGCCCGTCCGGCCGAGACCGCGTGCGCGAGGGACTCGAGCTCGTCACCGAGCGGTTCGAGCGCCCCGTCGCCGCCCGCGTGCTCGAGCGCCCTGGCGAGCAGGAAGTCGGCCAGCGCGGGATTCCGCGGCAGGAGTGGGCCGTGCAGGTACGTGCCGATCGCCGCTGCCACGCGGCACCCTTCGAATCCCGAGGCGCCGTCGTTCCCGTGCCCTGCGAGCACGCGCCCCAGCGGCATCGCGCCGGGATCGAGCAACGTCCGGCCGGCGTGATTCTCGAAGCCCGCGACGGTGGTCTCGACGCCCGCGAGCTCGACCTCGAGCAGCACGTTGCCGATCAGGCGCCTGTCCCCGGCGACCGTTTCGAGCGGGAAGACGCCGGCGCCCGGCATCAACGTGCCGTTGCGGCCGCGATAGCCGCGCCCGAGCAGCTGGTAGCCGCCGCATACGGCGAGGAGTGCGGTCCCGGTCTCGACGGCTCGGCGGAGCTCGTCCCCACGGGCGGCGAGATCGGGCGCGATGAGCGCCTGCTCGCGATCCTGCCCACCGCCGACGTAGATCAGGTCGAAGGACGACGGGTCCAGCTCGTCACCCGGCTCGACAGCGGTCACCTCGAGGGCATGACCGCGCAGCGCCGCGCGGCGGACGAAGACTGCGATGTTGCCGCGGTCGGCATAGATGTTGAGATAGTCCGGATAGAGGTGGGCGACGCGGATCCTCACGGAACGTCCTCCCAGTACGGGCGTGCGAGGCCGCGCGCGACGGCGATCGAGCGAAGCTCGAGCATCGCGGTATAGGTGGGAAGCACGCCGAGCTCGCCGCCGCCGGGCACGAGGGCGAGACCTCGATCGAGCGCCTCGCGCAGATCGGGAATCACTTCGAGCCGGGCAGCCGGGAACCCGGCGTAGGTGAATCGCAGGGCGAGCTCCGCCGCCCGCTCCCCGCTCGCGACGATGCGCTCGGCCTGTCCGAGCAACGGCTCGAAGTCGACGTCCCAGATCCACGAGACGTCCCGGCCGTCGGCGATCCGGTCATTGAGGGCAATCACGAGGGTTGCAGGCACGCCGCCCTCTTCGAGGGTTCGCACTGCCTCGTTCGCTCCGGCGGGGTTCTTGATCAGCAGCATCAGGATCCTCTTGTCGCCGGCCTCGATCCGTTCGAATCGGCCGAACGCAGCTGTGAACGTGGCGAGCCCGGCCACGATCTCGTCGAGGGACGCATCGAGCACGAGGGCGGTCGAGGCAGCGGCGAGCGCGTTGTAGACGTTGTACAGACCGGGGAGGGGAAGACGCACGCGGGCGGAGCCGGCGGGCGTGTCGAGGTCGAACACGGAGGCGTCGAGCGCTTGGAGGTCGATCGACCGCGCCGCGATGTCGAGCGGCGGCCGCGCGTGACCACAGGCCGGACAGCGGTAGTCGCCGAGGTGCCCGACGTACGCGGCCGCGTAGTGGTAGGGGGCGCCGCAGCGGACGCAGTACTTCGAGTCGGCGGCGTGCTGCAGCGCCGGGCGGGCGAGGCGCGGATCGTCGACGCCGAAGCGCAGCGACTGCTCGCGGCCGTCGGCGAGCTCGGCGACGAGGGGATCATCGGCGTTGACGATCAGTGTCGAGGTGGGGGGGAGCGCCGCGATCGCTGCCCGCCAGCGCTCGGCGATGTGCTCGAGCTCGCCGTAGCGATCGAGCTGGTCGCGGAAGAGATTGCCGAGCGAGACCGCGCGAGGGCGAATGCGGCGCATCAGCTCGGGCAGCGCGAACTCGTCGACCTCGAGCAAGCCGAGATCGGCATCCCGCGCCGCGAGAAGCGTCGAGGCGATCCCCGAGGCGAGGTTGGCGCCCGAGTGGTTCCAGGCCAGCCGGTATCGCGATCCGAGGATCCGCGCGAGCATTGCGCTGGTCGTCGTCTTGCCGTTCGTCGCCGAGATGACGGCGACGCCGGCCGGCAGCCTCGCTGCAAGCGTGTCCACGGCGCCCCGGTCGACCTTCCAGAGGAGCTTCCCCGGCAAGGTCGTGCCACCCCCGCGCCCGGCCGCCCGCGACAGGCGCCCGACCAGGCGCGCGGCGGATGTCTCGACCGTCAGGCGGGCTCCCATGCGCTCCGAGCCTACCCGGCGGCGGTTGCCCGGCCAGGCGGCCTTCGTTCTGCCCTCCTTGCACATCTCACAAAATGCTCTAGAGTTATTGCATATGGCAAGGCCCCGTCGCCGGCACCCGGCGCTCGCCGGGATCGACGAGGCGGCTCTCGCGGAGTTTCGCGCCGGGATCAGGCGGCGTTACACCGACGAGCAGATCCTCGAGCAGCTGCGCGCGAGCGCGGAACGGCTCGGTCGCTCGCCGACGATGCGCGAGTTCGCAGCCGATCGAGACGCAGACGTGCACCCACAAACCGTGATCGAGCATTTCGGGACCTGGAACGCGGCGAAGCGAGCTGCGGGCCTGACGCCGCGCCGGTTCATCAGCCGCGAGGAGCTGCTGGGGCAGCTCCGGCAACTCGGGGACGAGCTGGGGCGCACGCCGACGGCGCGAGACCTGGATGCCAACCGGCGACGGGTGGCCTCGAAATCGCTGATCTGGCACACCTTCGGCTCGCTCAGCGCTGCCCTGAGGGAAGCCGGCTTCGACGTGCCCGTGGGGGACGAGAAGCTGGAGCGCGCCGTCGACCAGGGCGCCGTGCTCGCGCGCGAGCTGAGGCGCCTGCCCAAGATGACCGACTGGAAGGAGGCCCGCAAGCGCGACGCGGCGCTCCTCTCCGAGTGGCAGGTCTATCGACTGATCGACATCGACGTCGGCCCGTGGGCGGCATTCCAGTTCCTGGTCCGCGAACGCCTGCGCGAGGAGGGCGTCACCGTGCGACCTGACGGTACGGTCGGCTAGGCCTTCTCTACGAGGTGAGCGTTGCGAGCTTCGCGAGGCACGAGACGCCCTCGTGGGGAGTCCGCACGGGCGGCAGGGTGTTGCGGTCCTGATAGGAGCGGTCGGGCCTGAAGCGCGTCTCGGACGCGATCTTGCTGCCCTCGAGCGTCAGCAGCCGTCCCTCGGAGACCTCGTGCTTGCGAAGCGTCAGGCGGAGAGCGCCTTCGACGACCTCGAGAGCCGACTTGGTCGAGGCGAAGAACACCTCGCGCCGCGCGCGGCCGATCCAGAGAGGGCGCGCGACCCCGCGCGCCAGCTGGAGCTGCGACGGCGTGCGCTCGTCGATCCAGGCCGCGGCCATCGCGCCCTCGAGCTGCTCGAGAGCGGCGTGGTCGGAGCCGGTCGCCTCCATGAGGGCGAAGATCGCCTCCGAGTCGACGGTCATCTCGGGCTCGGCCCGGGCGAAGCCGTAGCGCTCGAAGATCTCCTCGTCGTTGACGATGATCCCGTTGTGGATGCCGACCACCGATCCGTGCCGGATCGGATGGTTGTTGGCGACGATCGAGGGGTGGCCCTTCGTGTAGTCGCGAACGTGAACGAGGGCCTGGGTGGCGCGGGTCGGCAGCTCGAGAGCGTCGAGGAGGGCGGTGGCACCGGATCGCTGCTTGTGGATCGAGACCTGCTGCCCCGCACCTCGGTGGGCGTAGCCGACGGCGTCGGCACCGCGCTCGGCGATGCCGGCCAGCAGCGCCTGCGCGGCAAGCGTCCGATCGACACCGGAATCGGCGTCCAAACTGTATCCCGCGATACCGCACATCAGGAGATTCGATCACCTCGATCGGACATTTGGTTCTGACGGTATCGGCAGAAGATGAGGTTTCTGTACGCAGTCCGTACGGCGATTCCTGCGCTCGCGATTCGGTGAGGCACGAAATGCCTCAAGTGGGGGAAGCGCGACGCCGATACGTTCCTCGTGGACAGCAATCTCGCAGAACCGCTTTTCGATCCCGAGCCCGAAGAGGCTGCCGAGGCATCCGCGCCGGCAACCCAGGATCCGCTCAAGCTCTATGTCCGCCAGATCGGCGACGGCCGCTTGCTGACGCACGCCGAGGAGCGAGAGTTGGCGCGGCGCAAGGACGAGGGGGACGAGGATGCCAAGCGCAAGCTGATCGAGTGCAACCTCCGGCTCGTCATGTCGATCACGCGGCATTACACGCGCGCGGGCGTCCCGCTGCTCGACCTGATCCAGGAGGGCAACCTCGGCCTGATCCGCGCCGTCGAGAAGTTCGACTACACGCTCGGCTACAAGCTCTCGACCTACGCCACGTGGTGGATCCGGCAAGCGATCTCGCGCGCGCTTGCGGAGCAGGGACGGACGATCCGACTCCCCGTCCATGTCGCCGACCAGGTGCGCCGCGTCACACGCGCGCGCCGCACGCTCGGCCAGAAGTTCAACCGTGACCCGACGATCGAGGAGATCGCGCTCGAGGCAGGCTTCACGCACGAGAAGGTCGAGAGCCTGCTGGAGCTCGTCCAGGACCATGTCTCGCTCGATACACCGGTCGGCGACGGCGAGAGCGTGATGAGCGATCTGATCGAGGACGTCAACGCGATCGCTCCCGAGGTCGAGACCTCCGAGAAACTGCGCTCATCCGAGCTCGCCGTCGCCATGCGCCTCCTGAATCCCCGTCAGCAACGCGTGCTGACCGAACGATTCGGGCTCGACGGCGGCAAGCCGAAGACGCTCGAAGAGGTCGGCACGATCCTCGGGATCACGCGGGAGCGGGTGCGCCAACTCGAGACGCGCGCCCTACGTGAGCTGCGATCCGTCGCACCTGCCCTCGAGCTGTACCTGCGAACCTGAGCACCCGACCGGGTTCGGTCAGGCGCCGGTGTCGTTGGCTACATGACCGCCTGCATCTCGCGCTGCACGGCGAGCCGGCGAAGTGAGTCCAGCTCGATCTGGCGCACGCGCTCGCGGGTGAGCCCGAGTCGGCGTCCGATCTCCTCGAGTGTCTTGGGCTCGGTGCCGCCGAGGCCGTAGCGCAGGGTCACGACCTCGCGCTCCCGGTCCGGCAGCGCACAGAGTGCTGCCCGGAGCGCCTGGCTGCGGAGCTCGAGCTCCACCGTCTCCTCCGGCAGCAGATCGTCGCCGGCCACGAAGTCGCCGAGCACCGCGTCGTCGGTGTCGCCGACCGGAGCATCGAGGCTCGTCGAGGCTCGGGCCGCCGCCCGCACCTCCAGGACCTGCTGCAGCGTCAGGTTCGCCTCCTCGGCGATCTCCTCGAGCGTCGGCTCGCGGCCGAGCGCCGTCCAGAGGGTGCGCTCGGCGCGATTCATCTTCTGCAGCCGCTCGACGATGTGCACCGGCATCCGGATCGTGCGCGCCTTGTCGGCGAGTGCCCGGGCGACGGCCTGGCGGATCCACCACGTGGCATAGGTCGAGAACTTGAAGCCTCGTCGCCAGTCGAACTTCTCGACCGCCCGAATCAGGCCGAGTGTCCCTTCCTGGATCAGGTCGAGGAACGGAAGCCCCTGGTTGCGATAGTTCTTCGCGATCGAGACGACCAGGCGCAGGTTCGACTGGATCATCCGTTGCTTGGCATCGAGGTCGCCGCGCTCGATCCGCTTCGCGAGCGCGACCTCCTGTGCCGCCGTCAGCAGCGTGTGCCGCCCTGCCTCGCGCAGGAAGAGCTGCAGCGCGTCGGTGGTCGACTCCGCGGCGACCACCGGCAGAGGAGGCTCCGGCGAGGGAGGCGGATCGACGATCTCGATCCCGCGCTTGTCGAGCTCCCTGAGCAGCGCGTCGTGCTCGAGCGGAGCCAGCTCATGGGTCTCGACGAGCTCGGCGACCTCGTGGAGACGGATCGTGCCGGCGTGCTCACTCGTCTCGAGCAGCACTCGAACCTCGTCCTGCGCCAGCAGGGTTTCGATGTCAACGGTCGTCATGTGTGCACTACGTGCCGCGTGTCACAGACAACTCTCCCACTGTCGACCCTGCTTTGTCCAGACCACGATGGGGGAAATGCCGAGCAACGCCCATTTCCGGTCGGGACTTTCGGTCGCGCGACGGGTCTCCTCGACCCCCATCCCGCCGGCCCTGGCCCACACACGGTAATCGGTGTTATGTCAAGCTGACACGAATTGGGGCCGGCCGGGCCTCCCCCGGGGCGGCCGTGGGTGTCGCTCGAGGAATCCGGCGAGCGCTGCCGTGAACTCGGCGGGTTGCTCGTCGGGCGGCATGTGAGCGCTCGAGTCGAGCACGATCGCCACAGAGACGCGCATCAGAATGCCGCGCCCCGAGCTCCGGACGCGATCAGCAGGAGGATGAACGCCGCCGCGACGAGGCGGTAGATGACGAAGATCGTGTAGTTGTGGCCCCGCACGTATCCGAGCAGCCAGCTGATCGCAAGCAATCCGCTCCCTGCCGCCGTGATCGTGCCGACCACGAAGGGCCCCACCCACCCGTGCGGTAGGTCGCCCTTCAGCACGTCGGTGTAGCCCTTGAGGAGGACGGCGCCGAGCACGATCGGGACGAGGAGCAGAAACGAGAGCCGCGCGGCGGCATCGCGGGTCAGCCCGAGGAACCTGCCCGCGGTGATCGTGATCCCCGACCGGGAGACGCCCGGCGCGAGCGCGAGGCTCTGGGCGAGGCCGACGAGCAACCCCTGCTTGAGGCCGAGCTCGCCGATGTCCCTGCGCTCCGGCCGGCGATCTGCCCACCACAGCACGACGCCGAACACCGCGAAGAGAACGGCGATCTGCCACGGCTCCCCGAGGCGGTCCTCGATCACGCTCTGGAAGGCGGCGCCGATGATGGCGGCTGGAATGCTTGCGACGACGATGATCCAGCCGATCTTCTCGTCCTCGCCCTCGATCGAGCGGCGCCAGACGCTGCGGCACCAGGCGACCGCGTAGCCGATCAGGTCGTGCCAGAAATACGCGACGACGGCGACGAGCGTGCCGAGGTGGAGCGCCACGTCGAAGGTCTTGTTGAAGGCCTCGTGCTCCTTCAGATAGGTCCAGTCGCCGAGCCACGGGACGACGATCAGGTGCCCCGAGGACGAGATCGGCAGCAGCTCCGTGAACCCCTGCACGAGCCCGAGCACGAGCGCCTGCCAGTCGGGGAGCTTCGAGGCGTCGTCGCCCCATCCGATCAGCGTGAGGACGAGGGCGGTGGCCAGGAGCGCTGTGGCGGTTCCGTAGACGAGCGTTCGACGCACCGGCGCATCCTAGAGGCTGATGTGTATGAGGAGTGCGTCTGGGGCGATCCGCAGGGGGCAGGGCCGCATCCAGATGTGCTTCCCATGCGCCCATCCAGCCTCTAGGGGAAGCGCGGAGCTCGGATCGCGGTACGCGACCGCCGCCAACGCCTGCCTGGTGGACGTCTTGGGCCGAGTGCGGGCTCCGCTGCGAAATTCTGCGGAAATTGCATGAATCGCATCGACGGGCTTCTTGACCCGCCCCCGGCCAGGCCCTAGGTTCTCTCTTGCACCGAGCACGGAGCGCGAGTAGGTCGAAGCTCAGCACGGAGGCCGTACGCGGAAGCGGAAGGTCAACGGGTTGGGTGGACGAAAGCGCAACCGGCTCGGTGAATTTTTTTGGTCCAAGGCCCCGTGCATCGTCGCGCCCGGCCTGCAGCCCCGGTATTCTCTTGGCCGTGCACCTCCGCATGCCGAGCATCGATCGCGGCTTCCAGTCGTTCCTGTGGGCGGTCGTCTTCTTTCTCGTCCTCTATTTTGGGATGCTCGCGGTCGATGTCTCGAAGGCGACCGCCTTCCTGTTCTCGCTCGTCAGCGCCTTCTTGATCTTTCTCTTCGTCCGCACCCGCGGCGCGTAGCGACAGCCGGCGCCGACCGCCGGAGGCAACCGGCGGTTGCAGGCGTCCGGAGACAGCGTCAGCGGCGGCTGTGTGCTGTCAGGCTCGTGACGAGCCGACGGGCGAGCTCGGGGCCGATCGCCCGCTCGAGCCGGATCCGCGCCGGAACCCTGTTCTCGGCCGTACCCATCGACCGACAATGGCGGAGCAGCAGGCTCGTACCGGCCGCCTGCTTCTCCTGGTGAGTGACAATCGCGTTCACGTTCTTGCTCATCGGTCGTCCTCCCGTCGTTCGACCATCCCTCCAACCGGGGAACGGAGCCGCAGAGCAGCCTCAGTGATAGCCGATCGACCGGACGGCGTGGAATCAGCCACGCGTGCAGCATGACGGATCCGGCGCGATGAGGACTGTAAAACCCTCGACCGAGGGAATCAGGCGTAGTCGATCAGCGCGTGCACGTCGGTTCCGGCGATCCGCTGGCGCCCCCCGAGGAACGACAGCTCGATCACGAACAGCGCTCCCACGACGACCCCGCCGAGTCGTTCCACGAGCTCGATCTTGGCGCGCGCGGTGCCTCCGGTGGCGAGGACGTCGTCGAGCACGACCACGCGCGCTCCCGGAGGGATGGCATCCGCGTGCACCTGCAGTGCGTCGGTGCCGTATTCGAGGTCGTAGGTCGCCTCGATCGTCTCCCACGGGAGCTTGCCGGGCTTCCGGGCCGGGACGAAGCCGCAACCGAGGGCATAGGCAAGCGCGCCGCCGAAGATGAACCCGCGCGCCTCCGCGCCGAGGATCAGGTCAGGCGTCCGCGGGCCTGCCCACGCGGCGAGCCGGTCGATCGTCTCGCGAAAGGCCACTGGATCGGCACGTCCGGAACTGCAGGATCGGCCGGTTCCCGTCGCCTGGGGCTGGCCGCGGACCTGTTGCCCCGTACGCACTGGAACGTGAACGTGGCGTACAACCTCGACCACGCCGCGAGGGTCACGACCTCGACGCTGATCTTCCAGCTGCATCTGTTCATGTAGGAAAGACACATGGGTTGCCGTGAGACCGCACCGCTCGCACTCCTTCGACAGCATCCGGTCCAGGATACCGAGCCGGACCAGGTATTCGAGGATTTGACCCTGCTGGCATCGCAGACCTGCGCAACGCCGATCGCGCTCATGGCGGTGCTCGACGTGAGCCGGCAATCGCTCGAGGCATGGGTCGGCATCGAAGCGGCGGCAGCCGCGCGTGACCTCGCGCTTCGTGCGCACACGATCCAGCCGGATGGCCTGTTCGTCGTTGCCGACACGCTCGACGACGACCGCCTCCGGGAGCATCAGCTGGTTCTTGGAGAACCGCGAATCCGTTTCTATGCCGGGTCGCCACTCGTCACACGCGATGGCCACGCCGCCGGTTACTCTCTGCGTCATCGACCGCGTCCCGCGGACGTTGACTTCGGAGCAGCGGACGGCGCTGGCTGTACTCAGCCGCCAGGCCGTTGCCCAGCTCGAACTGCGACGGAATCTGCGCGAGCTGGCGCGGGCGCTCCATGGGTGTGGGCTGAGGGAGGCGGCTCAGCAACGGCTCGTTCAGGAGCTGCAGGGGGAACTCGCGAGTGCGAAGCAACTCAGCGCGTTGCTGCAATTCTGTTCGGCCTGTGAGTTCGACATTACCGTTCCCGCAAATCCCGCGGCCATCCGCACCGTGACCGAGGGCGTCGCCGAGGCACTCCGGAGCAAGGTCGGGGTCTTCGGGCGAGAGTTCGAGATCGAGCTGGCGCTCCAGGAGGCGTTGGCAAACGCCATCCGTCATGGCTGCCAGGGCGATACCAGGAAATCCGTCCGCTGCTGCGTCACCTGCCAGGAAGACGGCGACGTGCGCATTGTCGTGCGTGATCCGGGCCGGGGATTCGACGTCATGGACGTGGCGAATCCGCTCGACGGCGACAACCTTCTGAAGGCGGACGGGCGCGGGATCTTCCTGATGAACCAGTTGATGGACGAAGTCCGCTTCGCCGATGACGGCCGGGAGCTCCACATGCGCAAGGCGCTCAGGGTCCCGGAACGTCGACCGTGAATCGCGACGCGGAGCGTTCAACGGCCGTCACGATTGCCGTGTCTCGCCCAGACGACTTCGTGCCACCGAAGCGAGAGCGTCGATCGCAGCGCCCAGCGCACTGCAAGCCCGGCGTCGGCGGCGATGCCGCTGGCGTCGAGCCCTCTGCCCTGAAGCGGAACCGTGATTCGACGCCGCGGCGACGAGGTGCGCCGACATGACGGTGAGCGTCTCCATCAACGCAGCGTGCGCATGCGTCGCGCGCGGTGAGGCGTTGATGAGGGCCACCGGCTTTTCCACCAGCTCGCCACTGCCCACCACCTTCGTGATCCCCGGCACGCTTGAGAAGTTCGGCTACGTGGCCACCACGGTGGCGCTCTACGCACTCGGTCGTATCGCCTGGGTCGATGCGCAGGCAGCTGTCCCGGATGGGCTGCTCGGGGTCCTGTTCGTCGTGGCGTTTGTGAAGACACGCGAGGTCTGACGAACGGGCAATCCGCCGACGCAGCGGCGTGGAATATCGGAACGCGTATGCAGATTAGGTGGAGATGTGGACGCTCGGCGCAAGCGACCGCGGCGTGCCGGCACAACGACGGCACGACCTGCTCACGCGCTTCATACCTTGGAGGTCACATGTACTTCGTACGACTCGCGCTCATCACGGCGACCATTGCGCTGGCCGCAGCCTGCGGCAGCAACAATCCGGTGCCGCCGGCCGCACCGTCGCCGGCGCCGGCGCCTGCGCCAGCTCCGTCACCCGCACCGGCGCCCGGGCAGACGGCCGCAGCTGTCTCGATTCCGACCAACGCTGCCACGCTCGGAAATCGCGCGTTCAATCCCGCGGAGCTGAACGTGACGGCGGGCACAACCGTCACCTGGACGAACACCGACACGGTCACGCACACCTCCTCGTCCGATGCGCAGGGCTGGGACTCGGGCGCAATCGCTCCGGGCGGTCAGTTCTCGTTCGCGTTTCCGGCGGCAGGGACGTTCCCTTATCACTGCGCGATTCATCCGGGGATGGTCGGAAGGGTCGTCGTCCGCTGACGTTCATGTCGACGCACCCATTCATCAACCGGCTTTTCAGAAGGACCCGGTAGCCAGTGACGCCTCGCTGTAGAGCCGAAGGAGTGAGTCATGTCGTCGAACCCTGATGTAGTGACGCACGCAGCGGCCTCCTTCACCGGAGAGCTGCTGCGGCCGTCAGATGCCGCGTACGAACAGCGGCGGCGGGTGCACAACGGGGCGATCGACCACCGTCCCGCGATGATCGCCCGCTGCCGCGGCGTTGCCGACGTGGTCGATGCGATCCGTCTCGCTCGAGCCACCGGACTCGAGGTGTCGGTGCGGGGCGGCGGCCACAACGTCGCGGGCCGCGCGGTGATCGATGGAGCCCTGATGATCGACCTCTCGCTCATGAAGGGCATTCACATCGACGCCGGCGCCCGCACGGTGCGGGCCCAGGGGGCGTCGTATGCGAAGGCCACGTTCCGTAAGGATCGCCGGCTCAACATTCGTCTGTCGAGCAAGGATCTGGAGGCGATCCAAAAACGCGCCCTTGCGGAAGGATGGCCATACCAGGCGCTGATCGCGAGTGTGCTGACAAGTATGCGTCCGGATCTAGCGAGGCTCGCAAGTGAGCACGGTCCTAGTCGTTTGCCCTTCGCAGGGCGATGTCGAAAACCCG
>CAWCYU010000012.1:0-58143 GCA_963799905.1 uncultured Thermoleophilia bacterium
AGGCGGCCATTGCTGCTCTTCGCCTCGGTCATGAGGCCGTCTTGACGCCGTTCGCGTCGCAGGGCACGACGACCCGGGCGTCGATCGCGGTCAGCGCCTTGGAGACCATGTCGAGCGAGCGTTCCATTGCAGCGGGCTTCAACCCTCCGACGCCTGACTGGTAGGGCCGGTTCAGCGTCACGAGCAACAACAGCAGCACCGTGATCACGGAGGTGACGGCGCCCATCAGCATCGCCTGCGAAACTGCACCCTCGCTGGGGTCGGCGAAGAACAGCATGTAGGCGAACACGACCACCGAGATGAACAGCAGCACAACCCAGAGCGACGACGGGATCACGCCTGAGGCGCTGTGCACACGGTCCTGGCGCGCCTGCTCCCGGTCCGACGTCTGGTCGATCCAGTGGTCGTACGCCGACTGCTCGGTGTCCGACTGCGGCTGCACCGTCCTCAGCGTCTGGAACATCGCGACGGCCCACGGGTTGAGGGTGTTGCCGATCGTTCCGTCCCGCATCTGCGGCCACTCCTCGTGGACGACGAAGCGCCCGTAGCAGACGAGCTGGCCCGTCAGACGTCGCCCGAAGCGGACTTGGCAGGAACTGTGCCGTCTGCACCTGCTGCACGACCAGGCGCGCTTCGGACTCCGCACCGCTACGAGACTGGTCGTAGCTCGTGAACGCAAGGAAGACGATGAAGCCCAGCAGCACCGAGAAACCCGTCGCGATCACCCCGAATACACCCGAGGCCCGGTCGCCGTCGGTGAAGTAGCTCCCCTCGGGCGCTCGGCGCCGGACCAGCAGCATCGCGGTGATCGCGACCGCAGCCACCGCGAGCGTGATCAAGAAGCCGACGACGAGATTCACGAGGCAAGCCTCTGACGGCGCGATCTTCATCCGCCTGTTGCGGGGTCAATTCGCCTCGTCGATCAGAGATCTGTCCACGGTGAGATCCGTCCTCGGGAGGGTGGAGGGAGTCGAGCAACCAGTCGACCCGCCAGCGCCTGGCCGACATCATCCTTTCAGGTTTAAGTGATGCCTGCGATCTCTGCCATTCTCGCTCTGCCATTCTCGGCCTCTCCCCTTTACCCGAATCGTCAACGCGTCGGCTGACGTCGGCCACGTATTCCGTCCAATCTCGGTGGGTCCTGTTGCCCTCCTGTTGCCCTCGTAGTCTGGCTCGATGAGCACCGAGACGTTCACAATCGCGGCCCACGGCGACGACGTCGAGAAGAAGTACTGGACACCCTTCTGCCGCGGCGAGTGGCCCGCATACGAGCTTTTCTGGCAGCGACGAGTCGTCCCCGTCACCTACCGCACATCGGATCCCACGAGCATGAAGACGCGCTCGACCGCCGACCTGCCCGAGGGGTTCACCGAGTACGACATCGCGATTGCCCAGCTGCATTACACCGCCCTCCGACACGTCGGCCGTGCCTGGGAGATTTCCTCGGCCGGAGGCGTCGACCATGACGGACTCAGTGAGGGCATGACCCGGCTCGCCGGTGCCCTTGACGTCGCAGACGAGCTGCTGCAGCGTGTCACCCAGCCGGGCACGTATGTGGCGTCCGCTACACCAACCTTAGCTAATGCGACAGGTTCGTGAAGCAAACGCTTACAAGAGCGCCCCTCGCGTAAACGCGAGCGCGCGTAGGAAGCGCTGGCGGGGTCCGACGCTCCGAACTTGCCCCGCCGCTTGCCCACCATGGGCGCGGCGTGTTCCTAATCGCCCCGGACGGCTTGGGATCGGGTGATCCAGACGACCCGAAACGCCCTGCCGCGCTATCTCTCTTGAAGTGGTCTCCGGCGCAGGAGCCGAACGCCGACGAGGCTGCCGGCGATCACGACGATCCCGACAGAGCGGCGACGACCGCACCCCAGGGGTGTTGCTTGGGTGCCGCAGTACCGGTGGCGGGGAGCACGCTGAGGTCGCCTCCAGCGGACGGTGGCGCCGTCGTCGTAGGTCTGCACGGAGGTGAACGCGTAGGTCCCGGCGCGCACGCGTGCCACGATGCGGACCGGGAAGAGGCGGCCGTCCGGTCCTCGACTCGGCCGCCGGACCACGTCACCGTGGACCCGTCGACGGCCGACTTCCAGCCGCGGGTGCGGCGGCGGAGACGACGGAGAAACCGGGTGGCGCCGTGACCCGACGGCGACGGTGGCATGGGGCGGCCGCTCGTTCGGCGTCGCGAACGCGATCTCGGTCTCGACACCGTCCTCGACGAACGGCGGCGAGATGGTGACATGGGCGCCGCGCCGCGACCGGCACGGCCAGGGCAATTGCCACGACGGCGAGCGCCCGCCTCACGGCAAGCCGAGGTGGCGGGCGATCACCATCCGCTGGACCTCGTTCGTGCCTTCGCCGATCTCCAGGATCTTCTGATCGCGATAGAGCCGCGAGATCGCGAACTCGTCCGTGAAGCCGTAGCCGCCGTGGATCTGCAGCGACGCGTTGACGACCCGGTTCGAGAGCTCGCCGGTGTAGAGCTTCGCCATCGCCGCCTCGCGCGCGAACGGGCGGCCCTGATCCTTGAGCCAGGCCGCCTTCCAGACGAGCGCCGCGCGCCGCTTCGATCTCCGTCGCCATGTCGGCGAGCTTGAACTGGATCGCCTGGAAGGACGAGATCGGCCGGCCGAACTGGTGGCGCTCGCGCGCGTAGGCGAACGCGAGGTCGTAGGCGCCCTGGGCGACGCCCGACGCCCATCGCGGCGACGGAGATGCGGCCGCCGTCGAGAATCTCGAGGAACTGGTGGAATCCCTGCCCGCGTGCGCCGAGCAGGTTGCCGCTCGGGCACGGCGCAGTCGGCGAACGAGAGCGCCCGCGTGTCGGACGCCTTCCAGCCCATCTTGTGCAGCGGCCCCGAGATCTCGTAGCCCGGGGTGCCGTTCTCGATCACGAGGTTCGAGATCTCGCCGTCGCCGGTCAGCGCGGTGATCGTGACGCACTGCGTGATCTCGGTGCCGGCGTTCGTGATGAAGGCCTTGGAGCCGTTGACGACCCAGCTGTCGTCGCGCAGGTCGCGGTCGTGCGTGTGGCGCCGGCGTCGGAGCCTGCCTCCGGCTCGGTCAGGCCGAAAGCGGCGAGCCGCTCGCCGCGGGCGAGCGGAGGGATCCAGCGCTCGCTGCTGCTCGTGCGGTGCCGAACAGGAAGATCGGCATCGTGCCGAGCGAGGTGTGTGCGGCGAGCGTGATCGCGACCGACGAGTCGATCCGCGCGAGCTCCTCGACCGCGATCGCATAGGCGAGGGTGTCGCCGCCCGCGCCGCCGAGCTCCTCGGGGAACGGAATGCCCATCAGGCCGAGCTCGGCCATCTCGGCGACGAGCTCGTACGGGAAGCGGCTCTCGCGGTCGAGCTCCTCGGCGACCGGTGCGACGCGTTCGACGGCGAAGGCGCGCACGGTGTCGCGGAAGAGCTCGTGCTCGGACGAGAGGTCGAGATCCACGCGCAGGCGATCGTACCCGGACTGCCGCGTTTCAAGCCGGACGCGGCCCATGGCCGGGCCCGCCGCTCCCGCGTCAGGCCGGCGGTCCCGGGAGCCCAGCACGGTTCCCTCGCGCACGACGAGGTCGACGCCGCCGAGCGCGCGCACCTCGTTCCCACGCGATCGGCGACCTTGACGATCCCTTCGCTTCGGCTCACCGCCATCCGCCGCACGCCAGCTGCGCGCTCCCGGTCGACGCCTAGACTGGTGTCATGCGCGAGACGATCGACCGGACGGGGCATGACGGCGCTCTCGGGCGGCCACCTCGCGACCGACTTCGCCTCGGGTGCGTGCCGGCGCTGCTGCCGTTCTTCGCGGCGAAGTTCGACCTCAGCTACACGCTGACCGCGGTGCTGATGCTCGCCGTGCTCGTCTCGTCGTCTCTCATGCAGCCGCTGTTCGGGCTCTGGTCGGACCGGCGCGGGCGCTCTGGCTGCTGCCCGCGGGGATCGCGCTCGGCGGGATCGGCCTCGGTCTCGCCGCGGTCGCGCCGAGCTACGGCCTGCTGCTCGCTGCTCGTGTTCCTCTCGGGCATCGGCATCGCCGCCTTCCACCCCGAAGGAGCGAAGTTCGCCGTGTTCGCGAGCGGCCGCAAGCGGGCGAGCGGGATGTCGCTCTTCAACATCGGCGGCAACACCGGGTATGCGCTCGGCCCGATCATCGTCACGCCGCTCGTGCTCTGGCTCGGTCTCGGGCCCGGGGGCTTGCTGGCGTCGATCCCGATCGTGCTCGTGCTCGCTCGCCGTCCTGGGTGTGCTCCCGTACCTTCGCAGCCTCCGTCCCGAGCGCGGTGCGGGAATGCCGGACGGTCGAGCGGGAAGGACGACGTGCGGGCGATGGTCGTCCTCGGCGGCGTGATCGGCCTCCGCAGCGTCGCGTGGTTCGGCCTGCTCACGTTCGTCCCGCTCTGGGTCGTGTCGCTCGGGAACTCGGAGGCCGACGGCAACCGGTTGCTCTCGCTGATGCTGCTCGCCGGCGCGGTCGGCACGCTGCTGCTGGGCCCGATCGCGGACCGGTTCGGGCTCCGCCGGACGCTGCTCGTCGCCCAGGCGCTCCTGGCGCCGATGATCCTCGTCTTCGTTCTCGTCGGCGGCCTCGTCGGCGCGGTCGCGCTGATGGTGGTCGGGATCTGCGTCGTCGGCACGTTCGGGCGTCACGATGGTGCTGAGCCAGATGTACCTGCCCCGGCACGTCGGGCCTGGCGTCCGGGCTCTCGATCGGGCTGGCGATGGGTCTCGGCGGCATCGCCGCGGTCGCCCTCGGCGGCGGTCGCCGACGCGGTCGATCTGGAGACGGCGCTCGTCTGCAGCGCGTTCGCGCCGCTGCTCGGGGTCGTCCTGTGCCTCTTCCTTCCCGCGCCCCAGCGCGTCCGGAGTTGTTGCCGGCCGTTCCCACGGCGTACCCTCTGCTCGACTGACTGTTCAATCAACGACGTATCAACGAGGGAGATCCACGATGACCGTGCAGGAGTTCTTCGACGCACTGCCCTCGAAGGTCGACCCCGCCAAGACGGCGGGCATGAACAACAGCTACGTGTTCGACATCGCCGACGTCGGCGCCTGGACCGTGACCGTCGCCGACGGCGCGCGACCGGTCGCCGAGGGCGCCCACGACGCCGACTGCACGATCTCGGCGAGCGAGGAGACGCTGATGAAGATCGCGAGCGGCGAGGCGAATCCGACGACGGCCTACATGACCGGCAAGCTGAAGATCAAGGGCGACATGGGGGCCGCGCTGAAGCTGCAGAAGCTGTTCTAGGACGTTAGGATCGCGTCGCATGTATCTGGCCGTCCGCCTGCTCGTCGCCTGGGGCGTCAACGTTCTCGCGCTGATCGTCGCCGACTGGGTCTTCTCGGGGTTCACGATCGAGCGCTGGGGCTCGCTGCTGTTCGCCGGCGCCGTGTTCGGGCTCGCGAACGTGTTCCTGAAGCCGCTGCTGACGTTCATCGCGATCCCGCTGATCATCCTGACGTTCGGGATCGCCTACTTCTTCGTCAACGTCGCGATCCTGGCGTTCACCGAGTGGGTGGTGCCGAACTTCTCGATCGACGGGTTCTGGACGTACGTCGGCGCGGTGATCGTGATGTGGCTCGTCAACGTCGCAGTCGGGCGTCTGCTGCGCGCGATCGAGGGCGACGGCGGCCGCTGGTAGTTCGCGCTCACCCGAGCTCGACGAGCGGCGCCCCGGCCGCGACGTGGTCGCCGGGCGCGACATGGACGGCGGTGACGGTGGCGGCGAACGGCGCCAGCCACGGGCATCTCCATCTTCATCGCCTCGAGGACGACGAGGGTCTGCTGGGCGGTGACACGGTCGCCCGCGCTGACGTTCACGCCGATCACGGTTCCCGGCATCGGCGCCGTGATCCGTGCCGTGCGGCCGCGTCGCGCACCGGGAAGCACGGCGTCGACGTCCGGGCGCCGGTGCCGGGGACGGGGCGGGGAGGTTGAGCCGCCACGGCGCTGCGAAGGCACGTGGCGCCGGACGGAGCGGGGGCGCCGAGAGCGGCGCGTGGTCGAGCAGGAACGCGGTCGAGACGGCGCCGGCCCTGAACGCCGGGTGCCGCACGAGCCAGCGCAGGAACGGGAGGTTCGTCGTCACGCCGCCGACGACGGTCTCGTCGAGGGCGTGCGTCGAGCCGGTCGAGCGCCTCCTCGCGGTCGGCGCCGTGCGCGATCAGCTTCGCGAGCAGCGGGTCGTAGCCGAGCCCGATCTCGTCGCCCTCCTCGACGCCCGCGTCGACGCGGATTCCCGCGGGCAGCACGAGCCGGTCGATGCGCCCGGCCTGGGGCAGGAACGTCACGCGGATCCTCGGCGTAGAGCCGCGCCTCGATGGCGTGGCCGCGCGACGCGACGTCGAGGTCGAGCGCCTCCCCGGCGGCCACGCGGAGCTGCAGCTCGACGATGTCGAGGCCCGTCACTCCTCGGTGACCGGGTGCTCGACCTGGATCCGGCCGTTCAGCTCGAGGAAGTAGACATCCGGCCCGTCGACGAGGAACTCGGCCGTGCCGGCGCTCTCGGTAGCCGATCGCCTCCGCGAAGGCAGACGGCGCCGGCCGCGATCTGCGGCCAGGCGCGTGGATCGAGCCCGGGAGCGGGGGACTCCTCGACCAGCTTCTGGTGGCGCCGCTGGATCGAGCAGTCGCGCTGCGCCGAGGACGGTGACCCCGCCGGCGTGGCCCGAGGAGCTGGGCCTCGACATGGCGAGGACGCTCGAGGTAGCGCTCGCAGAACACGGTGGCGTCGCCGAACGCCGCCTCCGCCTCGCGCCGAGCGGCGGCAAGAGCCTCGTCGAGCTCGCCCGCGGAGCGAACGACGCGCATCCCGCGGCCGCCGCCGCCGGCGGCGGCCTTGACCACGAGCGGGAAGCCGATCTCGTCCGGCGAGCCCTGGGGAAGCGTCGGCACGCCGGCCTCGCGCGCGATCCGCTTCGCTGCGAGCTTGTCGCCGCCGAGCCGAAGCGCCTCGGGCGGCGGGCCCGACCCAGTGATGCCGGCTCGCGAGCACCGCGTCGGCGAAGTCGGCGCTCTCGGCGAGGAAGCCGTAGCCGGGATGGATCGCATCGGCGCCTGCCTCGAGCGCCGCGCGCACGTGCTCCGCGCCGTCGAGGTACGAGGCGATCTCGACCGTCCGGTCGGCGGATCGCGCGTGGAGCGAGCCGCGGTCGTCCGGCGCCACGACGGCGACGGTCTCGATCCCGAGCCGCGCGCAGGTGCGGAAGACGCGGAGCGCGATCTCTCCGCGGTTGGCGACGAGGAGCGTGCGGATCGTCACGGCCAGCACTCTATGCAGACGTTCGGGGTTCGTTAGCACGTGGTTCGCGGTCCGACGGGATGGGTACGGTCACCGGGTGCGCCGCCTCGGCCTCCTGATCGCCGGGACTCGTCGCCGCGTGCGTTCTCGCAGGCGGCGCCCACGGCGCTCCGGCCGTCGTCTACGGCGTCCAGGACGATGCCTGGCTCGCCTTCGGCCCCGGGACGGTCAGAAGACACGGGTCGCGGCGCTGCAGCGGCTCGGGTTCGGCATCGTCCGCGTCACGGTGCGCTGGGACACGGTCGAGCAAACCGAAGGGACGTTCGACTGGGCGGCGCCGGATGCCGTGCTCGAACCGCTCCACGGCCCGGGATCGAAGCCGTCGTGACGCTCTACGGCACCCCCGGCGTGGGCGAACGGCGGCCGGGCCGCGAACGTGGCGCCGACGCGCGGCGCCGACTTCGCCGCGCTTCGCCGCCGCGGCCGCGGAGCGCTACTCCTTCGTCCGCCGCTGGACGATCTGGAACGAGCCGAACCAGAGGCGTTGGCTCTCGACCGGCGTCGCCCGCGCAGTACGTGACCAAGCTGCTCAATCCAGCCTACGCCGCGATTCACGGCGCCTCGCCGGCTTCGCGCGTGGCCGGCGGCGTGACCGCTCCCCGCGGTGGCACGGGAGGTGTCTCGCCCGTCGCGTTCATCCGTGGGATGGGCGCGGCTTCCAGCCACGGCTCGACGCGTACGCACACCATCCCTACGCGCTCGGGCCGAGCGAGACACCGTGGGGCGGCGGATGCGACCACTGCGAGACGATCACGATGGCGACGATCGGCCGGCTCGTGACGCGAGACGCGGAAGGCGTTCGGGCCCGGTCAGGCTGTGGCTGACCGAGCTCGGCTACCAGTCGAATCCGCCCGACCGGCTGCTCGGCGTCCCGCCCGCGATGCAGGCCTCCTACATCGCAGGCGCTGCGTACGTCGCGCTGGGCGACGCCGCGGGTCGACCTGCTGATCCAGTATCTCTACCGGGACGAGCCCGGCCTCGATCGCTGGCAGAGCGGCCTCGAGACGACCGCGGGCAGCCAAGCCGGCGATGGCGGCGGTCGCGGCGCCGCTCGCCCAGGTGAGCCGGAGCGGCTCGACGACACGTGCTCTGGGGGCGGTTCGGCCGGGCAGCGGCGTCCGCGCGTACACCCTGCAGCGGTGGAACGGCACGCGCTGGACTGCCGTCGGCGGCAGCGCAGGCCACCCGCGCGCGACGGCACGATTCAACGCACCGTGCAGGCGAGCCGTGGCACGCAGCTGCGGCTCTTCGCGGGCGGTGCTCCCGGCAACACGCTCGTCGTTCGCTGAGGCTACGACCCGGTCGAGACGAGGGCGACGGCAGCGAGGGCGCAACACGACGCCCGACGTACTGGAGTCGCGACAGCCGCTCGTGGAGGACGACATCCGGCGAGGATCACGGTCGTCACCGGATAGAGCGACGCGAGCACGGAGGCGACCGCGACAGGCCCACGCTGAAGCGCGAGGAGAAGCGGCACGGTGGCCGCCACCTCCAGGGCGCCGATCGCGAGGACGTAGGGCAGCAGCCGCCGCACGCCCTCGATCGGCCCGCGTGTGAGAGTGACCGCGAGCACGACGAGCACGGAGGCGGCGGCGACACGCTCCAGTCGTCACGGGCCAGAGCCCGGCATCGTCGGAGATCTGCGAGAAGGCGATGTAGAACGTTCCGAAGAAGAGGCCGCTCGCGATCGAGAGCCCGATCACGACGCCGTCGACGACTCCGGCGTCGGCGTGCTGCTCGGCCGGGGCGATCGAGACGATCGCCACCGCGACGAGCGCGATCACGAGGCCGGCAACGGCCGTCGTGCCGGGCCGCTCGCCCCGGGCGAGCGCATACACGACCGGGAGCACGGCGCCGGTGACAGCGGCGACCGGCGCGACGACGCTGATCAGGCCTCTGCCCATCGCCGTGTAGAAGAGGCCGAAGCCGCCGCCGACCGCCATGCCGCTGAGCACCGACCAGCCCACATCGGTTGCGCCGAGCCGGTCTGCGCCGTAGGCGATCGAGACGGGCAACGCGAACGCCAGTCCCACGACCTGGGCAAAGGCGGCCACCCGGACGCCGTTCGCCGTCCGAGATGCGATGCCGCCCACGAAATCGGCGCCGCCGACGAGAACGGCCGATACGAGCGCCAGCAGCGCGGTCATGCGGTTCGTCTGGGCGTCGACGGGGTGCGAGCGGCGCCCGGCATGCGGTGGACTCTAGGCCGGGACGGATCTACACGCCGGCGACACGCGCACCGACGATCTCCGACACATGGCGGTGATCGGTGCCGCAACAGCCGCCGAGAACGGTCAGCCACGGCAGATGCCCGGCGAGCGCGGCACACTCGACACCGAGCTCGAGCGGGTCGCCGTCGTCGAGAACCTCGGCCGCGTCGAGCTCCGCATGACTCTGCCTGGACGCATTCACCCTGAGACCGCGGATGCGGGCGAATGCGGGATCTCCGTCTCGCAGAACGTCCCCGAAGTGCGTCGGGTGCGCGCAGTTGATCATGTAGTAGGCGGGAGCGCCGTCGGTCTCCGCATCGACGTGAGCGATCGCCTCCCCGAGGCTCTGGCCGCTCGGAAGCCGCCCGTCCGTCTCGAGCGTGAACGAGATGGCTGCAGGCATCCCCTCCGTCGCTGCCGCGCGCGCGATCCCAACCGCCTCCTCCGCGTAGGTCATCGTGATCGCCGTCACCATGTCGGCCTCCGTCGCGGCGAAGACTCCGATCTGCCGTCCGTGATAGTCCTCGGATTCGGCCGAGGTCATGAACGTGTCCGGGTCGTAGCCGTCGCCTCGAGGGCCGATGCAGCCGCTGATCACGATGGGTGAGACGCCGTCCCGGTATGCGTCGCGGATGTTCCCGAGCAGCGCGATCGCCTTACGGTTCAGCCGGTCGACGGCATCGGGGGTGTAGCCCAGTTCGGTGCCCCAGTCGGGGTTGGAGCGCCACGTCGGGCTCTCGAGTACCAGCCCCAGGCCGTGCTTGGCCGCGAGCGCGGCGTAGGGCGCGTAGTAGCGGCGGAGTGTCTCCGTGCCCTCGTCCGTGTCGAGCAGCACGAACGCGGCGAACGCCGGCAGCTCGATTCCCTCGTGGAAGACCAGCGTCGTCTCGAGGCCGCCGTCGGTGACGAACAGTCCGTCGGAGAGTTGTGGAAGCCCACCTCGATAGCCGGCCATGCCGTCCTTCTTCGTGGCGCCGTCAACGCGGATGATGCCACGGAGGCCAGGGCCGCGGCACGGGCAGTCCTAGTCCGGCGGCTGGGCCCACGGAGGTGGCTGCCGCTCGAGGAACGCTCGAAGCCCGGCCTGGCCCTCATCGCTGGCGCGCCGCTCGGCGATCCTGCGGGCCGTCTCGGGTCCGTCGGGATGGTCGAGCACGAGGCGCTTGGCGTGCCGGGCCGCACGTGGCCCGGCCGTTCGGAGCTCGGCGAGAACGCGAGCGAGTGCATCCTCGAGATCAGACGTGACCTCGTGCACGAGGCCGATCCGCATTGCGGCTGCCGCGTCGAATCGCTCGCCCGTGACGAAAAATCGCCTCGCGGCGCTCTCGCCGATCTTGCGGAGCGCGTACGGCGAGATCACCGCCGGGACGATGCCCAGTTTCACCTCGGAAAACGCGAACACCGCGCGCTCGTGGGCGAGTGCGATGTCAGCGGTGGCCACGAGGCCTGCGCCGCCGCCGAGAGCGTGTCCCTGCACGAGGGCGATTACGGGCGCAGGGCATGTGTCGATCGCGTCGAGCATCCGCCGCAGGGCGTTGGCGTCGGCGAGATTGTCGTCGTGAGACGCCGTCGCCGACCGCCGCATCCACTCGATGTCGGCTCCCGCGCAGAAGCTCGGGCCTTCGCCGGCGAGCACGACGGCACGCGATTTGCCCACGTCCACGAAGGCCTCGGACAGATCGTTGACGAGAGCATCGTCGAACGCGTTGCGCGTCTCGGGCCGCGTCAGCGTGATCCGGAGGACGTCGTCGTCCCGCTCGATGCGCAGCGCGTCCATGGGAGGGCAGTCTAGAGTCGCGGCATGTCGATCCCGAGTGTGCCGAACGACGCCATGCTCCGCGGAACCTTTGCGGCGTCCGTGACGCCGCTTCGGGCCGGTGGCAGCGCGCTCGACGAGGACGGGTTCCGCGTCCTCGTCGACCGGTTCGTCGTCGCCGGGCTGGATGGCCTGCTCGCGTTCGGGACGAACGGCGAGGGAGTGTTGTTCTCGGTGGAAGAGCGTCGCCGCGGCGTCAGGCTCTTCGTCGAGGCCGCGGGAGGTCGGCTCCGGGTTGCAGCGCACTGTGGCACCCAGACCACGGCGGACACCGTGACGCTGGCGGCGGATGCAGGGGAGGCGGGCGCCGACGCGGTGGCAGTGATCGGCCCTCCGTACTTCGTGCTCGACGAGCCGGCGCAGCTCGCGCACTTCGCAGCGGCAGCCCGCGCCTGTGCGCCGCTGCCGTTCTACATCTACGAGTTCGCCCGCACGAGCGGGTACGCGGTGGCACTCGACGTGATCCGGCGACTCCGCGAACAGGCACCGAACTTCGTCGGGCTCAAGGTCAGCGACGTGCCCTGGGAGGCGTTCGAGCCGTATCTGTCGCTCGAGCTCGACGTCCTCGTGGGGCCCGAAGCGCTCATCCATCGAGGAATCGAAGGCGGTGCCGTCGGCGCCGTCTCCGCGCTCGCCTCTGCGTTCCCGGAGCAGGTCGCGGCGGTCGTCCGTGACCCGACCGAAGCGGGAGCGGCAGCGCTCGCGGCACTCAGGGCGGAAGTCGAGCGGTTTCCGCGGCAGGCGGCGATGAAGCGCATCCTCGCCGCGCGGGGCGTCCCGATCCGGCCGGACGTGCGCGCGCCACTCCGCGATCTTTCGGGGGCGGAGGCCGAGGAGCTCGCCACATGGCTCGGTTCGTTGTAGCCGGCGGTGGCGTCGTCGGCGCCTCGATCGCCTACCAGCTCGCGCTGCGCGGGGCAAAGGACGTTGTTCTCGCCGACATCGCGACGATCGCGTCGGGGGCCAGCGGAAAGGCACTCGGTGGCGTGCGCCAGCAGTTCTCCTCCGCGCCCGAGGTGCTGCTCGCCCGCGAAAGCGTCGCCTTCTTCAACGAGCTCGGCCCGGAGCTGTTCGAGCCGGTCGGCTATCTGTTCCTCGCGACGTCGGAGGCGGGCCTCGCCGAGCTCGAGGAACGGCGCGAGGTGCAGGCTGGGCTCGGCGTGCCGGTGGAGCGCGTCGACGCGGCGCGCGTCCCCGGCCTCAACGTGGACGATGTGCTCGGCGCCGTGTTCTGCGGTGAGGACGGGACCGCCGACCCCGCCGCCGTGACGCGGGAGCTCGCCCGCCGCGCCGGTTCGCTCGGCGTCGACGTGCGCGAGGAGACGGACGCCCTCGAGCTCGAGACCGACGTGCTCGTGCTGGCAACAGGAGCCTCCTCTGCCCCGATCGGAGCGAAGCTCGGGATCGAGCTGCCCGTTCGCCCCCTCGTGCGCCAACTCGTCGAGACGGTGCCGATCCAGGGCCTCAGCCGTGACTTGCCGTTGACGATCGAGTCCGAGTCGGGCTTCCACTTCCGCCGCCGAGGTGACGCTCTCCTCCTGGCACTGCCGGAGCCCGCCCCGCGCTGGGACGCAGCAGAGGTCGTAGACGACGACCTGGTGGCAGCGACGCGCGCACGGATCGCGCACCGCTTCCCGGCCGCGGCAGGCGTCGCCGTGGCGCGCGCCTGGGCGGGTCTCTACGACATGACGCCCGATGCACATCCGATCATCGGCCCTGTCGCTCCGGGCGTCTACGCCGTGTGCGGGTTCTCGGGTCACGGCTTCATGCAGGCACCTGCAGTCGGACGGGTCGTGGCAGACGAGCTCCTGGACGGTGGCTCGGACTTCGACCTGACGCCGTATCGCCTCGAGCGTTTCGCCGCCGGCGGGATCGTCCCTGAAACGGCGATCCTGTAGAAGCGGCGGTCACTCCTCCGGCGGCGCCCACGGCTCGTAGACACCGCCCGGGACGCCCCCGACGCACAGAAACGACATCCCGTCCGGGCCAGCTGCGGGATTCCGTCTCGCATCGGCCGAGACGAGGATGTAGCGGCCCGGTCGCATCTCCACGACCTCGCCGTCGATCGTGAGCGACCCCGATCCGGCGATGCAGTAGTAGACCTCTTCCTGTCCCGATTCGGCCTCATCGTGCTCCGGCCCGACCTTCCCGGGTGGAAAGTCGATCTGGTTGAGACCGAATGCGGTGCCGCCGAGCGCGTGTCGCACCATCCGGAATGTTCCCCAGGTAGGCGCGATCTCGTCCGCGTCGAGCGCCTTGTAGGCCATGGGAGCCTCCTCGCCTGTGTCGGTTTGCGCCCGCACAGACTGACGGATCGCGCGCTCGGCGTCTACATCCGAAAGACGCCGAACGACGTCTCCGGAACGGGTGCGTTGGCGGCGGCTGCGAGACCGAGCGCGACCACGCGGCGGGTGTCGACGGGGTCGATGATGCCGTCGTCCCAGAGGTGCGCGGTCGAGAAGTACGGAGAGCCCTCGTGCTCGTAGGTGGCGCGGATCTGATCCGGGTCGGCGTTCCCCACCATGCTGAGCACGGTCGCCGCCTGCTCGCCTCCCATCACCGAGATACGGGCGTTGGGCCACATCCAGAGCTGACGCGGGCCGTAGGCGCGGCCACACATCGCATAATTGCCGGCGCCGAACGAGCCGCCCGTGATCACAGTGAACTTCGGTACGTCCGCGCAGGCAACGGCGGTGACGAGCTTGGCGCCGTCACGGGCGATGCCGCCCTCCTCCGCCTCCTTGCCGACCATGAAGCCGGTGATGTTCTGGAGGAAGAGGAGTGGGATGCGGCGCTTGCAGGCGAGCTCGACGAAGTGGGCGCCCTTCTGGGCCGACTCCGCGAAGAGGACACCGCGGTTCGCGAGGATGCCCACCGGATGGCCTTCGATGCGGGCGAACCCACAGACGAGGGTGTCGCCGTAGAGGGCCTTGAACTCGTGGAACCGGCTGCCGTCCACGATCCGCGCGATGATCTCCAGGGGATCGAGCTCGTGCCGGTAGTGCTCGGGGACGATCCCGTAGAGATCGGTGGGATCGAGAGCCGGCTCCTCGGGGGTCGCGATCTCCCAGGGCGGAGGCGCGGGATCGCCGAGATGGCGCACGATCTGGCGGGCGAGTGCGAGTGCGTGCTCGTCCGACACCGCGAAGTGATCCGCCACGCCGGAGCGCGTCGTGTGGAGCGTCGCGCCGCCGAGCTCCTCGGCGGTCACGTCCTCCCCCGTGGCCGCCTTGACGAGCGGCGGCCCGCCGATGAAGATCGTGCCCGTCCCGTCCACGATCACCGTCTCGTCGCTCATCGCGGGCACGTAGGCCCCGCCGGCGGTGCACGATCCCATCACCACGGCGATCTGGGGGATGTTTCTCGCGGACAGTCGTGCCTGGTTGAAGAAGATTCGCCCGAAGTGCTCGCGATCAGGGAAGACGTCGGCCTGCAACGGCAGGAAGGCTCCTCCCGAGTCGACGAGGTAGACGCATGGGAGGAAGTTCTGCTCGGCCACTTCCTGCGCGCGCAGATGCTTCTTGACGGTCAAAGGGAAGTAGCTGCCCCCTTTCACCGTTGCGTCATTCGCGACCACGATGCAGCAGCGTCCCTCGATCACGCCGATCCCCGTCACGATGCCTGCGCCTGGCGCCTGACCGTCGTACATGTCCCAGGCGGCGAGGGCGTTCAGCTCGAGGAACGAGGTGCCCGGGTCGACGAGCAGGTCGATGCGCTCGCGCGCTGTCAGCTTGCCGCGCGCGCGGTGGCGCTCGACCGCCTGTTCGCCGCCCCCGGCCGCGACGAGCGCGGTCCGGTCGCGCAGTTCCGCGAGCAGGCCTGCCATGTTTGCCCGGCGTGCGCCGAACGCCTCCGAGTCGCGATCGACCTTGCTCGTCAAGACCGTCATCGGCGGGTGCTCGTCGTGTCGACGGGGAGGACGAGGAGACGCGTCATGTGATGACTCCTGGAGTGGGGACATCCGCGAGCGTACGCGCATGCGCAGACGGCTGCCCGAAGCATGGCCGTACGGCGGGCTGCGTCGAGACGTCGGGCTGTCGGCGGTGGCGGCCGGCGAGCGGAACCGTCGATCGAGCGACTTGACGCGCTCGCCGGCCGTCGGGTGGTCAGCGGTCCCGCGAACGGGCCGGTGGGGCCTCCGCCGGGAGCCTCAGCGGGAACGCCTTCGCCAGCTTGCGCCGCAGCTCGCCTCGCGCCCGACAGGGCTGGGATCGAGGCGCCTGAAGTGCCAGGGAGAGAGACTGGGCGCTGCGCATGGGTGATGCATCGGCGCACGGACTCCGTCACTGGAGGGGATGGGAGTTACCCCTGGTGGGGGAGAGGCATCCCCCACCGGACTGGACGCTCCCGCTCTGGTCTGGACTGTCCTGATGCCCATGCCCTGACCGGTTGCACCACTACCCGATGCAACACGTCACCGCCCGCGGTATGGTCTCCGCTCCCGATGGCGGCGGAAGGGTAGACACGATGGCGTGGTGGTTCACAGGGTTGATCGCATTCGGACTTCTCAGCGCGAGTCTCGGCTTCCTCGCCGGCTGCGCGTGGAACGCGACGCATCATGCGCAACCCCGCCCGAACGAAGATCCCTTGCAGGGCGAGCTCTTTCGCTCCTCAGGGTTGTAACGCAGATCTTCGCCGCAACCCCGTCCGTCGTAGCCACGGTGTAGCAGGGTCGGGAACCGAACCTGCAGCAGGCGTAATGGTGGGGCGACGGGATCCGCGGAGCGCGTAGGGTCGGGCTTCATGACCACCGTACGCGTGGGCTCCGGCGCCCGAGTCGGCTACGCGCTCGTGGCCCTCGCGGCGGCGTGCGCCGCTGCAAACGGGGTTGTCGCACGCCTCGTCATCGACGCCGGCGTGACCCCACGCGAGTTGTCGGCGCTGCGCATCTACGGCGCGGCGATCGCCCTCCTGCTGGCGGTCGTCCCTCACGTCAGGGGGCTTCGTGGCGGCGACGTGCTCCAGCTCGTTGCGTTCGCCTTCGTCGGCCTCGTGCTCGGCCAGGGAATGTACTTCCAGGCCATCTCGCGCGTCGATATCGCCGTCGTGCTGATGATCGTCTTCACCGCCCCGCTCGTGGTTGCGATCTACGAGCGCGTCCTCCACGACGAGTCCCTCCCGCGCCACGCCTACGGCGCCATGATCGTCGCCGTCGGCGGCCTCGCCGTCGCGATCCTCGGAGCCGGCGGGATCGGCGCCATATCGCTGCTCGGGCTCGTCCTCGCCGTTCTCACGATGATCGCGTACGTCGCCACGGTGATCATGGCCGCCCGCCTGCAGACGACGCTGCCCCCACTCGCGCGCACCGGGGCGGCCCTCGTCGTCGCGTCGCTGATGTGGGCGGTCATCGTGCCGCCGTGGCTGCTGCCCTACGACCTGCTCGGCGAGACGACGACGCTCGACGGCCGCTTCGGGTTTTCGCTGCCCGTCTGGGTGGGCGCGCTGTTCATCGTGGTCGTCGGCTCGGTGTTGGTCTACACGTGCTTCTTCGCCGGCACGAGCCGCATCGGGCCCGGAGCGTCGAGTGTCGTGGGGATGGCCGAGCCGATTCTCGGCGCCGTCCTCGCCTGGGTCTTCCTGGCCCAGAGCCTGTCTCCGCTCCAGGCACTCGGCATCGCCGCGGCGATCGGTGGGATCGTCGTCGTCGAGCGCGCCCGGATCGGGAGTGGGGGTGACGGCATCCGCGACGCCCCGGTCGACCTCTGACCAGCAGGGGCCGCATGCTCAGGCGAGGCGGGATCCGTTCCGGTCTGCCGAGTCGGACAACGACCCATCAATAGGAAGCCGAGGCACCCTCGACTCGGGCACGAGGAACACTTCCTCGCAACCCCCGGCCTTGAAGACGCATCAGCCGTTCCGCTGCGTTCCGCCTGGAGCCGTTGCGCGGCGTAGCCAAGCGGGACGTGTGGAGACGCGAACCGCGCGGTATCACCCGTTCCGGGGGGTGTTCGCGCTGGTGTCGGTAGACGATCGGTAGACGGCTGAGATAAGCGCAAACGAAAGGGAACCGATCACGAGAGAAAGCGCCAAGGGACAGGGCTCGTCTCCTCGATCGGTTCCCTTCCACCGATGTCAACTCGTCTTTTCAGACGAGGAATACCGGCGTAGCTGTCATCGGCTGAACTGTCGGGTGACTTGAGCCCTAACCAGGGCGACTCTTCCAGCCGTCTGGCCGGCCGGTTCGGCGGCCCTGTCGCCCAGCCGCATCCCGTCGTCTTGATCTCAGGAGGAATCCGCGTACCGTCAAGGGAGACCACGCAGGCCGGTACAACCTTGTCCGAGGTTTCCCCGCCGGCCTGCGCGGTCGCCACAATGCACGGCTCGACGAGTCCTTCGGCTGCTCTTCTTCTTTTCCGCTGAAGTAGACGCGCTCGGTCGACGCCGGCAACTAGGTGATTCGTCAGTCGGCCGGGCCCGCTAGCGAATTCCCGCCCACCTCAAGGGGGACGTGGGCGAAACCGCTCGGCAGGCCCGGCCAGACTGAGGTTCGCCGGATCGTCCCGCCGTCCTGCGCTCCGCCCTGGATCAGCGTGAGCTTCGGCCGCGGTTGCACGGCGCACGCGGAAGCTCGAGGACGGCGAACGCCCTCCTCGAATAGCCGGTGCTCGTCGGTGAAGTCACGAGCGACGACCGTCGACAGCAGGCACGAGCTTTGCTCTCGGATCGCGACGGTTGACATAACGCGTCCACGGGCTGAGAATTGCCTCGGTTATTCCCGGAAGAAGGAGGTCGACGTGTCCTGGAATCTCAAGGGCAGCTACTTCGAGACGTGCTCCTGCGATCTCATGTGCCCGTGCAACTTCTCGTTCGACCACGGTGCGACGTACGACTACTGCCGCGTCACGCTCGTCTTCAACGTCGCAGAGGGCGACGTCGAGGGAACGGATGTCAGCGGACGTACGGTCGCTGTCATCGCAGACACGCCCAAGGTCATGACGGAAGGCAACTGGCGTCTCGGCATGTTCGTCGACGAGGACGCGACCGACGACCAGTTGGAGAAGCTGACCGCCGTCTTCGGCGGGCAGAAGGGCGGGCCGATGGCGGGGTTGGCCCCGCTGATCGGCGAGGTGCTCGGCGTCGAGCGAGCCCCGATCGAGGTTGTCGAGGAGGGCCTTCGCCACAGCGTCCGGATCGGAGATGCGATCGACTTCGAGGTCGAGGACATCGTGCCGTTCGGCATCGAGACCGGGGAGCCCGCTCGCCTGGTCGGCGTGTTCCACCCCGTCGGCTCGGAGTTGACCGCTGCCGAAGCGACGCGGTCACAGATAAGCGCCTTCGGCATCGAGTACGAGGGGAAGACGGGGCTGTCGGCGCCCTTCTCGTGGGCCGCTTGAGCTCTTGATCGCGTCGACGCAGGAACGCGCTCCCGGCACCGGGGGGCTCGCGCCCGCTTTTGCGGCGGCCCGGACGCGCCTCGGGCTGATCGCTCTTCTCTTCGGTCTCGCCGCAGTTGGCTGGTTGTGGACGGCGGACGAGATGCAGGGCATGGACGGTGGGCCGTGGACGGAACTCGGAACGCTCGCGTGGTTTGCGGGGGTCTGGGTCGTGATGATGGCGGCGATGATGTTTCCGTCGGTCGCGCCGACGGTCGCCCTCTACTCGAGCATGACGAAGAGTCGCTCGCCGGTCGCACCGCTTCTTTTCACGTCCGGCTACCTCGCTGCGTGGACGAGCATCGGAGTGCTCGCTTTCGCGGTTGCGACCGTAGGCGATCGCATCTCGGGCGACCTGCTCGCGTGGGATCGTGCCGGTCGCTGGATAGCAGGCGCGACCTTGATCGTCGCTGCCATCTACGAGCTGACGCCGCTCAAGGACGTGTGTCTCGGAAAGTGCCGAAGTCCACTCGGGTTCTTGCTCGGCTCCTGGCGTAGCGGACTCTCGGGAGCCTTCCAGATGGGCGCGAGGCACGGGGCGTGGTGTATCGGCTGTTGCTGGGCGCTGATGGCATCGCTCTTCGCGCTCGGAGTCATGAGCATCGTCTGGATGGCGGTGGTCGCCGGGCTCATCGCGTTCGAGAAGCTGATTCCGTCCCGTCGTGCTGCGACCTATGGGACGGCGGCGATCTTGTTCGTGCTCGGCGTACTACTACTCGCCGCTCCTGACGCGATCCCCGCGCTCACCATTCCGGGGAGCGACTCGATGTCTCCGATGGACGAGATGAGCCCTTAGCAGCGACAGAACGAGCCCCAGATTCGAACGAGTCCCTCGCGTCACGAAGCTCGACGTCCGATGAGTGTCGTTCGCCCTCGATCCTGGCAGCGGGAAGCGGGTAGACCCGCCAGGTGGCGGGCCTACCAGGTGCCTGCGTCAGCTGTTCTACGTGCGTGTGGGAGGTCTCACTGGAGGCTTATGTGCCCTTTGTAGGGTGCAGTTCCATTGCTCACGTCATCCTTGAAGGTGAGCACCCCTGTCGCACCCGTGAAGCCGCCGGTTCCGCTTCCGTCCACGATCGGGTGGTGACAACGGCCGTGAATCTCGGCCAGGGTCAGGCGCGTACTTCGCGGTGAAGGTGAAGGTTGTGTTGAAGCTTCCGCACGTCGTCCCGTTCAAGCAGCCGACGAACGTCTCGGTGCCGCGCACCTGGATCGTGCCGCTCGGGTTCGCCTTGTCGTAGGTGATGGCGGTTGTGTACCAGCAGCCGACGAGGCTGCCCGCCATCCCGAATATTCCATTATTGACATCCCCACAGGCCGTGTCAGGCCCCTGGATGCCCGCAATCTGGGTCGTTCCTGCCGCCGCCGCGTTCTCGGACGTCACCAGCGCAACCAATGCGGCCGCAGCAACGAGTAGAAGGGTCAGCCTACGCATGAACCCACCTCCTTCTGCGGGTCGTGCATCTTCCCCCGCATCTCCTCGGGTGTGCGGAAGCCCCACACCCCCGTCACACACTCCGACCAGAGAAGACGGAGCTTCGCGTCACTGAGGCAAACGGAGACCTACACCTCAGGAGGGCGTCCTGCCCGACTTCGCTCCGCCAGATCGGCGGGACTATGACAGATCATGCAGACCGTCGCAAAGTGCGGCGGGAGACGACAGGGCAACAACGCTCTGCGGAGACGCGGACGCCTTGCGGAGCCCGCGTAGCTATCCACAGCATCAGGCCTAGCGGCGTCGCATACATCGGAACCCCCCGGGCCTCTATGCGTGTATAACCACCGCTCATTCAGCATATCGTCCGGTAGGAGTGAAGCAGGGGCGGCAGGACTCGAACCTGCAACCCCCGGTTTTGGAGACCGGTGCTCTACCAATTGAGCTACGCCCCTGGGTTGCATCGACGAGTGTAGCCTCGCGTCGTGCAGCGTCGCGCGCTCTCGCTTTTGTTCTTCACGATCGCGGCCGCGCTCGGAGGGCTCGCGGTGTATGCGGCGTTTTCCGGTGGGCGCGCGATCGTGATCGGAGTCGCTGCCGCGTGCCTCGCGCTCTGGATGGCCGATCTCGCCCGCAGGGCCTGGCCGTCGTAAGAGGCGGGGCAAAGCCCGTAACAGTGGTGTCTCCCTGGCCTGGCGCCGGCGATTCGATTGGGAATCGACGGCTCAAAGAAGGTTTTCGGCGCGCGCGGCGTATTCTGTCCGCGTGTCCGTAAAGCCTGGGAGCGATACGCAGGCGCTGTGGCAGGAGTACCGGAAGTCACGTGATCAGGGATTGCGTGACCGGCTGATCCTGACGTACGCGCCTCTCGTCAAGTTCGTCGCCGGTCGCCTCAGCGCGACGCTGCCCGCGCACGTCGACGAGCAAGACCTCGTGTCCTATGGGCTCCTCGGTTTGATCGGCGCCATCGAGCGATTCGATCCCGACCGCGAGATCAAGTTCGAGACCTACGCGATCAGCCGGATCAAGGGGGCGATCATCGACGAGCTGCGGTCACTGGACTGGGTGCCGCGCTCCGTCCGCACGCGCGCACGAGAGATCGAGAGGGCGATTGCAGAGCTCGAGCGCCGGCTTCATCGGGCCCCGACCGATGAAGAGATCGCCGCCAAGGTGGGGATCACGACGGAGGAGCTGGAGAACAGCCTCTCGGAGATCTCCAGGTCGTCGATGGCTGCGTTGGACGAGCTGTGGTCTCCCTCCGGCGGCGGCGACCAGATTGCTCTGATCGACACGATCGAGGACGACGACGCACCGGACCCCGAGTTCTCGCTCGAGCAGACCGAGATGAAGGAGGCGCTCGGCGAGGCGATTGCTCGGTTGCCGGAGCGCGAGAAGCTCGTCGTCACGCTCTACTACTACGAGGAGCTGACGCTGCGCGAGATCGGCGAGGTGCTCGGGGTCACCGAGTCGCGTGTCTCCCAGCTCCATACCAAGGCAGTGCTTCGGCTCAAGGCCCGCCTCTCCGGCGGCATGCGCGAGACCGCCGAGACGTAGGACGACCTGCGGGGCGTCGTCCGTCGAACCCGTTCGAAGGCGGAGGGGGCGAACTTCAGCGCGCTGCGACGAGGGCGGCACCGCTCGACGGCTCGAGGCGGCGCGCGGAGCTGGTCAGGATCTCGAGGAGCCCGGCGGCCGGCACGGGACGCCCGAGGTAGTACCCCTGGGCGGTGTCGCAGTTGAGCTCGCCCAGCGTTCGCATGGCCGTCTCGTCCTCGACGCCCTCGGCGACCACTCGAAGGCCCAGGTTGTGACCGAGGTCGATCGTGGAGCGGACGATTACCGCGTCGTTCTCGTCGCTCGACATGTTCATCACGAAGCTGCGGTCGATCTTGAGCACGTCGACCGGGAGGCGCTTCAGGTAACCGAGGGACGAATAGCCTGCGCCGAAGTCGTCGATCGCGAGGCTGACCCCGAGCTCGCTGAGCCGGGCCAGCACCGATCGCGCCCGCTGTGGGTCGGTCAGGATCGTGTTCTCGGTGATCTCGAGCTCGAGCCGGTCGGCAGGCACGCCGAGGCGTTGCAGCGTGTCAGCCACCTCGTCCGGAAGCGTCACGTCGAGCAGGTCGCGTCCACTCACGTTGACTGCAACTGCGACATCCATTCCCGCGTCCCGCCACGCGCGGCACTGCCGCACTGATGCCTCCAGGACGGTTCGGGTCAGCGGTCGCATCAGCCCCGTGTGCTCCGCGAGCGGCAGGAAGACGTCCGGGGTCAGCAATCCTCGTGTCGGGTGCTGCCACCGGACGAGGGCCTCGGCGCGGACGATGTGCCCGGTGCGAAGATCGGCCTGCGGCTGGAAGTAGACCACGAGCTCGTTGTCCGTGGTCACGGCACGACGGAGGTCGGAGGCGAGCGCGAGGCGCTCCGGGGAGTAGTGATCTTGCTCTTCGGTGTAGAGGCAGGGCGCATGGGCCTCCTTGGAGAGGTAGAGCGCCACATCGGCTCGACGAAGGAGGGTGTCCGCGTCGACGCCGTGCTCCGGGAAGATCGCGATGCCGATGCTGGCGTCCATCTCGAGGTCGATTCCCATCACGTTGCTCGGCCGGGCCAGCGCCTGGCGGAGCTTGTCCGCGAGCTGGAACGCGCCTTCGGCGTCCGTTCGCGGTGCGACGACGGCGAACTCGTCGCCGCCGAGACGGGCGACCGTGTCGCTCTCGCGCACTGCGGCTGACAGCGTGGCACCGATTTTCTCGAGCAGCATGTCGCCGCTCTGGTGCCCGAGCGTGTCGTTGATCTCCTTGAAGCGGTCGAGGTCGATCAGCAGCACGGCCGACGTCCCGGCCTCACGCCGCGCGAGCACGATGGTCTGCTCGAGCCGATCGTGGAACAGCTCCCGGTTCGGCAGCCCTGTGAGGCTGTCGTGGAGCGCCTGGTGGTGGATCTCGCGCATGTACCGGTCGAGGCGCCGCGTCACGCGCCGCAGCGCGGGCAACAGCGAGACGAACAGCGCGAGCAGCCCCAGGCCGAGGACGGTCGCGACGGAGACGTACTCTTCACGCGCCGCCGCCGCCACCGGCGCGTACGGCTGGTAAACCTCGAACGCGCCCGCCGCCGCCCCGCCGTCGTAGAACCGCACCGGGACGTAGGACTCCAGGGCCTTCTCGTCGGGCCCCATTCCTCCCTCGCCGTTGAGCGCGCCGACCTCGGTCTGGGCGATCCCGCCGAGCGCGTTCACGAGCTCGGGGCCGAGCTCCCGCGTGCCGATCTCCGAGTGGTCGGTCGCGTAGATGACTGTTCCGTCACGGCCGTAGAGCTTCACGCGAACCGCGCCTCCGACAAGGACCTTCTGGTGGATCAGCCGGTCGAGCGCTCGTCGCCGCTCGGTCGAGACGGGCTTCGTGAAGTCCTCGGGGACGAGAACGTCCCGCAGGATCGTGAGCGCGACGAACTCGGCGTGCGACTCGGCCGCCTTCTTGGCGTGCTCCGTTGCCGAATGCCGTACGTAGACGACGACGGCGACGACGACGAGGAGGAACGCGATCGCCATCCCTGCTGCAAACCGCTGGACTAGGCGCGGCACGCCCGCCTGGGGGTTGCTGCGGCGCGCGAGACCTGCCATGCGGAGACGCATGGACGCTCTATCGGCCGAAACGACCCCCGGCTGAAGCGTATCCGGCTTGCATCGCTGCACCTCAATCCCTTTAGACTCGGACGATCCAGACATCACGAGGAGGAACGGACGCCCATGGCCCCAATCGAGCCCGGAAAGATCCGCAACGTCGCCGTCGTCGGCCATCGCGGGACGGGCAAGACGTCCCTCGTCGAGGCGCTGCTGTATCAGACCGACGAGATCAATCGACTGGGTTCGGTTGACGCCGGCTCCACGGTCTCCGACTGGGACGAGGACGAGCAGAAGCGGAAGATGTCGATCTCGCTGACGCTCGCTCACACGAGCTGGCAGGGCCGCAAGGTCAACCTCGTCGACGTTCCGGGTGATCCGAGCTTTCAGGGCGAGGCCCGCTGCGCGCTCCGCGTCGTGGAGGGAGCGTTGGTCGTCGTCAACGCGGTCATGGGGCTGGAGGTGGGCACTGCGCGCGTCAAGCACCTCGCCGACGAGCTCGGGCTGGCGCGCGTCCTGTTCGTGAACATGCTCGACCGCGAACGCGCCGACTTCTACCGCACGCTGGCGCAGATCCAGGACCAGTTCTCTTCTCGCTGCGTCGCCGTTCATCTGCCGATCGGGGCGGAGCACGAGATCAGCGGCATCGTGGACGTCCTCCACATGTGCGCGTACGCCAGTCCCGGAGGGGGGAAGGAAGGTGAGCCGATCGCCATCCCCGCCGAGATGGTCGAGCTCGCGCAGGAATATCGCGAGAAGCTCCTGGACGAGGTCGTCCAGACCGACGAGGCGCTGATGGAGCAGTACCTGGGTGGGGAGGATCTGGACCCACATGCAGTCGCCTCGGCACTCAAGCTCGCCATCACGCGCGGCGAGGTGTTCCCAGTCGCCTGCGGGGTTGCGACCCAGAATCTCGGCACCCACGCGCTGCTCGACCTGATCGTCGAGGGCGTGCCGTCACCGGCCAAGAAGGGGGCTCCGATCGAGATCGAGGGTGCCGAGACGGCGGCGTTCGTCTTCAAGACGCTCGCGGACCCGTTCGCCGGGCGGATCAATCTCTTCCGCGTCCTCCGTGGTGGCGTCACCGCCGACTCGACGCTCGTCGACGCGCGAGGTCACGCCAAGGAGCGGATGGGCACCCTGCTGCAGCTCCAAGGCAAGGACCACACCGGCGTGAAGGAATTCGGTGAGGGCGACATCGGCGCCGTCGCCAAGCTCAAGGACGTTCGCACCGGCGACCTGTTGACCGACCGCGAGATCGCCGCGGAGTTGCCCGAGATCGCCTTCCCGGAGCCGGTGATGAACTTCGCGATCACCCCGAAGACGAAGGGCGACGAGGAGAAGGTCGCAAGCGCGATCAAGCGACTCGCGGAGGAGGATCCGACGCTCAGGCTCCGGCGCGATCCACAGACCGGGGAGGAGATCCTCTCGGGAATGAGCCAGATGCACGTCGAGGTCGCGCTCGAGCGCGCCAAGCGGCGCTACTCCGTCGACGTCGAGCTACACCCGCCGCGCGTGCCGTACCTCGAGACGATCCGGTCGGAGGCACGGGCACACGGGCGCTACAAGAAGCAGACGGGCGGCCGCGGCCAGTTCGGGGACTGCCACATCGTGATCGAGCCGATCGACGGCGGCGTAGGCTACGAGTTCGTCGATCAGATCGTCGGCGGCGTCATCCCGCAGAGCTATCGGCCGGCCGTCGACAAGGGCATCCAGGAGGCCATGGCCCACGGGGAGCTTGCGGGCGCCCCGGTCCAGGGTGTTCGGGTGCGCCTCGTGGACGGGTCGTACCACAACGTCGATTCGTCCGAGATGGCTTTCAAGGTAGCCGGGTCGATGGCGTGGAAGGACGCCTACGCGCGTGCATCGCCGACCTTGCTCGAGCCGATCATGGAGCTCGAGGTGACCGTACCCGACGAGGCGGTCGGATCCGTCAACGGTGACCTCAACTCGCGACGCGGGAGGCTGCACGGCATGGAGCCCGCCGCCGGGATGACGACGATCAAGGCCGAAGTGCCGATGGCCGAGCTCCTCACGTATGCCCAGTCACTGACCTCGATGACCGGCGGGCGCGGTGAGTACTCGATGCATTTCCTGCGCTACGAGGAAGTGCCTGCACACGTCGCGCAGAAGGTGATCGAAGAGACCCAGAAGACCCGCGATCTCGTCCACGCGTAGGAAAGTCCCTGCAGTAGGGCTATAGTGCGCGTCCCATGCGAGTGATCAAGACCACGGCGACCCGCACCTGCGTGGTCTGCGAGCGCACCTTGCTGCAGGGCGAGCATGCGCTCCGCTATTCGCCCGACGGGAGCACGTACGTCGACGTCTGCACGCTGTGCTCGGACGTGGCGATCGATCACGGCTGGGTCAAGGAAGGGGTCGCGATCTCGCCGACGTTGCAACAGCCGCAGCGGCGGCGCCGGCAGCGGTCGCTCTGGCAATCGCTCCTGGGGGCGCGCGAGGAGGAGATCGAGCCCGTCGTCAGCGAGCCGATCCTGCGCCGCCTCGGCGACGACGAGATCGCCCTCGTGGAGGCGGCCGAGTTGTTCAACGCGACGCAGTTCCGCCGGACGATCGCGGGCGTCGGCAAAGCGCTCGGCGAGCCTCAGGCGTCGATCACTCCGCTCTCGGGTGTCAACGCCGAAATGGTGCTGACGTTCGCGTGGGACATCTCCTGGTACCAGTACCGCGTCTCACCCGAGTCCTCCCAGCCGGTGCGTGTCGCCGAGCGGGGGCAGGACATCGCCGATCTCGACAAGAGCTTCCAGCACTGGAACGCAACCGTCACCGAGGACGGCCGGCTGATCCCGAGCATCGAACGCATCTAGCAGCGCAGTGACGGCCGCGGCAACCGCACACACGCTGCTCGACCGCCTCGGCGTCGACCCCGGGCTGGTGGAAGGCGGGGCGCTCGTCGTCCGCACGCCGATCACGGGCGAAGAGCTCGCCCATGTCGCCCGCACGGACGCCGCCGCGACCGACGCCGCGATCGGGCGCGCATCCGCCGCGTTCCCCGTCTGGCGGGACCTGCCGGGGCCTCACCGCGGAGAGCTCGTCCGGCTGCTCGGAGAGGAGCTGCGGCGCGAGAAGGAGGCGCTCGGCGCGCTCGTGACGCTCGAGGTGGGGAAGATCGCCCAGGAGGGCCTCGGCGAGGTCCAGGAGATGATCGACATCTGCGACTTCGCCGTCGGGCTTTCACGCCAGCTCTACGGACGCTCGATCGCCTCGGAGCGTCCCGGCCACCGGCTTACGGAGACGTGGCACCCGCTCGGGCCTGTTGCGGTGATCAGCGCCTTCAACTTCCCGGTCGCGGTGTGGAGCTGGAATGCGGCGTTGGCTCTCGTCTGCGGCGACCCCGTGATCTGGAAGCCGTCCGAGCGCACACCGCTGACTGCGCTCGCGTGCATGTCCCTCCTACACCGGGCGGCGCAGCGACTCGGCGGGGTGCCCGAAGGGTTGGCCGAGATCGTGATCGGAGGGGCGGACACAGCCGTGCAGCTCGCAGACGATCCACGCATTCCCCTAGTCTCCGCGACCGGATCGACGCAGATGGGCAAGGAGCTCGCCCCGCGGATCGCAGGCAGGCTCGGGCGCTCGCTGCTCGAGCTCGGCGGCAACAACGCCGCCATCGTCGCGCCGAGCGCCGATCTCGATCTGGTCGTCCGCGGCGTGCTCTTCTCCGCCGTCGGCACGGCCGGGCAGCGGTGCACGAGCCTGCGTCGGCTGATCGTGCACGAGTCGATCGCGGACGAGGTCGTGGGCCGGCTTGCCGCCGCCTATGCGAGCGTGCCGATCGGCGATCCGCGAGAGCCCGGCACCCTCGTCGGCCCGCTCGTCAGCGAGGAATCCTTCGAGCGGCTGGAGGTGGCGCTCGACGAGGCCCGCGCCGACGGGGGCGAGGTGGTCGTCGGCGGGACGCGAGCCCTGGCCGACGAGTGGCCCGACGCGTGGTATGCGAGCCCAACGATCGTCCGGATGCCGTCCCAGAGCTCGGTTGTCGAGCGCGAGACGTTCGCACCCCTCCTCTACGTCCTCACGTACTCCGAGCCCGAGGAGGCGATTGCGCTGCAGAACGGAGTACCGCAGGGGCTCGCGTCGTCGATCTTCACGACCGACCTGCGGGAGGCCGAGCGGTTTCTCGCGGCCGCAGGCTCCGACTGCGGGATCGCGAACGTGAACATCGGCCCGAGCGGCGCCGAGATCGGTGGCGCCTTCGGGGGTGAGAAGGAGACCGGGGGCGGGCGGGAGTCGGGCTCGGACGCCTGGAAGGCCTATATGCGCAGGCAGACCGCGACGGTCAACTTCACGAACGAGCTCCCGCTCGCACAGGGCATCGTCTTCGACGTGCCTTGAGCCCCTGTCGCCGCGGGTTGCGGGACAGCGATTCGGCGGCGTCTGCGAAGCTAGGAACGTGCAGGCGCGATTGTTCACCGACGGCGGGGCCCGTGGGAATCCGGGGCCCGCCGCGGCAGCCTTCGTTCTCGAGGGAGACGACGGCACCGTCCTCGACGCGCGCGGAGTTGCGATTGGCGTCGCGACGAACAACGTCGCCGAGTACACGGCGCTCCTGAACGGCCTCCGGCGGGCCGTAGAGCTCGGGGTCACCGAGGTGGAGGTCGTCTCGGACTCGGAGCTGATGGTCAAGCAGATGCGGGGCGAGTACAAGATCAAGAACGCCGCGTTGCGGGAGCTCGCGCTCGAGGGGGAAGGCTCGCCCGCGCGCTGGGGTCGGTCACCTACACCGCGGTGCGCCGCGAGCACAACACGCTCGCCGACCAGCTCGTGAACGACGCCCTCGACGCGGTGTAGCGCGCTCATTGCCCGCCCAGGGCTGAGTGCGGATCGTCCTCACGAATGAGGGCGAACCACTCGGGCGGCCGATGGCACCGGCGGCCCGGCCGCGTAGCTTCAGGCCATGCACTGCGTCACCCTCATCATGCGCCCCCGCCGCGCGGCCGCGATCGTGGCCGCTCTCGGCGTCCTGTTCGGCGCCCACGGTGCGCTCACCCTGCGCTGGCCCGGTCATGCCGACGCTTTCGGCCCGGGGGGCCGTACGGCCGCGTGGCTGCTCGTCGTGGCGGTCGGCGCCTCGATCGTGGTGCTGGGTGTCCTCGCTCCGTTGCACAGCCGCTCCGGATCGATTTCCGTGTCGATCGCGCGTGCCGGTCTCGCGATCGCTCTGGTACCGCTCACGGCGTCCTCGCTGACCGATCGGCCGGGTTGGACTCCAGTCCTCGTCGCGGGCCTCGTCGTCGCCACCGTCGGGATGGCGGGGCTCGTGCGCGCCCGGCGCCACGAGGGAGACCTGCCCGGCAGGCTGCTCGACCTGACTCTCGCCGGCACCGTGCTCGGCATCGTCCTGGGATCGGTCGGTGGCGGCCTCCTGCCGGGTGCCGCCTGGCTCGCGGTCGCCGTCGTGCTCTGGAGCTCGTACGCGTCTCCCGCCGCGGCGCGCACCTCGCTCCCTGCGCCCGCCTGATTGCCGTTACCCTCGCGCTCGGCTATCGTTGAGCCATGACGGGCGCGCGCGCATCTGCTTCGGTCGCCGGCCTGTCCCTGCTCGCCCTCCTCCTTCCCCGCTAAGGGGAATCGAGCGACGACATACCCGTAGCCGTGCACCCGCACCTTGCGGGAGCAGTCCGTCCTCGAGAGGAGCCAGCCCCGATGTCCCCGCCTCAGATGCCGTTCCAGAAGTACCGACCGTACGAGGCCGTCACGCTGCCCGACCGGACGTGGCCCGATGTCGTGCTCGACCGCGCCCCGATCTGGTGCTCGACCGATCTCCGCGACGGGAACCAGGCGCTCGTCAACCCGATGGACGCCGGCCGGAAGCGGCGGTTCTTCGATCTCCTGCTGACGCTCGGGATGAAGGAGATCGAGGTCGGATTCCCGTCGGCTTCGAAGGCGGATTTCGACTTCGTCCGCACCCTGGTCGACCAGGACCTGATCCCGGAGGACGTCACGATCGCCGTGCTCACCCAGGCCCGGCCGGAGCTGATCGAGCGCACCTACGAGGCAATCGACGGGACGCGCCGGGCGATCGTCCATCTCTACAACTCGACATCGGTCACCCAGCGACGCGTGGTGTTCCGGATGGAGCGCGAGGGGATCACCGACCTCGCGGTGCGCGGCACCGTCCTCTGCAAGCGGCTCGCGGCGGAGACATCGACGGAGATCGTGTTCCAGTACTCGCCGGAGAGCTTCCACCACACGGAGCTCGACTACGCACTCGAGATCTGCGAGCGCGTCGCCGAGGAGTGGGGGCCGACCTCTCGCGAGAAGATGATCGTGAATCTGCCGACCACCGTGGAGCAGTTTCCGCCCAACGTCTACGCCGACCGGATCGAATGGTTCGGCCGTCACTTCTCGTTTCGTGACGCCGCCATCCTCTCCGTCCACCCGCACAACGACCGTGGCACCGCGGTGGCGACCGCCGAGCTCGGCCTGATGGCCGGCGCGGAGCGTGTCGAGGGGACGCTGTTTGGCAACGGCGAGCGTACGGGCAACGTCGACATCGTCACGATCGCCCTCAATCTGCTCACACAAGGTGTAGATCCTGCGCTGGATCTGTCGCAGATAGACGAGGCACGGACGATCGTCGAGGAGTGCAACGAGTTGCCCGTCCATCCGAGGCATCCGTACGCCGGGGACCTCGTCTACACCGCGTTCTCCGGCTCGCACCAGGATGCGATCAAGAAAGGGATGGACGCCCAGGAGCGGTCGGGATCGGGGATCTGGGACGTCCCGTATCTGTCGATCGACCCGAAGGATGTCGGCCGGAGTTACGAGGCGATCATTCGCGTCAACTCACAGTCCGGGAAAGGTGGAGTCGCGTATCTGATGGCCGCCGACCACAATCTCGAGCTGCCACGCGGCCTCCAGGTCGACTTCGCCCGCCAGGTGCAGCGGATCACCGACGCGCGGGGCGGAGAGCTGACCGGGACCGAGTTGATGGAGGCTTTCAGCAGCCACTACCTCGAGCACACCCGGCCGTACGAGCTCGTCGCGTACACCCACTCGAGCGAAGAGGATTCGGACCAGATCGCGGCCCGGGTGCGCGTGGACGGCGAAGAGCGGGTGATCGAGGGCGAGGGCAACGGACCGCTCGCGGCTCTCGTGGATGCGTTCGCGAAGTCGTTCGGCGTCTCGATCGCCATTCGCGACTATCACGAGCACGCGATGGCGGCGAGCGTCGATGCCAAGGCGGCCGCCTACGTCGAGGCGGACGTCGACGACGAGGCGTTCTGGGGAGTCGGCGTGCACGGTTCGATCCTCACTGCCTCGCTGCGTGCGATCGTGAACGCCGCCAACCGCGCCGAGGCAGGGAGACTGGCCGCCGAGGCGGCAGTCGAGGCCTTCGAAGCGCCGTGACCCTGGGCCGCCCCGCGGCGCGCCGTCGCCGAGTCGGTCGCGGACGACCGTCGCTATACTCGGGCCTCACGCGGATGTAGCTCAGTTGGCTAGAGCGTCTGCTTGCCATGCAGAAGGTCGAGGGTTCGAGTCCCTTCATCCGCTCTGAAAAGGCCCCGGCAACGGGGCTTTTTTGCTGCCAAACGCCTCATAGGGTGGTACCTGACCTCAGACCTGACCCAGATCCCGCATGGGCAGTGGCCTTCGGCCTTGCGCGTCGCGACGAAGCTGACCCCGGGTCGGACGACACGGACGTAGTGCCTGCGAGGTCAGCTTCCAGGTCAGCCCTGGCGGATCCCGCGTCGATGCCCGGCTCCTGTGCGGCACGTGTCCACTCGCGGAGGGCCTAGGCACTTCGCGAGCCGCGCTGGACGAATAGGGCGTCGGAGGCGATCGCCTTGCGGGCCGTATGCCGGTGGAGTCTGGTGGAGGTCAGCCGCTGACGACGATGGAGGCGATGATCGCGAAGTGCAGTCTGGCGAGGAGCCGGGCTGGCTGGACAGGTCTTGGTGGCGAGTCGCCAGAAAGGCACCCTCCCAGCGACGGTGCGGCGGCTTGGAATCGCGACGATGTCCCGCACCTGAGCGCCCGTGTCCGCTCCGAGGGACCGGGGGCCTTCCCCCGAGCGCGCGCGTTTGCGTGGGTCCTGTCCCCGTGGGTGCCACTCCCACACCACGCGGGCCAGGAGGTCTTGGTTGTGAGGAGCACCGGGGAAGTTGCAGACTTCTAGACTGGGTTGAGAGATCTACGGAGGAGGCGAAGCACATGAGCAAGGCATTGTTAGCTGGCGCAGTCGTGATCGGTGCTGTGGTGTTGGCGAAACGTCGCGCACTCAGCGGCGACGGTTTCGACATTGAGAAGTTTGTCGAGCGGATGCCTGATAACGCTCCGCCTAAGTGGGCATACCTAAACATCACCGCGATCCGTGAGAACACCGACCGGATCCTTGAACTCCTCGATAGCCAGCAGAAGGCCGGAGCAGGTCCAGCATCGAAGCCGAGGACGAAGACACCGCCCGAGAGCGGATAGATTAGGCGCACTCCGCTTGGCCCTTAGGACGATGCCTCAGGCGAGTGCGTCGAGCCGAGCGGCGAATCGATGCCGCGACCCCGGGATCAGTGTGCTGTAGCGAAGCTGGCCAGGCCAGCTTGCTATCAAAGGCAGACTTTCGGTCAGTGGGGGGCCGCGTCGCTGGGCAACGCGCCAGGTGGGCCGAGAAGATCGATTCCATGCTCGGCCGCGAGTGCCGTGATCGCGGCAACCTCGGCCTGGGTCGGCGGCCCAGACGGCGGCGGGGGCAACTCGGCACGGTCTGCGGGCTGGCTTGCGGCGATCACAAAGGCCGCGAACTCGCCTGGTGTGCAAATCGCGAGCATCCGCGCAGGACGGTCCGATTCCACGCGATAGGTATGCGCCACGCCCTTGGGTCCGAACGCTGCGCCGCCAGCCGCGACCCGGACTGGCTCGTTGCTCCCGGCGAAGAAGCTCACCTCGCCCTCCAGAACGACCCACGCTTCGTCGTCCGTTCGGTGGACGTGAAGCGGCGGCATGTCTCCCGGTGGAGCGGTGATCTCGACGATCGACATCTGGTCGCCCGACGCCTGCCGGGTCAGCTTGACCTCGGCGAGGTTCGCGAAAAACCAGCGCGGCCCCGCACCTGAATCGGTCAACTCAGACACGACGCCCACTATATGTCCGTAAGGTCGCGGTCGCGGAGCCACGAATCGTTAGCGCGGTTAGGGTCGGCTCGACCCGAGGAGCATACGATGGCTGTCGCGGCACAATCGTCGCCGCACAATCGATCCGACAGAGGAGGATCATGATGGTCCTGGCAACTGCAAAGATCGAGGATTTCGACCGCTTCTGGAATACCTTCTCAACCAAGGGCGCTGAGAAGCGAAAGCAGCACGGTTCCAGGGGGGCGCAAGTCTTTCAAGATCCAAATGAGAGCGACCGGGTCTGGGTGGTTTTTGACTGGGATGAGGCCGGGTGGAGGAGCTTCGTCTCAGATCCCGAGGTCCCGGCGATCTTTCAGGAAGCCGGATTTACGCAAGGTCCGCCCAAGTCGGCGGGGTTCCTCCGCGAGCACGACGCCTAGCCGAGACCCGAACCCCTTACGGGTGGGTCGTGTGGACGGACGCCCCGAATAGCAATGCATCGTCGACGTCGGCTAGGTGCGCCTCCCAGCGCTGTGCTTCCCTCTCCGCCCGCTAACAGTTAGTGAAGCTGCATCGCGCTTGAACGCGGAGACGCAATGCGGAGTAGACAGGCACCGAGCGAGGACACAGCGGCTGCCGCTTTGCGTGGTCGTCTGGCTTCTACGGGGTTACGAATCGGCCACGACGTGTTTTGCTACCTGCCGCGGATTCTAGAATAGGCTGTTCCGCAGGTTCAGTCGCGCAACTGTCGCGACGCTTGTCTCGCCAAACTGGAAGGGGAGAATCATGAGGCTGAGGCTTTTCTTGGGAATCGGTGCGATCCTTGCGTTGGGTGTTGCGGGATCGACGGCGTTTGCCAAGGCACCGGGCGGCTACTCATGCGCTGGTGGCGTAATTCCGGCGGGCACCTACACAAACGTTACGGTCACCGGCGACTGCTTGTTCGGCAGCGGCGATGTGATCGTCAATGGCAATGTGACAGTCGAAAAGGGTGCCACCTTGAACGACCACGCCGGGTCGGCCGCTTCGAGCACGCTGATCAAGGGGAACGTGCAAGTCGGCAAGGGCGGCGTATTCGGTTTGGGCTACAACGTAGACGAGGGCATCCTGGGACCCGATGTTGTGGGCGGGAACATCGTCGCTCATGACCCGCAGAGTCTCTACCTGGGCAATATCACGGTTCACGGCAATGTCATCTCGAACGGGGGCAGTGGCCCGGGACGGAATTTCCCGATCAAGGACAACGTGATCGACGGGAACCTGATCCTGCAGGGCTGGCAAGGTCAGTGGATAGGCGCAATCCGCAACCAGGTCGGCGGAAACGTGGACTTCTCCAAAAACACGGCGGACGATACCTCGGTGTTGCCGGGATCCGATTCGAGTGAAGTGATGACGAACGAGATCTCGGGCAACCTTGTCTGCCACAAGAACACGCCCGCGGCGCAAGTCAACCCGGGCGACGGAGGACAGCCCAACGTGGTCGGTGGCAACGCCGTCGGCGAGTGCGCAGGGCTGACGACAGGCTAGACCGAACTTGGACGGCGGAGAAGCCGCGGATTCGGGAAGTACGAAGCAGTGGGAGGCCCGCTGTGTAGCGGGCCTCCCTAACGCTCATCTCTCAACGGCGATCTCGTCCGGAGCAACGAGAGCCGTTAGTCGTCGCTTCCCTCGTGTTGCGGATCTGCGGATTCTTCGAGGATGGCCCTCATCTCAGCGGTACGCAACGCTCACGCCGTACACGGCCTGCGCATGCGTGAACTTGTCGCCGTAGGGCGACTCGAGCTGATGGATCAGACCGGCCCGGGAGAAGCTGCTCATCTTCAGATACGCCTTCGCCGACTCAACCGCCTCGGCGTTCCAGGTCGCACCGGCGTGGCTGGCGCCCCAGACCGCAGCCGCATGCGAGAACTTCTCGCCGTAGGGCGACTCGAGCTGGTGGATCAGCCCGGCCCGGGAGAAGCTGCTGAACGACAGATACTGCTTGGCGGACCGGACCGCCTCCTGCTGCTCGCGGGTCGCGGCGGCCGCCGAGCTCGCCAGTGCGAGCATGAGCACCGCGGCGGTGCCGATGGTGATGATCTTCTTGCGCATTGCGTTCTCCTCCTCGGGAGAGAGTGGACTCGGAAGTTGGGAGAGAGTGGACTCGGAAGGAGGCGCGGGATTGCGGCGCTCCAGAGCCCGACCCGACGCGCCGCAAGTGCTGCCTACTGTCTGACGTCGGGTCTCTTAACTCATTCGATCTGACGATAGCTAGTCAAAGAATAGAGGTCAGGCAATCCCGCGCGCGCCTGCTGTCGCCGCGCGGGGGAATGGCACCCTGACGTCCGGCCTGTGCTCAGGCTCTTCGTCTGTGATGACCGGATCGCGCGTCTCGGGTTGTTTACCCAAGAACCCGTGCGCGTCAATTGACCCATTTGGGTTGAGCGATCCTGTAGGAAGGACCCGCGTGCTGGAGGGACACGGCGGTCAAACCTGATCGCCTGTACAGCGGAGGGAAGTAATGCGCAACGAGGTGCGTCCGAGGCCGTGGTAGACGGGACGACGACTGTGGAGAAGGCTCGGAGGCGGCCGTGGACGGCGGCTGTTGTCACTGCTGCTCTCGAGCGGTCTCGTTCTTCTCTCGCGTTCCATTTCAACTCCACCTCGCTCACCGCAGCGCAATACGACGATGTAGTCGGTCGTTCGGAGGCGGCTGGTGCGGGAGCGCCGGCTGGCCGGCTCTACTACATCGCGCTTGAAAACCGCGGGCAGATCAAGGTCTTTGACATCTGGGAGTCTCAGGAGCTCTCGCTGGCGGAGTTTCGGGGCGAGGAAATGCAGGACGTAGCGTGCGGTGGAGATGCCTGAACGCGGAGTAGTCTCATAGCGGTTGAGGTGGCTCATGTTCCCTCCCCTCGCCCAGGCTGACGTCTGACAGAGAGTTGCCTCGTATTGCCTGGTAGAGGAGTGCTCCCGCGAGCGCACCTCCGAGGGGGCCGACGATGTAGACCCAGAACTCCGCCCACTGGTTCGAGAGCAGAGCGGGGCCGAACGAGCGAGCGGTGTTCATCGACGCTCCGGTCACTCCGCCGCCGAAGAGCGCGTCGAGCCCGACCGTGCCTCCCACAGCGATGGCGGCTGCAGCACCAACCGCACGAGTGTCGGTAGCGACCGCCATGATCACGAACATCAGGAAGGCCGTAAGGATGAACTCGTAGGTCACTGCCGCTCCGCCGCCGACTGTCGGAACGGTGGCGCCGAGCTCTGCCGGTGTGCCCTCCCAGATCACCCGAAGAGTCGAGCGCGGCTAGAGCGGCTGCGACGAGTTGGGTCGGGACGTAGGCGAGCGCGTCTCGGCGGGGGAAGTGACGGGCGGCTGTGAAGGCGAGGGTGACGCCGGGGTTGAAGTGCGCCCCGGAGATGTGGCCCGTGGCGTAGATCATCACCATGATCACGAGGCCGAAGACAAGGGACACACCTACCGCCCCGAGTGACCCGGGTTGCTCGGAGTTGACGATGATCGCCCCGCACCCAGCGAAGACGAGGGCGAAGGTACCGATCGCCTCAGCAAGCAGGCGCCTCGGAAGTGACGGCCTAGGCAAGAAGTTCGGCGACTAGCGCCCGGACGCGGCCGTCTATCTCGTCGCGGATAACGCGCACCGAATCGATGTCTTGCCCGGCAGGATCGTCCAGCACCCAGTCTTCGTAGCGTTTGCCGGGGTAGATCGGGCAGGCATCGCCGCAGCCCATCGTGACCACGACGTCGGCGGCCTTGACGACCTCGTCGGTGAGTGGCTTGGGGAACTCCTCGTGCATGTCGACACCGATCTCGGTCATCGCCTCGACCACGGCGGGGTTGATCTCGTCGGCGGGTGAGCTTCCGGCGGAGCGGACATGAATTCGTCCCTGGGAGCGGAGCTTCACGAGGCCAGCTGCCATCTGGCTGCGTCCCGCGTTGTGAACGCAGACGAACAGAACCTCTGGTTGCTCCTTCACGACCATCCCTTCTGCTTGTGCGAGTGCCTTCAGCCGCTCGCGCGCGAATCGGTGCGCGAGGACGGGGACGAAGACGTTGATCGAGGAGTCGCCGAGCAGGTCGACCGATTCGCCGATGTAGCGAGCGATCGTCTCCTCCGCGAACACGCCTGCAAACTCCGAAGCGAGGGCAGCGGCTGCCTTGTCGACATGGTTCTGGGTCACGGGGTCAAGTGACTGACTCATCAGGTGTCCTTCCTTCGGGAATCAGTCGGTGCGTCTAGGCCGACGGTGTCGCTTCTGCGCTCGAGCAACAGGACGTCGCGCCAGGATCCGTGAAGCTTGCCAAGGCGTTTGCGGCGTCCCACGATCTCGAAGCCGACGCGCTGGTGGAGACGGATGCTCGACTCGTTCTCCGGGAAGATCCCAGTCTGGATCGTCCAGATCCCTGACGCCTCGGTCGTGACGATCAGCTGTTCGAGCAGGCGATGTCCGACACCCAGGCCGCGAGCCTCGGCGGCGACGTAGACGCTGTTCTCGACCACGCCGCCATAGACACAATGATCCGACACCGCACTGACGGCAGCCCAGCCGACCACGTTGCCGTCTCGGAGGGCAACGAGCCTGTGCTCGGAGAGATGCGATTCGTCCCACGCCTTCCAGCTCGGAACTCCCGTCTCGAATGTTGCGTTCCCGGTCTCGATCCCTTCGACGGTAGATGCGGGCAACCTCGGGCCAGTGCTCAGGCAACAGCGCGGTTGTCGTAATCGTGGGCGCCTGGGTTGCCACTAGCAGCAGCCCGCCGCCTCGGCAGGTTGGATCACCGGCAGTCCCTTCAGTTCAGGAGTACGGGTCTTCTCCGCCTTCACGATCGCTCCGTGCATTCCGTCGGCAACCTGATGTGTGAACTCGACCGAAACGTTCTCGAAGCCGGCAGCCTCGAGCCCGGCCTCGTACTCGCCCTTCGAAAGTGCCCCCGCGATGCAGCCGACGAAGCTGCCGCGCTCGGCCCGCTCGTCAGCCGAAAGCCTGTCCTCGGCCACAACGTCGCTGATCCCAATCCGACCGCCGGGGCGAAGCACCCTGGCGATCTCGGTCAGCACCGTAGCCTTGTCGACGGAGAGGTTGATCACGCAGTTCGAGATCACGACATCGACCGATCCGGCTGGCAGGGGGATCTGCTCGATCACACCTTTCAGAAAGTGAACATTCGTTGCGTTCGCCTCGCGAGCGTTCCGCTGCGCGAGCGCCAGCATCTCGTCGGTCATATCGAGCCCATACGCGACGCCGGTCGGCCCCACCCGCTTGCCCGAGAGGATCACATCGATCCCGCCGCCCGAACCGAGATCGAGCACCATGTCCCCCTCACGGAGCTCAGCCACCGCCGTCGGGTTGCCACAACCGAGCGAAGCAAGGGCCGCCATCTCGGGCAAATGGCCTCTCTGTTCGGCGTCATAGAGCGCCTCGCCGAACATGGCAGCGTCGGACTCACCATCCGAGCAACACGATCCACTGCCACACCCGCAGCCCGCGGCGCCTTCCACCACGGCTCGCGCCGACTCGGCGTAACGACGGCGAACTTCCTCGCGGAGCTCATCAGCAGTTGTTGACATCAGCAGCACGCTCCGTTCAGGTCAGCCACGACCGCGAGGCGCTCTACAGCCTCAGGTCGCAGCGAGAAATAGGCCCACTTGCCACGCTGCTCGCGTTCGATCAGACCCGCGTCGGTCAGCTTCTTCAAGTGATGACTGACCGTCGGCTGCGACAAACCCAGCGCGGGTTCGAACTCACACGCGCACACCTGGCCATCGCTCTGAGCAAGCGCGTTCACGATCCGCACCCGAGCTGGGTCGGAGAGCGCCTTGAATAGCTCGGCGGTTGCCGCCGCCTCCTCGGCCGTGAGCACCGGCGCCGAAAGCGCCGCGCAACATGCGACCGGCGCTAGCGTCGCGCTCATCGAAATCTCGTCCCATGCAGGGCCTGCTTGTCACGGAGCTGCCGCAGCGCCGTGTCCGCCCGGCAGGCCATATCGCAGACCTCGCCGCAGTGCTCGCAGAAACGCGCCTCCACACCGCTGATGCGCCCCAGTAGCCGCTCGATCAATTTCATCACTCCATCTCCTCGTATTGACAATACTCAATGTATCGAAGGTAGTCGATACTTGTCAAGGCATCAGCCGGTGCACCGCAGGTCTCCATGCACGACCCCCTTTGAATATGGTCGAGTACCCTGATGGGTGACGACCACCGCGTAACGTTTGCGACGGAGGCCGCGGACACCGTCGTGTCACAACAGCTTCAGGCTGCCTTCTTCGCCGAGATTGGCTCTCGCTATCCCGGCTGGGAGCCTGGCCATTCCCAGAGCGCCGAGGCGTCTGATTTTTCTCCGCCTGCTGGAGCCTGGATCGTTGCGTATCTGGACGGGGTGGCCGTTGGCTGCGGAGGCATCAAGGGCTCTGGCAACGGGATCGCCGAGATCAGGCGCGTCTTTCTCAACGCATACGCGCGAGGCCACGGAATTGGACGAGCGCTGCTACTCGAACTAGAGACACAGGCTGACAGGCTCGGCTTTGAGCGATGCCGGCTGACGACGGGGGATCGCCAGCCCGAAGCGCTCAGCTTGTTTCGGTCAGCAGGCTTCGTTGAGATTTCAGCCTTCAACAACAACGTCTTCAGCCGACACTGGATGGAGAAGCGCCTCTAGGACACCACTCTTGCAATGCGCCGAATAGTTGCTCAGCAGAACGTCGTCGTAGAGCCGTCGCCACGCCAGGCGCAGATGCCCGTCTGGACTGCCACAAAGGCGAGAACAAGTGCGACTGCCGGGTCGGCCCACCAAAGACCGAAGACAGCGTTGGCTACGAGGCCAACGAGGATCGCCAGTGAAAGGTGGGCGCAGAGGATGTTCACGGCTATCGCCGTCACGATCACCGTCACTGTCGGAGCGGCCGTGATCGTTGGCTGATTTCGTGCCGATTCATTCTAACGGTGGTTAGAATGAACGGATGACTGACGATCGTTGCGAACTGCTCTGTCTTGACCTTCCGGTTGCCGAGCGGCTTCGCAAGCAGCGCCTCGAGCCGAAAGCCTCGACACGGGCAGCAGCACTTGCGGGCGCGCTCGGCGATCCGACCAGGCTTTCTCTGGCAGCGACATTGCTTGAGGCTGACGAGCTCTGCGTCTGCGATCTCTCCTGGATTGTCGAGAGGCCTCAGGCGCTCGTCTCGCATCACGCACGCCTATTGCGCGAGCGCGGCCTCGTTCGCTCGCGCCGAGACGGGAAGATGGTGCTCTATTCGCTGACCGACGAAGGCCGGGCGCTACTCTGCTCCGTGCTCGAGCTCGCGTTGAGGATTCCGGCGAGTGTCTAGCCCAAGCGGTCTGATCCAGCTCGGGACGCCGACGAGGCCGGCGGGTCAGTTCGTCTTGTCGCCGACGGAGCGGACGCACTGGGAGCGCCGCGCCCGGCTGCTTGCCTGGGGCGGGATCGCCTGGCATTTCGTCGAGTTCCTGATCGCGTTGTTCGCCGGACTCGCCGCTGGCTCAATCGCGTTGATCGGTTTTGGAGCTGACAGCCTCATCGAGGCGATCGCTGGTTTCGTTGTGATCTGGCTCTTCACTGGCAGCCGGCTCGGTTCAAGTCAGGCGGAGCGGCGAGCGCAGCAGATGATCGCGGTCAGCTTCTACATCCTCGCCGCCTATGTCGGCGCCGAGTCCGCACGCACGCTCGTGAACGCCGATCACCCACGGGCGAGCTGGGTCGGGATCGCTCTCGCCGCCTTCACCGCTCTGACAATGCCGCTTCTCGCGCGGGCGAAGCGACACGTCGGCACGATGCTCAACTCGTCTGCTGCGGTCAAGGAAGCGTCGCAGACGAACCTGTGCGCCTACCTCTCCGTCGCGTTGCTGGTCGGACTAGGCGCAAACGCCCTGTTCGGCTGGTGGTGGGCCGATCCGCTAGCCGCGCTTGTCATCGCGGCGGTAGCGCTCAAGGAAGGCGGCGAGAGTTGGCGTGGCGAAGGCTGCGCTGATGGATGCTGCTGACCTGCGCTGAAAACCGGGCGCAGAGGCAGCCAGTGCGATCGGCTGCCTTAGAGAACGGTCACGTCTCAGCACTACGGGCGATACGAGCGGGTCCGAAGCCGATTAGAGATTCTGTCGGCGGGCGGCGACGCTTGCGATCTGCCCGGCGATGTATTCAGCGTCGTCCTTCACCCAGCCGAGTAATGCCGATCCGCGCGTGTGTTGCCAGGGCAGGCCTAGGAAATAGATGCCCTCGACGGGGGTGACTCCTCGCTGATGTTGGATCGCGCCATTCTCGTTCCTGGCCGCCGGCTCGATCCAGGAGTGATCGAACTCGAACCCGGTCGCCCAGATGACGGCATCCACGGAGAGGTCGCTTCCATCCGCGAACTTGACGATCCGGCCCGAGGATCCGGTCGCGCGCGGTCGCATCTCGACGCCCTCTCGTTTGAGCGCCCGTGGGCTTGAGCCGAGCAGTGTGTCGCGCGTACTCAGCTTTCTGCCGAGGCGGGAATCGACTGTCGTGCTGAACAGCCTTGTTGTCACAAGCCACCAGAAGATGTCTCGGCCGAAGAGTCTCTGCGGCAGCGGCGTCTGGCGGCCACCGACGGCGAGATGGACGTTGTGCGTTGCCGAGAGTTCGCTCGCGATCTGGTAGCCCGTGTTCCCGCCGCCGACGACCAACACTGTCCCTCGCGGGATCTCGGCCGGGCTGCGGTAATTGGCGCTGTGCACCTGAAACACCTGTGGATCGAGGTCGCTGGCGAGCTCGGGTTGGCGCGGCCTCTGGAACGGCCCGGTGGCAACGACGACCTGGTCGGCCCCGACTGTCCGGTCGTCGAGCACGATCTCGAATGCGTCGCCCTTCTTGGTCAGCGAGCGGACAGCGCTGCCACGTTGAACGGGGAGCGCGAGTGCCTCGGCGTAATCGTCCAGATAGACGATGACCTCGTCACGGGTCGGGTAGCCGTCGGGATCACCAGGGAAAGCCCGTCCGGGCAGGCTGTCATAGCGCCGAGGCGTAAAGAGGATGAGCGAGTCCCAGCGGCTGCGCCAAGCGGACGCAACCGAAGTCTCGGCTTCGAGGATCACGAAGCGGCGATCTTCGAGAGACAGAAAGTAACCGATTGCCAGGCCGGCCTGACCCGCGCCCACGACAATCACTTCGTAATGCTCTGACGTATTGACGCTCACGCCGTCGAGCTCCTTGGATCAATCCTAGGGATCGAACGAGACAGGCTAGCCGAGTGTCAAACACGTTGCCTCGACCGACCAGACGGGATTCCCATTTGCTCCACCAGGGGGTAGCGTTCGCCATCTATCGATGCTCAATTGACGCCCCGTCCAATCGATGGCCCGCCGACCGTTGTGACGGTCGCAGCCGCGCTTCGGGTCGCACCGGAAGAACCGGGTCGTGGCCGGATCTACGCAGAAGGGAGGCGGGTTCGATGACGTCGACTGCGACTGAGACAAAGCTTTTCGGACGCGAAGCAGAGCAGGAGCAGCTGCAAGCGCTGCTGGACGATGCGCGTGCCCGCCGAAGCGGCAGCCTTGTCCTGATCGGAGAGCCGGGGGCCGGCAAGTCAGCCCTGATCGACGAGATCCGCTCCGCGGTGAACGACATGACGGTGCTCGAGGCGCGGGGCGTTGAATCGGAGGCTGAGCTGCCGTTCGCCTCGCTGCATCAGCTCCTGCGCCCCATACTCGGGCTGCTGGAGCGGCTTCCGGAACCGCAAGCGGCGGCGCTGCGAGGCGCGTTCGCGCTCAGCGACGACGATGCGCCGGATCTCTATCGCGTGCCGCTCGCGGTCCTGACGCTGCTCGCCGAAGCAGCCGAGGAGCGCCCGCTCCTCTGCCTGATCGACGACGCGCATTGGATGGACCGAGACTCGGAGCAGGCTCTCGCGTTCGCGGCGCGGCGGCTTCAGGCCGACGGGGTCGCGATGCTGTTCACGGCTCGCGTCGGTCAGTTCGAGCCTGGCGCGCTGCCGCAGCTGCGCGTCGAGTCCCTGTCCGCCGCCGCGGTCGAGGCGCTGCTCACGGACCGGGCTGGGACGACCGTTGCCCCGGAGGTTGCCCGCGAGGTTGCCTCGGCCACCGGCGGCAACGCTCTCGCCGTCGTCGAACTCGCCTCGCTCCTGACGCATGGGCAGCTCGCGGGCCGAGACCCGCTTCCCCGTCCACTGCCGATGTCCGCCGGCGTCGAGCGGCTGTTCGCCGATCAGGTCCGCGACCTTCCAGAACGGACGCGGTTGTTGCTCCTGGTCGCCGCCGCCGAAGACACCGGCCGCCCGGATGTGATCGCCGGCGCGGCGAAGCGGCTCGGAGCGGACATCGCCGGGCTTGATGCCTGCCGAGCAGGCCGGTCTGATCCGCGTTGATGCCTCAGAGGTTCGGTTCCGGCATCCGCTGATCCGCTCTGCCGTTTACGGCACGACGACGTTCGCGGAGCGCAGCGCGGTTCATCGGGCGCTCGCCGACACGCTGAAGGAATCCGGGGAGGTCGACCGGTATGCCTGGCATCTGGCCGCTGCCACGTTGGAACCGGACGAGACGGTCGCCGCAGAGCTCGAGCAGGCGGCTGCGCGGGCGCGAGCCCGAAACGCGTTCGCCGCCTCCGCGGCCGCGGCGGAGCGCGCGGCCGAGCTCTCGCCCTCCCCGGCGGAGAAGGGCCGGAGGCTGACGGAAGCCGCCTCCGACGCGTGGCTGACCGGCTTGCTGCCGCAGGCGGCGCGGCTGATCGCGGCGGCGGAGCCGCTTGTCGACGACCCGGTGCTGCTCGCTAACTGCCATCGCCTGCGCGGCTCGATCGAGCTCGCCGCCGGCACCACGACGACGGCGGTCAACATGCTGATTACGGGTGCCCGCCGGCTTGCTGAGGTCGATCCGCGCCGATCTCTGGAGCTGCTCGCGCTCGCAGCAGAAGGAGCGTCACTCACTCTCGACGCCGATGCGAGTCGGGCGATCGCAGACGTGGCAGCGGCACTCGACGTCGGCGATGACGAGCACGACCGGTTCTTCATCGCCCTGCTCGTCGGCTTCACGCAGCATCTCGCGGGCGACAGCAAGTCCGGCATCGCCGCGATCAGAGAGGCGCTTGCGATCGCCGACGACGAGTTCGACGATGTCGACCTTCTCCTCGCCGCCGGGAGGGCTAGCTTCTACATCGGGGACGACGACGCAGCCCTGCGGTTCCACACCCGCATCGTGTTCCGCGCCCGCTCGATCGGATCTGTCGGCTGTCTCGCGATCGCGGGCACACGGCTCGCGCTCGCGGAGATCATCACCGGCCGCTGGTCGGAGGCGAACGCGATGGCGGAGGAGACCGTACGGCTCGCCGAGGACACCGCGCAGGTCGAGCTCGAGGCGCACGCACTCGTGTGGCTCGCGCTCATCGCCGCCTGGCAGGGCAGCGACGACGTCAGCCTCTCCTACATCGAACGGGCCCGCGTGCTCACCGCGGCCCAGCCGGTCCGACTGATCGATGACGCCGCCCGATGGGTGCTCGGAGCACTCGAGCTCGGGGTCGGCCATGCGGCACCGGCGTTCGCGCAGCTCGAGCCGATCGAGCATCCGGTGATCGCCGTTCTCGCGTCGCTCGACCGCATAGAAGCCGCCGTCGGCGCCGACGAGCAGGAACAAGCCGGGGCCTGGCTGGATGAGCTTGCGACGTTCGCGGCCGCATCCGAGGTCGCCTGGGCGCGCGCACGTCTTGCTCACTGCCGGGCTCTGCTCGCCACCGAGCCGTCGGAGAAGGAGACGCTGTTCGAGTCGGCTCTCGACGAGCACCGCGGTTCGTCTCGGCCGTTCGAGCGAGCCCGCACCTCACTCGTCTACGGCGAGTTTCTGCGCCGGAACCGGCGCCGGGTCGATGCCCGCGAGCATCTGCGCTCGGCGCTCGAGACCTTCGACGCGCTCGGCGCCCGCCAGTGGGCGCAACGTGCGCGGGCCGAACTCCGGGCGAGCGGCGAGAACGCGCGGGCTGCCCAACCAGAAGCAGCGACACGGCTGACGGCGCAGGAGTTCCGCATCGCCGGCTTCGTCGCCCAGGGCCTGTCGAACAGAGACGTCGCAGCGCAGATGTTCCTGAGCCCACGCACGATCGACTTCCACCTCAGAAACATCTTCAGCAAGCTCGAGATCACATCCCGAACGGAGCTCGCGAACCTGCAGCTCGACGCCTACGCGCCGCCCCAGGCAGCAGGAGACCCGGCGCCGGCCCGGTAACAAACCCGGCGGTTTACCCGGCGCGACGGAGGCCACCACTGAAGGAACCTTCCTGGACCGTACCTCGCCGGAAGGAGCTTCAAAATGACCGCTACGTCCGATTACTTCCCGACGGATGCCGCCGGGCTCACTCCGGCGTGTGCCCCGATGATCGTCGACGTCGCCGACGGCGAAGAGCTGACGCTCACGATTACACCGGTCGCGAAGAAGCTCGGCGACGACACCGTCCGGATGCTCGCCTACAACGGCTCGGTTCCCGGGCCGACTCTGCGCGTCCGGCAGGGAACGGAGATCGTCGTTCACGCGGTGAACTGCGGCGACCTCGATGCAACCGTTCACTGGCACGGCCTGCGCCTCGATAACCAGTACGACGGGACAACGGAGACCCAGGCGCCGATTCCGATCGGCGGCCGCTTCAGCTACCGCCTCAGTTTCCCCGACCCCGGCATCTACTGGTACCACCCGCACATTCGCCAGGACTACGGCCAGGAGATGGGGCTTGCCGGCACGATCATCGTCGCTCCTAGCTCGCCTGGCTACTGGCCCGCAGCCGACCGCGAGATCTCGCTCGTGCTCGACGACGTGCTCCTCGAGGACGGCCGCATCGCCCCCTTCAGCCGCTCCGAGACGACATTCGCAGCGATGGGCCGCTTCGGCAACGTCCTCCTCGCCAACGGCGAGCCGAACCTCCAGCTCGGCGCGCCGGCAGGGCGAGATCGTTCGCTGTTATCTCGTCAACACCGCGAACACGCGCGTCTTCAACGTCGGCATCCCCGGCGCCCGGATGAAGCTCGTCGGCGGCGACAGCGGACGCTACGAGCGAGAGCAGATCGTCGACGGCGTCATCCTCGCTCCCTCCGAACGAGCGATCGTCGACGTCTTCCTCGAGGAAGCAGGCGCTCTCACACTCGAGCACCGGACGCCCGACCGTACCTACACCCTCGCCACGTTCCATGTCGCCCCGGCGCCGCACCTGACATCGGCCGCCTCCGGATTCGACAACCTGCGGACGAACCCGGACATGGTCGCCGAGCGTGAACGGGTCGCCTCGTTCCTCAGCGCACAGCCCGACAAGACTGTCGCGCTGATCGGGGAAATGGACATGGGCGAACCAGAGCTCCCCGCCGGCGCGACGCTCGCCTACAGCTGCCCGATGCATCCGGAGGTCATCTCGAGACGAACCCGGCCGCTGCCCGAAATGCGGGATGAAGCTTCTCGCAACGGCAGCTGCACCAGTCGGATACGCCTGCCCGATGCATCCGGAGGTGACAAGCGATTCGCCCGATCGCTGCCCGCACTGCGGCATGAAGCTCGTCCCCGCCCAACTCGTCGCCGCAGCTGCCGCCGACCACGCCCACGGCGATGAGCACGGGCACGACCACCACGCCGGCGGCGATCACAGCCACGACGCCGGCGGGATCGAGTGGGAGGACGACATGCTCGAGGTCAACCGCATCACCACCCCAGCGAACATGCGCTGGAAGCTCGTCGATCGAGACACCGGAGCCGAAGGGCCACGCGATCGACTGGCGCTTCCGCGTCGGCGACCAGGTCAAGATCCGGATCGTCAACGAGATGGACTCGGACCACCCGATGCACCATCCGTTCCATATCCACGGCGCCGGCCGCTTCCTCATCCTCGCCCGCGACGGGATCACCGAGCCCAACCTCGTCTGGAAAGACACCGTGCTCGTCCCGACCGGGCAGACCGTGGACATCCTCCTCGACGTCACCCATGCCGGCGTCTGGATGGCGCACTGCCACATCGCAGAGCACCACGAGAGCGGGATGATGCTGAACTTCACGGTCGATCCCGAGAGCAGCGAACCCGCCTCACGACGGGCTGCCGAGACGCCGCTGCCCACCCACTTACAAGCAGGAGAGGAGCGCGAACGATGAGCCTTGACGCACGCATAGGAGACGGCTGGTGGGCCTCGGTCTGCTCAGCATCGCGCAATTCCTCGTGATCACGAACCGCTCGGCGCCGGCGTTCGCCAGGACACAAAAAAGCACCGAGTCGGTTGCTCCCACCTCGGCCTGACGACCAGCTGACCTGACGCCGAAGCGTCCTGCCACTTGGTTGCCGGGCTCCGTTGCCTTCGTCGACTTGCGTCTTCGTCGGCTGCGAGAACTCCGTGCTCGGTGCTCGACCAACCTACGGGCACGGGGAGAGCAGCGTCAAGCTCGAGCTACCGCGGATCTCCGCAAAATGCGGGCAACGTCACGCGCCTGTCAGCGACGAGCACAGCGGCCACCCGGCACGGCTCGATGGCAACCGACGCGTTCTGACTCACATCGTGTTCTCGCAGTCCTGACCGCCCCCAGGAAACGGTGTGGCCAGCCACACCGGAGCCGCGAGCGAGCCTCATTTCCAGCCGGCGGCCTAAGTGCGAGCCTTAGGCCATACCCGAACCTCCCAGAAGGAGCCTGACATGACCGCTCACGGTCACACCTCGCCCGATCAATCGGAGACCAACGCCAACGCCCCGGTTGTTGAGGAGGTAGGCGGCCGAGGTCACATCGGCTTGATCGTTCTCGGCTCGATCGTCTTCGGGCTGATTCTCGGTCTTGTGCTCGTCCTCGGAGTGTTCGGTGGCGGACGCGAACACTTGATCACGGGCTCGGCGCTGATCGCGCTTGGGCTCGGCATGTTGATGCTCTTCGTGCTTGCTCGTCGCACTGATCAGCCTCAGCCGTGGGCGCTCGCCCCGGGCGTGGGGCTCGTGGTCGCCGGCCTCGCGCTGCTCATCCTCGGCGCCGAGCGGACGCGTGCTGGGTTGGCTCGGCTGGGTGTGGCCGCTTCTGCTCGCAGCACTCGTCGTGTGGTCGTGGCGCGGCGCGCGCCACTCGCTTCACAACTGGTCGCGGCGAGCGCTTCTCTATCCCTGCTTCGTCATCCTGGGGCTCGTCGCGCTCGGAGGAGCGTACGAGACCATCGCCGAGGCGACGACGAGTAACGAGCCGACCACTGGTCGCACCTACCTCGTCGCCGGTCACCGTCTCTATCTGAGCTGTGCCGGCTCGGGATCACCGACCGTCGTCCTGTTCAACGGGCTCGCCGAGCGAACGCCGAGCTGGGCGTGGGTGCAGCGGGACGTCGCGGCAACGACTCGCGTCTGTGTGTTCGATCGCGCCGGCGAGGGCTGGAGTGGCAAGGCGCCCGGTCTCCAGGACGCACATCAGCTCTCCGCTGATGTGGATGGCCTTCTGGCGGCCGCGAACATTCCCGGCCCATACGTTGTCGCCGGCCACTCGGTTGGCGGTGCGTATGCGCTTGCCTACGCGATGGATTATCCAAAGAAGGTTGCTGGAGTCGCCTTGATCGACTCCGCCACTCCGTACCAGTTCGATTTGCCGACATATCCGCGCTTCTACTCGATGTGGCGGCGAGGATCGGCGCTGTTGCCGACTCTCGCCCGAGCAGGTGTCGCCCGCGTCTACTCGCTTGGCTTGGGCGCCAGCACGCTGCCGCCGGATGCCCGTCGCCAGGCGCGAGCGTTCAGTTCCCTGCCACGCGAGGTGCGAGCAGACCGCGACGAATTCCTAGAGCTGAAGACCGTCCTCCATCAAGACCAGGCTCTGACGAGCCTCGATGGCAAGCCACTCTTTGTCCTGACTGCCGACCTCGGGCAGCAGTCGGGATGGTTCGCTTCCCAGGACAAGGTGGCAACTCTCTCGACGAACAGTGCTCATCAGACGACGAAGGGCGCGACGCACGTGGCGCTCCTCGAAGACGAGCATTACGCGGCCGTGAGCAGTCGAGCGATCGCCGCGGTGGTTCGTTCCGTGCGTACAGGCGACGCCGCTCCCGCGCTAGACCTGTGAACTTCGCCTGGCTTCGTGGGACGTCGTCTGTTAGCGTCGCCGTAGTTCCGCTTCGAGCCTCCGAGGTGGTGCCGCAGGTCCGGCTCTAGGTTTGGCCGGCGTTGGGCGCCGACAGTCCGCGCGAGGTGTTCTTGGAAGGAGCGCCGCAAAATTCCGAACGACGAGCAGACGGCCAGCAGGCACTACTTCGCGTTGTCGCTGGCGGCTGTCGCTGCTGCGCTCGTGCTCGTCGCTGTCTCAGCGGCAGCGCCGTCCCCTGACGCTCGCGTCCCTAGTCCGACGGGGCAATTCCGCGTCGGCACACGGACGATGGCGTTGACAGATCCCGCCCGGCGCGACCCCCAGCAGGCCAAGAAGCCGAGGTCACTGGTGATCCAGTTCTGGTACCCGACGGCTGCAACAGGCCGACACGCGGCCTACCTGTCTCCTGCAGTGGCGCGTTTCATCGCGACAAACAACGGAGTGACACCAGCACTCCTTCGAGGAGTGAAGCTCGACGCGATCGCGAACGCGGCGCCATCGCAACGGCGTGGTGGCTGGCCGGTTGTTCTCTTCTCACCGGGATTCGGCGTCGAACGCGGCCTCTACGCCAGCCTTACCGAAGACCTCGCAAGCCACGGATACGTGGTTGTCGCGATCGACCACCCCGGTGACGCGGAGATCGTCGAGTTCCCGGACGGACACGTCATCGTCCCAACCTCGCAGATGGACATCCAGAAGGCGTTCACGGTACGCGTCGCCGACGCCCGGTTCGTGCTCGACGAACTCGCCCGCCTAGAACGGTCCGGAGTGTTCAAGGGCCGCCTCGACCTCGGCCGGATCGGCATGTTCGGACACTCACTCGGCGGAGCTGCCGCAGCATCGACGATGCTCGTAGACCGACGCGTTCGCGCCGGAGCCGACCTTGATGGCCTCCTGTTCGGACAAGTGCGAACCAGTGGGCTGTCGCGCCCCTTCCTGCTCATGAGCGGAGAGCCGGGATTCGCCGCCGACCCGAACAGGGCCGGTTTCTGGAAGAACCTGCACGGCCCCCACTACGCCGTCGACGTCAAGGGCGCTCAGCACTTCGCGTTCAGCGACATCGCCTTCCTCGTTCCGGTGCTCACGCGGACGAACCCGCCCGCTGGAGCAGCCGCGAAACAGCTGGTCGGGAACATCGACGGGCTCGCGACACTCGCAGCAGAGCGCGCGTACATCAGCGCGTTCTTCGACCGGTATCTACGCGGGAAGCAACAACCATTGCTCGCGAAGACCCCAGGCCCGTTCGCCGGCGTCCGCCTGACCGTCGGCCGGTGAGACGGCTCACGGCATGAGCGTCAACGCGTCAGAGCGCTACGAGGTTGCGGTGATCGGCGCCGGTCAGGCCGGGCTCGCGATCGGTCACTTTCTGGCCCTGCAGGGTCGCCGCTTCGTGATCCTGGAAGCCGAGGATTCGGTTGCATCAGCGTGGCGCACCCGCTGGGATTCGCTCGTTCTTTTCACGCCCCGCCGCCACGACAGCTTGCCGGGTCGGGTTTTCCCTGGTGACCCCGACAGCTACCCGACCCGTGACGAGGTGATCGCCTATCTCGACGACTACGCCGAGGCGCTGGCCCTTCCTGTTCACCCTGGCAGTGCCGTTCGTTCGCTGAGGAAGAACGGCGACAGGTTCGAGCTCGTCCTCGACGACCGAGTGGTAGAGGCCGACCAGGTTGTCGTCGCCACCGGGCCGTTCCAGAGACCGCGAGTTCCTCAGTTCGCGAGCGACCTCGCCGACGGACGTGTTCCAGATCCATAGCGCCAACTACCGCTCTCCAGCCGACGTTCCGCAGGGGACGGTGTTGGTCGTGGGCGGCGGGAATACGGGCTACCAGATCGCCCGTGAGCTCGCGAGCACCCACAAGGTTCATCTCGCTGTTGGCGGCCGCCAGACGCCGCTGCCGCAGCGACTGCTCGGCCGCGACATCTTCTGGTGGCTTCTGACAATGAGGGTGCTCCAGGCCACGGTCGAGTCGCGACTCGGCAAGAAGCTGAGGACGCGGGAAACGTTGATCGGCTCGAGCCCCCGCGCACTGAAGCGAGAAGGGGTTGAGATGCGACCGCGCGCGACCGCAGCCTCCGACCGCGTTGTCACGTTCACGGACGGGAGCGAGCTCGCGGTAGACGCTGTCATCTGGGCGACTGGGTTCGAGTTCGATCACTCCTGGATCGAGCCAGCGGTCAAAGACGAGAAGGGCGCGATCCAGCATCGACGAGGAGTCACGCCGGTCGAGGGCCTCTATTTTCTCGGATTGCCGTGGCAGCACACACGCGGATCGGCTCTCCTCGGCTGGGTCAAGGATGACGCTGAATACATCGCTGAGCAGATCGCGGCTGCAGCAGACAGACCGTAGAGACCACGAGATGAGCTGATCGTTGAGCTTCTGACTTGAACCTTCCGCTGCGGGCGGGACGTTCGCGTTGAAGTCACTGACCCTCGTCTTGTTCTTTCGCGACGAGGACGACCTGCGGAGGCAGGGTCAGCGAATCCGGGCTTCGTGGCTCATCGGAAAGGCGACGGTGCTGATGGATGAGGGTGATTGCCAATGAGCCTTCACCGACCGCGCTGGCGACGCGCTTGATCGAGCCGTGACGCACGTCGCCGGCGATGAACACGCCCGGTTGGTTCGATTCGAGCGGCAGCGGGTCGCGCTTGAGAGGCCACCGCGACCGGTCGTCGCGGAGTAGATCTGGCCCGGTAATCAGGAACCCGTGCTCGTCACGCTTCAACCAACCCTCGGATGCGTTCGTGAGCGGCTCCGCCCCGATGAGGATGAAGAGCCCGTCGGCCGGGAGGCGTGTCTCATCACCAGTCTCCGTGTCGGCGATCAGGAGCGTCTCGAGCCGGGCGTCGCCTTCCGCGCCGGTGACGCGGCTGTTGAGTTTGACCGTGATGTTCGCTGTTCCCTGGATACGCTCGGTCAGGTAGTGCGACATGCTCTTGGCTAGCGAGTCGCCGCGGACGAGAAGGGTGACGTGCGCCGCGTGCTGGGCAAGGTCGATCGCAGCCTGCCCAGCCGAATTCGCCGCACCGACGATTGCGACCTGGCCGTCGCGGTAGGTTCTGGCTTCCGCCGGGGCAGAGCCGTAATGGATGCCGGAGCCGACCAGCCGTTCGATGCCGGGGGCGTCCAGTCGGCGGTACTGCACACCGGGAGCAACGACTGCGGTGTGTGCCCGACAGACGGAGCCGTTGGGTAGCTCGCACTCGTACGGGCTTCCGGGCTTGACCTGTGAAATCTCGACTCCGATCAGAATCTCCGCGCCGAAGCGGAGCGCCTGCTCGTGGATCGCCGCGGCCAGGTCGGCGCCGCTGATTCCCTGCGGGAAGCCCGGGTAGTTCTCGATCCGAGCGCTCGTTCCCGCCTGGCCGCCTGGCGCCGTCCGCTCGAGGACGAGCGTCGTCAGCCCTTCGGAGGCCGCGTAGACGGCGGCCGTCAAGCCTGCCGGGCCCGCTCCCACGATCAGCACGTCGTATTCCTCCCGCGCCGGACGGGTAGGGAGCCCGAGGCGCTCTGCCAGTTCGGCCCTCCAGCAGGCGGTCTCCAGGTAGGGCCTTGCCCCGACCACGTTCATGCCGGCGTGGAAGTCCCTGTACTGCTGCGGGGCCTCGAGTTCTGAGCCATCGGCGAAAACGACGAGCGGGAGTCGCTTTCCCTCGAGCGTGGCAGCTCCTCCGAACAACGGTACGAGCGGGTCCGAGTCAGGATCGATCCAGCGATGTACGAGACCGTTGAGCGTCAGGAACTGCCGGAGCTCAGCCGCGCCCGGGGAAGAGCGCCGAGCGATAACAGAGGGTGCAGGTGCACCCGTCAGACCAGCTGCGCTCGCAGATCGAGTCATCAAGCCTGCCTTGTTTCCTGGTGACCGTAGAGCCACGCCTTAGCGTTCCCTCGACCCACAGGTTACGTCTGATCTGGTCGCGAGCCGCTCAGTGGAGCGGCAGCTCGGCCCGGACGACCGTTCCGAGGCCAGGCTCGCTCTCGAGCCGAAGTGTTCCGCCGAGGGCCTCGACCCGGTCGGCGAGTCCGCGCACTCCGGTGCCCTTGCTCAGATCGACACCGCCGCTGCCGTTGTCCCGGATCTCGACGCTGACTTTGTCGGCTGTCGACGAGAGCGTGACGACAGGCTTCCGAGGCGCCGGAGTGTTTCGCGGCGTTCGTCAGGCTTTCCGCGACGACGTAGTAGATGGCGGCCTCGGCTGCCTCGGGAAGGCGTGCAGGGGCCTCAGCGGTGATCTCGACCAGGAAAGGTGCACGGTTCGCGAGCGACTGCAGGGCGGGGACGAGTCCGCGGTCGGTGAGGATCGCCGGGTGAAGGCCCCGAGCCAGCTCTTGGAGCTCTTCCAGCGCGAGCTTGAGATCTTCCCCAACGCCTTCGAGCAGCGACTCTGCCGCCGCAGGGTCCTGGCGCAGACACTCCTGGGCCATCCGCAGATGGAGAGAGAGGGTGATGAGACGCTGCTGGGCGCCGTCGTGGAGGTTGCGCTCGAGCCGTCGGCGCTCCGCGACACTCGCCTCCACGATCCGCGCGCGCGAGGCCGTCAGCTGATCGTGCGCCTCTGCGCTCTCGAGGGCGAGCGCGACGAGCTGCGTGAAGTCGGCGAGACGCTGTTCCGCCTGGGGAGGGAAGTAGTTCGGTTGCGCTGAGAAGACGAACAGCGCACCCCAAAGACGCTCGCCCGCGGTGATCGGTGCGATGACAGAGGATCGATAGCCGGCCTGACGGGTAAGGCGTGCGGCCTCGCCAGGCAAGTCGGAATAGTCGTCGATGCGACCGCCCTCGTGTGAGGCGCGATTCACCGGACTGCCCGGGTCGCTGTAGGGCACCTGGAGTCCGACCTCGATGCCGCCGCCTTCGCCGTCGCTCCACGATCCGACGATCAGGCCCAATTCCTCCTCCCAGCGGACGGTGGCGGCTGTGCGCGCACCGAGCAGCCGTCCGGCCTCCTCGGCAACTGTCTGAAACACCCTCTCCGGTGTGCCTCCTGACGCGACGAGCGTCGCTACACGACGGAGAGCAGCCTGCTCATCGGCAAGCTGATTCGAAGCACGAACAGTCACCGCCTGACCATACGCCAGCTATCGCGTAGTTCGGGCGGGAAAGAGTCGAGCTAGCCACACTGCGCTACGAGACCGTCGCGGGCAGGATCTGTCCATGCGCCAAAGGATTCTCGTCATCGACGACAACACCGCCTTCCGCGGCGCTTTGGGCCAAGTCCTCGAGACGGAGCGCTTCACGGTCATCGCTGAGGCGGCAACAGGCGCGAGCGGCGTACAGCTTGCCCGCGAGCACCAACCCGATCTCGTCATCGTCGACGTGCAGCTGCCCGACACCGACGGCTTCGACGTAGCCGAGCAACTCGCCGCGCTTGCACTTGCCGATGGAGGTGATCCTCACCTCGGGTCTCGACAGCAGCGATCTCGGAAGCCTGGTCACCGAGAGCTCAGCGCGCGGCTTCATCCCGAAGGCGGAGCTCTCCGTCGGGGCGATCGACGCACTGCTCGGTGAAGGCGCCGAACCTGCGCATCTCCGATAGGAGACTCTGATTTCGGCGACAATACGAAGCGTCGACGCCGAGCTCCCCGATCCCGAGCAAGCCCCGGCACCGATTCGCGTCGCCCTCGCTGACGACTCGGTGCTTCTTCGTGAGGGGATCGCCCGACTGCTCAGCGACAAAGGATTCGAGATCGTCGGGCAGAGCGGCACGGCTGAGGATCTGCTGCTGAAGGTTCGCTCGTACAACCCTGACATCGCGATCGTGGACATCAAGATGCCGCCCACCCACACGGACGAAGGGTTGCGCGCCGCAAAGGAGATCCGGGAGCGTCATCCTGACACGGCGGTGCTCGTCCTCTCCCAGTACGTCGAGGAGGGATATGCGCTCGAGCTCCTCCAGGACAACGCCGAAGGTGTCGGCTACCTCCTGAAGGACAGGGTCTATGACCTGACCGACTTCGTCGCCGCGGTCAAGCGCGTAGCCGCAGGTGGCTCCGCGCTCGATCCGAGCGTTGTCTCGCAACTTGTCGGTCGACGACGCCGTGACGACCCGATCGGCGACCTGAGCCCCCGCGAACGAGAGGTTCTGGGCCTGATGGCAGAGGGGCTGTCGAACTCGGCGATCGCCGCCCGCGTGTTCCTCACCGAGCGCGGGGTGGAGAAGCACGTGACGAGCATCTTCCAGAAGCTGCGGCTTCCCGTGGCGGCGGACACGCACCGGCGCGTTCTCGCCGTCGTCGCCTTCCTGCAGTCCTAACCCGCGACGGAAACGGTGTGGGCAGCAACACCGAAGCCGCGAGCGAGCCTCCATTTCCGATCGGCCGCCGGAGTGCGAGCGTGCATTCGTACCCGAACCCTCAAGAAGGAGCCGGAAATGAACGAGCACAGCCAGAGCGAACTGAACCGCATCAACCCGAGGCAGCGTCCGCGCAACCGACGGCGACAGGGTCGCTGGCCGGGCAGCGGATGCGGGCGATCGTCCAGAAGGAGTACGGCACAGCGGACGTGTTGGCTATGGCCGAGATCGAGCGCCCGGTGATCGGAGCCGGGGAGGTGCTGGTGCAGGTTCATGCCGCCGGTCTCGATCGAGGCACCTGGCACCTGATGGCCGGCATGCCCTATGCCGCCCGCCTGGTCGCTGGACTGCGGGCGCCGAAGAACCCTGTTCCTGGCCTCGACGTTGCGGGAGTGGTGGTCGCGGTCGGCAGTGAGGTCACGCGCTTCCAGCCTGGTGACGAGGTGTTCGGTGTCAGCAAGGGCTCGTTCGCCGAGTTCGCCGCCGCCCGCGAGGACAAGCTCGCGCACAAACCATCGAAGCTGACCTTCGAACAGGCGGCCGCCGTGCCCGTTTCCGGGATGACCGCGCTGCGCGGACTCTGCGACGTCGGCCGCCTGCAGGCAGGACAGAAGGTCTTGATCGTCGGCGCCTCGGGCGGTGTCGGCACATACGCCGTGCAGATCGCCAAAGCTCTCGGAGCGGAAGTCACCGGTGTCTGCAGCACGAGCAAGCTCGACCTGGTGCGCTCGATCGGAGCAGACCACGTGGTCGACTACAGCCAGGACGACTTCGCCGACGGTGAGACGCGCTACGACCTGATCCTCGACATCGGCGGCAACTCATCGCTCTCGCGGCTGCGTCAGGCGCTCGCTCCCAAAGGCACACTCGTCATCGTCGGCGGCGAAGGCGGAGGCAACTGGATCGGCATGGGCCGCCAACTGCGAGCGCTCGCCCTCTCACCGTTTGTCGGCCAGCGACTGACCATACTCGCCCCGAAGGAGCACTACGCGTTCCTCGAACGCCTCACCGAACTGATCGAGAATGGCCAACTGGTGCCGGTAATCGAACAGACCTACTCGCTCAGCGAGATGCCCAACGCAATGCGAGAGCTCGTAGCCGGACGCGCGCGCGGCAAGCTCGTCATCAACATCATCGACCCGACCGCGGCAACCAGCTGAGTGCCGGTGATAGGGCTGCAAGCGCAGCAATAACCGCCGTAACTCACCCGATCGATGGCAGAGGGACCCCGCGCACAGCTGCCCCACTGCCGCGGGTCGATACCCGTCTTGCCATTGCTTCGGACACCACCGGCGTCTTCTCGCCGTCGTCGCCTTCCTGCAGTCCTAGCCGCACCGCTGGAAACGGTGTGGGCAGCCACACCGAACCCGCGAGCGAGCCTCATTTGCGTTTAGCCGCCTGAGTGCGAGCGTGAGGTCATACCCGAACCCCTCCCAGAAGGAGCCGGAAATGACCGTTCACAGCCACACTCCCACGTCCCTCCTGAAGCGCATCAAGGCCATGCATGACGGGACGGCAGCGACCACGACCACAACCACAACGGTGGCCATGACGGCCACCCACCACCATGATCCTCATTCAAGCAAAGCCACATCAACGGCCGGCCACAGCCGCGCCGTTCTCCTCGGCGTCCTGCTCGTGGCTCAGCTGATGGTGATCCTCGACATCACGGCTGTGAACATCGCGTTGCCGAGCCTCGCGCGTGACCTGCAGCTGAGTGGCGCCACGGTCAGCTGGACGATCACGAGCTACTCGCTCGTCTTCGGCAGCCTGCTCCTCTTCGGCGGCCGCCTGTCCGACCTCGTCGGCCGTCGGCGCATGTTCCTGACCGGCCTCGGAATCTTCACCGTCTCGTCGGTCGCCTCCGCCGTTGCGGGCACCGCGGCTGAATTGTTCGCAGCACGCGGCCGGCCAGGGCCTCGGAGCCGCCCTGCTCTCACCGGCCGCCCTCTCGATCATCACGAATGCGTTTCAGGGCAAGGAGCGGGCGAAAGCGCTCGCAGCCTGGGGCGCGGTCGGCGGCGCCGGCGCGGCGATTGGCGTCCTCGTCGGCGGCGTGCTGACCGAGGTCGGCGACTGGCGCCTGATCTTCTACGTCAACATCCCGGTCGCGATGGGCTCGCAGTCGCCGCCCTGCACGTCATCCCGCGTGACGACGCCGGAAGCCGCGCTGGCGTGGCCTCGACGTCCCCGGCGCCCTGCTTGGCACCGCGAGCATCGCCACGCTCGTTTACGCGATCACCCAGGCAGATCAGGGCGGCTGGGGATCGACCCAGACGATCGGGCTCGCAACGCTCGGCCTCCTGGGTCTCGCCGCCTTCGCCGCCTGGGAGCGTCACACCGAGAAGCCGCTCCTGCGGGTCGAGCGGATCGCTGACCGTGCTGTCGGCGGCGGCCTGCTCCTGATGCTCGTCGCTGCCGGCTCGCTCTTCGGCCTCTTCCTGCTCGCCTCGCTCTACCTCCAGAACGTGCTCGGCACGAACCCACTCCTGACCGGCCTCGCCTTCATCCCGCTCGCGCTCGCAGCCGGAGCCGGCGCCCACGCAGCCGGACATGTGGTCAGCCGCCACGGCGTCCGCACGCCGCTCGCCTCGGCATTCCTGATCGCCGCAGCCGGGATGGCGCTCCTCGCCCACGTCGGGCGAGCACGGCCCCTACCTCCGCAACATCCTTCCCGGGATGCTCGTCGCGGGCTTCGGCCTCGGCATCGCCGTCGTCTCCGTCTCGATCTCCGTCATGACCGGCACCCGCGAAGACGAGGCCGGCATGATCTCCGGCCTCAGCTCGACCGGCCACGAGATCGGCGGCACGATCGGCATCGCCGTCTTCTCGACGATCGCAGCCGGCGCCACCGGAGCGCTCGGCGGCGCGCACGCCGCCTCGGGCATCTCACACGCATTCATCGCAGCCGCAGCACTCACCGGGATCGCGAGCCTCGTCGCTCTCATCGTCCTCCCTCACGCCCGGGACTTCGTGCCCAAGCTCCGCCTCAA
>CAWCYU010000013.1:0-255750 GCA_963799905.1 uncultured Thermoleophilia bacterium
GAGCTGAAGAACGGCTGAGGAGCCGCCCGCGAACAGGCTCAGGCGGTCTTGGGCCCGTCGGAGGCGACCTCGCCAGGCGGGTCGGCGAGCTCGAGCAGGTTGACGCTCTCGATGTGCGGCGTGTGGGGGAACATGTCGACGGGCCGGCAACGGCGCAGCTCATACCCGAAGTCGTCTCGCAGCGCTTTCAGGTCGGACGCGAGCGTCGTCGGATTGCACGAGACGTACACGATCCTCCGCGCGCCGAGTCGCGCCATTCTTCGCAACGCCTTACCTGCGAGTCCGGCACGCGGCGGGTCGACCACGACAACGTCGGGAGGGCCCGAGCGCTCGCGCAGCTCCTCGATCGCGAGTGACACGTTGCCGGCGAAGAACGCGGCATTCGTGATCCCGTTGAGCTCCGCGTTCTCGATCGCGCACGCCACGGATTCCTCCGAGATCTCCACCCCCCACACCGTGAGCGCCTGCGGGGCGAGCGCCAGCCCGATCGTGCCGGTGCCGCAATACAGGTCGTAGACGGTCTCGCCGCCCGTCAGCGCTGCGAACTCGCGGGCGATCGAGTACAGCTTCTCCGCCATCTCCGTGTTCGTCTGCAGGAACGCGTTCGGCCGCACGCGGAAACGCAACCCCAGGATCTCCTCCTCGATCGCATCCTCGCCCCAGAGCAGCACGGTCGGCAGGTTCGTCACCTCGGCGGGCGTGTCGTTGACGGCCCAGTGGATCGAGCGCACTTCGGGAAAGCGACGGAGCACCTCGACCAGGTATCCCTCCTCGAACTTCTTGCCCTTGGCGGTCACGAGCTGCACCAGCACCTGGCCCGTGTTCCGCCCCTCACGTAGCACGAGGTGCCTGAGATACCCGGTCTGCGTGCCCTGGTCGTAGGACTCGAGCTTCTCCTCGCGCGCCCACGCCTGTACTGCATCGCGGATCGCATTGCCGAGGTCGGTCGTCAGCAGGCACACCTCGAGCGGGAGCACCTCGTCCCAGCGCCCGGCGCGATGGAAACCGAGCGCCGGGCCTTCGTCGGTCTTGGTGAAGGAGTACTCGAGCTTGTTCCGATACCCGTACTGCGACGCTGCGGGGACGATCGGCTCGAGCGGCGGATCGGTGATCCCGCCCAGGCGCACGAGCGCGTCGCGCACCTGGGCCTCCTTCGACTCGAGCTGCTTGTCGTAGGCGTAGTCCTGGAAGCGGCAGCCGCCGCAGGCGCCGAAGTGCGGGCACGGCGCCACGACGCGGTCCGGGCTCGGCGCGAGCACGTCGACGCGCGGTCGCCTCGGCGAAGCCGCGCTTCACCTTCGTCACGCGCGCCCGCACCGTGTCGCCTGGTAGGCCACGGCGGACGAAGAGGACGAAGCCGTTCAGCCGGGCGACGCCGTTGCCGCCGTATGCGAGCGAGTCGACGCGGAGCTCGAGCTCTTCACCGATGCGTACGGGGGCGGCCATGAAGGGAGGCGAGCGTAGCGGCGCCGGCCCGGAGACCCGCGTTACTGCAAGCACGCTGACGTAGACGGAGCGCTCGCGCGGCCCGTCGAACTCGCAGAAGAAAATGCCCTGCCACATGCCGAGCGCGAGTGCGCCGTCATCCCGCAGCGGAATCACGACGCTCGGGCCCATGAACGCAGCCCGGATGTGCGTCGGAGCGTTCTCCTCGCCCTCCTCGACGTGCTGCCACGCCCAGTCCGACGGCACGATTCGCTCGAGCGCCGTCTCGAAGTCGCGACCCACGGCTGGATCGGCATGCTCGTTGATCGTCACGCCCGCCGTCGTATGCGGGACGTACACGAGCACTGCCGCACCCGAGGCACCGTCAACCGCCTCCTGCACGAGCCGCGTGATGTCGACGAGCTGGCTCTGCCGCTCGGTCTGCAGCCTGAGCTCGACCACGCTGCGCCTTAGAGCGCTCCGCCCGCAGCGGGCGGCGCGCCGGCCTCGAGCGGATTCGCGCCGCCGGACTCGCGGGCGAGGTAGTCCTCGACGAGCATGACGTTGTCCCGGAGCCGCTCCACGACCTGCAGCAGCGCCGACATCGACGACACCTCTTCGCGCTGCTCCTGCAGGAACCAGTGCATGAACTGCTCGCCGACGAGGTCGCCTTCCTCCCGCGCCGTCACCGCGAGCTGCGAGATCTGGGCGGTGACGCGCTTCTCCTGGTCGAGCGCGAGCGCGACCGGGGCGACGTCGTCGGCGAAACGTAGGTCTGCGGCGCCGCGACGGCGGGAATCGTCACGTCGTCGTCGGAGTCGAGCAGGTACTGCACCATCATCATCGCGTGGTTCCGCTCCTCGAGCGACTGACGGTAGAAGTGCGCGGCGAGCTGCGGCAGCGTCTCGGGCGTCGTAGTGGACGGCGATCGCGATGTACTGCTGCGAGGCCGCGAACTCGTACGCGATCTGCTCGTTGAGTTTCTCCTGGAAGGTGGGCATGGCGTGGAATCTAGCGAGGCGCGCGACGCCAGGCTGGCGCCAGGCGTCGAAGGCACGCGCTACGCATCCGCGCATGGCGGGCATCCCCGACAGCCTCAAGGGGCGGAGCTACACGCGGGTCTCCGACTGGTCCCGGGACGAGCTCGAGCTCGCCCTCGACCTCGCCGACGAGCTGAAGCAGGAGCGCGCTGCGCCGAAAGGAGCTGCGCGTGCTCCCGGGCCGCACGATCGGGATGATCTTCCACAAGCCGTCGACCCGCACCCGCGTCGGCTTCGAGGTCGGGATCGCCGAGCTCGGCGGGATGGCGCTCTACCTGCCCGCCGCCGACCTTCAGCTCGCGCGCGGCGAGAGCTACCGCGACACCGCGCTCGTGCTCTCGCGCTTCGTCAGCGCGCTCCTGATCCGCACGTTCGACCAGGCCGAGGTCGACACGTTCGCCGAGCACGCCTCGATCCCGGTCATCAACGGGCTCACCGATCTCGCCCATCCGCTGCAGGCGCTCGCCGACGCGATGACGATCCGCGAGCGGCTCGGCGGCCTCGAGGGCGTCCGGCTCACCTACCTCGGCGACGGCAACAACGTCTGCCATTCGCTGATGCGCCTCGCGGCGCGCTTCGGCATGCACTTCACCGCTGCGTGCCCGGCCGGCTACGAGCCGCTCCGCAGACGTCGTCGCTGCCGCGACGGCAGACGCTGCCGCGAGCGGCGGCTCGGTGCGGCTCACGACCGATCCGCTCGAAGGATCCGACGGCGCCGATGTGCTCTACACCGACGTGTGGACGAGCATGGGGCAGGAGGAGGAACGGGCGCAGCGGCTCCTCGACCTCGAGCGCTTCAGCCTCGACGGCGAGCTGCTCTCGGTCGCGAGCCGCGACGCGGTCGCGATGCACTGCCTGCCCGCCCACGTCGGCGAGGAGATCACCGAGGACGTGCTCTACGGCCCCGCTCGCTCGTCTGGGACCAGGCCGAGAACCGGCTCCACACCCAGAAGGCCGTGATGGCGCTCGTCATCCGCTGACGACGAGCGGCCGTCGGCCCGGCACGGATTGCTTCGATCTTGGCATAGTCGCTTCGACTTAGTAGACTGATGGAGGCCGCACGTCATCGTCCTGGAGGCATCCGATGCCCGTTCTCGCAAGAAGTGCTGGCGCGACGGCTCGACGAGGTGGTGGCCGCCGCCTCCGTGGCCGGACTGCCATCCTGACGTTCGCCGACCACGTCAAGGCAGCGCTCGATTCGCTCCCGCCGAACCTGGCGGCGGCGCTCGACAACGTCGCGGTCGTGGTCGAGGACGAGCACCCCGACGATCCCGACCTCTACGGGCTCTACGAGGGCACCCCACTGCCCGACCGCGGCGACATGGCGGGTGCGCTCCCCGACCGGATCACGATCTTCCGCCTCCCGCTCGAGGAGGAGTTTCCCGATCCGCAGGAGCTCGAGCGCGAGATCCGGATCACCGTCCTCCACGAGCTCGGCCACTACTTCGGCCTCGACGAAGACCGACTCGCAGAGCTCGGATACGAGTGACGGGCGCGCTCGGACGTCGTCCTCTGGATCGCCTTCGCGGCGGGCGCCTTCGCGATCGTTGCGTTTCTGTTGCGTGGCCCCGACTGACGGGAATGTCCCACCTCGGATCCAGCGTTGGACAAAGCATGAACATCATCGCGACCATCCATGCAGAGATCGACGAGGTCAGCGAGCGCCGGGCAGAGCTCTGGCACCGGCTCTCGGAGGGCCGTAACCCCGAAGTGATGGAACAGATCAAGGCGCTGGACGAGAAGCTCGAGTCCCTCTGGAACGAGCATCGCCAGATCAGGGCCCGGATCCGCTTCGGCGAGCGAGAGCAGATCGTGAAGCGAGCCCGCGCGGAAGAGCGCCTGGAGCGCGCCGCCTGACCCGTCTTCCGGCGGGGGCCCGGCAGGGTTGCCGGCTCCCCCGCCGTACAATCGAGCGATGGCGTTCAAACGACGCGCAGAGCCGACAACGGTCGAGGACGAGCGAGACGCCCTGCGTGCGCAGCATGCCGCGCTCGAGGAGCTGAAGCGCGAGCTCTCCGAGCGCGTTCGACGCGGTCCAGGAGCGCGAGCGCGAGCTGAGCTACGCGCTCGACGAAGCGGGTGGCCCTCGCCCCGGCGGGACGCCACTTCCACCCGTCGCCGCCACCGTCGATCCCGGCCGCGCCACCGAGCTCGAACGCCGCGAGCGTGCGCTCGCCGAGCGAGAGCAGGCGCTCACTGCTCGCGAAGGTGAGCTCGAGCGTCGCGCTGAGCAAATCGCCGCAACCGCCACCGCCCGACCCGGACGCCGAGAAGCTGGCAAAGATCGAAGCGCGGCTCGTGGAGCTGCGTGAAGCGGAGAAGCTGTTCGTCCGCACCCGCGAGGAAGTCGCGGCGCGGAGCGAGGCCGTCGCCGCCCGCGAGCGTCTCGTCTCCCAGCGAGAGCGCGAGCTCGACGACCGCGAGGACGGCAAGGGCAGCTGGGACGGCACCGGGCTCTCCGAGATGGAGGCGCGTTTGCGCAGGCTCGAGGAACAACAGCCCGGCGAGCAGACACTCGGCTTCGCCGGCGGCCTGCGCAAGCTCGAACAAGGCACCCGGACATCCACGCGAACGCTGAGCGCCGCCAACAGCGCTACCCTGTACACGCTCGGGGCGTTAGCTCAGCTGGGAGAGCGCCGCCTTTGCAAGGCGGAGGTCGCCGGTTCGATCCCGGCACGCTCCACTCTCAAAATCCCTGCTCCGGCGGGGGTTTTGCTGTTTCGACGGTTCCGCCCCGAAGCGTGGTTCCCCTTATTTCCCCTTGCGGCGGGGCGCAGAGGGGCGCTACGCGACTAGATGCTCGTGCCGCTTGACAGCGTTCGTCTTGCGTCTCTATGGTGCCCGTCGCCGCCGCGGCTGTGCGCGCCCGTCGAAGGTCGGCGCTGGCGCGGGTCGCGGCAAACGCGGCCGTCGGCGCGTAGCCGTAGCGTGGCCCACCGATGTTGGCGGTCACGACTGCTCCTTTCGCGACGCTGTCGTTTCGGCCGGGTTCCAACACGGGTGGTCGGAGCCGTTGACGATCGTTGCCTGGAGCTGCGTCAGCGTTCTGCGGAACGAGAGCCAGAGCCCCGTCCTGCGTGTCTGCCGACGTCCGAATGTCGTCCTGGTTGTGACTGTCGCATGCATGAGTGCCTCCGTCCGGTTGTCGATCTCCATGGCCCTCACGGTACGACGACGGGGCGCGTGTGGCATCGGCAGGACTGCCTAACCGAGATGCCTAACTTCGAAGGCCGAGGGGCTAGGCAGCGAGGCCGTGCTCGAGCGCGTAGCGTGTCGCCGCGCTTCGCGTGTGAAGATCGATCTTGCGGTAGATCGAACGGAGGTGGGCATGGACGGTACGCACGCTCACGACGAGTCTCTCCGCAATCTCCGCGTCCGTACGGCCGTCAGCAACGAGAGCCAGCACGTCGATCTCGCGGGCCGTCAGGCCGTCGGGCGTTGCGAGATCGGCCGGCGTCTCTGCGTGTCCCACACGATCGGGACGGGTCACTGCGGCGCCCACGAGCTCGATCGTCTCACCGAGCGAGAGCCGCTTCCCTGCGTCCCACGTTGTCACGAAGCGAGCGTCGCCCAGGGTGGCGTGCGCTGTCGTCAGGATCTGGTCGTGACGCGCACGAAATCGTGCGGGGAGCGGCACACCGATGTTCTCGAGAACCGCGTCGGCGGCGCCGAGAAGACTAACCGCTCGCTCGATCTCTCCCGACGAGGCGGCGAGGGAGGCGATCGACTCGAGCACGATCACGCAGAACCAACGATCGCCGAACTCGACGAAGAGGGTCAGCGACTCCTCGAACTGCGCGGCGGCCGTTTCGGCATCGCCCAGGTCGGCGTTGACTCCGGCGAGGCACCAGAGCACCTTGCCCAATGTGCGGCGGTCGCCGATTGCTCGCAGGATGGCAAGACTCTCGTCGCCCTGGGCCCGCGCGTTGGCGAGCGCGCCCGGGGGGCGGGTAAGGGCGAGGGCGAAGAGCCCGAGCGCAATTCCGTGAGAGTCGCCGAGGCGGCGGAACCGAGAAAGGCTGTCCTCGAAGAGCGGCCGTGCCTGTGCGTCATCTCCGATGGAGACGAAGTGCATTGCGAGTCTGTCGATTCCGCGAGCGACGTCTGCTTCGTCGTTGAGGCCCTCGTAGCCGATGAGAGCTTCGCGGAAGAGCGCCTCTGCCTCCGGGTAGTCTCCTCGCGCTCGGTGCACGAGCCCGATCCCTGTCTGGGCTTCGGCGATGCCCTTCCCGTCGTCGAGCGTGAGAGACAGCGTGAGGGCCTCCTGACAGAGTGCCTCGGCTCGCTCGTAGTCACCCTGGTAATGGGCGAGGACGCCGTTCCCGCTCAGGACGCGGGCGCGGGCGAGTGATGCGTCCGGTGAGGTCGCGAGAGACGCGTCGAGCCAGAGTCGGCCCTCGCTCAGGTACCCGCGCTCGAACCAGAAGCGCCAGAGCACGGCGCAGAGCTCGAGTGCCGTCAGCGGGTCACCCTCGTCGAGCGAGAACCGCAGAGCGGCGCGGAGGTTGTCGTTGTCGGTCTCGAGCGTCGTCCGCGACTTCGCCTGGTCGGATGCGGCTCGACCTGACGCTGCGGCGTGAGCCAGAGCGAGGTAGTGAGCCGCGTGCGCACGTCGTGTAGCGTTCGCCTCCGGGGTTGCCTGGAGCAGTTCGCTCGCGTACTCGCGAATCGTCTCGAGCATCCCGAAGCGCTCACCTTCTGCACGCAACAGGCTCTCGTCCACGAGCGAGCCGAGGCTGTCGAGATCTCCACCGCACACCTCCTCTGTCGCCTCGAGTGAGCAGCCACCCACGAAGACGGAGAGGCGGCGAAACAGCGCCTTCTGGTCGTCGTTGAGGAGCTCGTAGCTCCAGCTGATCGTCTCGCGCAACGCTCGATGCCGGGCCGGCGCATCGCGGGAGCCCGAGGTGAGGAGCTCGAGGCTGCGTTCCAGGCGACCGAGCATCGCGGTCGGAGCCAGCAGCTTGACGCGCGCCGCGGCCAGCTCGAGAGCGAGCGGCAGGCAGTCGAGCCGTTCGCAGATCACCCGGATCGCATCGAGGTTGGCCTCGTCTGGCCGCATGTCCGGCAGCACGGCGCGTGCTCGATCGAGGAAGAGCGTCACGGCGTCGTCGCGAGCAAGAGGATCGAGAGGGAGCTCCTGCTCGCCGCTCACGCGCAATCGGGTACGGCTCGTTACTGCGACCTTTAGATCCGGACTCGCGGCGACCACGGCGGCAAGCGACGGGGCTGCATCCACGACCTGCTCGAAGTTGTCGAGGACGAGGAGAATCCGACGACCTTCGAGATGTAGCACGAGTCGTTGCTCGAGATCTCCCTCCCCGTCGAAGAGCCCGAGCGACCGCGCAATCGTGCCGATCACATGACCCGAGTCCCTGATCGACTGGAGCGGGACGAGCACGACCCCGTCAGCGAAGCGGTCTGCCGTCTCGATCGCGACCGCCTGCGCGAGCCTCGTCTTTCCGATTCCACCGGGTCCGGTGATGGTGAGTATGCGAACGTCGTCACGGCGCAGGAGGGCGGCCGCCGCGGCCACGCTCGCGTCGCGCCCGATGAGGGTGGTCACCGGCGCGGACACCGGTTCAGTCCTCCATGAGCTCGTACAGGCGCTCCGCCATCGCGACAGCGAGGGCGGCGTCGTTGATGTCGCATTCGACCTCGTGTAGCTCCACGGATACCGGATCGATCAGCTCGCGAAGCCCTTCCACCAGTGCGGCATCCGCCGCGGCATCGAAGAAGTCGCCCCCCGGAACCGAGAGTGGGGAGAAGCCGCGAAGTGGAACGAACAGCGCCACGGGGCCCTTGGCAGCGTTGAGCTTTCCTGCGATGACCTTTGCGAGCAGGGCGCTCTCCTCCGCGGTTGTTCGTGCTGCGGCCATGTGCTCGTCGTGGTGGTAGATCCAACGAGAGCGGAAGCGCTCGTGCATGGAGTCGGGAGGTCCGAGGGCAATCAAGTCGAGCCCGCCGAGGGAGACGACCTGGGGGATCCCGAAGCGGCCTGCGACCTCGAGCCGCTCGGGACTCGCTGGCCAGACTCCACCCGCTATCTCGGCGACGAGCTCCGTCGGGGTGACGTCGAGAACACCGTTGTACGGGGCCGGTCTTGATCAGCGCCTCCATCGAGTCGCCGCCCGTGCCGGTCTGATGGAAGACGAGGACGTCATAGCCGAGCCCCTCGAGGTGCTGCCGGGCTGTCGTCACGCACGGTGTCGTGACCCCCCACATCGAGGCTGCAACGAGCGGCCGCGCCTCGTCGAGTTCCACAGTCGGCTCCGTGGCCATGCCGACGAGCGTGCCGGCCGCGTTTGCCAGGATCTTCGCCGAGATCCGGTTGATTCCGGCGACGTCGAACACGGAATACGTCATCGTCACATCCACATGGCCGACGTAGGGGCTCGTATCGCCCGAGGCGACGGTCGAAACCATCAGCTTCGGTACGCCGACCGGAAGCGCTCGCATGACGTGCGTTGCGAGTGTCGTGCCGCCCGTGCCTCCGAGCGCCCCTATCGCATCGAGCCGCCCCTCGGCTTGCAGGCGAAGGATGAGCTCTGTCGCTCCGCGGCCCATCACCTCGATTGCCGCACTTCGATCGCCTGCGTCGGCAAGAGCCTGGACGTCTGCGCCCGCCGCGGCTGCGACCTCCTGGCGGGTGACATCGGGCTTCGTCAGTGGCTCGCTCAGAATCCCCGCGTCGACGAGCAGGACATCGACGTCACGGGCTCTGATCCGGTCACGCAGGAACGCGTACTCGCGACCCTTGGTGTCGAGCGTCCCGACCAGGACGACCGTTGGCCGCCTTTGGGGCTCCTGGTCCGTCATCACGCATCAGCATGACAGGTGATCGGGAAATCGCGAGGATCCGGTCGGCGGCGGACGTCAGTACGATCCGCGCGTGCCGTTCAACCGGATCCATCCCGGGTGGTGCTACGCGCTCGTCGTCGCCGCGCTCACCGCTGTCATCACGACAGCGTTCCCGGGAACGGCTGCGCCGCCGGCGCGGGGTCGGTCGCGGTCGACACCCTCGATAGAGCATTCAGACGCGGAATTCGTCGGCAAGTTCTGGCATGACGGAAGTCGTCCCGCTGTAGTAGTGGGGTGGGCGCTGGCGGATCAGGCGGCCGGGGAGAGGCCGAGCGCTGCATACGCCTTGCAGCGGACGCTCCGCCGATGCGCCGGCGAGAGACCCAGCTCGATGACCGCCGCCTCATGCGCAGGCGTGATGTAGCCCTTATGCACCGCGAACCCGTAGCCGGGGTAGTCCACGTCCAGCTGTCGCATCAGCCAGTCACGCGTCTCCTTGGCGACGATCGACGCCGCCGCGATCGCAGCCGACGTCTGATCTCCGCGCACCATCGGCCGCGGAGACACCCCGACACCCTTGAGCTCGAACCCGTCCACCAGGTCCGCCGACCCGTCCACCAGGTTCGCCGACCCGTCCACCGCCACCGCCTCGAGCGCGCGGCCAAGCGCGCGCATGTTCGACACATGCAACCCGTCCCGGTCGATCTGACCGGCCGGGATGACCACGGACACGACCATGTCCGCCACCTCGAACACGACCGGCAAGAGCGCCGCCCGCCGCCGCGAAGACAGCTTCTTGGAATCGTTCAGATCCGCCAGCCGCGCGACCGCGTCCGCGTCCAACCGCTCATAGTCGAACCGGACAGCGGCGGCGACCAGCGGCCCGGCCATGCAGGCACGCCCCGCCTCATCCGCGCCGCACACATACGGGCGCCTTGACCACGGTCAAACGAAAACAGGGAATCGCTCATCGCCACACTCCTCAAACGCGGGTCGGGGCCGGGCGGCGCATTCGGCTCCCGGCGTTATCGGCACCGGGCCGAGTCCGGCCCTGGAGCGCATGCGTTTCGCACCCTTGATTCGCCGTAGCGCGGGACAGCAAACGCAGCCCGAGCTGGCTCAGTCTCGGTCTGACCCACACCTCGTACGTGACGGCTTTCTCGTCGATGGTCTCGTCGATCTGTTTGATCTCGTCGACGACCCATCCGTCAAGGATCTCCGTTCCGATCTCGGCAACGCGTCCGATCTCAATGTTGTGGACAGCCTTGTTTCGGTCGGGGAAGTGGACGAGGTAGGAAACGGAGTTGTCAGCCATGCGGCTGGTGTACCCGACCTACAATCTGACGAACCGTCGGCCCGGTCGCGTGGGCGCGGGGCGGGGTTGTTCGTCGCGCGGGCGGGTACCCACCCCACCTAGGCATCCCCGGGAGCGGATCCCAGATGGCTCGCCCAGAGCCCCTGAGGACACAGGCGCCCCATAGGTTAAGGCTCGGTACTCCTAGTGCCGGGCCTTTGGCATTGAAAGGTTCAGGACGTTTGATCGCCGCCCGTGCGTGGGTATCTTCGCTCGGCTGTGCGGGGCACTCTTAGCGGTGGGAGGAAGCGGCGGCGGCGGAAGCGGAAGCCGACTGACTGGCTTTGGCTTGGCGCGGCCGGGGTGGCTGGGGTCATCGCAGCGATGGTCGGAATGAGGCAGTTCTGATGTACGGGAAGAGACGCGGCGGGCCGACTTGGGAGACGTTGCAGCGCCGCCGGCTCTTTGCCCTTTATCTCCTGTGGCCCCTCGTCGTGATCCTCGCCATCGTGCTCGCGGTCGCGGCGGTCTACCTCTCCTACTGAGCTCCAGCCGGAGCCTTTATTCCATGCACCGGCGGCGCCCTCCCGCACAGCGCCGCCGCACTGCCGCTGCAAGGTCGAGCGGCCGGAGGGCATGTCAGACGAGGAACTTGTTCGGGTTTTGTGCAATCCCTCGTTCGGGAGTTTGCGGCCCGACGGGCAGCGGAAAACTATCGATTAGCAGGTACTTAGGGGACGCGATGGTTTGCGTTCCCCGTTAACGAGGGGGAACGACAATGAGCACCAAGAAGAAGCGACGCTTGATGGCTCGCGCTGTATTGCCGCTAACCGCTGCGCTTGCCGTGATGTTTTCATCTTCAGCAGGAGCGGCCACTCAGGTAGCTCCGGTCAACACAACCGCGCCCACGATCGCCGGCACGGCGAAGGTCGGTCAGGCACTGACGGCGAGTGATGGCACGTGGACGAACACACCGACCTCGTACGCCTACCAGTGGCTTCGGTGCAATGGCGGCGGCAACTCGTGCGTGAATGTCGCTAACGGCACCCAGAAGACCTACACCCTGGTCGGCGCCGACGCTGGCCGCACCATTCGGGTCAAGGTGACAGCGACGAACGCTGATGGCGCCACCTCAGCACAGTCCGAGCCGACAGCCGCAGTCGAGCCCGCAACGTCGGCCGCTGCTCCGAAGAACACGGCGGCTCCGACGATCTCGGGGACGGCGAAGGTGGGTGCGGAACTGACCGCGAATGACGGCACCTGGTCGGGCAACCCGACCTCCTATGCCTACGCGTGGCAGCGCTGCGATGCAGACATCGCCGCCTGCACAAACGTCGTTGGCGCAACCGGGAAGACCTACGGGGTACGGATCGCCGACCTCGGCTACCGACTCCGGGTCATGGTCACCGCCCGCAACGCGAAGGGCAGCGACATAGCCCCCTCCGCGATCACGACGATCGTGGCACCGGCAGTGACGATCACCAACCGCCGACCGACGACTCGTGATGCTCTCTGCCCGGTTCGTGGGTGCAACGATCTATGCGCGCTTCCGGATCTGCGACGACACGAGGAAGAATCTCACCGTCCTCGCGACCGACTCGCGGCCCGGCGTTGCCTCCTACACACGCCGCTTCACTACGCTGGTGGCGCCGAGGCCCTGCGGCGTCTACACACGCCACTGGACGCCAGTGGCCCGGTTCCGAGGTCCCGGCCGCTACACCGTCACACTCCGCGCCCGTGACACCTCCGGCCTGACCAGCCTTCCCGCCAAACGAACCTTCACTCGGTGACCCGCGCACCAGCGAAAACCACACGAGGGGCCGACGCAAGCCGGTCCCTGGTCGTGGGCGATACCCCAGAAACCCCTGGTAAGACGCTGTTTCGAAGGGCGACTCGGGGGGAAGAATCCGCCTACTTCAACTGCGGAGGTGAAGCGTGTCGATCTGGCTTCTAATTCTGATCATCGTGCTCGTCATTCTCGCCCTCGGCGGCTTTGGCTATTCACGCCGATAACACCACCTCTAACGGAAGGGAACTGTGATGGGACTTTCGCTCTCAATTGTTCTTGCGGCTGTTGGTGCCATTTTGATTTGGGCCGTCAACACGACGGTTTCGGGCGTCGATCTCGACACCGTCGGAATCATCCTGCTTGTTGTCGGCATCGTCGGTGCTCTTCTCTCACTGGCGTTCTGGTCAAGCTGGGGAGGCTTCGGCGGCGAGCGCAGCACACACAACACAACGGTGATCGAAGACCGCCGGCCCTAACGGCGAACAGCAATCGACTCGCGGAGAGGCCCAAATCGGGCCTTTCTGCGTTGACGGGCGAGACAGACGATCGGACTAGGGGTACACGAAGGCGAGGAACGCCACGATCGCTATCAACGCCAACACCACTGCGACGGGCCCCACCAGATAGAGCAGCACCGGCCAGCGCCTCGGCCGTGGGCGTGGCTGCCTGCGGCCACCACTCAGTACTTGCTCCTTCACACTGAAGCTATCGCCACCACCGGCACGAGGCTTTAGTCATTGATGACAGCTGGCACCTCTCGCGTTTCCACTCTGCGGGTGTTGCTTGACCGTCCCCGCGGGCATCAACGCTAACCCAACGCTAGAGGAGCTCGAGATGGACAGATGGGCTTCGTCCACACCGTTTACAGAACGCGCAGTGGACTACGAGATCGAAGGCGATGACGGGACGTTCGGCACTTACGAGACCAAGAAGGCGGCGGTCGCGGCTGGGCGCGAACAGGCCATGAAAAGAAAAACCGAGCATGTGATCCACAGCCTCGATGGCGTGATCTCGGAGCGGAACTCGTACGGCAACGATCCGGCTGATCGATCTGGTTAGTTCTTTCCTTTTTCACCGAAGAGTGGCTAGTGGTGCGGACCCGACCAAAGCGGTGCGGTCGCGTAGACCGTCATTGCGCAGCAGTCGACGAACCCAGCTCGCCGGTAGACGTTCACGGCGCTCTTGGATGAGTGGAGGACGACGCGACGACAGCCGAGGGCCTTTGCGCGTTCGAGGAGTGTCGTCGTGAGCCCTCCCGCGATGCCTCGTCCGCGTTCCTCCGGCGTCACGCTCATCCCGTACACGGCGGCAACGCCCTCGGGTGCGGCGAGCGAAAGCAGAGCTTTGCCGACTGGCTGGTCGTCGATGTAGGCGACCCAGCGATGCGCGGGGAGGTGACCAGGCCCCCAGAAGCGGTTCAGGCTCGCGACCATGTCCTGCGTCTCGCGAGGCAGCTCCCAGTAGCGGACGAGAAGATCTTCGTAGGCCTCCATCCCGCCCGCGTCCACTACTTCCACGAACCGGACCTCAGCGGGAGGTTCGGCTCCGATCCAGCCGTGGAGGTCGATCGACATCCCGGTCACCCGCTCGACCGGGATGAGTCCGTGGTGCTGGAGGCGGGAACCGAGATCCTCAGGCGTGCAGGAGGGATGCTCCCACCAGAGGAAGGGCACCTCCCGCCGCTGGAACGACTTCACGACATCGCTGATCGTCTCGTCTGGATCGCCTGCGGTGATCGCCGTCCTGATGACGCCGTTGTAGGGAAGGTGCGGAATCGGCGTCTCGTACCGCAGCACCCCCCGCTCGTCGGCGAGAGCACCGGACGGCCACCTTCCCAGGTGCGACCAATGCCCCACCAGCGCGGCCTCGATCTCCTGTGTCTGCTCATCCACCCGCCGACTCCTGATAGCTCCCGAAGGAGAGAGAGGATCCTACGACTCCTGCATCAGCACACCACGAAGTGCCGAGAGCGATGAAGGCGGGCCGTCCAAACACCCAGGATCGTCATTCGCTCTTGGTGTGAGAGGCCCAGGATTCGGGTGCCTAGCTCCAGCGCTTTTTGGATGCGAAGCGCCACATTGAGCGCCGGAGCGTGGGCGTCCTGGTAGAGCCGGCCCACAAGCCACTCCTCATCGTCGGGGCCAACCTCGATACCGGCGAGACGCATCGGCCGATGATACTGCGAACACATGTTTCCATCTACGTGGTTTCGCACGGAGATGCGGAGGGAAACACCGGGCTACTACAACCCGGAGGTAAGAAGGTGCCGATCTGGCTCCTAGCTCCAGATTCTCAGCATCGATTTCGTCATTCTCGCGCCCGGCCACCTCGGCTAGTCGCGTCGGGAGGCCAGCACGCGTCCGTTCGCGATCGCCCAACGGAAGCAAGTGCCTTCACGCCCCCGGCCAGAAATACGAGCCAGCGGCGTCATCCTGTCGCTTCCTGATTTCCCGCACCAGCGAAAACATCGGGTCGTCCGGGAGCGCGTCGAGATCCTCTTCGTACTGCCACCAGGAATCGTAGATCTGCTTACGGAGCCGGACGGCGTTGTCGAGCGCCTCCTCCGGGGTTCGAGAGAGTTCAGCCAGGAGAGCCTCTAGCAACGTCAGACGACCACCTCCATGGGGCTCTGAGAGAGACGCTTGATATGTGCCCGGGCGTCTATCAGTTCGGTCTGAGTGCGGGCCAGTTCGATGCGCACGACGCGCTCGGCAAGCAGGGCCTCATGGAGCCGGCCTACTAGCTCTTTGATCTTCAAGTCGGTCGGGCTAGCCAAGGTGCACTCGTCCTACATTTGGGTTCGCCGCCTTGATCCGATCCCATTCGGACGGGCCGTTGTCGCGAGGGTGTTACCCGACGAGCTCATGCTTTGGGCCGACTGTTTTAGCTTCGGTTATGCTCCGCGATGTCCATTGTCGCCGTTCGCGATAGAGACCGCCTTGGCAATTTTCGCCGGGTCACCCGTTGCGAGGACGGGCGAAAGATCCGTCCCGGATTCCTGGAGGTACTGAGTGAATTGCGGCGCCGACTCGTGGAAGTCCGGCAAGGCGTTCCGATTTGCAAGCGCAGTTAGAGAGTGAGTTCGCCGGCCTCACGCCATAGCGCGGTTGAGAGGCCAAAACCGTCAGAACCCACTGGACTTCGCAGCTCGGCTCGCCGCTCCCGTAGGAGGAGGAAGGCCGCGACTTGCCGCGACCTCCCGTCCAGACTCAGTCATCGTTGCGGAGTTGCCCGCGAAGCGCGCCTGCTGGGTACTTCGTGTTGTGAACGTTCACGTAGTAGGCGGCCGGGTTCTTCTTGATTGCACCTGCCACCGCCATTGACGCTGTCGCGCAACCTTTCGCCTTGTATGTCTTTCCGAACGGCACCACGACGGGGCCTGCTACGCCCGGCTTACCCTTGTGGATGTGTGCTGCCATCGGAGTTCCGACGCCCGCTGTCTTGAGCTCCCAGCAAACGCTGGTGCCGTCGATCTTCACCTCGGCGGTGCCGCTGCCGTCGGGATCACCCTTCGGCGTCTCGGCCTTCCCCGTCAACGTCGCGTGAAGCGAGTTCCCGCCCTTCGCCAACCCAGCCGTCGCAACGACAGATGCGATCAGCACAACGACTGCGACCACGCTCAACAACCTCGACATACCAACCAACCCCTTCGGTTTCGCGAGCTCTTCGCAAGGAACTGCGGTGAGCAACCAGTACCCCACTGACATCTCCTACGCGGCCTACCGGGCGACGGATTTGACCGTCGCTCCCCACGCCACGGAGGGGTGGGAATTGCAAACGAGAGAGCGGCAGCCTTCATCACGGCCGGCGCAGCGATAACAACAGACGTCATCCTCGGCGGCGCGATCGCGGCCAACGCTGCAACGCCGGCGAAGGTCGCATCGAACCTATCGGACTACACGGTCACGCCCAAGCCAGCCTCGGCCGCGCGGCGGGCAAGGTCACGTTCACCGCGAAGAACACCGGCAAGGTCGACCAACGAGCTCGCAACCATTCGGACACCGAAGGACGCCGCCAAGCTCGGCCTCCCAAACGGCGAGGCAAGCGAGAAGGGCATCGTCGGAGAGCTCGAAGACGTAGCGCCGGGGAAGACGAAGGGCGATCACCCTCACACTGAAGAAGGGCCACTACGTCCTGCTCTGCAACCTTGGCAGCAACTACAAAGCCGGAATGCACATCAACTTCACCGTCAAGTGATCTAACGCGGTGAGTTCGCGTGGAAGGGGCGCGGGGTACGTACGCCCCTTCCACGTTGCCGTTCAACCAAGGAACACGGCCTTGACCCGAGTTACGAGGCGCCCCACGGATCGGTTTGCAGTCGGAATGCGTTAGGCAATCAAATGCTCGCCGTGTGCGTCTTAGTAGGAGCATCAACAAAAGACGCGGAGGCTGGTAGTGACTCCGGAGACTGTGGCGTTGTGGCTGGTCGCGATAGTGCTCGCGGCAGGGATGGTGGCGGACGCTCTACTGACGGGATCCTGGTGAAACGACGTGGACGATCGGTCATGGTCGATGGGAAGGCTCGTCTCAGGCGCCGCTCGTAGCTCCGTGCCGGTCGCAGGGGGTCGTGAGCTTCTGTCCGAGGACGAGTGCGTCGTGGACAAGGATGCGGCTTGTTCGTTTCATAGCGATGGGCTGGAGGCCACCTGGCCCGGAGTGATACGGATGATCGAGGAACCACAAGAGAAGCAGCGTTGACGTGATCACGAGCGCGACGCCGCCGATCATTGTCGCCTGTACGACGGCTCGTTCTGCGCTGTCGGCGAAGAACATCATGAACACGAAGATCGCTATTGCACTCAAGAACAGCACGATCCACAGCGGCAGCGGGATCACGCCCTCGGCACCGTGAGTGCGATCGCCCCGTGCATCCTCGCGGTCGGTGCGTTGGTCGAGCCACTTCCCGTAGGCGGCCTGCTCGGACGCTGTCTGTGGCGCCACCGTTTTGGTAATACGGAACATTCTGAGCGTCCAGGGATTTACGGTGTCCCCTAGGGTGCCTGCCTGCATCTTCGGCCATTCGTTGTCGATGACTGTCCGCGCGTAGCAGACAAGCTGGCCTGAGAGACGGGCGCGCACTGCAACGGGAAACAGCTGGGCAGTCTCGAATTGCTCTCTCACGACCTGCGCCTCGACCTCAGCGCCTGTGCGCGAGGTATCGAAGCTTTCAAACGCGAGGAAGACCACGAATCCGAGGAGCACAGCGAACCCAGTTGCAAGCACACCGAAGACCCCGGAGGCGCGGTCACCGTCCTCGAAGTAGCTGCCTGCGGGGGCACTCCTGCGGACGATTAGCATTGCCGTGATGGCGAGCGTCATCACCGCTGCCACGAGTAGTCCGGCCCAGAGGAGGCTCACGGAGCTCTTACATACTTTGGAGGCTGTTGCAGGAGGAACATGGGATGCATCTTGACATGATCGCCTCGCAGGACAGGCCATTCGATGGCACTTTCGCCGTGACACCAGACCCCTTGATACAGGTCTCTCGCGGGCAAGGCTAGCCCTCCTGCCGTCGAAGCTTTCCGAGATTCGCGGCGGAATGTTGGCGGTGTTCAGACCCCCGTCTTCGCGGCGATTCGGCCTGACGCGACTGCGTTTTGCAACGCCTCGTAGTCCAGTTCGTTCTGATCCGCGTAGGCTTCTGCGAAGGACGCCATCGCGACGTCGAATGCCGGTCGACGGCCGAGGTAGGCGGAGATTGCGATTCGGTCCCCAGAACGAGCGTGGGCTCTGGCGAGAGTCCATCCGCAGACGCGGGCGTACGCTTCCATTGCGGAGGGGTTCATCAACTCCGCCTCCGGCGAGCCCTTAGCGTCCCATAGTTGTCTGATGTAGAAGTCTCGTTCCTGGCCGTCGATCGTGATAACTCGCTCCCACCCAAGGACGATGTCGGCTGCGGCCTGCATCATCCGCTGCCCTTCCACAACACGTTGGCCGTGCTGGTCGTACCGGCTTCGCCCGAGAAACGGCTCAAGCACCGATGCCTGCGCCTCCTTGAACTGAAGGAACAAGGGATCGCCGTCGTCACGGCCTACGAACAGAAGTATCCACGTACGGGCCCCGACGCTGCCGACCCCGACGACCTTGCGGGCGGCGTGCACATAGCGATAACTCTCAAGAAGGTGGCGGCGGTCATGCGGAAGCGTGCGCCGGTAGCTGCTGACCATTCGCTGCACGACGTCCTCGAGATGCTTCTGCTCGGCCCCGGGGAGCACATCCTCGATCGGCGTCACGAGTGGAGGATTCCCGATGATCCGCAACTCACCCTCGACATTGCCGCAGAGCTTGGTCAATGCTCGCAGGCTGTCCTTCGTGCGCATGCTCGCGACGGTGGATTGGAACCGCTTCATCTGCTTGCCGGATGAGCCTCGGCTGAACTGCTCGCGGATGCTCCCAACGTCGAGGCGCGTGTACCAGACGTGGATATTTCGCATCTCCGCGAAGCGGGCCATCGCCTGTCGATACTCACGCACAGCAGCCGTGACGACCGAACCTCGCGCGGCCTCATCGAATCCGCGATCGCGCCCAGCGACCGCGAAGCTCGTGGCCAGGCGCTTGACGTCCCACTCGAACGGCCCAGGCAAGGTTTCGTCGAAATCGTTGATGCTGAAGACGAGCCGACGGTCAGGCGCGGCAAAGATGCCGAAGTTCGAGAGATGTGCGTCACCACACAGCTGCGCATAGATCCCGGTGCGCGGCCCGTCCGCGAGATCCGCAGCCATCAGATAGGCCGCGCCGCGGAAGAACGTGAACGGAGAAACGAGCATACGCCCGTACCGGATGGGCACGAGTTCGAGCAGGCGAGTCTGCGCCTGTTGCTCGAGCAACGCGATCGGGTCTCGCCGCATTGGGGTCGGTTCCCATGCTGCGTGTGCGCTGCGAGGTAATTCCCGCCGCGCGGCCCGACCGCGGGCTGCACGCTCGGCCGGCGTGAAATGGAGAGCCTCCTCCGTCAGCCCGGAACGGCCAACCGGATTCGTTCGTAGGTCGACAAGTTGGTCTGTGGCTCCCGGACCCTGAACCGACCCCGAGCCCGAATCGACTGTGTGTTCCTCCACTCCCTCACCTCGCGTGATGACACCCCTCAAGCACAAACTACTCGCTCGCCGATGGCCGATGAAACATTGGAGTTCGTGGTTGCCATGATCGCGACCCTGGCAGGCTCATGAAGAGAGGAGAAAACTCATGAGCACTTTCGCGTCCGTGGCGAACGCCACCACTGATGTGTTCTGGTGGCAAGGCAGCCTGACAAAGATCGAAGCCCGAGCAAAGGACACGGACGGCGCACTTGGTCTTGCTGAGGGCAACGTCCAGGAGTACGACCCAGAAGCCGCAGAGGCACTGGCCACCACGTTCGGCTTCGACGTCGTCGGCCCACAACTCACCTGAGGGACTCGACAGCGAACCACGGCATCACCTGCGAACTTCTCGACTGCTTGGCCTCACTGCATCGCCCGCTCGCTAGCTCGCCGCGCAACGAACTCGCCCATTGCGGAATTTCACAGACGGTCGCCGGCGGAGGTCACTGCGTGATCACGCGGTGAGCGCTACTTCTTCTTCCACACTCCATTCAGGAGCATTCGCCGAGGCGGACACTGCTTGTCGGCCGTCGCCCGAAGCGTCAGCGTGTTCCGCGCCGCTTTCCAGGCGTAGACCCCTTTCGTTCCGCAGATGGGCACCGTTCCGATGGTGAGGACGTTCCCGACCACGGACACCGCGGTCGTGAAGTCGGAATACGCGCCGCACGCCGTCGATCCAGGCGTGTACGCAGCGAACTTCCCAGCCGGTGAGATCCTGATCAGCCAGGTGCCCGCAGGCGTGCCGACGGGTAGCGCACCCACATGTCGGTGCCAGCACCCGACGAGTGCTTGCGGCACCTTCGTCTCCGTCGACGAAGCTGCAGTGCCATCGACGCCGGCCAGCGTCGTCACGATCACCACGGCGCCTAGCGCAAAGAGCCGGCGCCGACCAAGACCTCGTTGGCTGCCCATCCTGCCTCCTGGATGTCGGAGAAAGCCGAGCGTAAACCCATCGACTTGTAGACACAACGCCCTGCCCTGGCGAAAATGCTCGAACGCTGCGCGCAGGGCACACTGCCCAACTCGATCCATCAGCCGGCCAGGAAGGCCCATCGCCGTTTCGGCGGACTAGGGGTCGGGTATCACGTCCTCTCGATGCGCATCTCCGAGTTCGGCTCAGCGGGATCCCGTCTCGCGAAGTTGCGCAGAGCAGCTCAGCGCCCGTACCCATTTCACTGGGAGCTGGGATTCGCAGCGCTCGTTCTGCTTGCATGGCAACTCGTTCGGATTCCGATCGAAGGGGACGTCGCTGACTCGGTTGCTCACGCACACCAGATCCTGAACCTCGAATCACGTCTCTCGATCGACGTCGAGCCATCCGTCATCCGCCTCGGATCGGATCCCGGGCTCAACCGCCTTCTCCAGTGGGCCTACGCAAACCTTCATGTCCCAGTCCTGTTTGGTTTCTTGGCCGCAGCACGTTTGCGAGCGCCGGACCGCTACCCGCGACTGCGAACGATCTACGTCCTGTCCTTTCTGCCGGCGTTTTTCGTGATCTGGCGGTATCCGACCGCGCCGCCGCGCTGGATCCCAGAGATCGGCCTAGGACAGGCACCAAGCCAAGCCGAGTTGTCGAACACCCTCGGCGCTCTTGTTCAGAACTCGACTGCCGCCGCTGCGAGCCAGCATTTCGGGATCGCGCTTTTCGTGGCATGCGGCTCGTTATGGGCGTTCCCCTATTCACGGCTCGCGCTGGCGACGATGGCCTATCCGGTTTTCGTGTTCACCGTCATCGTCGGCACCGGCAATCACTACGTCCTCGATTGCGTTGTCGGCGCGGCCGCATTCGGACTCGCCACAACCGCCGCGCTGCCGCTCCACCGCCGATCCCGCGTCGTGCCGTTACCGGCTACGCAGACGGTGGACGCCGCGATCAACAGCATTGGAGTCGCCTCGCTCGCTTGGGCGATCTTTTCGCTCGGCTCACCAGCGACCGCGTTCTGGACGTCGACCGCTCCCGGGCTCCTCGCACTCCTCTTCGGCCTCGCCGTCCTGTCACGGCCCTGGAATGCTGCGAGCGCATTCTCCAGCTCTGAGGTCGGCCCCGCCTGACTGCTCGTATGGTCAGAGCTCGCGCGGAAGGGGCGCTGCTGCCATCTGCGCCCCTTCCGCGTTGCCGTCAACCAAGGAGCGGCTGACATGGGTGGGGTTACGGGGCGCGGGACGAATTGGTTTGCACGCGGGAATGTCAAGAAGACCGGAAAGACTCATCGGCCGGGCGCTCCCCCCTTCCCCGTGCCCGACCGATGAAGGCCGCACGACCACTAGACGCCCGATCGGCCCGAAATCTTGCGGGCCTGCTAATTGCCGGTTTCTGAGGTGGCCCGCCGCCACACCTGCACCAGGGTTCGGGAATGGCAGATGAGCGGCTCGGGGTGGTCCAGACTCGTTTCGAAATGCTGGGCGGAATTCGTGGTGATCTGAGCCTTTGTTCTCGAGGGCCGCTGCAACGCTTTGTCTGTGCGAGAGACTTGGGGATTGCCGCGCACCGTGTTTCGGGAATGCCTCGAACGGGAAGCGCACCAACATGAACACTGCATGCCTAGACGATCTCGGTGATCGCGATCCTGATCGTGCTCGCGATCGCGATTCGGCCGTTCGGATGGCGCCGATAGCCCACCTCGCGCACGGAGAGAACGCCCGAGAGACCGAGCCACCGACGCCGCCGGGCGGGCGACTGCCTTCTACCGCGACGGCCGCGTGAATCCGGCGACGAGGTAGCGGTTTGGCGCGGCTGATGCCGGTTCTTCTCGTCAGCGTGTCGAAGCTCGAGTGACGCTTTCGCGCTACGTCTACCGCTACCCCGGAGGACACGATGACACGACAGAACCTCTTCTCCGATGTGTGGGACGGAGACAACCACGAGGTTGGAACGCGGCACCAGGTTTTCTGGCGGCCGGACGACGCTCGGATGGGGGCGACGCTATACGAACTCGCCCCGGGCACGCCGGAGAGCCGCATGCACATGCATTACGGGGCCGAGGAGATGTTCTTCGTCCTCCGCGGCCGCCCGCAGTTCCGGAACGAAAACGGCGTCGAGGCTTGGCACCTGGAGACTTCGTCTCCTGCCCGGAGGGACGGGCGGGACTGCACACATTCAGCAATCCGGCTGACGAACCGGCTGCGATCCTCGCGATCAGCGCCGGGGGCTTTCCCGACGTCGTCGCCTATCCCGAAGACGGATACGCGTGGGTAGCGACTCGCGATCCCGATCCCGATCTGCTCGCGAAGGGAGGCGATCCCGGCATCATCGCCCGGTTCGAGATCCCGATCGAATGATCAGGTCGGATCGAACACCACTGATCAGCCATGTTCGTGGCGTCCATCGAACGGCGCCTCGTCGAGGCTGGCGCATCGTGGCCCACCAATGCGGCGTGACTACAGCGGACCACGCTTCTCGTCGGCTCGCTAGGGTTGCCCACACCTAGGGACACTCCGCCGCGGCATCCGACCCGCTAACGTCCGGCTGTCCGAGTTGCGCGACCAGGGGAGACCATGACGACACTCGAGAACCGTCCGAACACCGCACTGCTCGTGATCGACGTGCAGAACGGCGTCGTGGGCGGCGCCTACGAGCGGGACACCGTCGTCGCGAATGTCGGCGCCGTCGTCGAGAAAGCGCGCGCGGCGGAGGTCCCGGTCGTCTGGGTGCAGCACTCGAGCGACAACCTCGCGGCGGGAAGCGAGCAATGGAAGATCGTCCCGGAGCTGAGCCCGGACGAGAGCGAGCCGCTCATCCAGAAGCGGTATCCGGATTCGTTCGAGGAGACGGCGCTCGAGTCCATACTCGCCGACCTCGCCGTCGGGCGCCTCGTCGTCGTCGGCGCGCAGACGGACGAATGCGTACGCTCGACGCTGCACGGCGCGCTCGTTCGCGGCTATGACGCGACGCTCGTCAGCGATGCGCACACGACAGAGGATCTCTCGCCCTGGGGCGCACCGCCGCCGGAACTCGTCATCGCGCACACAAATCTCTACTGGGGCAATCATGAGGCTCCGGGGCGGTCGGCCGGCACGGTCGAAGCGAAGGACGTCGACTTCGCAGCGTCCTGACGACGCCAGATCCAGACTGCGTGCTTCGCGACGAGCTCGGCAGGTTTGTGCAGTAGGAGTTCGGGAAGGAGGTGAGAGACAGGCACCTCCTGGGTCAAGACGGATTGCGCCTGTCGCTCGGTGGCGGCGACGGATCGAGGCCTCCGCAACGTCCTTGGTCCCGCCGCCGCCGATCCCTATCAGCCCGATCTTGGGGCTGGCGGGAGTGAGACTGCTGCGATGCTCCGCGACTTCTGGAATCGACATGTCCGGCGCACGCAGGCGTCGGCCGTCGAGCACGAGGTCGTACGCGAGCAGATGAGTCCCTCTGAGCGCCGATTCGACGAGGAGAGCATCGACGACATCAAGTCGGACGATCTGGTCGGCAACCTCGGCGAGCTCCCGCCCGATCAGCAGTCCGACGAATACGAGCCCTTGCCATAACCGTCTCCATATTCGCCATCCCTCGGGTCGTAAGGTGCCCAGCCCGGCGCAATAGGATGGACAAATCCCTCGCCCTGAGCGATGACCAAGGGGCTTCGGCTTTCTATTCTGGGATCTTCAGCCGTCGCATTTCGGGGAAGACGGACGCCGCTGTGAGCCGGGGAGGAACATCGCGTCAATGCGGGTCGGGTTAGGGGGCACGGTGCCGGTGCGCGGGCAAGGCATCCGCGAGATCGACCGGCAACTCATGTATTCAGCCGCGTGGCTCGACGACGGTCGGCCGGGCCTCGGTGGCCGGCGGAGCGGGGTGCGGTTCTTCTGACCGTTGGAGCCGGGGCGTCCTCGGCCTCCTCGATGAGGCAAATCGAGGAGCACGGAGATCACGGCCCCAGCGTAGGTCGCTGCCTTCCCCGCCTCGCATCGGCGCACACTTCAACCTGCGGCTCACAAGAGAATGGGACGCCGGCCCGGCTTGACGGATATCTCCGGCTTGTAGATATCCTCTCTCCCGTCGACTGCGGCCAGCGACGGAAGCGCCTGGGGCCGGACGTCCACCAATACCGTGCGTGCGTCTCCGCCCACCCGACTCACCCAGAGAGGGGATCTCACGATCTCGTGATATCCGGGGTTCTCCCGCCGGTAGCACCGCCACACATCGGCCATGCAATCACCGTACCCGTCCGCTCCTGTCCGGAACCATGCGCGACCAGGGGTACGAAACGAAGCCTTGGAATCCGGTCTCAGGCGTGTAGGGTCGGCTGGCCATCGACCGAAAGGGATCGTCGTGGGGCATCCGAGCGGCGCCCACGTGCAGTAGTCCGGAGAGGGCGAGTTCTTTTTCTGGAAGAGACGTCAGCGCATTCCTCGCTTCCGGAGAACGCACAGACACAGGTCTGGATTGCTCGGGTCGTGACGCGATGTCGTGATCCCCGCCCGCCCGGGACAGCATCAGCGTGACCAGGAAGGAGCGAGTTGCCTACGCGAGCTGATGTCACCGAGCCCGGTGTCGCCGTGCGATAGTCCGGTATGGCTCGGGCACTCGTTTCGATGGGCCTCAGCGTCACACTGGCCATATCGATGGGAGTGGCGGCAGCTGCCGGTCTTGCTGCATTTCGGGGAGGGGAGTTCGGTGACCAGTTCAGGATCTCCGTGTGGATTGTCGGCTGTCTGATGCTCCTCATGGCGATCCTCTCGTTCTCTCCCTCGACGCGCCACGGGCCAGGTGAGATGAGCAATGTGTTCTTCGGCCGACGCTTTCTCGGAACCGATGACAGGGGCGGAGCCAGGCTCACCATCGTGCTGTCCCTCTCCGCGTTCGGCATGTTCGGGATTGCGCTCCTCGTCACCTAGCGGAGACCCGTTCCGGGCTCCAAGTGGCTCAGGTCGAGGTCGGGTGTGGGAGATCGAACCAATGGCCGGGTGCCTGCGATCGGGGGCGAAAGCCGAGTGAGGCCTAGAGCTTCCCCCCATCCGGTGTCGGCGCGAGGACAGCTTTCGTACAGCCCTGACTTCGTGCCTCCGTCCTCGGCGAGGTAGAGCCCCTCGTAGCCGAGTGGGTTGTCGAGGCGGCGCGCCGGTTCGACGTCCTCGTACCAGCCGCAGTCGCGAACGATCGTCAGCCACTCCTCGAGATCGGCATCGGAGCGCACGGCTCGGACTCGATGGGACGGCGGTTCGAGATCACCCATCGGAGGCTCCATCTCCCAGGCGCGTTCTCGGGGGTACAACCGGCGTCGATCAGCAACGGGCCCAGAGTCGAGTCGAGCGCCACCCACGAAGCTGGAACATCCCGAAGCCAACCGAGCAGATCTGCCTACCGGCGAGAAGCCCGCCTCGCAACCGTGCGAGCAGGATGAGATCGCAACCGCATGGACTCCGAGACTAGACCTTCGGAGGTCTGATCCGGACGGCTGGGGGATTGCCCCTCACGGCCCTGGCAAGCAGAGTTAGCGGGCACGGAGCGGACAAGGTGCGGCGTTGTCCGCTCCTGTGCGCGGCAGGGGATCTGTTTCCAGGGCAGGTCTCGGGGGAGCGGAAACAGGTCTCCTGCCTCGCCGCGGCCGGCCGCCGGACGCTGAAGATGAGACACCGGGCGCGACGGGCGGACAAGAGAAAGGGACGCCGGCCCGGCTTATCGATCTCCCGTCGGCTGCGGCCAGCGACGGAAGCGCCTGGGGCCGGACGTCCACCCACACCGTGCTCGCATCTCGAGTCGTCCGAGTCACCCGGAGAGGGGATCTGACGATCGGCCGGCTCGCTGGGTGCGTCCGCTCGTCGGAGGAGCAGAACGGCAAAGGAACTAGACGTTCCGGCAGGTGCGTGCCCCTATTGCCGGAGGTAGTGTCCGGCCGGCCGAGCTGACAAAGAACATGGTGCGAGGGGTTGCAGGTCGCGCGATGCGCCAAGGCCCGAGCCGGCGATGAGGCGTTGGTGAGGCCGACACAACGCGGCCCCACGGGGTACGGTCAGTTGCCCCGAATCTTCTCCCAACGGCGGAACTCCCGCCGGCGGACGTACCAGCCGACACATCTCGGGATGCTGGTGTAGAGGACAAACGTGCCGAGCGCCGCGGCGACGCCGATCGCGATTGCCGATGTCATCTCGGTTGCATCGGCGTCACGGTGCCCCACCTTGACCGCTCGGAGTGGTGAGGAGCAGGTTGGTGCTGCAAGGCCCTTCAGGGGTTGAAGCGCCCGCCGGCGGGGTACGCCGGTCGAATGAACAACGACGAGGCAAAGACAATCGCGTCGCTCGAGGGCCGCAGGCTCCGAGCGCTCCCGTACAGCGAGCTCCGCGAAACGCTGCTCGACCAGAGGGTCGACAGTGAAGTCGTCGGTCGCTCCGGCGAGAGATACCACCTCCAGCTCGAAGGGTTCTTCGACGATCCGGAGGGTGGTGACCTCCGGGTCGTCACGTCGATCGACGACGGCGGTTTACGAACGGTCTGGCCGATCACCGACAGCTTCACGATCACGGCCGACGGGCGGATCACCGAGCGGGCTTCGGCGACGGCCTGAGGAGCTCAGCGCGACACGAAGCGCTTGCACGCCTCCTCGTCTTCGAACTGCGGATAGGACTGCCAGCCCCCGTTCTCGCAATCCTGAATCGACGTGGGAACGACGACAGCCGCCGGCGGGTTGAAGGGGCTGAACGGCGAGCCGCCGGATCCTCCCGTTTTCGGCGGGGAGCCCAGGAGCCCGTCGAGAACTCCGCTGAACAAGGTCAACGCGACCACCGCAGCGATCACGATCAGCCCCATGATGAGCGAATATTCGACGAGCGTCTGCGCCGATTCCGAACTGTGGAGCTTGGTATACATCTGACCCACCTTGCCCGTCGAAAGGTCCCCAAACCTTTCGACGTGCCTCCCCTAGTGCAGCCGGTTGGCCACCAGGCCGAAAATCTTCTCCGCCGTTCCCTGATCCCGCTTACCCGCTCCTGCTTCGCTGAGATCGACGACAAGCGTACCGACCCCGCTATTCCCTGCGAGGAAGAATGTCGTCGTCACGGGCATCGTGGCGGCGGTCAGGGTGAACGCCCCTTTGCCGAGGTCGGGGCGGGCGGAGAGCTGTAGCCGCGCGGCGAGCTTGTTGCGCGACTTCACGTAGTAGAGGTAGAGCTCGCGCAGATCGGTTGCGCTGCCGGGGTCGACGGTCAGGAACACCTGTGGGCTGACGACGTGACTCGAGGGGACTTTGGCGAGAACCGAGAACGCGCATTGCTCGGCGGGATCGGCTGCGACCCCACCGAGGTTCACCCGCTGCAGCGACTTGCCCACGAGCGTGGTCAGCTCGGAGGCGGTGACCGGGCAGGGAACGCTTCCTGCCGCCGCCCGAGAGGTGCCAGGGCTCGCGACGGTCGCGAGAGCCGCGAGAAAGAGCGCGGCCAGGAAAGCGAAGCTCGCGAGCCTGCGGCTTCCCTGTCGGTGGGCGATCGTCGCATCCATGGGCGGTGGACGATACGCCCTTTCTCGCACGATTCATAGTGGTCCGGAAAGCGGCGATCGACGCGGACACGGACAAACACGAAGGGCGTCTGGTGCCCGCTGGCTTGGAGCACAGCGACGGCAGCGGCAAGAGGCAGCGGCGGGGCCGACCGGGGGGCGGGGAGCCCAGCGCCGCTGCCTATTACCCGGCAGCAGAAGGAGGAGACCGCTGCCACTGTGCCGTCAGTGCTGGTCGAGTTCCCCTGATCGGCATTTCTCAAACAACGTGATCGATTCAGCATCCCACCCGTGCGAAACCGCGTCGAAGGCGGGTTTCGCGAAGGCTCTCGATGGGCAATCTCGTTCCCATGAAGCGTGTGTCGAAGAGGCGACGGAACCGTTCCACGCTCCTGCTCGTGGGGGTGGCGTCGATCACCGCCCTTGCTGTCGGAGCCGCATCGATCCTCGTCCGCAACGCGCTCCCTCCGGGCTGACCGAAGGGCATCCAGGTCCTAGCGCGCCAGGACGTATGCGAGCGCGGCCAGGCCAAGCGCGATGATGAACACGATCAGGATGGTCAACGCGGTCGCTCCGATCGCTGCCAGAGGCGTCTTGTCACTCCTGCCTCTGGCAACGGCGTGAGCGGTAGAGCCCGCTTCCTCATCATGGTGCTGAACCACTTCGTCGGTCATGAACGGTTGATACCCAGTGCCCGCCGCTGTCAACCCAAGCCCACGAAGGCGCAGCCCACCGCACTCCCCCATTCCAGCCCGGACTCGAGCGGCTACGCTCGGCGACGATGAGCGAGACCGCCCTCAAGGCGCCCGCCGACGGGTTCGTCTCGGCCTTGCCCGAGACCAGCTTCGACGCGATCCTCGTCCTCTCGTTCGGGGGCCCGGAGAAGATGGACGACGTGCTCCCGTTCCTCGAGAACGTGACACGTGGGCGCAACGTCCCGCGTGAGCGACTCGAGGAGGTCGCCCACCACTACGCGCTCTTCGACGGGATGAGTCCGATCAACGCGCAGAACCGGGCGCTGATCGCGGCGCTCCGCGAGGAGCTCGAGACTCACGAAATCGAGCTGCCGATCTACTTCGGGAACCGCAACTGGCGCCCATTCCTCGCCGACGCGATGCAAGAGATGGCCGACGACGGCATCGAGCGCGCGCTCGCTTTCTTCACATCGGGATACTCGTCCTACTCGGGCTGTCGCCAGTACCGCGAAGACCTGTTCGTCGCCCAGCGAACGGTCGGTCCGCGCGCTCCCGAAGTGTTGAAGACGCGCATGTTCTTCAACCACCCGGGTTGGATCGAGACCAACGCCGACCACGTCCGCGCCGCGCTGGCACAAGTGCCGTCCGGTCGCGACGCACACGTGGCATTCACGGCCCACTCGATCCCCGTCGCGATGGCGCGCGCCTGCCGCTACGAGGATCAGCTGCGCGAATCCGCGCGGCTCGTGGCGGAGGCGGTCGGAGCCTCGGACACGGCACTCGTCTACCAGAGCCGCAGCGGCTCGCCGCAGGTGCCGTGGCTCGGCCCCGACATCCTCGACCATCTCCGATCTGTCGCCGGGCGCGGCAGCCGCGACGTGGTCGTTTCGCCGATCGGGTTCATCTCCGATCATCTGGAGGTGCTCTTCGACCTCGACGTCGAGGCCCGCCAGACGGCAGGTGAGTTGGGCCTCAACCTCGTGCGGGCCTCGAGCGCGTCGACCCATCCCGCATTCATCCGGATGATTCGGGAGCTGATCGAGGAGCGCATCGGAGTCACGTCTGCGAGGCCGGCGATCGGGCGCTACGCGGCGAGCCACGACGTCTGCCCGGTCGATTGCTGCCTGCCGGGGACCGGGCGGCCCAGCCCCTGGAGCCGAGACTAGGACGGTCGCAGGAGGCGCCAGTCGACCGTCGATCCGACGTTCGGATTGAAGCCGGCGTCGTTCGAGAGGACGTACTCCCCGGCTGCCGACACCCAGGCGTTCGAGTAGTCGCTCGGCAGTTGGACGTCGCGCCCCGCGAACGGATCCCGATACGTCTCGACGCCCCGGATCTGCTCGCTGAACGAGTCGTAGACGCGGTCGTAGGCGTCCTGCTGCTGGCGGTACGAGCTGCGGAGGGAGTCGGTGATCTGCGCATCCGCCTGGGAGACTGCGCGGCTGAGAGCGCCCGCAGCCCGGATCGACTGCATCTGGCCGTCGATCCACAACTGCTGGACGTGTTGGAGGCCCGCATACCAGCGAAGGTCGACACGGACCGAGGCGGTCATCGCCTGCAGCAGGGCGGCGGACCGGTCGAGCCGGCCGCGAGGCGCACGGAAGGAATAGAGGAAGTGGGGCTGCCAGCGCACCGCGTTGGGGAGGAGCGGTGAAGTCGTGTAGGAGAGAACGGTGTAGAAGTCCTCCTGGAAGAGCCGGTCTCCCTGTGCGTATTCGATCCGGACGCGAGCGGCGTCGAAGTTCGACGAGGTGACGAGCCCGATCTTTCGTGCCTGCCCCGAAAGCGTCCGGGCGACCTTGGCGAGCCTCGTGCGGCTCACCACCCGGTACCGAAGGCCGCCGCGGTCTCTGGGCATGGCGAGCTGCTCGAGGAAAGGGACCGCATCGAGCGGGGGATAGACGATCGAGCCCAGGTAGTTGCTTCCCTGCGGAAAGCCGGCGATCCCCCGGGTGTCCCAGACATGCGGGATCACCGGGTACGTCTCGAGCGCTTCCGATCCGCTCGGCGAACGCACCTGCATGACGGCCGATGCGAGGGTGTAGTACCGAAAGTCCCACACGATCCCTCCACTCGCACGCCAGCCGAGGGGGACGAGCATCCGAAACGCCTTCGAGCCCGCGAGGCGGTCGTGCACGTCGAGAGCTCGCAACCGGAGCGGCGGCGCCTCCGCAGCCGACACCGCCGACGCGGGCAAAGCCGGTGCGGTCGCGGTGAGGGCAACAGCTCCTGCGATCGCCGGCACGACCAGCGCCGCGAGCACACGGCGCGCGCCACCACCCGGCATCCGGGGCCGGATCGTCGTCACCGGGTTGGCTCGACGCGTGTCACACCGTCTCCGGTGAGCAGTATGGCCCCGCAGCGTCGGTTGTCGAGCAATCACCGGCGCTATGCCGGTGGCTCCTCCAGACGCACGCTGAACGCGAGCCGCCAGTCCTCGTCACCGGCGCCGTCGATCGAGAGTCGCCACTCGTAGCGATTGCCCGGCTCGAGCGGGAGCGGACCGGAGTTGACGGCGAGCGGCAGCTCGAGCGGCGTTCCCGGCTTGATCCCGGCCGGACGGCCGACCTCGAACTCGACGTCGTCGAGGAACACGATCGGTGCCTCCTCGCCATCGTCCCCGGGCACGGTGACGGGCTCCCCATCGGCGTCGACGAGCTCGAGTCGCAGCGTGTGCCGCCGGTTGGCCTGGTCCCACGGCACGTGCACGAGGATCGCGATCCCGAAAGGTGTCGGCTCAGGGCCGCTCAGCGACCAGCCGCCCCCGACGACGGTGAGCTTGCCGTCCGCGACCTGCGCAAAGTCGGCGAGGAGCATCGTCACCTTCACGGCGTGCACTCTTGCATACGGTGGTCGTCGTTCGGGCCGGGCCCCCGCATGGGGAAGCGTCAGCCGGCGAGGATGCCGCGCGCGGCCGAGGCTCTGACAGCCTGCCCCGGAACATACGGCCTGCCGCGCACGAAGGAACGGTGTTAGAACCTCCTCGTGCGCGACACAGCTGCCGCCGAGCGTCAGCGTCCGACATCCGTCGACGCCGCAGCGTTGGAGCATCGGGCGCGGTGCCGTAGCTGTTGTCGTGCGGAGATCGGTGCGACACGCGGCGACGGCCATCGTAAACGACGCGTACCCACCTCCGGGCTGGTCGAAACCCATTGATTGCCCAGATGCTCAAAGCGTTGCCAGCTCTTCCAGCTCTGCCTCTGCCAGCTCCCAGTCGCCGGCGACAGCGTTCGCCCGCACTTGCTCCGGAGCGGTGGCGCCGGCGATCACGGAGGCGATCCCGGGGGTCGATGCAAGCCCGCCGATCGCGAGCTCGAGCAGCGTGTGTCCATGGGCGGCGGCCGAGGCCTCGAGCGCCTCGACGCGACTCAGCCTCTCCTCGGCGAGGCGGTCGTCCTCCGGATCGGAGATGCGCGCTCCTGCCGGAGGAGGCTCGTTGCGACGGTACTTCCCCGTCAGCAGGCCGCTCTCGAGCGGGAAGTACGGCACGTAGCCCAGCCCGCGCTCGCGGGAGAGCGGCAGCACCTCTGCGTCGTCGTCGCGGCGGAGGAGGCTGTAGTGGTTCTGCACTGCGACGACCCGGCTCGATCGGCGACGCTCCCTCCGCGACGAGCGCGGCGTCGACATTCGAGAGCCCGAGCCAGCGCACCTTGCCCTCCTCGACGAGCTCGTCCATCGCACCGAGCGTCTCCGCCAGCGGCGTCACCCCGTCCGGGCGGTGGTAGTAGTAGAGGTCGACGTGATCGGTGCGGAGACGCGCCAGCGAGGCCTCGATCGCTCGTCGGAGATACTGACGCGAGCCACCGGGACCCTGCGCCGTTTGCACCCTGCATGTCGTTCCCGAACTTGGTCGCGAGCACCACGCGATCCCGTCGGCGGGCGAGCGCCTCGCCGAGAAACCGCTCGCTGTCACCGAAGCCGTAGATGTCCGCCGTGTCGAAGAACGTCACACCGGCCTCGAGAGCGGCATCGACGACGCGGTGGGTTCCGGCCGCGTCGAGCCGGCGACCGAAGTTGTTGCACCCCAGACCGACCCGTGAGACCAGGAGGTTCGAGTTGCCGAGCTGCTGCATCCGCATCTCGCGATCGTACTGTCGCGGCGACGGCCCGCGAGCCGGCCACGCTTCAGCCGGACAGCATGCGGCACCAGTTGCTGAACGTGAGCACGATCCTCTCGGCGTCGTTCAACGGCGCCGCGTCGACGTCGAATTCGGGCACCGGGCTGCCCGGAGTGAGTGCGACCCCGGTGATCTTGGCGCGAACGTGCTCGATCCCCGCGCAGAGCTTCTTCGTCCGCGCGTCCTGGGCGGCCTTCTCACTCGCGGCCAGCCGGGTCGCATCCTCGAGCATCGCCACGCGCTTTTCCAGCTTGTCCGTTTGGTCCTTGGCCCGATAAGACCCGTAGGCGACGCCCCCGACAGCCAGCAGGCCGATCAGGATCAAGATCAGAGCAGTCCGCCCCCTCACGGGCGTGGATGCCCGGAGTCGGCGTCAGGTGGGATCATCTCTCTACTTGTATCCGATTCGCGCCGTCCGCAAACGCTCCGGCGCGCCGCCCACGTCGTACGGGTGCGTTCGCTAGGGTCGGGCGTCAGACACCTGATCGAACATCAAGGAGGTCCGGACGATGCTGAAGCGCCTCTTCTATGCCGTACTCGGATTCTGGCTGTTGAAGAAATACGTCCTGCCGCGGATCAACAATCGCAACGCGGACACTCCGGACGTGGAGCTGTAGCCACGGCTGATCCCGATGACGCGCGCAGGCTGGACGATCGCGACGACCGACCGCCGATCTGCCCCGCCTGTGGAGTCACAATGGGCATCGTGATGGACGAGCAGGAGCAGCCGCAGTTCGTCTGCCTCGAATGCGGGTGGGGGGAGTAGCGCCGCACGCACGCGCCTGTTCGCGGTTCTCGCTCAGCCGCCGGCAGCAGCGGTGTTGATCGCAGCGATCGTCTTGGGGCCGGCGACTCCGTCCGCGGTCAGGCCGTTCGACGTCTGGAAGGCGGCTACGGCAGCGGCGGTCGACGCCCCGTACTTGCCGTCGGCCGTTCCCGGTGCGTACCCGATCTGGGTCAGAGCCTCCTGCAGCGCCGTCACCGAGGCGCCGGAGCTGCCTGCACGGAGCACGGCGTCCGTTGGGACCGCGCCCGCGGTCGGCGTCGTCGCTTGGCTCGGTGTCGTCGCGGCAGTCGTCGTCGGCGTCGACGCCGCGGGGGCTGTATTCGTCACCGGGGCGGTCGTGGCCGTCGTGGCAGACGGCGTGTCGGAGCCGCCGAGCGAGCGGGCGAGCACGATCCCGGCTCCGCCGAGCACGACCGCAGCGATCGCCGCCAGAACCACGATCGCCTGGCGTCGGCCGAGCCCGTCGACGGGTTCGGGTAGCGGCTCGGGCTCGTCCTGCCAGGCGACCTCCGCGGGCAGGGCGGTCGGCTCGACGGCAGGGGTCGCGAACCAGTCGTCTTCGTCCGGGGCCGCTGGCCGCTGACGTTCGCGGTCGGAACGAGCACTCACGTCACAGAGGCTACAAGAGTTGGGGGATGAACACGTCGCGTGTTCGCTCGAGAGGACACGCGACTGCGCGGCCTCGCCACCCGCGGCGCAGCTTCCGCGCGATACCGTGCAGTGAGATCTCGATCCGGCAGGAGGTGTGCATGCGGTACGTCAACCTCGGCAACACGGGCTTGCGCGTCTCCCGCCTCTGCCTGGGCATGATGAGCTATGGCGCCCACCCGGAGCGCCCCTGGGCGCTGCCGGAGGCAGATGCAGAGCCGATCATCAGGCGGGCGGTCGAGGCCGGAATCACGTTTTTTGATACCGCCGATGTATACAACGGCGGCGAGAGCGAGGTCGTCACCGGCCGGATCCTTCCACAACTGCTCTCCAGAGAGGAGCTCGTGATCGCGACAAAGGTGCACGGCCGCACGATGCCCGGCGAGAACGGTCGCGGTCTCTCCCGCAAACACGTGATGGCGTCGATCGACGGATCGCTGCAGCGGCTCGGGCTGGACTACGTCGATCTGTACCAGATCCACCGCTGGGACTATTCGACGCCGATCGAGGAGACAATGGAAGCGCTGCACGACGTCGTCAAGGCCGGCAAGGCACGCTACATCGGCGCGAGTAGCATGTTCGCCTGGCAGTTCGCGAAGGCGCAGGCTGTCGCTGGACGCAACGGAACGACGAGCTTCGTGTCGATGCAAAATCACTACAACCTGGTGTACCGCGAGGAGGAGCGAGAGATGATCCCGCAATGCATTGACCAGGATGTCGCCGTGCTCCCGTGGAGCCCACTCGCGCGCGGGCTGCTCGCGGGCAACCGCACGCGCGAAGGCGAGAAACTGACGACGCGGGCAGGCACCGACCCGTTCGCCGAGTCCCTCTACGTGCCCGAGCTCGACTTTTCCGTCGTCGACCGGTTGAACGACGTTGCCGCAGAGCGCGGCGTACCAGGCCCGCAGGTGGCGCTCGCCTGGCTCCTGCAGCGGCCCGGCGTGACGGCGCCCATCGTCGGAGCAACCAAGGTCGGCCACCTCGAGGACGCACTCGCAGCCGAGGGGCTCGAGCTCTCGCCTGCCGAGGCCGCCCGCCTCGAAGAGCCGTATCTCCCCCATGCGGTCTCGGGGCACGAATGATCGCCCTGCGGACGTCCATCGCCGTCGGCGCCTCGATCGCTGCGCTCGCCGCCCCCGCCGCTCTCGCCGACTCGACCCCGGTTGGCCCGCTTCCGCCCGGCGCCACGACCAACTGGACGACGTCGAGAGGCTCGTACATTGCGATCACCGTTGTCCGGCGAAGGCTTTCGACGGGGCTCGTGTGGCGCATCGCCCGGCCCGTCAACCCCGCCGTCATCCAGCAGGTCGGGGAGGCCGACGTGGGACCCACCGTTGTGCTCGTCTTCCAGGCCGTTGGGCGCGGCAACGCGACGGTCGCGCTCGCGCTGACGAAGGGCGACGCCTCGGCGAAGGCGGTCGAGTCCTCGATCCACCGGATCAAGGTGACCTGAGCCCAACCAAATCGGGGCGGGTAGCCCACTCATCCGCGACGTATATCCCGGAGGAGCCTCCGCTCGCGGCGTCCGTACGGGCTCAGCGTGCTCAGCCGTACGGGCTCAGCCCGTCGCCTGCACCGCTTCACGTTCCCGCACCGCGGACACGAGCTCGTTGACGACGTCGCGGAGGCTGCCGCGCAATTCGTCGTCGATCAGCCGGCCGTCCGGGTCGAAGCGGGTGGCTGCCTTCGAGACGGGGAGCTCGACGGGAAGGACGCGGGCACCGATCAGTCCGACGACTTTCTTGAGCTCGGCCTGCGCCCAGACGGCTCCGAACGCACCTGGTGAGGCGCCGATCACTGCAACGGGAACGTTACGCAAGGGGTTCGTGGCAACCGGGCGCGAGACCCAGTCGATCGCATTCTTCAGCTGCCCCGGAATCGAGGCGTTGTATTCGGGGGTCGCGAAGAGCACGGCGTCGGCCTGGGCGATCGCCGATCGCAGTCGGGCGACGGCGATCGGCGGGGCTTCGGCCTCGTCGTCCTCGTCGTAGGGTGGGACGGCCTTGAGGCCGTCCCACACCTCGAACTCGATCTCGTCATCGACCAGCTCAGCCGCTGCGTGGAGCAACTTCGTATTGAGCGAGTCGGCCCTCAGGCTGCCGGAGATGGCGAGGATCTTCATCTCGACTCAGGCAGTCTTGACGAAGAACAGCTCGGCGACGACGGTGACGTCGTTCGCGAGAGCCGGCTCGCCGTTCGGAAGCGGGTTGTTCCAGTCGACGCCGAACCGGGTGCGGTCGACGCGCGTCTCGAGCGTCAGCCCGACGCGCTCCCGCCCGTAGGGGTCGGTCAGCGGGGCGGTGACGGTGCCGGTGACGGCGGCGGGATGCGTGACGCCCTTGATCGTTAGATCACCCTCCACCTCGACCGTCTCGCCGTCGAGGCTGATGTCCTTCGCCGTGAACCTGATCTCGGGATAGCGCTCGGCATCGAAGAAGTCCGGCGACTGGAGGTGCCCTGCGAGATTCTCGTCCTTGACGTCCACGCTCGCGACCTTGGCGGAGCCCTCGAGGCTGACCGCGTCGTCGCCGACCACGAGGGTGGCGTCGATCTCGCGGAACGTGCCCTTGAACGTGCCGCCGAGGTACTCGACCTCGAAGCCGACGACGGAGTGCACCGCGTCGAGCTCCCACGTTCCAGCCGGGGCGATCGTCACAGTCTGCGTGTTGCCCATCTGTACCAACTCCTTGCGTTGTGTATAATTGAGTACTCACGCAACTTAGCATGTTTCAGTTGCGTCCGCAAGTATTGATGCCGATGAACAAGATCCAAACCACAGCCACAGGCCCCGAGCGTCACGACGCCGGGCCCGCCGTGCGCGCCTTCACGCGGCTGCTGCGCGCCCACGCCAGCACGACCAGGCTGCTCAGCGCCGAGCTGCTGGAAGAGCACGGGCTCACGATCAACGACTACGAGGCGCTCCTCGTGCTCTCGCGCGCAGACGGGCAACGACTCAAGCGCGTCGACATCTCACGACAGCTCCTGCTGACGCCGTCGGGCATCACGCGGCTGCTCGAGGGGCTCGAGGCGGAGGGGCTCGTGGAACGTCAGGCGTGCGAGTCGGACCTCCGCGTCACGTACGCCCGGCTGACCGAGACCGGCGCACGACGACTGCAGGCTGCCTCCTGCGCCCACGTCGCCTCGATCACGGCGCTCTTCGAGGAGCATCTCGACGAACGCGAGATCACGCGGCTCGCCGACACGCTCGACAAGCTGCCCGGAGTCGCGGGCACGGGCGGCGCCTGCGGGGCGAGCTAGGTCACACCCAGGCTCAGAACCCCTGCGGCCCGCCGGAGGGCGGGCCGCACGTTCGTCACACGTTTCGGAAGCAGTGTTACTTGAGGCCCTTCTGCTTCGCGATCGCGGCGGCGACGAGGTCGCCGGTCATGAACATGTGGTTGTAGGCGGCGTGGTAGTCGGCCGCGGCCTTGGCGTAGTTGCCGGCTGCGTAGTCGTCGAGCTGGCCCTTGAGCTCGAGGACGTGGCCGAGCAGGTCGTTCTGGACGGTGAGCTTCGGCAGGCCGGTCGCGCCCGAGAGGAAGTCCCGAAGGTGACGGTGTACTGCTTCAGGTTCGCGACGGCCTTGTTCTGGCCGGCGGTGTCCTTCTTGGCCTTCGCGACGGTGTAGTCGACGAAGAACTTGATGTGGTCGCGCCACATGAACTTGCCGTTCGAGGAAGGTCTGGCCCGCCTTGGCGCCGTAGACCGACGCGATCGCCTTCGACAGCGCGACCGAGTTGTTGTCGAGCGACTTGCGCGGCGGCCGGGAAGGCCTTCGAGCCCGGTGACGCCGAGGTTGGTGGCGTTCATCGCGAGCACGGCATGCTCGGCGAACAGGTTGTCGAGCGAGACCCGCAGGTCGGCGGCGGTCGCCGTGCCGGCCGCGGCTGTCGTGTGGGTCATCTGGCCCATCGTCGTGATCGGCGGTGCCTTTGGTCGAGGCGGCCAGCGCGCCGGCGACGAGCAGGCCGGAGACGATGACGGCGGCGAGGGCGGTGGTGATCGTGCGGGTGAGGCGCATTGCTGGACTCTCCTTGTCGAGGGAATGTCGTGGTTGTCGGGTGTGGTTCGTGCGGTAGCTCGCGGACCGGTTCGAACCGTCGTCGGAGCTACGCGGCGCCGACCGCGACGAGCGCCCACGCGGTCAGCGCGACGGCGCCCGCCAGGCCGAAGGCCCGCACCGGCAGCGGCAGGCCACGCGGTGCAGCCGCCGAGGGCCGAGGAGCGCCACGCCGCAGGCGCCGGCCGTGAGGAGCTCGAGCACGACGGACACGAGGTCGGGGCTGCCGACGGCCTCGGGCACGCCCGGCTCGGGGCCGAACGGGAGGCCCGCCGTGCGCGAGACCGCCCACAGGTGAGGACGAGGAGCAGGCTGCCGGCGATCCCGACCGCAAGCATCCGCCGACCCGGGTGTCGTCCGAGCAGCAGCGCCCAGCCGAGCTGCACCTCGGCGCAGAGGACGAAGAAGAGGCCGAAGCCCCACCACTCGCCGAAGTGCTCCGGCGCGACGGCGAAGTGCACGAGCGCGGCACCGGCTGCACCCGCCGAGCCGCGAGAGCGAGTGGAAGCGACAGCCCGCGGCGGGCGCCGACGACCACGCCGACAACGAGCGCCGCGGCAATGGACGCCGCGATGCCCCAGGACTGGAAGGTCAGCACCGCCGCGCCGAGAGCGCCGAGTGCCAGCGCAGCGTCCATCGCGTGTGTCTGAACCGTGGTTCGCATGAGGGTGCTTCGCCCTCGAATTGCGACCGGTTCGGTGTCATCCCGCCGGCTCAGGCAACTCGCCGCGCGAGGTCAGCGAGACGACGGCAGCGACGAATCGATCAACCACGTATGCGAGGTCGTCGACGACGTGGACTGCGACACCGCCTTCACCTGGAACCTGTGCCATCCCTCCGCCTGCGCGGGATAGGCCTTGCTCCCCGACAGACCCGACCCGCACGCGACGAACGCGGAGTCGTCGAGCGAGCAGAGGAAGCTCACCGAGGTGGTGTCGGTGTATGCGAACGAGGCGCCCCTCGAGCCCGTCGGGTTCGCCGGCATCACCGTCAGCAGCGGTCGCGGTGGCCCCGGAACCGTCGATGCCGTCACCGCAGCGGCGACCATGACGAGCACACCGAGCAGGACGGAGATCGTTGCCGTCCGTCGCGCTGCGCGCCTGGAGCTCACCGGCTCATCTCGAGGTCTCGGCGCCGTTCACGGCCGCCGCGCTCGGCGACACGTGGTTCGGGGGAGGGGCAGGCGACCAGACCCGCACCTCCACCGAGGCCGGGCTCCCGGCCCGAATACCGCCGGCTGTCGCGGCGACCGCCACTGACACGTCCCTTTCGCGCTCACCGCGCACCCGCGAGCGAGCACACCATGAAGCTCCGCCCCCGACGGAGCTTCATGCTGCGCACGAACGCCGTTTCCCGACCCGCAGCCGGAAAGTGCTCAGCCGGTGAGTGACGCGAACAAGACGGCGCGGGCGAGCCCGTCCGCTGGCACATCCCCTCGATTGTCGTTCCTCTCCCCTGAGAGAACCTTGCCGTGAGCCGCCACCGCGCTACGAGATGGCGGCCGCAAACGCTCGGTTCCGATCGCCGGCGACGGACGAGCTGCCACAGGCCCGACGCCCTTCTTCTTCTGAAGCTCCCGAACCATGGTCCGCGGTGCGAGATCCGTCAATGGGAGGCATCGAATCCCCGGTCGGACGGGTTGGCCAGACCGAACGATCGGGCCGGCAAGGCGTGTCCGCCTACCCTCGTAAGCGGGAGATCCTACCCTCGCAGGCGGGACATCACCCCACGCCGTGGCAGCCGCGGCCGGGGCGGCAGGGCGCGATCCTCGAGCAGCGCGGCGGGAACGCCGTAGGTCAGCCAGCGGGCAAGGTCCCCGCCGCCCACGGCCTTCGCAGCACTGGACAGGCCGGCCTCCCGCACCCCGATGCCGTGTGCATCGCTCGCGATGCAATGGGCCAGCTCGAGCTCGAGCAAGCGTCTGGCGCATTTCGCCGTCGCCCGCCCGAGGCGCCCGTCCACCGAGGCAGCGGTGAGCTGGACGACCGCACCGGTGCGCACGACGTCTTCGAGCATCGAGGGATTCTCCTGGATCAGCTGATTCCTCTCCGGGTGCGCGATCACCGGCACGACGCCATCGAGACGAAGCTGAGCGCACGTTCGCGGGAGATCGAGGGGCCAGTTCTCGTACGGCGACTCGAGCAGCATCAACGAAGCGTTGCCGCCCAGCCCGAAGCGGGCGCGTTCCACGGCATCCAGGGCGTCCAGCCGGTCGATCGCGATCTCGCCGCCGCCGCGCACCTCGATCGGGATTCCGACATTGGCGACGGCTGCCTGAACCAGAGCCAGAGCCTCTCTCATCGATCCCGCGGATGTCGGGAAGTCGTCCCGCACGTGCGGCGTGCCGCAGACGATCGTGATGCCGTCGGCGGCCATGTCGCGCGCCATCGCCACGGCAGCGGGCAGATCGGGGGCGCCGTCGTCGAGGCCCGGCAGCACGTGGCTGTGGAGGTCGATCATCCCCCGTAGAGGGTACTGCTACGGATGTCGGCGCTCTGAGTGGCCTTCTCCCGCACGGCTCTCGAGGTCGAGAGGGATATCACCCGGAGGTCTCTCGGAGCGCCGGCGTTCTCCCGATGAGAGGCTCGTGGTGATCCGATCGCGCTCGCGCCGGGTATGGGACCGGGCGCGCATCTCGTCGACGAATCGCACCATGTGCGTGCGCCGCAGCTCGGCCGCGGCCGCGAGGATCTCGTCGGTCTCCCGCTCGACGCGAGCCGCTGCCGCCCGGCGATCGGCGAACAATGCGTCTCGGTCGCGGCGTTGGATCTCCGCCTCCATGGCGAGAGTATGGCGGACACTCGATGTTGCAGGAGCGTTGGCGCGGGATCGGCACCGACGCCGGGCTCAGGGAGGCGACGGAGGCGGTGGTCTCAGTCCGGCTCGCCGCCGGCCGGCTCGGCCGTTTCGTGCAGGCGCGTCGAGAGATCGTCCACGAGGCTGTCCGATGGAGCCGACACCTCGGTATCGAGTGACGCAAGTGCCCCCGCAAGCAGCTCTCGCAAGCGCCGACGCTCTTCCTCGCTCTCGAGGACGACGTGATCGGCCTCGGCACGGGCCTGGGCGAGACCTTCCTCCTCGTGCTCGAGTTGTCGGCGACGCTCCTCGATCTCGGCATCGACGCGGCGTGCTTCCGCACGGCGCTCCTCGGCCTCTTGCTCGGCCCGCGTTCGGCGCGCCTGCGTCTCGGCGAGGGCGGTGCGCTCCCGCTCTGCCTGGGCCTCGACGAGGGCCGCGAGCTCGCGCGCCTTGGTCAGCGTGCGCAGTGCCCGGGCGCGCGACGCGCTCCGGACGTCCTCGGCGGCTCGGACGGCAGCGAGCAGCAGCCGAGCGGCCTCGCCGTCGGTGCTATCTGCCCCCACCGTCGTCCCCTCGCGCACGCGCCGGTCACTCTCGAGCGACTTCATCTGCCCGGCCAGGGCGTCTGCGCGCTCGGTCGCCACCCGCAGGTCGGCGATCGCGGTATCGCGCTCTCGCTCGGCGCCTTCGAGTCGCGTCTCGAGCTCACGGAGCTCGGCGGACGTCGGCCCCTCCCCACCGGCCGTTCGCGCCGATGCCTGCATCAACTCCGCCACCGATCTGGCGCTCGCCGCTGCCTCGGCCTGCGCACCATCGAGATCGGCCTCGAGCGAACGAATGAGCTCCCGCTGCGACTGATTCTTCCGTAGGGTCGTGGCGTAGGCATCGGCCACTCGCTTGACCAGCCGGTCGACCGATTCCCTCTCGTAGCCGCGCATCGCGAGCGGCAGACCTTCGGTGGTCACCTCGTCTGGACGAAGCACGCTGTCACCGAGCTCGAACGGTTTGGACGCTGCCGTTTGCTCCGACGCCATGCGCGGAAGCCTAGTCCTCCCAGCGGCAATCGCCAAGACGCCGCACGCTGGACGTGTCTTTCGTGGGCGGGCCGTGGTATCCGCCCTTGGTGCAAAATATGCTCGAGCTCAGCACCGCTGGCAGGGGATCAAGATGCGCGCAGACTCCCGTTTGCGACGGCGTCCTAGTCTTTGCGATCAGATCGTCAGTCCTTGCGCGCCCTTGTGGAGGCCGAGCGGCGCAAAGCCGATGCGAGCGCAGGCGAGGATCGCGCCCCCGTCACGGACGGCTGAGGGGCGCGCCGGACGACGTCAGGTCGCTAGTCGGCCGACTCGGGCAGCCGCGAGGCGAGATCGCCGACGAGGCTCCCCTGCGGCGGGGCGACAGAGGCCTGGAGCGACTCGAGCGCCGTCGCGAGAAGGGTGCGCACCCGGTCTCGCTCCTCCTCGGTCGTGGCGACGATGCTGCCGGCCTCGGCCCGGGCGCGCTCGAGCAGGGCCTCGACCTCTCGCTCGACCTGGGTACGGTGCTCCCCGGCCGCGGCCTTGATCCGGTCTGCCTCCTCACGTGCCCCGGCCAGGAGCTCAGCCGTTTCCTGCTCGACCAGGGACCTGTACTCCTGCAGCTCGGCATCGATCCGGTCTGCTTCGACGCGCGCCTGTGCGCGAACCTCCTCCACAGCGCGCTCGAGCCGGCCACGACGCTCCTCCTCGGCCGCAGCCAGGATGCCGTCGGCCTCCGTCCGCGCGCGTGTGAGAATCGTCTCCCTCTCACGTTCGACCTGCCGACGGCGCTCCGCCAGCTCGCCCTCGATGCGGCCGGTCGCGGCGCGGATCCCTTCCGCCTCGCGCTCGAGCTGCTCGCGGTGCGCTTTCGTCTCCGCGAGAGCCGCCTGCTCCCGCTCCGTCTGGGCGTATGCACGGCTGGTGAGCTCGCCGGCCTCCGTCAGCGTGCGCCGTGCGAGGGACGTCATCCGGGCTTCCTCGGCGGCACGCACCGCCTCGACGAGCAGCTGCGCCGCTTCTCGATCCGCGTCCGCGGGCGCCACCCGCGGCAACTGATCCTCAGCGACAGGACGCAAACGATCGACGAAGCTGCCGAAGAAGGTGCGGCGCTTCTCCTCGGCAGCGGCTTCCAGCGCCTCCAGCTCGCGACGGACACGTTCTGCCACCGCGGCGTGCTCGGCGTGCATCGCCTCGCGATCGAGCCTGTGCGACTCCGGTTCCATCCACGAAGTATCACCCATTCGGGGCAGTTCACCAGGGGGGTCAACGATCAACGACGTCTCGGGCCGAGGTGATGCGCGTTCCCTCGATCGAGCGCCGGCGCTCCGCGAGCAGGTGCTCCAGCTCCGCGATCTCCGCCGAACGGGCACGGACGCGGTCGAGGACGACGTCCGCTTGCCGCAAGGCCTCGTCGACGAGCCGTGACCTTCTCGGCCGCCGAGTCGACCGTGGCGATCCGCGCCGGGAGTGAGGCGCCGGTTTCCTCGGCTGCTGCGACGTCGTGCAGGTCCTCGAGGGAACCGCCGAGCAGGTCGCGCAGACGGCGCAGGAGGTCGAGGCCGCTCGACATCGGCCTCGGTATAGGTGCGGTGCGAGCGGCGCAGCCTCGGCCCGCCCGGGAGCAACCCGATCTGCTCGTAGTAGCGGATCGTCGGCGCCGTCAAGCCCGTTCTGGACGCCAGCTCGCCGATGCGGAGGGTGCCCGGGCGGCGGCGGCTCATCTCGACCGGCGTTCCCGAGGCCGTCGTCCTGCAACCAGAACCCGTGTCGGGCCGAAATTGCATCCCAACATCATATTCCCGTGTCGCGGACCAGCTCTGCGAACCGTGCCCGCTCCTCGTGGGGCAGGGGAAACACGGGCGAGAAGACGACGGCCGCTGCGCCGGGCCGTGCCGCGGCCTGCCGGTGGGCCGCTGCGACGGCTTCGTCGAGCCCGCCCGTCGCAACGATCTCGACCCTGCGTGCCTGGAGGAGGGCTTCGAGGCGGGGGCGGGCCTCGCCGAAGACGACGGCCATCGCGGGCGACGCGGGCGATCTCGTCGCAGGCTCGCTCGAGCAGCGCCTGCTCCTCGCGGCGTCGCGTGGACGCGGCCGCCGCCGGCGTCGTCATGCCGCCGGCGATGAGGACATGCTGCGGTCCGGAAAGCCGGCGAGAGTGGCCGTCGTCTTGCGCGGCGTGGCGGCCATGCCGTCGTCGATCACGGGGATGCCCGCGAGCGTTCCTCGCGGTTGGGCGCGCCACGGCAGAGGCGGCGCGCGTCGGCGATTCCCTCTCGATCGCGGCGGGCCTGCGCCCGCGGCGGCGGCGATCGCGGCCGCAGCGAGGACGTTGGCCGGGTGGGGCGACCGGGCGTGGAGAGGCCCGAGCGCGGTTTCGGCGCCGGGGCGGACGACGACGACGCCTCTGGCCGGGTCGAGGTAGGCGCCGCGCTCGACCGGCGTGACGGAGCGAGAACTCGGCGCGGAACGCGCGGGGAGATCGCCGTGGCAAAGCCGGCCGAGGCGTCGTCGGCGTTGACGACGACGGTGTCGCCGCGGGCGCTGGTGACGGCACGATCGTCTCCTTCGCCGCGCGGTAGCGCGCTCGAGACTCGCCGTGCAGCTCGAGGTGGTCGGGCCAGAACGAGATCACGGCGGCGACGGCACGGGCTGCGAGCGCATGAACGCGAGGTGGGAGCTCGTCAGCTCGAGCAGAAGGTCGGCCTCGGCCGGAGTCGGGCTCGCGGCTGTGGCACCGAGTCGGTCGAGGAGGTCGGCCGTCGGCCACAGGTTGCCGGCGCGGGCTCCGCGGCTGACCGCGACGTCGAGCTCCCGCGGCGCGCGAGGATCTCGGCGACGAGCGAGGTCGTCGTCGTCTTGCCGGCCGTGCCCGTGATCCCGATGCGTCGGCCCCTGCCAGCGCTCGAGCAGCAGGTCGCCGAGGCACGAGACGCGCGTGCCCTGGGCGCGCAGGCGCTGCGACGCGCGGGCCGCTCGGGCGTCCAGACGTCGAGGTAGGCGATCTCGGCGGGCCCGGGCTCGCGCGTCGAGGTCGGCGTACGGCTCGACGCGCGATGCCGAGCTCGCCGAGCTCCTGCGGCCTCGGCGCGGTCGCGGCGCTCGCGGCGGTGCCGGCAGGCGAACCTCCTGGCCCTCTCCAGCGAGGAAGCGGGCGAGCGCGAGCGCATCGGGATCGAACCCCTCGACGAGGAGGTCACGTAGCCGATCATCGCCGTTCGTCACGCGTCGAAGCCGACGCGCGTGTTCCCCTGTTTCTCGGTCCGCGTACCTGGGATAGTCATCGGGCACCCGACGGAGGCGACAGTGCCCGAACAGGCCGAAGCTCGAAGAGAAGCCGAGTCGATCTACAGGCGAATGGTGGACGCGCTCGTCGAGCGGGACCTCACCGCGCTCGAGCGGCTGTGGTCGGACGATGTGGAGCTGCGAAGCAACGCCATCGGAGGTGTTCTGGCAGTCGGGCGCGCAGAAGCGCTCGCGACCGTGGAGGCCAACAGCGGCCTGCTGTTCGACCCGACCCTCGTCAGCTTCCAGCACCTCGGCGACGGCTGGATGATCGTCGCGGCCCGGTTGCGTCACACCGTCGGCGGGGGCCTGGCGGACAGCGAGAAGACACTCCTGGCGCGCGTCCTCGACCGAAAGGTGTGTGTCAGTCTCGTGTTCCGCAAGCCGTCCGAGGCGCGGGCGGAGTACGAACTGCGGCGCTGAGCAGACAACTCGAAGAAGCACCGTGCAGCCACGGCTGCCGCCGCAGGGTATGACCGATGAGGTATTGGTTAGGCGGTCGTCGAACGGAAACGAGAGGGACTACGAGTTGAGTGCGAAGCACGTCGCGGAGAAGACCGGCGAGGCGTCCCGCCAGGCGCCGATGCCGAAGGACGAGCGACCCACCGCCAAGCTTCCCCCTGCCGGCAGCGGTGCGCATGGGCTCGCGAGAGCCTCGAAAAGGCTCGGTGAGCACGCGGCGAACAGCGTGCCTCCACCCGAGCCTGCGGCCGACCCGACGGGCGAGGGAGGTCGCGACCGCTCACGTGCGGCGCTGTTGGCCGACTATGCCGAGGTGCTCGAGCGCGGGTTCTGCAAGCCGGCCTGGGTCAGCGGGCAGCACGGCCTGAACCGGGACGAAGCAGCCTGGATCGCCGAGCTCGAACTGGAAGCCGCGGTGGACGAGATCCGGATCACGCACACATGGGTCGGTGAGCGGGGTGGCTGGAACCTCGTCGCGGTGATCACGAGCCCGCGTCACGATCGCAGCTATGGCCTGCCGCGGCCGGTCTCGAATCCGCTATGGCGGCAACGGTTCGAGCGCGAGTGGGGTCAGCGCCTGATGATCGCCCGGTCGTCGCGTGGCTGCCGAGCGCGCGAGCTGAGTCCCGGCCCGCCGCGTCCACCCGAGGCTCAGGAGGCGATCGAGCCCGCGACGGTGTCGCTGGAGACGACGTTGATCAGCGCCGCGACGCAGCGGGGGTCGAACGCGGTCCCGGACTCTTCCTGCAGCAGCGCGAGCGCGCGCCCGTTCGACCACGCGTCGCGGTAGACGCGCGGTGAAACCAGCGCGTCGTAGACGTCGCAGACCGCGAGAATGCGCGTTTCGAGGTCGAGACCGTCGCCGGTCAGGCCGCGGGGATAGCCGCTGCCGTCGAGTCTCTCGTGGTGGTCGAGCACGAGGTGGCTGACGCGGTCGTCGAAGCCACCGAGCTCGATCAGAAGCTCACGGCCACGTTGGGGGTGTTGCTTGATGATCTCGAACTCGGCGTCGTCGAGCGGACCTGGCTTCTGCAGGATCGCGTTCGGGACCGAGAGCTTGCCGACGTCGTGCAGGAGGCCACCGATCGCGAGATCGCGCAGCCTGGCGCCGGTGAGCCCGAGGTTCTCGCCGACCTCGACCGCCAGCGCCGCGACCCGACGGGTGTGCTCTTCCGTGGAGCTGTCCTTCGCGGCGAGCCTGACCATGATCGCCCGCACGCGGGCACCGAGGAACGCTTCCTCGGCAGCGACGACCTCGGAGGCCCGGAGATTGCCGGCGAGAGGCCTCGATTGACTTCCTCGACGAAGATCGTAGGCGACCGACGCGCCGACGAGCATGATCCCGACCAGCTCGAAGACGTGGCCGACCCACCAGCCGAGGTCCATGAAGGTGAGGGCGAGGGCAGCGTAGAGCGAGCACGCGAGCAGTACGAGCCCCGCCACGACCGCGAGATCTGCCGCGCGGCGGGTGAGGAGGAACGTGTTCGCTGCGCGAATCGCCAGCGCTCCGAAAAACGCCAATCCGACCACGAGAAGCGCCCAGGCGGCGGGCGAGCGTGCGTCCGGGACGGACGGAACCAGCCGTGGCACCAGAATGCCGACGGCACTGACGGCCACGATCGCCACCACGACGATCCCCACGAGCCAGAGCAGGAAGGGGATCGAACGACGCCCGTTGAACACCGCGAGGCCCGAGAGCGCAAGCACAGCGGCGCCGATCGGGAGCGTCGTGGCACCCGTCAACGCGATGACGCCGTTCTGCCCCACGATCACCCCGGGCGTGACGAGGCCGTGCACCGCGAGCAGCGCGGCCATGATCGTAAATCCGCCTGCAACGACCACGGTGCGCGCGTCCCCGCGCCGCGCCCCCATGGTCATGAGGGTCAGTGCGGCAGCCGCGGCGGCGAGGGCGCTGACACCGACGCCGTAGAAGTGCACCCATAAGGGCGGCATCACCATCACGCCCCCGTAGATCCAGAGCACGAGGACAGGGATCAGCGCCACACCGACGAGGAGGCGAATTCCGGAGCTCGGCAGGCGAAGCCGCATCCTGCCTCATCGACATTTCCGCACCTTGGCTGAAGAGGCATTTCTGAGATCCGCCCGTGTTTCGGCGCCGGAGCCGACGGGTACGCGAGATTGACGCGCTCGGCTGGGCAGCGCGGCCACACCGGTCGCCTACTCGGCGAAACGCATCGAACCACCCAGACGATCCACGACAGGAGGAGGAGCGATGAGCGGCACGGCAGATGAGCTGAAAGGAAGGACGAAAGAGGCCATGGGCGACCTCGCCGACAACGATGACCTGAAGCGCGAGGGCCAGGCCGATCAGGTCGCGGGGAAAGCCAAGGGCAAGCTCGAGGACGCCAAGGACTGGGCCGAGGACAAGATCGACGACGTCAAGGACCGGTTCGACCGCGACGACGCCACCTAGGCCCGACGATCGCAGGCGCGGGTCGCGGGGGCATCAGGAAACCCTCGCGATCCGCCGTCCTGCTCGTGCCGTGCCTACGGGTCTCGCTGTTCGGTGGTCGTCCAGCGGTCGGTCGGGAACGGGCGGTCGTCCACCGGTCGCTCGGGCGGAGGCGTTACCCGGCGAGGCTCCTCCTGGCGGAGCTCCATGATCTCCCGGTAGAGGAGCCCACGTCGGAACGAGACATCCTTCTCGGAGATCTTGTAGCGCGCGAGCATCGCCGCAGAGTCCCGGCGAAGCGAATCGGCCGCTTCCATCCCGTCGATGATCTCGTGCAGGTGGCGGCGCCGCACGCAGAGCGTCTGGTGCTCCTCCTCCAGGACCGCCAGCCGATCGGGCTCTGCATCACCACCCAGCGCAGCTCGCACGGATCCCGCGAGGTCCTTCACCAGTGATCGTTTCTCGTCTGCCACCTCGGCCCCCTTAGCCGCTGTCGCGCAGGTTCAATCTACGCCCTAGCCTACGCGTTGCGCAACGTGAACGAGGGGTGGCGGGTCTCTTGGCGTCGAAGGGTGCTCCCGAGCCCTACCTTGGATCGCCCGGAAACACCTGGTTGCCGATGTGCGCTTCGAGCCGGTCGATCAGCTCGGCCTGGGCGGCAACGAGCCGGCGGCGCGCGTCGGCAAGGCTGAACCAGGCGGCACGGTCGACCTCGGCGAACTCCTGCACGCGACCCGAGCGGGGCGGCCATTCGAGCGGGAAGGTCATGCTCTGGATCGCCGTCTCGTCGAAATCGGCGTTCGCCGCCCAGGCGACGACGACCTTGCCGCCCTTCTGACGCACCTCTCCCAATCCGACCAGATCGTCCCGCGCGACGGGGGCGGGTAGTCCCAGCTCCTCCTCGAACTCGGTCACGGCTCGCTCGATCGGATCCTCCCCGGGAACGTACTCGCCTTTCGGGATCGACCAGGCGCCGAGATCCTTGCGGGCCCAGAACGGCCCGCCGGGGTGCACGAGCAACACCTCGGGCACGGCACCGGTGAGGCGGTAGAGGAGCAGACCTGCGCTTCGCTTCGGCATCCCACGTCGATCATCGCAGCGAGGCGGGCGATCCCGCCCGCGAGTGGTGGTCGGGGTCGGGCCTACCTCGTCTGCGGGAACCCGAGATCGACCTTGCTGGTGGCCGGGTCGGGCCAGCGGCTCGTGACGACCTTGCCGCGCGTGTAGAAGTGGATGCCCTCGGGCCCGTAGATATGGCTGTCGCCGAACAGCGAGGCCTTCCAGCCGCCGAAGCTGTAGTAGGCGACCGGCACCGGAATCGGCACGTTGATCCCGACCATGCCGACGTTGACGTCGAACTGGAACTGACGGGCCACGCCGCCGTCCCGGGTGAAGATCGCGGTCCCGTTGCCGTAGGGGTTGTCGTTGATCAGCTTCAAGGCCTCGTCATAGGTGCCCACGCGGAGCACCGACAGCACTGGTCCGAAGATCTCGTCGCGGTACGCGTCCATCTCCGGGGTCACCTCGTCGAGGAGCGAGACGCCGAGGAAGAAGCCCTCGCCCTCGGGTACCGACGTGCGGCCGTCGGCGACGACCTTCGCCCCCTGCGCGGCGCCGGAGTCGAGATAGCCGGCCACCTTGTCGCGATGCTCGCGCGTGACCAGCGGCCCCATCTCGGAGCTCGGATCCATCCCGTCCCCGACCGTGATCTTCGGCAGCCGCTCCTTGATCGCGCCGACCAGCGGATCGGCGGCATCGCCGACTGCGAGGACGACCGAGACCGCCATGCAGCGCTCACCGGCCGAGCCATACGCAGCGCTGACGGCCGCATCGGCCGCCATCTCGATGTCGGCATCGGGCAGCACGATCATGTGGTTCTTCGCCCCACCGAGCGCCTGCACCCGCTTGCCGTGCCTCGTTCCCGTCTCGTAGATGTAGCGGGCAATCGGCGTCGAGCCGACGAAGCTCAGGGCGCCGACATCGGGATGCTCGAGCAGCGCGTCGACTGCGACCTTGTCGCCGTGCACGACGTTGAAGACGCCGTCCGGGACGCCCGCTTCCTGCAACAGCTCCGCCGTGTACACCGACGCAGACGGATCCTTCTCCGACGGCTTCAGCACGAACGTGTTCCCACACGCAAGCGCCGGCGCCCACATCCACATCGGCACCATCGCCGGGAAATTGAACGGCGTGATCCCCGCCACCACACCAACCGCCTGCCGGATCGAGTACACATCGACCCCCGTCGAGGCCTGCTCCGAGAACTCCCCCTTCAACAGGGTGGGGATCCCGCAGGCGAACTCGATCACCTCGAGGCCGCGCGTCACCTCGCCCATCGCGTCCGACAGCACCTTGCCGTGCTCGGCCACCAGGAGCTTCGCGATCTCCTTCTTGCGCGCATGCACCAGCTCGCGGATGTTGAACATCAACTCCGCGCGTTTCGCCAACGAAACCGTGCGCCACGACGCGAAGGCAGCCTTCGCAGCCTGGACGGCGCGATCGACCTCCTCCACCGAGGCCAGATCCACCGCGCCGCTCTGTTGCCCCGTCGCCGGATTGAAGACCGGGCTCGTCCGGCCCGACCCACCCGCCACCGAGGAGCCTCCGATCCAGTGATGGATCGGCATGATCCCGGCGCCGTCGCCGTTCCCGGCGCGCTCGCCCGGCGCCGCTGCAAGTTCCGTCATGTCAGCCTCCTGAAGATGTGGTTGGAGGGTAGCGAGCGAGAGCAGCGAGCGCGTTCTCAGCCATAGGTTCGCTTGAGGGCGACGATCCGGTCGTAGCTCGCCTGAAGCGCGGCCGGGCCGATCCGCCCGTCTTCGGCGACGGTGACGACCCGCTCGAAAGCGGCGGCGCTCGATGTCTCGCTGCCGGTCAGCAGCAGCAGGTCGACCCCCGCCTGAGCCGAGAGCGCCGCAACCGAGAACAACGATCGGCCTCGCGTGGCGGCAGCACCTTCGAGCGCGTCGGTGATCGTGACGCCCGAGAAGCCGAGCTCACCCCGCAGCAGCGCCTGGACTCGAGTCGACCACGGTGCCGCCTTGGCGTCGAGCGCGGGATAGGTCGCGTTCGACACCATCACGATGGGGGCGCCCGCCGCGATCGCTGCCCGGAACGGGACGAGATCCCTGCCCTCGAGCGCGGCGTCGGTGGCGGTGATCGTGACGGCGGCCCGATCAGTGTTGCGCGTCGCCCGGCCGATTCCCGGGAAGTGCTTGACGGCTGCCGCGACCCCCGCATCGGCGAGGCCGCGCGTGAATGCCGTCACGGCGGTGCTCACCGCCCGGCTGGACGCGCCGAAGGTTCGCTCGTCGGCCGCCATGAATGAGCCCGGGACGGGTACGTCCGCCACCGGCGCGAGATCGACGTTGACCCCGGCGGCGCGGAGCGCGTGAGCGGCCTGCCGCGCTTCGAGCCGGATCTGGGCCACCGTGGACAGGCCGAGCTCTGTCGCGGAGAGGCTCGGCCCCGCCCAGGGAAGGCGCCGGACGCGGCCGCCCTCCTGATCGGTCGCGATCAGGAGCGGCGGCCTTCCCGCCGCGCGGGCAGCCCTCTGCAAGGTCGTGGTCAGCTGGTGGAGCTGGGCGCGGTTGCGGATGTTGAAGCCGAAGAGGATGACACCGCCGATCTCGCCGCGCCGCACGCGGCCGAGCAGGGAGGGCGACGGAGCGATGCCCCGCATTGCGACGACGAAGCGCTGGCCCACCAGCTCGCGGACGGTCGGCTCCGCTGCCGTGGTGGCGGCAGGCGACGTCGCGACGGCGATCGCGGCGAAGAGCACGAGCCCGACGGCCGCTACCACAGCGACCGGCTCGATCCTCCCGCCGCGACCTCGATCTCTCCCACGCATTTGGGTGAGAGTGCCAGTTTCGGGGTACCGTGACCCACGATGCGATTCCGCCCCGGCGCCAAGCTCGACCCCTCGCAGGTCACGGATGCACGTGGGCGCCGCGCGGGCGGAACGGTGCTCGCGGGCGGCGGCGGTGTCGGTGTCGTCGGCCTGATCGTCCTCGTGCTGTACGTCGTGCTGGGGGGAAACGGCGGTGACCTCGGCGGTCTCGGAAGTCTCGACGGCCAGTCCGTCTCGACCGGGCCGCCGTCGTCGCTCGGGCAGGACTGCCAGACGGGGGAGGACGCCAACACCCGGCAGGACTGCCGGATCGTGGCGGACGTCAACAGCATCCAGAGGTACTGGGCCGGGGCGGTCGAGGGCTACTCGCCGGCGAAAACCGTGTTCTATACGGATTCGATCCAGACCGGCTGCGGGTATGCGAGCTCACAGGTCGGCCCCTTCTACTGCCCGGCGGACAAGCAGGTGTACATCGACCTCGGCTTCTTCGACGAGCTCCAGTCGCGCTTCGGCGCCCAGGGCGGCCCGTTCGCGGAGGCATACGTGCTCGCCCACGAGTACGGTCACCACATCCAGGATCTGCTCGGCACCCTCGGGCGGGCCCAGCAGGGAAGCGGCCCCGAGGGCGGCTCCGTCCGCACGGAGCTGCAGGCGGACTGCTACGCGGGGGTCTGGGCCAAGCACGCTGTCGAGACCGAGCTGATCGAGCAGCTCACGCAGGCGGACATCAACGCGGGTATCGACGCGGCCGGAGCGGTGGGGGACGACCGCATCCAGGAACGCGCCCAGGGCCAGGTTAACCCCGAGACCTGGACCCACGGCTCGTCGGAGCAGCGGCGCCGATGGTTCTCGAAGGGCTACGAGACGGGGCGCCCCGCGGCATGTGACACCTTCACGGGCTCGATCTGAGCTCGTGCGCTAGGCGGTGAGGCCGGCCTCCGTCAGCGGCCTCCTCGCCCACGCGAAGCTGGTCGAATACCAGCCCTGTAGCGGCTGCAACGTCACGCCGGCGTTGGAGGAGTGGACGAACCAGCCGTTGCCGACGTAGATCCCCATGTGCCCGACCTCGGCTGGGGTCGACGAGATGCCACGCGCACCGAAGAAGATCACGTCCCCCGGCAAGAGGTCGGCGATCCCGATGCGGTCGGGTTTCTTCACCTCGGCGCTCATTGCATAGGTCGTCCTACCCTTGAGAATGTCACCGAGCAGCGGCGCTCCTGGGAACGGCTTGGTCTTGTAGACGCGCCAGACGAAACCCGAGCAGTCGAATCCACCCGGCGCCGTGAGCCAGCCGCCCGGGGCCGTCGTGCTCCACAACTTCTGCGGAGCCTCGGACGTGCCCGAGTACACGTACGGATAGCCGACGAACCTGAGTGCCCGGCCGAGAACCACGCGCTGCCACTCACCCAACTCCGGCAGCACGAAGGTCCGAGTCAGCTGGTCGAGCGAGCTGATCTGCGCGGACGTCACCTTCAGGGCCTGCGCGAGCGAATAGGCGGCCTCTGCTCGGGTTGCGGGCTGAGCCGGGAGCAGCTCGAGGTCGTCCGACCCCTGGGGGTGGTTGATGCGGAGGCCGAGCAGACGGGCGACGGATTCCGTCCCGACGATCGAAGTGGGCTCGAGTCCGGCGTCCCGCGCCGCGATGCGGATGCGCTTGGCCGCCGGTAGGAGCCCGAGCGCGCCGACGAGCTGGGCATCGAGCTCGCGCATGGTGACGAGCTTCGTCGGGTCGGCCGGGGTGGCGACGGGCTTGCCCCACGCCGCGAGAGCGTCGGCGAGTTCGCCGCGTGTCAACGGATCGGTTGGGAGGATGCCGGGGTCGTGGCCGAGGATGCCGAGAGCCGTGACGACTCGGATCTGCGGATCCGCCCACGACGTCGTACTCGCGCGTGTCGTAGCGGACGTCCGCGACTCTGCGGGGAGGAAAGCGCCGGCAGTGCTCACGGCGACGAGTGCCAGCAAAACGGCAGGGCAAAGGATGGTAATGCGCCGCATGGGTGATGTATCGGCCGCCTTCGGGAGCCCTTGAGCGCCATGGCGAGTGTGTCCACGGCGCGGTATTCCGTGGGCCATGGAAGGTTGACGGGCTCGATCGGGCGGACGCCGCTCGCCGCCGTCTCCTGCCCGCGTTCACCGGAGGCGCAAACGGGGCATAAGCTCGGGTACCCGAACCAAGGAGGTCCACCGATGGCCTACGCGTTCGTCACCGAGTTTCCGATCCGGGGCGACGACCGGACCACGACCAACTACGACGCGGTGAACGACAAGCTCGCACACCACGAGGCGCCTGCGGGCCTGCTCCTTCACTACGCCGGATTCGACGAAGACTCCCATGTGTTCCGCATAGTCAACGTCTGGCAGACGCAGGCGCAGGGACAGGCCTACCTCGACGACAAGGTGCTGCCGGCCGCCCGTGAGGTGATGGGGGACGACGCGGAAGGTCGTCCGAGCCGCCAGGGCTCGTACGAGCTCCACCACGTTCTCAAGCCCTAGCTCCAACGCGCCGGCGGTGCCGGCACATCGACGCGCGGGTCAGTCGATCACGTATCCGATCGTGATGCGCCAGACGCGCCCGTTCCTGATCGAGAAGTCGGTGACCGTGAGGCCGGGCTTCCAGATTCCGACGTAGCAGTGGTCGGCACCGCTTTCCCTGGCGCAGTGGGCGCGAGGCACGGTGCCCGCGACCGTGCTCCTCGGCGAGCCGACCCCGACCCCTGCCCTGGTTCGCACCACGGAGGAGACCGTCTCCACCTGCGTGACGCGACGCGCGCCGAAGAACGTAACCGAATAGGTGCGATAGCGGTACGTCGTGTACGAACCGATCTCGGTCCGGCCGTGCTCGACCTTCCGTGGCAGGCCGGCTGTCGCCTTCACCTCATCCTGTGTCATGCCGACCCGGACGCCGGCGATCCCCTGTTGCACGACGATCCGACCGTCGCCGAGCGCGCCGGCGGCTCCTGGGGCGAGCAGGGCGCCGCCCGCGAGAATGAGAACCGTCCACCTCATTGTCTCGGACAATAGGCGGCCCGTAGCCCAAGTGTGTCGGCCCAGGCGAATGGTGTCGATCCGTCGCGCTCGAAGCCCTGCACGCGGCGAGCGTCACTGCCGACGGACGCCCCACCTCCACCGCGGAGCCACGGCAACGAACGCCGACCCATGACCACGCACGGGTAGATTCGGAGCATGCCCGCGCTGCTCCGGCAAGCCCGTGTCGATCCGCCTCTGATCGTCAGGTGACGGGCAGGGGCACCTCGGCTTGCCGGAACGCTCTCGAGCCCGAGCTCCGCGCGCCGTGACGCTGCTCGCCGGCCGCGGGATCACGAAGTCGTTCGGATCGCGGCCCATTCTCCATGGCGCCGACCTGGCGATCGAGCCGGACGCGCGGATCGGCATGGTCGGGCCGAACGGCAGCGGCAAGTCGACCCTGCTGAAGATCCTGGCCGGGCTGGAAGCGCCCGACGGGGGCGAGGTCTCACGCCGCCGTGGCGTCCGCGTCGCCTATCTCGACCAACACCCGGGCGGTGACGAGCGCACGGCACTCGAGACCGTGCTCCAGTCGCGCCCCGACCTGGTCGAGCTCGAGGACGAGCTCGCGGCGCTCGCCGGCCAACTCGGCAGCCCCGAGGTGATCGCCGATCTTGGCCGGATGACGCGCGTGCTCACCCGGCAGGAAGAAGTCCTGGAACGCTTCGAAGCCGCCGGGGGGCCGAGCGCCGAGGGCCGCGCCCGCGCATCCCTCCTCGAGATCGGTCTCTCACCCGCTGAGCTGGCGCTGCCGACACGGACGCTCTCCGGAGGGCAGCGCAAGCTGATCGCGCTCGCCGCGTGCCTGGAGCAACAGCCGGACGTGCTTCTGCTCGACGAGCCAGAGGCGCATCTCGACAACGAGGGCCGCGCCCGCGTCGAACTCCTCGCCACGCGCTTCGACGGCGCCATCGTGACCGTCTCCCACGACCGGTACCTCCTGGACGAGATCGTGAACCAGATCGCGTCGCTCGACGGCGGGCAGATCCGGGTCTGGGCAGGGAACTACTCGGCGTACACCCTCGAGCGCGAGCTCGAGCTGCAGCGCCAGCAGCAGACATACGTCACCCAGCAGAAGGAGATCGCGCGGCTGGAGGCCGCGATTGCCCGCTTCAAGCTATGGGCGTCGTGGGTGCCGGACAAGCGCAACATCCGCCAGGCGAACACCAAACAACGCCAGATCGACAGGATGGACGCGATCGACCGGCCCGCCCTCGAACGCCGCAAGATCGCGCTCAGCCTCCGGCCGACGACGCGCGGTGGCCAACGGGTCTTCGAGCTCAGGTCGGTCGGCGTCGAGTTCGGCGACGACGCCGTGCTCACCCGAGTCGATCTCGACGTCGTCCACGGCGAGCGCCTCGGGGTCGTCGGACGCAACGGAACCGGTAAGTCGGTGCTGTTGAAGACGATCGTCGGTGAGATCACGCCGACGTCGGGTGCGGTGTGGGTCGGGCCGTCGATCTCGATCGGTTATCTCGCCCAGGAGCAAGACACACTCGATCCCGCGTCCACCCCACTCGACACTGTGCGGTTGGCCGCGCCGGTATCGGAGGGCGACGCGGTCTCGCTGCTGATGAAGTTCCTCTTCCCCTACGAGCAGGTGCGACGGGCAAATCGCCTGCTGTCGGGCGGCGAGCGCACACGATTGCAACTGCTCCTGCTGATGCTGGGACGACCGAACCTGCTGGTGCTGGACGAGCCCACGAATCACCTCGACATCGAGTCGGTGGAGGTACTGGAGACCGCGATCGAGGAGTTCACGGGCACGGTCGTGGCGATCTCGCACGACCGGTACTTCCTCGACCGGGTCGCCGATCGCATCATCGAGGTGGACGGCCGAGTCCGGGCGAGCGACGGCGGGTACTCGGCCTGGCTCGAGCGCAAAGCAGCCGGAGGTGCCTGAGTGGCGTTGCCGAGCGAGAACGTGCGCGACCTGATCCGCGCCACCGAGCGCGCCGAACCGCAGGAGCAGTGGGCGCTTCTCTGCTTCGTGGCCGGCCGTAACGTCACCATCGACGCGCACGACCTGAACGCTGCGCTCAGGCGTTCCGAGCTGCTGCTCGCGACCGGAGGAGATCCGCGGCGGCCGCTCGAGCTCTACGGCCGGGCGGTGACGGCGCTCGCCGAGGACCTCGACGAGCCCACATCACGGGCGGATCTGGCCGCCGGGCTCGAGGCCCTCCGCCCGGAGATCGAGGGGCTGCGGGGCGCCGGGGAGGCGCTGCGACTGCTGACGCGTGACCCAGATCTCGCCTGGCAGTGCTTCGCGATGGCCCTCCTCGCCGAGGAGCTCGCGGGCGACGAGTGACGGTCGCCCGGCGAGTCGAACCACTCAGCCGTCGCACGCCTTCCGAACGACCTTGCGGAGACGGCTGATCTCGGAGCGCTTTCCCTGGATCTGCTCGGAGCGGTCGAGCAGCTCGCCGACGCCGTCGCAGCCGCCGGTCGACATACGGGCGAGCGCGAGGTTGTACGACGCATAGGCTTCGGCCAGCGAACCAGAGCCGTGGAGCGCGGAGACGGCTCGTTCGAGAACCGGGAGCGCCGCTGCCGCATCCCCAGCCTGCAGGAGCCCGAAGCCTTCGTCGTTCAGAGCGGCGCCGTCCGTCGATCCTGCCGGTGTGGCCGACGTGGCCGGCGGCCCGGCGCTGTCGGTGGGCACTGTCTCGACGGTGACCGTTTGCACGTGGGGCGTTCCGGCGACGGTCGTCGTCTGCACGACGGTCGTAACGGCCATGGGGTCGCTCCGGGTCAGGACGAACCCGAGCAGGGCTCCAGCAAGCGCGATCGCCCCGAGCACTGTCAGGAGCAGCGGCGGCGACGGACTCCCACGAGACGGCGCTGTGCCCGCGGGCACGGCAGCGGCCGGTGCCGGGACTCGGGCTGTCACACCGGCGCCCTCGTAGAACGCAGCCCGCAGCGCCGCGACCAGTTCCGCGCAGGATGCGTAGCGCACGTCGGGAACCTTGGCGAGGCCTCGCTCGAAGACGGCATCGATTCCCGGCGGCAGCTCTCGGTTGAAGGCCGCGGCGGAGGGGATCGGAGCAGTCGCGTGCGCGCCTGCCTCGGCGGCGAACGTCTCGGCCACGTACGGCCGACGACCGCCGAGCAGCTCGAATGCGACGACTGCGAGCCCGTACCGGTCGCTCGCGGCCGTGGCCGTGCCGCCGACCGCCTGTTCGGGGGAGATGTAGCCAGACGTGCCAAGGATCGTGCCGGCGCTCGTCAGCGAGATCTCGCCGGCGGCCCGCGCGATGCCGAAGTCGGTCACGCGCACCTCGTGGTCGGCGCCGAGCATCAGGTTCGCGGGCTTGACGTCACGGTGGACGACGCCGGCTGCATGGGCCGCATCGAGTGCCCTCGCCGCCTGGTCGAGCCACGTGAGCGCGAGGGCCGGAGCAACTCGTCCCGCACGCAGCCGGTCGGCGAGCGTGCCTCCCGAGAGAAACTCCATCACGATCGTGGGCCTGCCACCGGCGTCGGCCACGTCGTAGATCGTGACGACGTTGGGCTCGTTCGAGAGCCGGGCGGCGATGCGCGCCTCGCGGGTGAAGCGCAGCCGGATCTCGGGATCGTCGGCAAAGCGCTCACCCAGCGCTTTGATCGCGACACGGCGCTCGAGCATCTCGTCGGTTGCCACGTAGACGTCTGCCATGCCGCCCGACGCGATCAACTCGGCCCCGCGGTAGCGCGGTGCGAGCGCGATCGTGATGGCGGGCATTGCACAAGGGTATCCGCCATGCGACGGGTCAAAACCGACGCGGCCTGCCGCTGGACGGTGCCTGGAGCGGCGGGCGAGCAGCGCTCGGGCCGCTTACGCGTCGACGGTCGTCGCGCGGACGATGTTCACGTCGCCGCTGACGGTCCGCACCCGCAGCTCGACAACGGGAGTGCTCGACTCGATGGGAGGCGCGTCCTGCAGCCCGAGATCGGAGCTCATCGTGCCGCTGACGGAGTTGGCGTCGATGTACAGCCGTTCGCCCGGCTTGATCGCAAGGTGAACGTCGCCCGAGACTGCCTGGACCCGCATTCCTCCGCCTCCGGCCGCGTGGACGCGCACATCGCCCGAGACCGTCGTGACCGCGAGCCCGGCTGCAGCCTCGCCGACGGCGATGTCGCCCGAGACGAGCTTGGCCGTCAGGATGCCGCCGCTGCGGCACACGGACGCATCGCCGGACGCCGTGCGAATGTCGATCGTGCCTTCGACGTCGCGCACCCGGACGTCGCCGCTCGCGCTGTCTACCTCCAGGGACGCAGCATCCTCCAGGGAAATGTCGCCGGATGCCGTCTTGACGTCGACTGCACCGAGCAGGCCCGTTGCGTCGACACCCGCCGAGCTGGCGCGGATTCCGAGGCCGCTGCCGTGGGGGCACCGGACACGGATCCCGACCTTTGCATCACGGCCGACCAGGAAGCCCGGCTTCTTCGGGACCTGGACGACGATCTCGTGGCCGCCGCCGCGATCGGTCATCTCGACCCGAGCTTCCGCGATCGCCTGACGGGTGATGTCGTTGTCACGGAGCGGGACGAGCTCGATCTCCACGGTGCGGTCGTCGCTCGTCTCGACGTTGACCTCTCCGCCCGCGAGCGTCAGGCGCAGCGCCACAGGGCCGGGTGTCTCGAAGACCGTCACGAGCGCGCCTCCACTCGTGGAGTCGGCCGGCGGACGACGCGGACGCCGTCGGGCCGATGCCGCGGCGGACGCCCGTCGACGAAATCGGGAAGTTGGGCGGCGCCGAAAAGGGATGGGTGAAACGACATGAGATTGCTCCTTTTCGTTGCGGGCTAGCTCTGGGCGAAGCCCTGAAGGCGGTTGCCAGACCGGGTTCGGCCCGACCGAGGCTCGTTCGCGCGGGACAAGGCCCGCACGATCCACGCGTTCGTCGAGACACCCTCCCGGCTCGCGGCGGCCTCGACCTGGGCCTTCAACGCCTCGGGCAGGCGGAGCGTGATCCGCGCGCTGAGATCGTCGCCGGGGGCGGGCGGTGCCTCGGTCCCGGCATGCCGGTCCTCGACCAGCACGAGCTCGGGATCGCGCCCGGAGAGGCGCACCTCGACGTGACCCGACGACAGCTGGGCGTTCAGCGCCAGCGTCGCCTCGGTGAGGACGTCGAAGAGCCGCAGCTGGAGGGACGACTCGACCGCGGCAGCGAGACGCTCGCCGGCGACGACGGACGCCTCGTCGCCGAGAGCGGCAGCCTTGGCGAGGTCGGATTGGATGGCCTGCACGTGACGCTCGATGTCCATGTGACCACTATATGACATCATTATGATGTCTGTCAAGCGTCTCATCAAAGTCGCGGTGGTGTCGTTGCCGAAGAGCCTGGTAGAGTGGGCTTTCGGCCGCTTCGGAGCCCCGCTCCGGGCATCCCGCTCGCCGTCAACGCCGAGGCGACAGCCGTCCAACCGTAACCCCGCTGTTATCAGACGCCTGTGCCACCGAACCGTGCCACCCCGCACGGGCTAGGAGACCGATCTGCGCGTGCAGCACGTCGATCCACCCGATCTCACGCTCTGGCCGACCCTGCGGCACCTGTTTCCGCTCTGGCGGGCACAGTGGCGCCTGGTCCTGCTCGGGCTGGCCTGCGCCCTGATCTTCACCTGCCTCTCGCTGGCGATCCCGATTCTGATCCAGCGCACGATCGACAACGCAATCGACGGCGGCGACACGTCGCTGCTCCTCCCCTACCTCGGCCTGATCACCTTGATCGCCGCCCTCCGCTTCGGGTTCAACTTCACCCGCCGCTACTCGACGGCCAAGATCGGGATCGCCGTCGAGGCACGATTGCGCGGGATGATGTACGACGCCTACCTCCGGTACCCGCGTGCCTTCTATGACCGTCACGCCACCGGAGAGGTGATCTCGCGGGCGACGAACGACATCTATCCGGTGCGCTACTTCATCGGCTGGGGCGTCGTCCAGGCGATCCAGAGCGTGATGATGCTGATCGGGGCAGCCATCGTGCTCACCTCGGTGAACGCGCGCCTTGCCCTCTACGCCGCCCTCTCCATGCCGGCGATCGCCGTCTTGACCTACGTGTTCGCGCACAAGGTGTTCCCGATCTCACGCATCGTGCAGGCCAAGAAGGGGCACCTCACGGAGGCGTCCGACGAGGCAGTCGTCGGGATCGAGATGGTGCAGGCGTTCGGGCGCGAGGACGACGTCCGCGAGCGCTTCGGCGGCCGCGCCGAAGCGGTGCGCTCGGAGACGATGCGCCAGGCGGGGGTCGAGGCGCGCTTCCTGCCGGGTCTGATCTTCCTCCCCTCGCTCGGGATCGCCGCCGTCCTCTACTTCGGCGGACGGGAGGCGATCGCCGGGTCGCTGACGATCGGCCAGTTCACCCTCTTCATCACCCTGCTCCTGCAACTCGTGTGGCCGCTCGAGGCGCTCGGCTGGATCATCAACCTGGGCCAGCGCGCGACCGCGGCAGCAGCGCGCTCGTTCGCATGGCTGGACTCGATCGAGTCGCTGCCCGAGCCGGCGCAGCCGACGCGACTTCCGGGCGGCCCACTGACGATCCGGATGGAGAACGTGCACTTCAGCTACGGCACCGGCAGCGAGGTGCTGTCGGGGGTCGACCTGGAGGTCGACCCGGGCGAGATCGTGGCCGTCTGCGGCGCGACGGGCGCCGGCAAGACGTCGTTGCTCAACTTGCTCCCGCGCTTCTACGACCCGACCGACGGCCGCGTGCTGATCGGCGGCGTCGACAGCCGCGACATCGCCCTCGCCGAGCTGCGCCGTTCGGTGGCGCTCGTCACCCAGAGACCGGTGCTGTTCTCGGTGCCGCTGCGCGACAACCTGCTGGCCGCGCGCCCCGACGCGGACTGGGTCGACGTGCTCGCCGCCTGCGAGGCAGCCGGCGTGGCCGCGTTCGTCGACGGCCTCCCCGACGGCTACGACACGCTGATCGGCGAGCGCGGCGTCAACCTCTCCGGCGGCCAGCGCCAGCGCGTCGCACTCGCGCGCGCCCTCATCGCCCAGGCGAGAGTGATCGTCCTGGACGACCCGATGTCCGCCGTCGACACCGAGACGGAGCGCTATCTCGTGGCCACCCTCCGCCCGGCCGTGGCGGGACGCACCGTCCTGATCGCCGGCCAGCGGCTCTCGACCATCCTCGTCGCGGACCGTGCGATCGTGCTCGCGCGACGGGCGCGTGGTCGAGAGCGGCCTGCCACAGGATCTGATCCGACTCGGCGGCGCCTTCACCGACCTCTTCGGAGACGAGGCTCTTGCGGCATAAGCACCGCACCGGTCTCTCCCGCCTCGGCCGCTACACGGTGGGACGCAGGCGGCGGCTCACCTTCGTGATGCTGATCGCCGCGGTCTCGGCCGCCGCCCCCGTCGTGGGCTGGTCGATCGTGGGCGATGCGATCGACAACGGGATCAAGGCCTCCGACCCATCCCGCCTGACCGCTCGACGTGATCCTCTACATCGGCGTCGGGATCGCAGCGTGGGTGCTCGGGACGACGACCTGGCTGATGCTGGCCGGGATCGGCCAGCAGATCGTGCTCGATCTCCGCCGCGATCTCTTCGACCATCTCACCTCGTTGTCGCTCCGCTACTTCTCACAGCAGAAGGCGGGCTGGATCATCGCGCGACTGACGAGCGACGTCGACGCGCTCTCCGACGTCCTGAACCAGGGCCTGACGACGCTGGTCGTCAACTCGCTGACGCTCGTGGCGGCGATCGGCGGGCTGTTCCTGCTCGACTGGCGGCTCGGGGTGGTGGCGCTGATCGTGTTGCCGCCGGGCATCGTCGTCACGCGCTGGTTCCAGACCGCGTCCCACACCGCCTTCGCGGACGTGCGCACCAGGATCGCCGCCGTCACCGCTCAGCTCGCCGAGTCGGTCTCCGGCATGGCGGTCGTGCAGGCGTTCAACCAGGAGCGGGCGTTCCAGACGGAGTTCGGTGACCTCAACGAGGCGAACCGGATCTCCAACGTCCACGCGCAGAAGCTTTCGTCGATCTTCTTCCCCGCGATCGAGTTCCTCGGCGTGATCGCAACGGTGATGGTGCTCTTCGCCGGTGCGAAGCTGATCGACGGCGGTTCACTCCAGATCGGCACCCTGATCGCCGCCGCCGGCATGCTGCAGCTCGTCTTCCAGCCACTGCAGGAGCTCTCGGAGCTGTATGGACAGGTGCAGGCCGCGAGTGCGGCGATGACCAAGATCTCGACGGTGCTGGATGCGGAGCAAGACATCACCGACCGGCCGGGCGCCCCCGAGATCGGACGGATCGAGGGGCACCTGGAGCTCGACGAGGTGGTGTTCGCCTACGGCGCGGAGCCCGTCATCCACGGGATCTCGATCGATGTGCCCGCCGGAGGTTGTGTCGCGCTCGTCGGCGAATCAGGGGGTGGCAAGTCGACGACCGCAAAGCTGATCGCACGTTTCTACGACCCGCTCGAGGGTGCGGTTCGCGTCGACGGGACCGATCTGCGCGACATCCAGCTGCGCTCACTGCGTCGCCAGCTCGGCGTCGTGCTGCAGGACCCCTTCCTCTTCAGCGGCACGATCGCCGACAACATCCGCTTCGGTCGCCCCGACGCCACCGACGACGAGGTCGCCGCCGCCTCACGCGCGATCGGCGTCGACCGAGTGGCAGCGCGGTTCGATGGAGGCCTCGAGCACGTCGTGCGCGAAGGCGGCGCCGGGCTGTCTGCCGGCGAGCGGCAGCTGATCTCGATCGCTCGGGCGCTGCTCGCCGATCCGCGGATCCTGATCCTGGACGAGGCCACGTCCAACATCGACAGGCCGAGCGAGATCCTGATCGAGCAGGCGTTCGACACGCTGCTCCGGGGCCGGACGTCGGTGATCATCGCGCACCGCCTCGCGACCGTCCGGCGCGCGGACGAGATCCTCGTGATCGAGAAGGGGCGCGTCGCGCAGCGCGGGACCGAGGCCGAGCTCCTGGCCGAGGAGGGCCCGTTCCGCCGCCTCTCCGAGACCCTGCACGTCGCCTAGGTTCCTGCGGCCGAGAACCGAGCTCGCAGGTGCCCGCCGCGCGCGTCGCGGCAGGCTAGAGCACTCAGACGTCGTTGCGCATGAGGGCGTCTCCTCGCCGTCGCCTTCGAGCCCGTCGACATCGACCTCCAACGTGCTCGGAGCCGCGGCCGAGCATGCTTTCCGTTCCGAGCTCGACCGCGGCACGGCACAGATGTGCGTCGCGGTAGTGAACATCGACGCGGTGGCGCCTGCCCGATCCGCCTCGCGTGCGATGGCGCGCGCGGTGTCGGCATGCTCGACCTGGCAGAGGACGACGACATCTTGGCCCTGGAGGTTCGCGCCGACCCTGACCGCCAGCTCGGCGTACCGTCGGAGGCGCTCGTCCGACCCTGGCGTGGGGCGATCCTGGCCTACGGCGCGAGTCTCGATGATCGACTCACGCCGCGACCCGCCGGAGCATCCGGCGTGATCCGTCCCCCGGGACGGCTAGTCGCCCCAGTCGAAGTCGCGAGAGCGTCCCCAGAGGTCGCCGTCGAGGGCGGGGCCCTCCGGGCTCACGGCCTGCTCGGCCGTGTCCTCACCGGGCCAGGGCAGCGCGAGTGAATGCAGCTCCACGGCGGGCTCGCCGTCGAGTGTCTCCTCGAAGCGCGCCTGCTCCTCGGACTTGAACAGCGGATGGTTCTCGAACGGATCCTCGATCTGATAGCGGTCGAGCGGCATGTCGCCGTCGAGCTCGGCATTCTGCTTCTTCAGTTCGAGATGATCCTGGATGACGCTTGCGAACGGTGATGCCGGATAGTGCGTTTCGGTGTCAACGGTCATAGAGCCTCCCGGCTCGGGGACAAATCGTAGGGCCAGGCCGGCCAAATCGTGCAGCCGGCTGGCGGGTTCATGAGGCCAGCTGGAATCTTAGCCGACGCCGAAACCTGTGCAAGCCGTGAGAAGGTTGGCCCCGTCCTGCGTGGGGTATGCGAGCATGTGCCCATGCCCCGCCTGATTCCGACGAACCCGGTGGCTGCAGGCTGGCTCGCGTACACCATGTGGCGCAAGCTTCCACCTGCACACCGCCGTCTCCTGCTTACGGCGGCGCGGACGCACGGCCCCGCGGATGGCAGCGGCTGCCGCGGCGGCGGCCAAAGCGCACAAGAAGCGCTGATCAGCCGCCGGGGACGCCGAGCGCAGCGCGCACGATGCGATCCTGCTCGCGCTGGTGCGCGGTGGGATAGCCCTCGCTCGGCGAGGCGCGCCACGAGCGGCCGACGTAGGTGACGCCCGCGACCGAGGAGCTGGTGCGGGCCGCGTCGTCGAGCCGGTGTCGGATCGAGCGCCAGGCCCCCATGTTCTGCGGCTCCTCCTGCGCCCAGACGATCTCCTCGAGCCGCGGCAGGCCGGCGACGAGCTTGGCGACGGCTTCGACCGGGAACGGGTAGAGCTGCTCGAGCCGGGCCACGGCGACATCGGTGGCGCGCGGCCCGCTCTTCGTGTCCGACGATGTCGAAGTACACCTTGCCGCTGCAGAGCACGAGGCGGCGGACCTCGGCGCCCGCAGCCGGGTCGGGGATGACCGACTGGAACGAGCCCGCCGGCGAGGTCCTCGAGCGAGGAGGCCGCCTGCTTGAGCCGAAGCAGGCCTTTCGGAGTCATCACGATCAGCGGCCGCGCCGTGGCGTCGAGCGCCTGCCGGCGGAGCAGGTGGAAGAACTGGCCCGCGGTGGTGCAGTTCGCGATCCGGATGTTGTCCTGCGCTCCCTGCTGGAGGAAGCGCTCGAGCCGCGCGCTCGAGTGCTCGGGCCCGTTGCCCTCGTAGCCATGCGGGAGCAGGAGCGTCAGCCGTGACGTCTGGCCCCACTTCGAGCGCCCCGCGACGAGGAACTGGTCGATCACGATCTGCGCTCCGTTGACGAAGTCGCCGAACTGGGCCTCCCAGAGCACGAGAGCGTCGGGCGCCGCAACGGAGTAGCCGTACTCGAAACCGACCGCCGCGTACTCGGAGAGGGGCGAGTTGTAGACCTCGATGGACGCGCTCGCCCCGGGCAGGTGCTGGATCGGCGCGTACGTCTCGCCCGTGTACGGATCGTGGAACATCAGATGGCGGTGGGCGAACGTTCCCCGCTCGGTGTCCTGACCCGAGAGGCGGAACGGGAATCCCGTCCTCGAGGAGAGAGGCGTACGCGAGGGCCTCGGCCTGACCCCAGTCGATCCCGCCCTCGTCGATCGTCTCGCGGCGGCGCAGGAGCTGCTTCGCGAGCTTCGCGTTGATCGTGAAACCGTCCGGGACGGCCAGGAGCTGCTCGTTGAGTGCACGAAGTCGGTCGGCGGCAACGGCGGTGACGACGGCGTCGCCCGTCATCGCCGGCGCGGCGCGGTCTCGCTGCCGCCGGGGGAGGCGCCTGTGCCGATCGCCGTCCGGAGCTGCTCGTGCGCCGCCCGCAGCGTGGCGGTCACATCGGCAACGATCTTCTCCGCCTCCTCGGCCGTGATCACGCCGTCTTCGACGAGCCGCTGCGCGTACACGGCGCGGACGGTCGGCTGGCGCTGGATCCTCTCCACCATCAGAGGCTGGGTGTACGACGCGTCGTCCTGCTCGTTGTGGCCGAAGCGCCGGTAGCCCACGAGGTCGATCACGAAGTCGTGGCCGAATTCGGCGCGATAGGCGAGAGCGAGCCGAACGGCCGACAGCGCCGCCTCGGGGTCGTCTGCGTTGACGTGAACGATCGGGACGTCGAATCCCTTGGCGAGGTCGCTCGAGTAGCGGGTCGAGCGGCTCTCGGTCGGGTCGGTCGTGTAGCCGACCTGGTTGTTGGTGATCACGTGCAGCGTCCCGCCCGTCGCGTACCCCTCGAGCGACTGGAGGTTGAGCGTCTCGGCAACGACGCCTTGGCCGGGGAAGGCGGCGTCGCCGTGGATCAACACGGGCAGCGCGACGGAGGGATCGTGGATGCCGGCGCCGGTCGAGCGGTCGGTCTGCTCGGCGCGCGCGCGACCTTCGACGACGGGGTCGGCGGCCTCGAGGTGGCTCGGGTTGGGGACGATCGTGACGTCGATCTCGCCGGCCGCGGTGACGCGCGTGCCGGATGCGGGCAGGTGGTACTTGACGTCGCCGGTACCGCCCTCGGGGTCGACGACGAGCGCATCGATCGAGCGCTCGCCTTCGAACTCGCGCAGGATCGACTGATACGAGCGGCCGACCGTGTGGACGAGGGCGTTGAGCCGGCCCCGATGAGCCATCCCGATCACGACCTCGTGGGCGCCCCCCGCCGCCGCCAGCGAGATCGTTTCGTCGAGGATCGGGACGAGCGATTCGAGACCCTCGAGTGAGAACTGCTTCTGGCCAAGGAACGAGCGGCGGAGGTACTGCTCGAACCCTTCGGCCTGGGAGAGGCGCTGGAGGAGCGCCTGTCGCTCGTCGGGCTCGAGCGGCTGTCTGAAGCGCCCGGACTCGATCGCCTGGCGGAGCCAGACGCGCTCGGCGTGGTCGGAGATGTACTCGATCTCGTAGGCGATCGAGCCCGTGTAGACGGCGCGAAGGAGCGGAAGCGCCTCGAGCAGGGTCTCGCCTCCGACGTAGAGGCGGAGCAACGAAGCGGGTATCCGCGCCTGCAGCTCGGGCGTCAGAGGCGGCACGAGCCGGGACTCGTCGAGGGCCGGATCGCCGATCGGCTCGGAGCCGAGCGGGTCGAGCCGGGCGGCGAGATGGCCGTGCATCCGGTAGGCCTTGACGAGTGCCATCGCCGCGGCAACGCCGCCGAGGAGGGTCTCGTCGACCGCCCCGGCGGTGGCTGGTCGGGGTCGAGCTTCCTCTACCGGCCCGGCCGACGGTTCTGTCGCCGCAGGCCCTGGCTCCGGGAAGGCGCCGCCGGACGTGGCGGTGCAGGCGCAGCGGCAACCGGCGCGGAGGCGGGGCCGGTCCGGCGCAGGCGCTACCGGACGTGACGGTGCAGGCGCAGCGGCGACCGGTGCGGAGGCGGTGGGGCCGAAGCCGCGGGGACGCGGCGCGGGCGGACTCCCTCTGGGGGGGCCTGTGGCGCGGGCGCGACGTCCTCCGGGACGGGCACCGTTCGGCGCCGTTCGGAGCGCGCTGAGGAGAAAGCCGGCGAGGCCGGGAAGCGAAGCCGAGACCGCAGCCGGATTGCGTCTCGAACAGCACGCGCCACTCGTCGGGCACGCTCGCCGGTGCGTCGAGGTAGGCCTCGAGCATCTGCGCGACGTATCCCGCATTGAGACCGTTGAGGTCGACCGTGCTCATTGCGTTGTTGTACCGGTCCCGACGGACTCGAAGGGGCTCAGATCAGCGGGTTCTCGGTCATCACGGCGAGGGTCATCCCGACCACCCAGCCCACCATCGCGAACAAACACGGCCTTGAGCGCCAGGGACTGGTAGCGGGCGCTCATCCGCGCCGAGACGAGCGCGAGGATGATCGCGAAGAAGGCGGATCGGGCCGGCCGCGCGTCGATCTCCAGGATCAGGCCGAATCCCATCGCGATCGCCGAGAGCACGATGGATGCGACTGCGAGGAGACCCGCGACGACGTCGGTCGCAGAGTGTCGATCGCGCCGAGCCTCGAGAGTGCTCATGCGCGCACCCCGCCCCGCTGCGGAAGCGGCGAGGTGCCACGAGAACGGCCCGGTGTATGCGGGCGCACGGGCCGGCGGCCGGCCGCGCGCTGGCGGTGGGAGAGCCCACCCGGCGGGGGTGTGTCGGAAAGCACTGGAGCAGCCTCGCGTTCGTCGGGGGGCAACGGTTCAGCCTTGATCGCATACCAGACGACGACGCACAGGTAGACGATCGGGATTTTCAGAATGATCAGCATGAAGACGATCTCCCAGACCATGCCTCGTCAGTCTACGCGATCGTCAGCGCGCCGGGAACGGTGCCGCATGAGGTGCGCGGCCGCGAGGTTTGCGAGGCCGCCCACGAATGCGAGCACGAGGAGCCCGATGCCGAACGTCGTCTCCGTCGCTCGGCCTTCGTCCACGACCGAGACGAGCATGAGCGGGCCAAGAGCGATGTCGAGGGTGCGTCCTCCCGCCTGCGCCGCGACGGCGAGTGCCGCGACGAGGGCATACGCGAGGATGCCGACTGAGATCGCGCCCGAGCAGGAACGCCTTCAGAGCCCGCATGCGATCCGTCCGTCGCCGCCGGCGACCGTGAGAGCGAACGCGTGTGCGGCGAGCGGACAGCCGGCGAGCGCGAGTGCAGGCGCCGTGAGCGCCGCTCCCCCGAGAATGACGGCGACGCCTAGGCCGGCGGCGGCGCATGGCCCTGCCACGGCGACGGCGGAGCGGCGTGTCGCGTCGACCCTGGCATGCAGGACATAGGTGCGACGGCCCCGCGTGACGAGGGCGCTCGGGACGCCGCGAAGCGCGGCTGCATGCCCAGCCTCGTGCAGCCCGAGTCCGAGCCCCGCGCCGAGCCCGAGCGCGAGTGACCCGTCGAGCGCGAGGACGCCTGCGAGCACCGCGACCTGGAGTGCGACGAGTGTCGCCGTGGCCGCGAGCACGACGCGGCGCGGGCGGCCGTGGCGCCGAGGCTGCTCGCGACGGCCCGCGGCACGTGCGGGTGTCGAGGGCTCGACGCCTCGCGATCGGGGCCGGTAAGGCTCCCGCCGGAGCCAGGCGCGCGGCGAGAACGAGCCACTCGACGAGCCGCGCCCGCCGTGTCTCTCCGCGCTCGATGTTGACGAGGGCGAGCGCGTTCAGGCGCCAGGCGAAGCGCAGGAGATCGCCGCGGGCGGCTTCCGGGGGCAACGAGAACGCGTCGGCGATCTCCCTGACGACCTGGCCGACCGGTACTCCAGCGCGACAGAGCACGAAGGCGCCGCTCGCGTTGAGCGGCCACGCAGCTCCACGAACCTGATCCGCCAACCTCCCGCGATCGAGGGCGACGCCGGGCGCGAGTGCCAGGGAGTCGGTGTCCACGAGCATCAGGTACCGGCCTCCAGCCGATGCCACATCGCCGTGCCGGCCGCGCCCAGCAAGGCCGCACAGGCGAGCAGCGCGACTGCCGGCCCCGGGAGGCCTGCAGCGACGAGCCTCGGCGCGACGATGCCGATCGCGAGCGAGGTTGCGATCGCGACCGTGGCGAGTGCCGCGAAGGTCGCGAGCTGGTCGCCGACTCCTTCGCCGCTCCACGGAACGAGGCCCCCAGCGGCGAGCGCCGCTGCCGAGCCGAGTACCACGAGTGCCGAGACGAACCCAAGGGCCCCCCAGCTCACGCCCGTCGCGACCGCTGCGAACGCGCCGACCAGCGCCACGGGCAGCGCCGAGCCGACGAGCCCGACGAGGCAGGCGGCGCGCGTGACCGCCGCCGTCCCTCGAGACCCACCGAGCCAAAGCCAGCGCCCTTGCAGCAGGATGCCGCAGGCGGCCAGGGCGCCGAGCAGCGAGCCGAGCAATGCCGTTGTCGTCGCGAGCAGGAAGCCGGTTGGAGTCGGCACGCCGCTCGAGCCGGCAACGGCGATCCCGGCCGTCCCGAAACCGATCGCTCCCACCGTCGCGAGCCGCACGTCGTCCCGGCGGCTCACGAGCACCGCCACCGCCACCGGAATCACGAGGCCACTCTCCCGACTGGATCCACCACCCAAGGCACGACCCGGCGAGAGCCGGTGGCTCCTCCCCGCGCCCCAGGGATTCGCTTCGCCGGTCGCGTTGCCGCGAGCCCGACCCAGGCGAGGCCGAGCACCACGGCGGTGCCCGCTCCGAGCAGGATCGCAAGCCAGCCCGGCACCGAGCCGCCGAGCGACCCGCCGACCGGCGCCAGCGGCCCGAGGGCACCGCCGCCCGAGGCGAGGCAGGCCGCGAACCACGCGAGCGCGCCGCCGGTGACGGCGAGCGCGCGCCGAGGCCGGCCGCGCGCAGCCGCCAGGCCGCCTTCGGCCACGATCGCACCCGCCGGGATGCCGGCGAGGGTCGCGATAGCCAGCGCCACACCGGAGCTCGGACCTCCCGGCAACTCGAGTGCGAGGCCGACGCACACGGCCACGAGAGACGGCACCACCGTGAACGCCGCGACGAGTGCCGGCACGAGGAGGCTTGCGCACACGACCGCCAGATCGCCGAACGGCCCGGCCGCGAGCTGCTGTCCGAACGCGGATCGCTCGGGCAGCGAGAGCGCGAGGGCGGCTCCCGCGACGGAGGCCGCCAGCAGCGGGCCGAGCACCACGCCGTCCGTGACGCCGGGATCGCCTGCGGCGCCGACCAACGCACCGCCGACGGCGCGCCCGACCCGGACGAGCGCAGTGGGCGCGAGGACGACGAGGACGCCGACAAGTGCGGCGGGTAACGGCGCTGCAGCGGCCGCGGCCCGCAGGCGCCGGCAGTGGCAGCGGGCGACGGCGTTACAGAGCGTCGAAAGCATCTCGTACTCGCCGGCGCAGGCGCCGGTCACCAAGGGCTGAGAGCAAGACGTCCTCGAGGGATCCGGCATCGTGGCGCGCACACAGCGCATCCGGCTCGCCGCGTTCGAGCACCGCGCCGCGGTGGAGCAGCACGACCTCGTGGCACGCCCGCTCCGCGAAATGCAGGTCCTGGGTCGCGAGCAGAACGCCACATCCGCGCGCAGCGAGGGCAGCAACCGCCTCGCCGAGCACGACGACCGCTTCGGGGTCGAGCGTCGCCGTGACCTCGTCGACGAGGACGAGAGGCGGTGCGAGCGAGAACGCCGCAACGACGCTCGCCTGGCGGCGGAGCCCTCGGGAGAGCGTGCCGAGGCGGTGATCGAGGCGGCTCGTCGAGGCCGAACGCGGCCGAGATCAGGTCCGCGCGGGCGGCGGCACGCTCATCCGCCTGCCAGAGGGCGTGGACGAGCGAAACGAGCTCTCGAAGCGTCAGCTCGTCGAACCCGGTCGGCTCGTCCGGGACGAGGGCCGTTGCAACCCGGGCGGCGGGCGACCCGGCGGCGGCTCCGCCAACCCTGAGCGAGCCCGCATCGAGCGCGAGCAGGCCCGCCGCTGCGCGGAGGAGTGTCGTCTTGCCCGATCCGTTCGGGCCGACGACGCCGACGATCGAGCCTGCATCGACGCGCAGGTCGACCCCGGCGAGCGCCGCGGCGGCGCCAAACCGTTTCCAGGCCCCGACGGCGACGAGCGGGACCGCCGATGACCGAGGAGGGCGGGGGCGGCCCGCCCTCCCGTGCCGGTCGTTAGGAGCTGCGGCAGACAACCTTGAACCCGGTCCAACCGAACGAGATCTCGGCGCTGCCGCCGTTGTGGCGGCACCAGGTCGCCCAGGCGAGCGCCACGGCGTACGCGAAACCCACGACAACGACCCACCAGACGACGTCTTCCGTTTCCGCGGTCTCGCCCGTGAAAGCGAGCGCCGGAGCCGCATAGGGCCCTGCAAGCGCAAGTGCTGCGTCCATGTTCCCTCCTTCGAGTGCGTGTGTTTGACGCCATTCACGCTAGGGAGACAACACAGGCAGGTATGTGCCAACTCTGTGCCGAATGTCCGCAGGGGCCGGCTCTTACAGACACCTCATAGGCCCGCGGTACCGTTTATCCGAACCCTGAAACCTCCAAGGAGGAAGCCTATGCGTCTCGTTCCGATCATCGCCGCCATCTTCGTCGCGGCCGTTCTCGCCCCGGTTGCAGCCTCTGCAGACCGGATGTGGATCGGCTTTCACGACGACCCCATGCTCCGTTTCGACACCGAGCGGCAGAGCGAGATGGACATCGCTACCGCCACGAACAACGCCTCCGTCCTGCGGACGCTCGTGACCTGGGCCGACGTGGCGCCGACCAAGCCCGCGAACGCGGCCGATCCGTTCGACCCCGCATACAAGTTCGACGATCTCGACGAATTCGTGCGGAACGCGCAGGCGCGCGACTCCGAGGTCCTGATCACGCTCTGGGGAACGCCCAAGTGGGCGAACGGCGGCAAGGGACCCAACGTCCTTCCCACCTCGGTGGGCACGTTCCAGAACTTTGCCAAGGCGGTTGCGTCGCGCTACTCGGGGCGCAATGCCGGGTATCCGTTCGTGCGGTTCTACGGGATCTGGAACGAGTCGAACCTGGCCCAGTTCCTCACGCCACAGTTCAACTCGAAGGGGCAGATCGTGAGCGCCGCGGCCTACGCCAAGCTCGCCGCCGCCGGATACGCGGGGATCAAGGCCGGGAGCCCGAAGGCGCTCGTCGCGATCGGCGAGACGTCCTCGAGCGGCAGGGACAAGAAGGTCGGAGGCGCGAGCGATTCGGTGCGGCCAGGAACGTTCGCCCAGCTGGTCGCCAAGGCGAACAAGAAGCTCAAGTTCGATGCCTGGGCGCAGCACCCCTACCCCGTGCCGGTGAACCAGAAGCCGACACAGAAGGTGTTATGGCCCAACGTGGCTCTCACCTCGCTGCCGAAGTTCGAGACGTCCCTCGACACATGGTTCGGGCGCAAGAACATCCCGGTCTGGATCAGCGAGTACGGCAACGAGACGAAGCCGGGCGAGCCGAGGGGCGTCACCGATGCGCAGCAGGCGTCGTATCTGACCCAGGCGATCGACATCGCCAAGAAGGACAAGCGCGTCCCGATGTTCATCTGGTTCGTGACGCGCGACTCGGCCGGCAGCCCCTGGCAGAGTGGGATCTACCGGACGACCGGCACCCCGAAGCCGGCCCAGCCGAGGTTCGCGTCCGCGGCCAAGCCGCTGAATCCCGTGAACGGAAAGCTGAGCGTCAAGGGTGGGACGAAGAACCCTGCCGTGACGGTCTACCTGCGGCCTTTCTGCGTCAACAACCCGGTGGGCGCGCGGGTCGGCCTCTCGTCGACCACGAAGCTCGCCGGTAAGACGGTCGCCTACTCCCAGCCACAGCTCACGCTCGGGAGCGACTGCACGATCGCCTATCGCGTGACCGGGCTGACGGTCGCGAAGGGCAAGACGTACACGGTGACCGCCGACGCCAACACGGCGAGGGGCGACGCGGTGACACGCACGATCACGATCGTCGGGACCTAACCGACGGAGCTGCGCGCCCTGGGGTGAGGTGGGCCCACCTCACCCCAGGGCGGCCTTCAGGATCGACGTGCTCGTTCCCGCAGTTCGTCGAGCAACGCCGCGACATCGGCGTCCACCGCCAGGAGGTCGCGGTGGGCGGAGGAGACGAACCCGGAGGCGACGGCCGAATCGACATGCGCGAGGAAGTGGCCGAAATACCCGGCCACGTCGAGCAGTCCGATCGGCTTCTCGTGGATCCCGAGCTGGGCCCAGGTGACGGCCTCGGCGAGCTCGTCGAGGGTGCCGAAGCCGCCGGGAAGCGCGACGAAGGCGTCCGAGAGCTCGTGCATCAGCGCCTTTCGCTCGTGGAGCGTCTCCACGACGTGGAGCTCCGTCAGTCCGCGATGGGCGACCTCGCGCTCCTCGAGGCCGCGCGGGATGACCCCAATCACCCGTCCGCCGGACTCCAGCGCGGCGTCGGCGACCACGCCCATCAGCCCCACCTTGCCGCCCCCGGTGACGAGCTCGATCGACCGGGCAGCGAGCGTGCGGCCGAGCGCCGCGGCGGCCCTCGCATAGATCGGATCGTTCCCCGTCGCGGCTCCACAGAAGACGCAGATGCGGTTCACGAGGCTAGCCGAGCTGCTCGATGCGGACGGTCCAGCTGACCCTACCGTGCGGGCGCACGTGCAACGTGTACGAGCCAGCACCGCTCAGCGGTGCGACCTCGTCCGAGCCGACCTGGTCGAGGCCGATCTCACCTGCGCCGGTTCCCTCCCACGACACTGCAGCAGAGCCGGAGCCGAAGATCAGGTAGCGCGGATGCAGCTCGACCACGATGCGCCACTCGCCCTCAGCCGCGGCCACCTCGACGCTGTCCGAGTCGTACGAGCCCGCCCCGCTCTGCGACCACGTCGTCAGCCACTCCGGCGCGCGCGCAATCGTGAGTGTCACCTTCGAGCCGAGCACCGCGCGGGCACCCGGGTCCGGTGACTGGCGCAGAACGGAGCCGGCCGGCGCCGTGTCCGAGCCCTCCTCGACGATCTCCGTCTCGAAGCTGCCGTCGAGCCGTGCAACCGCATCGTCCGCGGTGGCGCCCCGGACGTCGGGAACCGGCGCTCTCGGGGGGCCGCTCGAGACGACGAGCCCGATCGGGCCCGGTCGACGTGCCTCGGCACCGGGAGCGGTGTCACTCGAGATCACGTGACCCTCGGGCACCTCCCACGACTCCTCGTCCCGCACACTGACGGCGAAGCCGGTGCGCCGGAACGCGGCCGCGGCGTCTCGCTGTGGCGCCCCCTCGACGTCCGGCACGACCGCGAAGGCGGTGCCGCGGCTGACCCGAACGACGAGATCGAGCGCGGTGCGCTCGACGCGCGTCGCGGGGCGAGGCGTCTGCGCGAGCACGCGCCCGATCGCAACGGACTCGGAATATGCGCGCCCTCCGACCACGATCGGCGCTTCCGCAGGGTCGACGTGTGCCGCCTCCGCGAGCGCGGCACGCGCCTGCGCCACGGTCATCCCGGTCACGCGGGGGACCTCGACCACGTGGTCGGCGTTCGCGATCGTCGCGCCGACGAACGCGAGCGCCGCCGCGGCGACGATTCCGACCGCGACGCCGACCATGCGCCGGCCACGCCGGCCACGCCGGGCGGCATGCCGTTTGGGAGGCTCGACGATCGCGGTCGGGGGCGGGCTCGCGAACACCGCCGTCGTCTGTTCCGCGGCAGCGACTGCGTGGGCGGCCTCCGCGCCGATCACCGACGGCTCGACTCCGAGCAGCTCGAGCACGTCCAGCGCCGTGGGGCGCGCCGCCGGGTCGCCGGCGAGCAGCCCATCGACCAGCGCGACGGCCTCCTCGGGCGGATCTGCGACGCACGACGAGAGCGAAGGGGCATCCTCGTGGGCGCGGCGGAGACCGACGGCCAGCCGGTCGTCGCCTTCGAACGGTGTCCGACCCGCGAGCAGTACGAAGAGCAGGCAGCCGAAGGCGTACATGTCGGTCGCACTGCCGCTGTCGCGGCCACGCGCCTGCTCCGGCGACCAGTACTCCGGCGTCCCGAGCAGCATTCCCTGCGTCGTGACGCTGGTCGAGGAGCGGGCGAGCCTGGCGAGCCCGAAGTCCGAGACGACGACACGCCCGCTCGCACGCTCGATCAGGACGTTGGCGGGTGTGAGGTCGCGATGGACGATCCCTCTGCCGTGCGCGTATGCGAGCGCGTCTGCGATCGGCCCGGCGAGCTCGCCGACGCGATCCCAGGCGAGCACGCGACCGCGGACGACCTCGGCGAGGCTGGCTCCCACGATCAGCTCCATGACGAGGAACGGCGTCTCGCCATCCTCGCCGTAGTCGTAGAGGCGGACGATGTGCTCGTGCTCGAGCGGTGCGAGAACGCGTGCCTCACGCGCGAACCGACGCCGCAGCTCCACGTCCTCGGCTATCCAGGGGTGAAGCACTTTCACTGCGACATCGCGCCGGAGACGGCGGTCATACGCGCCCCAGACGGCGCCCATGCCGCCCTTGCTGATGCGAGCACGCAGCTCGTAGCGGCCGGCGAGAAGGTCGTTCATACTCATGAGAACGCGCGTTTCATGGCTGAATGCGGCGCGAGCCGACGCGGACTGTAGCTGCCGCACCCGGGCCGGAAGTTGTAAGGAGAAGGAAAAGTCCCGCTCATGGGGAATTTCAGTAGCTGGAAATCGTTATACACTGTGATGACATCGTTCCCGCGGGAGCGCGTTTGACGGAGCCGCGCGCCGCGGGCTCCGAAGCGAACGATGTCAACGGGACTTACCGAATGAAAAGCGAGCGCCGGGAGTACGCGCGCGCACGACGACAAACAGAGCACGATCGACTGAGCGAAAGGATTCACGCTGACCACCACGATCGACATCCCCGCAATTGACACATTCCTGACCGACGCGCAGGAGCGCGGCCGGGTCGAGACCTCTGAGCTCGAGGCGCTGGCGCTCGAGCTCGATCTCGACGAGCCCGCCCTCGACGAGGTACGGGCCGCACTGGCCGACCGCGCGATCCCGGTCGACGCCGCCGATGACGCGGATGAGACGGATGCAGTCGCCGCCGCGGAGGAGGCCGCCTGGACCGCGGACGCCTCCCAGGTGCTGACGGACTCGCTCCAGCTCTTCCTCCAGGACGTCGGCAAGCACAAGCTGCTGACCGCCGCCGAGGAAGTCGCCCTCGCGAAGCGCGTCGAGCGCGGTGACAAGACCGCGAAGGAGCGGATGATCAACGCGAACCTCCGCCTCGTCGTCTCCATCGCCAAGAAGTATCGCGGGCACGGCGTGCCGTTCCTCGACCTGATCCAGGACGGCGTGATCGGGCTCAACCGGGCCGTCGAGAAATTCGACTGGCGCAAGGGCTACAAGTTCTCCACGTACGCCACGTGGTGGATTCGCCAGGCATGCCAGCGCGCCATCTCCAACCAGGGCGCCACGATCCGCGTGCCGGTGCACGTGCAGGAGCGGCAGCAGAAGCTCGCCCGGGCGCGTCAGCGCCTCGAGGTGAAGCTCGAGCGGGAGCCGACGATCCAGGAGCTCGCCAAGGAGACGGGCCTGAAGGAGTCGCACGTCGAGGAGGCTCTCTCGACAGCCGACGCCTCGGTGTCGCTGAACCAGTCGGTCGGCTCGGACGGTGACGGTGAGCTCGGCGACCTGTTCGCGGACCGCAGCGCGGTCGACCCGGCCGACGAGGCCGACGAGACGCTCCAGCGACTCGAGGTGCGTCGCGCCGTCGAGGCTCTGCAGGAGCCCGATCGCCGCGTGCTCGAGCTTCGGTTCGGCTTTGCCGGCGAGCAGTGGACGCTCGAGGCGATCGGCAAGGAGCTCGGCCTCACTCGCGAGCGCGTCCGCCAGATCGAGTCGCGCGCGCTGACGCGCCTCCAGCACCAGCTGAAGGACGTCGTGCGGGCCGACGGCGACGACGTCGTCCTCGCCGCGTAGCACCCAGACCGATCCGAACGCCGAGAAGGGCCCGCAGCGCGGGCCCTTCTCGTCTTGCACGCCGCTATCCCGTGTTGCGCAAGGCTGCCGCGATGCCGGCGATCGAGCGAAGCAACGGTCGCCGTGCCGCCTCGTCGCCTGCCCGCCACGACCGCAGCAGCTCCACCTGGATCGCGTTCATCGGATCGACGTACGGGTTGCGGAGGCGGATCGAGCGCTGGACGACCGGGTGCCGGTCGAGCAGCTGGTCCGCTTCGACGATCGTCAGCACTGCATCCACCGTGCGCCGGTGCTCGGAGGACAAGACCTCCCAGAACCGATCGGGGTCGACGCGCTCCGGCACGAGCGACATGTACGCCTCGGCGATCTCGAAGCTCGACTTGGCGAGCGTCATCTCGAGGTTCTCGAGCAGCGCGCGGAAGAACGGCCATTGCGCATAGAGCCGCCGCAGCCAGGCGAGCCTCTCTCCCTCGAGCCCGTAGGCGTGGAATGCCGACCCACAGCCGAACCAGGCCGGTAGCAGGCAGCGATTCTGCGTCCAGGCGAACACCCATGGGATCGCACGCAGCGCCTCGAGCTCCCCGGTGGCTGCGGCCTCAGGCCGTGAGACGGGCCGTGACCCGATCTCGAGCAGCGCGAGCTCGTCGACCGGGGTAAAGCTGCGAAAGAACGCCGGGAAGCCCGGGTCGTCCCAGACGAGCGCGCGGTACACGGCATTGGCGACGCCGGCGAGCTCGTCCATCGTGTCGCGGGCGCCGGCGTTCGGCGGCTCCAGGCCGGCCACGTCCGGGAACGCCGTCAGCAACGTCGCGGCCACGGCGGCCTCGAGATTCCGCTCCGCCAACCCGGGAAGGCCGTACTTGAACGCGATCGTCTCGCCCTGCTCGGTCAGCTTCAGCCGCCCGTCCACGGCGCCCGGCGGCTGGGCGAGGATGCCGGCGTGGGTGGGGCCGCCCCCACGGCCGGCCGATCCTCCACGGCCGTGGAAGACGGTGAGCTCGACACCGCGGGCGGCCGTGATCCTCGTCAACTCCTCCTGGGCGCGGTAGATCTCCCACTGCGCCGTCAGGTAGCCACCGTCCTTGCCCGAGTCGGAGTAGCCGACCATCACCTCGAGCTTCGACCGCGGACTGCGATCGAGGATCTCCTCGATGAGAGGGCCGGCGGCCCTCAGGTCGCCGATCGTCTCGAGCAGCGGCACGCCCTGCAGCACCGCGCCCGCCTCCGCGGCCAGCGCCTCCGCGTCGAGGACGTCGTCGGCCGTCTGGGTCATGGAGACGATCAGCCTGTCGGCTGTGTGCACGCCGTGCCTGGCCTGCACCCGGGCACCCGCTGCGAGGGTGCTGCGGAGCCTCTCATCGGGCGCGCGCACGGCCGACGCGTGAACGCGCAGGTCGAGCTTGGCGAGGTGGAGCCCGAACGTCCGGGCCCGCGCGCGCAGGTCGGCGAGCCTGCCGTCGGCGATCCGCCCGCCCCGATGGGCGCGGAGCAGGGCGTCGAGGGCATCCAGGTCGGCGAGGAGCGCCGGTCCGTCGGGGTAGGAGTCGTCGCCGAGCCGCTGAAAGACCTCGACGAGCGCGGCGCGGAACGGCTCGTCGTCGCCGCTCCGCTCGGGTACGTCGCCGATCACGGTGGTCGACATCCCCCACGCCGCTCCGAGCGAGGTCAGCTCGGCGCGGTACAGCTCACGGGCGAGCCGGCGCCCACGCTCGAGCGCATCCTCGATCGTCTCCGGCCCGACGTTCGGATTGCCGTCGAGGTCGCCGCCGATCCAGCTGCCGAACCGGAGCGCCTCTCCCGCTCCCTGCAGCCGGTCGGCGAGGGCGCGCTCGAGGTCGGGAACGGCGTTCCAGAAGCTCTGTTCGAAGAACCAGAGCCCCTGCCGGATCTCGTCGACGACCCGAGGGCGCTTGGAGCGCACCTCGTCGGTCTGCCAGAGCAGCGTGATCTCCTCGGCGAGGCTCGCTTCGACGCGACGCCGCTCGGATCCCGGAATCCCGTCGTCGTCGAGCCGGGCCAGGAGCGCCGCGACGCGGCGATGCGCTTCGAGGACGGTGCGGCGTGTCGCCTCGGTCGGATGCGCCGTGAGCACGAGCTCGACTCGCAGCCGGCTGCCCGCAGCCGCGAGCGCGGCCGCGTCGACACCGCTGCGCTCGAGTTGTGCGAACGCGTCCGCGAGCGATTCGCGCTGAACGCGACCTTCGGCCTCGTACTCGCGCCGGCGGCGGATCCGATGGTGCTGCTCGGCGATGTTGGCGAGCTGGAAGAAGAGCGCGAACGAGCGCTGCACGGCGGCCTGACGCTCCAACCCGAGCGCGGCAACTGCATCGCCGAGCGCGGCCCGTGACCCGGTCGTGCGGGCATCGCGGGCGAGGGCGCGAATTCGCTCTTCGTCGTCGAGCAGACCCTCACCCTCTTGCTCCACGAGCACCCGCCCGAGCAGGTCGCCGAGCAGGCGCACATTCGCGCGAAGAGCCGAGTCCGCGGACATGGGACCAGCCTAGAGAAACGCGCCGCGAGGCCCGGGGCGGGCGGCGGAGGTGAACCAGGCACATTCCACGCCCACGAGGTCGCGGGTGCCAGAATGTCGAAACCCGCCACGCGGGGCGGGTTTCGGATGGAGCCGAGGGGGCTCGAACCCCTGACCTTCTGGCTGCCAGCCAGACGCTCTCCCAGCTGAGCTACGGCCCCAGCACCGAGATTGTAGATGCTGCCATGCGAATGCGTCCGCTCGTTCGACGCCGCTCCGGGTGTCGCGGCTCGAAGCCGGGACGGAGCACCTAGCTGGCCGGAACAGCTACGTGGAACCTTAGGCGGTCGCAGCTGCCTCGAGCTTCGGCACGTCGCTCCAGAGATCCTCGAGCCGGTAGTACGAGCGCATCTCGTCCGTGAAGACGTGGAGCACGGAGTCGTTGTAGTCGGCGACGATCCATGTCGCCTCGCGCTCGCCGGCGAGCGCCCGCGGCAAGAGGCCGTAGTCACGCTTCATCGCCACATGCACCTCGTCGCTGATCGCCTTCACCTGACGCGTGTTGTTCCCCGTCGCGATGACGAAGAAATCGGTGTAGTCGCACACCGTCCGCATGTCGAGGATGGTGACGTCGGTCGCCAGCTTCTCCTCGCAGAGGGCGGCGATGCGGCGAGCTTGCTCGAGTGATGTCAGGTCGGTCAGCTTTCCTCGGGGCGTGGCGGGGCGGTCATGGATCGCCCTACCTTCGGTCGGAGCGCAGTGTACCCGTGTCTCGCGGACATCACGCGCGGCGATAGAGCCGGAGGCGATCGATCTCCGCGGCCACCGCGGCGGGCACGAGATCGTCGATCGGCAGTCCGGCTGCGACACGCTTGCGCACCTCGGAGGACGAGACGTCGTGCGGTGTGATCGGGAAGAGCTCGACCCGATCCGGACGCGGCAGCGAGCCGATCACGCGCTCGAGGTCTTCGCCGTCCGTGCCCGGTCTCGTCGCTGCGCCGAGGCGCGCGCGCTCGAGCACGGTGTCCGGTCGCGTCCAGCCGGGAAACGCCGCCAGCTCGTCGGCGCCGATCAGAAAGATCGGATCGTCGAGAGCGAGTGCCTCGAGCGAGTCGACCGTGCGCGCATAGGGGTCGAGCGCCACCTCTGCCTCGCCGACCGGGGCGAACGCGAGCTCGGCGAGCCCGAGCCTGATCGCCGCGTCCGTCTCGACCTCCTTGTGACCTGGATCGGCGACGACACGGACGAGCAGCCGATCGAGGCCGAAGCGCTCGATCGCCTCTTCGGCGAGCGCGACGTGGCCGTTGTGCGGCGGGTCGAAGGCACCGCCCAGGATCCCGACACCACTCACTGCCAGATCACGACCTCGCCGCCGATCTCGACCTCCGAGCCCGACCTGACACCCGCGTCCCTGAGCGCCTCCTCGAGCTCCTCTCCTTCCGGCGGCGTGCCGACGACCCGGAAGCCCTGGCCGGTGCGGAGCACGCGGTACCGGCGCCGTTCGGGAGGCCGCGGGCGGTACTCGAGGAATGCGGGCAGCTCCTCCGCGGGCGGCTCGGGCGCGGGAGCGTCCTGGGGGCAGAGGCCGAAGAGCAGCGATTTCAGCTCGTCGATGCCGGCTCCCGTCGCGCACGAGACGCGGTGCACGGCCACGATCCGCTCGTCCTGCACCGTGAAAGGCGCCGGCGCGGGGTTCAGGTCGGACTTGTTGAGGACGACGAGCTGAGGCCTCTCTCCGAGGCCGGCGCCGTACGCTGCGAGCTCGCGGTCGATCACCGCGTAGCGCTCGTCCGCGTCCCCTTCGGACGCGTCGATCACGTGCAGCAGGAGCCGTGCGCGCTCGAGATGGGCGAGGAACTCGTGCCCGAGCCCGATGCCCTCGCTGGCCCCCTCGATCAGGCCGGGCACGTCCGCGACGGTGAGCTGGCGCCCGTCGGGCCCGTCGACGGTGCCGAGCATCGGCGCGAGGGTAGTGAACGGGTAGTCCGCAACCTTGGGCCTGGCGTTCGAGATGCGCCGCAGGAGGGACGATTTGCCGGCGTTCGGGAGCCCTGCGCAGGCGGCGTCGGCCATCAGCTTCAGGTGCAGCTCGAGCTCGCACGAGCCGCCCGGCTGGCCGGTCTCGGCATACCGCGGGGTCTGCCGGGTGGGCGTGGCGAAGTTCGAGTTCCCGCGGCCGCCGATCCCGCCGCGGGCAACGATGATTCGAGCCCCGTCGTGGCGGAGGTCAGCGACGACGGTGCCGTCGGCGACGTCGGTCACCTGCGTGCCGACGGGCACGTCGAGGACGATGTCTTGGCCGTCGGCACCGTGCTTGCGCGTCCCGCGCCCGTTGCCGCCGCGCTGGGCGGCGTACACCGTCTTCGACCGAAAGGCGGAGAGATCGCGGAGGCGTGCATCCACGACGAGGACGATGTCTCCGCCCCGGCCGCCGTCCCCGCCGTCGGGCCCTCCCTTTGGAACGAACTTCTCGCGCCGGAAGCTGAGGCCGCCGTCCCCGCCCCGTCCCGCCTTGACGCGAATGTGGGCGCGATCGTGGAACATGCTCATCCGAGCAGCACCCCTGTCACCTGTGTGGCCGCGCAGCCCTGCATCACCGCGCCGCGAAGGCGCGAGAGCTCAGCTCGCGAGCTCGTTGACCGAGATGAAGCGCTTCTCGCCGGAGCGGCGAAACTCGACGACACCCTCGCGCTTGGCGAAGATCGTGTGGTCGCGGCCGAGGCCGACACCCTCACCGGGCCGAAACCGGGTGCCGCGCTGGCGCACGATGATCATCCCGGCCTTCACTTCCTGACCCGCGAAGATCTTCACCCCCAGGCGCTTGCTCTCGGAGTCGCGACCGTTCTTGGAGGAGCCGAGCCCCTTCTTGTGCGCCATCTAGCCCTCATCCTCCTCGACCGTCACGGGCGCTGCCTCCGCCGCCGCCTTGGGCTTCGCGGCCGCCTTCGGCTTCGCCGCTGCGGCACGCTTCTTGCCCCCGATCGACTCGATCTCGATCTGCGTCAACGCGGCGCGGAACCCCGTGTGGCGCTTGTAGCCGGTCCGCTTCTTGTACTTGCCGATCCGGATCTTCGGCCCACGCTGCTGCCCGAGAACCTTGACCGTGACGGTGACGTCTTTCGGGGCGAGAGACGGAGCTCCATCGCCACCGACGAGCAGCACGTCCGGCGTGAACGTCTTGCCGTCCTCCGTCGGCAGCCGGTCGACGAGCAGCCGCTGGCCCTCGCTGACGCGATATTGCTTGCCACCGAGCGAGATGATTGCGTAGCTCATGCGAGTGTGGTCTCCGGCGCGGAAAACGCGGGCAGGCGCCCGCGAGCCGAAGGAGTGTAGCGAAAGCGGCTCATTATCTGCGGTCGAAGTCGTCGAGCCATTCCGACATCGGGACATAGCCGGCCTCGCCCTTTTCCGGCGTCGGCTCGTCTCGCGAACGCTCGTCCGCGACCGACGGAGCCGTTGCGGCCGCGACCGCGGGAACCTCTTCGACGGTGTCGTCGTCGGTGAGGACAGTGGCCACGGCGACAGCCGTTTCGCCGTCCGCCTCGGACTGCGCTTCTGTCCCCGCGACGTCCTCTGTCTCGCCCGCGACGACCGGCTTCTTGCGGCGGTTCCTGCCACCCCGGCTGCCGCGGCGCGTCTTGCGCTTCACGACCGGCGCTCCGTCACCGTCGGCCCCGTTTGCGCTCTCCGACGCTCCCTCGTCGTGCTCCTCGAGGTCGGCCTCGGGCGCCTCTACAAGGTCGGGCGCCGCCTCGGCCACCGCCTCGTGGATCACCTCGGGCGATGCCGCCGGCGCGGCGTCGCCGGGGACATGGATCCGCGACGTACGACGTCTGCTCGGCACCTTGGCCTTCTCGCTCACCGATCCGTTCGAACCGGTCTCGGCAGCCTCGACGACGACTGCCTCGGCGGCGCTGACCGGGGCGGCGAGATCGTCGGGTGCCTCGGCTCCGGTCTCGGTCTCAGCACCACCCTCGACCGCTCCTGCGGCGGCGGGCTTGCGCCGGCGGCGGCCGCCGCGCGAGCCACGGCGGGTCCGCTTCTTGGCGGGCGTCGTCCCGTCCGCTGCGGTGTCCTCGCCCGCGAGCTCGTCGCCGGCGAACTCGTCGTCGTCGAGCTCGTCGAGATCGGCCTCCTCGCCGCGACCGTCGTCCGCCGCCCCGTCCTCGAGATCGGCGTCGTCGATCGGCTCGAGCTCGTCGTCGGCTGCGAGGTCGTCGTCGATGTCCATCAGCGGCGCTCCGCCCTCGGGTGCGGCTGCCGGCTTGCGGCGGGCGGGGGCACGCGTCGGCTTCTCGGCCTCGCTCTCGAACGTGATCGGCCCTTCGCCCGCATCCGCCGAGCGGACGAGGGTGGCGAAGGCCTGGCCTTCGAGCACCCTGCCGATCGTGACGGTTGCCTTCTTGCCGACGAGCTTCGCCGCCTCGGCGACGATGACCTCGATGCCGTCGATCTTGCCGGCTGCGGAGGTGGCGTCGTAGCGGCCCACCTCGCCGAGCTTGAGCTCGACGGTCGAGCCTTCGACGAGCGTCGAGGTGGGCTGTAGATCGACGAGCTTGCCCTCGGCGACGACGTCGAAGTGATCCGTGTGGATGTGACCTTCGGCCGGGACGAGCAGGAACCGGCGGCGGGTCGCCTCCTCGATCGCGGCGAGCCGTGAGCCACCCGGGCCTGCCACGAGCTCGAGCACGCGAGGATGAAGTGCGACGCGGTAGGCCTGCACCCGGTTGCCGGGGGCAGCGAGCGACCGCAGGCGCCGCTCGACCTGCATCGCGACGGTGTGGTCGGAGACGACGATCCCGTCACCGGCGCAGGTTGGGCACTTGCGGGTGAGGATCTCGCGCGGGCCGTCGGTGACGTTCTGGCGCGTCATCTCGACGAGCCCGAGGGGCGAGATCTCGACGACGTAGGTCTTCGTCCGGTCCCGCTCGAGCTCTGCCCGCAGGGCATCCTCGACGGAGGCGCGGTTCTTGGGGTTCGCCATGTCGATGAAATCGATCACGATGATGCCGCCGATGTCGCGGAGCCGAAGCTGCCGGACGACCTCCTTGACGGCCTCGAGATTGTTCTTCGTGATCGTGTCCTCGAGCCGCTGGTTCGAGTTCTTCGAGCGCGAGCCGACGAAGCGGCCGGTGTTCACGTCGATCACGGTGAACGCCTCCGCGTAGTCGAAGACGAGGTAGCCCCCGGAGGGAAGGTCGACCCGGCGGTCGAGCGTCGAGGCGATCTCCTTCTCGACCCCCGAGCTCTCGAAGAGCGGCTCCTTCTCCTTGTAGCGGTGCACCCGCTCGATCATGTGCGGCGATGTCTTCTTCAGATAGCTGACGATCCGCTTGTGTGTCCGCTCGTTGTCGACGTGCGCAGCGACGAAGTCGCCGGCGAAGAGATCGCGGACGATCCGCAGAGGCAGCTCGGCCTCCTGGTAGACGAGGGAGGGAGCGGTGGCGGCCTTGGCGCGGGCCTGGATCGTCTTCCAGAGCCGCTGCAGGAAGACGAGGTCGCGCTCGACGTCCTCTGCCGAGGCGCCCTCGGCGGCGGTGCGCACGATCACGCCGCCTTCCGTCACGTCGAGGCCCTTGATGATGTCCTTCAGCCGTGCGCGCTCGGCGTCCTCGAGCCGGCGCGAGACGCCGAGACCCTCGCCGTTCGGAACGTAGACGAGGAACCGCCCCGGCAGCGAGATCTCGGTCGTCAGCCTGGCGCCCTTGGTCTTCATCGGATCCTTGACCGCCTGGACGAGCAGCTGCTCCCCGCGCGAGATCAGATCCTGGATCTTCTTGCCGTGGTGCCGCTTGCCCTCGAGCTCCGGCACGACGATCTCGTCCACGTAGAGGAAGCCGTTCTTCTCGAGCCCGATCTCGACGAACGCCGCCTCCATGCCGGGGAGCACATTGTCGACGACGCCGAGGTAGATGTTCCCCGCGATCGAGCGCCGCTCGGGGCGCTCGAGGTACACCTCGGCGACACGGTCGTCCTCGATCACTGCGACGCGCTGCTCGCCGATGTCGACCGAGATCAGCAGTTCGCGCTTCGCGGCGGGAAGCGGGGCTCGCCGCGGCGGCTGGCGGCGTCGCTGAGTGCTGCCGCCCTGACCGGTTCGCCGCCGATCGGATGCCCGCTCTGCGCGCTGGCTCCGCTCGGGCTTCTCCCGCGCCGGCTCCTTGGCAGCCCTTTCGGCTGTCGCCGCGGGCTCTGCGGCCCCATCGGCGGCCGGCCGCTTGCGACCGCGGCCGCCGCGGCTGCCCCGGCGACGTCGCTTTCTCAGCGCTTCGGCGTCCTCGCCCGTGGCGGTCGCGTCCGCTGCTGTGGTCTCCGTCTCGGCTTCCGGCTCAGCCGGAGGAACGGGAACTTCTGTCGTTGCGCCCTCGGGCGCGTCCTGTGCTGTCTTCTTGTTCTTCCATCGGAACCAGGGCAAAGAGTGCCTCTCCTCGTTGTAGCGCGCGCGGGCGCATGGCATCCCACCGGGATACCGGCCTCGCGCAGCGGATGTCGAAAACCATGGCCATGTTCATGGGCCTCGTCCAGCAGGGTATCAGCGCACGGGCCACGAGGCCCGGATCGACGCTGCTGCTCAGGCGGCAGCGGGGCGGAGCCGCGCGCGACGGGCGCGCACGGCACGGAGACGCTGATTGAGCCGCGCCCACGCCCAGGGCTCGACTTCCGCGTAGCGCGTCTCGGACTGGGCGCGCGTCGCTTCCAGGTATTCGAACCATGCATCAGCCTCTTCGATCTGCAGCAACTCTTCCGCGAGCTCCGTGTCCGGCACCGGCACTCCCTTCGCGTCTCACGTCGCGTCTCAGTGTCGATGCGATCCTAGGACCCGGTCCGGACGGACACGCCCCGGAGGATCCCGGCGACGACCGCTTCGTTCAGAGACGACTGCGGGCGGTGCCGAGCGCGCGGGTGGCCGCATACGCGATCCCCGCCCGGACGAGAGGGCCGCGGACGGGAAGCCGCCGCACGAGCGCCCGCGTCGCGAGGCCGACCCCGACCGGGGCCGCGAGCGACGGACCGGAGGCGATTGCCAGCTGCTTGGGATCCCGCGGCAGGACCTCACCGCGTGCGATGCCGAGCAGCAGCAGCATGCGGCCCTGCGCCAGCGTCAGCACCGGGAACTGCGCCTGCTTCGCCGATGAGGCGGCGACAGCGGCGTTCAGCACGGCGGTGGTGCTGATCAGCCGTCGCGTCACAGCGGGTCGAAGAAGCGGCAGGCGCGCCGCGAGTGGAGGCGCACTCTTCGCCGCGACGCGGGCGATCGCTGTCGCGAGAGCGTCGACAGAGACCGCTTGGCCGGCGGCCTCGATCACGTCACCGGCGACGACGTACGGGATGCGGTCATCGCCACCGCCCCGGCGGACGACGACGACCGGCGTCCCGGCGCGCGAGATCCGGCGCAATGCCGCGAGATCGCCCTCGGACGGGTCGCCCTCGATCAGCCGGACCGCAACGAGCGCCTCGAGCGGGTCGCCGTCGACGGCGATCGCGGACGGGTCGCCGCCGGCGGCGAGCTCGGTCGCGAGCTCGCGCGCACCGGGCCCGGCGATCGCGATCCTGCCCGCGCTGCCCTCGAGCCCGCGCGTCTCTCGGACGAGGCCGATGATCTCCCCGATGCCGAACCCGAGCGGCACTAGTACCCCCCTGCCGCGCGACCACGTGCGTGGATCGACTGCAGCACCCCGATCGCGAGCAGGTTCGCGACCATCGACGATCCACCGACCGTCACGAACGGGAGCGGAATGCCGGTGACGGGCGCGATGCCCATCGTCATCCCGACGTTGACGAACACCTGGAAGAGGAACGCGAAGACGATCCCACCGGCGACGACAGCTCCGTAGAGATCTCCGGCGACCGTCACCACGCGCAGGCCGCGCCACACGACGAGGAGGTAGAGGAGCAGCAGGATCGAGGTGCCGACGAATCCGCGCTGCTCGGCGAAAGACGCGAACACGAAATCGGTGGCGTGCTCGGGCAGGTAGTCGAGGCGGGTCTGGCTCGCACCCTCGACGCCGCGGCCGGAGAGACCCCCGGCGCCGACCGACGTAATCGACTGGGTCACGTTGTACGTGACGCCGCCCGGGTCGCTCGCCGGGTTCGTGAAGCCCGTCAGACGTGCCGTCTGGTACGGCTTCAGCACCTCGACGCCCGCCGCCGGGAGGAACCAGAGGACACTCGTGATCAGCAGGGCGGCGCCGACCCCGAGGACGACGAGGTGCAGCCACCGCACCCCGGCCAGGAACAACACCGCCGTCAACGCTGCCGCGTAGACGAGGGCAGTACCGAGGTCGGGTTGGAGGAAGACGAGGCCCATCGGCACGAGGCCGAGACCGATCGCCGTCGCGACGGTGCCGAGCTCGCCGACCCGGCGCCCCCGCTCCACGAGGAAGCCGGCGATCGCCAGCACGAAGAACAGCTTGCCGAACTCCGAAGGCTGGAACTGGAACGGGCCGAGATCGATCCATCGCTTCGACCCGCGCACCGCCTCGGCAAAGACGAAGACGAACACCATCACCCCGATCGTGCCGCCGTACAGAATCCGCCAGTGCCGCTGGTAGACCGTCGGCGGCACGACGATCGCGACGAGCATCCCGGCGCCGCCGAGGGCGACCGCGATCGCCTGGCGCGTGACGAAGTAGCCCGGATTGCCGAGGACGTCGAACCTCGTGATGCCTGCGATCGCCCAGAGCCCGTAGCCGACGAGCGTCGCGACCGCGAGAAGCAGCAACCAGTCGAGCCGCCGCAGGATCGAGGCGATGTCGAAGGCGCCGAGCGTGGGCGACCGGAACAGCGAGGGACGGGGTCGAGCGTCGGCGATCAATCGACGTTCACCAGTGCCTGGGTGCCGGGAGCCTTCTGGTTGAAGTACTTCTCGAAGACGCGAAGCGCCGCCGGGGCGGCGGCGGACGATCCGTGGCCGCCGTTCTCGATCACCGCGCAGACGACGAGCTGCGCGTCGTCGGACGGCCCGTACCCGCACCACCACGCCTGATCCTCGAGGTGGCCGATGGGGTAGCCGGGAAGATTGACGACCTTCTCGGCCGTTCCCGTCTTGCCGGCGATCGAGATCGGGTACGTCCCGAAGACACCCGACGACGTCCCCTCCCGCGAATGAGTTGCGGTCCAGAGCCCCTCACGGACGGCCTGGAGCGCGGCCGGGTCGACGCCGGCGTCACGCGGTGGGTCGGAAGGGAACTGCTTCAGCGTCACCGGCTGTTGCCGGTTGGAGCCCGGCTGCTCCACACCCGAGACGACGTAGGGCGTCACGAGCTTCCCGCCGTTCGCGATCATCGCGTAGAAGCGCGCCATCTGGAGCGGCGTCACGGTGATGTCCTTCTGGCCGATCGCGAGCTGGATCGAGTCACCGGGGTTCCAGGCCTTGTCCCAGTCGGTCGTGAACGTCTTCTTCCGCCAGGCGGGCGTCGGCACGATCGTCTGCCACGAGGGCGCCTCGTTGCCGATGTCGAGGCCGGTGGGGGCGCCGAAGCCGAACTTCCGCGCCCACTGTTGCAGGCGGCTGCGCTCCGCCGAGCCACCCTCGTAGAACCGGTTGCCGACGTCGTAGAAGTAGGTGTCGCACGACGTGGCGAGCGCCTCCGGCAGGTTCATCGGACGGTTGACGAACGGATCCCAGTTCTTGAAGACGTGCTTGTCACGGCCGTACTCGGCCGTCGGCGTGCACTGGATCGAGGAGTACGGCGAGAGCAGGTGCTCCTGCATCGCGGCGAGCGCGGTGACCGGCTTCCAGGTCGACCCCGGCGGGTAGGCGACCTGGGTGACCCGGTTGAGGCCCGGGAAGTTCGCCGCCTTCGCGGCCGCGTCGTTCACGAGCGGAGCGAGCTTGTCGGGGTCGATGCGCCCGACGTAGACCGACGGCTTGTACGTCGGGTACGAGGCCATCGCCCGCACCGCACCGTCGCGTGGATCGAGGGCGATGATCGCCCCGCCGGCGACGTTGTACTGCTTGTTGGCCCGCGCCAGGGCGATGCCCTCCCGGATCGCCCGCTCGGCGGCGCGCTGCACGCCGATGTCGATCGTCAGCCGCACCGCGGTCCCGGGCCGGGCGTCTCGCCTGATCTCGAGAGGGCTCTGCTGCCGGCCGAGCGAGTCGACGCGAATCTGGGCGGCACCCGCCGTGCCGTTGAGATACTCGTCGAACGTCGCCTCGACGCCCGACTTGCCGATCTTGTCGCCACCGCGATAGTCGAGCTTCAGCCGCTGCTTCAGCTTCAGCTCGGACGGCGAGATCTCTCCCACGTAGCCGAGGATCTGCGCCCCGAGCGACTGATAGGGATAGCTGCGCAAGTAGGTCTGCTGGATCTGCACGCCGGGGAACTCGGACGCATGCTCCTGCAGGTAGAAGACCTGGTCGTCGTGGAGGGCCGTCTTGACCGTGATCGGCGTCAGGGGATCGACGCGCCGCGCATCCACCTCGCGCGCCAGGCGGCCCGCAGGCACGTCGAGAACGGCGGCGAGGCGCTTGATCATCCGGTAGCGCCCCTCCTTCTTCGGCATGTCGCCGACCCACAGCTTGACGGCCGTACCCGGGAACGTTGCCCACGATCACCCTGCCGTTGCGGTCGAGGATGGGGCCGCGGGGTGCCTCGACCCTGATCACCCGCAACTGGTTGTTCTGGGCCGCGTCGAGGTACCGCGCGCCCGAGAGGACCTGGAGCGACCAGAGCCGGAAGAACAGGACGGCGAAGACCGCGAGCGCGACGACCCCGAGCACGCCGACCCGCAACGCCAGGCCCGGGGTGAGCCGATAGGGCGCGCTGACGGTGGGATCGGGCGGCAGAAAGCGCGTCGAGGTGTTGCGCCGCTCGCCGTACGGTGCATCAGACAAGGAGCTCCACCTCCCGCGGGCGCTCCATGCGCGCCGTCGCTCCCACGACCCGGCGCGTGAGGCCGAACACGGGGTAGGCGAGCACCGCGTTGCAGATGATCGTGGCCGGCAGGGTGAGGAGCAGCGCCCTCGCCGAGACGGGCTCGCCCAGCATCGCGTGCAGGCCGTACCCGCCGAGGTCGACGAGCAGCGTCGCGGCAACCGTCGCCACGAGCGGCGCATGGGCGCGGTTGCGGCCGGTGGTCTCGCCGTAGCGGCCGGCCCAGTACCCGGCGAGGGTGAGCAGAAGCGAGGTCAGGCCGAGTGTTCCGAGCGTGGCGACGTCGACGATCAGTCCGGCGACGAACCCGACGATCGCGCCGGTGACCGCGCCGCGGAGCAGTGCGATCGAAACGAGCGTGACGAGCAGGACGTCGGGACCGCCGCCGTCGATCGTGACGACCGAGAAGGCCGAGACCTGCAGGATCGCGACGACGAACACGATCAGTGCGATCCGCAAGCCGACGCCGGCGTTCACGGGCGGCTGTCCTTGCGCACGAGCACGAGCACCGCGTCGACGCGGTCGAAATCCGCGAACGGCTCCACCTGAACCTGCTTCCAGAGATCGGTGTCCGCCTGACCGACGCTCGTCACCCGCCCGATCGGGATCCCCCGCGGATAGAGCGACGCGAGCTTGCTCGAGCGCCATCCGGCCGTGACGATGGTGTCGCCGACCGAGACCTTCAGCTTCTTGGGCACGCGGTCGAAGATCAGGGTCGTCGCCGATGCCCGGCCGTGCTTGACGATGCCCGCGGCGCCGGACTTGACGTCGAGCGCCGACACGGCGAGCTGCTCGTCCGAGAGGAGTGTCACCCGCGCCGAGCGCGAGTAGACGCGCGTGACCCGCCCCAGGAACCCGTCCTGGGTCACGACCGGAGCGTCGATCGTGACGCCGTCGTTGGAACCGACCGCGACGACGACGTCCTGCGCGAAGCCGCCCGTCGGCCGCGCGATCACGGCGGCTGCGAGCCCCGTGTAGTCGTCGGGGAACCGCGGCCCGTCGCGGAAGGCGAGGAGCGCCTTGAGCTTGTCGTTCTCGTTGGCGGCGAACTGGTTCCGGATCGCCTGCTGGCGGAGCGCCTCGTTCTCCTCACGGAGGCGCTTCGCGTCGGAGCGAGCGGTGAGGAGGGAATTGGCCCAGCCGCCGACGTCGCGGAACGGCTGGGCGACGCGCTCGCCCGCGATCGTGAACGGCCGCAAGACGCCCGCTGCGGCGCTCTCGACGGAGGCGAACGGGCCCTCGTCGGGCTTGCGGAAGGAGAACGTGATCAGGACGAGAGCGAGCACGACCAGGACGCCCACCACGACGCGCCGCCTGACGGCGGTGGACGATCGGGAGGGGGGCTTGCCGGTGACGGGACGCCGGACGTTGACGCCCAGCACCGCCGTGCGTGCGGTGCGATGACGGGGCACAGAGGCCGATTGTACCGGCCTCTGGCGACGGTTGGCCTGCGGGCGCCGTCTGTGCGCCGCCCGATCGGCAGCGGACGTCCCACGGGGATCGGCGTCGGCTAGCGGCGGTAGCCGTTGCGCCGGTTGCGCGAGCGCTCGGAGCGGTGAATCGTCTCGAACTCCTCGAGGCTCCGGCCCGAGCCGACGGCCACACAGGTGAGCGGGCTCTCGGCCAGGTGCACCGGCATCTGCGTCTCATGGCGAAGCCGCTCGTCCAGTCCCTGCAGGAGGGCGCCGCCGCCTGCGAGCACGATCCCACGGTCCATGATGTCGGCTGCGAGCTCCGGGGGCGTCTTGTCGAGTGTCGACTTGATCGCGTCGATGATCTGCGAGACGGGCTCGTCGAGTGCACGCCGCACCTCCTCCGACGAGATCACGACCGTCTTCGGGAGGCCGGTCAGCATGTCCCGGCCGCGTACCTCGGCCTGCACCTCCTCGGGCAACCGGTACCCCGAGCCCACTTCGAGCTTGATCTCCTCCGCGGTCTGCTGGCCGACGAGGAGCTTGTACTCCTTCTTGATGTGGTTGACGATCGCGTCGTCCATCTCGTCGCCCCCGACGCGCAGCGACTGCGAGACGACGATGCCGCCGAGCGAGATCACCGCCACCTCGGTCGTGCCGCCGCCGATGTCGACGATCATGTTCCCGGTCGGCTCGCCGACCGGGAGCCCGGCGCCGATCGCGGCGGCCATCGGCTCCTCGATCAGATACGCCTGGCGGGCACCCGCGGCGAGGGTCGCGTCCTCGACGGCGCGCTTCTCGACCCCGGTCACCCCGGACGGCACGCAGACGATCACGCGGGGATGGGCAAAGCGGTGCTGGTGCACCTTCTGGATGAAGTGCCGCAGCATCTGCTCGGTGACGTCGAAGTCGGCGATGACGCCGTCCTTGAGCGGGCGGATCGCCGAGATCGTCCCGGGCGTCCGGCCGAGCATCCGCTTGGCCTCGACGCCAACCGCGTGGACATCGCCCGTGCGCTGGTCGATCGCGACCACCGACGGCTCGGAGAGGACGATGCCGCGCCCGCGCACGTACACGAGCGTGTTGGCGGTGCCGAGGTCGACGGCCATGTCGCGGCCGCCGAAGGCGGTGAGAGCGTTGAACCAGCTCATGGACGGAGCAGTCTAGCTGCGGATTTGCAGCACGTTCCCGCCGTCAGTCCCACAACCGAGGCGAGGAGCCGTCGTGGGATTGCGTGACTCGATCACCGCGCATTCGGTCAGGAGGCGAGGAGCGCGGGCGCGTGCGCCGCGAGCAGGCCGATCAGGAGCGCGGCGGGAAGCCCGACGACGTTGAGGTAGTCGCCGTCGATGCCGGCGACGAGCCTGGCGCCGAGGCCCTGGATCGCGTAGCTGCCGGCTCGCCCCTCCCACTCTCCGCTCGCCACGTAGCGCTCGATCTCGGTCGCATCGGCCGGCCTGAAGGTGACGTGCGTGATCGCATCCTCGACGCAGCGCACCCCCGGGCCGAGCAGGCAGACGCCGGAGACCACCTGGTGGGTGCGGCCCGAGAGCTCGGCGAGCATCGCGCGTGCGCCGATCGTCGTCCGCGGGCTTGCCGTAGAGCCGTCCGTCGAGGTGCACCGTCGTGTCGACGCCGAGCGTCCAGTGCCCCTCGAGCGTGGATGCTCGCGGCCTTGCCCTCGGCGTGCGCGGCGGACGAGCTTGACAGGGTCGGCGTCGGGTGGGTCGTGCTCCTCGTAGGCCGGCGCGGCGACGTCGAACGGGATGCGCAGCTGCTCCAGGATCGCACGACGCTGAGGCGAGGTCGACGCGAGAACGAGCCTCATCCGGGCTTCTCCGCGACCCAGATCTCCTCGGCCGGCCACTTCCTCGCTCCACTCCGCCGAGAACGCGTCGTAGTACGGGTGGTCGACCGCATCGTCGGGCGGATACAGCTCGACCAGGTCGACGACGTCGAAGCCCGTGCGACGCAGCAGGCGGAACAGCTCCCCGTGCGGGAGCTGCCATTCGACTCCGATCTCGCCGGGCCACTCGAGGCGACCGAGCCCGCGCTGCGGGCGGAGGAGCGGTTCGCGCCGGCGGTCCCTCGTCGGGAGCGCAGAGAATCGAGAGCGTGCTGTTGCGGAGGAACCAGAGCCGACCGCCGGGGCGGAGCAGCCGATACGCCTCGGGGAGCCAGAGGTGCGGGTCGCACCAGATGCTGGCGCCGTACTCGGAGACCGCGAGGTCGAAGCTCTCGGAGGAAAGCGGGACGTCCTCGGCACTCGCCTCGACGAGCGGGAACTCGAGCCCGAACTCCGCCTGGCACCGCCGCGCCGTGGCGAGCTGGGCCGGAGTGACGTCGACGCCGACCGGGCGCGCGCCCCGCCGGGCGAGCCAGGCCGAGACGTAGGCGGTGCCGCAGCCGAGCTCGACGACGTCGAGCCCTTCGACTCGCCCAGCGTCCCGAGCGACGACTTCGGGACCCGAAGACGCCCCAGGTGATCTCGGCCTCCGCCCAGGCGTGACGCGCGCGGGCGTCGGTGTACTCGGCGTTCGCCTGCGTCCAGTCCTCGCGGTTGCGCTTCGCGTCGTCCGAGATCCCGGCCATAGGCCGAGATGGTAGTGCTCCCCGGGTGTGCCCCCGGGGGAACAGATCAGACCAGCCCGTCGGGGAAGAAGAGCGAGAGCTCTCGCTTCGCGCTCGCCCTCGAGTCGGAGCCGTGCACGATGTTCTCGGAGAGCAGCGTCGCGAAGTCGCCGCGGATCGTGCCGGGCGCGGAGTCGGCCGGGTTGGTGGCTCCCATCATCCCGCGCACGCCGAGGATCGCATTCTCGCCGCGGACGGCGAGCGCGAGGACGGGGCCCGAGGTGATGAACGTGACGAGCTCTCCGAAGAAGGGCTTGCCCTTGTGCTCGGCGTAGTGCTGCTGGGCGAGGGCGCGGGTGACCTTCAACAGGCGGGCGCCGCGCAGCTCGTAGCCGCGACGCTCGAAGCGGGAGACGATCTCGCCGCAGAGCGCGCGACGGACGCCGTCCGGCTTGACGAGGACGAGTGTGGTTTCGGTAGCCATAGGCGCGGAAGCGTAGTCGCTGGCGCGTCCGGCGGCGGTCGGGAGATCAGCTCGTGCGGCGGACGCGCAACGGCTGGAGCGGCTCGCTCCCGAGCACCGCGGCCGGGGGGACCGGCGCCGCGCAGTACGGGCAGGCCTGCCAGATCGGCTCGAGCGGCGCAGCCGCACGAGGCGCACGCCTGCTTGAGGCGGGTCGTGCAGACCGGGCAGACGAGGAACGATGCCTCGACCTGGCCGCGGCAGACGGGGCAGCGGAGATCGCGCTCGGCGAGCCGCTCCTCGAGCGCCCGGTTCTCGAGGTCCCGGTCGCGCCGCTCCTCGATCGAGTCGGGGGGACGCAGGAAGAGGTAGACGATCGGCCCGACGAAGGGCGGCACGAGCCCGAGCACGCCGCCATCCCCACAAGCCAGGGATCGTCGATGCGGCGGCGCGCATCCTTGTAGACCCAGAACGCGGTCGCGAGCCAGAAGACGACGACGAAGAACACCGCCAGATTGCGGGCGAGCGCCCAGGTGTCGAGTCGAAGAAGCGTGTCGGCGATGGGCATGCGTCGTGATCCAGAGGGGTTCTCGTGGGAAGCCTCAGAGGAGGAGCTTGCCGAGGATATACCCGGCGGCGAAGGCAATTCCTACGATGCCGCGAGAACGAGGAGTGCGAAGGTGAGAACGGTGATCCGTTCGCGCATGCGCGAGCGCCTTCTCATCGGCGTGGCCGCCGCTTCGAGATCGGCGAGCAGGTAGAGCGAGCCGGTCACGAGAACGGGCTCGCCGAGCGCGTGCGCGCGGCGGACGGCGCGTCGTCGGGTCGGCCACCGCCTCGACGAGGCCGAAATGCCGCGCGGCCGATGTCGCGCGAGCTCGAGCGCGTCCAGCGAGCGCGCGTTGGACGACGCGGTCGCGACGAATCGGCGCCCCAACCGGGCGAGACGGCGAAGCATCTCGTCGACGTCCTTGTCGGCGAGGATCGAGGCGCAGACGGTGTAGTCGGCGGTGGGCAGGCGCGCGCTGAGCCAGGCGATGCCATCGGGATTGTGCGCCCCGTCGCGGATCTCGCCGGCGCGCCGCTCGAGCCGCCCGGGAAGCGCGACGTCGACCGATCGCCTCGATCGGATGGCCGAGCGAACGCCTCGGCCGCCTCCCGCGCGCCACCGACCACGACCTTCCCGCGTGGCACGAGCGCCATCAGTGCGTCGTCCGGCAGCACGACTACTGTGTCGTCAGTATGGACAACAGCGAGCTTCTCGGTCGCGATCTCCTCGACCGTCTCGCCGAGAACGTCGGTGTGCTCGAGCCCGACGTTCGTGAGCAGAACGACGCGGGAGCGCAGGACGTTCGTCGCGTCGTAGCGCCCCCCCAGCCCGGCCTCGACGACCGCAACGTCGACCTCGGCGTCGGCGAACGCGGCGAACGCCGCAGCCGTGATCGTCTCGAACTGCGTCGCACCGCACTGCCTCCGCCGCCGGCCGGATGCGCCGCAGCGCGATCGAGAGATCGGCTGCCTGCCCGCCGAGGCGGATCCGCTCGGCCCACGATCGCACATGGGGGGAGACGGTCGACGCCGACCCCGAGCCCCTCGCGGAGCAGCATCTGCTCGATCGTCACCGTCGCCGTCGACTTGCCGTTCGTCCCGACGACGTGAACCGCGGGATAGCGCAGCTGGGGGTCGTCGAGAGCGGCGAGCAACTCGTTCATCCGGTCGAGCCCGAAGCCGTCCTCGGGCCAGGGGCTCAGCCCGGCGAGCCAGTCGACGTCGCCGCTCATGCGCGCATCATCCGCGCCGCAGGTCGTGGACGGCGAGCGCGGTGCCGCGAGCACCGGCCGGTGGGGCGGGCTCGCCCACGCTCAGCCCGAGGACACACTCGACTCGGCATCCGCGACCACCTCGGCCGGTGTCGGAGGCCTGCGGAGCACGTCCACCGCTCGATCGGCGTTGCCGGACACACAGGGGGCATCGAGCGGCGCGAGCAACGCGGCCGTCTCCGCCGGCAGCGGCCCCCAACTGAGATCGCCCGCCTCGAGCGCGACCGCGTTGCCGTGCACGTCGGCGATCACCGCGACACCCCCTACGGCCATCGGCCGTCAGGCCTCGGTGCCGCCGAGCGCGTCGAGCTCGCGCCTGTACCGCTCGAGCTTGGCGCGCTCCGCCTCGACGACGGCCGGCGGCGCGCCGGAGACGAATCGCTCGTTCGCGAGCATTGCCTCGGCCGCGGGCGATCTCCTTCTGCAGCCGCGCGATCTCGGGGCCTGCGTCGCCGGGCGCCTTCTGCCGCTCCGGCCGGACGACCGCGGCGAAGACGCGGCGCTCGTCGTCGGAGTCGAGCGCGACCTGCACGCCGCTTCGCCGGAAGGTCACCGCAGCCTCCTGCACGCGCTCGAGAGCGTCAGCGTCGGCGCGATAGCGGTCGTCGGGCGACGGCCAGGCCGAAACGATCAGGCGGCTTCGGGCGCCCGGCAGGTGCGACCAGATCTCCTCGGTCACGTGCGGCATCACGGGATGCAGCAGCGCCAGCAGGCGCTCGAGGGCGGCGAGCGCCGTCGCGCCCGCCGCCGGCTCGTGCTCGTACAGTCGCGGCTTGACCGCCTCGGCGTACCAGTCGCAGAAGTCGTCGAACGTGAGGTGGTAGAGCACGTTCGCCGCCGTCGCGAAGTCGAAGGCTCCCCAGGCCGCCTCGACCTGCTCGCGGGCAGCATCGATCCGGGCCAGGATCCAGCGCTCCTCGAGCGCCGTCGGCTCGAGCGCCGGCTCGACGCCCTCGGCGTTCTGGAGGATCAGGCGCGAGACGTTCCACAGCTTGTTCGCAAGCTTGCGGCCCTCCTCGATCGCACCCGGAGAGAAGCGCACGTCCTGGGTCGACGAGATCTTGAGGAGGCCGTACCGGGTCGCATCCGCGCCGTACGCGTCGATCATCTCGAGCGGGTCGACTCCCGTTCCGAGGCTCTTCGACATCCGCCGGCCGTCGGCGGCGAGCACCGTCGAGTGGATGATCACGTCCGTGAAGGGCACCTCGCCCATCACCTCGAGGCCGGCCCAGATCATCCGGTTCTCCCAGAGGCGGATGATCTCGCGCGCCGTCGAGTTGACGTTGCCCGGGTAGTACGCCGCGAGCTCCGGCGTCTCGTCCGGCCAGCCGAGCGTCGCAAAGGGCCAGAGCGCCGACGAGAACCACGTGTCGAGCACGTCCGGGTCGCGGGTCAGCGCCAGCGCCGCGCCCGCGCGCTCCTGCGCCTCCTCCTCCGAGGCCGCGCAGATCACCTCGCCGTCCGGCGTCGTCCAGATCGGGAGCTGGTGACCCCACCAGAGCTGCCGCGACAGGCACCAGTCCGGGCTCTGCTCCAGCGAGGCGATCGCGAACCGGTGCTGCGACTCGGGGTGGAAGCGCACCCGCTCTCGCGCGAGCGCCTCGATCGCCGGCTGTCGCCGGCTCCTCCATCCTGCACCACCACTGCAGCGAGATCAGCGGCTCGATGCGCGAGTGGCACCGCTCGCACGTTCCGACCGCGTGGCGGTAGTTCTCACGCTTGACGAGCTGCCCGCGCTCCTTGATCCAGGCGACACGGCCGCATCGGCCTCGGCCTGCGTCAGCCCTGCGAGGTCACCGGCCTGGTCGTTCATCCTGCCGTCGGGCCCGATCACCATCGGCTCGGGCAGCCCGTGGTCGCGGCCGATCTCGAAGTCGAGCGGATCGTGGCCGGGCGTGATCTTGAGCGCGCCCGACCCGAACGTCGGGCTCGACGCGCGCGTCCGCGATCACCGGCACCAGCGCGCTCGACGTACGGCACGACGACCTCGCGGCCGACCGCATCGCGGTAGCGCTCGTCGTCCGGGTGCACGGCGACGGCGACGTCGCCGAGGATCGTGGCCGGTCGCACCGTCGCGATCACGATGCCGTCGCTCGCCGTCGCCCGTCGGCGAACGGATAGCGGACGTAGGTGAGCACGTCGTCCATCTCCGACGTGCTCGACCTCGAGGTCGGAGATCGCCGTCTGGTGGAACGGGCACCAGTTGACGATCCGGTTCGCGCGGTAGATCCAGCCGCGCTCCCAGAGGCGCACGAAGAACGCCGTCACCGCGCGCGAGTAGGCCTCGTCGAGCGTGAACCGCTCGCGGCTGTAGTCGAGCGAGGCGCCGAGCCGGCGGTACTGCCCCATGATCGTGCGCCCCGTCTGCTCGAGCCACTCCCACGTGCGCTCGATGAACGCCTCACGCCCGAGGTCGTGACGCGTCAGGCCCTCCGCGGCCAGCTGCTTCTCGACGACGTTCTGGGTCGAGATGCCGGCGTGGTCGTAGCCGGGCTGCCAGAGCGTCCGGTAAGCCGCGCATCCGGTGCCAGCGCACGAGCACGTCCTGGATCGCGCCGTTCAGCGCGTGGCCGAGGTGCAGGTCGCCGGTGACGTTCGGCGGCGGCACGCAGATGACGTAGCTCTCCTCGCGCGTCGCGCCGGCGCCGGCGGCGTAGAGGCCCTCGGCCTCCCAGAGCTCCTGCCAGCGCGACTCGACCCCGTCGGGCGTGTAGAGCGATTCCATCGACCGGGCGACTCCATCGGACGGCGGGACTCCATCGGACAGGCAAGTGTACGGCGCGCGCGGCGACGGACCAGGGCCTCGGCCGCGGCACGAGGGATCAGCGGCCGAGGATCAGCAGCGTGCTCGTGCCGTGCGCGTACAGCTTCCCGTCGCGGTCGACGACCCGGCCCTCCGCCGTTGCAACCGTCCGACCGCCGTGCACGACGGTGCCGGTGCAGCGGACGAGCCCGGTCGACGAGGTCAGCGGGCGCACGAAGTTCGCCTTCACCTCGAGCGTCGTGTAGGCCACGCCCGCCGGTAGCGTCGAATGGACGGCGCACCCCATGGCAGAGTCGAGCAGCGCCAGCGCGAGCCCACCGTGCACGACGCCGATCGGGTTGTAGTGGAATTCGGCGGGCTCGATCTCGAACGTGGCCCGTCCCTCCTCGACCTCGATCCTGCCGAAGCCGAGCGTCTGCGCGATCGGGGGCGGCGGGAGCTTACCTGCCTGGATGAGCTGCAGCGCCTCGAGACCCGAGAGGCCCGAAGCGCGCGCGACGAGCTCCAGTGGGTCGTCCCAGGTGTACGTCCGCGTTCGCTCAGTCATGCGGCGCCGTGCCGAGGGCTTTCACGACGCTGTCTTCGACCGTCCCGTCGGGATCGACGGCGGGCAATCTCAGTTGCCGAACCGGGGTACGCGCATGCCGGCCCTTACGAGGCGGCGCTGCCGGCTGCCGCGCCGAAGTCGTCGCCCGCGTCCGCCGCCCCGCTCGTGACGAGCGTCGGGTTGAGACCCTTCGAGATCGTCTCTTTGGTGATCACGCACTTCGAGACGTCCTTGCGCGACGGCAGCTCGAACATCACGTCGAGCAGCGCCGCCTCGATGATCGACCGCAGCCCGCGGGCGCCCGTCTCGCGCTTGAGCGCCTTCTCGGCGATCTCCAACAGCGCGTCGTCGGTGAACACGAGCTCGATCGTGTCGTAGCCGAAGAACCGCTGGTACTGACGGGTGAGCGCGTTCTTCGGCTCGGTCAGGATCTGCACGAGATCGTCGCGGCGGAGCTGGTGCACGGCCGAGACGACCGGCAGGCGGCCGATGAACTCCGGGATCAGGCCGAAGTTGACGAGATCCTCGGGCATCACCGCGGAGAGCAGCTCGGCGCCCTCGTCGGAGTGCTTCGAGCGGACGTTGGCGCCGAACCCGACCGAGTTGGTGCCGATCCGACGCTCGATGATCCGATCGAGGCCCGCGAACGCGCCGCCGCAGATGAAGAGGATGTTGGTCGTGTCGATCGAGAGGAACTCCTGGTGCGGGTGCTTGCGCCCACCCTGGGGCGGCACCGAGGCGACCGTGCCCTCGAGGATCTTCAGCAGCGCCTGCTGCACGCCCTCGCCGGAGACGTCACGGGTGATCGACGGGTTGTCGGCCTTGCGCGCGATCTTGTCGACCTCGTCGATGTAGATGATCCCGGTCTCGGCCTTCTTGATGTCGAAGTCGGCCGCCTGGATCAGCTTCAGGAGGATGTTCTCGACGTCCTCGCCGACGTACCCGGCCTCGGTGAGCGCCGTCGCGTCGGCGATCGCGAACGGCACGTTGAGGATCCGGGCGAGCGTCTGGGCCAGAAGCGTCTTGCCGCACCCGGTCGGGCCCGAGCAGGAGGATGTTCGACTTCTGCAGCTCGACCTCGCCCTCGTCGACCTGCCCCATGCGAACGCGCTTGTAGTGGTTGTAGACCGCGACGGAGAGCGTGCGCTTCGCCTCCTCCTGCGAGACGACGTAGTCGTTGAGGACGGCGTAGATGTCCCTCGGGCGCGGGAGGTTGTCGAGGTCGAGCGAGACGGGAGCGGTGAGCTCCTCGTCGATGATCTCGTTGCAGAGATCGATGCACTCGTCGCAGATGTAGACGCCGGGACCGGCGATGAGCTTCTTCACCTGCCGCTGGCTCTTGCCGCAGAAGCTGCAGAGCAGCTGCTCGTTTCCGTCGCTCGCTCGGGCCACGTCTCTCCTTTTACTCCGAAATCGCCTGTCTGGCTATCCCGCCGAGGCTCAGCGGTGTGCGATCACCCGGTCGATGAGGCCGTACTCGACCGCTTCGTTCCGACGTCATGAAGTAGTCGCGATCCATGTCCTGCCGCACCTTCTCGGCGTCCTGGCCGGTGTGCTCGGCCATGATCTCCTCGAGCTTGCGCTTCAGCGCGATCGTCTCCCTGGCATGGATCTCGATGTCGGACGCCTGGCCCTGGTAGCCGCCCCAGACCTGGTGGATCAGAATTCTCGAGTTCGGCAGCGCCATCCGCTTCCCTTTCGCGCCGCCGGTGAGGAGGAGCGCGCCCATGCTCATCGCGATCCCGACGCAGATCGTCGAGACGTCCGGCTTGATGAACTGCATCGTGTCGTAGATCGAGAGCCCGTCGTACACCGAGCCGCCCGGCGAGTTGATGTACAGCGAGATGTCCTTGTCGGGATCCTCCGACTCGAGGTGGAGCAACTGGGCGTTGATCAGGTTCGCGATCTGCGAGTCGACCTGAGTGCCGAGGAAGATGATTCGCTCGTTCAGGAGGCGGGAGTAGATGTCGAACGAGCGCTCGCCACGCGAGGTCTGCTCGATCACCATGGGGATCAACGGGCTCATTCGGGCTCCTTGCTGCCGGGTGTCCACAACTTCTTCTCCGGCTCGGTGTTTTCCTTGTCAGGCGTCCAAAGCTTGTCGCGTGCCTCCGCGAGATCGGCCGAGATCGGGGTGCACGTCGGCGGCGAGACGGTCGAGCGCGCTGCGAAGGCGGAGGTCCTCCCGCAGCGACTCCTGATGGCCGTGCGCCCAGACGTCCTCGATCACCTGCTCGGGATCGTCGCCGGATTCCTCCGCCTGCTCGCGGATCAGCGCCTTGACGTCGTCGTCGGAGATCTCGATCCCGGCCTTGTCCGCCACGGCCTCGAGCGCGAGCTCGCGCGCGACAGACTGAGCGGCCTCCGCGCGCATCTGCGCCGACGAGCACCTCCGGCGACTGGCCCGTGACCTGGAAATAGGTGTCGGGGGCGATGCCACGGCGACCCGAGCGAGCGCACGAAGCCGTCGAGCAGCTCCCGCGCACGCGTCTCGACGAGCGGGCCTGCGCCCTGAACGTTCGAGGCGGTGACGAGCGCGTCGACGGCGGCGGCGCGGAACGCAGCGTCGATCTCCTCGTCGACCGCGACCCGCACTCGTCCCTCGATGTTCGCGCGCAGCTCCGCGAGCGTGTCGAACTCGCTCGCGGACCGCGCCAGCTCGTCGTCGATCTCGGGCAGCACCTTCTCGTTGACGTGCTTGACGGTGATCGAGACGGCTGGAGACCGAGTCGTCGGCGAGCTCGTAGCGAAACCTCCCTGGTCTCGCCGACGCTGGCGCCGACGAGGGCCGCCTCGATCTCCTCGACGAGCCGTCCCGAGCCGAGCTCGACGACCGTGTCCGACTGCGCCTCGCCCGCGGGGCTCTGCAGGTCGACGACGAGCGTGTCGCCGTCCCTGGCCGGGCGGTCGTCGGCGGGGACGAGCTCGGCAACGGTCTGGCGCAAGCGCCTCGAGCTCCTGGTCGACGAGCTCCTGCGGCACCTCGGCCTCGGCGCGCGGAACCTCGAGCGTCGTCCAGTCGACGATCTCGGGCGTCGGCTGCACCTCGATCGTGGCCGAGAACGACCAGCCCTCCTTGTCGGTCGTCGGCAGCTCGAAGTCGAACTCCGGGGGCGACACAGGACGCAGTCGCGTGCGCGCCGCCGCCGACCAGAACCAGCCGCTGATGTGGGAGTCCACGGCCTCGGCCCAGATCCTGTCCCGGCCGATCTTGGAGACGAGCACCGGCGTCGGCACCTTCCCCTTGCGGAACCCGGGGATCTTGACCGACTCGGAGAGGTCGTTCGTCGCGTGCTCGACTGCGTGCTCCAGCTCGTGCGGTGACACGTCCACCGTGAGGCGGACGCGATTCTCGCCGAGCTCTTCCACCTGAGCGGACATCAGGGCGCCATTCAAGCAGACTCGACTATGGGCTCCCGCTGGGTTGACCGTGCGGTCCGCTCCGTCCGACGGGGGTCCTACCCTCGCCGCATGGTGCTAGGAATCGTCGTCTTCGGTGCCGTGTTCCTCGTCGGGCTCGCCCTCGGGACGGCGACGCGGAGACCCCTCGCGACCGCCTCGCTCGTGGTCGCCGCCTTCGTCGCGGTGCTCGTCGTGCAAACGCACGAGCCGCTCGCAGGCTTCGCGGTCTTCGCGCTGATCGCCCTGGTCGGGCTCGTCGTCGACTCGGTACGCGAAACAGTCGGACTTCTGCTCGGCCGCTAGGCCCGGGCAGTGCAGTCGCGCTAGATTTCGCCCACACCTCGCGGGTGTGGCGGAACTGGTAGACGCGGCGGGTTTAGGTCCCGTTGGGCTTCGGCTCTTGGAGGTTCGAGTCCTCTCGCCCGCATCCGCCCCTCGAGGCGATGCCGCGGACAGCGGCGATCCCTCAAGGCGGAGGCTCGAACAGCCGATCTACCCTCGATGAGGTCCGACCTGCGGCGCGCCGTCACTGCGATCGAACGCGCCTCGGTGATCGCGCTGTGCGCCTTCGCGGTTCACACGCTCCTTCCAGACGACGGATCCGTCGCTCACTTCTTCGACTACCGCCTCTACTACGGCCTGGTCGTCGTCGCAGCCGCGCTGACGATCGCGCGGGCGATCGCCTCGCCACGCCACCGGGGTGCATGGATCGCGCTCGCCGCCGCCGTCAGCTCCTACGCCACGGCGGAGTTCCTCTGGCTCTACCTCTACTCCGGCAGCGACAGCGCCCCCTATCCCTCCATCGCAGACGCGTTCTACCTGGGCTTCTACCCCGCGAGCTACGTCGGCCTGATCCTCCTGCTCCGCGCCCGGCTGCGGTCACTGACGCCGGGGGTGTGGGTCGACGGCGTCACCGCAGCCCTCGGCATCGGCGCCGTGGGCAGTGCCGTCGTGATCGGTGTCGTCCTCGACAACACCGAAGGCTCGGCCTCCGTCGTGGCGACGAACATGGCGTATCCGTTCGGAGACGTGATCCTCCTCTCGCTCGTCGTCGGCGGCTTTGCACTCACCCGCTGGCGGCCCGGCCGAGTCTGGGCGCTCCTCGGTGCATCGCTCACGATCAGCGCCCTCGCCGACAGCGCCTATCTCTACGCGACCGCGACCGGCAGCTACCAGGAGGGAGGGCTCCTCGACGCGGCGTGGCCGACCGGCCTGCTCCTGATCGCCATCGCCGCATGGCAGGACGACGACCGCGAGCGGATGGTCGACGTTCGCGGACGGACGCTGCTCGCCGTGCCGACGGTGTGCGCTCTCATCGCGGTCACGCTGCTCGTCGTCGATCACTTCGAGCGGCTCAACCTGCTCGCGATCGCACTCGCCACACTGACGCTCGCCGGTGTGCTCACCCGCCTCTGGCTCACCTTCCGGGAGAATCGGAGCCTCCTTCGGCAGTCGACCGACGAGGCGGTCACGGACGCGCTCACCGGTCTGGGCAACCGTCGCCGGCTGATGGGCGACCTCGACGACGCGATGGCCGCCGCGACGGTTGACGAGCCGTGGCTCCTCGCGATCTACGACCTCGACGGCTTCAAGGGCTACAACGACGCCTTCGGGCACCCGGCAGGAGACGCGCTGCTCGCACGCCTGGGCGAGAAGCTCGCGGAGTCAACTGCCGGCCACGGCCGCTGCTATCGGCTCGGCGGCGACGAGTTCTGCCTGCTCGCGCCGGCGGACGCCACGGTCGCGAGCCGCCTGCTGGACGACTCGCTGGAAGCACTCTGCGAGCACGGCGAAGGGTTCTCGGTGACGAGCTCGTTCGGCGCGGTGCTCCTCCCCGAGCACGCGAGCGAAGGGATCGGCGCGCTCCGCGAGGCAGACGAGCGCCTCTACGTCCAGAAACGCGGAAAGCGATCGACGCGGGACGAGCCGCACGAGGTGCTCCTGCAGGCGCTCTACGAACGCGAGCCCGACCTCCACACGCGGGCCCACGACGTCACGGAGCTCGCCGTCGCCGTCGGAGAGCGGCTCGGCCTGAACGAGGCGAAGCTCGCCGAGCTGCAGCGCGCAGCGATGCTGCACGACATCGGGAAGATCGCGATCCCGGATCAGATCCTGCACAAGCCGGACGCTCTCGACGATGCGGAGCTGGCATTCGTGCGGAAGCACACCGTCGTCGGGGAGCGGATCGTCAGCGCCTCTCCCGCGCTGCGCCCGGTCGGCAGAATCGTGCGTTCCTCGCACGAGCGATGGGACGGCACCGGATATCCGGACCAGCTTCGCGGCGACGCGATCTTGCTGGCAGCAAGGATCGTCTTCGCCTGCGATGCATTCTTCGCGATGACGATGGACCGCCCCTACCGCGGCGCAATGAGCATGGACGAGGCCGTGGCTGAGCTCGAACGCTGCTCCGGGTCACAATTCGACCCCGAGGTCGTCGCCGTCCTGACGGCGGTCCTGCGGGCGTGGGAAGCCTCGCAGGGCGAAAGCCGGCTCGCACAGCCGGCAGGCTAGCCCGAAGCGCTAACGGTAGACAGCACTCGTGGCTCAGAGCCACAAAGTTCTGCGGGGCGTCAGACACGCCAGGCCCGACGCGATAGCGGTAGAAGCCTTATGGCTGAGAGCTGCAAGAGCTCGGCACGGGCGTCAGGCAAGCTGGTCCGAAGCGCTAACGGTAGACAGCGCTTGTGGCTCAGAGCCACAAGGGTTCGCGTGGACGTCGACGCGCGCCTAGCGTGGAAGCCGGAGCCCGAGTCGCCTGGGCAACGAGGCAACGAACCCGGTCAGCGGATCCGGAGTACGGCCCTGGTCGTAGGCGGCGTCGCGGCGCACGAGAGCAGCCCTGATCGCGCTGCCACCCGCCCAGCGCAACGGCTCGGGCGGCATCAGCTTGCGCTCCGGATCGACGAGGGCGAGCCCGGTTAGATGGTCGCGGCGGTCGAGCGCGAGCCGCGCGAGAATCTCACCTCCGAGGAAGGACGGGCCGACGCCGTTGCCCGTGAACCCGAAGCCGTGGTGAACCCGCCCACGCGAGCCGAAGATCGGGAGATGGGTGGGCGAGACGTCGATCGGCCCACCCCACGCGTGGGTGATCTTCCGCCCGTAGAGCTGCGGGAACATCTTGATCAGATCGTTGCGGGCCGTCGCGACCGCCCCGGCGTCGAGGTCGAGTGCTCTGATGTGGCGGCCGCCGAAGCCCATGCGGCCGCCGCCCCAGCCGAGCGCGATCCGCCCATCGCGGGTCGTCCGGAGGTAGTGCAGCAACGTGCGACAATCGGCGATGGACTCGCCCCCCGTCCAGCCGATGTCCTCCAGGACGTCGCCCACGGGCTCGGTGATCACCATGTGGCTCGACGCGACGCCGAGCGCCAGGCGATAGCCCGCGAAGGACGGCGTCGCGCTGTTGACGGCGAGCACGGCCGCTCCTGCCGTCACGGTGTGACCCCCCGCCGTCCTCACCGTTCCGTCGCGGTCGATCCGCTCGACGCGCGTTCGCTCGTGGAGGCGAACGCCCTGCGCGAGCACTTTGTCCCGCAGTCCGAGAGCGAGCCGGGCGGGTTGCACGTTCGCGGCCGTTCGCAGGAGCAGGCCGCCGCCCCGGAAGAGCGGTGACGCACAGCGAGCCCGGACCTCGTCTTCGCCGAGCGGTCTCGCCTCCTCGGCTGCGCCGACCTCCGCGCACTGGTCGACGATCTCGTCCCAATCCCCGACCTGGGCGTCCGACGTGGCGACGTAGAGCGCCGGGGCCCGGACGAACCAGGCGTCGACCCCTTCGGACTCGCACCAGGCCTCGATCCCGTCGACTCCTCGCTCGGATGCGCGGCACACCTCGACCGCCTGCGAGTCACCGACGCGGTCGCGCAGGATCGGGAGGTCGTCCCACAGGGTCGAGACGAAGCCGCCGTTCCTCCCACTCGGCCCGTGCCCCGAGAGCCCCGCGTCGAGCACGGCGACGTCGATCCCGGGCTCGAGCGCTTTGAGCTGCCAGGCAGTCCAGAGACCCAGGTAGCCGGCGCCGACGACGACGACGTCCGCCTTCGTGTCCGCCGCGAGCGGCTCGGTCGGCGCGACGGGCCCTGCCTCTTCGAGCCAGTAGCCGTAGCGCGTGTGCCGCACGTTCTCCACCGCGCCAGCCTACTGCGGCCCCTGGTGTCCGAAGCGGCTGTCGGCGGCCGACGCCGGAAACGTGCCGAATGAAACAGGGTGGCGGACGGGACTTGAACCCGCGACCACCGGGATCACAACCCGGGGCTCTACCAACTGAGCTACCGCCACCACGCGCCACCACAGGATACCGTGCAAGCCGAGCGCGGCCCCGTAGCTCAGTGGATAGAGCGGTGGACTTCGAATCCACGCGCGGAGGTTCGATTCCTCCCGGGGCCATCCGCCGGGGAGGCTTGGTGTGGGTCAGAGCGTCTTGCGGTGCCTTGACCCCCGGGAGCGGGGGTTCGCAGGCCGGGAAGGACGAAGGCCCGCCGGACGGCGGGCCTTCGAATGCCTGGAGGTCAACGACCTACCTCCCTGTAGCGTTGCGTCGGCTCCTGGGATGCGCCGTGATCACGGACGTCCTTGGGCGGCCCGGAGCCGCGGTGGTGGTCGTCTCTGGGCGGCTGGGATCCGTGACGATCATCGTTGTTGGGTGGCTGGGAGCCGTGATGATCATCATCCTTGGACGGCCGGGAACCGTGGCGATCGTCGGGCTGGAAGAAGTGCTTTTCCTCCCACCGGGCGACCTTCTGGCCGAGCGCTGCCCCTTGTTCGTCTGCGGTGCGGAAGTGGATGCCGCCCCAGACCCGGGCGTCAATGACTTCGTTGAGCGCGTCCGAGAAGCGGTCGTAGTGCCTCGGCGTCGAGGGGAATCTTGGGCTCGTGATGTCGAATGCCACCGCGTACGACAGCTTCGAGACTCGATGGCTGAAGAGTACGGGCTGCGGGAGCCTCAGCCGCTTGTGGCTCTGAGCCACGAGCGCTGTCTTACGTCACGTGAGGCGTGCGCGCTCGTATCAGCCGGCGAGCTCGTCCATTCCAGCGAGCTCGTCCATCGCGACGAGGACGTCGGCCAGCTCGGCGTCCGGGTCGACATCCTCGGGCGCGAAGCCGGCAAGCTCCGTGCGGCTCAACTCCCTGTAGACGGCCGCGAAGGCAGAAAAGAGATCGGGTGTCAGACCCGCCGCCTCCTGCGAGGCGGCGATCTCGTTCATCTCGGGGACGAACCGCGCTGACTTGGCGGCGATGCTCTGGAGTTGGCGCGCGGCGTCCTCCACGAGGTCGGGATAATGTCGCCGCAGATCGTCGAGCACGAGATCGAGAACACCATTCGACCGTGCTGCCCGGAGCGCCTGCGCGAAGATCGCGGCCTGGCCCTTGTAGAACGACGCGGTGGACATCTTGACCGCAGAGGCCATCCCGACCGTCTCCCCGACGACGCGCAACTCGAGACCGGGCGCGTCGAGGCTCGCTACGTCCGCCGCCAGCGCTCCGGCGAGGTATACGACCGTGGTTCCAGCCTGCCGCGGTGGCGGCCCGGAGATCGAGCCGTCGACCGCGCTCAGCCCCGCCTCGCCCAGACGTGCCGCGACCGCTTCCATCGTGGCGGGCGCAATCGCGTTCAAGTCGGCCACAACGGGGCGGGCGCCGGTTCGCAACGCAGCTTCGGCAATGGCGCCGGCGACCTCGAGAGCTGAACCGGGCGGTACGACCGAGAGGACGATCACGGACGAGCGAATCACATCGTCGAGCGCCGGCAGCACGTCGAACTCGTCGGCGAGGCGTGTCGTGCGCTCGCTTCGGCCGGCAGCCGTCACAACGACCCGCGTCCCCGCCGCGCGCAGAACGTCACCGATCGCTGCCCCCATCGCACCCGGGCTGACGATGCCGACCGTGACCACACCCCGAGGGTACTCGGCGCATCACGCAGCCGCCGTGCCTGCCGATTACCCTACGGGCACGCGCCCGTAGCTCAGGGGACAGAGCAGCGGACTTCTAATCCGCGGGTCGGAGGTTCGAATCCTCCCGGGCGCGTCAGAAATCCCCGTAAGACTGGCGTCGTGCAGATTAGAGACCGCGGGTCAGGTTCCGGTCAGGCTACGCAGGCCATTGCTGACCAACGAGGAGCCTGCCGCTCTCGTCCGAACCACCTGAGCACGCCATCCTGGCCCGCGCGACCTCTGCTGACCGCCGTTGTCCCGGCCTGTCACGCCGGAGGTCGCGAGATCATTCGATTCACCCTGTCCGTAGGTCAGGGTCAAAAAATACATCTCTCACGGGACGGACAGGTCTTCTAGCAGTCCGAGCGTGGCAGCGACGGCGCGCTGCTCCGAATCGTCGCGGAAGGCGACCGGGAAGAGATGGAACTGGAAGAGCATGTCAGGGACGGCATAGGCCGCGTCGATTTTCCAACCACCCGGCGGGTAATCCTCCGCGCGCGGCAGGTAGTAGGTGGTGCCGTTCGTGTAGCCGTTGATGAGCGTATGCTTAAAGGGCGATTGCGCTCTGAGAGCCAGCCCCGTTTCGTAAAAGACCTCGGCATTCATCCCCGCAATGACGATGTCGTTTACCCGGAAAGCCTGAATCGTCAGGTCACAGGTCGGGTGACCGTGCTTGACCGAAGCCACGAGCATCTCACCCCAGCGGTCGAACGTCTCCGCGACGCGAATCTCCCATTCTGCGGCGTTGCGGCTGCGCAGGTCGGCCAGTCGCTGCTGCTTCTCGGTACGGATGGCTTCGGCTTGCGCCAACGACGGTAGTTCGCCAAATTCGAGCGGCAGGTCCTGCTCGACTGCGCCCAGATAGGTGCAGGTTTCGCCGCTGACCGGCTCCCACGGCGTGAACAGGATGTTGGCAATGTTGCCCAGCGATTTGCGCGGGCCGGGTTTGATATGCGTCCGGATACCGCTGGCGACCTTGAGCGCCTCGCCGCCCAACGCCAGCCCCATTCGCCTCTTGATGTCGCGACAGTCCACCTCATAGCCGATGCCATAGGTCGGATTGATGTTGCCGCCGCACCCTTGCAGGAAGACGGCCAACCCGCCCAGGCTGCGCTCCAGCACATCGCGCGCCGGGCCGGGATAGTCGGTCGAAGCCACTGCCGAACGGCCACCGATGGTGACCGGATGGCACGAGTAGCGGAAGACAATCGCAATCGGATTTCCTTCTACATCGTCCACGCGAATAACGCCGACCGACGGGTCGATCGGGTGGCCGGGGACTTCTCCGAGCACGTCGTGTCCATCCTGATATTCGCGGCGGTAGACGGCGAGTGTTGCCTCGCCCCAATCCGCGCCGATACGTGCGGGCTGCAACTCCTGGTCGGCCTCGACCGCTGCCTCGACCAGCCAACGCAGCAGGTCGCGCTTGTAACGCTCCTTGAATGTCCGGTCTTCATCATTGTCGAGCATGTAGCCGGGCATGGCCGGGCCGCTGTGGTTGTGGCTGGAATTGATCATGACGTGCGAGCGTGGGATGCGCAGCGCGGCGGCAATCAGGTCGCGATACTCGTTGGTCGGATGCTGACCGATCATCGAAATATCCACGCCGAGGTGGGCCAGGTCCAGCGCCAGTATCACGACTTTCGTCTCGCCGTCGCTCAGCACGAGTGCGGTCGCGGTCAGGTCGCTTTCGATGGCCTGTATCGGTCCGCCGAACAGGCGGATGCCGGTCTTGCCGGTGCCGATAGGTGGATTGATGATGCGCCGGGCTGCGCCGGCATAGAGCGTCTTGGACATAGTTTCCTCGCCACGAGTTTGTGGACTATCTGTGGGGAAGCTGGAAGGGGCTCTCGTCGTGGGGGTACCGATCGCCGACGCGGACGCCGTGGCCACTCAGGTCGCGCTCAGACTGCGAGCCGTCGGGCCAGAGCGCGACGCATGGGCCGGCCCAAACGCCTGGTGGACGCGGACGCTCGCGGGGGCTCATGGCCGAAGGGTACGCGGAGACCGGCTCTGCGCGTGCGCTCGACGTCCTCGATGACTTCCTGCGCGCGGAGTCGATCCGGCACGTACGGGGCCGCGGTTATCGGCACCGAGCCGGGACAGCCACACCTTCGCGGCGCTTCACACCCCCGCGCCAGGAGCTTCGCCACGGCCGAGATATCCGGCGAGGTGACGTACCAGCTCTCGTGCATCGTCCTCGGCACCGTGGATGAAGCTCGACTTGCGGCGGCGCAACACCGGCAGCCCGAGCACGTACATCCCCGGCTGATCGACGACGCCTCCGTCGTGGCGCAGGTGCCCCTTCGCGTCCAGGACGGGCACATGGAGCCAGCTGTAGTCCGGGCGGAAGCCGGTCGCCCAGACAATCGTCCGGATCTCGCCGCTGCCCAGGTCGATCTCGACCCGCGACGATTCAGGCGCACGAGTCGGCTCGAAGCGTTGCGGCTCGCCGACGTCGCCGTCATCGCCAGGCGCGCCACCGTCGCCCTTGGCGCCGCCGGCTCGATCGTGCGCCCACTCGTCGAAGGTGTCGAGCAGGCGGTTCATCTTCAGGTCCGCGAGCGCGAACATGTTCCGAAGGCCGCCGGAGAAGAGTGCCCGGCCGTCGCGCAACGCAGAGAACCGGCCAACCAGCTCGACCTCCATCCCGCTCAGGGCATTCAGATCGAGGGTCGCCCCGTCCGGCGTACCGACGAGCTGCGGCGAGGGCAGACGCCGCGCACGGGTCAGGTCGTCGATCTCGTCGTACGGCTGATCCCACACGCCGGCCCGATCCATCCACCACAGCACATCGCGACCACGGTATCTGCGCGGGAGGCGAACGTGCTCCCCGACTGCGAGCGTCACGGGTCGCCCCGAGCGGTGAATCTCACTCGCGAGCTGCACACCGGTCGCCGACGCACCGACGACGAGCGCGCGCCCGTCGGGCAACTGAGAGGGATCGTGATACTCGAATGGGGTTATCTGCTCGACAGACGGCGGCACCGCTGTTCGGAGCGCCGGAACGCTCGGCAGATTGCATGCGCCGGTCGCGAGCACGACGCACCGGCAGCGAATATCGCCGTTGGTCGTCGCGATGAGGTACCCGCCGTCCGTGCGTGTCACCGATGTGACGTTCGTATTCGTCCGAATTGGCGCGTTCGACACCGTGGCGAACCGCGAGATGAACTCGATCACCTCGGGCATCGTCATGTAGCCGTCCGGGTCGTGGCCGTCGTAGCGATGGCCGGGCAGGCGACTCTGCCAGTTGGGCGTGAGCAGGCGCAGCGACTCCCAGCGCTCGCGCCGCCAGGAGTTCGCTACGTCCCCACGCTCGAGCAGAACGTGGTCGATCGAGCATTCGGTGAGAAACCGGCTGGCCGCGAGCCCAGCATGACCGGCCCCGACGACGACCGTCGTGAGCTGCTCGATGGTTCTAGACCACTTCGACGGTGACGTTCACCGGGTTCGTGATCGCGTCGTACACGGCGGAGCGCTTCTGCGACTGCGCGACGATCGCCTCGATGTCCTGCTTCGACGCGTCCGCGTCGATGTCGAAGGTCACCTTGATGTCGCTGTAGCCGTTCCGCACGTCGCTGTCCATGCCGAGAATCCCCTGGATGTCCATCTTGCCTTCGAGCCTCGACTCGACCGAGCGGAGCTGGACACCGCGGTTCTGCGCAACCGACGCGATACCGGCGGTGAGGCAGCTCGCCAGCCCGACGAGGACGTACTCGATCGGCGTGATCCCGTTGTCCTCCGACGCGAAGATCTCGGGATGGTCGGCCTCGAAGCTCGTCTCGGTCTTGTGCGTCTGCTCCTCACCAAGGCCGAAGAAACCTTTGACCGTCGCCTGGCTGTGCGTGCCTTTCACCCACTTGCAGGATGCTCGCCACGTGAATTGCGTTGCCTCGGGCGAGTCTTTGAGCGCATCGCGCGCATCGAGGAGCGCCTGCACGTTGACTCCGTTGTCCACCGCGGCCATTGCCATGTGAATCCCCTTTCCGGGATGCCGGTTCGTCTGCCGGAGCCCGGAATCATATAACGCGCGACATACCCGGCTGCAGGCCCCCGATATCATCGCCCCGTGGCCACGTCAGCGCCAATGACCGCTGCCGGCTCGGTGGGCACGATCGAAACGCAGTATCTGGATCTTCCGCGGCCGGTCCTGCTCGACTGCGGGCGCGAGTTGCATCCGATCCGTGTCGCCTACGAGACGTACGGAACGCTCTCCCCGGCGCGGGACAACGCGATCCTGGTCTGTCACGCGCTGAGCGGCGATGCGCATGCCGCGGGGTTTGCGAGGACGCCTCCGCAGGCGAGCACGCGCGACGGCTTCGGCGCCGAAGATCGTGACGGGACGAGCAACAAGGGGCTCGGCTGGTGGGACGGCATGATCGGCCCCGGCAAGGCGTTCGATACCGATCGCTTCTTCGTCGTCTCCACGAACCTCCTCGGAGGGTGCGGCGGGACGACCGGGCCGTCGTCGGTCGATCCGACGACAGGCAAGCCCTACGGCTCCGATTTTCCCGTCATCACCGTCGCCGACATGGTGCGGACGGAGCGCGCGCTGCTCGACGTGCTCGGCATCGAGCGGCTCGCGGCCGTTGCGGGAGGATCACTCGGCGGCATGCAGGCATTCGAATGGGCGATCCTGTACCCCGATCAGGTCGACGCGATCGTCGCGATCGCCAGCACCCACGCGATCCAGCCGCAGGGGATCGCGTGGAACGCGATCGCGCGGAACGCGATCATGGGCGACCCCGACTGGCAGGGTGGTCATTATTACGGTGCTGCACGCCGGCCCGACGGGGGCATGGGCGTCGCACGGATGGTCGGCCACATCACGTACCTGTCGGCGCAAGGCCTCGGCGACAAGTTCGGCAGGCGGCTGCAGTCCGCAGACGACATCCGCTACACGCTGACCGAGCCGGAGTTCGAGGTCGAGAGCTACCTGCGGCATCAGGCCGACACGTTCGTGACGCGGTTCGACGCGAATACATACCTCTATACGTCTCGGGCGCTGACGTATTTCGACCTCGCGCGGCAGTACGGCAACGGATCGCTGGCGCGCGCACTACGCAACGTATCGGCGCGGACGCTGCTGATCGCGTTCAGCTCGGATTGGCTGTATCCGCCCTCGGGCTCGGAAGAGCTTGCCGACGCCCTGCGGTCGGTCGGGAAGGACGTCGAGTTGCATATCATCGAAGCGCCGTACGGGCACGATTGCTTCCTGCTGGAAGAGACCAGGCAGACGCCCATGATTCAGCGCTTTCTCGCGCGTCAGGCGACCTGAGGGACGGCTCGATGGACACGCCGCGGCACACAGAGGAAGAAGCCCGAGGTTTCGGATTCGAGACGCGCCAGGTACACGCCGGCCAGCGTCCCGACCCGAACACCGGCGCGCGCGCCGTTCCGGTCTACCAGACCACGAGCTACGTGTTCGAAGATCCCGAGTCGGCTGCGGCGTACTTCAACCTGCAGGAGTACGGGAACACCTACTCGCGCATCATGAACCCGACGGTGGCCGTGTTCGAGGAGCGCATGGCCAGCCTCGAAGGGGGCTGCGGCGCGGTCGCCTTCGCAAGCGGCATCGCGGCGCAGGGGGCGGCGCTGTTCACGCTGCTCCAGCCGGGCGACCACGTCGTGTCCTCCTCCGCGCTCTACGGCGGCACGATCAATCAGTTCAAGCACCTGCTGCGCAAGATGAACGTCGACCTGACCTGGGTCGACCCGGACGACGCCGGCGCCTGGCGGGCCGCGGCCCGCGAGAACACCAAGCTGTTCTACGGCGAGACGATCGGCAACCCTGGCGGCAACGTGCTCGATGTCGAGGCGGTCGCCTCGATCGCGCATGAGCACGAGGCTCCGCTGATCGTCGACAACACCTTCGCGACGCCATATCTCTGTCGACCGATCGAATGGGGCGCCGACATCGTCGTCCACTCGGCGACGAAGTTCATCGGCGGCCACGGCACGAGCATCGGCGGCGTCGTCGTCGACTCGGGGCTGTTCAACTGGTCGAACGGCCGCTTCCCGGTCATGGCGGAGCCCTCACCCGCCTACCACGGACTGCAGTTCCACGAGACGTTCGGCACTGTACGGGTTTTGCATGAAGTTGCGCGCCGAGACCCTGCGTGATCTCGGGGCGGCGATGAGCCCGTTCAACGCATTCCTCTTCCTCCAGGGGCTGGAGACGTTGTCGCTGCGGATGGAACGCCACGTCGAGAACGCGGCGGCGGTCGCGGCATACCTCGAGTCGCATGCGCTGGCGCTGAACGTCACCTATCCCGGCCTGCAGACGAGCCGATATCGGCCGCTGGTCGACAGATACCTGCAGCGCGGGGCCGGTGCCGTCTTCTCGTTCGACTGCCACGGCGGACGGGAGGCGGGACAGGACTTCATCCGCGGCGTCACGCTCTGGTCGCACCTCGCGAACGTCGGCGACTCGAAGAGCCTGATCATCCATCCCGCGAGCACGACGCACCGCCAGCTCGACGACGACGAGCTGCGGGCAGCGGGGGTCGGCCCCGGGACGATCCGGCTCTCGGTCGGCACGGAATCGGTCGACGATCTGATCTGGGATCTCGAGCAGGGCTTCGCGCGCGTGGCGGCGTCGACATGAGCCCGCCAATCGACTCGATCCAGGTCGATCCGGTCCCGTTCGATCCTGGGCACTACCAGGATCCGATCACGATCCAACGCGTGCTCAACAACGCCAAGACGGTCGCCGTCGTCGGGCTCTCCTCGAGCGAGCTGCGCGCGAGCAACTTCGTCGGGTACTACCTGAAGCGACACGGTTATCGCGTGCTTCCCGTGAATCCGCGCGAGTCGGAGATTCTCGGCGAGAAGAGCTTCGCGAGCCTCGTCGACCTGCCGGAGCCGATCGACATCGTGCTCGTGTTCCGTACGCCCGATGCGCTGCCCGCGATCGCAGCGGAGGCCGTCGAGATCGGCGCCGGCACTCTCTGGTGTCAATTCGGCGTGATCAACGAGGAGGGCGCGCGCATCGCAGAGTCGGGCGGTGTGACCGTGGTGATGGATCGCTGCGCCAAGGTCGAGCATGCGCGCTATCTCGGCCGCATGCACTGGCTCGGCTTCAACACGCAGCGCATCACCTCGGTGCGCGGCGGCCTCCAGTAGCGTCGTACTGCGGGTCCCGGCCCTGCGAGACGCGCGGCTCTACACGCTCGGCTCGGGCGGTGCGAGCGTCGAGCGCCGAAGCGCTGTCGACACCGCACCCAGGCCCAGGCAGACGATCGCGAGCAGGATCGCCGCCCGCCAGCTGTAGCTGTCGATGAGCCAGCCGCCTGCGACGCTCCCGCCGGCGATCCCGATCGAGACCGAGGTGCCGAACCACGAGAACGCCTCCGCGACCGACCCGGCGGCTGCGACACGACCGATCTGACCGTAGATGGCGGCGACCACGGGCGCGATCGGGAGACCAGCGAGGAAGAGCAGGAGTGCGAGCGACCCGATCGACCCTGCCGCGAGCGGCAGAGCCATCAACCCGGCAAGGACCGTCGTTCCGAAAATGAGGCGCCGCCGCTCGTCGCTCGACGGCCGCAGGCCTGCGAGCAGGCCGCCGACGAGCGAGCCGGCCGAGAAGCCTGCGAGCGCCACACCGGCGAGCGCCCGGTTCCCGGCCGACTCGGCGAACGCCGGGACGGCGATCTCTGCCGAACCGAACGCGAGCCCGAGCCACAGAGAGAGGAGCGCCAGCGTCCTCACCCCGACGGCGGACAGAGCACCGAGCCGGGCGCTGTGGCGCTCCTCGGCGGGGCCTGCCGCACGCACGGGCGGGATCCTCGTGAAGACCGTCGTTCCGACGGCAGACAGGAGGCCGGCGCCGACGATCGCGGCGACGGGATCGATCACGGCGAGAACGGCGACGAGCAGAGGGCCGCCGATGAAGATCACTTCCTGGAGCGCGGCATCGAGGGCGTAGGCCGTCTTTGCGCCGTCCTCACCCGCCACGGTCGGCCAGATCGACCGCAGCACAGATGAGACCGGCGGTGCCGTCAGCCCGGCGGCCGCGGCGGCGACGGCGATCGCAGGAGTCGGAGCGCCCGTCGAGCCGAGAACGGCGACCAATCCGAACAGGGCAGGGAAGAGCACGGTTCGTCGCACGAGAACGCGCCGGGCGCCGCGACGGTCGACCTGCCTGCCACCGTACGGCGCCCCGACGGCGACCGCGATCGCATAGGCCGCCGCCACCAGCCCTGCCTCCCCGTACCCGGCGCCCGAGCCTCTGACGAGCAAGACGAGCGCGAGGCCCGCCATCCCCATCGGCACGCGGGCGATGATGCTCCAGACGAGGAGAGCTGCGGCGTGATCGTTCCTGAAGAGGCCGCGGTATCGCTCGACACCCCGCGCCCCCGACACCCCCGACCCGCTCAGGACGGCAGGTCGACCGCCGACGGAGCCGGCCCGGGCGGATCGAGAATTCGCTGACGGCGATTCTCGAGCCAATCGACGACGACGACCTGGATGGAGCCGGCGACGGGAATCGCGCCGAGCGCACCGATCACGCCGGCGAGCTCCGCGCCCATCAGCACTGCGACGAGCACGATCAACGGCGACAGCTGCACCGTGCGGCCGTAGACGAGAGGCTGCAGAACATGGTTCTCGAGTTGCTGGTAGAGGACGAAGAAGATCACGAGCACGATCCCGGCGCTCGTCGAGTGGAGGAAGCCGACCGCGCTGACGATGATCGCGGCGATCGTGGCGCCGGCGAGCGGGATCAGATCGAGGAGGGCGACGATGAGCCCGAGCGCCACTGCGTAGGGCACGCCGAGAATCAGCAGCACCGCGGTCGATGTGACACCCGCAATGAGGCTGATCGCGAGGTTGCCCGTGACGTAGCCTCCGACGGTGCGGTAGATGTCGCCGCCGACCTTCCGCCAGCGGGGTTGGGCGGGCTCCGAGATCAGGCCGTAGATCCGCTCGACCCAGGCCGGGCCCTCGAGCAGCATGAACAGGGTGAGGAAGGCGATCGTGACGATCGCGACGACGGCGTTGAGGATGCTCTTCGTCAGCGACAGCGCGGTGCTGGAAAGCCCGAGGACTCCACCCGCGCCGCTCTTCTCGATCGCCTCGCGCGCACGCTCGACGATCTGGTAGTCGCGCTCCAGGAAGCCCAGCTTGCCCCTTCCGCGCGTGAGGTCGTCGATGTAGCCCGGTACCGCGTCGGCGAGGTCGTTCACCTCCTTCACGAGCGTGGGCACGAACGTCGCAGCGATCCCCACGATGACCAGGATCGCACCGACGAACACGATCCCGACCGCGGCGCCGCGCCGGAACCCACGGCGGACGAGGAACTCGACCGCGGGGTTGAGCGCCATCGCGAGGAAGAGCGCGATCAGGACCCAGATGATCACGGACCGCGTCACCCAGAGCACTTCGAGCACGATCGCCACCCCGAGGATGACTCCGATCACGCTCAGGATCGCGCGTGGCCGGAATCGGATCAGGTGCTCGTCGAGCATCCTGCGAGCATATGCAGGCGGCTGGACGACCCCGGTTGCGTCAGCCGGCTCTGACGACGAGCGGGCTGCAGAGCGCCCCGGTCTTCTCGCGCCCGCGCGCGCCGGCCGCTGGCTTGGGTGTGAGGGTCAGGCAGGCATGCCGCGGTCACCACGACCTCGCTGCCGCTGAAGACGCCCGGCGGTGCGGATCGGCTCGGGCATCCGAGTCACATCTCCGGGCGCCCGGCCCCGGCGCGGCACGCGCGGGCGCCGAGCAGGCCGTCTCGACAGAGCTCTGGCACCGGGGCGTGCACGGCGAACGCGCTCCTGAGGTCACGGGTGAACCAGACATGGAGCATCTCGCTGCCCTGCGCGCGGGTGGCTCCGCGAGGGCAGGTGCCGTCGGCGAGCGGCGCGAGCCCGCGCTTGGCACCCTTGACGCAGACGAGGTGGGAATGCCAGCGGTCGATCGCGCCTCCTGGTGTCGGCCCGAGCACGCCGCGTGGGACGCTGAACATCGCGCCGACGAGCCGGGCCCGCCGCCCCGGCTGGGTCGCGTAGATGAGCGATTCCGGCCGTCGCGGGTCGAGAATCCGGCCGTCGTGGCTGAACCGCCGATGCTCGGCGTGGAGGTAGCCGACCGCAGCGTCGGCAGCGCCGCGCTTCCCGGTGTGCGTGTCGAAGCCGCTCGCCGCCGCGCGACGCACGTCCCTCCAGCGCATGGCCGCGGCCCGCACCCGCGCGAGCAGCCGGAGAGCAGCCCGTCGTTGCGTGCGCGACGCCGCGGAGAGGTCGGGATACTGGCGGAGATGGTGGGCGAGCCCGCGACGCGCGTCGGGCGCCAGCGTCGCCCGTCCGGGCTTCAAGGTGCACACGACTCCCGGAGGGGAGGCGGATGTGGCGGCTGGAGCGAGCACGAGCAGCCCGGCCGAGGCCAGAAGCCAGACAGCGACTGTTCTCCAATTCGACAACATCGCCCCGGAAGTGTAGAGCCGACGCCGGACGGCACGTGGAACCGCCTGGATACCCCTTCGCGGGTGTAGCTCACTGGCAGAGCTCCAGCTTTCCAAGTGTCCTGGTGGTCTTTCTGGAGCCGTGTACAGCATTGTGTAGCGGGATTCGGTGAGCCGGGAAATATGGGGCGGCCACGTGTCAGACTAGTTTCGATGACGGGCGAGATTGAGGTTTCGGGTCGCGTTGCAAGGGCTGTGTTTTTCCCGGCGGGACATCCCGACCGGTGAGCGTCTGGATCGTCTATGCGCTGCTTGCTGCTGCCTTCGCTGCGTTGGTGGCGATCTTTGGCAAGGTGGGGATCAGCGGTATCGATACGACGACCGCGACGGCGATCCGCGCCGTGGTGATGGCGGTCTTGCTCGTCTCGCTCGCCCTCGTTCTGGGCAAGGCGGGAACGGTTCGCCAGGTCTCCGCGCATTCGCTGACCTTCATCGTTCTCTCTGGTGCTGCCGGTGCTCTTTCTTGGTTGTTCTACTTTCTCGCACTCCGGCACGGGCCGGTCGTTGGCGTCGCGGCACTCGACCGGTTGAGCGTTGTCCTTGTGTTTCTTCTCGCGACAGCCTTTCTGGGAGACCCGTTCACCTGGAAGGGTGCTGCGGGCGCCAGCCTTGTCGTTGTCGGGTCGATCCTCTTGACGTAGACGGCTCCAAACGCGCCGGATGCGGCTCGACGTGCTCCCCTTGTTCTGTAAGGTGAGCCTTACAGTCTGTTCGCAAGGCATCCCTTGTACAACCGTCGAGAGGCTGGGTTGTCGCAAACCCAAATATTGGTGCTTGGTGCGATCGCGGGTCTGACGATCTTTCTCGGGCTTCCCGCCGGGCGCCTGCGGAATCTCTCGGTCGGGACGAGCACGTTCCTGTCGGCTGTCGCAACCGGGATCCTGCTGTTTCTGCTTTGGGACGTCCTGTCTGCGGGCGTGGAGCCGGTGGAGTCGGCGCTGACGGCTGCGACTGTGGATCACGACGGGACGTGGGTTCGGTTCGCCGGCCTGGCTGCGCTCTTCGTCGGCTGCTTCGCGATCGGGCTGATGAGTCTCGTCTACTTCGACCAGGTGATTGCTCGCAGGCGGCGCAGAGATGGGTTCCGCAGCGTCGGCGCGGCGGTCGCGGCCGAGGTCGAGGCCCGACCCGGTGTGCTCTCTCCGGCACAGTCGCTGTCGCTGATGATCGCGGTCGGTATCGGCCTCCACAACTTCTCCGAAGGGCTGGCGATCGGGCAGTCGGCAGCGGCGGGAGACATCAGCCTTGCGCTCGTCCTGATCATCGGCTTCGGGCTTCACAACGCGACCGAGGGCTTCGGCATCGTCGGCCCATTCTCCGGTGACAGAGAGTTGCCGAGCTGGGGGTTCCTCTTCCTGGTGGGGTTGATCGGCGGCGGCCCGACGTTCTTCGGGACGCTGCTCGGGCAAGCCTGGGTAAACGAGGCGGTCTCGATCGCGTTTCTCGCCCTCGCCGCTGGGTCGATCCTCTACGTCGTGATTGAGCTTCTCGCGGTCTGCCGTACCAACGGCCGCAAAACGACCGTCGCCTGGGGGCTCACGCTCGGACTCTTGCTTGGCTTCGCCACCGACTTCATCCTCGTAGCCGCTGGTGCATGAAGTGGATCAAAGAGACGCCCGCCCCTACGCAAGCGGGTCGCGGGTTCGCGACTAACGGCGCAACGGCTTGAGCAATCGCGGCAGCCGATCCCAAACGCGGGTGAGTAGCGGATCAGAGATTCGACTCACGATGACGACGAGGCGCGTAACCGAAGGTCTCCCCAGGCCGGTCGTGAGCGTCGCCGCCGCCCATCCCACGAGCACGCCGGCGAGCACATCGGTCGGATAGTGGAGGCCGAGCGCGATGCGGGAAAGGCTGATCAGGGTTGCGGCTGCGAGAAAGAAGAGGCCCGCGCGTCGGGAGAACGCGAGTACCGCGAACGCGATCGCGAAGGCGACCGCAGCGTGGTCGCTCGGGAAGGAGGGGTCGGGTGAGGGGGCCGAGAGGAGGTGCGTGAACGCCTGATGCGTCACGAACGGGCGGGGACGCTCCCACAGGTGAGAGATGACCTGGTTGGTCAACATCGCTACCGAGGCGGCCACAAGGCCCGAGGCGCAGGCCAGCTTCCACTTTGGCACACCGTAGGGTCGCGCCACGAACCACAGCGCCACGATCGCCGCCCCGTACACCTGTGCCGCGAAGCCGCCAAAGAGGGTGATGGGATCCTCGGCCCAATCACGGGTCGCAACGGCGGAGTTGATGGCGTGGAACAGTGACCAGTCCATTCAGCCGACGGTAGCTGAAACTTTGCGTCAGCTACGCCTTGCGATGCTACGTGATGCGTAGTACGGTGGAGGCATGGCCAAGCCGGATCTCTCGGAGCGTTGGCGCGGGAACGACCCGCCGCTGTTGATCCTGACCAGTCTCGTGTCGGGATCGAAGCACGGACATGCGCTGCTCCTCGATATCGAGTCGTTCGCGGGGGTGCGCCTTGGGCCGGGGACGTTGTATGGGGCGATCAGCCGACTCGAGCAGAGAGGGCTGATCGAAGCGCTCGGCGCTGACGATCGACGTCGCCCGTATCGCATCACCGCCGCCGGCTCCGCGTTTCTGGCTGACGCGCTCACCGAGCTAGGGCGAATCGTGAATGAGGGGATCGCGCGCCTCTCCGAGGGGGGCCGCGCGACGGCAGTTCCAGCCACTCACAAGCTGGGCCGGGCGGCACCGGCGACATGAGTCGATCGAAGCGACTGATTCTGCTCACCTATCCACCCGCATGGCGTGAGCGTTACGGACGAGAGCTGATGAGCGTGATCGAGGCCGAATCCGGCTCCGACCAGATCCCTTGGCGCGTCAGGCTCGACGTCATTTCTGCCGGGCTATCCGTGCGGCTCCGCAGCTCCGGTCTGGTGGCCGACGATGTCCCGCCAGAGTCGCGCGCGAGAGCGGGATTGCTGCTCGTCCTCACTGCCTGGGCAGCGATCGTGGTCGCGGGCGTCGGTCTACAGGAGACGTCAGAGCACTGGCAATCCGTCACGCCCGCCTCCGAGCGAACCGTCCCGGCAGCAGCCTTCGGAGGTGTCCTGGCCGCGGCTGCGATCGGTAGCGCCGCCGTCCTGCTCGGGATCCTCCTGACAGCAGGGCCGTTGATCGAATTCCTTCGCTCTGGTGGCTGGCCGCGCGTTCGCCGTCCCGTCCTCCGCGCCGTCTGCTGCACCCTCGCGGCCGGGGCCATGCTCGCCGCGGTCGTCCTCTGGGCTCATCAGCTGCCGGCCGGAGAGCGGAACGGCAGCAACGTGCTCTTCGAGGTCGCGTATCTCGTCCTCGCTGGGTGTGTGGTCTCGTCGATCGGTGCATGGACGCTGGCGGCGGTCGCGGTCGCACGGCGCCTCGACCTCACTCCAGCCACCCTCCACCGGGAAGCCTGGCTAGCGGTAACGGTCAGCCTCGCGATGGTCGCGATCACCGGGGCGACAACCGTCTGGTGGATCGCGGTCGCGAATGCGGCCCCAGGATTCCTCGAGGGCGACCTCCCGCTAACGATGCTCGTTCTCGTGGCGACAATGCTCGCTGCGACAAGCGCGGCGGTCACCGGCGCGGCCCGCTCCCTCCGCACTACGAGGCTGATCGAGCCCTAGGGCCAGGATCCCGATGACAGCCACAACCCAAGATTCCCCGCCGGTGGGGGCGGACACCGTGCGGCCCACGATCGCCCCTCGGACGATGCTGAACAAGGTCCCCGAGGTCACTCTCTACTTCTGGATCATCAAGATCCTCTGCACCACCGTCGGCGAGACGGCCGCAGACTTCCTCGCCGACAACCTCGGGCTCGGCCTCACGGTCACGACATTCGTAATGAGCGGTGTTCTCGTCGTCTCGCTGGCGGCCCAGTTCCACACCAGGCGGTACGTGCCTGGCATCTATTGGCTCGCGGTTGTCCTGATCAGCATTGTCGGCACTCTCATCACCGACAACCTCACAGACAACTTCGGGATCTCACTCGTCGCCGACGACTATTGCCTTCAGCATCGCCCTCGCACTCACCTTCGCCGCCTGGTACCGGAGCGAACGAACGCTCTCGATCCACACGATCGTCACGACAAGGAGAGAGGCGTTCTATTGGCTCGCCGTCCTCTTCACCTTCGCACTCGGGACCGCCGCGGGGGATCTGGTCGCCGAACGCTTCGGCATCGGCTACCTGCAATCGGCGCTTTTGTTCGGCGCCCTCATCGCTGTCGTCTACGTCCTCCACGTCCGGTTCGGGCTCGACGCCGTCCTCGCGTTCTGGATCGCCTACATCCTCACCCGGCCACTCGGGGCATCGATCGGCGACTACCTGTCCCAGCCCCAGGCAGACGGTGGGCTCGGACTCGGCACGACCGTCACGAGCGTGCTCTTCCTCACCACGATCCTCGCCGTTGTCGTGTCCTCACCATCACCAAGAAAGACCAGACCGAGAGACGCACATGATTCAAGACGTCGATGAACCCAGCGACGACGGCGCACCCATGGCGACCCCGTTCAAGGATCTCCTCCAATTCCTTGACCAAGCCTGGATCGCCTTCTGGACATGGGCGGATGACGTTGACCGCAACACAAACGCGCTCTCCCCGTCCCACGGCAACAGCGTTCGGAGCAGTAGAGAGACGATCGACTAGAGGTGCGGTGGCTGCGTCATGGCGTCGGAAACAGTCGCGCTGTGGCAGGTCGCGTTGGTGCTCGCGGCGGGGATGGTCGCGGACGCTCGACTGGCGGGGATCTGGTGACCGTTCGTCTCGGCGGTCGGAGAGCAACATGCCCCGGAGCACAGCAAGCGAGTCCGGCGGAGATTCAAGGACGGCGAGAAGCGTGTCGCGCTCGTAGACGTTCCGTTCCATGTCTCCGCAGAGAGGCTGAACAGAGATCGCCCCCGCACGGGGGCTTCTCTTGGGCCCTGTTCCTGACTCATTCCTGAGCTAGAGGCCCGCAACGGCCTCGGAGAGAGGCAACCAACAGTCAGAACGGCTTGGATACGCGGGGCTAGACTGGCCCCTACGCGGGTGTAGCTCAATGGTAGAGCTCCAGCCTTCCAAGCTGGCTATGAGGGTTCGATTCCCTCCACCCGCTTCCTCCTTTGAGGCCACTAGAAAAGCCATTCCCCGGCCGGTGTGGGGAATGCCTGCGGCCCTCTCAGAGCCCCCAGGTCGGAACTGGGTCGGAAACGCCCCTACACGTACGGCCCCTCGACCCGGGCCGCTCTGCCATCGCTTCGTACAACAATCCCACACGTGCGTCCCAAACAGCGGACTGGGCGGAGGGGCCTAGAAGAAATGCTGACGAGGCGCTCTCTAGAATCCCGTTTCTGAACGCTGGCGCAAACCGACACTCGCCTCTCCTATGTTCTGGAGATGAGAGTCGAGATGCCGACGGTCGAAGAAGGCGCGGTTGCTGTCCGCGTCAGTAAGGTTGCCAGGAGGGATCGGTGTCGCTCGCGGCTGAGTGTGTGAGGCGGATCTTGTTGTGGCCGTCGGCGTTGATCACGTAGAGGTCGCCGTTACCGGTGTGGTCTGTGGCGTAGGCGATGGAGTGTCCGTCGGGGGACCAGGCCAGGGCTCCCGAGAGGACGGGGCGTGGCGAGTCGCGCGTCAGCCTGTGGTTGTTTCGTCCGTCGGCGCCGATGATGTAGATGCCTTGGCGGTTTGCCCTGCCGTAGAGGATGCTCCGCGCGTCGGGAGACCAGGCGAAGCCATACTCGTTGTACGCGTGACCCGTTACGAGGTGAAGCTTGCTGCCGTCGGCGTCTGCGACGTAGATCGCCGGCATAACGTGCGACGCACCGCCCGCCCAGGGCGCGGCGGCAGCCTCCGAACCCGAGGTGCTTTCCATCTGGCGACCAGGTGGGCCCACCCAAGTTGTAGATATGGAGGGGGTGCCTGTCGCTTCCATCGCTGCCGATCACCCAGACCCGTCCGCTGGTTAGATACGCGATCTGATCGCCTCGTGGAGACCATGCGAGCTCACCGACATCGCCGGTCGGGAGTCGCCGCGGCTGCGCCTCCGGCGGTCGGGATGACGGTGATCCTGAGGCCCGCACCCGAGTTCTTGGGCGGAGGTGGTGTGCCTGGATCGCGGGCGAGCACCGCGATCGCCTTCCCGTCCGGAGACCAGCTCAGAAACCACGGACTCCTCAACGGCGAACGAGCAGCCAAAAGCTGACGCCCCGTACCGTCGGGGCGCACAAGCCCAAGGGCGCCCCGACTGTCCAGGTAGACGATGCGGCTCCCATCGGGCGACCATTGATAGGAGGCGACATCTGCGCCGCTGGGCGTGAGCCGCCGAAGGCCGCTGCCGTCGGCCTTGATCGACAAACAGGCCACCGCGGAGGAACGCAATCGTGCCCGAGCGACCCTCAACCTCCGCACGGCTCGCAGTAGCTCCAACCAGAACAGCAGCCACCACACCGCACAACAGAAGCGACGCTCTCAGGACGCGCATCGTGGCAGCATGACACGAATCGCACGTTGCGTCAGTCCGTCGCGTCTCAGGTGCCATCGCCGAACACCGGCCTCGCGGTTCAGCGATACGGTTGCGGCAAGTGCGCGGCACCGGAATTCCTGACTCCGAACTCAACGAGCGCCTCGTCTACACCGTTCGCGCCCATTGAGAGGGTAGGGACTACCACCTCGGCGGTGGGCGTTGCGTTGCGGACGACGGTGCGTAAGGTTCGATGCGTGAGGCTCTGCTGCCACGTGGCATCGACTCGACTGGCCGTCGTGCGCCGAGATGCGGACTCGGTGATGGTCGAGCGGTGCCGGATCTGTCGCCGTGTGCGCGTGACGGGCTCTGGCCCATCAGCGGGCTGGGTGCGGGAACGAGCAAGGCGCTTCTTCGCGATGCGCCAGGAGGCGTTCGAGCGGGCCGGGCTGCCGCCCTACCGGCGCTGAGACGCAGCGCCACCCTTGCTGTTGGCGTAGGTCGGTGTTCAACGGCACGGCCGACATCCGCCGCCACCCCGAGCACAGACCATCGCGCCGGTTAGCCTCGACCCTGGGCTCGACAGTCGACGAAATCGCGGCTTCGCGTTGCCGACATGGGTGCGGATCTCGCCGCCGTCGCGGTCGATGAACGCGAGGGCGTAGCCGGTGCCCGTCTCGAGGCGGAACACGATCTCCTCTCCCGTCCGGGGAGAAAGAGGCCTCGACCAGCCAACCAGAGAGCAAGCCACAAAGCCCATCGGAGGGGCAGCGGCCGCGGCAGGGCCGCATGGCTTCCCCTCCGGGGGACATGAGGCCCCTGCGTCTTACCGCTTGATCACGTTGTGGACCTCGAGCTCCTCAGGCGGGCCGGCGAGCTCGACGCCGTTCTCAGCGAGGATCGGCATCAAGCGCTGACCGAACTCCTCGAACTTCTCCGTCGAGTCCCGAACCTCACTCACGCGGAAGCTGCCGTCCGCGATGAAAGCGACGTGGAGGTCGAGGCCATCAGGTGGGAACTGACCGGCCGCCTGGATCAGCGGCAGGACCTCGTCGTACTTGGCCGCCGTCATGCTCGGAGCTCCGGTAAACCGAACGAGGATGCTCATGCGCTGCCTCCTGGGTCGAGTTCCACCGAACCCTGCTCTCGCCCGCCACCGAGGTGATCCCAGGCGATCCATGAGAACATGTGTTCGTGACTGCGCACGGATCAGCAAGCACCCGGTTCAGGCGCGCGGTGGAAAAGCGCAGCCTGTTCCTGGCCGAAACGGCGGCCTTCGAGATGGAGACGCTGACACTCGAGGACGCCTTGGCCCTGGTCGTGCTCTACGCCGAGAACGACGACGACAAGTTCGACAGAGCAGGGGTCAGATGGCTCGGCCGGCTGATGCTCGAGAGGCCGATGGACCTTCCGGTCGCCGCACAAGCGGTCGAGCTCGTGGCGAAGCTCCGCGGGCCGGGGGCAGAATGGGCAGCCGGTGCGCTCGGGACACTCGCCCGGGACTAGCTCAGGTCGGCACACGGTGCCCCGGCTTGCACAGCGCCTCGGGGGGCGCGCGGAACGCGCTGGGTCATGGTGCTGGCGGTGCCGAACGTGCTGAGGGCGCTCTCCGAGCCCACAGCGTTGCGTTCAGCACAGCCGTCGCGATCACGACCCGACTGATCAGGAAGAGCCCCAGGAGAAGCGTCGCAGCGATCCCCAGCGAGCCGTAGGTTCCCTGTTTGCTCGTCGCCTGCGGGGCGACGAAGTACGCGATGATCGCGTGGAGGCCCTCGACCCCGACGCCGAACAGGATGGCGCCCGGTACAAGCGCCCGCCACGGCGCATCCCGATGTGGGAGCCGGGCCGAGACCAAGAGCCACAACGCCGCAAACGGAAGCGGGACGGCAAGCATCACGAGCGCGCCGGCCTCCAACGATGAGTGTCTCGCCGCGCCGGCGAGCGCCGAGAGTGCAAAGAACCCGACGAGAGCAACGAGCAGCCTCAGTGTCGCGGCGATCGACGGCTTCGGGATCGACCCGCGGGTGTCGGCCCAGATCAACCGGTGCGTCACGACGAGTGTCTTCAAGAGACTCCTCGTGGTGACGACCAGGATCGGGACGCCGATCAACAACGCATACCATCGCGCCGAGCTTTCTGCCGCACCGGCCACAGAGCTGGAAACGAGCCCCGCGAGGCCGGCCGACCTCGCTGCGCTCTCGGGCGTCCGAGAGGCAGCGCTGGAGGCGATCCCGAGTCCTGCAACAGCGACGAGAGCGAGCGGCAGCAGCCAAACGAAGAACCGGTACGCGAGCGCACCGGCCATGATGCTGCCGCCGACCTCGGCGTCATGGTCGGCCATGTCGAACACCGCATCGACGGAGCCGTGTCGCGATCGCTCGGCCTGGGCCCGATCCCGACGCGCCGCGCCCGGTCCTGCAGGGCGACGGCGCGGGAGCGCCAACGAGACTGCGCGCTCACCGAGCTGTTCGTCGTCGCTTCCTGACGGGACTTGCTCGGATTCCACGGTGCCTGTTCCTCGGGATGCGGATCCTAGCCAGGCTCGCACGCCGATCGAGCACCTCCCCGAAGGCTCCGCGTTCCAGCAGCGCGAAGCCCGAGCTGCGGACCCCGGGCTTCGTTTCTCGCCGGCCGCCGCCTCGGACGGGGCCGTGAACGACGGTCGCTCGACAGCGCCGCCTATGTGCGACTGGCCTACCCGCCTCGCCCCGGCCGAACCGCTCCAAAAGGGGGATCTTTGCGGCAACTCCCACGGCCCTTTGCGCGTCCGATCGAGCCGATTGAAACGAGACCTGCCGATCGTCCGGGTGGATAGTGTCGCCCGGATGCCCCCTTTTCGCGTCATCCTGATCGACCACAAGCAGAACCGGACGATGACGTTCGTCGTGCCGTTGGAGCGCGTGCCGGACGTCGGCAGCGAGGTCGATCTGCCACAGGGGCAAAGCGTCCTCGTCAGCTACGTCATGAGCGGCGAGCGCGAGGGTCTTGCCGGCATCGTCCTCGCCGCGCCGGCGCAGGACTGAATCGGCGTTCGTGCCGCGCTAAGGTAACCGCTTGGTGCGCTTTCTGACAACGCAAGCGTTCGCCGGTTACAGGGACATCTACAGCGACGGCGTGGAGACACCTCCTGGCAGGCGCTGGCTGCATACGGCAGGTCAGGTCGCGTTCAGGCCCGACGGCTCCGTGCCGGCAACGTTCGCGGAGCAATGCGAGCAGGCGCTCGACAACCTGATCGTCGTGCTCGCGGCCGCCCGGATGACCCCCGCAGACATCGTCAAGCTCACCTCCTATGTGGTCGGAGCTCAGGATCTCGACGCGCTCTACGCCGCGCGGCGAAGGCGTCTTGCGGGTTGCGCTCCCGCCTCGACCGTGATCGTCGTCGAGGCGCTGGCGTACCCCGAGCTGCTCGTCGAGATCGAGGCTGTGGCGGCTGCGAACGATACGGTTTTGGAACCTCCGGCCTGACAGCGGCTCGGGTGCGAATCGTCGCGATCGTGCCCTCGTTCGGAGAACCCGTCCGGCCCGGGTCGGGTCAGATCCGCTCGGACGGCCGCGAGAACCGGAGCGACTCGGGATACGGGAAGAAGTCGACGATCTCCCCCGCCTCGATCCGGCGCTGGCACTCCTGCCAGAAGGCCGGCGAGAGGAGATCGGCGTGATGGCGCATGAACAGCTCGCGCACTCTCGGGTCGCCGAGGAGGAAGGTGGCGAACTCCTCCGGAAAGACATCGTGGGGAAGGACGCGATACCACGGCTCGCTCGCAAGCTCCGCCTCGGGGTTCGGCGGCGGCGGGATGTCTCGGAACGTGACGTCGGTCAGGTACTCGATCTCGTCGTAGTCGTAGAAGACGACTCGGCCGTACCGCGTGACGCCGAAGTTCCGCCAGAGCAGGTCGCCCGGGAAGATGTTCGCCACGGCGAGGTCGCGGATCGCGTTTCCGTACTCGACGACGGCACGCTCGAGCTCGTCCGGCGTGGCGCGGTCGATCACCATGTTCAGGGGCACCATGCGACGCTCGACGTAGCAGTGCCGGATGATCAGCCGGTCGCCGTCGTCCTCGATCATCGAGGGGGCGAGCGCCTCGAGCTCCGCGAGCAGCTCCGGGGCGAAGCGGTCGCGAGGAAGCCCCAGATCGGTGAACTCGAGCGTGTCGGCCATCCGCCCCACCCGGTCGACGTGCTTCACCATCGCGAACTTCGCGCGGACGGTCTCACGGTCGGTGTCCTTGCCGTGGCCGAAGACGTCCTTGATCAGCTTGAACACGTACGGGTAGGAGGGCAGCGTGAAGACGAGCATCACCTTGCCGCGGATTCCCGGCGCCTCGACGAAGGCGTCCTCCGAATGGTCGAGGTGGCGAAGCAGGTCGCGGTAGAAGAGCGTCTTTCCCTGCTTCCCGAGCCCGATCATCGTGTAGAGCTCGGAGCGGGTACGGGTGGGCGACATCGTCCGCAGGAACTCGACGTAGCCGGACGGCACCTCCATGTCGACCATGAAGTAGGCCCGCGAGAGCGAAAAGAGGACGTTGATCTCGTCCGGCTCGAGCACGATCGCATCCAGCTCGAGCCCACCCCGTGCGTCGTGGAGGACCGGCACGGCGAACGGGAGCTCGGCGTGGCCGTTGACGATCGTCCCCAGCACGTAGGCAGCCTTGTTGCGATAGAAGGGCGAGCTCAGGACGCGTACCTGGTGATTGGGCTCGAGATGTGTCCACATCAGCTCCGCCCGGCGCTCGACCGCCGCGACCAGCTGCTCCACGTCGCGCGCGAGGTCGCCGAACGTGCGTCGCCAGCCGAAGTCCTCGAAGACCTGGGCGAACGTTGCCTGGAGGGCGCCAGGCTTGGGGTAGTAGCTCCGATAGATCGGCGGATCGGACTCGATGTCCGCGGTCGAGATCGTCGCCCGGACGAAGATCAGGTCGTTGTCGACATAGCTCCGGCGCAGGATCCTCGTGATCACGGAGTTGAAGAACGTCTCGGCGAGCTCGGGTTGCGAGTGGTCGACGAGCAGGCCGATCGTCTGCAGCTTCGCCTCCTGCCAGACGCTCGTTTCGAGCGCGTCGACGTCGAACTCGGACCGGAGCCGGTCGACGCATTCGCGCACGCGGGCGTCGTAGAACTGAATCCGCTCCTGCACCGCCCGCTGCGCCTCTCCCCAGGCAGCGCGGTCGAACCGCTCCTTCGCCTCGGCGCTCGCGGCGCGGAAGAGGCGGTAGTGCCGGTCGAAGCCCTCGACCAGGACGGCGGCGATCTCGCGCGCGGCGGCAGGTGACGTGGCCTCGCGACCGGCCGGAAGCGACACCTCGACGGGAGGCGGATCCGAGCCTCCGATAGCCTGCAGGTGCCGCTCCGGCGGCCGACCCTCAGCACTCATCCCAGACACGGTAGGCGAATGACTCCCACAACGCAGATCCAGGTTCCAGCCGACGGCGCGAAAATCGTGCCGGGCGAGCCCACGCCGGACAATCCGATCATCCCCTTCATCGAGGGGGACGGCATCGGCGTCGACATCACGCCCGTGATGAAGGCCGTGGTCGATGCGGCGGTCGCGAAAGCATATGGCGGTGCGCGTCGGATCCACTGGATGGAGATCTACGCCGGTGAGAAGGCGACACGCCTCTACGGGAGCGACGTTTGGCTCCCAGAGGAGACGCTCGAGGCGGCGCGCGCGTACTCCGTATCGATCAAGGGGCCGATGACGACTCCCGTCGGTGGCGGCATCCGCTCGCTCAACGTTGCACTCCGGCAGGAGCTCGATCTCTTCGTGTGCCTGCGACCGGTGCGCCACTTCGCCGGCGTCCCGAGCCCGCTGCGCGATCCCTCGAAGACGAACATGGTGATCTTCCGCGAGAACACCGAGGACATCTATGCCGGTATCGAGTGGGAGGCGGAGACGGACGGTGCGCGCAAGGTGATTGCGTTCCTGCAGGACGAGATGGGCGTGCGGAAGATCCGCTTCCCGGAGACGTCCAGCATCGGGATCAAGCCGGTCTCGCGCGAGGGTACCGAGCGGCTCGTCCGGAAGGCCGTTCGCTACGCGCTCGACAACGGCCGCACGTCGGTGACGCTGGTCCACAAGGGCAACATCATGAAGTTCACCGAGGGCGGTTTCCGCGACTGGGGTTACGCGCTCGCCGCCCGCGAGTTCGGCGCCGAGCCGATCGACGGTGGGCCGTGGCTCGCGATCGAGCACGAGGGCCGGACCGTCGTGATCAAGGACGCGATCGCCGATGCATTCCTGCAGCAGATCCTGCTCCGCCCGGCAGAGTACGACGTGATCGCCACCCTGAACCTCAACGGCGACTACATCTCGGACGCACTTGCGGCCCAGGTCGGAGGAATCGGGATCGCCCCGGGAGCCAACCTCTCCGACGACGTCGCCATGTTCGAGGCGACCCACGGCACCGCGCCGAAGTACGCCGGCCAGGACAAGGTGAATCCGGGCTCGCTGATCCTCTCCGCTGAGATGATGCTGCGCCACCTCGGCTGGGTCGAGGCTGCTGACCTGATCATCGCGTCACTCGCCGCCGCGATCGCCGACAAGCAGGTCACCTACGACTTTGCACGACTCCTCGACGGCGCGACCGAGATCTCCTGCTCTGCGTTCGGACAGGCGATGATCGACCGCATGTAGAGCCGGGCAGGTCGCAGCGGTCAGCGGCCCGAGGCAGAGAAATGCTGGTAGTCCTTCGCTCCGGACCATCGTCCGCCCCAGCCCCAGCCGATCGCGTCGAAGCCCCGAACGAGCGCACGGCCTTCGGCGGCCATGCCGGGCCGGAACGGCGTCCGCTGTAGGTAGGGGCGGCTCGCCCGATGCGCCGTGGTGCCGGCGGAGGTCACGTACGGGTTCTCGATCGGGTTGACGTCGATCGCGCGGCCGTACGCGTGCTCCGAGTACCGCGTCGTGCCCTCGACGAAACGGCAGTTGAAGGCCGAGGTGTTGTCCGCCTCGATCGAGCGGAAGTCGCTGCCCCCGTAGGCATCCACTGGTGTCATGCGGCGAATCGGGAAGCCGTCGGCGTACAACCGGCGCAGGAGAGCGAGCGCCTTCGGCGCCACGTCGCGGTTGACGATCACCGTGCCGATGTGATCGCTGCCGTCGAAGCCGCGATGGGTCGCCATGACGACGCGGAGCCCGCTCAGGGGAACAGGGCAGCCGGGCCGCCACGAGACCCCCGTCATCCGACGGGCGAGCGCCGGCGAGATCGCGTGAATCGAGCCCGTGAAGCCGCTCGGCACCGCGCTCGCAGCAGTCGCCACCGTGCACGCGACGAGAACGGCCACCACGACCGCCTTACGGGCCAGCATGCGCACCCTTGACGACCGGCCCTACCACGCCGAGCGTCGTTCGGGGAGTGCATACGAGACGCCGTGCACCGCGATCGGATAGCCCTCGTTGACCCTGCCGCGATCGACGGAGTGGAGCGGAGCCGACGCGTCGTAGGCGAACGTGGAGCTCGTCGTCGCGTCGTTCGTCGCCTCCCCGCCCCCGACGACGCCCGCCACGCAGGCGAGCAGGATTGCGGCCACCGTTCTCATCGAGCAGTCGGGACGGCGAGATTCGAACTCGCGACTTCTCGCTCCCAAAGCGAGCGCGCTACCAGGCTGCGCCACGTCCCGTGCGCCACAGTGTAGGGACGTCCGTCAGGTGGCGACGATCACGACGAGCCTCCGCGGGCCGTGGACACCCTCGACCCGGCTCAACTCGATGTCGCTCGTCGCCGAGGGGCCCGAGACGAGCACGATCGGCCTGCCCTCGCGCGCACCCGCCTCGAGCGTGCCGATCAGCTCTGGGACGGTCTCGACGATCGCCGAGGCCCGGACGATGCAGACGTGCAGGTCGGGGACGAGGCTGAGCGCCCGGCGGCCCTGCCCGGGACCCCCGTCGAGAGCGATCGTGCCGGTCTCGGCACAGGCGGCTGCGCACGTCGTCAGCGCGCCGTCGAGACGGTCGAGATCCTGCGGGTCGAGCTCGCGATCGACGACGAGCTCGAGCTCTTCGGGATTGAGCGCGGGATCGAGATCCGCGGCGATCCCGACCCGTCGTGCGGCTGCGGCCGCGAACACCGTTGCCGCTGCGAGACGGGGATCGTCGCTGACGACGACCGTCGCCTCGTAGTCGCGAACCCGCTCGACGAAGAGCGCGAGCACCGAGGCGGGATCCCCTCTCCCTGTCTGCCGGTAGTCGCGGGGGACACCCGTCGCCACGGGCGGGCCCGGAGCCGCGGCGCGGATCCGGGCCAGGATCGCCTCACGCCCGCTCACGGGACTCCCACCACTCTCGGAACGTCTCGGGCGGCAACGCCGGCAGGTCGCGAGCGGTGCCCCACGCGGCGAGCGGGCCCGGTGGGAAGCGCGTGATCCAGCCGTTGCGCACGAAGGGCCGCTGCAGGGAGCGGCCACGTCGCTGGGCCCGCTCGTAGCCCGCGCGGGTGGCGAAGACGCGGCCGAGCAGCCTCAGCGACCTGCCCTCGATGCCGGGGCGTGCCCGCGCGACCGCCTTGGCCCGCTCGTGGACGAGGATCGAAGGAATGTCGATCAGCACCGGGCAGACGTCGTAACACGCGCCGCACAGAGACGAGGCGAACGGCAGCGAGCCGGCGGCTCCCGACTCACCCACGAGCTGGGGCGCCAGGATCGCCCCGATCGGGCCGGCGTAGGGCGAGTGATAGGCATGGCCCCCCGTCTGCCGGTAGACCGGACAAACGTTGATGCAGGCGGAGCAGCGAATGCAGCGCAGTGCGGTCCGCCCGGCCGGGTCGGCGAGCACACGCGTGCGGCCCGCGTCCAGCAGGACGAGGTGGAATGCGCGCGGCCCGTCACCCTGCTGCACGCCGGACCAGAGCGACGTGTAGGGATTCATCCGCTCACCGGTCGACGAGCGCGGAAGGAGCTGCAGGAAGACCTCGAGGTCACGGAAGCGCGGGATCGCCTTCTCGATCCCCATCACCGTGATCAGCACCTGCGGGAGCGTCGTGCACATGCGGCCGTTGCCCTCGGACTCGACGACGCAGATCGTCCCGGTGTCGGCGGCGGCGAAGTTCGCGCCGGAGATCGCGACGCGCGCCCGCAGGAAGGCCTCGCGAAGGTGGAGGCGCGCCGCCTCCGCGAGCTCGGCAGGCTCGTCGGACAGACCCGGCAACCCGAGCTGCTCCCGGAACAGATCGCGAATCTCGATCCGGTTCTTGTGAATCGCCGGGACAAGGAGGTGCGAGGGGCGCTCGCCCGCGAGCTGGATGATGAGCTCGGCCAGATCGGTCTCGATCGGCCGGATGCCCTCTGCCTCGAGCGCCTCGTTGAGCCGGATCTCGTCGGTCGCGAGCGATTTCACCTTCACCACCTCGCGGGCCCCCTCGGCCTGGACGAGCCCGACCACGATCGCATTCGCCTCGGCTGCGTCGCGTGCCCAATGAACGATTCCGCCCGCCGCCTGGACCGATGCCTCCAGCTGCAGGAGCACCGTGTCGAGCGTTGCGAGCGTCTCGTCCTTGATCGCGGCAGCAGACGTGCGGAGAGCATCCCAGTCGGGCACCTCGGCCACGACGGCGGCGCGCTTGCGCCGGATCGAGCCGGTGGCGAGGCGGATGTTCGCCCGCAGCCGCGGATTCGCAAGCGCGGCAGTCGCCGCCTGCGGGAAGGCCTCAGGCCGGGCGTCCCGGGCGGCATCGCCGCTCACGACGCCAGGATCTCCGCGAGATGGACCGGGCGAACGGCCGAGCCGCGACGGTGAAGACCGCCGCCGATCTGCATCAGGCAGGAGCTGTCGCACGCGCAGACGGCATCGGCCCCCGAGGCCGCGATCGCAGCGAGCTTCTCGTCGAGCATGGCCGTAGACACCTCGGCATTCTTGACGGCGAAGGTGCCGCCGAAGCCACAGCACTCCTCGGCATCGGGAAGGTCGACGAGCTCCACACCGCCCACGGCACGGAGCAGGCGCAACGGCGCGTCGCCGACCCCGAGCAGGCGGAGGGAGTGGCAGGTCGGGTGATAGGCGACCGTGCCCGTGTACGCCGACCCGACGTCATCGACCCCGAGCACGTCCGCAAGGAACTGCGAGAGCTCCCACGTCCGGGCCGCCACGCCCGCACCGTCCCCATCGAGGAGCCCGGGGACGTGCTCTCGCACCTGTGCGGCGCACGAGCCGGACGGCGTCACGACGGCGTCATAGGGCGAGAAGATCTCGACGAAGCGCCCTGCGAGCCGGGCGGCTTCGCCGGGGTAGCCGCTGTTCGCATGCATCTGCCCGCAGCACGTCTGCTCCGGGGGGAAGACCACCTCGACCCCGAGCCGCTCCAGCACCGTCACCGTTGCCTTCCCGACCTCGGGATACAGCGTGTCGGCGAGGCACGTGATGAACAGTGCAACGCGATCGATCATCGATGATCAGCCTACTGCCTGGTGCCGGACGGGTAGCCTCGCGCGGTGACCGAGCTCGCTCTGCCGCCCGGGACGCTTGCCGTCCACCGCCGCCCTCGACTGGGGTACGCGATGACGATCGTCGCTGCGACGATGTTCGCCGTCAACGGCGCCGTATCCAAGCTCGCGCTCGACGGGAGCGACATCGGCACGTTGCGCTGGACGGAGCTCCGGTCGACGGGAGGATTCGTCGGCCTCGCGCTCGGTCTCGCAGTACTCTCGCCGGGGCGGCTGAAGATCACTACGCGACGTGAGTTCGGGCGGCTCGCGTTCTACGGCATCGTCGGCTTTGCCATCGTGCAATGGTTCTACTTCGTCGCGATCGACCGCCTGCCGATCGGGATCGGGCTGCTCTTCGAGTTCACGGCCCCGGTGCTGATCGCGCTGTGGGCTCGATTCGCCTGGCACGAGCCCGTCCGCCGTCGGGTCTGGCCGGCGTTGGGGCTCGTGATCGGGGGCCTCTCCCTCGTCGCGCAGATCTGGCACGGGCTCACACTCGACGGCCTCGGCGTGCTCGCAGGCTTGCTGGCATCGGTGGGGCTCGCGGTCTACTACCTGATGGGGGAGCGACTGGTGGGCCGCCGTGACCCGTTCTCCGTCGTCTGCTTCGGCCTCGGCTTCGCCTCTCTCGCGTGGGCCGTCCTGCTGCCCTGGTGGAGCTTCCCGACCGAGGAGCTGCGGGTCGATGTGGTGCTGCCGCACGGCCTCGGCACCGTGCCCGTCGGGGCGCTCGCGCTCTGGGGGATCGTGCTCGGCACGATCGTGCCCTTCACGCTCTCGATCGCGGCGTTGAGGCATCTCCCTGCGACAACCGTCGGCATCGTGGCGACGTTCGAGCCCGTCGCGGCAGCGGTGATCGCCTGGGTGTGGCTCGGCGAAACACTGGTCGCAGTGCAGGTGCTCGGCGGCATCGTCGTGCTGGCCGGGATCCTGCTCGCCGAGACCTCACGTTGATCGTGGGACATCCAGGCGCGATCGGCCGCCGATACGCTGTCTGCATGGTCGAACGCGTCCTGCTGGCATCGCCCCGCGGCTACTGCGCAGGTGTCGAGCGCGCCGTCGATACCGTCGAGAAGGCGCTCGACCACTTCGGAGCTCCGGTCTACGTGCGCAAGCAGATCGTCCACAACATCCACGTCGTCCGCGATCTCGAGGCGCGGGGGGCGATCTTCGTGGACGAGGAGACCGAGGTGCCACCCGGCGCGACGGTCGTCTACTCGGCGCACGGCGTCGCCCCGACCGTGCATGCCAACTCCGCCCGGTTGCACCACAACGTGATCGACGCGACCTGCCCCCTCGTGACCAAGGTCCACGTGCAGGCACGCAGGTATGCGGACAACGGGTACACCGTGATCCTGATCGGTCATGCGGGGCACGAAGAGGTCGTCGGCACGATGGGGGAGGCGCCCGAGGCGACGATCCTCGTGCAGGACGTCCAGGAGGCCGAGGCGCTCGACCTCCCGGCCGACGCGAGGATCGCATACATCACCCAGACCACGCTTTCGGTCGACGAGACGTCGGAGATCATTGCTGTGCTGCGCCGCCGCTTCCCGCAGGTCTACGCGCCACGCAAGGAAGACATCTGTTACGCGACGTCCAACCGGCAGTGGGCTGTGAAGGAGATGCTGTCCGAGATCGATCTCCTGCTGGTGCTCGGCTCGAAGAACTCCTCGAACTCGAATCGGCTCGTCGACGTGGCGCGGGCATCGGGAGTGGCAGGGCACCTGATCGACGACGAGGCGGAGATCGACGAGAGCTGGCTCGACGGTGTCCGCACCGTCGGGATCTCGTCGGGTGCGTCCGCTCCGGAGCACCTCGTGGCTCGGCTCTGCGACTGGTTTCGCGCCCGCGGCGTCGAGCGCATCGACGCATTCCAGATGGTCGACGAGGACGTCACGTTCAAGCTGCCGGTCGAGCTGCGGCGGGAGCTGATCCTCGCAGAGTCACGCAACGCCGGCTGAACCGCCGGCCGGCTGCGGATCGATCGCGCCGGCGTGTCGATCTGCAACCCCTACCGCCGCACGAACGAGACATCGGCGTCGCCACACTCGACCCGATCGGCAAGAGTTTCGCGCGCGATCCAGTCCGCGTGCTCGAGCAGGTCGGCGTCGGTGGCCGGGAGCGTGAGCGTGATGCGGTCGGTCAGGTCGAGCCCTGCATCCTTGCGCATCGAGTTGACCTTGTGGACGAGCTCGTAGACCCGACCTTCGCGGGCAAGCTCGTCGTCGACGGAGGTGTCGATCGCCACGGTCACACCGGCGTCGCCGGCGACGGCCCAGCCGTCCTTTCCCGCCCGCTCGACGAGGACTTCCTCCGGCCCGAGCTCGTGACCCGCAGCCCTGAAACGGCCACCCTCGAGTTGCTCGAACGCTCCCTCCTGCAACGCAGCACGTACGGCCCCCAGCTCCTTGCCGAGCTTCGGCCCGAGCACCGGCAGGTGCGGCTTGACCCGCAGCTCGGCATCCACGTGGCCGAACTCGATCTCCTTGACGCGCAGCTCCTCGGCGATCTCGTCGGCATGCGCGACGGCCAGCGGCGCGCCCTCGACGACGATCCGCCGCAGCGGCTGGCGCAGCTTCAGGCCCGACGCAGACCGTGCCTGATGACCGAGCGCGACGACCTTTCGCAACTCGACGACCTCTTCCAGCAGCCCGGAATCCGGCTCGCGCGCCTCCGGCCACCCCGCGAGGAAGACAGAGCTCGGCGCCTCCGCGGCGACATCCGTGACGAGGGCCTGCCAGAGGTGCTCGGCGAGGAACGGCATCACCGGCGCGATCACACGCAGGGCCTGGACGAGACCGAACCAGAGCGTGCGGAGCGCCGTGTCGTCACCGTCCCAGAACCGCCTGCGTGACCGGCGGATGTACCAGTTCGACAGGTCGTCCACGTACGCGTCGAACGCGCGCGTCACGTCGACTGTGAGCCACCGCTGATAGCCGCCCTCGGCCTCCGCGAGGAGCTGCGCCGTCCGTTCGAGGAGCCAGCGGTCGAGGGGCTGGAGATCCGCATCCGGCCCACCCCGTGCGAGATCGTCGTAGGTGGGGCGGAAGGACTCGATCGCGCCGTAGTCTGCGAGGAACTTGGCGGAGTTCCAGAGGGTCAACAAGCGTCGCTTGATCTCCTGGGCCGGGCCGAAGCCGAAGAGCAGGTTCCGGTCGGGCGGCTGGGCGCAGTACTGCCAGCGCATCACATCGGCCCCCATCCGCGTGAACGCGTCCGTCGCATCGATCATGTTGCCCCATGATCCGTGCATCTCCCGGCCGTGCTCGTCCAGCATCTTCTCGTAGCCCAAGACTTTCCGGAACGGCGCTCGGCCGGTCAGCGTGACCGACATGAAAAGCTGCGAGTAGAACCAGAGGCGGATCTGCTCCCGCATCTCTGAGACCCAGTCGGCCGGAAACCATTGCTCCCAGGTCGCATGGTCCGGGAGATCGGCGGTCGTCAGGCCCTTGGCCGCGCCCGTCGCGTACCCCTCGGGCACGTAGGTCGGGCTCTCCCAGCCGAGGGTCGAGAACGGCACGATGCCGGCGTCGAGCCAGACATCGCCGACCTCCTCGATCCTCCGGACCTCGGCGCCGCAGGCCTCGCACGTGATCGGGACCGCGTCGATCCAGGGGCGACGGAGCTCCTCGAGCTGGTCGAGACCCGAGACCGCTCGCTGCTCCAGCTCGGCCCGCGAGCCGATCACGTTCAGATGACCACACGCACATGGGTAGAGCGGGAGTGGCAGCCCGTAGTAGCGGCGGCGGGAGATGTTCCAGTCGCCCATGTTGCGGAGCCAGTCGTCCATGCGCTTGCCCATGTATTCGGGCGTCCACTCGACGGTGGCGTTGGCGTCGAGGAGCGGCTGCCGGACCTCGTCGACTCCGATGAACCAGTCGTCCGACAGCCGGAAGATCAGAGGCGTGTGACACCGCCAGCACTCCGGGTAGCGGTGCTCGTGATGCTTCGCGTCGACGAGCAGGCCCCTGTCCTCGAGATCGCCGATGATCTGATCGGCCGCCTCGGCGGTGGAGAGCCCGTGCAGCCAGCCGAAGTAGGGGTAGAAGCGCCCCGACTCGTCGACCGGGGCGATCACGTCCAGGTCGAACGTCTTCGAGAGCTCGAAGTCCTCGGCCCCGCAGCCCGGCGCGATATGGACGACGCCCGTGCCGTCCTCCATCGTGACGTCGTCCCACGGGATCACCCGATGCCGGGCCGCGCCGCCCGGACCGAGCGCGTCGAACGGCCCCTCGTACGCCCACCCGACGAGATCGGCTCCCGGCAGCCTCTCGGTGAACGTCTCCTCGGGATAGCGGGAGACCGCGACCCAGTCGCCGTTGTCCAGACGTCCGTAGTCGGCCGCCGGGTTGACGGCGGCGGCCACGTTCGCGGGCAGCGTCCAGGGTGTCGTCGTCCAGATCACGATCGACTCGCCCGGGCGCTCGACGAGCCTGAATCGGACGAAGAGCGACGGGTCGACACGATCGACGTAGCTCCCGTGCAGCTCGTGGGCGGAGATCGACGTGCCGCAGCGGGGGCACCACTCGGTCGCGCGGTGGCCTTTGAAGAGCCAGCCGCGTTCGTGGACGATGCGGAGGAACTTCCAGATGTACTCGATGTTCGTGTCCGAGAAGGTGTAGTAGTCGTTGCCCCAGTCCATCCACTGCCCGAGCCGAATCGAGCCCTTCGGTCAGGTCGCGCGCCGACTCGACGACGACCTCACGGCAGCGGCGGGCGAACTCGGCCAGGCCGAACTCCTCGATCTCACGCTTCGAGTTGAGCCCGAGCTCCCGCTCGACGCCGACCTCGATCCAGAGACCCTGGCAGTCGAAGCCGTTCTGGTAGCGCTGGTGGTAGCCGCGCAGCGCCTTGTAGCGCTGAAAGACGTCCTTGAGGGTGCGGCCCCAGGCAGTGTGGACGGCGAGCGACTTGTTGGCGGTGACGGGGCCGTCGAAGAAGCTGAACCGCGGGCCGGCGGCGTTCAGCTCACGCAGCCGGGCAAACGTCGCCTCGCGCTCCCAGAGCGCGAGGATCTCCCGCTCGAGGGCGTCATGGTCCGGTTTGTCCGGGAACGGTGCGAACATCACCCGATTCTAGGGAAGACCCTGCCCGCGCCCTTCGTTGTACAAAGGTAGAACCAGATACGAATGATCGAAAGGACTCCATGGCAACTGCAGTCAAGAACGACACCTTCGAGCAAGAAGTGATCCAGAGCGAAACGCCGGTGCTGGTCGATTTCTGGGCCGAGTGGTGTGGCCCGTGCCACGCTGTCGCCCCCGTCCTCGACCGTATCGTCGAGGAGCAAGCGGGCGCGCTGAAGCTCGTCAAGGTGAACATCGACGAGGAGCGCGAGCTCGCCGAGCGCTTCGGGATCGCCTCGATCCCCACGATGATCCTCTTCCGCGACGGCGAGCCCTCCGTCTCCGTCATCGGCGCGCAGCCGAAGGGCGCGATCGAGCGCACGCTCGGGCTCGTCTAAGACCTTCCCCTTTCCCTCACCCCCGGCGAGGAGCCGGCGCCCGGCGCCGGCTTCTCGCTTTTCAGGCCGGACGGGCTGCAGCGATGAGCCCGTCGAGATCGTGCTCGACGAGATCTCCGATTCGTTCGATCGTGAGGTCGGGGGGCGGGTACCGCGCGGTCTCGGCGGCGTCGAGCGCGTAATGCCCTTGCCGCGCGAACACGGTGGTGACGCGATGCCCCCAGGCAGCCTTGACGGCGGTCAGGATTCGCACCTTGTCGTCCACCAGCACGTAGCGGTCGGCGGGCAGGCGTCCGCATACGTCGTCGAGCTCGAGCTCCTTGTGGATGTAGACGAGCACGCGCCCGCCGACCGCATCGTGCAGGCCGGAGCGCCAGATCTTGCGGGGCTGGAAGACGACGTCGCCGTCGGTGAGGATCGCGGCCGTGCCGATCGACCCGCACTGGTCGAGCACGTCGAGGGATCCCGGGAAGAGCCGATTCGCGAACGGATAGGAGATCGAGATAGTGCGAGACGGTCAGGATCCGGAGGTCGCGCGGCCGGAGGCTCCGGTAGCGCTGCAGGGCGCCCAGGTAGTCGGCGTACCCGAGCTCGGCGCGAAGCTCCTCGAAGATCTCCCAGTAGCGGCGGCTGCAATCGGTCGCCGACCTCGGTCTCGAGATGAGCCCGCAGATCTGCGGCCACGCGGTCGTTGTCGAGCAGCGTGTTGTCGACGTCGAAGAGGAAGACGACGTTCACGACGACCTGCCAGGCCCGAAACACCGACGGCAACAGGTCGAATGCGAGCTCGTCCGGTGGCGGGATCTCGCCGGCCGCGAACCAGCGCAGCTCGGAGACGTCGTCCGCCGCGACCGGATCTCCGGCGACGATCCTTGCCGTCCAGACGAGGTTCAACGTCGCGTTCGCATCGGGGGCAGGGCCGTACGTGTCCATCCAGATGCCGAGAAAGCGCCCGGGCTCGATCGAGAGCCCGGTCTCCTCGAGCAACTCGCGCCTGAGCCCTTCGAGAGGATGCTCGTGCTCCTCGAGGTAGCCGCCAGGGACGTCCCACAGCCCACGGTCGGGCTCGACGGCCCGCCGGCTGAGCAGAATCCGGCCCTGGCCGTCCTCCACGACCGCGCACACACAGGGCGAGGAGTTGGCGTAACCAACGAAGCCACACGCGGCGCACTCCACCCGAGCCGGGGCGGCGGTGCGGTCGAGCTCGGTTGCGCAGCGGGGACAGAACCGCCAGGCGTGGAGGATCGCCATCTCCGGCGCTACGGTACCCGGGTGAGCCCGCGCCATGTCCCTGCCTCGGTCACCGAGCTCCAGCGTGTGGGGCTGTTCGGGTCCCTGCCGGGTGAGACGATCGCGAGGCTGGCCGAGCGGATGGAGCGCGAGGAGGTTCCGGCGGGCACGGCGATCGTGACGGAGGGAGAGAAGACCCTGCGGTTCTACGTCCTGCTCGCGGGCCTCGCCGGCGTGACACAGGCCGGTCGGGGGGCGCGGGCCGTGATCCGACCCGGTGAGACCTTCGGCGAGGTGGCCCCGCTGATGCGAATGGAGCGGACGGCGACCGTCACCGCGATGACGGCCTGTGTCGTCGCGAGCTGCGACTGCGAGACGTTCGACGAGCTGCTACGGCCCCTGTACGTCGACGACGCCTCCGAACCGGCGATCTGATTCCGCTCGCGGAGACGTAGGGCTAGTACTCGTCGCGGGACACGCGCCAGCCGCCGGCGGCCCAGAACACCGCGACCCAGACCACGACCGCGAGCGCGGCGACCGGGATCGGCAGCCCGCTGTCGCTCCCCGTGACCCGGTCGAGCGAGGCGATCAGCGTCATGTCGCCGAGCGTGTCACTGACGCTGTAGAGGAGCAGCAGCAACGGCGTGAACCCGATCGAGAACACCAGCGAGATCGCGATCGCGGGCCCGTTCGACCGGGTGACGGCGCCGATCCCCATGCTGATCACGGCGAACACGACCGCCCAGGCGATGTCCGTCCAGACGAAGTCGGCGAGCTCGCCTGCCGTGACTGCGTCGGCGCTCGTGTGCGGCAGCAGGAGGGCGCCGAGCGCTCCGAGGGCGGTAGGGACTGCGAGCACCAAGATGACCGCGACCACGACGGCCACCGTGCGCGCTCCGTAGATCTGGCTTCGTCTAGCGCCGGTGATCACGAGGTAGCGCATCGTGCCCTGGGCCACGTCGTAGGAGCCGGCGAGCGACCCGATCAGGATCGAGACGATGATCCCCAGCAGCCAGATCGCGCCGGCGGTGCCGTCGAGCATCGGCTGCCCTCCCATCGACGGGTTGCGGCCGGGGCGGAGCTCGTGCACGACGATCAGCACCGCCATCACGATCACGACTCCCGCGAGCACGACGGCGGCGCCTCCGAGGAAGCTCCCCTTGCGGCCGGTGATCGTCCGAAGCGATGCCTCGATCACGATTCGCCCTCTTCGACGTCTCCCGTGAGGCCGCCCGTGATCTCGAGGAAGCGCTTCTCCAGCGACTCACGCTCGTGCACGATCTCGATCACCCCCACCCCTGCCTCCACGAGCGCCTTGGTGACCGCGATCGAGCGTTCGTCGTCGACGCGATCCAGCGTGAGGTCGAGGCCGCCACGGGCGCCGTGCTCGACACCGTGCACGAGCCCGAGGCGGCGAAGCGTCTCCTCCGCTCTCGCCGGGTCGTCGACCCGCAGGCGCATCGACTGGCGGCCACCTGCGACGAGCTGCTCGACGGACCCGTGCAGGACGAGCTTCCCCGACTGCACGATCGCGATGTCGTCGGCCATCTTCTGCACCTCGTCGAGCAGATGCGACGAGATGAAGACGGTCCGCCCTTCCTCTTCGACGAACGAGCGGATCATCGCCCTGAAGTCGGCCATCCCGGCCGGGTCGAGACCGTTCGAGGGCTCGTCCAGGATCAGCAACTCGGGATCGTTGAGCAGGCTTCGCGCGACGCCGAGTCGCTGTCGCATCCCGAGCGAGTACTCCTTCACCTTGCTCCCGCCACGTGCGCCGAGGTCGACGCGCTCGAGGGCCCGGTCGATCCTGGAAGACGCATCTCCACCCGCGAAGCGCGCCGCGACCTCGAGATTGGCCCGGCCGGTCAAGTAGGGATAGAAGCGCGGCTCCTCGACGATCGCGCCGACGCGGGTGAGCGCCCTCCGGACGTCGCTCGGGACGTCGTGTCCGCGCACGCTGATCGTCCCGGTGGTCGTCCGGGCGAGCCCGAGCATGCAGCGAATCAACGTCGTCTTGCCCGACCCGTTCGGGCCGAGCCAGCCGACACAACGGCCGGGCATCACCTGAAACGAGACATCGCTCACGGCGACGGTGCCGCCGAAGCGCTTCGAGACGCCGTCGAGAGTGATGATCGGATCGGTCACCGTTCGCGGGGTTCTATCAGGAGTCGATCGTCGATCGAACGACGGCGTCCGACAGCGGCGGCCACGCGAGCTTCGCCCATTCCCCGAACGCCCGGGTCGTCAGGCAGGCGCAGGCGACGCCGATCGCCGGGTCGACCCAGAGGAACGTGCCACTGCCGCCGAAGTGGCCGAACGTGGCCGGCGAGGTGAGCGTGCCGGCCCAATGGCCCTCTTTCGTGGACTTGAGCTCGACGCCGAGGCCCCAGTCCAGCGGGCTGAAGCGCCCGAAGTCGGGCAGGACGCCGTCGAGGCCGGGGAACTGGACGGCGACCATCTCGGCGTGCGTCTCCGGAGCGACGAGCGTCGGAGCGAGCAACTCCCGGCCGAGCGCAAGGATGTCGTCGAGGCACGCGTGCATGCCGGCGCCGGGATGGCCGCGTGGATCGAGATCGAGCCCCAGAGGGGCGCACACCGACGCGCCGACGTACTCCGAGAACGGCATCTCGGCCCGCGCGGCGACGTGCGCGCCGAGCACGGCGAAGCCCTCGTTGGAATAGATGCGCCGCCGGCCGGGCGGCGCAATCGGCACGGTTCCGTCGAACGGGAGCCCCGACGCATGGGCGAGCAGGTGCCGCACGGTCGAACCGGGCGGGCCTGCAGGCTCGTCGAGGTCGACCACTCCCTCCTCGGCCGCGACGAGCGTCGCCAGTGCGCTGACGGGCTTCGAGACCGACGCCAGGCGCACCACCCGGCGCGGGTCGCCGTGGGTCGCGAGCGTGGCGTCGGCGCGGGTCACTCCGGCTGCGGCGAACGGCACGTCCCAGGCATCGATCTGGCGGAGCGCATTCACCGCGGGCGATACTACCCCGGCAATGGAGCGCCGCCTGATCTCGGGACACTCACCGTTCGAGCCCGTGGCCGGGTTCTCGCGTGCCGTGGTGGTCGGGTCGACGGTCCACGTGGCCGGAACGGCGCCGATTCCGCCCGACGGCTCACCGCCGCCCGAGAGCGCCTATGACCAGGCTCTGCTCTGCCTCTCGATCATCGCGGAGGCGCTCGACCGCGCCGGGTCGTCGGTGGCAGACGTCGTTCGGACGCGGATGTTCGTCACCGACGCCGCGGACTGGAGCGGCGTCGCCCGGGCGCACGGAGAGATCTTCGGCGAGATCCGGCCCGCGGCGACCTGCGTCGTGACGTCGCTCCTCGACCCTGCCTGGAAGGTCGAGATCGAGGCCGAGGCCGTGATCCGGTGAGCGATGGGCCGCACGACCCGGCGAACGGGCTGAGCCGCGCCGGCGGGAAGCAGCTGATCCCACCCGAGATCACGGGCAAGGGCTCGCTGGGGGCCGGCGGCGCGGCCAGCGTCCTCGACCACCGGTTCGGCCGCAGCGACCCGTACACCCTCGGCGTGGAGGAGGAGTACCAGCTGCTGGACGGCGTGTCGTTCGACCTGGTCCAGCACATCGAGACCGTGCTCGCGGCGATCGCAGGCCACGAGCTCGAGCCGCAGATCAACCCGGAGCTGATGCAGTCGGTGCTCGAGATCGCGACCCCGGTGTGCCACACGCCCGCGGACGTGATGGGTGAGCTCGTGAAGCTGCGTGAGTACGTGTGCGGTGTCGCACGCGCCACCGGCATGCGCGTGGGGTCGGCCGGCACCCACCCGTTCAGCCTCTTCGAGCGGCAGCGCATCACCGCCAAGGACCGGTATCGCCAGCTCGTCGATCAGCTCCAGTACATCGCCCGCCGGGAGCTCATCTTCGGAATGCACGTCCACGTCGCGATCGACGATCCCGACAAGGCGATCAAGGTGATGAACGGGCTGCTGCCGCAGCTCGGCCCACTGCTCGCGCTGTCGGCGAGCTCGCCTTTCTGGCGCGGCGAGCCGACAGGCCTCGCGTCGAGTCGGCAGATGGTGTTCGCGTCGTTCCCGCGCTCGGGTCCTCCCCCGCGCTTCCGGGATTACACGGACTACGCCGACGTCGTCGGGCAGCTGGAGCGGACCGGCTGCATCGCCGACTACACGCACATCTGGTGGGACATCCGGCCCCACCCACGGCTGGGCACGATCGAGATCCGCATCTGCGACGCAGTCACCCGGGTCGAGGACGCGGTGGCGATCACGGCGTATTGCCAGGCACTCGTGAAGCAGTTGTCCGAGCGCTTCGACGCAGGCGAGGAGATCCCGAGCTACCACCGGATCCTGACGACCGAGAACAAGTGGCTGGCAGCCCGCTACGGGCTCGAGGCTCCCGTGATGGATCTCGCCACGGGCCGGCGCAACCGCATCCCCGTCGCGCAGCTCGTGCGGCGCACGGTACGCGAGATCGAGCCTCATGCCCGCGAGCTCGGCTCGGAGCGGGAGCTCGAGGGGATCGGCGAGCTCCTCGCCCGCGGCAACAGCGCAGACCGCCAGCTACGCATCTTCAACGCAAACCGGGACATCCGCGAAGTGGTCGAGGAGATCGCGATCGCGACCGAGACGCTGCCTGCCGCGGCCGGCGCATAGCCCGTGGCCTGGGTGGCGTAGAATCGGAGGCCATGCTCCAGCGCGGCGACCGGATCCCTGAAGCGCGCGTGTGGGGCGGGCGGCGCGAGATGCCGACGATGCTGCGGGAGGTGGTGGCAGGCGACGGAATGGCCCTCCTCTGCTTCTACCCGTTCGACTGGTCGCCGACCTGCACGAACGAGGTCCTGCTCCTCGGCGACAGGAGAGCCGACCTGCTTGCCGCAGGGGTGCGGCCGTTTCTCATCTCACGGGACTCCCCCTGGTCGCATGCGGCCTGGGCCACGACGCTCGGCGTCGAGGACATTCCCTTGCTCTCCGACTGGAACGGCGATGCGACCCGCGGTTTCGGCATCGCCCGCGAGCCACAGGAGATGCTCGACGTGCCGGCGCGCAGCGCGTTCCTGATCGAGGGAGATACGGTCAGAGCCTCGTGGCTGCTCGGGAGCGACCTGCCGGACGTGGACGCCGTGATCGCGGCGGCTTCGTCGCCCTCGCTCTAGCGGTCTACGTCGCCGGTGCGATCTGGGCTACCTGGCCCGCAGTTCGCCACGTCGAGGGTCACTACCTGGCGCGACCTGCTGCCGGTTTCGGGGAGGCCGCCGCAGGAGACCACCTGCAGCTCGGCTGGGCCTTCTGGCTTCCCGGCCGTCAACTCGAGCGCGGCGCCGCGCCATGGGCCGACCCCTACTCCTTCCGTCCCGAGGCCACGGCAGCGCCGAACCTCCAGGGCTGGCTGCTCGGAATCCCGTTCTGGCCGCTGCGCCACCTGTTCGGGACCGTGTGGGCCTACGACCTGATCGTGCTGCTCTCCGTCGTCGCGGCGGGCGCTGCCGCCTGTTGGTGGCTGCGGGCGCTCGGGGTCGCCCGGGGCGCAGCCCTCGTGGGAGGGCTCGTGTTCGCACTCGCGCCCTACCGGGTCGGGCAGTCGACGGGCCACCTCCTCGGCCTGATCGCCTTTCTCCTGCCTGCGATGCTGCTCGCGCTCGAACGTCGGCGGTACGTCTGGGCCGCGATCTTCATCTCGGCGATCCCCCTCTCCGGACAGATCCACCTCGCGATGGGGGCGGTCGTCCTCGCTCTCGGGTATGCCTGGGCACGGGTGCCGCGACCCGACTGGTGGAAGGCCGGCCTCGGGGCCGCCGTCGCAGCGGTGATCGCAATCGCGGTCCAGCAGCTCGTCGTCGCCGGCTCGATCGCGGACGGAGGGCGGTCGTTCGCCCAGGTACGGCGCTACTCGGCCGAGCTGTCGGACTTCCTCACGCGCGGCGTCGGCGCCGGCGTCGAGGAGCTCGTGTTCGTCGGCTGGCTGACGCCCCTGCTGGCGCTGGGCGGTCTGTGGGTCGTCCGGCGCCGGCGCGGGCTCGCATGGTTTCTCGGCCTCTCGGTGCTGATCCCGTGGCTGCTCGCCCTGGGCTGCCAACCTGCCGCTGTACGAGCCGCTCTGGCGCGCGCTGCCGCCACTCCGGTTCGCCCGCGTTCCGGAGCGCCTGCTGCCGATCGCCTGCCTCGCGGTCGCGGCCCTCGTCGCGCTGCGCCGTGGACGTTGTGGCTCAGAGCCACAAAGCCCGCATCACGGCTGTGGTGACTGCCGTCGCGCTCGTCGTGCTGGCCGTCGACCTCCACGTGGCAGTGTTCGGGGCGGTCACCCCCGATCGCACCAGCTCTGCGTACGCGGCTGATCAGCGGGGAGCGGGCGTCTGCTCGAGCTGCCGGTGTTCCGGCCCGACATCCACTTCGGCTCCGTCTACCTCGGCTACGCCCGCCAATCCCCCCGCGAGCGCCCGCAGGGCTATTCGACCACGGCGCCGCCGTCGGCCGACCGCCTCGCGACGGAGCCTGCGCGGGGTCTCGTGCGGTCGCGGCTCGATCCCCGCCTCGCTGGGCGTTCGCTTCGTCGCGTCCACCGCGGCCTCTACTCGCAGAGCGGCTTCTTCGCTCCGGGCTGCGCCGATGCCGCCGAGGCGGCACTGCGCCGTACGGGTGGCGGCTTCTCGCGCGGGACGGGGCGATCTCGAGCTGGCAGGCGCCCTGAGCTCACGGCGAGCATCGAACCGTTTCGCGTCCCGTGCGAATCAGCCAGGTCGATGCGAATCTCGATCGCGTCTCTCGCCTCGGTCCGCCCCTACGGATGCACGCGTTCCTGCTCGTGTACACGCCGGTCGCTGCTCTACGTCGACGGCAGCAGCGCGGCCGAAGGACGCCCAGCTCGATCCTCGGTCTCCTCACGTTCGGCGTGCTCGCCGCGTGCGCGCGTCGCCTCGGCGCCGCCGAGCGACTGGCAGGCGCTGATCTGCGTTCCGGTCGCGACGCTCGTTCGAGATCTTCGGCTCGCTGATCTGGGGCGGATACCACTACCGGCTCCGCAACATCCCGCTCTACGTGCCACCCGGCCACGCGCTCGTCTACGTCTTCGGGATCACTGCGGGCACCCTGCCGCTCGTGCGGCAGGCACCCGGAAGCGATTCGCGCATCTCGTGCTCGGGCTCGCAACGGCGTGGACGGTCGCCGGCGTCACGGTGCTCCCGCTGACCGGACACCGGCTCGATCTGCTCGGCGCGACGCTCTGGCCACTCTTCGCGTGGTGCATCCTGCGGTCGCGCCGCTCGCACGATGTTCGCGGCGATCTGGATCGCGACCGCCACGCTCGAGATCGCCGGCACGCTCGCCGGAGCGTGGACGTGGGCCGCGCGTGACGCCGTGGAGCCACCTCGCCTCCGGTAACCCGCCCTCCGCGATCGCGGCGGGCTATGCGGTCATCGACGGCTCCGTCGGCTCTCGCGGCGAGCCTGCTGGTCGCCGGCTGCTCGCCGGCCTCCGGCGGCGCAGCCCCGGACCGCACAGAGCACCGGCGCTGACGCGATGCGCTGACCGGTCGGGTACGGTCAGCGCACGATGCCGGCGCGGGAGACCGACTACCTGGAGGCGATCCTCAACGCGAACGTCTACGACGTCGCGGTCGAGACGCCGCTCGCAGGACGCACCGCTCCTGTCCGAGCGGCTCGGCAACCGGCTGCTGCTGAAGCGGGAGGACCTCCAGCCGGTCTTCTCGTTCAAGCTGCGCGGCGCCTACAACAAGATGTCCCGCCTCGCCGGCAGCAGCGCTGCGGCGCGGCGTCGTCGCCGCCTCGGCCGGCAACCACGCCCAGGGCGTCGCGCTCGCGGCGCAGCGGCTCGGTGCCGAGCGCGACGATCGTGATGCCGGTGACGACGCCCGCAGATCAAGGTCGACTCGGTCGCGGCGCTCGGGGCGACGGTCGTGCTCGAGGGCGACTCCTACGACGACGCGCTACGCCGAGGCGATGCGCATCGTCCGGCGTCGCAAGCTCACGTTCGTCCATCCCTACGACGACCCCGACGTGATCGCCGGCCAGGGCACCATCGCGATGGAGATCCTGCGCCAGCTCCGCGAGCCGATCGACGCGATCTTCGTCGCCGTCGGCGGCGGCGGCCTGATCGGCGGCATCGCCGCCTACGTGAAGCGCCTGCGGCCCGAGATCCGGATCATCGGCGTCGAGCCGAGCGACGCGAACGCGATGGAGCGCTCGCTCCGAGCGGGCCGCCGGGTCACGCTTCCGCACGTCGGCCTCTTCGCCGACGGCGTCGCGGTCAAGCAGGTCGGGCGTCGAGACGTTCCGCCTCGCGCGCCGGCTACGTCGACGAGATGATCCTCGTCGACACCGACGAGCTCTGCGCCGCGATGAAGGACGTGTTCGAGGACACGCGCGCGATCGTCGAGCCCTCGGCAGCGCTCGGCGTCGCCGGCGCCAAGCGCTACGTCGAGCGGGAGAGGATCACCGGGCCGGAGCCTCGTCGCCGTCCTGTGCGGCGCGAACATGAACTTCGACCGGCTCCGCTTCGTCGCCGAGCGGGCCGACCTCGGCGAGGCGCGCGAGGCGGTGTTCGCCGCCACGATCCCGGAGCGGCCGGGCAGCTTCAAGGAGTTCTGCAGCCTGCCTCGGGCGGAGCAACATCACCGAGTTCAACTACCGCTTCGGCGATCCCACCGAGGCCCACGTCTTCGTCGGGCTGAGCGTGCGCGACCGCGCGGAGAAGGACAGGCTCCTGCGCGCCCTCGGGCGCGTGGGGATCACGACTCTCGATCTCACCGACAACGAGCTCGCGAAGCTCCACGTGCGCCACCTGGTCGGCGGGCCGGCGACGGCGCCGAACGAGGTGCTGTACCGGTTCGAGTTCCCCGAGCGGCCCGGCGCGCTGATGCGGTTCCTCGACGCGATGAGCCAGGGCTGGAACATCAGCCTCTTCCACTACCGCAACCACGGTGCCGACTACGGCCGCGTCCTCGCGGGCATCCAGGTGCCGCCGGGCGAGAAGCGGGCGTTCCGGGAGTTCCTGCGGCGAGCTCGGCTACCCCTACGTCGAGGAGACGGGCAATCCCGCAGCACGGTTGTTCCTAGGCGCGTAGAGACGCTGGAGAAGGCGCGATACGCTCTTTCATCGCGCCTTCTCCAGGAGCCAGCTGTCGACCTGCTCGGCGCACTGGCGTCCCTCGTTGATCGCCCACACGATCAGGGACTGTCCCCGCCTCGCGTCCCCGGCTGCGAAGACGCCCTCTACCGAGGTCGCGTAGGAGGGCGCGGCCGCATTGCCGCGATCGTCGCGCTCGACCCCGAGCTGCTCGAGGAGCTGCTGCTCCGGATGGAGGAAGCCCATGGCCAGCAGGACGAGCTCGGCCGGGTGCGACTCCTCGGTCGCGGGGATCGGCGCGAACGGCGGCGTGCCGTCGTTGCGCGCCCAGTGGATCCGCTCGACTCTCCCGTCCGAGCCCGAGAGGTGCGTGGTCGAGATCGCGAAATCGCGCTCGCCGCCCTCCTTGAGGGCGTACGAGGTTCGGAGCTTCATCGGCCACCGCGGCCACGGGGTGAGGTCGTCGGGCCGCTTCGCAGGGGGCTCGCCCAGCACCTCGATCTGGGTCACCGAGGCCGCGTTCTCGCGGTGGGCGTTAGCGACGCAGTCGGCGCCGGTATCGCCGCCGCCGATCACGATCACGTGCTTCCCGGCCCCGGTCAGCGGGGTCGCCGCCGGAGGCGGAGCGAGCGGGCCGTCTGTCCCGACCTCGGCGGCGATCACGCGCGCCCGGTCGTAGAGATAGTCCATCGCGTAATGGACGCCGTCCAGCTCGCGACCCGGCACCGGCAGGTCCCGCGGAACCCTCGAGCCGGTGGCGACCACGACCGCGTCGTACGAGCGGCGTAGCTCCGCGGCGTCGATGTCGACTCCGACCTCGACGCCGTAGCGGAACTCGACGCCCTCGCTCTCGAGTTGGGCCAGCCGGCGCTCGATCAACCGCTTCTCGATCTTGAACTCGGGGACACCGAACCGCACGAGCCCGCCCCCGGCCTCGTCCCGCTCGAGGACGACGACAGAGTGGCCTGCCCGGTTCAGCTGCTGTGCACACGCGAGCCCGGCCGGCCCCGATCCGACGACCGCGACCGTGTGCCCGGTCAGACGGGTGGGCGGGCGCGGGACGACCCACCCCTCCTCCCAGGCGCGATCGACGATCGAGACCTCGATCTGCTTGATCGTGACGGCGTCGCCTTCGCGGATCTCGAGCACGCACGCGGCCTCGCACGGGGCCGGGCACAGTCGGCCGGTGAACTCGGGGAAGTTGTTCGTGCGGTGCAACTGGTCGATCGCCTCGCGCCAGCGGTCGCGGTAGACGAGGTCGTTCCAGTCCGGGATCAGATTCCCGAGCGGGCAGCCGTGGTGGCAGAAGGGCACCCCGCACTCCATGCAGCGTGCGCCCTGGCTTCGGAGCTCCAGCAGGGGCAGCGGCCGAACGAACTCGCGCACGTCGTGCACGCGCTCGCTCGGATCGCGCTCGAGCGGTTCCGCACGCGGGATCTTGAGGAAGGCACCGAGCTCGCCCATCAGGCCGCCTCTTCGCTCTCGGTCGTGAAGAAGCCGCCGCCGCCCGTCGAGACCGGGTGGTCATCGCGCTCGATCTCGAGGTCGGAGAGCGCGCGCTTGTAGTCGTGCGGCATCACCTTGACGAAGCGCTCGGCGACCGAGCCGGAGCTTGCCAGGATTCCCGCCGCCACCGGCGAGCCCGTCCGCTCGGCATGCTCGGAGACGAGCGCGAGGATCGCCGCGACGTCGGTCTCCTCGACCGGGTCGAAGCCGACGAGCTCCGTGTTGCAGCGCGCGGCGAAGGTCGCGTCGTCGTCGAGCACGTATGCGATCCCGCCGCTCATCCCGGCGGCGAAGTTGCGACCGGTCCGACCGAGCACGACGACGGTGCCACCGGTCATGTACTCGCAGCCGTGGTCACCGACACCCTCCACGACGGCCGTGGCGCCCGAGTTGCGGACGGCGAACCGCTCACCGGCGAGCCCGCGGAAGAATGCCTTGCCGGCGGTGGCGCCGTAGAGCACGGTGTTCCCGATCACCACGCTCTCCTCGGCGACGAACCCTGCGTCGTCTGGCGGGCGCACCGCGATCGTGCCGCCGGAGAGCCCCTTGCCGACGTAGTCGTTGGCGTCGCCGACGAGCGTCAGCTCGACGCCGGGCGCGAGCCAGGCGCCGAACGACTGGCCGGCCGAGCCCGTCAGGTCGACGCGAATCGTTCCTTCCGGCAGTCCAGGCCGCCCGTGCTCCCTGGTCACATGATGCGAGAGGAGCCCCCCTACCGTGCGGTTGACGTTGCGGATCGGGAACGACAGCTCCACGGGCTCGCCACGCTCGAGCGCTGGTGCGGCATCCTCGATCAGCCTCCAGTCGAGGGCGTCCCCGAGCGGCGACTCCTGAGCGCGGATGCGCCTGACCGGGGTTCCCTCCGGCACGTCAGCACGCGCGAGCAGCCGCGAGAGGTCGAGCCCCCGGGCCTTCCAGTGCGCGATCGCGTCGTCGGCTTCGAGCAACTCGACCCGGCCGACCAGGTCTTCGAACCGACGCACTCCGAGGCGCGCCATGATCTCGCGCGTCTCCTCGGCGACGTAGAAGAAGAAGTTGACGACGTGCTCGGGCAGCCCGCTGAAGCGCGCGCGCAGCTCCGGGTCCTGGGTCGCGATGCCGACCGGGCAGGTGTTGAGGTGACAGGCGCGCATCATCACGCAGCCGCTCGCGACGAGCGGAGCGGTTGCGAACCCGACCTCGTCGGCGCCGAGCAGCGCCGCGACGACGACGTCCCGGCCCGTCTTCAGCTGCCCGTCCGTCTGCACCCAGATGCGCGAGCGGAGGTCGTTGCGGACGAGCGTCTGCTGCGTCTCGGCGAGGCCGATCTCCCACGGGATCCCGGCGAAGAGGATCGAGGACAAGGGGGATGCGCCGGTGCCCCCGTCGTGCCCCGAGATCAGCACGTGATCGGCATTCGCCTTCGCAACCCCGGCTGCGACCGTGCCGACGCCCACCTCGGCCACGAGCTTGACGGAAACGCGCGCCGTCGGATTGGCACAGCGAAGGTCGTAGATGAGCTGCTTCAGGTCCTCGATCGAGTAGATGTCGTGGTGCGGCGGCGGCGAGATGAGGCCGACTCCCGGCGTCGTCAGCCGAACGCTCGCGATGTAGCGGTCGACCTTGTGCCCGGGCAGCTGGCCGCCCTCGCCGGGCTTCGCGCCCTGCGCCATCTTGATCTGGAGCTCGTCCGCGTTCGTCAGGTAGTCGATCGTGACGCCGAAACGCCCCGATGCGACCTGCTTGATCGCCGAGCGGCGAAGGTCGCCGTTGTCGTCCGGGGTGAAGCGCACCGGGTCCTCGCCTCCCTCGCCCGTATTGGAGCGACCACCGATCCTGTTCATCGCGATCGCGAGGTTCTCGTGAGCCTCGCGCGAGATCGACCCGAGCGACATCGCGCCGGTGGCGAACCGCTTCACGATCTCGCTCGCCGGCTCGACGTCGGCAAGCGGGAGACCCCCGCCGGCAGGCTCGCGGAAACGCAGCAGCCCGCGCAGGGTCAGCCGACGCACGGCATCGTCGTTGACGGTCCGGGAGTACGCCTCGTACGTCTCGTAGCTCCCGTTCCGCACCGCGTCCTGAAGCAGCGCGATCGTCTCGGGATTCCACTGGTGGTGCTCCCCGTCCCGCCGCCATGCATAGAGGCCGATCACAGGCAGCAGCGTGTCGGTGTCGCCCGGATACGCCCGCGCGTGGCGCGACAGGGTCTCGCGCGCGAGCACGTCGGTTCCGATCCCGCCGATGCGCGACGCAGTGCCGGTGAAGTGGCGTTCGACGAGGTCGGGCGACAGGCCAACGGCTTCGAAGATCTGGGCACCGCAGTACGACGGGATCGTCGAGATCCCCATCTTCGACATCGTCTTCAGCAGGCCCTTGCCGATTCCCTTCACCGCGCGGCGCTGGGCCTGCTCGACGCTCATCCCGTCCGGCAACGACCCGAGCTCGACGAGCTCACCGAGGGTCTCGAGCATCAGGTACGGGTTGACGGCGGCGGCTCCGTAGCCGATCAGCGAGGCGACACTGTGGACGCTCCGCGCCTCGCCCGACTCGACGACTAGGCCCGCCTGGAGCCGGGTGCCCTCCCGCACGAGGTGATGATGGACCGCGGCCACGGCGAGCAGGGAAGGGAGCGGCGCACGCTCCTCTCCGACCGCGCGATCGGAGAGGATCAGGATGTTGGTGCCGACCGCGAGCGCGGCGTCGGCGTCGTGGCACAGGCGCTCGAGCGCGGCATCCATTCCCTCGGGCCCGTCGGCGACGGGCCAGGTGACGTCGAGGGTTCGGGCCTTGAAGATCGCCGAATGCACCTGCCGGAGCTGCTCGAGCTCGGCGTCGAGCAGGATCGGAGTCTCCAACACGAGCTGCCGCGCGTGCTCCGGGGTCTCGTCGAAGAGGTTCTTCTCGGACCCGATGCTCGCCTGGATGCTCATCACGATCGCCTCGCGGATCGAGTCGATCGGCGGGTTCGTGACCTGGGCGAACAGCTGCTTGAAGTACGAGTAGATGAGCGGATGGCGATCCGAGAGAACCGACAGCGGCGTGTCGTTGCCCATCGAGCTGACGGCCTCCTCGGCATTGCGCGCGAGCGGCGCGAGGATCACCTTCATGTCCTCCTGGGTGTAGCCGAAGGCGATCTGACGCTGGCGCAACGACTCTGTCGGCGCCGTGCGCGGCTGCCGCTGCGGCAAGTCGGCGAGGCGGACGACCTCACGCTCGAACCATTCGCCGTAGGGCTGCTGGGAGGCGACGCCGAGCTTGACCTCCTCGTCCGGGACGATCCGTCCCTGCTCGAGGTCGACGAGGAAGAGCTTTCCGGGTTGCAGGCGGCCCTTGCGCAGGATGTTCTCGGCAGGGATGTCCAGCACGCCCGTCTCGGAGGCAAGCACGACCCACCCGTCCCGCGTCTCGAGCCACCGGCCCGGACGCAGGCCGTTCCGATCGAGCGTCGAGCCGATCACGCGACCGTCCGTGAACGACACGGCGGCAGGCCCGTCCCACGCCTCCATCAGGCACTGGTGGTAGGCGTAGAACCCGAGCAGCGCCGGCGGCAGGTCGCTGCGGCCGGCCGTCGCCTCGGGAATCATCATCATGATCGCGTGCGGCAGCGAGCGGCCGCCGAGCACGAGCAGCTCGAGCACGTTGTCGAGCGTCGCCGAATCGGAGCCCCCCTGCTGGACGACCGGCAGGACCTTGTCGAGATCGTCACCGAAGAGCTCGGACGCGAGCTGCGACTCGCGCGCGCGCATCCAGTTGACGTTGCCGCGCACGGTGTTGATCTCGCCGTTGTGCGCGATCATCCGATAGGGATGCGCGAGCTCCCAGCTCGGGAACGTGTTCGTCGAGAAGCGCGAGTGAACGAGGGCGAGAGCGCTCGCGGTTCGCGGGTCGCGCAGGTCGGGGAAATAGCCGCGAAGCTGCGGTGCGGTGAGCATGCCCTTGTACACGATCGTGCGCGACGAGAAGCTCGGTACGACGGCATCGGGGGCCCCTTCGTGCTCGAACCGGCGCCGGATCACGTAGAGCTTCCTCTCGAACGCGTCCTGGTCGTCGGCGACGGAGGAGCCTGCCGCCACCACGAGCTGGCGAACGACGGGCGCGGTCAGGGCGGCGGTGCGACCGACGTGCTGCGGGTCGACGGGCACGTCACGCCAGCCGACGACGCTCTGACCCTCCTCGACGACGAGCGATGCGAGTAGCTGCTCGAGCTCCTCGCGACGCGCCTCGTCGGGAGGCAGGAAGCACATCGCGACGCCGTAGCGCCCTGCTGCGGGGAGGCCGTCGCCGATCACGTCGCGGAGGAATTCGTCCGGCAACTGGAGCAGGATCCCCGCGCCGTCGCCCGTATCCGGATCGGCGCCGGCCGCCCCACGATGCTCGAGGTTCTCGAGCGCCTCGAGCGCCCGGCTGACGGTCTCGTGGAGCGGCGTCGCGTCGAGTCGCGCGACGAAGGCGACGCCGCAGGCATCGTGCTCGAACGAGGGGTCGTAGAGGCCGTGCCGTCCGGGACGCAGCGTCACGACCGGATCCTTCCGTCGAATGTCCCGCCGGTGATTCGAGAGCTAGGCCGGCGAGGCGGGAGGGGTGAGCCGGCTAGCCCGATTGCGGGCGCGCGATCCAGGCGGCGGGCGCCGTGTGGTCTTTCTGCTTGCCCTGCGCCGTCAGCATCGCTTCAAAGCGTAAAGCGAAGCCGGACGGGGCGCAAATGGGAACCGCGCGCCCGAGCGGGCTACATGCCCATCGCGTGATAGCCGGAGTCGACGTACAGCATCGTCCCCGTCACGTTCACCGCATCGTCCGACAGCAGGTAGGCCGCGGCGCCGCCGACGTCGTCCGCGTCGATATGGCGATGAAGCGGCGCCCGTTGCTCGAACATCTCCTCCATCGTCGTGAAACCTGCGATTGAGCGCGCCGAGAGCGTACGGACCGGGCCTGCCGAGACCGCGTTGACGCGGATGCCGCTCTGGCCGAGATCCCAGGCCAGATAGCGGACGCTCGCATCGAGCGTGGCCTTCGCGACACCCATCACGTTGTAGTGCGGCACCGCGCGGATCCCGCCGAGATAGGTCATCGTCACGATCGAGCCACCGCCGCGGGCCTGCATGAGAGGCTCAGCCGCCTTCGCACAGGCGACCAGCGAGTACGCGGAGATGTCGATCGCCATCCAGAACCGGTCGCGGGGAGTATCGATGAACCTCCCCTCGAGATCTTCGGCGGCTGCGAAGGCCACCGAGTGCACCAGCAGGTCGAGGCCGCCGCCAAATGCCTCGCCGGTCTCGGAGAGCACCCGGGCGACGTCGTCGTCCGACCGTACATCGCACGGGGTCACGAGCTTCGCGCCGATCGATTCGGCGAGCTCGCGGACGCCCTTCTCGATTCGCTCTCCCTGAAACGTGAACGCGAGCTCGGCGCCCTCGTCGTGGAGACGTCGGGCGATCGCCCACGCGAGCGACCGCTTGTTCGCGACGCCGAGTACGAGCGCCTGCTTGCCTTCGAACCTCCCGGCCATGCGACGATCCTACTGTGACGCTCCCGCAGGCGCTTCAGACCGGGATCGACGAGCTCGTCGGCCGGACCGACCGCCGCCGGACCGAGCGCGCGGCCAAGCGGCTCTCCGATGCCTATCGGGCCGGCGGCCCCGGCGCGGCGCGGGCGGCGCGCAGCTCCGACGACGTCGCTGCCTACCTGGCGACACGGGCCCCGGCGACCTACGCGGCGGCCGCAGCGGTATTCGGGCACGTGCAGGCGGTACGGCCGGGATGGACGCCCGCCTCGCTGCTCGACCTCGGAGCCGGTCCGGGAATTGCCTCGTGGGCCGCTGTCGCCGCCTGGCCCGGCATCACGCGAGTGGACTTCGTCGAGGCGGAGCGCGAGATGGTGTCGGCCGGACGGGCGCTCGCGGCGATGGGGCCACCGCCCCTTCGAACCGCGACGTGGGCACAGGCTGATGCGGTCTCGGCCGACGTGGCGCCGGCACAGCTCGTGATCGCGTCCTACGTCCTGGGAGAGCTGCCTGCACCAGCCGTCGAGGCCTTCGGCCGGAAGGCGTGGGCGGCCTCGACCGACACGCTCGTGATCGTCGAGCCCGGCACGACCGCCGGGTACGAGCGGGTGCTCGAGGTTCGGGCGGAGATGCTCGAGTCCGGAGGCGCGACGCTCGCACCGTGCCCCCATGACGACCCGTGCCCCCTTCCTGCCGGGGACTGGTGTCATTTCGCCGTCCGCCTCCCGCGCAGCAAGACCCACCGGTCGCTGAAGGGCGCCGAGCGGGGCTTCGAGGACGAGAAGGTCGCGTACGTCGCGCTGACGCGCGCGGAGGTGCAGACGCCGTCGTGCCGGATCATCCGCCGGCCGGAGCTGAACCCGGGCCACGTCGTCCTGACGCTCTGCACCAGTGCCGGGCTCGAACGGCGGACGATCGCCCGTCGGGAGAAGGATGCGTATCGCGACGCACGCAAGCGGGCCTGGGGCGATTCACTCCCGTGAAAGCCTTCGCGCACGACAGCTTCACGTATCCCCTTCCGGCAGGGCATCGCTTCCCGCTCGCCAAGTACCGGCTCGTCCGCGAACGTGCGGCACGACTCGCCGGGGTCGACCTCGAGCAGGCCCGGCCCGCGACGTGGGAGGAGCTCGCGCTGACGCACGCACCCGAGTACCTCGACCGTGTCCACAGCGGCTCGCTCGATCGCCGAGAGCAGCTCGCACTCGGGCTGCCGTGGTCCCGTGCGCTCGTGGAGCGCGCACGCCGGTCGACGGGAGCCACGCTGCAGGCGAGCGCAGCGGCGTTGACCGACGGGACCGCGATGAACCTCGGCGGGGGCACCCATCACGCGTTCGCTGCAAGCGGACGCGGGTTCTGCGTCCTGAACGACGTCGTCTGCGCCGTGCGATCGCTGCGCGCCGCGGGTCACGCCCGTCGCTTCGTGGTGATCGACCTCGATGTGCACCAAGGCGACGGGACCCACGCGCTCTGCGCCGGCGACGCAGAGACGTTCACGTTCTCGATCAACGGCTTCCGGAACTACCCGTTCAAGCGCGTCCCGGGCGATCTCGAGCTCGAGCTGCCGGACGACACCGAGGACGACGCCTACTTGGATGGGCTCGGGCGGCTGCTCCCTGAGGCGCTCCGCCGGGCCCGGCCGGACCTTGCGTTCTACCTCGCGGGCGCCGACCCGTTCGCAGGCGACCGGCTCGGACGCCTCGCCCTCACCAAGCGCGGTCTCCGCGACCGCGACGCGCTGGTCCGCGACGGGCTGCGCGCTGCCGGGATCCCCGTCTGCGTGACGCTCGCCGGCGGGTACGCCGAGGACATCCTCGACACCGTCGAGATCAACGCCTCCACGGTGGAGACATTCGCGGTAGCGGCATGATCGCGCGGCGCGGCCGCGCAGCGGTCGCACGCGCTCCCCGTTGCGTTACGTTGAGCCGGTGCAGCGGGTAGCCGTCGTCACGGGAGCGTCGTCGGGTATCGGCGAGGCCACGGCACGGCTCCTCGCAGAGCAGGGTTGGCATTGCGTGCTCGTCGCCAGGCGCGCCGACCGGCTGCAGGCGCTCGCAGACGGGATCGGCGGAGAGGCCGAGGTGTGCGACATCGGCGACCGCGAGGCGGTCGGCATGCTCGCAGCGCGCGTTCTCGATCGTCACCCGGCCGTGCACCTGCTGGTCAACAACGCCGGCATCGCGGCCCGGCGGGCCTTCCCGGAGGTCGACCTCGACCGGATCGAAGAGGTGGCACGCATCAACTACCTCGGTGGCGTCTGGGTGACCCGCGCGCTCCTCCCGGGACTGCGCCTCGCGGCAAACGAACGGCGCTCCCACGTGGTCAACGTCGTCTCGATCGCCGGTGCCGTCGCCTTCGCCCCGTCGGGCTCCTACACGGCCGCGAAGCACGCCCAGCTCGCGTTCTCACGCTCATTGCGCAGCTCCCTGCACGGGAGCGGGATCGACGTGCACACGGTCCTCCCTGGATACGTCCAGACGGAGGGCTTCCCGCAGCAGGCCCTTCTGGGCCACCGCGTCATGCGGCGCTTCGTCGTACAACCCGAGCGTGTCGCCGGCGCGATCGTCGACGCCGTGAGGCGCGGACGCAGCGAGGTCGTCGTGCCCTGGTTCCCCTACCGCCCCGCTGCGCTGCTCTACGGCATCTCCCCCGCTCTCGTCGCGCGGCTCGGAGACCGGGTGGTCGCCCGGAGCAAGGCCTTCCGGGCGAAGGCGGCCGAACAGGCAGCGGGCGACGCATGAGCGTCCGGATCGCCGTGATCACGGGCGCATCGTCGGGCATCGGCGAGGCGATGGCGCGGCTGCTGGCGAGGCGGGGCTGGCGGTGCGTGCTCGTCGCGCGGCGCGAAGAGATCCTCCGCGGCCTGGCGTCCGAGACCGGGTCGGAGTACGAGGTCTGCGACGTCGCCGACCGTGCAGCCGTCGACGGCATGGCCGCCCGGATTCTCGAGCGTCATCCGTCGGTGCACCTGCTGGTCAACGGCGCCGGCATCCTCGTCAGGGGCGACTTCGTCGAGACCCCCCTGGAGCTGATCGAGCGGGTTCTCGCGGTCAACTACCTGGGTGGGGTCTGGCTGACTCGAGGGCTGCTCCCCGGGTTGCGAGAGGCTGCAGACGTGGATGGACGGGCGCACGTCGTCAACATCGCCTCGATCGGCGGCGCCATCGTGTTCACCCCTGCGGCTCCCTACTCGGCCTCGAAGCACGCCCAGGTGGCGTTCTCCCGGTCGCTGCGAGCCGCGTTGCGCGGGAGCGGGATCGACGTGCACACGGTCCTGCCGGGGTTCGTCACGACACCCGGCTTCCCACATCCCAAGGTCTTCGCAACGCGGCTCGGCCGCCTCTTCGTCGTCGGCCCCGAGCGCGTCGCGAGGGACATCCTCTCGGCGGTGGAGCGCGGCCGGGCAGAAGTCGTGATTCCCTGGTTCCCCTACAGGCTCGGCGCCATCGCCCAGGCCGTCGCGCCGACGCTGACCGCCCGGGTGCTGCGCGACGCGGAGTACGAAGACGAGGCATGAGGGGGACGTAATACGGGCGCGGGCGCGCACCCTCCCCGCTGCGGGGCGGCGCTTCGTCTCTACGGGGCGAGGCCGCCGCGCTTGCGCGCCACGTACCAGCCGATCTCGACCTCGTAGACGGCGCCGGGCGCCATGCCGCTCACCCGTCGCCGCTCGTCCCCCTCGAGACCGACGAGGTCGAGGTACCGCTCGAGATCGCGCTGCTCGTGCGTGATCTCGTTCGTCAGCACATCGAGGTCGTTGACATCGAGCAGGCTGCGGATGTCCGTGTCGGGGAGGAGACGGCTGTGGGACGGGTCGCGCGCCTGCTCGAAGCGATCGGTCTCGGCCGAGACGACGGGATCGACGAAGCCGAGCTGGTCGACGACGACAATTCGCCCACCGGGGCGCGTCACCCGCGCGAGCTCGGAGACGATCAGCTCGGGGCGGCGAGCGTGATGGAGGACGCGCATGCACCCCGTGATGTCGAAGGAGCCGTACGGGAACGGCAACGCCGTTGCATCTCCGACGATCAGCTCGCAGTTCGCCGGCGCGAGCTCGTTGCCGGCTTCGACGAGCTCGGGCGAGAGATCGACCCCGACGACGCTCCCGACGAACGGCGCCATCGCGAAGGCGAGAGCCCCGGCGCCACAGCCGCTGTCGAGCGCGCGCTCGTCGCCCGCGAGGGGCGCGAGCAGCTGTTGGACGCGATCCCGCAGCCCATCGGCCCGCTCCTCCTGCATCGCGACGCGATATCCCACGCGGTCACTCATCGACGACCTCTCGCTTCGCTCGGGTTGCCCGCGGGACGATCCCACAGGCTATCTCGTACGGGATCGTGCCTGAAATCCGCGCGTGCTCCTCGATCAGGACGCCGTCGCCGATCAGTGTCACCGGGTCGCCGGCCCCTGCCGCGTCCGGCAGGACGACCGCGAGCGCATCCATCGAGACCGTTCCCACGACCCGCACGCGCTCGCCTGCGACCACGATCTCGGTGCCGCTCATGTCGCGCCGGAAGCCGTCGGCATAGCCGACCGGAACGATCCCGATCCGCAGGTCTTCCCGGGCGACGAAGCGTCGTCCGTAGCCGGTGCTCTCACCGGCTCGGAGCGATTTCACGAGTGCGACCGAGGACGCCCAGGAGAGCGCCGGCCGGAGGCCGTCCACGGCGGGGTCGGTGGCGAAGGGCGAGATGCCGTAGACGGCGATCCCGCAGCGAACCGCGTCGAGATGAGCAGCAGGGTGGCGCAGGGTGCCGGCGCTGTTCGCGATATGCCGCGTCAGGTGCGCAAACGGCGCGGTCGCCGAGAGGAACCGATCGAGCTGCAGCTCCGTGAACGCGGGGTCCGAGTCTGCCGAGGCGAAGTGGCTCATCACCCCGGCAACCGACGACCCGGGTGCCGTGAGCTCTGCGAGACCCCAGCGGCCCATGCCGGTGTCGAGCTTCACGTGGACGGGAACGCCTTCCGGGATCTCTCGGTCGGAGAGGGAGAGCTCGAGCCTGGCGTCTCGTGCCGTGGAGACGTCATCGCGATCCGTGGGACCGAGGACGACGATCCGCGCTCCGGGCAGAGCCGTGCGGAGCACGACCGCCTCGGCGACGGTGGCAGTGCACAGTACGGTCGCTCCCGCCTCGAGTGCCGCGCGACCGACATCGGCCGCACCGTGCCCGTAGCCGTCGGCCTTGACGACGACCCAGAGCTCCGCGCGGGCGAGGAGCCGCCGCAGCGCGCGGACGTTGTGGCGGACGGCGCCGAGATCGATCGTGACGAGCGATCGGAGCATTGGCTCATTCTCGCGGCAGCCGCCGCTAGACGTCGATCGTCATGCCGTCCCAGGCGAACCGGATGTCGTTTCCCTCGGCCCGCAGCCGCTGCTCGACCCGGGTCAGGTCGTCGTAGGAGATGCAGTCCATCTCCTCGACGTGACTGAGCACGACCCGGCCTGCGCCGAGCCCGGCCACGATCCCGAGCGTCTCGGCGATGGTCGCCTCGTAGACGAGGACCGGGTGGTCCTGATGGATGAGGCGCTCGCCGGTGAACAGGTCGAACTCGCAGATCCCCATCGGCAGCACGGCCACGTCGCAGCCCCGGAGCGCAGACGGAGGCGACCAGCCGTTGAGTTCGTCCATCGCGACCACGAGGCGCCGTGGCCCGTCGGTCAGCTCGAAGGCGTAGACGTAGTCCTCTGCGAGCCGGAAGGGACGCACCGTGACGGCACCGATTTCGACCGTCTCGCCGTCGCCCAGCTCGTGGATCCGGATCCAGCCGCGGTCGCGCATGAACTCGAGGTGCGCCATCCCACCGAGATAGGTGCGGAAGTCCGTCGCGACCTGCTGCGGCAGGTAGACGTCGGTGACGAGCGGGCGCTTTGCCTCCCGGGGCCAGGTGCGGAAGTCGCCGTTGCGTGTCTCCCAGACCCGACGGCCCATCGTGTGGTCCGGGTGCCAGTGGGAGTAGAAGCACGCGGCGATCTCGCCGATCCCGGCACGCTCGAGCTGGAACTTCGACTCCTCGGGCGTGTCGAAGAGGATGTTCGGCCCGTGGACGAAGGTCGAGGGCCCGGAGCGGGCGAAGCGACCGCCCTTCGCGCGCGCCTCGACACAGACGCGGCAGCGACAGCCGGGCCGGGGAATCGTGGCAGCACCGCCCGATCCCAGAATCTCGACCCGCACACCAATGATCATAGAACCGGGGCCACCGACCGAGGGACACGACCGCCCTCGAGGATCAGGAGAGGACGCGTGGGAGCGAGGCGACGACGTCGCTCGCCACGAGCCCTGCCTGGTGAAGGACCGACGCGGCGGCCAGCCCGTGCACGGTGGCGGCGGTCGAGGCGGCGGTGACCGGATCGAGCCCCTTGGCGAGGAACGCCGCTGTGACACCGGTCAGCACGTCGCCCGTGCCCGCGGTCGCGAGTGACGGCGGGCCGGCATCGCAGACGACCGGACCGCCCTCCGGGGCCTGCACGATCGTGTCCGCTCCCTTCAGGACGACCACGGCGGCGAACGTCTCGGCAGCCACTCGCGCGGCCTCGAGACGATGCGCGTCGACCCACCGGGAGTCGCGGCCGAGCAGGCGCGCGAGCTCTCCCGCGTGGGGCGTGAGGACGGTTGGATGTGAGCGCGACGCCGCCTGCAGGCCGTGCAGCGCATCGGCGTCGACGACCACCGGGAGCTCGAGGCTCTCGAGCAGCCGCGCCACGAGCCCGCGCGCCTCGTCGGAGCGGCCGAGGCCCGGACCGAGCGCCACGGCGTCCGCGCGAGCCGCCTCGGCCATGATCGTCGCCTCGGCGTCGTCCCAGTCGAAGCCACGCTTGACGGGCTCGATCGCGAGGCTCTCGACGACGGCGAGGCACGCGCGCGGGACGGCGACCGTCACGTAGCCGGCATCGGCGCGAAGCGCTGCCATCGCCGCGAGCACGGGAGCGCCCGTCGATCCCGGCGAGCCGCCGACGACGAGAACGGAGCCCGCGGTGAACTTCGAATCGTGCGCCGCACGGAGTGGGACTCGCCCCACCAGCCCCGACGTGGCACGGCGAGCCGCGGTCGCGACCTCGCCGAGGCCGATGTCGGCGACGACGACGTCGCCGGCGTGGAATCTGCCCGGCGCGACGCACACGCCGATCTTGCGCGCCTGAAACGTCACCGTGAGGGAGGCGCGAACGGCAGCGCCGGCGATCTCGCCGGACGACGCCTCGACCCCCGAAGGGACGTCGACGGCGACGACGGGGAGCCTGCAGGCGTTGATCCGCTCGATCATGGCGGCCGCCGCAGGCCTGGGCGCCCCGTGGAAGCCGGTGCCGAACAACGCATCGATGACGACGTCGCATCCCTCGACCGCATCGGTCTCGACGGCCTCGAGACCCGCCTCGCGCAGGACGCGCGCCGCGATCCTTCCGTCACCACCATTCGCACCGTCCCCACACACGACGGCGAACCGGCGGGCGCCGGGGTACGCCTGCATGGCCTCGGCGGCAACGACGGCGCCCGCCCGCTCCATCAACTCGGTCACGGTGGCAGGGAATCCCGGGTACGCCTCCTCGGCGGCACGCATCTCGGCGGCGCTGCAGAGGGCCTCATAGCCCTGCTCGGTCACTGCTCAGCGCTCGAGGCGCACGACGCAGGCTGCGCCCGCCATCGTGTGCGAATGGGTCAATGAGACGTCGATCTCGCGCATCCCGACCCTGTCGGCGTACCCGCCGTGCGACCGGTCAACGTCACGCCCGGCTTGGGCGGGCCGACGATCTCGATGTCCTTCCAGGTGAACCGAACGCCGCACCCGAGTGCCTTGCCGACCGCCTCCTTGCCGCAGAAGCGCGCCGCATAGCTCTCCGCCGGATTGCGCCGGGTCTCGCAATAGGCCTGCTCGGCCTGCGTGAAGCAGCGGTCGCGGAAGCCTGGCCGTTCGAGCGCGCGCACGATCCGCTCGATCTCGATCAGGTCGGTGCCGATCTTGACGGGCACGGTCAGAGTGACCGTTCGAGCCAGTCGGGGAGCTGTGCCACCGAGCTGAGCACGATCTCGGGGACGATGCCGGACGTCTCGAGCGTCTCGGGCCGGAACTTCCCGGTGCGAACGAGCGCCGTCCGCATGCCGAACAACTGGGCCCCCCGCACATCGGCCTCGATGTCGTCGGTCACCATCCACGTCAGCTCCGGCTCTGCGCCCAACGCATCCAGCGCCGCCGCGAAGTACGCCGCGCTCGGCTTGCCGAGGACCGTAGCGTCCACTCCCGTCGCGTATTCGAGTCCGGCCACGAATGCGCCGGCATCGAGCAGCGGCCCGCGGCTCGTCTGCCACCACTTGTTCTTGTGCAGGCAGTAGAGCTCCGCACCCATCTGCAGCTCGGCGAAAGCGCGACCGAGGTTCATCCACGAGAACACCTGATTGGGCTCGGTCGTCTCGTCGCAGCCACCGAGCAGGACCGCGTCGGCGTGATCTCCGACGAGGTCGAGACCCTCGAGGTCGGGGACGATCGCGCCCATCACCAGCGCGAACACCCGCTTGCCCGCGAGCTCGCGGGCAGCGGCCCGCGGTGTCGTCTGCAGCTCGTCGTCGTCGAGCTCGAAGCCGAGGCCCCGCAGGTCTTCGGCGAGCGTCTCCCGCGGACGCGTGGAGTTGTTCGTCACGAACCGGAGCGAATGAGCGTGGCTGCGCAGGCGGCCGACTGCTTCGACCGCGCCCGGGATCGGTTCCCCGGAGACGTGCAGCACGCCATCGACATCGAGCAGGATGCAGGCCATCGCCGCCATTCTCCCAGACCGGACCACCGGTTGACGACGGCAGCGGCCTCCCGCGCTACGGTCTGAGCATGAGCGCAGGTCACGCCCACGACCACGGTCACGGTGGCGCCCACCTTCACGCGCGAACGCAGAGCTCGCTGCGGTCACTGACGATCGCGCTCGTTCTCAACGCCACGTACACGCTCGTCGAGGCGATCGCGGCGCTCCTGGCCGGTAGCCTCTCGCTGCTCGCCGACGCGGGGCACAACCTGTCCGACGTCGTTGCGCTCACGGTCGCGGCGGGAGCGGTTCTCCTTGCGCGCCGCCCCACGACGCCGAACCGCAGCTTCGGGTTCAGGCGCGCCGAGATCCTGGCCGCCCTCGTGAACGCCGTCTCGCTGATCGTGATCGCGATCGTCGTCTTCGTCGGGGCCGCCCGCCGGTTCTCCGACCCGCCCGACGTGCCCGGCGGCTGGCTGATCGCAGTCGCCACGGTCGGGCTCCTCGTGAACCTGGTCGGGGCGGCAGCCGTCTTCCGCCCGGGCGGCCGCGACCTCAATCTCCGGGCCGCCTACATCCATCTGCTGGGAGACGCGTTCGGCTCGATCGGCGTGATCGTGACCGGCATCGTGATCGTGACGACCGGCTGGCGGTACGCCGACCCCCTCGTCGGGGTGCTGATCGGCGTCTTCCTCGTCGTCAGCTCGTGGGGCGTGCTCCGCGAGTCGACGCTCGTGCTGCTCGAGGCCACGCCCAAGGGCCTGGATGCGGAGGAGATCGGGCGGGCAATCGCAACCCAGCCAGGCGTCGTCGAGGTACACGATCTCCACGTGTGGCAGATCACGAGCGGGTTTCCTTCCCTCTCCGCGCACGTGCTCGTTCGGGAAGGGGACGACTGTCACGGGATCCGGCGCTCGACCGAGCGCATGCTGGCCGAGCGCTTTGCGATCACGCACACCACGCTGCAGGTCGACCACGGCCATGTCGAGACGCTCCTCTCGATCAAGCCGGCGACGCGCGGATGAACGGTCCGCAGGACCGCACGAGCCGTCGCGTCTCACGATCGGTCGTGCTGCCGCTCGCGGAGATCGAGCTTCGCGTCTCGCGGTCGAGCGGCCCGGGTGGGCAACACGCGAACAAGACGGAAACGCGGGTCGAGGCAGTTTTCGACGTCGACGGCTCGTCCGCACTCACCGATGCCCAGAAGCGCCGCGTGATCGCACGCGCGGGCCCGACCCTGCGTGCGACCGCCCAGGACGAGCGCAGCCAGTCCCGCAACCGCGAGCTCGCAATCGACAGGCTCGTGGCGCGACTGGCGGCCGCCCTCCGGGTCGAGCGCCGGCGGGTGCCGACGCGGCCGTCGCGGGCCGCCAAGGAGCAGCGTCTCGAGGCCAAGAAGCGGCGCGGCCAGACGAAGCGGCTGCGCCGCGTCGACGACGGTGAGTGAGCTCGAGCCGGAACGGATGCGCCGGCTGCTTCGTGGAGGCCTCGGCGAGCCGTATCTCTACGCCCCCGAGACCACCTCGACGCAGGACCTGCTCCGCGCCGGAGATCATCCGCACGGAGCCGTCGCGGTAGCCGAGCACCAGACCGCCGGACGCGGCCGGTCGGGCCGGACCTGGGATGACGCCGGCTCGACCGCCTTGCTGTTCTCCGTCATGTTGCGTCCGCCGCCCGCGTCGCCGCTGCCGCAACTCTCCCTCGTCGCCGGCCTCGCAGTCGCGATCGCGCTCGAGCGAGAAACAGGTGCTCGGGCTCTCCTGAAATGGCCCAACGACGTCCTCGTCGACGGCCGAAAGGTGGCGGGGATGCTGCTGGAAGCCTCGGGAGCGTCGGTCGTCTGCGGGATCGGGATCAACGTCAACCAGGCGGAGAGCGAACTCCCGACGCCGACGCGAACGCCTGCCGTCTCGCTCAGGATCGCGACCGGACGGCCGTTCGACCGCGGCGTTCTCCTCGCTGCGGTGCTGGGGGAGCTCGAGGGCCGCTACGCCGACTGGTTGGCCGCCGGGCTCGCCGGTCTCGCAGACCCGCTGGAGCAGCGGAATGCGCTGCGAGGGCGCCTCGTCCGCGTGGCCGGCCGGTCGGGGCAAGCCGGAGCGATCGCCCCGGACGGCCGGCTCACGATCGTGCTCGGGCGCGGCGACACCGTGCTGGTCGAGAGCGGCGAGGTCGAGCTAGCCTGAGCCCGCGGCGAACGCTGCCAGCGCAGCCCAGGCCTCCGGCGTGTTCGCGTTCTCGGCCGACCGCAGGCCGGGGTCGGCCTCGGCGAGCGCCGCATCCGCGAGCAGCTCCTGCTCCGAGAGCTCGCGCACCGAGCACACGTCGGGGATGTCCCTCAGCCCCGGCCGGCCGTGCGCCAGCAACGCCCGGAGGTGCGGGACGATCGCCACGCGGTAGGCGGCGAGCAGCGGCTGTGCCCGTCCGTCGATCACGGGCACGACGGCATCGTCGCCGTTGCGTAGGGACGCGCACACCACGTGGACGAAGGCGGGCACGAGCAGGGGTGTATCGACTCCGCATGCAAACGCGACCTCGGCCCGGCCCTCGAGAGCCTCCAGACCGGTGAGCAGCGCCGCGAGCGGCCCCCCGTGCGCGACGGCGTCGTCGACGACGATCGCGTCGATCGGCGGCAGCTCCTGTCCTGGGGCCCGGACGACGAGAACCGCCCCGCCGGCGACGCCGTCCCGCACGACCTCGACGGCATGGGTGACCGCCGGCAGCCCATGCCAATCGAGCAGCGCCTTCGGCCGCCCCATCCGGCTCGACCGGCCGCCGGCGAGTACGAGCGCGCCGTGACGCATGTCAGCCCGAGCGGCCGCCGCGGGCCTGGACGTGCTGGAACCCGAACCGGCCCTTGATGCAGAGGTTGCCTCGCGTGACGTCGTGGTCGTCCGGGCTCGTGACCTTGACGATCGCGTTGTCCTGCACGTGCAGGTCGAGGTTGCAGCCGACGCCGCAGTACGGGCAGATGGTCGTCGTGACCGTCTGCTCGTCCTCCCGCCACGCGCCCTCGGTGCGCAGCTCGTGCTCGGAGCGGAACATCAACGCGCCCGTGGGACAGACGGCAATGCAGTTGCCGCAATAGACGCACGCCGACTCGGGCAGCTCCGCGACGTACTCGGTCGAGATGCGGGCATCGAAGCCGCGGCCGGCGACGTGGATCGCGAACGTGTTCTGGTACTGCTCGCCGCACGCGTCGACGCACTTGTAACAGAGGATGCACTTCGAGTAGTCGCGCACGTAGAGCTCGTTGTCGATCTTGATCGGAGCGTGCACCGTGGCTGCCGTCTGGCCGTCCGGCTCGACGTGATGGCCGGTCCGCTTGCGGTCGCGGTCGGGGTCGGGCGCTGCGGGCGGCCCGAAGCGCTCCGGCTCGGCGGCGTATCGCTCGAGGTAGCCGGGTGCGACCTCGGTCGTCGAGAGGTCGACCGAGGAGGCGAGCAGCTCGAGCACGAGCTTCCGGGAGAGGCGTACGCGCTCGGAATCGGTCTGCACTTTCATCCCCGGCTCGGCCTTGCGGGAGCATGCGGGCGCGAGCACGCGCGAGCCCTCCACCTCGACGACGCACACCCGGCAGGCGTTGGCGGGCTCGAGCGTGTCGCCGTAGCAGAGTGTCGGCGTGTCGATTCCGAGGCGGCGGCAGGCACCGAGGATCGTCTCGCCCTCGAAGACGCTCACCGAGCGGCCGTCGATCTCGAGCTCGATCATCCGCTTCGGTGCGAGCAGCACGTCCGTCACGAGACCACCGTCGAATGAACCGTCACTGGAACCGTCATTGAAACCGTCACTGGAAAACCCCGAGCCGCCCGATCGCCGACTCGATCGCGCTGGAGGCCGTCTGACCCAGGCCGCAGATCGAGGCGTCGCGCATGCACTGACCCACGTCCGCGATCACCGCGAGCTCGCGCTCCACGCCGCCGATCGTCCTCCCGGAGACGAGGCGCGCGAGCGATTCCTGCTGCCGAACGGTGCCGACGCGGCAGGGAACGCACTGGCCGCACGACTCGTTGCGGAAGAACGCCGCGATCCGCATCAGCAGCCGCGGCAGGTCGACGGTGTCGTCGAGCACGAGCACGACCCCCGACCCGAGCGTGGTCTTCGCCTCGCGCGCCGCCTCGAACGTGAGCGGCAGGTCGAGCTCGTCCGGTCGCAGGAAGCCTCCCGCGGCGCCGCCGATCATGATGCACTGCAGCTCACGGCCTCCTGCAACGCCCCCCGCGAGCTCGAACAGCTCGCGTAGGGTCGTGCCGAACGGCACCTCGTAGACGCCGGGCCGCGCCACGTGCCCCGAGAGGCAGAACAGCTTCGTGCCGGTGGAGGCCTCGGTTCCCGTCTCGGCATACGAGGGGCCGGAGCGCAGGACGATCTCGAGCACGTTGACGAGCGTCTCGACGTTGTTGACGACCGTCGGCTTGCCGAACAGCCCCTGGACGACAGGGAACGGAGGCTTGTTGCGCGGCTCGCCGCGGTTGCCCTCGATCGACTCGAAGATCGCCGTCTCCTCCCCGCAGATGTACGCGCCTGCCCCTTTTCGCACCTCGACGTCGAAGCCGAATCCCTCCCCGAGCACGTCCTCGCCGAGGAACCCACGCGAGCGTGCCTCGCTCAATGCCGCCTCGAGGGCGTGCTGTGCCTCCGGATACTCGCCGCGGATGTAGAGAAAGCCCCGCTCGCACCCGGTGGCATAGCCGGCGATCGTCATCGCCTCGATCAGGGCGAACGGGTCGCATTCCATGATCACCCGATCCTTGAACGTGCCCGGCTCGGACTCGTCGGCATTGCAGACGAGGTAGTGGGGCCGAACGGGCTGCCGCGCCACGGCCTCCCACTTGACGCCGGTCGGGAAGGCTGCGCCACCGCGGCCCTGCAGCTTCGAGTCCTTCAGCTCCCGGATCACGCCCTCGGGCCCCAGCGCGATCGCGCGGCGCAAGGCGGCGTAGCCGCCGTGGGCTCGGTACTCGTCCAGGCTCACCGGCCTGCCGGAGCTCGCACCTCGCAGCAGGCGGAGCGCAGGGTCGCCGGCCTGTGGGAGCACCGTGACGGGCGGCGGCCCAGGCTCGCCCCCGGCGAGCACGTCGAGCACCGCCGCCGCGGTCGTGGGAGCGAGCGTCCGCTCGTGCGGCGCGTCGCCGGCGTCGCCGACGAGCGCAGCCGGAGCGCGGTCGCACTGACCGAGGCAGGGGCTGCGGTACCAGGTCGTGGAGCCGTCGTCGGACAACGCGCCTTCACCGCCGAACCGCTCCTCCAGCTGGGCGATCAGCTCGTCGGAGCCGTTGCAGCGGCATGCGATGTCCTCGCATACGTGAACGACACGCGGGGGCCGGGGCTCGACGGCGAGCATCGCGTAGAACGTCGCGACGCCGTAGACGTCGGCAGGAGGCAGGGTCAGCCGGCGGCAGAGCTCGTTGAGCCCCCCGGGGCTGATCCACCCGATCCGTTCCTGAAGCGCCCAGAGCGCCGGGAGCAGAAGATGACGCCGCGCCCGGGCGACGTGGCCGGAGCTTGCCGTATTGCCCTCCGGGCCGGAGAGACGTGCGCCGCCGTCCCATCCGTCGCGGGACGCGCCGAGCACCGTGTCGAGGGCGGCCCTCTCGGCGCCAGTCGGCTCGGCACCGGGAACCAGGTGCAGGTCCACTACGGCTGCCCGCCCACGGCCGCGGGCACGGTGACCCCGACCCTCTCCTCGCGCTCGGCCGGCTCGAGCTTCTCGACGCGGATCGCCGCCGCCTTGAACTCGGCCGTGCCGGATTTCGGGTCGGTGACGTCGATCGTGAGCAGGTTCGTGTCGACCTGATCGGGGAAGTGGAACGTCATGAAGGCGAGCCCGGGCCGCAGCGACGGGTCGATCCGAACCGGGGCCTCGACCGAGCCACGGCGGGAGGAGACGCGTGCGAGCTCGCCGTCGGCGAGCTCGAGCCGCTCGGCGTCCTCGGGCGAGAGGTCGAGTGACTCGCCGCGATGGAGGGGCGACCGGTAGAGGCCGGACTGCGCCCCGGTGTTGTACGACTCGAGCCGCCGCCCCGTCGTGAGCCGGATCGGGTACTCGGCGTCCAGCGCCTCGAACGGGCCCTTCGCCTCGACGACGGAGAAGGGGGCGGGCGGGCCGGAGAGCGGTTCGGCCCAGAGGCGCTCGTGCAGGAGCGGCGAGCCCGGATGCGCCTCGTCCGGGCAGGGCCACTGAAGGCCACCGTGCTCCTCGAGGCGCGCGTAGCTCATGCCGCCGTGCATCGGGGACAGGGAGCGAAGCTCGTCCCACACATCCTCGGCGACGGGCTCGGGCCAGTCGCGGCCGAGGCGGCGGGCGAGCTCGGCGATGATCCACATATCGTCGCGCGCCTCGCCCGGTGGATCGAGCGCCTTCCGAACCCGTTGCACGCGCCGCTCGCTGTTGGTCACCGTTCCCTCTGCCTCGCACCACGATGCCGAGGACGGGAAGACGACGTCCGCCATTTCCGCCGTCCTCGTCATCACGATGTCCTGGACGACGAGGAAGTCGAGCTCCGCGAGCAGCTTGCGGGTCTGTGCGATGTCGGCCTCCGACTGGGCCGGGTTCTCGCCGATCACGTACAACGTCCTCAACTCGCCCCGTTCCATGGCGTGGAACATCTGCGTCAGATGCCAGCCGTAGGTCGGCCGGATCGTCGCGCCCCAGGCGAGCTCGAACCGGGCCCGGGCGTCGTCGTCGCGCTCGATGTCCTGGAAGCCCGGGAGCTTGTTCGGGATCGCACCCATGTCTCCGCCGCCCTGGACGTTGTTCTGGCCGCGCAAGGGGTTGAGGCCCGAACCGAAGCGACCGACGTGGCCGCAGAGGAGGGCGAGGTTGATGAGCGCGAGGACATTGTCGACAGCGTCGTGGTGCTCGGTGATCCCGAGCGTCCAGCAGATCATCGCGCGATCGGCTCTTGCGAACGCATGTGCGGTCTCGCGGATCACGTCGGCGGGGACACCGGTCAACCGCTCACCCTCCGCGAGCGTGAACGGCTCCACCGACGCGGCGTACGCGCCGTAGCCCTCCGTCGCGTGGTCGATGAAGGCCCGGTTTGCCAGCCCGGCGTGGATGATCTCGCGGGCCATTGCGTTCGACAGCGCGATGTCGGAGCCGACGTCGAGCCCGAGCCAGCGATCGGCCCATTGGGCGGAGCTCGTCCGGCGTGGATCGACGACGTAGAGGCGGGCGCCATTGTGGACGCCCTTGAGCAGGTGATGGAAGAAGATCGGGTGCGTCTCGCGCGCGTTCGAGCCCCAGAGCAGGATCACGTCCGTCTCTTCGATCTCGGCGTACGAGGACGTGCCGCCGCCTGCTCCGAACACCGTCGCCAGACCGACGACGCTAGGTGCGTGTCAGGTTCTGTTGCAGGAGTCGATGTTGTTGGTGCCCATCACCTGGCGCGCGAACTTCTGCGCCAGGAAATTCATCTCGTTCGAGGCCTTGGAGCACGAGAAGATCCCGAACGACGTCGACGCCCCCGCCTCCCGGGCGCGCGAGAATGCCGCTGCGGTGCGGTCGAGCGCCTGATCCCACGTCGCGGTCCGCAGCACGCCGCCGTCGCGGACGAGAGGGGTCGTCAGCCGGCCCTTGACCTTGCGCATGCGCTTTCCTCCTCCTACGGCGGACAGGCTCACACCTGCCGGCCGGGTTGGTTCGACACCCTGCAGGATCGCTGGCGGGGTGCAGGGCGTCAAAGTGATCGGATCGACCGGACGATAGACGTGATCTATCGTAGAGAGATGGATCTGCGCCATTTGACGTACCTCGTCGCCCTGGTCCGTGAGGAGCATTTCGGGCGTGCCGCTCGAGCCTGCCACGTCTCCCAGCCGACCCTCTCGTCCGGCATTCGCCGGCTCGAGAGCGAGGTCGGCTTCCCGATCGTCCGCCGCTCCCAGCGCTACGAGGGGCTCACCCCCGAAGGGGAGCGCGTGCTCGAATGGGCTCGCCGGATCCTCTCCGACGTGGGTGGTCTCGACGCCGAGCTCGGAGCGATGCGCGGCGGGCTCTCGGGCCGCTTACGGATCGGCGCGATCCCAACCTCCCTCTCTTCTCTGTCGCTCCTCACGACCCCGTTGTGCAGCGGCAATCCCGGGATCACGGTCGCCGTGCACTCGCTCAACTCGCGCCAGATCGAGCGCGGGCTGCACGACTTCGAGCTCGAGGTCGGCGTTACGTACCTCGATTCCGAGCCGCTCACGGGCGTGCGCACGCTCGCGCTCTACGAGGAGCGATACGTGCTGCTGACCGCTGCCACCGGCCATCTCTCCGGTCTCGACGAGGTGACGTGGGCCGAGGCGGCGACGCTGCCGCTCTGCCTCCTCACGGGCGACATGCAGAACCGGCGCATCGTCGATGGGATCTTCCACGAGGCCGGCGCCGAGCCGCGTCCCACGATCGAGACCAACTCGATCTCGACGCTCTATGCCCACGTCCGCGACGGCCCATGGTCGAGCGTGATGGCCCACGCCTGGCTCCACCTCTTCGACGTCCCGGCGGGGATGCGCGCGATCCCGCTCGTCGCTCCGGCGACGACCCGCACGATCGGCCTCGTCTGGCTCGACCGCGAGCCCGAGCCGATCCTCGCTCGCGCGCTGCTCGAGGTGGCCGCCGCGGCGGACCTCGAACAGGCTCTCAGTCGCTGACACGCGCCGGTCGCGAGTACACATTCATCCGGCCCTCGCGAACAAAGCCGCACAGGGTAACTCCGCGGTCTGCCGCGAGCTCCACGGCGAGAGTCGACGGCGCCCCGACTGCGACGACCACGGGACAACCGGCCACCGCCGCCTTCTGCACGAGCTCGAACGAGAGGCGGCCACTCACGCAGAGGACGTGGTCGCGCAGAGGTAGGAGACCGTCGAGGAACGCGCGGCCGATCACCTTGTCCATCGCGTTGTGCCGGCCGACGTCCTCGCGGGCGCAGACGAGCGCGCCCGCTGGCGTGAAGAGCCCGGTGGCATGGAGCCCGCCGGTCGAGGCAAACGCCGCCTGGGCCTCGCGCAGCTTGCCGGGGAGGGTCGCGACGACCGCACTGCCGATCGTGAGCGTGCTCTCGACCGGGGGCGCTTCGACGGCGATCGCCTCGAGCGCGCCCTTGCCGCAGACGCCGCACGACGACGTCGTGTAGAACGACCGTGCCAACCGACCGGGGTCGAAACCGGGTGCCTCGAGCTCGATCGTGTTGACGGCGAGATCGTCCGGCACGCGAGCCGCAAGAGGCCGCAGCCCCTCCGAGAGAGCGAAGCCGAGCGCGAGCTCCTCGTCGTGGCCGGGCGTCCGCATCGTCACTGCGACCGGCGTGCCGCCGATCCGCAGCTCCAGCGGCTCCTCGACGGCCAGGCGATCGTCGCACTCCTCCCGATCGGGAAGACGGAGCACGCGCACGGCAGAGGTGCTGTGCGCCGGGGGCGCCTCCTGCTTCCGCGTCATCGTGCACGCAACCGTAGCCGCGAGACGCGCCGCCGCGGTGGGCGGCGCCTATCCGGTCCGGACGCGGTAGCTCCAGTTACGTGGTTCGGTCGATGGAGTGCCGAAGGTCGGGGTGGGCGTGCCGGGGGTGTTGGTGTTGTAGACGCCGTCGGTTGCGGCTCCGGCGTTGTAGTAGATGGAGGCCTGGTTGTTGGCAGTGCCCGAGACGAGGACGAGGTAGTAGCTGCCCGCCGCCAGCGGTGTCGAGGGCAGGGTCGCGGTGACCCAGCCGGCCGCCTGGTTTGCGGCGACCGTCACGGTCGCTCCCGTCGCGATCAGGGTGGTGGGGCCGGTCCCGTTGGAGGCGTAGATCGCGGGCGTGAACGACTGCGCCGCCGTCCCACCACGAGCGTAGAACTCGAACGACGTGGCAGTCGCGGTCGCCGCCAGCGAATACGAGGATCCGAACTTGTAACCCGACGCGGGCGCCCCCGACGAGGAGCCGGGCGCCGTCGCCCCGAACACGCCACCACCGCCCGCGGCCACCACAGCAGCGGTCTGAGCCGAATCGGCCGGCGCGCTCGGACCCGCCCCGTTCGAAGCAACCACCCGGACGCGGATCGTCGATCCCTGATCGGCTGCAACCAGCGGGTACGAAACGCCGGTCGCGCTGCCGATATCGGCACACGCAGCCCCGCTCGTGTTGCAGCGCCGCCACTGATAGCCGAACGAGGACGGCGCATTCGACCACGACCCCGGCGTCGCAGACAACGACTGGCCCACCTGAGCCGGCCCCGACACGACCGGCAACGCCGTATTCACCGGAATCCCGGGCGGCGCCGCAACCACGACGGCCGTCTGAGCGCTCGTTGCCGGCGCTCCAGGCCCGCCGGCGTTCGAGGCAGTCACCCGGACACGGATCGTCGATCCCTGATCTGCCGCTGCGAGCAGGTACGAAACCCCAGTCGCGCTGCCAATCGCGGCACACGCGGCGCCGGCCGCGTCGCAGCGGAGCCACTGATAGCCAAACGACGTCGGGCCGCCGGACCACGTGCCGTTCGTGCCGGTTACGGTCTGCCCGACCTGTGCCGTCCCGCTCAGCACCGGCAACCCGGTGTTCGTCGGCGGCGCGACAGACGCGGCCTGCACCACCGCCGTCGCAGCGCTCTCGGCGATCGACGGCCCGGAGGCGTTCGTCGCCGTCACGCGCGCCCGGATCGTGGAGCCCTGGTCCGCGCCGACGAGCACGTAGGTCGAGGCTGTCGCACCTCCGATCGTGGCGCAGGAGACGCCGAGCGTAGTGCATCGAAGCCACTGGTACGCATACGACGTCGCTCCCGACCACGTCCCGGTCGTGCTGGTCAGTGTCCGCCCGACCTCGGCCGTGCCGGAGACCAGGGGCGGCCCCGTGCTGGACGGCGGCACCCCGCCTCCGAGGGTGTTCAGCCAGACGCCGATCCCGCCCATCGTCGTCCAGGTCTTGGTGTTCCCGGCGAAGTCGAGCCACCCGTCCCCGTTGAAGTCGCCGACGTGCCCTTCCTCGGTGATCCCCAGCGTGTCGAGATCGGTCCGTTGCCAGGAGCTCGCCTGGTCCGCGGGGCCGAGCAGCCGGTACAGGTGGGCCTTGTTCGTGTTCGGGTTCGGCCCGGTCCCCCAGCCGATGTAGTTCTGCTCGACGACAAGCAGCTGGAAGCGGCCGGTGTGGTCGAAGTCTCCGAGCCGGAACGTGTGGACGCCGAACAGATCGGCTGGCTCGATCCGAATGCCCGGCCACGCCGAGGACGTCGGCGTCGCGGGCTGGAAGAACACCCGGAGCTGGCCTTCGGGGTTGTCGGTGAAGAACGACCCGAGAACGTCGAGCCGTCCGTCACCATTCATATCGCGAACCATGCACGCCGTGTTGTCGTCGGCAACGGGATCGAACGGCGTCGGAGTGGTGATCGAGGTGAAGGGATACCGCGTCCAGGTTCCGGCGGGCCCTCGCCGGTACCAGGCGCGCCCGGCCACCACGTCGTCCGTCCCGTCCGCGTCGATGTCGGCGACGCAGAGGTAGAGCGAGTGCCGGTTCGGATCGATGGTCTCCGTCGGCCAGATTCCGGTCCGGTCGGCAGGAGCGAGGTAGACGAGGAGCCGCTGCGCATCCGCCGCGGCGCAGTACATGTCCTCGCGGCCGTCGCCGTTCGCATCCTCGAAGTCGATGTCGTGGCAGCCCCGGTCGGGGTCGACGATGAACTTCGTCCACGTCCCGTCCGCGTTCTGCCTGATCCACACGAGTCGCCAGACCGGGCCGCTGAGCGTTTCACCCGTCACGATGTCGAGCCTGCCGTCACCGTTCAGGTCGTGCAGCTCGATCGTGTTGCCGTAGCCGTACTTGCCCAGGGTGATCACGCGCGACGTCCAGGACGGGTTCTCGTACCAACGCAGGGCCGTCGCCGTCGCACCGGAGATGAGATCCGTGCGTCCGTCGCCGTTGACGTCGCCGGCGCCGGTGAACGGCGACTCGCAGCCGACGCACGTCTCCGTCTCCGCGGAGATCTGTTGCTTGGAGAACCCGTAGGCGGGAGTCGGCGCCGGGTCGGGCAGCACAGCTGCGGTGGCCGCCGAGGTCGCCGGCGTCGACCCGGAGGAGTTGGTCGCGACGACCCTGAACCGGAGCGTGAAGTGCTGGTCGTCGAGCGTTGGGCTGTACGTCGACCCGGATGCCCCGGCGATCGCGACGCAGCCGGTGCCGTCGGCATGGCAACGCTGCCACTCATATGCGTAGGAGCCCGGCCCGTTCCCCCAGACGCCGTTCGAGCCGGCGAGCGTCGAGCCGATGCGGGCGGCCCCCGATACGGCGGGCGGCGCCTGGTTGACCGGAGCCGATCCGGCCACGGCCGCCGTTCTGTTCTCCCACCAGTAGACAGGCCCGTTCTGCCCGGGGACAGGGAAGTCCGTGTTCTCGGAGTGCCCGGCGAAGTCGGGGAGGCCGTCGCGGTCGAGATCGGCGACTTTGCCCTCATGAGTCCCCATCGTGTCGACGAGGCTGCGCTCCCAGGCGCCCGGGAGGGCGGGGTTGCCGACGAGCCGGTAGAGGTAGATCTGCGGGTCGGGGTTCGGGCCGAAGTCCCAGCCGCCGAAGTTCGACTCGCCGACGAGCACCTGGTGACGACCGGAGGCATCGAAGTCGATCGCCTGTTGGGTGTGCACGGCGAACAGCGGTCCCGCGTCGACCTGCACCGCGGTCCACGGCTGCGTCGTCGCGTCGGACGGGGCGATGAAGGTGTACACCTTCCCCTCCGGGCTCTCCGCGAAGAGCGTCGCGAAGATGTCGAGGCGGCCGTCGCCGTTCAGGTCGCGCAAGGAGAGGTACGAGTAGTTGCTGAAGTCCGGGCCGGTGTACGTCCCGGTCGTGCGCAGCGTTGTGAACGCGTAGCGCACCCAGCCCGAGCCGGTGTTCCGGTACCAGCCGCGGCCGGCGACGACGTCCGGGCGGCCGTCGCGATCGATGTCCCCGATCCCGACCCCCATCACGTCCATGGTGTCGATCACGCTGCTCGTCCACAGAGCCGCAGCAGACGCCCCCGGCGTGAGCCGGAACACCCTCGAGTGCTCTTGGTCGATGCACACCCCGTCCAGGGCGCCGTTGCCGTCGAGATCGCCGAAGGCGAGGTCGTGGCAGTACGCGGTCGCGATCAGGACGTGCCGCTGCCAGGTACCGGCCGCCGTCTGCCCGAACCACACGACGACCTTGCCGCTCCCCGTGTCCTGCCCGGTCACGACGTCCATCCGCCCGTCACCGTCGATGTCCTCGACGAGGGTCTCGGCGCCCAGGCCGTACTGCCCGGTCGCGATCTGCCGGTACGCCCAGGTGCCGCTCTTGAACCAACCGATGAAGCTCTTGCCGCCGACGACGACGTCATCTGCGCCGTCACCGTCGATGTCCCCGACCGCGAGAGTCGTCGTCACCTGGCTGCCCGCGTCGATCTCATGGCGGGCGAACGAGTACGTGGGCACGATCGGGCCGACGAACTGCGGAACGACCGCCGTCGGCTGGCTGTCGGCCGCGCCCGATCCGCCCGGACTCGTCGCGGTCACCCGCACCCGGAGCGTGGACCCGATCTCGGCGGCAGTAACGACGTACGTGGACGCGGTGGCGCCGGTGATGTCGCCACAGGCTCCACCCAGGTCGTCGCAGCGGCGCCATCGATACCCGAAGCTGGTCGGGCTTCCCGACCACGAGCCGTTGCTCGCGGTCAGAGTCTGCCCCACCCGCGCCGCTCCCGAGACGGTGGGCGGGGTGGTGTTCGCAGGTGCAGACGAGCCGGTCGGCTGCACGACGGCGGTCGGGTCGGAGTCGGCGGGCAGTCCTGGGCCTGCGGCGTTGGACGCGGTGACGCGGACGCGAATCGTCGCCCCGACGTCTGCAGCCTGGAGGACGTATGCCGTCGCTGTCGCGGTGGCGATGTCGGCACAGGCGGCACCGGACGTATCGCAGCGGCGCCACTGGTAGGCATACGAGGCCGGAGCACCCGACCACGTCCCCGTCGTCGAGGTCAACGTCTGCCCCTGCTGCGCCGAGCCGGAGACCGCCGGCAACACCGAATTGACCGGCACCGGCGCCGAGGTCACGACAGCGGTAGCCGCAGAGTCCGCCGGCAGGCCCGCGCCACCCGCATTCGACGCCGTCACCCGCGACCGAAGGGTGGCCCCGACATCCGCACCCTGCACCGCATACGACGACGACGACGCACCCGAGATCGCGGCGCAGTTCGCCCCGCCGGAATCGCAGCGCCGCCACTGGTAGGCATACGAGGTCGGAGCACCCGACCACGTCCCCGTCGTCGAGGTCAACGTCTGCCCCTGCTGCGCCGAGCCGGAGACCGCCGGCAACACCGAATTGACCGGCACCGGCGCCGAGGTCACAACAGCGGTAGCCGCAGAGTCCGCCGGCAGGCCCGCGCCACCCGCATTCGACGCCGTCACCCGCGCAACCAATCTCCCGCCGACATCGGCCGGCTGGACGAGATAGACCGAGGACGTCGCAGCCGTGATCGCGGCGCAGTTCGACCCGCCCGCGTCGCAGCGGCGCCACTGATACGCATACGAGGTCGGACTACCCGACCACGTCCCCGTCGACGCCGTCAACATCTGCCCCTGCTGCGGCGTCCCCGAAACAATGGGCGGCGCCGTGCTCGTGGGAGCCGACGGCGGCGGCCCCGACGGCGTCAGCTGAACCCGAAAGCTCCACTTCCGAGGCTCCGTGCTCGCCGCCCCAAAACTCGCGGACGGCACCGAAGTCGCGTTGACGTTGTAGACGCCGTCGGTCGCCACACCAGGCTGGTAGTACACGAACGCCGCGTTCGAGGTCGTGCCCGAAACGAGCACGAGGTAATAGCTCCCCGCAGCCAAAGCGGTCGCAGGCAGAGACGACGCCACCCAACCCGCCGGCTGATTCGCCGCCACCACGACCGTCGCCCCCGTCGCCACAAGACTCGTCGGCGCCGACCCACTCGACGCGTAAATCGCAGGCGTAAACGACTGCGAAACCGCACCACCCCTCGCCCAAAACTCAAACGACGTCGCAGACCCACCAACCGACAGCGGATACGACGAACCAAACTTGTACCCCGACCCCGGCCCCGCAGACGACGCACCCGCCGCCACCGCCCCAAACGTCGTCGGCGTCCCTCCAGACGAGGTCACCACGGCCGTCTGGGCCGACTCGGCCGGTGCGCCGGGCCCCGACGCATTCGATGCGGTGACGCGGACGCGAATCGTCGCCCCGACGTCTGCAGCCTGGAGGACGTATGCCGTCGCTGTCGCGGTGGCGATGTCGGCACAGGCGGCACCGGACGTATCGCAGCGGCGCCACTGGTAGGCATACGAGGCCGGAGCACCCGACCACGTCCCCGTCGTCGAGGTCAACGTCTGCCCCTGCTGCGCCGAGCCGGAGACCGCCGGCAACACCGAATTGACCGGCACCGGCGCCGAGGTCACGACAGCGGTAGCCGCAGAGTCCGCCGGCAGGCCCGCGCCACCCGCATTCGACGCCGTCACCCGCGACCGAAGGGTGGCCCCGACATCCGCACCCTGCACCGCATACGACGACGACGACGCACCCGAGATCGCGGCGCAGTTCGCCCCGCCGGAATCGCAGCGCCGCCACTGGTAGGCATACGAGGTCGGAGCACCCGACCACGTCCCCGTCGTCGAGGTCAACGTCTGCCCCTGCTGCGCCGAGCCGGAGACCGCCGGCAACACCGAATTCGACCGGCACCGGCGCCGAGGTCACGACAGCGGTAGCCGCAGAGTCCGCCGGCAGGCCCGCGCCACCCGCATTCGACGCCGTCACCCGCGCAACCAATCTCCCGCCGACATCGGCCGGCTGGACGAGATAGACCGAGGACGTCGCAGCCGTGATCGCGGCGCAGTTCGACCCGCCCGCGTCGCAGCGGCGCCACTGATACGCATACGAGGTCGGACTACCCGACCACGTCCCCGTCGACGCCGTCAACATCTGCCCCTGCTGCGGCGTCCCCGAAACAATGGGCGGCGCCGTGCTCGTGGGAGCCGACGGCGGCGGCCCCGACGGCGTCAGCTGAACCCGAAAGCTCCACTTCCGAGGCTCCGTGCTCGCCGCCCCAAAACTCGCGGACGGCACCGAAGTCGCGTTGACGTTGTAGACGCCGTCGGTCGCCACACCAGGCTGGTAGTACACGAACGCCGCGTTCGAGGTCGTGCCCGAAACGAGCACGAGGTAATAGCTCCCCGCAGCCAAAGCGGTCGCAGGCAGAGACGACGCCACCCAACCCGCCGGCTGATTCGCCGCCACCACGACCGTCGCCCCCGTCGCCACAAGACTCGTCGGCGCCGACCCACTCGACGCGTAAATCGCAGGCGTAAACGACTGCGAAACCGCACCACCCCTCGCCCAAAACTCAAACGACGTCGCAGACCCACCAACCGACAGCGGATACGACGAACCAAACTTGTACCCCGACCCCGGCCCCGCAGACGACGCACCCGCCGCCACCGCCCCAAACGTCGTCGGCGCCTCCGCCGCCGACGTCGAGCCGGCGTGCGAAGCGCGACAACCGACACCGTCGCTGCAGCGATCCAGACGGCGAACCGTGCCCCGCCGGCAACCCTTCCTATCGACTCCACGACCCCCCGGATAGGGACGAGGATCCCGGTCGCTTCCCGAAAGTCAAGAAACAACCGCATCCGGCGTCGATTCAGCGACCCGCGGGCGGGCGCGTCAGCAGACGAAGCCGCTATTCGACGGTGACGGTCTTCGCCAGGTTCCGCGGCTGGTCGACGTTGAGGCCGCGCAGCCGCGCGATCCGGTAGGCGAGCAGCTGCAGCGGCACGACCGCGAGCACCGTCTGCAGGAACGCCGGCGAGCGCGGGATGTAGATCACGTCGTCGGCGTGGTGCTGGATGTCCTCGTTGCCGTCGGTCGCGATCGCGATCACGTGGGCGCCGCGCGCCCGCACCTCCTGGATGTTCGAGACCATCTTGTCGTAGACGTGGCTGCGCGTCGCGACGACGACGACCGGCGTCGACTCGTCGAGCAGCGCGATCGGCCCGTGCTTCATCTCGCCCGCCGAGTACGCCTCCGTCGGGATGTACGAGATCTCCTTCAGCTTCAGCGCGCCCTCGAGCGCGACCGGCAGGCCGATGTGGCGGCCGAGGTAGAGGAAGAACGGCTTGTCGAAGTGCCGCTGGGCGATCTCGTCGATCGGATGGTCGCCGTCGAGGAAGGACTGGATCTTCTCCGGCAGCGCGTAGACCTCGTCGAGGATGAACGTGAGCTCGTCCGCTCGGCAGCGTCTCGCGCACCTGCGCGAGCTTGAGCGCGACGAGGAACAGCAGGCTCACCTGGGCGGTGAACGTCTTCGAGGCCGCGACGCTGACCTCGAGCCCGGCGCGCGTGTAGAGCACCGAGTCGACCTCGCGCGTGATCTGCGAGCCCATCATGTTGGTGATCGCGACCGTGCGGGCGCCCATCTCGCGGGCGAGCTTCATGGCGGCGATCGTGTCGCGCGTCTCGCCCGACTGCGAGATCCCGATCACGAGCGTGCTCGCGTCGAGCACGGGATTGCGGTAGATCCACTCCGACGCGATGTCGTGCTCGACGGGGACGCGCGCCCACTCCTCGATCGCATAGCGCCCCGCGACGGCAGCGTGGTACGACGTGCCGGCCGAGAGGATCACGATCCGGCGCAGCACCCTCAGCGTCGTCGTCGTCCATGCCGAGCCCCTCGAGCTCGAGCCGGCCGTGGCGCACGCGATCGCCGATCGTCTCGGCGACGGCGTCCGGCTGCTCGTAGATCTCCTTCAGCATGAACGTCTCGAAGCCCGCCTTCTCGGCGCTCTCGTCGTCCCAGTCGAGCTCGACGAGCTCGCGGCTCGATCGGCGCTGCCGTCCTCGGCGCGCAGGAACGCGGCGCCGTCGGGCGTGATCGCGACGAGGTCGCCGTCCTCGGGGAAGTGCACCTCGCGCGTCTCGCGGAGGAACGCGGACGCGTTCGAGGCGAGGAAGGTCTCGCCGCGGCCGATGCCGACCACGAGCGGGCACTGCATCCGCGCGCCGACGAGGAGGCCCGGGTGGTCGCGGTGGATCACGACGAATGCGAAGTGGCCCTCGAGCTCGTTGAAGGCGAGGCGCGTCGCCTCGACGAGATCGCCGTCGTAGTGCTCCTCGATCAGGTGCGTGACGGTCTCGGCGTCGGTCTCCGAGGTGAACACGTGACCCGCTCTCGACGAGGCGCTCGCGCAGCTCGCGGTAGTTCTCGACGATCCCGTTCAGGACGATCGCCACCTCGTCGGGATCGTCGCCGGCGAGCGGGTGGGCGTTCGCCTCGGTGACGCCGCCGTGCGTCGCCCAGCGCGTGTGCCCGAGGCCCGTCGTCGCCGGCGAGCCGTCCTCGCCCGCGGCCAGCTTCAGGTTCTGCAGGTTCCCGACCGCGCGCGTGTAGACGAGCCCACCCTCCTCGAGGAGGGCGATCCCCGCGGAGTCGTATCCGCGGTACTCGAGCCGCTCGAGGCCGTAGCAGCAACAGAGCCTTGCACTCCCTCGGACCGACATATCCGATGATCCCGCACACCGAGTACTCCTCTCCTCGCCCCGTCGGCCGCGACGAGGATTACCTCATTCAAGTCGGGATCGGGCCCGCCGTCTACCCCAGTTGCTGCCGGACGAGATGGGCGATGCTACCACAGAGCTCCTCCGCTTCCTGCTCGTCCTCCGCCTCGACGAGGACGCGGACGAGGGGCTCCGTGCCCGGAGGGGCGAACGAGGACCCTGCCCCGGCCGGCGAGCTCGTCGTTGAGCCGCTCCACCTCGTCGACGACCGCGGCGGACAGCCCCGGCCGGGCGACCGGAATGTTCCGCTTCGCCTGCGGCAGGCGGTCGCATCACCGCCTGCTGCCTCGGCCAGGGAGCGGCCGTTCAGCGCCCGGCAGAGAAGGAGCGCAGCGGCGAGCCCGTCTCCGGTCACGTGCCCGTCGAGCGAGATCACGTGACCCGACTGCTCGCCGCCGAGCACCGCCCCCGACGCGCGCAGGGCCGCCAGCACGTGCCGGTCGCCGACGTCGGTCGTCAGCACGCGGATCCCGTGCTCGGCCATGCAGGCGATGGAACCCGAGGTTCGTCATCGTCGTCACCGCGACGGTGTCGACCCCGAGGTCGAGCGCGAGCACCGCCAGGATCTGGTCGCCGTCGAGCGCGGCACCCGATCTCGTCGACGGCGAGCATGCGATCGCCGTCACCGTCGAAGGCGACACCGAGGTCGTAGCCACCGGTCCGGACGACCTCCTGCAGCAGGCCCAGATCGGTCGCTCCGCAGCCGACGTTGATGTTCGAGCCGTCGGGAGTGGCCGCGATCGTCGTCACGTCTGCGCCGAGCCGCTCGAAGACGCCGGGCGCGATCGCCGAGTAGGCACCGTTCGCGCAGTCGACCGCGATCCGAAGGCCGTGGAGGTCGGTGCCGAAGTGCTCCAGGACGTGGTCGACGTAGCCGACGACGGCGTCGTCGGCTGTCTCGACCGAGCCTCCGCCGACGGCCGGAGCGTCGAGAAGCGCCTCGACCGCCTCCTCGTCCTCGTCGGCGAGCTTGTGGCCTTCCGCGTCGAAGAGCTTGACGCCGTTGTACTCCGGTGGGTTGTGCGAGGCCGACAGGACGACGCCGAGATCCTGGGCGAGCAGTGCGACGGCAGGGGTCGGCAGCACGCCGCCGAGCACGGCAATCCCGCCGGCGGATGACGATCCCGGCCACGAGCGCTTCCTCGAGCGCCGGCCCCGAGCCGCGCGTGTCGCGCCCGACGAAGACGCGGCCGCGGCCTGCCCCAGACCGTCGCCGCGCGGCCGAGCCGCTCGACGAGGTCGAGCGTGAGCGTATCGCCGACGATGCCGCGTACGCCATCGGTTCCGAAGTGAGTGCGAGCCGAGTGAGTTCGAGCCATGGGGTTGATTGCCGCACGCACCGGCGCGGATCACGCGCTGGGCGAACGGCGCCTCGCCTTCGGGCGCGTCGTTATCGCTTCGAGAACTGCGGCGCCTTGCGCGCCTTGTGCAGGCCGGCCTTCTTGCGCTCGACCTGACGGGCGTCGCGCGTGAGGTAGCCCTCGCGCTTCAGCGCCACGCGAAGCTCGGGGTCGGCCTCGACGAGCGCACGCGCGATCCCGTGACGGACCGCGCCGGCCTGGCCGCTGATTCCGCCGCCGTGGACCCGGACGCGGAGGTCGTAGGTGCCCTCCGCGCCGGCGGTCTTGAAGGGGCCGCAGAGCCGCGGTGCGGTGGGACGCGCGCGGGAAGTAGTCCTCGAGCGTGCGGCCGTTGATCCAGGTCTTGCCGTCGCCCGGGCGCAGGATCACGCGTGCGACCGAGGTCTTGCGCTTGCCGGTGCCGAGATACTGTGCGATGTCTGCCATAAGTCTGCGTTGGTGCCAGGCTCAGCCTGGCATCAACTCCTTTCTGCCATCGTCTTCGGCGCCTGCGCGGCGTGAGGGTGCTCGGGGCCTGCGTAGACCTTGAGCTTGGTCAGCTGCGCCGCGGCGAGCTTGTTCTTCGGCAGCATGCCCTTGACGGCCTTGCGGATGACCTCGGTCGGGCCGGCGGTCGAGCTGCTCGCGCAGCGTCCGCGTCTTCAGGCCGCCCGGGAAGCCGGAGTGGCGGTAGACCATCTTCTGGTCGAGCTTCTGCCCGGTGACGTGGATCTTCTCCGCGTTGACGACGATGACGAAGTCGCCGGTGTCGACATGCGGGGTGTACTGCGGCTTCTGCTTGCCGCGCAGCGTGTCCGCGATCTGGGTCGCGAGCCGGCCCAGGGTCTTCCCCTCGGCATCGACGACGTACCAGTCGCGCTGGATCTCTCCCGGCTTGGCGGTATAGGTCTTCATCACGTCAGAAAGAAGGCGGTCGGAAGACCGCACGACGGCGGAGTGTAGCAGGGCGCGGGACCCACTTCCCGCCCGAGCAGCGGTCAGGCTACGATGGCAGGAGCGATACGGGGAGCTCGGGCACGACCGGGCTGAGAGGGCAGCTGCCGACGCTGCCGACCCGCAGAACCTGATCTGGGTAATGCCAGCGGAGGTAGGCGCGTGCAGCATCAAACGATCGTCGTCGTTGCCGGAGGGCAGGCCTCGAGCGGGCTCGTGACGACCCTTCCGCCGGGGGCGCTCGTGATCGCCGCCGACGGCGGCATCGACCGAGCGCACGAGCTCGGCCTGACGGTGGATGTCGCGATCGGCGATTTCGACTCCGTCACCGCGGCCGGGCTCGCCGCCGCGGAGGCCGCCGGGGCGCGCGTCGCCCGGCATCCCGACGGCGAAGGATGCAACCGACCTCGAGCTCGCGCTCGATGCTGCGATCGCGCTCGAGCCCGCTCGCATCGTCGTGGTCGGCTCGGGCGGCGGCAGGCTCGACCACCTGCTCGGGTCGGTGGCGCTGCTCGGTCACGAGCGCTACGCGGGCGCGACGCGTCGACGCCGACCTCGGTGGGGTGCTCGTGCAGATCGTCCGCCGCACGCGGACGCTGAGCGGCAGGCCGGGCGAGCTCGTCTCGCTCCTGCCGTTGCACGGCCCGCGGTCGGCGTGACGACCGAAGGGCTCGTCTATCCGCTCTCGAGCGAGACGCTCGACTCCGGCACGAGCCGCGGCATCTCGAACCTGTTCGACGGCGACACGGCGACGGTCGGCGTCGAGCACGGCGTCGTCACCGTCGTCCGCCCGGGAGAGGGCTACGCGTGAAGCCGATCGGGCTCACCGGCGCAGTCGCGGCTCGTCGCGGCACTGCTGCTGACCGCCGGATGCGGCGGGAACGAGGCGGCCACACCGACCGAGGTCGTCCTCGTCACGCACGATTCGTTCGCGATCCCGAAGCAGGTCAAGGCCGCGTTCGAGGACGAGACGCGGCTTGAAGCTGAAGATCCTGCAGGGTGGAGACGCCGGTGAGACCGTGAACCGTGCGCTCCTGACGAAGGGCAACCCACAGGGAGACGTCCTGTTCGGGATCGACAACAACCTGCTCTCGCGCGCGCTCGACGAAGGGCTGTTCGAGCCGTACTCGGCCACGGGCCTCGACCTGGTCGACAATGCGTACCGGATCGACTCCACCGACCACGTGACGCCGATCGACCACGGCGACGTCTGCCTCAACGTCGACAAGGCGTGGTTCGCGTCCCGGGGCATCGCGCCGCCGCGAGGGCTCGAGCGACCTGACGGCCCCGCGCTACCGCAAGCTCCTCGTCGTCGAGAATCCCGCGACCTCGACGCCGGGGCTCGCGTTCATGCTCGCCACGGTGGCTCGGTTCGGCGAAGAGGGCTGGCGGGACTACTGGAGCCGGCTCCGCGCGAACGGGGTGCTCGTCGTCGGACGGCTGGGAGGAGGCGTACACGATCCGTTTCTCGGGTGCCGGCGGCAGCAAGGGCACCCGGCCGATCGTCGTCTCCTACGCGACGAGCCCTGCCGCGGAGGTGATCTTCGCGAAGCCGACACCGGCGACCGCCCCGACCGCGGCCGTCACCGACAGCTGCTTCCGCCAGATCGAGCTCGCCGGCGTGCTCGCCGGTGCCGAAGAACGTGGACGGCGCACATGCGCTGATCGACTTCATGCTCTCGCGAGCAATTCCAGGCCGCGGTGCCCGAGAGCATGTTCGTGCTCCCGGTTCGCGACCGCACCCCGCTTCCGGCGGCGTTCCGTCGGTATGCGGTCTCGCCGGCCGCTCCGCTGGAGCTGCCCGCGGCGGAGATCGGGCAGAACCGCGACCGCTGGATCGACGAGTGGACGCAGACCGTCATCCGCTGAGACCGCTCTGGAACGCCGCCACCGCGCTCGTGCCGGCGGCGTTCGTGGCGCTCTTCTTCGCGTTCCCGCTCGTAGCCATCCTCGAGCGCGGGCTCACCTCCGGCAGCGGGCCGTTGCTGCCTGCCGGGACGGCGCAGCTGCTGTGGTTCACGACCTGGCAGGCCGCTGCCTCGACTGCGCTCACGATGGCCCTCGGGCTGCCGCTCGCCTGGGCGGTCGGACGATTCAGCTTCCGCGGCCGCGCGCTCGTCCGCGCGCTCGTGCTGGTGCCGTTCGTCCTCCCCACGGTCGTCGTCGCGACCGCGTTCCTGGCGGTGCTCCCGGCCGGTCACGAACGGGGCATCTGGGCAATCCTCGCCGCCCACGTGTTCTTCAACATCGCCGTCGTCACCCGCATCGTCGGAGGAGCGTGGGCGACGGTCGACCCGAGGAGCGGAGAAGCTGCAGCGGTCCTCGGAGCAGGCCCCTTGCGGCGCGTCCGCGAGATCACGCTGCCGCAGCTGGCTCCGGCGCTCTCGGCGGCGGCGTCGCTGACGTTCCTCTTCTGCTTCACGTCGTTCGGCGTCATCCTCATCCTCGGCGGACCCGGCCGCGCGACGCTCGAGACGGAGATCTACAACCGGGCGGCGCGGCTCTTCGACCTCCAGGCCGCAGCCGCGCTCTCGCTCCTCCAGCTCGGCGCCGTCGCCGTCGTGCTGGCCGCCGTGAGCGTCCTGGAGGCGCGTGCCGGTAGAGCCGGCGATCCTCACGGACGAGCGCAACGTGCTCCGCCGGCCGACGGGCCGCCAGCGGGTCGCCCTCGTCGTGGTGCTGACGCTGGCCGCGCTCGCCCTCGTGCTGCCACTCGCCGTCCTCGTCCGCCGATCGCTCGGGAGCTGGGGCGCGCTCTTCCGGGAGACGCCCGGCGTTGCTCGTCGAGCCCTGGCAGGCAGCCGTCTACTCGATGGCGTTCGCAGGCATCGCGGCGCTGATCGCGCTCTTCGTCGGCGGCCTGGCGGGGCTCGCGCTCGCGCGCCGGCCGCCGGGCGCGCTCGACGGCTTCGTCCTGCTCCCGCTCGGCGCCTCGGCAGTGATGCTCGGGTTCGGCTTCCTGATCGCCTTCGACGACGCCCCCGCTCGACTTCCGGTCGTCGTGGTGGCTCGTACCGGTCGCGCAGTCGCTCGTGGCGGCGCCGTTCGTCGTTCGCATCGTCGTCCCGGCACTCCGGTCGATCGATCCTCGGCTGCGGGACGCCGCGGCCACGCTCGGTGCCTCACCCGCGCGTACCTGGCGCGAGGTCGACGCTCCGCTCGCGGGCGCGCCTTTGCGCGTCGCCGCGGGTTTCGCCTTCGCGATCGCACTCGGCGAGTTCGGAGCGACGGTGTTCGTCGCACGCGCCGAGCAGCCGACGCTCCCCGTCGCGATCTTCCGCTTCCTCGGGAGGCCCGGCGCCGAGAACCAGGGCATCGCGGCCGCGCTCGCCGTCGTGCTCGCAGTCATCGCCGTCGCTACCGCCTGCGCGGCCGAGCGCGCCGCCGGCGGGCGTGAAAGAACGCTGTAGTGACCGCCACGGGGCGCGACCACTAGTGCTCAGCATCGAGGCGGCCCGGGTCATACTCGGCGGCCATCAGGCGCTCGACGGTGTCGACCTGGCCGTCGAGCCCGGCACCGTCGTCGCCGTGCTCGGGCCGAGCGGCAGCGGCAAGTCGACCCTGCTCCGGGCGATCGCCGGGCTCCAACGCCTGGACGAGGGCTCGATCCTGCTCGACGGCCGCTCACTCGACGGGATCCCGCCGCACCGGCGGGGGATCGGCCTCATGTTCCAGGACGACGCGCTGTTCCCTCATCGCGACGTGGCCCAGAACGTCGCCTTCGGCCTGCGCATGCAGGGCGTTCCACGGGCGAGCGCGGCCGATCGTGTCACCGAGTTACTGGCCCTCGTCGGCCTCGAGGGTCGCGAGCGTCGCGCCGTCGAATCCCTGTCTGGTGGGGAGCGGAAGCGGGTCGCGCTGGCGCGGGCGCTCGCGCCGAGTCCACGCGTGCTTCTGCTCGACGAGCCGCTCGGCGCTCTCGACCGCCCGCTGCACGATCACCTCGTCGCGGAGTTGGGCGCGCTGTTCACTGCGATCGGGCAGACCGCGGTGTACGTCACCCACGACGTGGCCGAGGCGTTCGCGCTGGGCACGCTCGTGGCTGTCATGCGTGAAGGGTCGATCGTCCGAACCGCGACCCCCGAGCAGCTCTGGGCCGACCCACAGGATGCGTGGACGGCACGGTTCATCGGGATCGAGAACATCGAGGAGCACGGCGGATCGACGCTCGTCACGCATCCCGAGGGCGTCACGCTCCGGACCGACCCGACCGGGAACGCGGTCGTCGTCGAGGGCCGTCGCGACGGCCCGGTGGTCACGCTGCGCGCTCGGTACGACGACGGCCGGACGATCGTCTCGACCCATGCGGGGCTGAGGCCGCCCTCTGTCGGCACGCGGGTCAGCGTCGAGGTCGATCGCGCCGCGGTGACCGAGGTCGCGGGCGAGAGGGCCGTGCGCGCGACCCCGAGCCGCCGCTCGGCGCCGGACGATCCGACGAGCTGACGGCGCGGCCGCCGGTCACTCTTCGTCGTCGTCGCCCCACTCGTCGAGCTCGACGTCCTCGTCGTCGAGATCGAGCTCGTCCTCGTCCTCGTCCTCGTCCTCGTCCTCGTCGTCCTCGAGGTCAACGATGAGCTCGGCGTCGTCCCAACCCTCACTCACGGCGGGCTCCCTTCGTCGTCGCGTGTCGCGGTGCTGTCTTGACCAGCGAAACGCTACAGCCGAGCGTGCACCGGATGTCGTCGCCGATCGGCCCAACGGGCGTCGGGGGACAATCGCTAGCGCTCGGGGACGCACACCCGGTCGCCTCGCACCCACGAGCCGGTCGAAGAGCGCGTTGAAGACCGCATCCTGCTGCGGGTCGTACCGCCCGAGCGCTGCGCCCTCCCATTGGATCACCGGTGTCACACCCGGGCCCATGACGGTGACCCGGTGCCGGTCGCCGTTCCCCGGGGGCCTCAGCACGTGAGTGGGATACCCGGGCGGCGTGAACTGCGGCACGAAGCTGTAACAGAAGGCGCCGTTGCGGCTGTGCGCGACCTTGCCGGCATCGTGCCGCCAGCCAGTCCCGAAGACCGAGTTGAAGGTATCGACGTAGAAGAACCGCGCATAGGGGTCGCGGCGACTGGATGACGGGGTTCGGAACCCGAAGACGGGGCGCCCCTCGTAGGAGAGCCTGCCGAAGAGCCCTTGCCACCTCCCGTCGTACGTCCAGTTCGGCGAGACCTGGAGCACGGGCAGCGGGCCGGACCAGTGCGAGACATGGAGCTCGTAGGCCGACTGGCCGGGACGGAAGGGCGCGACGCCGCGCATCGGCAGAAGACGCTGCCAGCGCTGGAGCCCCCAGTACGAGCCGTCCGGCGCCTTGCAGGCCGCCACGAGCCACACGAGCTCGGGCCCGTCGTAGGGACGACACGCATCGCGAAACGTCCGCCAGGTCTGCCGGCCGTCCTTCTTCGTGCCGCCCGAGTAGTCGTACCGAAAGTGGACCTGAGCCTTGGCGGGATCGGGAGGGCCGGCGTTGACCGCTCCCCACACGTAGACGTGCCGCACGACGCCGCCCGGCGTGCGGTAGGTGACGAGCGCCTCGCCCTGCCTGTCCACCTTCAGCGACAGGAACGAGACGTCCAGGTCGCCGAGCTGCTCGCTCGCATGAGCCGGAGCGGCGACGGCGAGCGGGCCGGCCGCCAGCGCGGCTGCGGCGAGCAGGGCGGAGGAGAGACGCATGACGGCTCGGTTGCAGGGTAGCCACCGGCCCTCGGTGCGCGTTCGGCGGGGGCGCCGCCTAGCCGTGCTCCCAGCGAACGAGCTCGTCGAGCGGCAGGCGGCGCTCCGAGAGCCGCGAGACGAGGGCGCCTTCGGTGGGGTCGGGCTTCGGCCTGCCGGTCGTGACGACGCAGACGAAATGCACGTCCGCCGGCATTCCGAGCAGCGCCTTCGATCGTCTCGGCTCGACCGGTTCCGGTAGGTAGCTGCGCACCATGCGGGGGCGCTTCAGCAGCTCGCCGAGCGGCCGTGGCTCACTCCCACTCGATGGTGGCCGGCGGCTTCGACGAGAGGTCGAGCGCGACCCGGTTCACGCCGGGTACCTCGTTGATGATCCGGTTCGAGATCGTCTCGAGCACGTCGTACGGGATCCGCGCCCAGTCGGCGGTCATGGCGTCCTCGGAGGTGACGGCCCGGATCACGACGGGATACGCATACGTCCGTTCGTCGCCCTGGACGCCGACCGACTTGATCGCCGGCAGGACGGCGAAGCTCTGCCAGAGATCGCGGTAGAGGCCCGCCTTGCGGATCTCCTCCTGCAGGACGGCGTCGGCGGCGCGGAGGATGTCGAGGCGCTCCGAGGTGACGTCGCCGATGATCCGGATCGCAAGGCCGGGGCCGGGGAACGGCTGGCGCCAGACCATCCGCTCTGGCATCCCGAGCTCCTCCCCGACACGGCGCACCTCGTCCTTGAACAGCGCCCGCAACGGCTCGACGAGCTCCATCCTCATGTCCGCGGGCAGGCCGCCCACGTTGTGGTGCGACTTGATCTTCGCCGCGACGCCGTCGTCGCCCCCCGATTCGATCACGTCCGAGTACAGGGTGCCCTGCACCAGGAAGCGTGCATCGCCGAGCTGCCGCGCCTCCTCCTCGAAGACCCGGATGAACTCCTCGCCCACGATCTTGCGTTTCGTCTCGGGGTCGGTTACCCCCGCAAGCCGTGAGAGGAACCGCTCTTCCGCTCGAACGTGCACGAGCGGCACGTGGAAGTGGCCGCCGAACGTCTCGACGACTTGCTCGGCCTCGTTGGCCCGCATCAGCCCGTGGTCGACGAACACGCATGTGAGCTGGTCGCCGACGGCCTTGTGCACGAGCAACGCGGCGACCGCCGAGTCGACGCCACCGGACAGCCCGCAGATCACCCGCTCGGTGCCGACCTGGCCGCGGATCCGCTCGACCTGTTCCTCGATCACCGCCGCCGGGGTCCAGCTCGGCGGCGCTCCGGCCACCTCGTAGAGGAAGTTCTTCAGAATCTGCTGGCCGTCGGGTGTGTGTACGACCTCGGGGTGGAACTGGACGGCGTACAGGCCTCGTGCCTCGTCCTCGAAAGCGGCGATCGGCGTGGACGGCGACGACGCCGTGACACGCGCGCCGGACGGAGGCGCCGTGACCGAGTCGCGGTGGCTCATCCACACGACCTGCTCGGGCGGCAGGTCGTGAAACAGCGCCGACTCGCCCAGTTCGGCGTCGGCCTTGCCGTACTCAGAGATGTCGTTCGACTCGACCGTGCCGCCGAGGTCGCGAGCCATCACCTGCATCCCGTAACAGATCCCGAGGGTCGGGATCCCGAGCCCGAGCACCGCCGTGTCCATCTGCGGGGCACCCTCGGCATAGACCGACGCCGGACCACCGGAGAGGATCACGGCGAGGGGATTTCGGGCGCGAACCTCGACCGCCGTGATGCGGTGGCTGACGAGCTCGGAATAGACCCGCGCCTCGCGCACCCGGCGGGCGATCAGCTGGCTGTACTGGCCACCGAAATCGAGCACGAGCACCGGGCGCTCCTCGGGCGCCGGCGACGGCGACGGGAAGGCCAGGATCTCGGCGGCCTGCTCAGGCACGCCGGTAGTTCGGAGCGTCTTTCGTGATCGTGACGTCGTGCGGATGGCTCTCGCGCAGCCCCGCGCCGGTGATCCGCACGAACCGGCTCTCCGTCTTCAGGGCCTCGATCGTCTCGGCGCCGCAGTACCCCATCGCCTGGCGCAGGCCGCCGACGAGCTGGTAGACGATCGGCGCCAGCGGCCCCTTGTAGGGGACCCGGCCCTCGATTCCCTCCGGCACGAGCTTGTCGACATCCTCGACGTCGCCCTGGAAGTAGCGGTCCTTGGAGAACGAACGCGCTTTCATCGCCCCGAGGGAGCCCATGCCGCGGTACTCCTTGAACCGTTCTCCCTGCACGAGGATCACATCGCCCGGGGACTCGTCGGTCCCGGCGAGCATGGAGCCGAGCATCACGGTGTCGGCGCCGGCGGCGAGTGCCTTGGCGACGTCCCCCGACGAGGTGATGCCTCCGTCCGCGATCACCGGGATCCCGTGCCTGATCGCCGCTTCGGCGACGTCGAAGACGGCGGTCACCTGCGGCACACCGACCCCGGCCACGACGCGGGTGGTGCAGATCGATCCTGGCCCGACGCCGGCCTTCAGGCAGTCCGCGCCCGCGTCGATCAGGGCCTCGGCCGCGTCGCCGCTCGCGATGTTGCCCGCGATCAGCTCGATGTCGAACTCGGACTTGATCCGCCGCACCATCTCGACGACCGCACGTGAATGGCCGTGGGCGGTGTCGACGACGATCACATCGACCTCGGCGGCGACGAGGGCGGCGGCGCGCTCGAGCGCGTCGCTCCCGACTCCTACGGCGGCCCCGACCCGCAATCGCCCCCGTTCGTCCTTGGTGGCGAGCGGGTAGCGCTCACGCTTCTGGATGTCCTTGACCGTGATCAGGCCGCGCAGGCGCCCGGTCTCGTCGACGATCGGAAGCTTCTCGATCTTGTGGCGACCGAGCAGCAGCTCTGCTTCGGCCAGCGTCGTGCCGACCGGTGCCGTGATCAGGTTGTCGCTCGTCATCAGCTCGCGCGTCCGCTGCTCGGGCCGGGCGCCGAACCGGAGATCCCGGTTCGTGAGGATCCCGACGAGCACGCCGTCGGGGCTCGTGATCGGGACACCCGAGACGCGGTAGCGGGCCATCAGGTCGAGCGCGTCGGCGACGAGGTCGTCGGGGCCGAGCGTGACCGGCTCCACGATCATCCCCGCCTCGCTGCGCTTCACCTTGTCGATCTCGGCCACCTGATGCTCGATCGCAAGGTTGCGGTGGATGATCCCGAGCCCGCCCTCGCGCGCGAGCGCGATCGCGAGCCGCGCCTCGGTGACGGTGTCCATCGCGGCCGACACGATTGGAACCTCGAGGGCGATCGTCGGCGTCAGCCGCGTGGCGGTGGCGACGTCATTCGGGAGCACGGCCGACTCGGCCGGGAGGAGCAGCACGTCGTCGAAGGCCAGGCCTTCCTTGCCGAACTTGCCGTCGCGATCGAGCTCGAACTCCAAGAGTCAGTCGACTCTACCAAGCAGGGTCGACGGCGCCGAACGCTCCGGACGGCGCTTGTTGCCTCGGTTCTCTACCCTACGACCGGCTGCAGGACGTCGACCTCGACGAGCGATGCGAGGCGCACCGCCTCCTTTGGGTCGAACCGCCCGGCGCCCACCTCGAGCACCGACGCCGAGCCGGCGGCGACCGCGAGCCGGAGCGACTCCTCCACGGGGCGTCCCTCGTCGTGCGCCGCGAGCCAGCGCGCCAGCAGGACGTCGCCCGCTCCGAGCACGGAGACCGGATCGAGCTGTGGCGCCCGAGCGCGATACCGGTGCACCTGCCGCTCTTCCCTGACGAGCGCGAAGCAGCCGGTCTCCAGCGTGATGTGCACGTTTCGGGCTCCCATCTCGGAGATCGTCTCGAGGGCCATCACGAAGTCGTCGTCCTCCTCCAGCTCCTGCCCCACGAGCTGCTCGGCCTCGTGCTGGTTCGGGGAGACGAGCCACGGCTCGGCCTCGATGCCCCTCCGGAGCGGCTCGCCTTCCGCGTCGAGGACGACGCGGGCGCCGAGACGCGTCATCTCGCGGACCGCGTCGGCGTAGAAGCCCTCGTCGACGCCGCGCGGCAGCGAGCCGGCGAACACGACCGTCGATGCCCCTCGGGAGAGATATCGCAGCTTGTCGAGCAGGATCGCGAGCTCGGACTCGGAGACCTTCGGCCCCCACTCGTTGATCTCCGTATAGGTGCCCGCCGTCGGATCGACGACGGCGGTCGACGTCCGCGACTCGTCACGGATTCGCACGAAGTCGTTGAGGATCGCCTCCTCCGTCAGCTCCTCGACGATGCGTGTGCCCGTCCGGCCGCCTGCGAGGCCGGTGGCGACGACCGGCACGTCGAGCCGCTTGAGCGCGCGGGCGACGTTGATGCCCTTGCCACCCGCGAGCGCGAGGACGCTGCTCGCCCGGTGCCGATGCCCGAGCTTGAAGATCGGGACGGTCAGCGAGCGGTCGAGCGCAGCGTTGAGGGTGACGGTGACGATCACAGGAGCAGCCCCTTCCTCACGACGGTGGTCCTACTCTACGGACGGCGTGCTCACGAGACGAGCCCGACGAGATGGTGCACGGTGCGCCGGGCGTACCACCCGACCTTCCCCGTCGCTCCGACCGCCGAAACCGACGTCGCGGCGACGAGCGGCGAGCGAGCGATCAGCCTGCCGCCCGCGTACACCCTGACCTCTCCCACCTGCTGGCCGCGGGCGACCGGCAGGGCGAGTGCAGAGCTCGCGACGACACGCTCGACGAGCGGTCGCCCCACGCGCACGTTGCGGATCGCGGCCCTCGCGGCGATCAGCTTGACGGGCGAGCGGCCGTAGCCGATCGCGGCCAGGCCGTAGACGCGAGCGTCGTCGATCGCCTGCACGGGGTGGTACTGCTCGAGTCCCCACGCGAGCAGGTGCGAGAGATCGGTGTTCCGCTGCGTCTCGCTCGGCCCCCCGAGCAGCGAGGCCGTGATCCGGACGCCGCCACGTTCGACGGCCGCGACCTGCGACCAGCCGGCCGCATTCGTGTGGCCCGTCTTCGCCCCAACGAGCGGCAGGGTTCCGAGCAACCCGTCGGTCGAGGTCAGCGACCTGCCACCGGCGATCGTCGCCGTCTGTCGCGTCGACCACGTGCGGATGAACGGGTTCCGGAGCGCTGCCGTGAGCAGGGTGGTGACGTCCCGTGCGCTCGTCATGTGACCGGGCTGATCCAGCCCGTGCGGATTCTCGAAGTGGGTCGCGGTGAGCCCGAGCGATCGCGCCTTCGCGTTCATCAAGGCGACGAACCGCGGGATCGAGCCCCTGCCGACGTGAACGGCGAGGGCCGTGGCCGCGTCGTTCGCGCTCGGAACGAGCGCGGCGATCGCCAGGTCGCGCACCGAGAGCCGTTCCCCGGGATGCAGCATGACGGTCGACTCGCCGACCGCTGCGGCCTCGGGCGTGACGGTGACGACATCGTCGAGGCGTGCGTGCTCCAGCGCGACGAGCACGGTCATCAGCTTCGTGATGCTCGCCGGCGCGCGACGCGCGTCGGGGGCGCGGGCGGCGAGGACGCCGCCGTCAGGGCCGCGGACGACGTAGGCGGGCGCGTCGACGGGAGGAGGCGCCGCCACGGCCGTCGCGCAGCACAATGCGAGTGCGCCCGTCGCGAGCGCGAGGAAACCTCGACGCATCACGCGGGAATGTAGCGACGATTCCGGCTACCAGCCTGCCGCCGCCCAGATCTCCGCCGAGAGCCGGGCCGCCTCGGTTCCCGCGGCCGCACGCCAGTCGTCGTCGGTGTCGCGGTAGGCAAAGATGACCGAGCGGGCAGCGTTGACGAGGGCACTCGCCGGCCCACTCGTGAAAGCGCGGGCGACGTCGGCCGGGGTCGCGCCCTGCGCCCCGATGCCGGGCAGCAGGATGATCGCCTGTGGCATCGTCCGGCGGGCATCGCCGATCAGCCGGGGGACCGTCGCGCCGACGACCGCACCCACGCTCGACATCCCGCGCTCACCGACGAGATCGGCTCCCCAGTCGTTCACGAGGCCCGCGACGTGCCGCCAGACCGGCGTGCCGTCCGAGAGGATCGCGTCCTGCAGATCGCGCCCGCCTGCGTTCGAGGTTCGCACGAGGCAGAAGATGCCCGCGCCGTGGTTTCGACAGGCGGAGAGGAACGGATCGATCGAATCGGAGCCGAGATACGGGCTGACCGTGAGCGCATCCGCAAGCGGTGGCTCGGCGCCGCGGGGCTCCAGGAACGCCGCTGCGTAGGCACGCGCGGTGGAGCCGATGTCGCCACGCTTCGCATCCGCAATCACGAGCAGCCCTGCCTCGCTCGCATAGCGGGAAACGGCCTCGAGCGCGAGCCAGCCGTCACCCCCGAGTGCCTCGAAGAACGCGACCTGCGGCTTGACCCCGACCACATAGGGAGCGACGGCATCGATGATCCCCTTGCAGAACCGCTCCACCGCTCCGGCGGCCGAGGCTCGACCGTGCACCGCCTCGCCGCGCAACTCGACCGGGAGGAGGTCGATTCGAGGGTCGAGCCCAACGATCAGCTGCGTCCGCTTCCGCTCCACGGCCTCGGCCACCCGGTCGGAGAAGGCGACGACCCGGGGAGGCTGGCCATCGGAGCGGGAACTCACGCAGCCAAGGCTACCCCGTTGACGGCCGCGAGGATCGCGTCGCGATCGAGGGCCGTGACCCGAAGCTCCGGCGGCGGTCGCCGCAGGAAGGTCGCGAGCAGGAGCAACTCGTCGACGGCCGCTCCCTCGAGCGTGGCGGGTGCCACCCCCTGCGTCTCCAGCAGGCCGGCCTCGACCTCGAGCCGTCCCCCGCCGCCGAACGGCACCGTGCGCCGCGCCACGACCGCACCGGCGACGAAGATCGCCCGCATCATGCGCGGCTCCACCGCGGGCACGACGAGACACGCACGCAACGACCGCAGCTTCCGGACGTCCTCGATGCGCTCGACGGCGTGCTCGAGAGCGGTGATCCGGTCGCGCAACCGCGCCGCGTCCTCGTAGCGGAGGCTGTCGGCCAGCCGGGCCAGGCGAAGCCGGAGCGCCGGGAGCGCGCAGCCCGGGTCGTCGCCGTCGAAGCCGTCCAGTGCCTGTGCCGCGCGGCGCGCCAGCCCTCGTCCGGAGACCGGGCCGTGTGGGGTCGGCTCCGGCCCGCAGACCCAGCGTGCGCCTCGACGACGGAGGTAGAGGTGCCGGTCGGGGCGCGTGCCTCGAGCGTTTGCAGGCGGCCGGAGCTCGCGCAGGAGCTCGAGCTCGTCCAGGGCAGCCTCGAGCTCGCTGCCGCACGGGCGCCACTCGACCCGAGCGAGGACACCGAGCGCTGCCTCGACGGAGGGACGCTGCCGCTCGCCCGAGAAGTACGACCGCAACCGCGCCCTGAGGTCGCGCGCGCGACCGACGTAGAGCGCCTGTCCGTGGGTATCGCGGAAGACGTAGGTTCCCGGTGTCGTCGGCGCCCCCATCACGAGCGAGCGCTTGCCGTGCAGTCGTCGCGCGCGCGGCGCCGACAGCTCCACGAGGTCGGCGACCGTCTCTGCTCCGCGCTCCTGCGCGAGCCCGAGCAGCACGACGAGGATCTCCGCCGTCGCGACGGCATCGGGCAGCGCACGGTGACACGGCACGGCCGACGTGCCGAAGAAGTGGGCGAGCTGGGCGAGGCCGAACCGCCGCGTCCGACCGGCCAGGAGGCGTTTCGCGAGCCAGACCGTGTCGACCACGGGCGCCGCCACGCGTCTCCCGGTGAGGCGCTCGACCGCGCGATCGAGAAAGCCCATGTCGAACCGCGCGTTGTGCGCCACGAGCACCGCCTCACCCGCAAACGCGAGGAACCGTCTCACGGCGAGATCGGCGACCGGAGCGTGCCGCAGGTCGCCCTGGCCGATGCCGGTGAGAGCGGTGATCGCGATCGGCACCGGCACACCCGGGTTGACGAGTGTCTCGAACGTCGCTCCGAGCTCGAGCGCCTCGATCCGCTGCGCTCCGATCTCGACGATCCGCGATCGCGCAGGCGAGAGCCCGGTGGTCTCGAGGTCGAACACGACGAACGACGCGGACTCGAGCTGCACTCCGGCGCCCGGTGGCTCCGCGAGGCCGACGGCCGCGCCGCGCCAGCTGAGACGGGCATCGCCGGAGACCACGTCGTCGAGGAGGGCCCGGGCAATCGCCGTCGGCGCCGAGGCGAGCGCGAAGAGCTCGCGCGCGGCGTCACCCGCCGGGACGGGGCCGCGTCTCGCCTCGACGAGCTCCACGAGCCGATCGGCCGCATCGAACGACAGCTGCATGCGCTGGATCCTAGACGAACATATGTTCGATTGGAAGGGCAAAAGAGAGGGCCTCAACGGCCCTCTCGATCGTCCTCAGAGGAGAGCGCCGCGCTAGTTGAGAGCCTTCTTCAACTGCGAGCCGGCCGAGAACTTCGGCACGTACGCTGCCTTGATCTGGACCTTCTCGCTCGGATTGCGCGGGTTGACACCCTCGCGAGCCGCCCGATGGGTGCGGTGGAACTTGCCGAACCCGGTGAACGTCACGGTATCGCCCGACTTGAGCGCGTCCTCGACGGTGCCGAGGAATGCATCCACTGCTGCGCCTGCGTCGCGCTTGGACAGGCCGGTCTTACCGGCGACTGCATCCACGAACTCCTGCTTGGTCACTGCCACTCCTCCTGCTAGACGGTCGATGTAAGGACCGCCGGAGACCCTAACACTCCGGCGGTTTCGGCTCAACCATGCGGTTTTCCGGCCGACTGTTCGTCGCCCGGCTCGGTCGAGCGCTCGTGGTGTGCCGGGCTACCTGTCAGAGGTGCGCCCGGAGAGGAGGTCGCTCGCGCGGTAGAGGGAGCGGAGCCGCACCCCCAACCGGGCGAGAGCGTCCGCCCCGCCTTCCTCGCGGTCCACGACGCACACCGCGTTGCGAACGACGAGGCCGGCGTCCCGAAGCGCGGACACCGATTCGGCGAGAGCGCCACCGGATGTGACGACGTCCTCCAGGAGGCACACGACGTCCTCCCGCTGGAAGGGGCCTTCGATCCGATTCGCTGTGCCGTATTCCTTGGTCTCACCGCGCACGATGATGAACGGCAGTCCGGACGCCATCGACGCCGAAGCGGCCAGAGCAACCGCTCCGAGCGCCGGTCCGGCGAGCCTGACGGTGCCCGGCTCGGCCTCGAGCGCCGCCGCCGCGAGGCGCTCGCCGAGCGCCCGGAGCAGATCGGGGCGGGTCTCGAACCGATACTTGTCGAGGTACCACTGCGATCGCTTGCCCGATCGGAGCAGGAAGTCACCCTCGAGGAGCGCATGCTCGACGAGGAGGCGTCCGAGCTCGTCGGTCACGGCTTCGTCGCCTGGGCGGCGACCAGGAGCAGACGGTCGAGCTCGGGTGATCCGGCCTCGAGCGTCACCGACGAACCGTCGGCGTATCCGATCGTCGCAGCTCCCGGAGCCGCCTCGCGACGCCGGCCGATGAACCACCAGGCGATCCCGCCGAGGACCGCGAAGAGGACGAGCCTACGCATCGGTCGGACGCTTCCGCTTCCTCGGGGCGGGTGTCTTGCGGGGCGGCGTCTCGTCCAGCCGACGCAGCGCCGTGCGGAGGTCGTAGACGACGAGGCCGGCTGTGGGATCCGGTGCCGTCGTCGCAACGGCAGTGCGTCCGCCTTCGCGGACGACGAACAGGCTGGTCGAGCCGAGACTGACCTCGACGCGTGAGATCTCTGCAGAGGGGCGCACGTCGCTCGCTGCGGCCACGAGCTCCGCAGCGACACGCGCCAGCTCCTCGCCGCGCTCGGGCGTTCCGGAGCTTGCAAGGACGAATCCCGACTCACCGAGGATCGCGGCGTCGTCGATCTGAGACGAGAGGTCCAGCAGCTCGGCGAGTGCCTCGGTCGGTTCCATCTCCGAGCAGCGTAGTGCTTTCTGCAGGATCACGATCCGCTCGATCGCGACCGTTCCCGGGGCCGGCGCTCCACCGACGGTTCCGCCGCATGACCTGGCTTGCGGCCGCGGGGATCAGCGCCCGGCGGAGAGTGCTGCCGCGAGCGCCGCGGCGGCGCGGGCCCGGTGCGAGTTCGCGGTCTTCCAGGCATCGCCGAGCTGGGCCACGGTCAGGTGCTCGGACCGCGGGATGAAGATCGGGTCGTATCCGAATCCTTCGTCGCCCGCCGGCTCGGGCGCGATCGCCCCCTCCAGCGTGCCCTCGACCGCGACCTCGTTACCGTCGGGCCCGATCGCCACGATCACGCAGACGTACCGCGCACCGCGATCGACGGCGTCCGCGAGCTCGGCGAGCAGGCGGGTGACGCCGTCGTCGGCCCACCGCGCAGATGCGATCCCCGGCCTGCCGCCGAGCGCAGTCGCTTCGATACCCGAGTCCTCGCCGATCACCCATGCGTCCAGCGGGGCAGAGAGCCGACCGTGGAGCGCCTTGCCCCGAGCGTTCTCGGCGTAGGTGGTGCCGATCTCGGGCGGAAACGACGTCTCCTCGACGAGGTCGAGCTCCCAGCCGGGGAGCGCCCGGCGGAGCTCGACGAGCTTGTGGGGATTGCTCGAGGCGAGGCGCGCCCTCACGCTCGTGCAACGCTCACGGGCGGGGTGCGTCGGCAGCCGCCCGCTGCGCGACCGCGAGCTCCTCGATGCCGCCCGCGGCGAGATCGAGCAGCTCGTCGAGCTCGTCGCGCGTGAAGGGCTCCCGCTCCGCAGTCGCCTGCACCTCGACGAGCCGCCCGTCCGCCGTCATCACGACGTTCATGTCCGTCTCGGCCTGGGAGTCCTCCGGGTAGTCCAGATCGAGGACTGCGACGCCGCCGACGACGCCGACCGAGACGGCGGCCACCGAGGCGGGGAGCGCTTTGGACAGGCCCATCCGGTCGAGGGCGCGATACGCCGCCACGTAGGCACCGGTGATCGCGGCGCACCGCGTGCCGCCGTCCGCCTGCAGGACATCGCAGTCGAGCCACAGTGTCCGCTCACCCAGGGCCTCGAAGTCGCACACCGCCCGCAGGGCGCGGCCGATCAGCCGCTGGATCTCGACCGTCCGGCCGTCCGGCCGGCCACGCGAGACGCCGCGCTGGGTGCGGTCGCCGGTCGAGGCCGGAAGCAGCGAGTACTCGGCCGTCATCCAGCCGCGCCCCTTGCCGCGGAGCCAGCGGGGAATGTCCTCCTCGACCGTCGCGGTGCAGAGCACGCGCGTCTTGCCCTGCGACCAGAGAACGCAGCCGTGCGGCTGCTCGAGGAAGTCGGGCAGGACGTCGAGGGCCCGCAGCTCGTCGGGTCGACGACCGTCGTGCCTCATGCGGCCACCGCCTCCAGCTCGGCCAGTGCCACGTGCTCGACTTCGGCGATCGGGAGCTGGAGGAACCGGCTACCCATCGCACGGAATGCCGCCGGATCGCCTGTCGTCAGGAAACGATACGAGCCCTCCCGAGCCGTCTCGTTCTCGATTGCCTTGCGTGCGAGCGTCTCGGAGACCTCGAGCGCCGTCTCGTCGGCTGAGAAGACGAGCGTCACCTCACGGCCGAACACGCGCTGCAGGATGGGCCGGATCAGAGGGTAGTGCGTGCATCCGAGCACGACGGTGTCGACACGTGCGCGCTTGAGCGGCTCGGCCGCCTCGCGAACTGCCTCCACGGTCGCCTCACCGAAGGGGTCGTCCCCCTCGATCAACGGTACGAGCCTGGGGCAGGCAACCGGCACCACCGTCACTCCTGCGTCGAGTGTGTGGATCAGCGCCTCGTAGCGGCCGCTCGCCACGGTCGCCTCGGTCGCGAGCAGCCCGACACGGCGGTTGCGCGTGACGCGGACGGCAGCGTGCGCTTCCGGGTGGATCACGCCCAGCACGGGCACGGAGAGGGTGCGCTGCAGCTCCGGGAGCGCTGCGGCAGTCGCCGAGTTGCATGCGGCGACCACGAGCTTGACCCCCTGTCCCTCGAGATAGCCGGCAATTTCGCCCGCAAACCGCCGGATCTCCGCAAGGGGGCGCGGCCCGTAGGGCAGGCGCGCGCCGTCGCCGAGGTAGACGAAGTCCTCGTGCGGCATCGTCACCAGGCACTCGTGCAGGACGGTGAGCCCACCGGCACCTGAGTCGAACACGCCGATCGGGCGGACGTCCACGCGCAGGAGTGTAGAGGCACGGCGGGCCGACACGCCGGGCCCGACAGCGTGCGCGAGGCCTTCGGCTACCCTTCCGCGTCGTGGTGAGGACCTCGCTAGCGGTGACCGCTGCCGCAATGGCGTTCTTTGCTCTTTCCGGTTCCGCGTCGGCATTTTCGACGCAGGACGTGACCGTGAGATCGTTCGACGGCACCCCACTCGCCGCGACCTTGACCGTGCCGGACGGCGTCGCACCGGTCGGTGGCTGGCCCGCCGTGGTGCTGTTCCACGGGCTCGGCGGTGACCGCACCAGCACCAACGTGGTCGCCCGGTCGATGGGCCTCGTCGGCGAGCACTACGTCGTGCTCACGGTCGACGCACGCGGCCACGGCGCCTCGGGTGGCCTGATCGGGATCGACGGGCCGAACGAGCTGCGCGACGTGCAGACGCTCTTTGCCTGGCTCGCCGTGCGGCCCGACGTCGCCGACGCACGGATCGGCGCCTGGGGCATCTCCCTCGGCGGAGGCGCCGTCTGGACGTCGCTCGTTGCGGGCGTGCCGTGGGCGGCGGTCGAGGTCGTCGAGTCGTGGACGAACCTCCGCAGCGCGCTCGTCCCGCAGGGTCTTGCCAAGTCCGGCGTGATCGCAGGCTTCATCGGGGCGCTGCCGCCCGCGCGGATCGACCCTGGGGTCATCGCGACCAGGGACGCGGCGTACTCCGGCTCGCTCGCGCCGGTCGAGGCATTCGCGGCGCCGCGCACGACGATCCAGGCCTTGAAGGGTGTCAAGACCCCGGTCTTCATGATGCAGGGGCGCCGCGACTTCGCCTTCGGCATGGGCCAGGCGCTCCAGGCCTACAACGCTCTCGCCGGCCCCAAGCGGCTCTGGCTCGGGCTGCACGGCCATGCACCGTCGACGTTCCCGGCAGCCGACTCGAGCTCGATGCTCGCGGAGGGAGCCGCCTGGTTCGACCGCTACCTGCGCGGGACGGGCACCACGCTCGACGACGCACTGCCGGTCGCCGTCGCCCCCGAGAGCTGGAGCGGCACGCCTGCGCGGTTCGCTGCCCCACCCAAGCCGGTCTCGCAGGTGATCCGGCTCGGAGGCTCGTCGACGATCACGGCGTCGGGCAAGGTGCAGCGCACGTCCGCTGCGCTGGCGCATCCGCTGGAGGTGTTCGGCGCGCCTGTCGTCACCGTCAGGGCCGACGCGAGCGCGGGCTGGACACGCATCGTGGCGGTCCTCTCGGCTCGAACGCCGGCCGGCAAGGAGATCGTCGTCGCCGGCGGCGGCCTGCCGACCAGCACGGGCGCGAAGAGCTACCGGATCTACCTGTCGAACCAGGCGACGTTCCTTCCGGCCGGCTCGAAACTGACGCTGACGCTCGGCACGTCGTCACTCGCCCAGAACCCGGGCAACCTGCTCTACCTCGATCTCCCGCTCGGTCCGGCGCCGCAGCTGACCGTCGGCGCCGCGACGGTCGCGCTCCCGGCACTGGCGAAGCCTGTCTCCCGATGAGGCGCGTCGCACTCGCCGGCGCGCTCGCGCTACTCCTCGCCGCGTCCACGGGCGCCGCCGCCGCGGATCCCGGCGTCACGGCGACGACGATCGTGCTCGGCGGCACCGTGCCCCTCTCCGGTGAGGCCGCAGCGTTCGGCGCTGTCGGGCCGGGTGCCAAGGCGTACTTCGACTACGTCAACGCGAAGGGCGGCGTCAACGGGCGGAAGATCGATTACCGCTTCCTCGACGACGGCTACGACCCTGCGCGGACGGTGCAGCTCACCCGGCAGCTCGTCGAGCAGGACAAGGTCTTCGCGATCTTCAACTCGGTCGGGACGAACAACAACCTCGCCGTTCGCCCATACCTGAACGCCCAGAAGGTGCCGCAGCTCTTCGCAGGAGACGGCTCGGATGCACTCGCCCAGCCACGGAGGTTCCCGTGGACGATGGGGTTCCTGCAGAGCTATCGCGGCGAGGGCGCGGTCTACGGACGCACGCTCGCCAAGACGCGGCCGACGGCGAGGATCGCGGTCCTGTTCGAGAACACGGACCTCGGCCAGGACATGTCGCGCGGACTCGCGCGGGCAATCGCCGGCAAAGGGCCGCAGATCGTCGCCTCCGAGAGCTACGAGTACACGGCAGCCGACGTCTCCTCCCAGATCGCGAAGCTGAAGGCGTCCGGGGCAGACACCCTGATGTTGTTCGCAACCCCGAAGTTCACGATCCAGGGCGTCGTCGCGGCCCACAAGCTCGCCTGGAAGCCACAGCTCGTGATCGCATCCGTCTCGATCGAGCCGGCGATCATGGCGATCGCAAAGGTGAACGCGCCCGAGCTGACCAGGGGCGCTCTGTCGATCGCCTTCGTCAAGAACCCGAACGACCCGTTGTGGGCGAAGGATCCCGCGACCGCGCTCTACCGCCGGATCCTGAAGCAGTACGCGCCGTCGGCCAAGGCGACCGATGTCTACAACTGGTACGGCATGACGGTCGCCTGGACGATGGTCGAGACCCTGCGGCGGGCCGGGCCGCAGCTGACGCGGGCGCGCCTGTTGCATGCGGCCCAGAACCTGAAGCTGGCGACCAACCCGTTCTTGCTCCCCGGGATCACGATCAGGACGAGCCCGACGAACTATTTCCCCCTCGCGAACGTCTACCTCTACCGCTACGACAACGCACAGTGGGTGCGCTCGAGCGGGCTTCTGCCTGCCCGGTAGCGGGTAGGCACCCGGAGGCAAGCACAACCCACGTCCCCATCCCATCTCAGGTCTCAGGTCTCGAACGACCACTTCACAGGAGGAGAACGCATGAAACGGAGCATCCGTCTCGCGGTGCTCGCGCTCGTCGCAATCGGCGTGCTCGCATTCGCAGCAGGAAGCGCCTTCGCGGCGTACACGACCCCGACGCTGAAGGTGACCCAGGTCGGTCAGAAGACGACGATCGCGGTCACCCAGTCGCGGACCGACGATGCGACGTACCGCGCCTCGATCTTCGCGCCCATGGGAACCGCTACGACGCTGGGCCAGGCGCCCGGCTCGGCGCTCGGCACCGTCAAGGCGCAGGTCGTCGCGCTCGCCCTCGGCGGCGCGCTGCTGCCGCTGACGGGCGAGATCAAGGTGGCACCCGCAGGTGCCGTGACGGCCGCCTCACAGACCGCCTGCATCCAGTCGGCAACGCCGGCTGCAACCTGGCTGATGGTGCTCCAGGCCGCAGGCCAGACGCTGAACGTGCCGATGTACGTCGTCACGACGGCGGGTGCCGAGACGGCATTCGGCCCGGCCAAGATCATGGTCTGCCTCCCGCCGCCGGACGTGCCGGCCGACAAGGGCGGGGCCACGTTCGGAGCGAAGCTGTTCCAGGCCGAGTTCTCGGTGAGCGGCGTCTTCAGCACGGTCGCCTCCGGCGCGTGGATCTCGATCTGGACCCCCTTCACACCTCTCGTCGGCCAGCCGAACGCGGCCGGCTCGGTCGCGTCGCCGTCGGGCATCGCGCCCGGCAGCCTGTCGGTCAAGGTCGCCAAGGCCGGCCTGCTCAAGTCGAAGGTGACGGGCAAGGTCGCCCAGGGTGGCGCGGGCGTCGCCGGTGCGAAGGTCGAGGTCTGGGCCGGCAAGACGAGGGCAGGCCTGAAGAGAGTCGCCACGACCTCGACGAAGGCCGACGGCAGCTATGCGTTCACCTACGGCAAGGCGGCGGCGTTCTTCCGCACCCGCACGGTCGTCGCCGCGCATCCTGTGCCGGCGCTCTGCACGCAGCTCCAGGGCTCGCTGCCGGTGCCGTGCGTGAATGCCGGCTTCAACGGCTTCACGGCGCTCAGCGCGATCTCGAAGCGGTAGCGCGAACGCAGGTACGAGCGACGGAGAGGGCGCCGACCGGCGCCCTCTCCGCGTTCATCGTGCGGTGAGCCTCTATCGTCACCCCATGCCCGCCACCGTTCGCCTCGGCACGTGCAGCTGGGCCGATGAAGGGCTTCTGAAGGCGTGGTATCCGAAGGGGGTCTCGACCGCGCAGGCGCGCCTGCGCTACTACGCCGAGCGGTTCGACGCTGTCGAGGTCGATTCGCCCTTCTACGCGCTCCCGGACCCCGACGTGACCGGCCGCTGGGCCGAGCGCACGCCGGACGCCTTCACGTTCCATGTCAAGGCGGGGGCGGCGATGACCTTCCACGAGGGCGAGCCGGACGACGAGGCGTTCGCTGCCTTCCGAGCCTCCGTCGAACCACTCGAGCTCTCCGGGAAGCTGCGCGGCGTCCTCCTCCAGTACCACCCCCGCTTCGTGAAGTCGCGAGAGGCGAAGGACGAACTCGCACGAGCCCGGGGACGACTCGAACCTCTCGTGCCGCTGGTCGAGTTTCGCCATCGCTCCTGGATGGACCCCGACGAGCGCTCCGACACGCTGGGGTTCCTGGAGGAGCAGGGGCTCTCGTACGTCTCGGTGGATGCGCCGTTGACGCGGGCGACGAACGTGGCGCCACGCGTGGCCGCGGCAACCCACCCCGTCGCGGTGATCCGCTTCCACGGCCGCAACGCGCAGACGTGGAACATCCGTGGTGGGAGCGCGGCCGACCGCTTCGACTGGATGTACTCCGACGAGGAGCTTGCGGAGTGGATCGGGCCGACGCGCAGGCTCTCCGAGCAGGCGGACGAGGTCTACGCGCTGTTCAACAACAACCGCGACGACTTCGCGCCGCGCAGCGCAGTCATCTTCCGTGGCCTGCTCGACGAGGCGGGCATGCCGGCAACGGGCGGGATCGACCTGCCGCCGGCAGAGATGACGCTGTTCTGAGGAAACGGCTCTGGGTGCGCGCGACCGACGTTTACGCGGCAGGACGTGTTGGCGCGCAACTGCTCGGCCCCGAGTGCTGGGCCGAGCAGTTGCGCGATTCAAGGGTTGGCGCGTTCGCCGTCAATGGGCGGCTGCCGCCGCGTTCACCAGCCCTGCCCCGTAGAAGTTGTTGTTCCCGGGGCCTCCCTTGCAGACCTGCACCGGAGCGCCGAAGAAATCGACGCCCGGATCGAGGGCTACCGGGCAGTCCATCTTGGTCGCCGTGTTGCGCAGCGCCGCGACCACGGCACCCACGGGCATCCCGGGGTGCGCAGCGCGGATGAGCGCGGCCACGCCGGCCGCGTGCGGCGCCGCCATCGAGGTGCCGTTCAGCCACGCGTAGTAGTTGCCCTCCGGGTCGACGACAAGCCGGCCGAGCGCGGCTTCCAAGTCCAGGTCACTCGCGGTCGAGGAGTAGGGTGCCAAGACTCGTCCGCGGGAGGAGTCGAAGGTGGGCGTCTGGTAGCGCGAGCCGCCGGGGGCCGTCACGTCGGTGACGTTCCCGTAGGTCGAGTACCACGCAAGCAGGTTCTCCGCTCCCGTCGCCGTGACGACGACCACACCCGGGATCTCGGTCGGCAGGACGACGCAGCTGTTGTTGACCGGCCGCGAGACTGCCGCCCCCGGCGGGTAGTCGGGGCTGATCTCGTCGTTTGTGGGGTGGCTCAGGTCGATCCCCTCGTTGCCTGCGGCAGCGACGAGCACGACCCCCCGCTGCTGCGCGTAGCGCGCAGCATCCGAGATGGCCTGCACGATCGCCTTCTGCTCCTTGTCGTTGCGGCAGTTGAAGAGCCACGGATCGGCGAAGAAGCTCATGTTCACGACGTCGAGCCGCTGGTCGCCCGCGTACCTGAGGGCGTCGACAACCGACTGCGTGAAGAAGTAGCCTTCGGCGGTCCCGGCCTTCAGCACCACGATCGTCGCCTTGGGGGCCACCCCCGAGGTCCCGATGCCGTTGATCGGCGCGGCGATCGTCCCCGCCGTGTGCGTCCCGTGCCCTGCGAGGTCCTGCAGAGCGGCCTTGTTGGAGCAATCGCCCCGCGTGACCTGCTCGGACGGATCAGCCGTCGGCGTGGACGCGTAGAGGAACACGCACGAGGCAGCGAGATCGACGTTCGGCATGATGTCGGTGTTGTCGAGATCGATCCCGGTGTCGATGTCGCCGACGCGAGCGCCCTGGCCCTGGTTCACTGCGTACGAGCCGGACGGTGTCGCCCCGATGACGCGCATGTCCCACTGGCACGATGCCAACGGGTCGGGCGCCGCCGCGGCCGGGACGCCGTAGAGCGCTGCGCACGCGGCCACCTCGGCGGCCTGTGTCTGGGTGCCCGGCGGCGCAGCGCCGCCGATGCTGACGAAAACGAGTGCCGACACGACCGCCGCGATCGCGACGGAGGCCCGCGGCTTCATGGTTCCTGACATGGTTCTCACCCTCCTGGGGTTTCCGCTGGTCGAAGCCGCCGCAATCGGATCGGTCCGGGCGTAGCGGGCGCCTGAGTCACGAGCGCTCACCAGCCGGCCCGACCAGCCATCCCCCGACCCCTACCCGCGACGGCGCGAGCCCAACCCTGCTGACGGATACGAGCTCTACGGCCTCGACGGGTGCGTTAAGCACGGCCGGCCCGGCTCGTCTGCCCGCCTGCGGGACAGGCCAAGACCCTCTCGGTGTGCCGCATGGCTTGCCGCACGCGCGCCTCTCGATCGCCTGCTCGACGAGGCGGGTCTGCGGCGACCGGGGGCATCGACCTGCCGCCGACGCCGTTCTGGACAGCGCACCCCGCTACGCTCGTTGCGTGCGCGTCCTCTCGATCGTCCACGAGCCCACGTCGACCGGCGGCGGGGGCCTGTTCGAGGACCTCGTCGGGCAGCGCGGCGACGTGCTGGAGCGCTGGGTCACCGTCAACGGCGGTGCGGAGCCCGACGCGCCGGAGCGCTACGACGCGATCATGGTCTTCGGCGGCGCGATGCACCCGGACCAGGACGCCGAGCATCCCTGGCTCGCGGACGAGGCCGCGTTCATCCGCGGAGCGCTCGATCGTGAGGTTCCGCTCCTCGGGGTCTGCCTCGGCTCGCAGCTGATCGCCCGCGCCGCGGGCGCGAGCGTCGGCCGCGCCGCCGATCCCGAGGTGGGATGGCACGAGGTCGTCCTCAATGATGCCGGGCTGCAGGACCCGGTCATCGGCGTGCTCCCCGGCCGGGTCGACGCCTTCCAGTGGCACTACTACACCTTCGAGCTTCCCGCCGACGCCGAGCTGCTCGCCCGAAGCGACGCCGCGCAGCAGGCCTACCGGTTGGGAGAGCGCACCTGGGCGATCCAGTTCCACGCCGAGGTGACCCGTCACATGCTCGACCGCTGGTTCACGGAGGGCGAGGCCGAGCTGCCGGATCCTGCCGCCGTCCGCGAGCGAACCAACGTGCTGCTCGGCAGGTGGAACGAGCACGGCCGCCGTCTGTGCGGCGCGTTCCTCGACCGCGCAGCCGGAACGGGCCTGCCCTCGTCCCGCTGACGCGGCCCTTCCTCTCGCTCCTACTGCGGGTTGATCGGGAGCTCCGGCCGCGCCGCCCACTCGTGCCAGGAGCCGACGTAGTTGCGGGCGTCGTAGCCCGCCGCCCGAAGCAGCTCGACCGCCATCGCCGAGCGGCTGCCCGCGTGGCAGTACGCGATCACCTCTGCACCCTCGGGTGCGCCGACGAGGGCTCTGATCGCAGAATCGTCACCTGCGGCGAAAAGCTCCTGCAGGTCGAGATTGCGGGCGCCGGGCAGGTGGCCCTGACGCGAATCACACGGGTACCCGGCCTCGCCGTCGAACTCTCCGGGCGACCGCACGTCCAGCAGCACCAGGCCTTCCTCGCCCAGGCGCGACAGGAGCTCCTCGCGGGTCACATCAGTCACGGAAGCGGGCTCACGACCGAAGCGCGGCTACGACCGCGATCTCGGCTGCGACGGACGGGCGCTCGGAGATCCGGCCGACCCAGGCATCGACGTTCGGGTACGGCGCCAGTGACACCCCGAGGAGATCGCGGGCGCGGATCAGCCACGGAACGTACGCGACGTCGGCGAGCCCGAATGCATCCCCGCTCAGGTACGGCACCCTGGCGAGCAGTACGTCGAGGGATGCCAGCGCTTCGGCGAATGCTTCGGTCGCGCCCTCTGCTCCTCGTCGCAGTGCGTAGTACGGGCGGGAGAAGTCGTCGTGACGGAAGACGAGCAGCCGGGCGGCGGCCCGCGCCTCCGGATCGGCGGGCAGCAGTGCAGGCTCCGGGATTCGCTCCTCGAGATACTCGTTGATCACCGCCGATTCCGGCAGGACCCAGCTGCCGTCCTCGACCACCGGCACCTTGCCGGCCGGGTTCTTCGCATAGAGCCAGTCGGGCTTGTCGTCCAGGTCGACGACGACCGTCTCGTGCTCGACCCCTTTCTCGGCGAGCGCGATCCTCACGCGCGCGCAATACGGGCAGCGCGGTGCGTCGATCAACGTCAGCATCAGCGGTCGATCCTGGTCACAGCCGCCTCGCCGTCGGGAGCATCGGCCCAGCCGTGCTCGGTGCCGGTGAGGCCAAGAGCCCCTGCGAGCCCCGCGAGGAGGTCGGCTGCGGGCGGCAGATCCGCGGGAATGCCGGCGACCGGCGCAGCGGCGCGAATCGTCGCCTGTGACGCACCCGTATAGCGCTCGACCACGACGGGGTTGGCGTGGAGGGCGATCACCTCCCCGGGAGGAAGCGGGCCGTGGAACTCCGGCACCGATGCGTACTCGTCCACGATCCCACCCCGGTCGAACAGGATCATCCGGACGACGGCCTCCTGCTCGATGCCGAGTGTGATCACGACCAGCCCGGTGCGCGACGAGATCTCTTTCGCGAGCCGCCGTAGCATGGCGGGGTCGCGGTCGCAGACGTCGTCGTACACGGTCACGTAGCCCCCGCGTGGCTGGGTCACGATCGAGCCGGTCGACCGGCCGGGGAGTCGCGGAACGAGCATCTCGACCGCCTTCAGGATCACGTCGACGTCGTCCGTCTGAGCGTGGATCGAGCCGAAGGACGCGACTCCGAGCGGGTCGCCGAGGCGCTCGGCGAGCGCCGCCACCGGCGCGGCGAGCACGAGCACCTCGTCGCGGAATCCCCAGCGGGCGTATACCGTCCTGGCTGCCGTATTGGACGCCATCACCTCGAGGTCGATCGTCTCGACCCCGTCCGCGGCGAACCGGGTCGCCACGGCTCGTGTCAATGCCTCGGCGACACCCGCTCGGCGAGCAGCCGGGGTGACGTAGAGATCGGTGATCCTGCCGACGTGCCGGCCACGGCGCCGGGCGAGAGCCATCCCGACCGTCGCGCCGTCCTCTTCGGCCACCCAGCCGAGCCCGGACTCGACGATCGCTCTGATCTCCGCGAGCTCGGACGCGGGATCGATGTCCTCGTGCGCGGGAGGAGGCACCTCGGCCTCGAATGCATGCCACATCTCCTCGAGCGTGGCGAGGTCGTCGAGCGTGGCGCTGCGCACCCTCATCCGTGCAGCCTCGCGCCCGCGAGCAGCATGTGACACGCGATGTTGCGCCAGGGACCGAACCTCTCTCCCACCGCTCGTACCTCCATCTCGTCGAGATCTCTGCCCGCACCGTAGAAGAACGAGACCGCCTTGCGCACGCCGAGGTCGCCTGCCGGCCATGCGTGCGGGCGGCCGAGCGCACGACCGAGGAACCAGTCGGCCGTCCAGCGGCCCAGTCCGCGTTGGGCCGTGATCGCCTCGATCACGATCTCGTCGGGCAGGTCACCGAGCGCGTTGAGGTCGAGCTCACCGCGGGCAAGGCCGACCACGTACTCGGCCTTCCGACCCGAGAAGCCGACCTCGCGGACCTCGCTCTCGGTTGCCAGGGCGATCCGCGCGCGGGCAGGGAACGACCATGCCTCCCCGTGCCGCGCGCCGAACCGCTCGATGAAGCGCGACCGGACGGCGAAGGCGGAGTGCAGCGACACCTGCTGAGCCGTGATCAGGGTGACGAGCATCTCCCAGCGGTCCGCTACCAGGGGTGGCCGGTACCCGAGGAGTGGTTCCCGGAGGGCGGCGAGCGCCGGCTCCTCGACCGCCCACGCCCAGAATCCGTCGAGATCGAGCGGCGCTCCGAGCAACCACGCCACCTCGCGGGCGATGACATCGTCGCACGGCTCGACCTGGACGCCGCCGGGGACCGGCTCGATGCGGACCTCTGTCCCGGCGACGACGCGGTGCAGGCCACCCTCGTGCCAGAGGTTCGCCCGGTCGGCACCGTAGGAGCGGAAGCGCTCCGTGGAGGCATGGAAGTCGTACGGCTGCGGGAGGGCGAGAAGCACCGTGCGATCGTATGTGCCGCCGGATTGCCGGAGGCTGCGGCAGCCGTCCTGCCTGCCCGCAAGAGCTGGCGACGGCCGAGGGGGTGGGCCGCCACCAGCCCGTCTACTGTAATTCAGTGCCGCCGACCGACGCATTCCCCGAAACGGGTACTCCAGGCCGCCTCGGCGGCCGCGGGCGTCACGATGTGGTGTCGTCCTCGGGGCTCAGGAGGGCCAGCCGCACGTCGTGCAAGTCGTCGAAGCCCTCATACGGCGCACCCTGCTCGTCGAGCCAGCGGGCGAGGCCGTCGCGGGCGAAGACGCGATCGGCCGCGAGCGAGGCGCAGCGGTCGGAGATGCCGTCGCCGACGTAGACGAACGGGCCATCGTCGGCGAGCGCGACGCGCTTGCAGGGCTCGCCGCAGACCGTACAGGCGTCCCGCTCGAGGAACGCTGCCCGCCACCCGTCCGGGCCGGGCAGGAGCGTGTTCGCAACGAGGCGTGCGACGACGCCTTCGCGCGCGAGCACCGGCTCGATCAACTCGCGAAACCCTGCCGAGACGATCAGCGGTTCGTGCGCCGAGACGAGCTCGGCGAAGCCGGGCCTCACCGAGACCGAGTCCAGGAGCCAGTCGACGACCTCTCCGATCGGGGTGGAGATCGTCGCCATCTCGATCCCGATCACCTCGTTGAGCGTCAGCTCGCGGCCGATCCGCCGTTCCATCTTCCGGAACACCTGGAGGTCGCCGAACCGCTCGATCGTCATGTGGAGGGTGTCGCGCTCGGTGACCGTCCCGTCCCAGTCGAGGACGAGGCGCATCACGCGATCGGGCAATCGAGGGTGCCGATGCCCTCGACGTCGACCTGCACGCCGGTCGAGACGCCCTCGAGGACCGCGACCGGTGGCCCGACGATCAGATCGCCGGGCCGGAGCCGCGTGCGCCGGGCAGCGAGCGCGATCGCCGCCGCCCAGGAGAATGCACCGGGGACGCCCGCCACCTCCCGCGCGTCGTCCCGGAGCCGAAATTCCACGGAGGCCGGATCCAGCTCGTCCGGTGTGACGACGGTCGGGCCGAGCACGAGGCCGAAGTCGGACTGCTTCACCACCAAGTCCTCGGCCGGGTCGAGCCACTCCAGCATGGCCGTGCTGCCCCCGATCGCCCCTTCCGCTCCGATCACCGCAGCGAGGCGAGCCCGAGCCGTCACGTCGCTCCCCTCCACCATCCTCGCGGGCCCGATCACGGCCGTCGCATTGGCGAACCGAAACGACCCGTCCGCGGCGAAGATCCGAACCGTCGGCGGATACTGCACCGGCACGAGCAACGTCACCTCGGCGAGGGGATACTCGGCATGCTCGCGGGCGCCGCCCCCGCCGAGGAAGAACGACTGCAGTGTCTGCGCCGCGAGGTGGAGCACGCGGTCCCCGTCGAGACGACCGACCCAGCCGCGCTCCATCGGGTTGTCGTTCGGGTGGAACATGCACAGGCGCATCGCAGGCCTATTCAACCTGCTGCGCTCGTCGACCCGTTGCTCTTCGACCGCTACTCGGAATCACGGCTCCGTGTGGACGATCACGTCTGCGACGTCCGGCACGGCGGCCCGGACCTGCTGCTCGACGCTCGTGGCCGTCGCATGTGCGACGGCGAGGCTCACGGCCGGATCGAGCACGAGCGTCAGGAAGACGACGAGGCCCTCGTCGGTGTGGAGAAAGCGAACCGCCCGCGGCGGCCCGCCCGTCGCGTCGCGGACGAGCTGCTCGATCTCGGCCGGGTCCTCGTCGGCCTCGCGGCCGGCTGCAGGCTCCGCCAGCGGCTCGAGGTGGGTCTGCACGTCGACCACCTCGCGCACGCCCTCGGTGATCGCCCGCTCGACGTGCTCGGCGATCGTGTGCGCCTCGTCGAGTGGAAGCTCTCCGGGCAGCTTCAGGTGGAGAGAGACGTGGACGCCGTCGGGCAACTCGATCACCGAGAGGTTGTGAATCTCGCGGACCCGCGAGACGGACATCGCCGACTCGCGCACGCGCTCCCTGAGCGCGGCCTCGACACCTGCGGGCTCGACGTGGACCACGACATCGCTCCCCGGGAGCGCTCCGTGGACCGCGGCCTCGACGCGGTCGGCAACCGCGTGACCCTGTCCGACAGCAGCCCCGGGGGAGACGCCGATGACGACGTCGGTGAACGTGCGACCGGCGGCCTCGCGCAGACGCAGCCGGCGGAGCTCTACGGGTGGATCGAGGCGTGCAATCGCGGCTCGCGCAGCGAGCACCGCGTCGGCCGGCGCCCTGTCCATCAGCACGTCGACGTTCCTGCGGATCAGCCGGCCGGCTGCCGAGACGACGAGGAACGCGACGAACAGCGCGGCGACGGAGTCGCCCGCGGGCCAACCGCCCTTGACGGCGAGAAGACCCGCGAGGACGGCGAGCGTGCCGACGAGATCGCTCCCGAAGTGGAGTGCATTCGAGGCGAGGGCCGGGCTCTCGAACAGGCGTGCCGCCCGGAGCGAGACGAGCGTCCGCGAAACGTCGATCGTGATCACGACCCCGACTGCGGCGAACACCCACCACGCGGTCGAGGTCTCGATCTCGATCCAGCCTGCGATCCGCGCGAGGGCGAGCGCACCCACGACGAGGCTGACGAGCAGCAGCACGAACGCCTCAGCGAGTGCGGCCAGGTGCTCCGCCTTGCCGTGACCGTACGGATGCGAGAGGTCGGCGGGCTGGGACGCGACGCCGATCGCGAAGAACGTGAGGAGTGCCGCCACGAGGTCTGTCCCCGAGTGCAGCGCCTCGGAGACGAGGCCGAGGCTACCGCTCGCGAGGCCGGTTCCGAGCTTGATCCCCATCAGCGCCACCGCGGCACCGACCGAGACGAGTGCAGTGCGTCGCTGTGGGCTCACGGCGAGGAGCCTACTCGGGGATCACGCTCATTCCCCCGGCGACACCGGCGACCGACGCTTCGCGGCCAGGATCCCGGCGCCGATCAGCAGGCCGCCCACGACCTGAACGGTGTCGATGCGCTCGCCGAGCAGCACGACCGCGACGATCGCTGCCACGAACGGTTGTAGGTTGGTGGCGAGCGTCGCGCGGGAAGGCCCGATGCGGTCGAGCGAGTGGAACCAGAGCACATTCGTGACGACGAGCGGGCCCAGCGTGGCGAAGAGAAACAGCGCCCATACCTCCCACCCGAGTCCCCAGTCCTGAGAGCGTGACTGCGGCAGGCCGATCAGCGCGATCCCGACCCACGAGAGCGACAGGACGACGGCGCTGATTCGCGACGGCGAGTACCGTGCCATCAACGGGGTGATCAGGACCGAGTAGACCGCCCATGTGGCGGCGGTCATGATCCCGAGCAGGATCCCGCCGAGATCGCCGCTCAACTCCCCGCCGGCACCGAGGGCGACAAGGGCGACGCCGACGAACGAGAGCCCGGCACCCGCCCAGAACCGCCGCGGCAGGCGTTCGGTGCCGAGCGCCAGCCCGATCAGGGCGGCGAAGATCGGGGTCGCCGCCAGGATCAGCGCGATCACCGAGGCCGACGTCGTCTTCAGCGCGTAGACGAACCCGATCTGATTCAGCCAGAGGGCGAACGCCGCGCCGACGACCATCGGCAGGTCACGGCGCGCGATCCGCAGCGTCCGCTCGGCGACGAGTGCGATGCCGATGAAGATCGCGGCTGCGAGCCCGTACCGCGCGGTCGAGTATGCAAGCGGCTGGAAACCGTGTGTGAGGATGTAGCGGCTGACCGTGAGATTGAGCGCCCACAGACCGATCGCCGACAGCAGCATCACCTCGACGGACGTCGGCCTGCGCATCTCTCCGACGCTAGTCGTTAGGCTTGCGCCGCGATGGCAGAGCCGACCTTCGACGACATCGAGGCCCTCGTCGGGCCGGCCACGCCACACTTCGCGTACCAGATCAGGGCACGCGTGCGGGAGCTGATCGGCGACCTGGCGCCGGACGACCCGGTACGCCGCTTCGGCGAGGAGAAGATCCGCCTCCTGGACGACCTCGGCTACGCCTCCTCGAAGGCCGAGGACGACGAGCCCGAAAGCCCTCGCACGAGAATCGGCTGGGACGAGCTGCCGTCCTCGGCGCCGGTGGCCCGGCCCCTTCCGCGCGCGGGTTGAAAGGAACAGCCTGATGGGGCGGTCGGTCCTGGTGACGGGCGGTTCGCGCGGGATCGGAAAGGCGATCGCGCTCCGATTCGCCCGCGACGGCGCGACCCGCGTGGCAATCGGCTACATGCGCTCCGATGCCGCAGCTGAGGAGACGGCCGAGGAACTGCGGGGACTCGGCGCAGAGCCCGTGCTCGTGCGCGGCAACGTCACCTCGGAGCGCGTGCTCGAGCAGGTCGCCGCACTCGGGCCGATCGACGTCTTCGTCCACAACGCAGCGACCGGCGTGATCCGTCCCGCGCTCGAAACCGAGGACAAGCACTGGGACTGGACACTGAACGCGAACGCGCGCGCGTTGCCTGGCGCTGACCCGCGTGACCGCCCCCGCGATGCCGTCCGGCTCATCGGTGGTGGCCATTTCGAGCCTCGGCTCGATCCGGGTGCTCGAGAACTATGCGCTCGTCGGCACCTCCAAGGCGGCGCTCGAATCGCTCGTGCGCTATCTCGCCGTCGAGCTCGGGCCGTCGGGGATCCGCGTCAACGCGGTCTCGGGCGGCGTTGTCGACACCGGCGCGCTCGACCACTTCCCAAACCGGGAGGAGATGCTCGCGATGGGGGCTCGCAATGCGGCCGGGAGAATGGTCACTCCCGAGGACATCGCGGGCGCTGTGGCATTCCTCAGCTCGGCGGACGCAGACATGGTGCGCGGCCAGACGCTGATCGTCGACGGCGGCTTCGCTCTCCCCGCCTGAGCTGGCTCGCGGTGGAGAGACGATACCGCGAGCCACCTCAGGCATCTGCTTGCCCGCAGAGCTGGCATGCCCGAGGCATGCCTGCTCGCGAAATCCCTGAAGAGGCCCGCCGGCGGGCCCTCCAGGGAGACCGAGCGCAGCCGCCACGTCCCTGCCGAGCGGCAGGATCGCAGGACGCCTGAGGTGGCACGGCCGGCGTGGGCCGCGCCCTATCCCGTCTTGCCGACGGCGCGCCCGATCGTCGCCTTGGCGATCACGCCGGCCATCCGTGGGTTCTCCTGCAGTCGGCGGAGCGAGTACTCGTACCACTGCTGCCCGTACGGCACGTAGACGCGCAAGGGATGGCCCGCCGCGACGAGCTCGCTTGCCCGGCGCTCGCGCACACCCAGCAGCATCTGGAACTCGTAGGTCTCGGGCGGCAGCGACGCAACTCGGGCAAGCGACTCCACGAGCAGATGCTCGTCGTGCGTCGCGATCCCGACCCGGCAGCGGGCCCCGAGCAGCGCCTCCAGACACGCGACGAAGGAGCGCCGCACGACCTCGGAGTCCTGGAACGCGATCGAGCCCGGCTCCACGTAGATCCCCTTGCAGATCCGGACACTGGGCCGCAGGTCGCGCAACTCCGCGATATCGGTAAGCGTCCGCTTCAGGTACGCCTGCAGGACGATCCCGACGTTCTCCAGACCCTCCGCGCGAAGCCCGCGGTAGAGGGCCAGCGTGTCGTCGACGCAGCTCGCGTCCTCCATGTCGATCCGCACGAAGGAGCCACGGACGCGGGCATCGCGCACGAGGCCCTCGAGCAGCGACCGGCAGAGGTCGAGGTCGACCTTCAACCCGAGCCCGGTCAGCTTGACAGAGACGTTTGCGTCCAGTCGATCGGCGGCGATTGCGGCCAGCACGTCACCGTAGGCGGCGGCGATCGACTGCGCCTCCGCGGCATTGTGGATCTCCTCGCCGAGCACGTCGACCGTCGCCCGCTTTTGCTCGGCGTTCAGGGCGACGACGGTGCGGCGTGCATCGTCCAGCGTCTCCCCGGCGATGTACGGGGCCGAGACGCGCCGGACGACCGAGCGAGGGACGGTCGGAAGCACGGCAGCGACGGCGCGGTCGAAGAGGCCCAAGGGGACGCGAGTGTACCCCGCGACCCGCAGCCGTTCGGGCCTGAGCCTCTAGGTCTCGCGCATGAAGCCCTGGCGTGCGGCGCTGACGAGCGCCACCGCCTCGGGGAAGAGCACGCGCATCGCATCGCGGAGCCCAGCCGCCTGCTCGTCGACGCCACCCGTCGGCTGGATCTGGTTCAGGGCGGCCGCCGTCAGCTCGACCGCGGTGCTCAGCGTCAGCGTCGCGAATTGCTCGCGCTGCGCATCCTTGACGCTCTCCGACTGGGTCTCCGCGAATTCGCGGAGGCCCTTCAGGATCTCCTCCGGGTCACCGCCGAAGGGAAAGAAGCCACCGCCTTCCATCTCGTCAGCGTAGCGGAGCACGCCAACCCCGCCGGCCGAGCATCACGGCGAGAGGGGCGCGCGATAGGCCTGCTCCACTTCCCGCAGGAGCTCGTCGATCGTGCCCTGGGCACCTTTCAGCGTCGCGGTGAACGGAGACGGCGCTGCGGGATCGAGGGCCTGCTCGAGCCGGCGCGTGGCGGCACCGATCTCGTCGAGGCGCGCCGGCGTGGCGAGGTGTGGTGCCACGCCGATCGTCCGTTGCAAGGATCGAACCGCGTCTTCGGCTTCGTCGATCCCCTCGGGGCTCTCCGTCAAGCGCAACCCGACGAGCTGGGCGAGCAGCTCGTCCAGGTCACCGCCCGCGGCGGACTCTTCCGCGATCTCGCACAGCGCCGCGATCGCGACCACATCCCGCACATCGCGCCGCTCGACCACGGACGCCCCGTCGTCGTCGACGACGAGCCATGAGCGCGCGCCGTCTCCAGTCTCGAACGCACAGAGGTACGCCCGCAGGCCGGGGGTCGGCTCCGCGGCGAGGACGGCGCTCACCGCGCCGCCGTCGGGCGCCCGGTCCGCCACCGCCGACGCGATGCGCTCAAGATCGGCGAGCAGCGTCACCGTGCCAGGATAGGGGTTCATGTCGGCCCGAAGCACCCACGCTCGCGCGCTCTTCGCGCCGCTCGGCCCGCACTACGACCGGGCCGGGGCGGCCCTCTCGTTCGGCCAGGATCCCCGCTGGCGCCGGGCGATGGTGGCACGCATCCCAGGCGACGGCGGCACGGTGCTCGACGTCGCCACCGGGACAGGGCTCGTCGCCGAGCAGTTGCTCGCCCGCGGCCACCGCGTGACGGGGCTCGACCAGAGCCCGGGCATGCTCGGCGTTGCTCGACGGAGATTCGGCGACCGCATCGAGCTCGTCGAGGCATCTGCGACAGCGATCCCGTTCCCGGACGCCTCGTTCGACCACCTCACGTTCACGTACCTCCTTCGCTACGTCGACGATCCCGGTGCCACGCTCGCCGAGCTGGCACGGGTCGTCCGCCCCGGAGGCACGGTCGCGAACCTCGAGTTCTGCGTCCCCAACGGCGTCTGGCGCCCGCTCTGGGAGCTCTACGTCCGCATCGGGCTTCCCGCCGCGGGACGGGCGATCTCACGCGACTGGTACGACGTCGGCCGGTTTCTCGGCCCCTCGATCCGCGGCTTCTACGCGCAGTGGCCGCTCGAACGGCAGCTCCAGCTCTGGCGATCGGCCGGGATCGACGACGTCCGAGCCAGGCGAATGAGCCTCGGCGGCGGGGTCGTGATCTGGGGCCGACGAGGGACGATGCCCGGAGCCGGGAGCCAGGGCGCGTGAGGCCTGCGTTCTATGCGCTGGCGCGCGGAGGCTGGCGCGACTACATCACGTTGCTCCACCTGCCGTACACCGCGTGGCACCTGTCCTACGTCGTCGTCGGCGGCTGCCTTGCCGCGGAGCTCTCCTGGAGTCGCCTCGGGCTGACCGTGCTCGCATTCTTCCTCGCCATGGGTGTCGGCGCGCATGCGCTCGACGAGCTCTCCGGGCGTCCCCTCGCGACGGGCATTCCCCGCTCCACGCTGATCGCCCTCGCGATCGGATCGGTCCTCGCCGCCTGTGCGATCGGCGTCGCCGTGGCAGTGAACTTCAGCCTCTCGCTGCTGCCGCTGATCGCGATCGGCGCGTTTCTCGTCCCGGCCTACAACCTCGAGCTCCTCGGCGGACGCTTCCATTCCGACCTCTGGTTCGCCCTCGCGTGGGGCGCCTTCCCCGTCGTCACGGGCTACGTGGCATGCAGTGGGACGTTGCGGGCGACAGCGGTGATCGCCGCCGCCTGGGCGACCGTGCTCTCTCTCGCCCAGCGGCGACTCTCGACCTACGTCCGGCACCTGAGGCGCGACGTCGTCGCGGTGCGCGGTGACCTGGAGCTCTCCGACGGCCGGCACGAGGTGGTCACGCCCGCGCTGCTCGTCGCAGCCCCGGAGGCGACCCTCCGACTCCTCGCGGCGGCAACAATCCTCCTGGCGGCCGCGCTCGTGGCTCTCCGCCTATAGCGTCCCCATCGTGCTGATCTGGGTTCTCGCCGCCTGTCTGGGGGTCGCGCTGGCCGTCGCCGCTGGTCTCTGGCTCGCGCTCCGCCGCGCGAACAGCAAGGCGGCGGCGACCGACACGCTCGTCGCCGAGGCCCGGGCCCAGATCCACCGTGCAGTCCAGGATGAGACCGCCGCGCACACCGAGGAGATTCGGAGGGCGTTCGCCCGAGAGCGAGCGGACACGATCTCGCAGCTCGCGGCGGAGGAGCGCCGCATCGGCGAGGAGCGGCGAGCGACGTTCGCGGAACGTGAGCGCAGGGTCGGCGAGACGCTCGCCGACACGCTCGCCGAGGTGGAGCGACGGCTCGACGAGCGGCTGCAGGGTGTCGCCGACGATCTCGAGCGGGCCGAGCGCCATCTCGAGGCACAGCTCAACCGGTTGACGCAGCGCCAGCAGCAGGCGGTCGCTGACGTCGAGGCGAGGATCGAGCGGGAGGCAGCCGAGCTCGGATCGACGAGCGACGAGCAGCGGCAGGCCGTGATCCGGCTGCGCGAGGAGCTCGAGCGCGCGGCGGCCTCGGCAGTGACCGAGGCACTGGACGAGCTCGAGGCGCACACGATCGAGCGTCGGCGGTCGATCGAGGAGATCACCGAGCGGTTGCGGGCGCGCGAGGACGCGATCGCCGAGGGGATCGAGCAGGCCGAGACCGACGCGCGCGGGCGTCTGGAGCTGACGCTGCTCGAGTTCGAGCGGCGGCAGACCGAGCGGCTCGAGCGGGTCACGGAGCGCGAGATCGATCGGCACTCACAGATCGCCGCGACCGCGTTCGACGACCGGATGCGCGAGATCCGCGAGGAGGCGACAACGAAGCTCTCCCGCGAGCTCGACAGGGCGGTAGAGGTGATGATGCGGGAGGAGCTCGCCCGCCGCCTCGACACCGGCTCGTAGCCCGATCGACGAACCGGCACAAACCAAATGCTGCAGGGATCGTCAAAGCGATCACGAATCCCCCGGCACGCGAACCCTCCGGCACCCGAGTCATTGGCGAACACTGTGGCTGAGATCACCGAGACATATGTAGAGCGAGAGAACGAGCAGGCCAAGGTCGAGAGCTGGCGCCTGCACGTGCTGATCGAGGCAGGGTTCCCGCTGCCGCTGGCCGAGCGCCTGGCGGCGAGCGAGGCAGACCTGCACAGCTGCGTCGACCTGTTGCGGCAAGGCTGCACGCCGGCGACCGCTGCAGAGATCCTTCTCTGACCCGAGGGTCGAGCCGCTACCCGCGACCCGGTCAGTACCCTGCCGGGGGTGAAGGTCGAGGCAACGTTCCACGGTGACCGCAAGGTCTTCAGCGTCTCCGCGTTCAACGAGGGAATCGGGATCTACCTGCGGCGGCTGCCGGCGCTGTGGATCGAAGGGGAGGTCACCGAGTTGCGGCGGAACGATGCCTGGGCGTTCGTGTTCTTCACCCTCAAGGATCCGGACAGCGGTGCCTGCGTCCGGGCCACCATGCAACGCCGGCGGTTCGACGCGTTCCAGCTCGACCTGAGTGACGGCGAGCGGGTACTCGTCGAGGGCAAGGCGGAGATGTACCCGGCCAAGGGCGAGCTCAGCTTCCGCGCCACCACGATCGAGCGGATCGGGCTCGGCGACCACCTCGCGGCGATCGAGCGGCTGAAGAGGGTGCTGGCGGGCGAGGGACTGTTCGCCACCGAACGGAAGCGGCCCCTGCCCCGGTTCCCGCGGGCAATCGGTGTCGTCACCGGCGCCGACGCCGCCGCACGCGGTGACGTCGTCACGGGGATCCAGGCACGCTTTCCGCCCGCCCACATCGTGGTCGCCGAGACCCGCGTGCAGGGAGCCGGAGCAGGACGGCGGATCGCGTCGGCGGTGAGGCGCGTGGCAGCGCATCCGGACGTCGACGTCGTGATCGTCGCGCGCGGCGGCGGGAGCTTCGACGACCTTCTCCCGTTCAGCGACGAGATCGTCGTGCGTGCGTTCGCGACGTGCCCGGTGCCGGTCGTCTCGGCGGTCGGCCATGAGCAGGACACGCCTCTGTGTGACCTCGCAGCCGACGTGCGCGCCTCCACCCCGACCGCTGCAGCCCGCCTGGTCGTCCCCGACCTCGGGGAGCTTCGGGCCGGTCTCGCCCGGCTCCGAGAGCTCCTCGACGGATCGGTCCGGCGCGCACTCGCTCGCGACCGCGAGCGTCTCGGCCGCAGCCGCGACCGGCTGCGGGCCGCGCCGCTGCTCCTCCTGGAGCGGCAGCGCGTCGCACTCGATCACGCCGCAGCCCGCCTGCAGGGGCTGTCGCCGCGGTCGACGCTCGGGCGAGGCTATGCGATCGTCCGGGCCGACGGCGTCGCACTCCGCGACACGGCGGCGTGCGCCGCCGGGGGCGTCGTCGAGATCGAGCTCGCCTCGGGTGAGCTGACCGCCACGATCGAGGAGGTGCGGCCGTGAGCGAGGGAGAGGCGACGTTCGAGCTGCTCCGCCTCGAGCTCGAGGAGATCGTCGGGAAGCTCGAGCGCGGAGACGTCGCCGTCGACGAGGCGATCCGGCTCTGGCAGCGCGGCGAAGAGCTCCATCGCCGTTGCGCTGCCCTGCTGGAGGCCGCCGAAGGGCGGATCGAGGAGCTCTCGAGTCGCACAGATGACACGGGCGCGCCGGGTCTGTAAGGTCCCGCGCATGCCGCATCCGTCCGCCGATCTCATCCGTAGCGTGCCTCTTTTCTCCGAGCTCGACGACAAGACGGTCGAGGGGCTCGCAGGCGAGTTCATCGAGCGGCATTTCGAGGTAGGTGCCGCTATCGCGACGGAAGGTGTCGACGGTCTGAACTTTTTCATCGTCGCGAGCGGCGAGGCAGCGGTCACGGTGCACGGCAACACCGTGGGCGCGCTCGGCCCTGGTGATGCGTTCGGTGAGGTCGCGCTCGTCGACAGGTCGGCCCGCTCCGCAACGGTGACTGCAACGACGCCGATGGTGGCGTATGCCCTGCCGATCTGGAGCTTCCGGCCTTTCGTGGAGCAACGGCCCGAGCTCGCCTGGAAGCTCCTGGAGATGCTCGCCGAGCGGCTCCGCGCTGCGCAGTCTCGCTGAACCGGCCGTGGCCGACACCCTGGATGCCACCCGATCCGACGCGGAGCTCGTCGCATGCTGCCGCAGCGGCGACCAGGAGGCATGGAACGAGCTCGTCGAGCGCTTTGCGCGTTACGTCTCGGCGATCGCGACGCAGGCGTTCCGGCTGCCCGACCATGACGCCGAGGACGTTTTCCAGGACGTGTTCACGCGCGTCTACGAGCGGCTCGGCTCACTGCGTTCGGACGAGGCGATCCGACCGTGGATCGGCCAGCTGACCCGGAACCGCTGCCTCGACGTGCTCCGCTCCTCCAGCCGCACCGTCCCGGTCGCCGAGACCGGCGAGCAGGTCGCCGACGAGGTGATCGCAGACCTGGACGAGGCGCTCGGCGTGCGTGAGTGCCTCGGCCGGCTCACGCCCCAGTGCCGTGAGATCCTCGACCGCTTCTTTGCGCGGGACGAGAGCTATCGCACGATCGGAGAGGCACTCTCGCTTCCGGCCGGCACGATCGCGAGCCGGATCTCGCGCTGTCTCGGCCGCCTCAGGAGCGAGCTGGAGCGATGATGGAAGAAACACCGCTCCTATCCCGTCGTGTAGACAGGTGTCCGAGATGACGACATATGACGAAGAACGCCTCGGCGAAGTGCTGCGTCTCCTCCCTCCGGCTCCGCCCGGGTGGATCGAGGCGGCGCAGGAGCTGCCGCGGGCGCGCCTCGAGCTCGATGCGCTCGTGGAGCGTGCGGCGCATGACGCCGCCTTCCGACAGGCTCTCGTCGGGGACCTCGAGAACGCGCTCCGCGTTGCCGGGGTCGAGCCGCGACCCGTCGTCGTCGAGCACCTGCGCCGGCGCCTCAGCTCGTGACGGAAGCGACGAAGCCTCCCGGCCCGGCGATTCGCCTCGCGCGGGACGGTCCGCTCGACCGGTTCCTGGACGAGCTCGAGGCGCCTGCGCCTTCGCCCTGCGGCGGCACCGCCGCCGCGGCGGCGGCCGCAATGGCGGCGTCGCTCGTCACGATGGTCGCACGCGGGTCGAGGACGTGGTCGGACGGGGCCGGGATCGCGGCCCAGGCACGCGCGCTTCGCGCGCGCCTCACGATGCTCGGAGACCAGGATGCCGAAGCCTTCGCGCACGTGCTCGCGATCATGCGGAGCACCGCCGGAACGACCGAGGAGCGCGACGTCGTGCTCGGAGAGGCACTTGTGCAGGCGGCGGAGGTCCCCCTCGCGATCGCCGAAGCAGCAGCCGACGTCGCCGAGCTCGCGGCACTGGCCGCTGCCGCAGGGTCTCCGCATCTCCGACCCGATGCGACCGCGGCCGCGGCGCTTGCCGAGGCCGCAGTCCGCGCAGCGGCTCACCTGGTCGAGATCAACCTTGCGACGGTCGCCGGCGATCAGCACTCCGCTCGCGCGGAGCTGCTCGCGGCAGCAGCAGCCGGCGCGCGGGCGCGGGCGCTCCGACCCGCGTGAGCTCGCACGTGGTCACGGGCCGTGGGCCGTCGTTCACAACGGCCGAGAGCTCGTGCCCGGCCTCGGTCACCCCGCCGCGCTGCTGACATCCTGGTCGGGGGCTTCGGGCTTCCCGGTGCCCTCCGGCTTCGGCTCGCCGGCCGCGAGGAGCGCGTTCTCGTCCGATTCCTGCTCGTCCTCCATCGTCTGCAGCGACGCAAGCGAGAGCCCTTCCCGGGCCAGGAAGATCAGCCCGACGCCGACGCCGACCGACATCTCGACCGCTTGCAACACGAGCCCGTAGGCGAATCCGGTGCCGTAGGCGACGCCGTATTGGACGAGTGGCAATGCGACGGCGGCCTGGAGCAGCCCGATGTTCCCGGGCCAGAGCGGGAAGATGGTGGCCACGTTCATCAGCACGAGCACGAGCCCGGCCGCGGGTAGGGGCAGGTCGAGGTCGAACGCCTCCATCACCGCCCAGACCGCGAAGAGCTGCATCAGCCAGCCCAGGCACTGGAACAGCGCCGCTCCGAGCGCCGGGATCGGCGCGCGCAGGACGGCGAGTCCCTGGCGCGCCATCACGACGACGGCCCGGAGGGTCCCCATCCCGTCGTGCACCCGGCCCTCGCCCGTGCGCGCCGAGAGGAGGCCCACGGTGAGCAGTGCGATCCCGACGAGACCGAAGATGATCAGGCTCGTGACCGCCCAGTGCGGGATCTTCGCCGTCAACAGCACCCAGGTGACGAGCACCGCGACGGGAAAGAGATCGAACAGCCGGTGCGCGAACACCGTCCCGAGCAGCGTCGCGCTCGTGCCCTTTCCGTGCGGCAGGTGGCGGCGCAGAACGGCGACCCGTGCGAGCTCCCCGGCGCGGGCGGGGAGAACCGCGTTCCCGAGCAGCCCGATCCCGAAGGCGGAGAAGACCTGGCCGAACCGAGGGTGCGGCTCCGGCAGCGCCTGGTCGATCGTCAATCGCCACGAGAGCGATCGTGCGAGCACCGAGAGAAGGTTGAGCGCGACGGCGACGATCACCCAGCGCCAGGAGACGAACCGGAACGAGTCGTACACCGTGGGCCAGTCCGGCCCCCGCCACCAGATCGCGAGCATCGCGGACGCGAGCAGGAGGAGGACGAGGATTCCCCGGGCCCACGGGTTGCGCGAGAGGCGCAGGGCGCGGTTCATGCGGCCCGCATCTCGTCGCGCGTTGCTGCGCGCTCGTAGATCCCCTCCAGCCGCCGCGCGATGTCGCTCCACGCGTAGCGCTCCAGCGCGAGCTCGCGGGCAGCAACCCCCATCGCGGCGCGCCGCGGCTCGTCGGCGAGCAGGGAGGTGACCGCCTCCGCAAGCGCTGCCGGATCGTCCGGCGCGACCGGGACCGAGGTCTCCGGCGTGGTCACCTCGCGGTACCCCGGGATGTCGGACGCGACGACCGGCAGGGCGCAGGCGAACGCTCGCGTCAGCACCATGCCGAAGCTCTCTCCGCCGAGGGACGGCGCCACGAGCGCCTTCGTCTCTGGAGAGCAGCGCAGTCAGCTCCTCCTGCGGAAGAAAGCCGAGGATGTCGATGCCCTCGTCCGAGACGTGCAGACGCGTCAGGAGCAGCCGCACCGCGAGCGGATCCGAGCCGCAGATCTGCAGCCGCGCGCCGGTGCGGCGACGGATCTCCGGCCAGGCCCGTAGCAGCACCTGCAGTCCCTTGCGGGTCTCCTGCCGGCCCGCGAACGTCACCGTGTGCTCCCGGTCGGACGGGATCGACGGCGTCGGGGATGAGCACGCCGTTCGGGACGATCTCATAGTCGCCCGGGAGCCAGCGGGCCGCGGAGTCACGTGCCCGCTCGGAGACGGCGATCCGCACGTCGATCCGGCTCGCGAGAAAGCTCCAGGCAGGCATCGCGAGCTTCATCCAGCCGAGCTCCCCCGAAGCGTGATGCGTCGCCACGATCGGTGCGGTGGCCATCGCGAGCACCGAGATACAGGTCACCGGTGTCATCGGCTCGTGCAGGTGGAGCACATCGAAGCTCTCCCGTTCGAGCACGCGCCGGATCCGGAAGATCGCCCTCGGGCTGAGGATGATGTTCGGCAACGAGCCGTTCGCCGGCACGATCACGGAGCGCCCGATCGGGATCACGTTGGCGGGGGCGACGCCGTGCCGACCGACCCTCGGGTGGAGCGCACGCGTGAACTGCCCGGGTGGGTCATTGCCCATCACCAGGCGTACCTCGTGTCCGCGCGCCTCCAGCGCTTCGGCCTGGAGCTCGGCATGCTCGACGACGGCGCCCCAGAACGACCACGAGAACGGCACCACGATGCCGATCTTCACGCGTGGAGCCTATTCACTCCGCGGTCGCGCCGGGGAGCACGCGCTCCCAGAAGCCGGCGAATGCGTGTAGCTCGGTCGTCGTCGAAGTGGTCGAGGAAGCGACTGTGCACGCCCGCGAGGTGCGTCGGGCGCGCCTGTTGGAGCCGATCGGTGCCCAGCGGAGGTCAGCTCGGCGTTGAACCCGCGCCGATCCGTCAGGCAGCGCGCCCGTTCCACCGAGCCGGCGCGCACGAGCCGGTCGACGAGCCGGGTCAACCCGCTCTGGCTGAGCAGCACGGCCGCGGCGAGGTCGGACATCCGCATTCGCTGCTCGGGCGCTGCGGCGAGCGTCGAGCAGGACCTCGTACTCCTGCAGCGAGAGGTCGTGCGCGAGCCGAAGGTCGGCATCGAGCTGCCGGACGAGCGCGCTGTGGACGCGCAGCAGCCCGCGCCAGGCCTCGAGCTCTGCCGGCGTGAGAGGAGCCTGGTTGACCTCATGTATTTGCATGTGCAATCATTATTCTTGACGCAGCAAGTATCCCTGAAAGCGAGAGTTCCGTCCAGCAGCAGGGACCGGCAGCGACGATCAGCGAGACGAGGAGAGCGCCATGCGCCTGGAAGGCATCCACCATGTGACGTGCATCACCGGCGACGCGCCGGGGAACGTCGACTTCTACACCCGCGTGCTCGGCCTGCGCATGGTCAAGAAGACCGTCAACCAGGACGACCCGACCGTATACCACCTCTTCTACGCCGACGAGGAAGGCAGCCCCGGGTGCCGACATCACCTTCTTCGAGTACCCGGGCGCGCGACGCGGCCGCCCCGGGGCAGGCATGGTGCACACGATCACGTTCCGTGTCGGCTCCGACGAGTCGCTCGACTTCTGGGAGGGTCGGCTCGGCGCCGAGGGGATCTCGACCCGGCGCAGTGAGGGCCGGCTCGGCTTCGATGACCCGGAGGGCCTCGGTCTCGAGCTCGCGGCGGTCCAGACGACCGATGCTCCGCTCACCGCACGTCACCCCGAGATCCCGGCGGAGCATGCGCTCAGGGGGTTCGAGGGCGTGCGTGCATTCGCCGCCGACCCGGAAGCGAGCAGTGCGCTGCTCGAGGGAACGCTCGGCTTCGTCCCGACCGGGGAGCGGGCCTGGGAGGTGCGCGGAGCGGTCAGGGGCGGCCACTACGCCTACGATCCGCCGCCGGCCTCCGGAGCCGGGATCCCCGGGAGCCGGGACGGTGCACCATGTCGCGTTCGCCTCGAACACCGACGAGCAGGACGCATGGCTCGAGACGGTCCGACGCGCCGGCCGGCGCCCGAGCGGTGTGATCGACCGGTTCTGGTTCCGCTCGATCTACTTCCGCGAGCCGAGCGGCGTCCTGTTCGAGATCGCGACGCTCGGACCGGGCTTCACGATCGACGAGGAGGCGGGCCATCTGGGCGAGGCGCTGATCCTGCCGCCTGCGTTCGAGCACCTGCGGTCCCAGATCGAGCCCGTGCTGACACCGCTGCCCGATCCCCGCGCCGCGTGGGCGGCATCGTGACGGCCGAGCTGCACCGGCTCGACCGGCCCTCGACCGGGGCACCGGAGGGAGCACTCGTCCTCCTCCACGGCCGCGGTGCCGACGAGCACGATCTCTACCCTCTGCTCGACGCCCTCGACCCGGAGCGGCGCCTGCTCGGCATCACGCCACGCGGCCCGCTGTCGCTGCCGCCGGGCGGCGCCCACTGGTACCGGCTCGGCGGCATCCCCACTCCCGATCCGGAGACGTTCCTTCCGACGTTCGAGGCCGCGGCAGCATTTCTCGACGGCCTGCCGGTGCCGCTCGATCGCACCGTGCTCGGCGGCTTCTCCCAGGGCGCCGCGATGACCTGGGCCCTCGGGCTCGGAGCAGGTCGGCCTCGGCCGGCCGCGATCATCGCGCTCTCCGGCTTCATGCCGGAGGTGGAGGGCTTCGCGCTCGACCTCGACGGGCCTCGAGGGGTACCCGATCGCCGTCGCGCACGGATCGCTCGATCCGGTGATCCCGGTCGAGTTCGGCCGGGCAGCAGCGGAGCGCGTGCGGGACGCGGGAGCCGACGTGCTGTGGCGGGAGACGCCGGTGCCGCACACGATCGACCCGCGCGTTCTGCCCGAGCTGCAGTCGTTCGTCGCTGCGGCCACCTCGTGACGATGACCGCCTTCGAGGGTCTGGCCGAGCTCCACACGCATCTCGGTGGCTCGGTCGCCTCGGACATTCTGTGGAGCCTCGCGCACGAGCAGGGGATCGCGCTGCCGGTCAAGGACTACTGGGAGTTCGAGGAGCTCGTCACCGTGTCCGACCCGCGCGGCGTCGAGAACCTCGACGCGCTCGACGCGATCTACCACTGGACGGAGCTGATCCAGTCCTCCCCGCTCGCGGTCGAGCGCTCCGTGCACGGGGCGATCGGCGGCGCCTACCGCTCGCAGGGCATCACGACGCTCGAGCTCCGCTTCAACCCGATGAAGCGCAACCGGGGCGGCGAGCGCGACCTCGACCACATCATCCTCGCCGCGATCCGCGGGCTCGACCGCGCGCGGCTCGAGTACCCGCAGGTGCGAGCCGGGCTGATCCTGATGATGGACCGGACGTTCGACGCGCGCCAGAACGCGATCATCGTCGACAAGGCGATCGCCTGGGCCGACCGCGGCGTCGTCGGCGTCGACATCGCCGGGCCACGCCCGGGCGGCGCGCCGCTACGACTACACGGCCGTCGCGCCGATGGTCGAGACGGCCCGCGCGGCCGGGCTCGGCGTCACGATCCACGTCGGTGAGGAGGGGGCGACGGGAGCCGAGGAGATCGCGCGAGGTCGTCGAGCACCTGCGGCCCGACCGCATCGGCCACGGCATCCTCGCAGCCCGCGATCCGGCGCTGATGGGGCTGCTGCGCGAGGCCGGGCACGGTGCTCGAGATCTGCCCCACCTCCAACCTGCTGACGAAGGCGCTCCCCGACGAGGAGGCGATCCGCACGACGATCCGCGCCTTCGTCGAGCACGGCGTCGCGTTCACGATCGCGACGGACGGGCCCGAGATGATGCGAACGCACCTGCGCGACGAGCTCGAGCTGCTCGAGCGCATCGGCGCGCTCGACGCCGAGGAGCTGCGGCGAGGCGAACGCCCGCGGCCACGCAGCGAGCTTCATCGGCCGCTGAGCCGACCTCACTGCGCCGCGCCGGGGCGTGAGAAGGGATGCGGCGCGATCGAGCGTTGGAGAAGGCATGGCGCGCGGCTGGAGAGTCTGGACGGCGCTCTGGATCGTCTACATCGTGTGGGGCTCGACGTACCTCGCGATCAAGGTCTCCGTGCGGACGATGCCGCCGCTTCTCTCCGCCGGGTCTGCGGTTCCTGCTCGCCGGGCTCCTGCTCGCGGCGATTCTCGCCCTGCGGCGCACACCGCTTCGCACCACCTGGCGCGAGGCGCGCAGCGGCCGTCGGGGTCGGCGTCATGCTGCTCGCGACTGCGGCGTCGGGGTGGTCACGCTCGCCGAGACGCGGATCGACTCGAGCGTCGCAGCGATGATCGCCGGCTCGGTGCCGCTGCAGGTGATCGTCTGGCGCACGATCGCCGCGGGAGCGCGTTGCGACCGCGACGAGGCTCAGCGCGCTCGTCGGCCTCGTGGGGCTGGCGCTGGTGATCGTGTCCCGAGCGGGCTCTCCGGGGGCTCGACCGCGGTCGGGCTCGCGATGATGCTCGGCGCGCACGATCTCGTGGTCGACGGGCTCGTTCGTCTCCGGGCGGCTCCGGCTCCCGCGTGACACGTTCGTGGCGACCGTCTACGAGATGCTCGGCGGTGGTGCGGTGCTCACCGTCGCCGCGCTTGCGCTCGGCCAGGGCGGCGAGCTGGGGGACGCGTCTCGGCCGTCTCGGTCGCAGCCTGGCTCTACCTCGCCGTCGCAGGCTCGCTGATCGCGTTCACGGCCTATGCGTGGCTCCTCCGCAACGCACCCATCTCGCAGGTCGTGACCCACCAGTACGTCAACCCGCTCGTCGCGATCGCGCTCGGCTCGCTCCTCCTCGGCGAGACGCTCGACGCGACGACCGCCCTCGGCGCCCTGATCGTGATCGGCGCCGTGTTCGCGACGATTCGAAGCGAGAGCCGCGCCGCTGCGCGGATTGCGGGCACGGAGCGGCGCCCGGGCGCGGTCGCCCCCGCACGCGGCAAGTAGCGCGCTACGTCGGGTCGACGTGCGTGCGGCGGTGCGCGAGGAACTCGAGCAGGTCGGAGCGCGTCAGGATCGCTGCGGGCTTTCCGGCGACACCCACGACGACGGCCGCGTTCGGGCCCGAGAGATCGGCGAACACCTCGTCGAGAGAGGCGCGCACGTCGACGGCCGCGAGCGGCGGCTGCATCGCGACGGCGATGTCCTCGTTCAACGCGTCAGGGTTCTTGAACACGCGGTCGAGGAGGCTGCGCTCCTGGATCGAGCCGACGATGTCGGTCAGTGACTCGGCCGTCCCGTGGCGGACGACGGGCAGCTGCGAGATGCTGTACCGCTGCATCAACTCGATCGCGTCCCCGACCTTCTTGGCCGACTCGATCGTGACGAGGTCGGGCAGGTCTGTGTCCTCGCCGTGCTTGACGCGGAGCACCTCGTCGACCCTGGGGGTGGGCGAGGTGCGCTCCATGAAGCCGTACTGGATCATCCAGTTGTCGTCGTAGAACTTCGACAGATACGAGCGGCCACCGTCGGGCATCACCATCAGCACCCGCGCCTTCGGGTCCGACGCGCGCAGCGACCTGGAGCGCGGCCCACGCGGTCGAGCCGCACGAGCCGCCGACGAGCAGCCCTTCCTCTCGGGCGAGCCGCCGCGCCGTCAGGAACGAGTCGCGGTCGGAGACCCGTACCCACTCGTCCACGACCTCGGGGCTCATCGTCTTCGGCCACGTGTCCTTGCCGATCCCCTCGACGAGATAGGGGCCGAGCGGATGATTCGCGTCCTCGGTGTACACCGAGCCCTCCGGATCAGCGCCGACGATGCGCACCTCGGGACGGTGCTCCTTGAAGTAGCGCCCCACGCCCGAGATCGTGCCCCCGGTGCCGACGGAGATCACGATCGCGTCGATCCGGCCCCCATCGGTCTGCTCGAAGATCTCCGGCCCGGTCGTCCGGTAGTGGGCCTCGGGGTTCGACATGTTCGAGTACTGATCGGGCTTGAAGCCTCCCGGGATCTCCTCCGCAAGCCGGTCCGAGACCGAGTAGTACGACTCGGGAGAGTCGTGCTCGACGGCGGTCGGCGTGATCACGACCTCCGCCCCGTAGGCCCGCAGCGTCGAGATCTTCTCCTGGCTCATCTTGTCCGGCATCACGAAGATGCAGCGGTATCCCTTTTGCGCCGCCGCGATCGCGAGCCCCACGCCCGTGTTGCCGGAGGTCGGCTCGACGATCGTCCCCCCGGGCCGGAGCTTGCCCTCGCGCTCGGCTGCCTCGATCATCGCGACCCCGATCCGGTCCTTGTTCGAGCCGCCCGGGTTGAGGAACTCGAGCTTGGCGAGCAGCGCGGGCGGCACGGTGGCGCCGAAGCGGTCGAGTCGCACGATTGGTGTCCCGCCGACGAGGTCGAGCAGTGTCGGGTAGGGGCCGCCGCTCATGCGCGACAGACTACGGGAGGTGCGTCAGCTGCGGACGAGTCGCCGCGCGCCCTCGACCTCGCCGCTGCGTAACGCGAGGCTCTGGATCTCGACCCGCTGTCCCGACTGGGGCGCGTGGATGATCCGGCCCTGACCGATGTAGAGGCCGACGTGACCGAGGCCGTGGAAGAAAACGAGATCACCGGGCTCCAGGCGGCGTAGATCGACTGGGCTCCCGTACGCGTACTGCGCGGCGGCGTTGTGCGGGAGCTGCACGCCGAGCCTGCCGTAGACGTAGGCCACGAGCCCGGAGCAGTCGAACCCACTCGGCGAGCTGCCGCCGTACACATAACGGACACCGATTTCCTCGGCCGCAAGCCGGACGGCCCGCTGCCCGAATGACGGTGCAGCGCGTTTCGGCCTGTCGGGCGCCGTCAACGGCACAGCCCCGGAAAGACGTGCCGGGCTGACGACCGTCTCCAGCGCCGGCGCGCCGTCGGCGAGCGCGCCCGTGACGGGAAGGACGAGCAGAAGACAGAACGCGAGCAGGCAGATGCGGGTGGGGAGCGCCATGAGGGGTGACCGGAGAGCGTGCCGGGCCCGACCAGGGCTCGTCGCATCGCAGTGACCGGCGCACCGTAGCAACGCCTCGGGCGCTGTAAACCCCCCGCAACAGGTTCCTTACAGGTTGTTCGTGCCTCATCCGAGGGAGGCGGACGCGCGGCCGTACCCGCTAGATCGTCCGCTCCTCGGCGGTCAGGGCGCCGGCAGGCGCATCGCCGGTGTTGACCGTCCCGGCCGGCTCGATCAGCAGGATCGCGGCGCCCTCATCCGAGCGGGGGCAGTGCTCCACGCCCGCGGGCACGACGAAGAGCTCGCCCGGACCGAGCACGACATCGCGATCGCGCAGCTGGATCGTCAGCTCACCCTCGACGACGAGGAAGAAGTCGTCGGTCTCGGGGTGGGTGTGCCAGACGAACTCGCCCTTCGTCTTCGCGACCTGCAGCTTGTAGTCGTTCAGGTAGCCGACGATGCGGGGGGTGAACGGCTCGTCGAAGCCGGCAAGCTTCTCGCCGAGATTGATCTTGTCGTCCATCGTCCTCCTCTCCTCGAGTGGGTGGGTCTCCGTCTGCTGTGTGGTCACCGCTCTGCAGGGCGGCGGAGAGGGCGCCGCCCTCCCCGCCCGCGCAGCGTCAATGCTCGTGCGCCATCCCGAGGATCTCCTCGCGCCCGTACTTGCCGACCATCTCGGGATGGTCTGCCGCGATGTGCGCCTCGACGTTCTCGACCAACGCGTCGTCGGTCTCGCCTTCGACGTCCTTCCCACAGGGGCAGTGAACGACCTTCACTCCGGCCTCCTCGATCGCTGGACGCTCGGGACACTACCCTGCCGAGACCGCCGCCGAACCCGGCACCAGGGCCATGGTGAGCACGATCGGACGGCGGGCGCCGGTCGAGCTCCGGCGCGAGCTGTCATAGTCGGCCGATGACGACCAACTACGAGCGCGCGTTCGCCGAGCGACCCGAAGTGCTCGCCGCCTGGGGTCACCTGGTGGGCGCCATCAAGGCCGGTACCGACGCGCGCCGGTACGAGCTGGCGACGCTCGCCGCGGCGCGGCGACTCCACTCGAGCTACTGCTGCCTCGCCCACGGCTCCGTCCTGCTGGAAGAGTTCGGCGAGCCCGTGCTCGAGATCGCGCGCGATCACCGCGCTGCGGGCCTCGACGAGATCGACGTCGCCGTGATGAACCTCGCCGAGCGGGTCGTCGACGACGCAACGTCGATCGGAGCCGCGGACCTGCAACCGCTTCGCGAGCTCGGGCTTTCCGAGCCGGAGATCATGGACGTCATCCTCGCCGCCGCCGCGCGCTGCTTCTTCGCGAAGACGCTCGACGCACTCGGCGTCCGCCCGGATGTGATCTACAACGACCTGGCGCCGGAGCTGCGCGAGGCGCTCGTCGTCGGTCGGCCCATCGCCGACGCCTGACTCCGTGCCCGGGGCGGCGGCCGCCTTGCCCCTCGCTTTACACAGGGATTACATTCCCCGCGCCTTCCTCACACACGTTCGAAACAGACTTCCGCGTGTACCTCAACTCTCAGGGGGATTCATCACATGCGCAAGCCACTCACCATCGCAATCGGCGCCGTCGTCGCCCTGGCCCTCGCCGCGGCCGGGCTGGCGACGGTGTTCACCGCCTCCGGTGTCAGCGCCACGACCGCTGCCTTCTCTGCCGACAAGGTCTCCGCCGTCAAGGCACGTAGCTGCACCGGCGGGGACGGGAAGGCGTTCACGATCACGCGGGGGAACTACTCCGGGACGGTCGACGCCACCAACCCGGCCACCGAGCTGGACGGGCCTCTCACGATCCACGCCCTCACCACCTACAGCACGACAGACGGGCTCGGCTATGTCGAGGGCTGGTTCTGGGTCCGAGACGACGACACCCGCCTCACCGGCAGGTTCTCGGGCACGCTCAAGGGAACCCAGCTCGTGGGCTTCCTGACGGGCGCCTCCCGCGGCCACCACGTCAGGGTGCTCGGCAACATGAGCGCCACGTTCGTCCCGACGACCGGTTTCACGGCCGGCGCGCTCGGGTCGACGAGCTCCGCCGCCCCGCTCGCTGTCGTCGCAGGCCCGGTGTGCAAGCACGCCAAGCCGGTGCGGCCCGTCTCCGTCAAGGGGTCGGTATCCGCCGTGGGTGACGGAAGCGTCGGCAGCACGATCACCGTCGCATCGAGAGGGCCGTCGACGGCCACCTGCACGCGTGACGCAGCATCGCCTGCGACCACGGGCTTCGTCGTCGGCACGAAGGTCGGGATGAAGTGCGAGTTCGTCGGGACGACCTGGACCCTCCGGGAGTTGCACAAGCGCTCGTAGCCACCGCCGAGACCGGTCGACGGAGGGTGCCCCCGGGCGCCCTCCGTCTTTCTCGGGCCGGCTGTGGTTCAGTGTCGGAAGTGCCGGCGGTTCGTGAAGACCATTGCCGTGCCCGCGTCGCGGACGGCGGCCACGACCTCGTCGTCCCGCATCGACCCGCCCGGCTGGATGATCGCGCCGATGCCCGCCTCGAGCGCGACCCCGGGGCCGTCCACGAACGGGAAGAACGCGTCGGAGGCGAGCGCCGCGCCCTCGAGTGAGTGCCCGTGCTCCCGCGCCTTCTCGACCGCGATCCGCACCGCGTCGACCCGACTCATCTGGCCGGCGCCGATTCCCAGTGTCTGGCCCCCTCGCGCGATCACGATCGCGTTCGAAAGCGTGTGCTTGGCGACCGTCCACGCAAAGAGCAGGTCCTCCCACATGGCAGGGGGCACGTCACCGCAGACGATCTCCATCGCATCGAGCGGATCCGGCTCGAGGTCGCGGTCCTGGACGAGGATGCCGCCGAGAACGCGCTTCAGATCGCGCTCGGAGGGCTCGAATGCTCGCCGCTCGAGGTCGTTGAGGATGCGCACGCCGGGCTTCTGGACGAGTGCCTCGGTGGCGACCGCGTCGTAGCCGGGAGCGAACAGCACCTCGATGAACTGCTCTGCCAGCCGCTCCCCGAGCGCTGCGCTGACGGGCTTTGTCACCACGACGACGCCGCCGAACGCCGACACGGGATCGGCGGCGAGGGCTTTGTCGTACGCCTCCTCGATCGACTCTGCGATCCCCACACCGCACGGGTTCGCGTGCTTGACGATCACACACGCGGCGCCGTCGAGCTCGAGCGCGAGCAGACGCGCCGCAGAGAGGTCGTTCAGGTTGTTGAACGAGAGCGGCTTGCCGTTGAGCTGCTCGACGCGAGAGAGCAGGTGCGTGCGGGCGCCCCGCTCGGCGTAGTAGGCGGCGCGCTGGTGCGGATTCTCGCCGTAGGAGAGGTCATGGGCCCGGTCGAACACCGGCACGATCGTCTGGGGGAACAGGACCTCGCGGGAAAGCCAGCGTGTGACCGCGCTGTCGTAGGACGACGTCGTCGCGAACGCGCGCGCTGCGAGCTCCCGCCTGGTCTCGAGCGACACATCGCCCTTCCGGAGCCCGTCCAGGACGCCCTCGTAGTCGTCGGGGCGGCAGATGGGGATCACATCGGCGTGGTTCTTCGCCGCGGCGCGCAGGAGCGCCGGGCCGCCGACGTCGATCTTCTCGATCACCTCGTCCCAGGTGACGTCGAGGCGGGCCACGGTCTGCTCGAACGGATAGAGGTTCACGCAGACGAGATCGATCGGCTGAATGCCGTGGGCGGCGAGATCGGCGACGTCCTCGGGAACGTCGCGCCGGGCGAGGATGCCGCCGTGGACGGCAGGGTGCAGCGTGACCACCCGGTGGCCGAGCATTTCGGCAAAGCCCGTCACGTCCTCGAGGGGGGTGACGGGGATGCCCTCGTCCGCGAGCAGCTTGGCCGTGCCGCCGCTCGCGAGCAGCTCGAAGTCGAGTCGGTGGAGCTCCTGGGCGAAGCCGGCGATCCCGGACTTGTCGTAGACGGAGAGCAACGCACGTCTCATGCGGCGCTCAGCTCCCGCACGACCTCGGGCAGCAGCCGGTGCTCGACGTCCCTGATCCGCGCGTGCAGGGATGCAGGCGTGTCGTCGGGCAGGACCGCGACCGCCTCCTGTCGCAGCACGGCGCCCGTGTCGACGCCGTCGTCGACCAGGTGGACCGTGGCGCCTGTCTCGGTTGCCCCCGCGGCGAGGGCCTCCTCGACGGCACGGGCTCCTGGGAAGGCGGGAAGAAGAGCCGGATGCACGTTCAGGACCCTACCCGGGAAGCGTCGGAGAAACACTGGTCGCAGAAGATGCATGTATCCCGCGCAGACCACGAGCCCGACGCCGAGCGCTTCGAGCCAGGCTGCCATGGCCGCGTCGCGCCCGTCGCGGTCGCTGTAGTCCTCGAGGCAGAACACCGCTGTCGGCGCCCCGATCCGGCGTGCCCGGTCGAGCGCAGGGACGTCCGGCACGTTGGCGGCCACCGCCGCGATCGGTATCCCCGCATCGATCAGAGCCTGCAGGTTCGTGCCGCTGCCACTGACGAGCACCCCCACTCCCGTGCGCGCCCTCACGCCCATGCGATCCCATTGCCGTGGACGACCCGCCCGATCACCCGGTCGTCGCGGCCGACGTCGGCGGCCGGGACGACGACGCAGTACCCGATCCCGATGTTGAACACACGACGCAACTCGTCCTCGGCCACCCCGTTCTCGGCGAGCCAGCCGAACACCTGCGGGCGCGGCCAGGCTGACGGGTCGACGACCGCCCCGAGACCGTCGGGCAGCACGCGTGCGAGGTTGCCGGCGATGCCCCCGCCGGTGACGTGGGCGAGCCCACGGACGTCGGCCCGCGTACACAGGTCGCGAACCTCGTCCAGGTAGAGACGGGTCGGCGGCAGGAGGAGATCCGCATCGAACGGCCCGTCTCCCACGATTCGGCGAACGAGCGAGAAGCCGTTGGCGTGGATCCCCGCAGAGGCGAGCCCCAGGACGACGTCCCCCTCCTCGATGCGTGATCCGTCGACGATCCGGTCGCGGTCGACGACGCCGACGGCCGTGCCGCAGAAGTCGATCTCTGCGTCGCGATAGATGCCCGGCAGCTCCGCGGTCTCGCCGCCCAGGATCGCGCAGCCGGCCTGACGGCAAACGTCGGCCGCGCCCTCGACGAGCTCGGCGACCTGCTCCACGTCGATCGTGTTGGCAGCGACGTAGTCGAGGAAGAACAACGGCTCGGCTCCCGTCGTGAGCACGTCGTTGATGCAGTGGGCTGCGAGGTCAGAGCCGCACCAGCGAAGGCGGTCGCCGCGCCGTCCCAGCACGAGCTTCGAGCCGACCGAGTCGGTCGACGCGGCCAGCAGGCGACGATCGTCGATCGCGAAGAGCCCCGCAAACGCGCCGAACGGGCCGGTGACCCCGGGAGTCGCAGTCGATGCAACAGCCGCGCGGACTCGATCGACGATCGCGTCGGCGGTCGCGAGCGAGACCCCGGCAGCGGCGTACGTCTGCTCGGGCGAGGACACGCCACCGAGCCTAGCGATCACTTCGGAAGCAGTCATGGTGTGGCACGATTGTGCGGATGACCACCGACGAGGTGCAGCGCTGGCTCGACGCCTATGTCGCTGCCTGGTCGAGCTACGACGAGGCGCAGATAACGGCGCTCTTCACCGCTGACTGCGCGTATCGCTACGACCCGTTCTCGGAGCCGCTCGTCGGCGCGGCCGCGATCGCGGCCGATTGGTTGCAGGACCGCGACGAGCCCGGTTCGTGGGAGGCGGACTACCGGCCGTTCGTCGTCGCGGGCGAACGTGCCGTCGCGGTCGGCGAGACGCGCTACCCGGGAGAGCACCGCCGCTATGCGAACACGTACCTGCTCGAGTTCGCCGCCGACGGCCGCTGCCGCTCGTTCACCGAGTGGTTCTTTCTCGAGCGCTCGCGCACGTCCAGCTGAGTCAGGCGCCGACCGGCTCGAACCGCAGCTTCGCCCGGCGGCCGACAGGCACGCTCGTCGGGTAGTCGCGCGTGAAGCACGCACGGCAGACCGAGCCCTCGGGCAACCGGGTCGCCGACTGCATGCCGTCGAGTGAGAGGTAGTGGAGGGAGGTCGCGCCGATCCGCTCGCGCATCTCCTCGACCGACCGGTGGGATGCGGCCAACTCGTCCTCGTCGGCCATGTCGATGCCGTAGAAGCACGGCGAGACGACCGGCGGTGACGAAATGCGGACGTGCACCTCGGCTGCGCGCGCGTCGAAGAGCATCGCGATGAGCTGCTGCATCGTGTTGCCGCGGACGATCGAGTCGTCGACGATCACGACGCGCTTGCCCGCGACCTCGTCGAGCGGGTTGAACTTCAACCGGATCCCCTGCCGCCGCAGCTCCTGGTCGGGCTGGATGAACGTGCGTCCGACGTAGCGGTTCTTGATCAAGCCCTCCTCGTAGGGAATGCCGGACGCCTTCGCGAAGCCGATCGCGGCCGGTGTGCCCGAATCCGGAATCGGCATCACGAGATCGGCGACCACGGGTGCTTCCTCGGCGAGCCTCTGTCCCATGCGCACGCGGCTCCCGTGGATCTCGCTGCCGCCGAGCCGCGAGTCGGGCCTGGCGAAATAGACGTGCTCGAAGATGCAATGCGCACCGCGACCCTGCGGAATCGCCTGCGCGCTGTGGATTCCTTCGTCGTCGAGCCAGAGCGCCTCACCAGGGCGCACGTCCCGGTCGACCACCGCACCGATCAGGTCGAGCGCGCAGCTCTCGGACGCGACCACCCAGTCGTCTCCGATCCGGCCGAGCGTGAGCGGCCGGATGCCGTGGGGGTCGCGGAAGGTGACGAGCGTGCGATCGACGAGCGCCACGACCGAGTAGGCCCCCTCGAGCCGCTGCATCGTCGCGGCGACTGCCTCGGGCAGCGGCGCCGGGTCCCGCGCGATCAGGGCGGCGATGACCTCGGTGTCGGAGGTCGAGCCGAGCCGGATCCCGTCGGCGATCAGCTCGTCGCGGAGCGCCTCGGCATTCGTCAGGTTGCCGTTGTGGCCGAGGGCGACCGTGCGCTCGCGGCCGTGGTGGACCAGTGGCTGCGCATTCGACCAGTGCACGCCGCCGGTCGTCGAGTAGCGCGTGTGCCCGATCGCGATCTCGCCGGGGAGCGCCTGCAGCTGCTGCTCGTTGAAGACCTGAGCCACGAGCCCCATGTCGCGAAGGACGGTCAGCCGCCCTCCCTCGGAGACGGCGATCCCGGCCGACTCCTGACCGCGGTGCTGCAGCGCAAAGAGGGCGAAATACGAGAGCCGCGCTACATCGCGCTCGACCGACCGGATTCCGAAGACGCCGCACATCTCAGCGCTCACGCTCCCAGACGGCTCGGAGGTCGCGCAGCGAGACGCCCAGGATCTCGTCGCCACCGACCTCGCCGATTCGCCGGACACCGACCTCGGAGCCGAGCGGGTCGATCTCGACCTGAGCAGGCGGAACGGCGAGGACCACCTGGCCGCAGCCTTCCCCGAAGAGCGTGAGCGGGTCGCCAGGAAGATCGAGCCGGGCGCCGACACGGGAGTGCAGCGCAGCCTCGGCGAGCGCGACTGCGAGGCCGCCGCCGGAGACGTCGTGTGCGAGCGTGCAGCGGGGGGCGGCGGCGGTGACGAATCGAACGAGCGCCGCCTCGGCGTGCAGGTCGAGCGTCGGTGGCGTCCCGGATACGGTGCTGTAACGCGCCTGGAGCTCTGAGCCGGCGAGCCCGGGCGTCCCGGTCGAGGCGAGCAGGATCACGTTGCCGGGGATCCAGGCATCCGGGATGCGGCGAACGTCCGCTACGAGGCCCACGCAGCCGACGACCGGGGTGGGATGGATCGAGCGGCCGTCGGTGTCGTTGTAGAGCGAGACGTTGCCGGAGACGATCGGCAGTCCGAGCGCCTCACAGGCCTGCGCCATCCCTTCGATCGACTCGGACAGCTCCCATCCGATCTCGGGCTTCTCCGGGTTGCCGAAGTTGAGGCAGTCGGTGAACCCGAGCGGCTCACCACCGGCGCAGGCGACGTTCAGGGCGGCCTCGAAGATGGCGGCGGCGCCGCCCGTGAAGGGGTCGAGCGAACCGATGCGGCCCGTGCCGTCGAGCGTGACCGCGAGGCCGCGGCAGGACGGTCGCAGTCGCAGCACGGCGGCGTCGAGACCCGGCCGGCGCACGGTGCGCGACTGGACGAGCTGGTCGTAGCGGCGCGTCACGAATGCGCGGGAGCGCAGCGCGTCCGAGCCGATCAGGTCGAGCAGGATGTCCGCCGGCGCGCGGAGCTCCGGAAGCGGGATCTCCGGCGTCGGCCGGCGCGGCTCTCGGTCGACGACGTACCTCGGGCAGTCGTCGGTGAGGAATCGGGCCGGAATCGTGCCGACCTCGTCGTCGTGCCACAAGGCCCGCAACTCGCCCGTCTCGGTCACCTCGCCGATCACCGCCCGATGCAGCTCCCAGCGGTCGATCACCGCCTCGACCTCGGCGAGGCGCTCGGGCGCGACGATCGCGACCATCCGCTCCTGCGACTCGGAGATCATGATCTCCCAGGGCTCCATCCCGTCCTCACGCTGCGGCACCCGGTCGAGATGGACGTCGATGCCGTAGTCGGCGGCCATCTCTGAGAGCGACGACGCGAGCCCGGCCGCGCCGCAGTCCTGGAGCGAAAGCACGAGCCCACGCTCGACGAGCTCGACCGAGACCTCGATCAGCCGCTTGCCGGTGAACGGATCGCCGACCTGGACGGACGGCCGCTTGTCGGCGGCCTCGTCGCCGAGCTCCTGGCTCGCGAGCACCGACGCGCCACCGATCCCGTCGCGGCCGGTCGTGGCGCCGTAGAGGACGAGGAGCGCACCGGCCGTGTCGGCGCGGGCGCTCATCACGGAGTTGCTGGGCAGGAGACCGACACACATCGCGTTGACGAGGCAGTTGGAGGCATAGACCTCGTCGAACACGACCTCTCCGCCGACGTTCGGAACGCCGACCGAGTTGCCGTAGGCGCCGATCCCGCCGACGGCACGCGAGAAGTGCTCGTCCGGGGCACCGAACCGGAGTCCGTCGAGGAGCGCGATCGGCCGGGCCCCCATCGCGATGATGTCGCGGAGGATCCCGCCGACGCCGGTCGCCGCCCCTTGGAACGGCTCCACCGCGGACGGGTGGTTGTGACTCTCGGCTTTGAACGTGACCGCCAGCCCGTCCCCGAGGTCGAGCACGCCGGCGTTCTCGCCTGGCCCCTGCAGCACCCTCGGGCCGCTACTCGGCAGCCTCTTCAGGAGCAGGGCGGAATGCTTGTAGCCGCAGTGCTCCGACCAGAGCAGCGAGAAGACTGCGAGCTCGAAGTGGTTCGGCTCGCGCTCCAGCAACTCGAGGATCCGGTCGTGCTCCCCGTCCGTGAGGCCGAGCCGGCGGTGGAGTGGCTGTTCCGCGACGAAGCTCAGGGAGCCCAGTCTAGCCGGGGAGGGCGACGGTGGAAGAGCGTACCGCCGCCCTCCCCGGCATTTGCCTCTTCCACGCTCGCGTGATCCTGAAGCCCGCCCGCGGGCCTGGTGCGGTGGAAAGCGTCGCTCTCCCGTCGGTTCCTGACGCACCGTGTCCTGCGACCTTCTACCCTCGACGGGCCGTGAGCCGCCGCGACGCCCTCCTTCTGCTGCTTCTCTCCGCGATCTGGGGCTCGTCGTTTCTCTTCATCAAGCTCGGCGTCGACGTGCTCGAGCCCTCCGTCGTCGTCCTCGGGAGACTCGTGTTCGGCGCGCTGTTCCTGCTCGTGCTCCTCCCCGGACGCGGCGGGCTGACGCCGCTTCGTGGGCACGTGCGTCCCCTCCTCGTGCTCGGAGCGCTCAACAACGCGCTCCCGTTCTGGCTGCTCGGATTCGCCGAGCTCCGCCTCGACTCCGGCCTGACGGCCGTGATCCAGGCCGCGGCACCGATCTTCACCGTCCTCCTCGCCGCACGCATCGACGTCAGCCAACGGGTGACGGGATCGCGGCTGATCGGAGTCGGGATCGGGTTCCTCGGCGTGGCGCTGCTCGTCGGCGTGCAGAGCGGCGGCAACCTCGTCGCGGCGCTCGCGGTGATCGCCGTCGCGCTCTGTTACGCGATCTCCGTCCTCTACGCGGGACGGACCGTCAAAGGGCTGCCGCCGCTCCAGGTCTCGCTCGGACAGCTCGCCTGCGCCACGGTGATGATGGCGCCGTTCGGCCTCGCGCAGCTGCCCGGCTCGATGCCCTCTGCGAAGGTCTGGTTTGCGGTGCTCGCGCTCGGCGTGCTCGGCTCCGGCGTCGCCTACCTGCTGTATTTCGCGATCATCGCGAGCGCCGGTGCATCACGGGCGATCCTCGTCACCTACCTCGTGCCGGCGTTCGCGCTCGTCTACGGTGCGGTTTTCCTCGACGAGGCGGTGACGGTCACGGCGCTCACCGGCCTGGCGCTCGTGCTCGCGGGCACGGCTCTTGCAACCGGCCTGGCCCGCCGGGGCGCGGCTAGCCTCGAGGCATGACGCACCGCTACTGGCCGCTGATCCTGACGCTCGCCGCGGCGTGGGGCGCCTCGTACCTGTTCATCAAGGTCGGTGTCGACGGAGGCTTCTCGCCGGCAGCATTGATGGCGTCGCGGGCGCTGATCGCGGGGGCAGTCCTCCTCTGCTACCTGGCCGTCACCGTCGGCCGGGCGACCGCGTGGGTGAGGCTCCGTCAGACCTGGCGGGAGGCGATCGCCCTCGGAGTGCTCAACGCCGCCGCCCCTTTTTGGCTCGTCGCCTGGGGTGAGACCCACATCGACTCGAACATCGCGGCGATCGCGCAGGCCACCGTCCCGATCTTCTCACTGCTGATCGGGCTCCGCTTTCTCCCACACGAGCGCGTCGGCCCGTTGAGGATCGCCGGGGTCTGCCTCGGGCTCGCAGGCGTCGTCCTGATCGCCGGCGTCGCTCCGGCGGGGAACGCCTGGGCGGTCGCCGGCACGCTTGCCGTGGTGCTCGCCTCCGTCTTCTACGCCTCGGCCGGCATCTACAGCCAGCTCCACCTCAAGGGGACGATCTCGGGCCCTGTGCTGGCGACCGGCTCGATGCTCGCCGGCGGCGCAATCCTGCTGCCGTTCGCGCTCGCCGACCCGCCGACGTCGATGCCCACGGCGGGTGCGCTCGGATCGCTGTTGCTGCTCGCGCTCGTCGGCACCGCACTCGCGCAGCTGATCCTGTTCCGCGTGATCGGCCTGTTCGGCGCGCGCCGCCTCAGCCTCGTCACGTATCTCATGCCCGGCTTCGCGCTCGTCTACGGCGCACTGATCCTGGATGAGCGGCTGACCGCGGCCGCATTGATCGGGCTGGCGCTGATCCTCGTCGGTGTCGCGCTCGGCTCGGGCGCGATGAAGCTGCGCCGCCGCGGCGTGGTCGCCGCCCAGTCAGGGTCGTAGAACGCTCAGACGAGGATGCGGAATGCCGTCTGCGGCGGGCAGCCGCGGCGGACGAGCGCTCTGGCCTCGTGGAGGTCGACGCTGCGGTCGAGCGCGAGCACGAACGCGTCGTCACTGGCGAACCCGACGGAGATGAGCTGCTCGATCCGCCAGCTGAGGACGCGGGCGGCCGGGTCGGGCGCGCTCTCCTCGACGAGGTCCTCGTCGACCGCCTCCATCGTCGGTTCCCCGCTCATGCCGCTCTCCGCTCGCGAGCGACGAGGCGGTTCTGCTCCTCGACGAAGCGGGCGGTGGCGTACGAGGACGCCTCCGCATGTCCGAGCTCGAGGGCTTCCCGCGCGAAGCGGTACCACTCGATCCACGTCGTGAGCCTTTGTCCGTCGCCCATCGCAGCGCCCTCCTCGAGGGAGTCGTGTTGTCTGCACCAAGGTGTATCGGCAGGATGTTCGGAAACCTTGCGCCCGGGTTGCGGCGTGGCTTCAGCAGGGTTAAGAACGTGTGTCGACGAAGCGCTCGAGTCGTTCCAGCGCCTCGGGCATGGCCGCCCGTCCGAAGCCGAAGCGGACGTGCCTCGGCTCGTCATAGACGACGCCGGGAAGCAGGAGAACTCCCTCGGCGGCGACCAGTTGCTCGCAGAATGTCGTCGTCTCCTCCGACCGGTGGAGCCGCGGAAATCCGATCGGGCCCGCAGTGGGCCGGATCCACGAGAGCACGTCTGCGTGCCGTTCGAAGAACCCGTCGAGGAGTGGTAGGTTCGCGAGCACGATCCCGCGATTGCGATCGGCGAGCACGTCGCGATGCCGAAGCGCGACGGCGCTGAGGAGTTCGCTCGGCGCACTCGAGCAGATCGTCGTGTAGTGCTTGAGATCGACGATGCGCTGCAGTGCGTCGCGGTCGCGGGAGGCGAGCCACCCGAGCCGTAGGCCGGGCAGCCCGTAGGTCTTCGACATCGAGCCGAGCGACAGCGCGCGCTCGTAGAGATCACATGCGGCCGGTAGACGATCGGTCGGATCGTGCTCGAGCTCGCGATAGACCTCGTCGGAGAAGAGCCACGCTCCCCGCTCGGCGCAGACATCGACCACACCGTCCAGCACCTCCCGCGACATCAGCATCCCCGTCGGGTTGTGCGGGCTGTTGATGTAGACGAGCTTCGTGTCCGGCCGCAGCGCGCTCCGGAGGGCATCGAGGTCGTGCGCCCAGCCGTCGCTCGGCGCGCGCCGCCACTCGGTCACCGTCGCCCCGGCAGAGCGCGCGACCTGGTGCGCCGACTCGTAGCAGGGCGTCTCGACGACGACGTGATCCCCCGGCTCGAGGAGCGCGTGGTAGGCGACGAAGATCCCTTCCTCCGCCGCTGCGACGACGACGACCTCGTCCGGCGACAGGGTTTCGTAGACGGGAGCGATCGCGGCCCGGAGCTCGGGTGCGCCAACCGACTCGGTGTAGCCGAGCCGCTGCCCGAGGAGCCGCTCCTCCGCATCAGGCTCGAGGGCGAGCAGGTCGGCGGTTGTGAACGATTCGGCGTCGCTCGACGAGAGCATGTACGGCGCCGTGAACTCGTGGACGGCGTAGTACTGCTCGATCCGAAACGGCGCGATCCTCACGCCTGCACCCTACGCGGGCCGAGGAGGCAAGCTCTACGTGACGACCGGCTCGGCCTCGCCGTGCGCCGCGGCGAGGACGTCGCCACGGCGCAGTAGTGCGAAGAGCAGCACGGCCCCTGCGGCGAGGAAGGCCGCGCACCCGATCCAGGCGACATGGAAGCCGTCGACGAGCGCCTGCGCCGTCTCTGCCTCTGTCGGCTTGCCACCCGTCGAGGAGAGCACGTCGGCGGTCTTGTTGGCGGCGAACGTCGAGAGCAGCGCGAGGCCGAGCGCGCCACCGACCTGCTGCGAGGTGTTGAACAGCCCCGAGGCAAGCCCTGCGTCGTCGACCGGAATCCCGCTCGTCGCGATCAGCGTCAGCGGCACGAACGTCAGGCCCATCCCGATCGACGCGAGCATGATGCCGGGGAGGATGTCGGCCACGTAGGTGCTGTCGGGTGAGAGGCGGAGGAACAGCAACATGCCGGCGACCGCGGTCACGAGCCCGATGATCGGCACCTCGCGGGCGCCGAGCCGCGGGATCAGCTGCTGTGAGAGCACCGAGCCGACGATGATGCCGGCCGTGAACGGAAGGAACGCCAGACCCGCCTCGATGGGCGTGTAGGCGAGCACTCGCTGCACGAACAGCGTGTTGAAGAAGAACATCGCGAACAGGCCACAGGCGACGACGAGCATCGCGACGTTGGCTCCGCGAACGGTCCGAACGGCGAAGATCGAGAGGCGCACGAGCGGCTCGGCGGAGCGGTACTCGATCACGACGAACCCGATCAGCAACACCGCGGCCAGCGCGAGGATGCCAAGGACCTCACCCGAGCCCCAGCCGAGCTCGGCCGACCGCACGATCCCGTAGACGAGGGCGATCAGCCCCGCCGTCACTGCTACAGCGCCGGGGATGTCGAAGCTCTTGTGCGCATGCTCGTCGCGCGACTCGGGTACGAACCTCAGCGAGAGCAGGAACGCGACGACGCCGACCGGGATGTTGACGAGGAAGATCCAGGGCCAGGAGAGGGTCTGGACGAGGATGCCGCCGAGCAGCAGGCCGACCGCGCCGCCGCCGACCGCGATCGCGGCCCAGACGCCGAGCGCCTTCGTCCGCTCCGCGCCTTCCCTGAAGGTCGCGGTCACGATCGAGAGGGCCGCCGGTGATACGAGCGCGGCGCCGAGACCCTGCAGCCCGCGGCTGATGATCAGCCAGGTCGAGCCGGTCGCAACCGCGCACAGCAGCGAGGCGGCGGTGAACAGCACGAGGCCGATGAGGAAGACTTTCTTCCGCCCGGCCAGGTCGCCGGCCCGGCCGCCGAGGAGGAGGAAGCCGCCGAACAGCAGTGTGTACGCATTCACGACCCACTGCAGGTTGGTGTCCGACATGTCGAGGTCTTGCTGGATCGTCGGCAGCGCGACGTTCACGATCGTCGCGTCGAGGATGACCATGAACTGGGCGAGGCAGACGAGGACGAGGACGAGCCAGGGATTCACGCGTGCGGTCATCGTCTCGACGCTACCACCGGGAACGAGGCGGGCGGCGACCCTACGTCGCTGCGGGTCAGCGATGGATCACTGTCGGAGCCACCGTCACCTGGGTGGTGAGGGAGTTGGCGATGTAGCAGGCCTCGTGTGCCTGCTGCACCATCCACTCCACGAGCGCGATGTCGGTGCCGCCTGCAACGACGATTCTGGGCGCGAGCGTGATCGTGGTGATCCGCATCGGCGTCGAGTCCGCCGGCATCACTCCGACGGCCTCGTCGTCATAGGTCAGCACATCGACGTCATGCCGCGCCGCGATCGCGAGGAAGGAGAGCAACTGGCACGAGCTCGCAGCCATGACGAGCAACTGCTCCGGATTGGTGAGCTCGGAGTCGCCGCGGAACTGCGGCCCTGCGCTGAGCGCGATCTCCGTGATCGCGGGCGGTGCGATCGCCGTGTGCCCCCGGCCGTAGCCCGTATAGCCGGCGCCGGTCGAGCCTTCCCACATCAGGTGGGTGCGATACGTGTGCTCCGTGTCGGTCACCGCCGTCCTTCCACTCGCTTCGGTCGAGCGTAACGGCGACGACCGCCCATTTGCGAGGATTCTTCCACGACGTGGGGAACGACGCCGTCCGTCTCCGGCTCGACGAGGGACGGGGCGGCTTGCCCGGGACGACGACGAGGGCGTCGAGCTGATACGCCTTCAGCAGTCACCGACCGCGAAGGAGAGCACGATGGAGCTGATCCACACCTGTTACCGCATCACCGACCCGGAGCGCTCGACGGCGTTCTACGAGGCGCTCGGGGTGCATGATGCGGTGACATGGATGGCATCGTGCTCTCCTTCGCATCATAATGCTGAGGCTGTGCGCTCGACACCCTCCGTGCGTCGTAGACCGCGAGGTACCCCTGCGTGGACCAGAGGCGGAGTGCGTCGAGACCCGGTCGCTGGCCCAGGGCGATTCGCATTCGCCGATGCTCACCCTCACCGGGAAGGCGCTTTTCGGTGGGATCGCCGTTGGAGCGAAGGCAGATCCGGAGGGCCGACCTCGTGCCGCCTCCGACCTTGACGGTCGCACTCCCTCGGAGATCCAGCCGCAGTAGCTGGGGTTGGTCAGGCCAGCCGCCACAGCGTCCGCCCGTTAGGATCTGAGATCTAGTCCATCGCGGCCGCGGGAGAGAGCGACTTCCTGACCCGCGTCGTGCCTACGGCGGAGGTGGTCTGTTGTGAGCGAGACCCCCGAAGAGCCGACCACCTCAGGTTTGGCAGAGCCCACACCCCCGCCGAACGCGGTCGTCCAACCGCCTCTACCGGCCTCCTCGATCCGTGCGCAGGGGCCCATCGGGAATCCGCGCGGCATTCTGTTCGTGATCGTTCTCTCGATCGTGACGTTCGGCATCTACCACCTGTACTGGTACTACAAGAACTTCGAGGAGATGAAACGCCACACCGACAAGGGCATCGGCGGCATCCTCGGCCTGCTCATCGCGGTCGTCTTCAACCCGATCAACTGGTTCGTCATGCCGTCGGAGATCGGGAACATGTATCGAGACGACGGGCGAGAGGCGCCCATGACCGGCTGGACAGGGCTGTGGATCCTCTTGCCGCTCGTCGGCTGGTTCGTCTGGACGATCAAGACCCAGGGTGCTCTCAACCGCTACTGGGGGAGCAAGGCATCGTCGAGCTAAGGGGCCGCAGCCGATACCCGCCCAACCACCCGGGGTCGTAGCTGCGCGTAGCGGACCAACCCACGCAACCCGTGCTCAAGTGCTTCGAGAAGCCGACGGAGGAACGGGTTTGAATCCCGCGGCGCACTTCAGCGGCGCGTGGTTTGTTGCCGTTGCGCTCAACGGGTGGTGCACAAGCCGGCGAGCCACGGAATCCGCAGGGCACCCGCCGGTCTCTCCACAACCCCGGGGCCGGCGAGCTTCTCTCAGCAGCCTCGACCTTAAAGCCCCACGGACGGCGAACTCATCGAGCTCGTCGAACGGCGGACGACGTGTGTCAGCGGCAACGAACGACGCCCCGGAGCCCGACTCAGGAACGGCGGCTCACGAGTCCGCTGAAAGGCGAAGTGTCCAGGGTGGCGAGAGGTTGATAGGGGTCCTCCTGCTGAACTAGCTCCACGTGGGCGACGAACTTCCCTGGTCGACTCGGCAGCGGCACCCAGACGAACGGGGTACGTTCGGTCGTTTCGTTACTAGGGGTGATTTTGTACGTCGTCGGTGTGGTCGCCTTGGACTCGTCGATCTGATTCCCGCTCGGCTGCTCGAAAAGCTTCCATATGAGCAAGAGGTGGTTACCTTCGTAGCCAGTAACCGCCACATGGACGCCGACAAGCGCCCCGCGCCGCGCAAGGAGGCGCTTCGTGTAAGGCCCTGTCGGCACATTTGTTTTGGCGAGGTACTCGGAATAAGGGGCGCTTTGCTGCGGGGGGGTTTTTTTTTTTTTTTTTTTTTTTTTTTTTTTTTTTTTTTTTTTTTTTTTTTTTTTTTTTTTTTTTTTTTTTTTTTTTTTCTTCTTCTTTTTTTTTTTTTTTTTTTTTTTTTTTTTTTTTTTTTTTTTTTTTTTTTTTTTTTTTTTTTTCTCCATGGCAGGCGCGGCAGCAGCAGCAGCAGCAGCAGCAGGAAGAAGAAGAAGAAGG
>CAWCYU010000014.1:0-97112 GCA_963799905.1 uncultured Thermoleophilia bacterium
CTTATTGCTTGACGCCGGGGATCTCCTTGTTGCAGTTGAGCGCCATCAGCGCCGAATGCCCGATCGCGACCGCTTTGGCGCCGAGCGAGAGTGCCTTGGCAACATCGCCGCCGTTCCGGATCCCGCCCGCCACGACGAGGTCGATCTCGTCGGCAAGGCCGACATCCTCGAGCGCGCGGCGTGCCTCGGGGATCGCCGCCATCAGCGGGATTCCCGTCTCCTCCGTCGCAATGTGCGGGCCAGCACCCGTGCCGCCCTCGGCCCCGTCCAGGTAGATGATGTCCGGCCCGCACTTCGCCGCCATCCGCACGTCGTCGTAGACGCGCGAGGCGCCCAGCTTGAGCTGAATCGGGATCTGGTAGTCGGTCGCCTCGCGGATCTCCTGGATCTTCAGCGAGAGATCGTCCGGGCCGAGCCAGTCGGGGTGACGGGCCGGCGAGCGCTGGTCGATCCCGGCCGGGAGCGAGCGCATCTCTGCCACCTGCTCGGTCACCTTCTGCCCCATCAGGTGGCCGCCGAGCCCGACCTTGCAGCCCTGGCCGATGAAGAACTCGACCGCGTCGGCCAGCATGAGGTGGTGAGGGTTGAACCCGTACCGGCTCTGGATGCACTGGTAGTACCACTTCGTCGAGTGGTCGCGCTCCGGCGGGATCATCCCGCCCTCGCCCGAGCACGTCGCCGTGCCGGCCATCGAGGCGCCCTTTGCGAGCGCCATCTTGGCCTCGAGCGACAGCGCCCCGAAGCTCATGCCCGTGATGTAGACGGGGATGTCGAGCTCGATCGGCTTCTTCGCGAAGCGCGCGCCGAGAATCGTCTTCGTCTCGCATTTCTCGCGGTAGCCTTCGATCACGAAGCGCGTCAGCGTCCCCGGCATGAACATCAGCTCGTCCCAGTGCGGGATCGGCTTGAACATCGAGAAGCCGCGCATCCGGTAGCGGCCGAGCTCGGCCTTCATGTGAATGTCGTTCATCACCTCGGGGGTGAAGATGCGACTGTGCCCGAGGACGGTCTTGTTCGTCGGTGCTGTCTCGTCGGCCAAAGTGACTCCTGTCTACAAGACGAGCTTGCGCTCGGACGGCTCGAGGTTGTCGTAGTTGTAGAGCTTCTTGCCGCAGACGAACTTCTGCAGCTCCGGGGGAGCACCGAGGTCGTAGATCCGGAACTTCCGCTCGATGAACTCGGTATCGGCGTCCGTCCACTCGCCGGGCACGCAGTCGACGCCGAGTGAACGCACTTTGCCGCCGACGTAGATCGTGCCGTCGTACATCGAGTCTCCGAGCCCGTGGCCGACGTCGCCGCAGATGATCTGCCGGCCGCGCTGCATCATGAAGCCGTTCATCGAGCCTGCCGAGCCCAGGACGAGGATCGTGCCGCCCTTCTGGTCGATGCCGGTGCGCGCTCCGACTCGGCCTTTGACGACCAGATCGCCGCCGCGGAACGCGGCACCCGTGAGCGATCCTGCGTTGCCCTCGATCACGACGACACCTGACATCATGTTCTCGCAGGAGGACCAGCCGACCCGGCCCTTGATGTGCACCTCGGGTCCGTCGATGATCCCGCAGCCGAAGTAGCCGAGGCTGCCGTCGAACGTGATCTTGCAGCGCGTCAGAATGCCGACGCCGAGTGAGTGCTTGGCGCCGGGGTTCCGGACCATCACCTCGGTCACGCCCTGCTCGTTGAGCAGCCACCGGAGCTCGAGGTTGATCTGCCGGGTCGAGAGATCGTGGGCGTCGAACTCGGCTGACGCGCCGTCGATCTCGGAGATCTTCGGGACGGCGGCGTCCGGCTCGGAGAGGCCGCGGGCGTCGTAGCTGATCGCATGCTCGCCTAGCGCTGCCATACCAACACCTCTCCTTCGTACGGGTCGTAGGTGTCGATCTCGTGATCGATGATCGCGCGGATCGCGATCTCCTCGGAGGCGAGCACGGTGAGGTCGTCGGCTTCGTAGAGCACGAGCGGCTTCGCGGCCATCTCGTCCTTGGCGACGCCGAGCGCGTCCTTCGTGACGCAGATGTAGGTGAAGACCCCGTCGAGCTCTTCGAGGCTCTGGCGCATCGCGTCCTCGAGCGTCGCACCCTCGCTCATCTGCTCGGCCAGGTAGACGGCGATGATCTCGGAGTCGCACTCCGACTGGAAGCGGTGGCCCGAGCGCTCGAGACGACGCTTCCACTGGAAGTAGTTCGTCAGTTGCCCGTTGTGCACGACCGCGACGTCGGAGAACGGGTACGCCCAGTACGGGTGCGCCCCCGAGATGTCGACGTCCGACTCGGTCGCCATGCGCACGTGACCGATCGCGTGCGTGCCGGTGAAGTCGTTCAGCTGGTAGCCGCCCGACACCGTCTCCGCGTCGCCGAGATCCTTGACGATCTCCAGCGAGTTGCCGAGCGACAGCACCTCGACGTCGGGAACGTCCTCGACGAAGTCGGCGAGCTGCTTGAGGTCGCCCTCGTAGGCGAGCGTGACGCGGAAGGCGTACTCCGTCTCTTCCTCGAGCTCGTGGATCTTCGCCCCGAGGGCCTGCAGTCGGCGCTCCACCTCGGTGCGGTGGCGGCGAAGCCGGTCCTCGTACTCGAAGTCGCGCGGCGTGTTCGCGTCGGCGAGCTTGTAGCGCATGATCACGAGGTTGGACGGCTGGCCGTAGAGGGCGTAGCCGGTGGAGTCGGGGCCGCGGTGCTTCATCGACTGGAGCATCCGGGTCATCTCGGTCCCGATCGGATGCTCACCGTCCTTGTAGATGATTCCGGCGATTCCGCACATTCAGCTCATCCTTTGCTGGTCATGGCAAGACGTCGAGGTACTCCTGGACGTCCCAGTCGGTGACGGTGGCGCAGTGGCGCTCCCACTCGTCGCGCTTGTAGTGCATGAACACGGTGTACATCTCGCCGGGTAGCGCTTTCTTGACCACGTCGTCCGCCTCGAGGGCGTCGAGCGCGTCACCAAAGGTCATCGGGATCTTCTTCACCTGCTTGCCTGCTTCCATGGCAGCGTAGATGTTGCGCTCCTCCGGCTCGCCGGGATCGAGCTTGCGCTCGATCCCGTCCCACATCGCCATGATCAACGCGGCCATCGAGAGGTACGGGTTGACGGCCGAGTCGACCGAGCGGTACTCGAAGCGGCCGGGCGCCGAGACCCGCAGTGCGGTGGTGCGGTTCTGGAATCCCCAGTCGGCGAAGACCGGTGCCCAGAAGCCCGTGTCCCAGAGCCGCCGGTACGAGTTGACGGTCGATGCCGTGACGGCCGTGAGCGCGCCGAGATGCTCGAGGATGCCGCCGATCGCATAGAGGCCGAGCTGGCTCGGCAGGCGGCTGTCGCTCGTCTCGGGCATGAACGCGTTCTCATCGCCTCGCCAGAGCGAGATGTTGTGGTGACAGCCGTTGGCCGACACGCCCATGAACGGCTTCGGCATGAAACAGGGGAAGGCGCCGAGCTCGCGCCCGACCTGCCTGCAGACCTGGCGGAAGGTGGAGAGGTTGTCGGCGGTCTGCTCCGCGCGGTCGAAGTTGAAGTTGAGCTCGATCTGTCCCGGCGCATCCTCGTGGTCGCCCTGGATCATGTCGAGGCCGAGCGCCTGCCCGTACTCGATCACCTTGTGGATGATCGGCTGCAGCTCGCTGAACTGGTCGATGTGGTAGCAGTACGGCTTCGTGACACCGCTGATGTCGGGCGTGCCGTCCTCCTTCAGATTCAGCCACATCATCTCCGGCTCGGTGCCCGCACGGAGGTGAAGCCCGGTCGCCTGCTCGAACTCCGCCTGGATCCGCTTCAGGTTGCCGCGACAGTCGGAGGTGAGGAAGGAGGCGGGGCTCTCTCGCTCCTCACGGTTCCGGAAGCACGTGCACCAGACGCGTGCGACCTTGCGATCCCAGGGCAGCACCTCGAAGGTGTCGGGCTCCGGCATGCCCACGAGCTCGGCCGCTTCGGGCCCGTAGCCGATGTACTCGCCGTGCCGATCGGTGAAGAGGTTGGCGGTCGAGCCGTAGACGAGCTGGAAGCCCTTCGCCGCCATGCTCTCCCAGTGCGGGGCGGGCACGCCCTTGCCCATGATTCGGCCCGTCACCGAGATGAACTGGTAGTAGATGTAGGTGATTCCCTCGGCGTCGATGCGACGCCGAACCTCGGCGATCTGCTCCTCGCGACCTTCTGCTGCGACGAAGCGGTCGAGATCGGTTGCCACGCGTGCCTCCTCCATATCCTCGTCTCCGGCGAGCTGGTCATCCCGTTGCGCGGTGCGGTCGTGAACCCGACCGTGCCCTCGGTGTCTACGCGTGCAGTGGGGTCGGTGTCAAGCGAGAATGGTCCGTGGTGGGACTCAATTGCCACCAACGGGATAAGACCGTGGGGTGCGGCACGCGTCGAGGAAGTCGGCCGACGTTCGCGTCTATACTCCCGCCCGTGCCGATGCTCGAACGCGACGCTGGGGCGACTTCTGGATGACCACGAGCGAGATCGCCCTTCCACGGGTCACTGCGGCCAGTCGCTCGCCTCGACAGATGTTCTGGGTGAGGTTCAAGAAGGACAAGGCTGCGATCGGCGGTGGGGTCGTCGTTTGTGTGCTCATCTTTCTCGCCATTTTCGGCGGGCCGCTCGCGGAGCGGATCAGCGGCCACCCACCCAACGAGCCGTACCTGACGCGGATGACCGATCAGTACGGCTTGCCCAAGGGCCCGAACAGCAGCTTCTGGTTCGGAGCCGACGCGGCCGGACGGGATCTGTTCGTGCGCACGATGTACGGGGCGCGCACCTCGCTCCTCGTCGGCGTCGCCGCAACGGGAATCGCGGTGCTGATCGGGCTGATCGTCGGCCTGACCGCGGGCTTCTTCGGGGGCTGGTCCGACACGCTCCTCTCGCGGGGTGCCGACGTGATGCTCGCGGTACCGCAGCTGCTCATCTCGATCGGCATCGTCGCCTCCTGTGGGATCACGAAGGACGGCTGCGCGGGCGGTTTGATCCAGCCGGGACTGTCGATCGTCATCGCCGTGATCGTCATCTTCACCTGGCCCTACGTGGCACGAGTCGTGCGAGGGAACACGCTCTCCCTGCGCGAGAAGGACTTCATCGAGGCCAGCCGCTCCGTCGGTGCCGGCAACGTGCGGATCATCATGGGCGACGTGCTGCCGAATCTCCTCGCCCCCGTGATCGTTCTCGCGACCCTGCTCGTCCCGCAGAGCATCCTCTTCGAGGCCGCGCTCTCGTATCTCGGTCTCGGTGTTCCGCCCGACCAGTCGTCCTGGGGGCAGATCCTCTCGGACGCGTCGGGGCTGTACGACGTGGCCTGGTGGGTGATGGTGTTCCCGGGAGCGTTCCTCGTGACGACCACCCTGGCCTTCAACCTCCTCGGCGACGGACTGCGCGACGCGCTCGACGTCCGGAGCGATCGCTGATGCGGCGCCAACTCGAGAGGGTAATGGTCGTCTCATTCAGCAGCATGGCTCGTCCAATGCAGCAGAAGGTCGCAGACAACAATCCTCGCCTCGTGCGGGGGAAGGAGGAATATCAGTGAACCGTGCCAAGTGGCGGCTGCTCACAGCCTGCCTAGCGGTGGTCATCGGCGTCGCCGCATACACGGCCGCGTCGGTCTCCGCATCCGGATCCGCCAAGTCGGTCACCGGTGGGACATATGTGATGGGGTGGGAGTCGTCGTTCGGTTGGACGAACGGCTTCGATCCGACCGGTGAGTACCTGGCCAATGCGCAGGCGATCTACAGCAGTCTGCTGCTGAGGACGCTCGTCACCTACGACCATGTCGCAGGCGCGGCGGGCAACAAGCTCGTGCCGGATCTCGCGACGGCGGTGCCAAAGCCGACGAACGGCGGCAAGACCTACACCTTCAAGCTCAAGAGCGGGATCAAGTTCGGCCCGCCGCTGAACCGCGAGATCACCTCCGCCGACGTCAGGTATGCGGTCGAGCGCATGGCGCGGCCCAAGAACGGCGCCCAGTACGGGTTCTACTTCGCGGTGATCCAGGGCTGGGACGCATACTCGAAGGGCAAGGGCAAGGCGCTTGCCGGGATCAAGACCCCGAACGCCAAGACGATCGTCTTCAACCTCGCCTCACCGACCGGTGACTTCCCGTATCGCGTCTCGATGCCGGGGGCGGCACCGATTCCCTCGGAGGTGGGCAAGTGCTTCGAGGGTCAGCCCGGAAAGTACGGCCTCGATGTCATCTCCTCGGGCCCGTACATGATCGAGGGCGCGGACGAGCTCGACGTCAGCTCCTGCAAGGCGGTCAAGCCCCTTCCCGGGATCAGCGAGACGGCCTTGACGCTCGTCCGCAATCCGAACTACAGCGCGAAGACGGATAGCACGAAGTCGCGGGAGAGCAAGCCCGACCGCTTCGAGTTCGTCGTCAACACGAACAACGACGACATCTACAACAAGATCGCCGCCGGCGACTACGAGGACGCGTATGCGAGCCCGAGTGCCAAGGTGATTCGTGAGTACTCGACGAACGCGAGCAAGCGCAAGCTGCTCAAGGTGAACTCGGCTGACCAGACGAACTACGTGACGATGAACGTCACGCAGCCGCCGTTCGACGACATCGCGGTGCGCCGCGCGATGAACTGGGTCATGGACCGCGCCGGCCTGCGCAGCGCCTGGGGCGGCCCGATCTCCGGTCCGGTCGCACAGCACATCCTTCCGGACGCGATGCTGGGCAACGCGCTGAAGAACTTCCACCCGTTCAAGACGCCCGGTGACCACGGAAGCGTGCCCAAGGCGAAGGCCGAGATGGCCAAGTCCAAGTACGCGAACAAGGGTGGTGTCTGCAGCGACGCCAAGTGCAAGAACGTCCTGTTGATCGCCGACGTCCGTGCGGTCGACAAGGCGATGCTGCCCGTGCTCCAGTCGAGCGCGGCGAAGATCGGAATCACCTTCAAGGTCCGCTCGGTGAACGGCGCCTACCCGGTCATCCAGACGGTCGCCAACAACACTCCGATCTCGGAGCGTCCGCGCTGGGGCAAGGACTACGCGGACCCGGTGACGTTCTTCGAGCCGCTGTTCTTCGGCAAGAACATCATCCCGACCGGCAACACGAACTACTCCCTCCTCGGCCTCACGCCCGCAAAGGCCAAGGCGTTGAAGGTGGCAGGTAACACCACCGGCGTGCCCTCGATCGACGCGGGCATCGTCCGCTGCGCAGCTGCCACGGAAACGCGGACGGCGTGCTACGCAGCACCTCGATCGTCAGCTCACGACGAAGGTGGTGCCGTGGATCCCGTATCTCTGGCGTGACCAGCTGAACGTGCTCGGCCCGGACGTTGCAACGTGGTCGTTCGACCAGGCCTACGGTCTCGCTGGGTTCGGCCACGTATCGCTGAAATCGACCTAGCCGAAAGGAACGAACAGGTGGGGCGCCCGATCGGGGCGCCCCACCGGCCCTCAACCCACGATGCTGCTCTACGTCGTACGCCGGCTTGCGTGGACGATCATCGTCGTCCTCGTCGTACTGCTGCTCACGTTCGCGGTCTTCTACCTCCTGCCGGCCGGCGATCCGGCGCTTCGATTCGCCGGAAAGTCGCCCACGCCGGATTCCCTTGCACTCATCCGGGAGCGCCTCGGCCTCGACCAGCCGTGGTACGAGCAGTTCGGGCGGTTCGTCGGAAACTTTGTCAGGGGCGACGAGAACGGGTGGCCCGGGCTCGGCTATTCCTACGTCACCAACCAGTCCGTACTCAGCCTCGTGACGGAGCGCCTGCCGCGGACGCTGCTCCTGGTCGCCGGCGCCGCGACGATCTGGCTCACAGTCGGCGTCACGATCGGCGTCATCTCGGCCGTGAGGCGACGCTCGGCTGCGGACCGCATGGCGATGGGCTTCGTCCTCTTCGGCATTTCCGCGCCGGTCTTCTGGCTCGGCCTGATGGCGCTGTGGATCTTCTGGAAGAAGCTCGGGCTCACGGGCGGCACCGGCTATGTGCCGATCACCGAGGATCCCGTCGGCTTCGTCTCGCACATGATCCTGCCATGGGTCGTGCTCTCGCTTCTCTTTGCGGCCACCTACGCCCGAATGACGCGGAACAGCCTGCTGGAGACGCTCGGTGAGGACTACATCCGGACGGCTCGCGCCAAGGGTCTCCCGGAGCGCACGGTCATCATCAGGCACGCCCTGCGGGCGAGCTTGACCCCCATCGTGACGATGTTCGGGCTCGACGTCGCTCTACTCGTCGGCGGGGCGATCATCACGGAGTCGGTCTTCAACATCCAAGGCCTCGGCTGGCTCGCGATCGACTCGACGCTCAACCAGGATCTACCGACGGTGCTCGGCGTCGTGATGGTCGGTGCGATCGCCGTTGCGTTCATGAACTTTTTCGTGGATATCGCCTACGCGTTTCTCGACCCCAGGGTGCGGTACGCGTGAGCAGCTTCGGCGGCACGACCCTCCTCGAGGTTCGGAACCTGTCGGTGGTCTTCCCGACCATGGACGGCGACGTCCAGGCCGTGTCGGACCTCTCGTACACGCTGCAACGTGGTCAGACGCTGGGCATCGTCGGCGAATCCGGGTCGGGCAAGAGCGTGTCGAGTCTTGCCGTGATGGGGCTTCTCAACCGCAGTCGCACTCACCTCGAGGGCGAGATCCATTTCGAGGGCCGCAATCTCGTCGGTCTGTCCGAGAGTGCGCTGCGTGGGATCCGCGGCAAGGACATCGCGATGATCTTCCAGGATCCGTTCGCCTGCCTCCATCCGATGTACCGCGTCGGCGACCAGATCGCCGAGGCGGTGACCGCCCACGCACGCGTGTCGGGCTCTGCGGCGACGAAACGCGCAGTCGAGATCCTCACGGCGGTCGGAATCCCGCGTGCCGCGGAGCGGGCCCGCGACTACCCGCACCAGTTCTCGGGCGGCATGCGCCAGCGCGCCATGATCGCGATGGCACTCGTCAACAACCCGTCGGTGCTGATCGCCGACGAGCCGACGACGGCACTCGACGTCACCGTCCAGGCGCAGATCCTCGAGCTGATCGACCAGGTCCGGGTCGAGTTCGACATCGGCGTCATCCTGATCACGCACGACCTCGGGGTGGTCGCCGAGACGGCCGACACGGTACTCGTCATGTACGCGGGTCGCGCGCTCGAATACGGGCCTGCGAGCGAGCTCTTCGCAGCGCCCCAGCACCCGTACACCTGGGGCCTTCTCTCCTCGATGCCGACGATCGAGCGCCGGCTCGAGGCGCTCCTGCCGATCGAGGGATCTCCGCCCTCGCTGATTGCTCCGCCGAGCGGTTGCGCGTTCCATCCGCGCTGCAATTACGTGATGCCGGAGTGCAAGAGGATCGTGCCTCCGCTTGCGGACGCCAACCGAGCGGGCACGCCGACCGCTGCCTGCTCCCCGAGGACGTGAAGCGTTCGACCTGGGCTGATCGCGACGCCGCCCGGCTGGGAGTCGCCGGGTGAGCGGCGAGCAGGTGACGGGCGGCCACGTGCCGCTCGTGGAGCTCGTCGATGTGACGAAGCACTTCCCCGTCAAACAGGGCGTGTTCGCACGAGGAACGGAGACCGTGCGGGCGGTCGAGGGCGTGACTCTCACAGTCCGCCGAGGAGAGACCCTCGGGATCGTCGGTGAGTCGGGGTGCGGCAAGTCGACCACCGCTCGGCTGATCCTCCGCCTGCTCGATCCGACGTCCGGCACGATCCGGTTCGAGGGACAGGACGTGACGCACCTTTCGCAGCGCGCGCTTCGGCCGCTGCGGCGTCAAATGCAGATGGTCTTCCAGGATCCGTATGCGTCCTTGAACCCGCGGAAGACGGTGGAGCAGATCGTCGGCCAGCCCTACCTGATTCACAAGCGGGGCAGCTCGAAGGAGATCAAGCACCGGGTCGCAGAGCTGCTCGAGGTCGTCGGCCTCAGTCCGGAGCACACGAGCCGCTACCCGCACGAGTTCTCCGGAGGACAGCGTCAGCGAATCGGGGTTGCGCGAGCACTGGCTCTCCAGCCCCGCCTCATCGTCTGCGACGAGCCGGTCTCGGCGCTCGACGTCTCGGTTCAGGCCCAGATCCTCAATCTCCTGCGCTCGCTGCAGAAGGAATTCGACCTCACCTACGTCTTCATCTCGCACGATCTGTCCGTGATGCGTCAGATCTGCTCGCGGATCGCCGTGATGTATCTCGGCCGGATCGTCGAACTGGCGGACGCTGAAGAGATCTTCGAGAATCCCAAGCATCCTTATACGGCCGTGCTCATGTCCGCCGTTCCCCGGGTGTCATCAGGCGTGGCGACGCGGCAACGCATCGTCGTGGGAGGCGATGTACCGTCCCCGATCGACCCGCCGCCCGCGTGCGTCTTCCACCCGCGCTGCCCGCGATTTCATGCCGGGCGCTGCGACGTCGACCCACCCGAGTTGGCGCCGATCGCAGGCTCGATGGCGCACGCCGTCCGGTGCCACTATCCCCTCGAGCGCTGGCCGATGACCGCCGAGCAGTTGGCTGCCGTCTGATCGCCGGCTACTCGTGCCAGCCCAGGGCGACCGAAATGCGCTCCGCGCAGGCGACGAGGAGCGGCACGGCGGCGGCGATCACCTTCGCGTCGAACCGGCTCGTCGGGCCCTGGAGCGCGACGATCGCCGCGAGGCTCCCGTCAGAGCCCCAAACGGGCGCCGCGATGGCGCTCAGCCCGGCCTCCCGCTCCTCGATCGCCGCGGCGTACCCGCGGGCCCGGACGCGCTCGATCTCCTGCCGCGAGCGCAGCCTGGTCGGTGATCGTCCACGGGGTAAACGACGCGAGCTTCCCGCGCGGGAGCGGGACGTCTCCGAATGCGAGCATCACCTTGCCGGCCGAGGATGCATGGCCGATACTCGGTCGACCGAGTCGGGTCACGCCCTGGAGGTATCGGTCGGTCGGCACGAAGTCGACGGTGATCGCATCAGCCTCGCCGGGAATCGACAGCGTGGCGGTCTCACCGACTTCGCGGACGAGCTCCTCGAGGTGGGGACGGGCGAGGTCACGGAGGTTGAGTCGGCCGAGAACCGCGTTCGCATAGCGCAGCGTGCGCACCCCGAGCCGGTAGCGGCCCGTCGACGTGACGTGCTCGACGAGGCCAACGCCTCGTCAGGGTTCCGAGCTGCCGCGAGACGGTGCTCGCGCTGATCCCCGTGCGGCGGGCCACGTCCGTCGTCCCGAGCTCTCCACCCTCGGCGAGCGCGTCGAGGATCTCGACGGCGCGTACCGTCGCTTCTACATCTCGGGTGGAGGGTTGACCGGTACGGGGCATCGCGCTAGTCTCTTTCCACTAGTAGCACGCTGTCCCGTCTGACGCAATAGCCGACCTCTCCTCATGTCGATGCTCGTCACCTGTCCGAACTGCGGCCCGCGCGAGGTGCAGGAGCTTCGTTGCGCCGGTGAGACGACGAAGCGCCCGACCTCGGAGCCGACGGTACGCGAGCTGAACGAGTACATCTACTTCCGTCGCAACGTCTGGGGCACCCAGCGCGAGTGGTGGTTCTGCCGCACCTGTGAAGATTGGTTCCTCGCCGAGCGGCACACCTACACCAACGAGGTCGCGAAGACCTGGCATCCGGAGCCGACCGCATGACGCGCCTCGAGCGCGCGGCGCCGGGAGAGCGCATCGACCGCTCGCAGCCCCTCTCCTTCACCTTCCACGGCAAGCCCGTGCAGGGGTACGCCGGCGACACGATCGGCTCGGCGCTCTATGCGTCGGGTCAGCGCGTCTTTTCCCGCAGCTTCAAGTACCACCGGCCGCGCGGGCTCGCCTGCTGCGCCGGGCACTGCGCGAACTGCCAGATGACCGTCGACGGAATCCCGAGCGTGCGCGTCTGCACACGCCGCTGCGTGAGGGCGCCGCGGTCAAGGGCCAGAACTACATCGGGTCGCTGCAACACGACCTGATGCAGGTGACCGACAAGCTGGCGGGCCCGTTCACGCCGCCGGGCTTCTACTACAAGACCTTCATCCGGCCGCGCAAGCTCTGGCCGCTCTACGAGAAGGTCCTGCGCGGCGCCGCGGGGCTCGGCCCGCTCGATCCGAACGGCGCGCGCGAGGAGCGCGTCGATGTCGAGAATCGCCACATCGACGTCGCCGTGATCGGCGGCGGCCACGCTGGGCTCGAAGCAGCGATCGCCGCCGCCAAGGGTGGCGAGTCGGTCGTGGTGATCGACGAGGGCTACGACGTCGGCGGCTCGCTGCTCGCCGACCGCGACGGGATCGGCGCTGCCGCGGAGCTCCGCCGCCGCGCCGTCGAGGCGGGCGTCGAGCTGCTCGCACCCGCGATCGCGATCGGCCTGTTCGAGCAGGGAATGGTGCCGGTCGCCTACGGCAATCTCCTGCTCAAGTACCGCGCCCACCGCGTGATCGTCGCAAGCGGCATCGTCGAGCAGCCGCTCGTCTTCCCCGGTAACGACCTCGTGGGCGTGATGCTGCCGGACGCAGCGCGGCGCCTTGTCAACGGGTTCTCGATCAAGCCCGCCGAGCGTGCCGTCGTCCTGACGGTCGACGATCGAGGTCTCCAGGCCGCGGCCGACCTCGAGGCAGCCGGCGTCGAGATCGCCCGGATCGTCGACTTCCGCATCGAGGGAAGCCCAGCGATCGAGGCGCAGGCGAAAGGCGGCAAGGTTGCCCAGGTGGCGATCGGCGGGCGGCACGTCAAGGCCGATCTCCTCGTCATGTCCGGCAGCCCTCAACCGAACTACAAGCTGCTCGCGCAGGCCGGGGCGCGGGTGGCCTACGACGAAGGCCGAGGCGTGTTCGTGCCCACCGACCTGCCTGCCCACGTCGAGGCGGTCGGCGCCGTCAGCGGCGACATCGGCGAGCCTGCCGTGCCGAGCCCGATTCTCGACTACCGCGGCGAGAAGTGCTTCGTGTGCTTCTGCGAAGACCAGACGACGAAGGACCTCAAGTACGCGATCGCCGAGGGCTTCGACTCGATCGAGCTCTCCAAGCGGTACACGACCGTGACGATGGGCCCATGCCAGGGCCGCCTCTGCCACACGAACTCGATCCGCGTCTACGCCAAGACGACCGGGATCGACGAGAACACGATCGGGACGACGACGTCGCGCCCTCCGTACACCCCGATCTCGATGGGCGTGCTGGCGGGCCCGCCGCAGGAGCCGCGCAAGCGCACCTCGCTCCACCACCGGCACAAGGACATGGGCGGCACCATGATGTGGACGGGAGCCTGGCGCCGGCCGCACTCCTACGGGAACGACGCCGGCGCCGAGGCGCTGCACGTCCACAAGGCGCTCGGCCTGATCGACGTCTCGACGCTCGGGAAGATCATCGTCACCGGTCCCGATGCAGGCGCGTTCCTCGACCGCGTCTACCCCAACCGTTTCTCCGACCTCAAGGTCGGCCGCACCCGCTACGGCGTGCTGACGGGCGACGCCGGCCGGATCATGGACGACGGCGTCGTCGCGCGGATCGACGACGACACGTTCTACGTCTCCGCGACCTCCACCGGCGCGGACGGGGTCTATCAATGGTTCACGTGGTGGAACGCCGTCTGGTTCATGGACGTGCAGTTCGCCAACATGACGGGCGCGCTCGCCGCGATCAACGTCGCGGGGCCAAACGCCCGCGAGGCGATGCAGCGGGTCTCCGACGACGACTTCTCGGCCGACGGCTTCGCCTACCTCGACGCCAGGCACGTCACGGTCGCCGGGGTACCGACGCTCGCGCTGCGGATCGGCTTCGTCGGCGAGCTCGGCTACGAGCTCCACTTCCCGAGCCCGCTCGCCGAGCACGTGTGGGACACGATCTTCGAGCAGGCGGCGGACCTCGACCCGAAGCCGTTCGGGCTCGAGCCGCAGCGCATCCTGCGGCTCGAGAAGGGGCACGTGATCGTGAGCCAGGACACCGACTCGGAGTCGAACCTGCACGAGGCTGCGATGCCCTGGATCGTGAAGAACGACAAGGAGTTCGACTGGGTGGGCAAGTGGGCGACCCAGCAGGTCGCAGACCGCGGCCTGAAGTGGATGCTCGTCGGCTTCGAGAGCCCGAGCGGCGCGATCCCGGTGGAGGGCGGCCAGGTCGTGATCGACGGCGTCTCGTCGGGGCGCGTGACGAGCGTGCGCCGCAGCGCCGAGCTCGGCAAGGTGATCGGGCTCGCGATCGTTCCGAACGAGCTCGCGGTCGACGGAGGCAGGTTCGACGTGCAGGTGAACGGGCGGGCGACGCCGATGACGGTGCACCTGGGGCCGTTCTACGACCCGGCCGGCGAGAAGGTGAAGTCGTGAGCGGCCTTGCGTTCCTCTCGGTCGACGGCGCCGCCGACCACGGCGACTTCCATCCCGTCGCAAAATCTGCGATCGAGCGCGCGCAGCGGGACCTCGGCGCCACCTTCGAGGAGCGCCACGGCTGGCTCGTGCCCACCTCGATCCCGGGGGAGGAGGCGCACCTCACGACCGTCGGCATCGCCGATGCCTCGCACCAGACGAAGCTCGAGCTTCGGCCCGCCGGCGCTCCGATCGGGGGCGACGGCGTCGTCTGGTACGAGATCTCGCCACGCCGTGCGCTCGTGCTCTGTCCACCGGCGAGCGCCGCCTCGGTGCGCGGACGGGCAGGCGACCGCTTTCAGCTCGACGTGACCGGTGCCTACTCGGTGATCGCGATCGTCGGCCCCCAGGCCGAGACCGTGCTGCGCCGGATGACGCACATCCACCACTTCCCCTCGGGCGGCGAGATCGCCCACGTCCAGGGGCACGTGCTCGAGCGCGACGGCGGCTACTGGGTGATCTGCGCGCAGGAGCTCGGGCACTACGTCTGGGACGTCGCGGTCGATCGCGCCTCCGCCCTCGGCGGGGGGCCCGTCGGCGTCGACGTGCTCGGAGGGGCGCCGTGAAGGACATCTTCTTCCGCAAGGAGATCCTCAAGCGGCCGGGACCGCTGAAGAAGCACTACGACGTCGTCATCATCGGCGGCGGCTCCCACGGCCTCGCGACCGCGTACTACCTCGCGATCCACCATGGCATCACCGACGTCGCGATCCTCGAGAAGAGCTACATCGGCTCCGGGGCAGCCGGTCGCAACACCACCATCATCCGGGCGAACTACCGCACCCCCGAGGGGGCCGCCTTCTACAAGCAGAGCGTCGAGCTCTACGAGAAGCTCTCGGCCGACCTCGACTTCAACATGATGTTCTCGCAGCACGGCCACTTCACGCTCGCGCACTCGGATCGCTCGCTCGTCGTGCAGAACGAGCGCGCCGAGGTGAACAAGCTCCTCGGGATCGAGAGCCGGGTGATCGACCGGCAGGAGGTGAAGCGGCTCTGCCCGCAGATCCACATCGGCGAGGACGTGACGTGGCCGATCCAGGGCGCGCTCTACCATCCGCCCGGCGGGATCATCCGCCACGACGCGGTCGTCTGGGGCTACGCCAAGCAGGCCGGGCGTCGTGGTGCAGAGATCCACCAGGGCGTCGAGGTGACGGGCATCGAGGTCAAGGACGGCAGAGTGCGCGGCGTCAGGACGAATCAAGGCGATGTCTCCTGCGGGGTCGTCCTCAGCGCAACGGCCGGCTGGTCGAGCCCGGTCGCCGCGCTGGCAGGCGTGCCCCTGCCGATCACCGGCTCGATCCTGCAGGCGTTCGTGACCGAGCCCGTGAAGCCATTCCTCGACAAGATCATCGTCTCGGCGCAGATGCACATCTACTGCTCCCAGACCGACCGCGGTGAGTTTCTGATCGGGGCCGAGGTCGAGCCCTATCCCACGTACTCGAACAAGGGCACGTTCCCGTTCATCGAGTACGCGTGCCGGCACATCCTCGAGCTGTTCCCGCAGCTGCACGCGACGAAGATCCTGCGCCACTGGACCGGCCTCTGCGACATGAGCCCGGACTACAGCCCGATCATGGGGCTGACCGAGGTCGACGGCTTCCTCGTCGATTGCGGTTGGGGCACCTACGGCTTCAAGGCGGCTCCCATCACCGGCGTCACGCTCGCCGAGCTGATCGCGACGGGGAAGACGCCGGAGCTGATCGAGCCGTTCAGGCTGGAGCGCTTCTACACCGACAACCTCGTCTCCGAGCTCGCCGCGGCCGCGGTGAGTCATTGAGCACCGAAAGGGTGGAAATGCTCTCCAGTCTCGAGATCGCGCAGGCAGCCACCATGCGCCCCATCGCCGACGTCGCCGCCGAGGCCGGAATCGAGCCGGACGAGCTCGAGCTCTACGGGCGCTACAAGGCGAAGGTGGACCTCTCGATTCTGGAGCGGCTGGCCGGGCGCCCGGACGCAAAGCTGGTCAATGTGACCGCGATCACGCCGACCCCGCCAGGCGAGGGGAAGACGACGACCTCGGTGTCGCTGACGCAGGGGTTCGGGAAGATCGGCCGACGCGCGGTGTTGGCCTTGCGGGAGCCGTCGCTCGGGCCGGTGTTCGGGGTCAAGGGCGGCGCCGCAGGCGGCGGCTATGCGCAGGTGGTGCCGATGGAGGACATCAATCTGCACTTCACGGGCGACATGCATGCGATCACGGCCGCGAACAACCTGTTGTCCGCGCTGGTGGACGCGCACCGCTTCCATCGCCACGAGCCCGAGGTCGCCTCGGTCAGCTGGCGGCGGGCGATCGACGTCACGGATCGGTCGCTCCGGAACATCGTCGCCGGCCTGGGGGGTGCCAAGAACGGCATTCCAGCGGAATCGGGCTTCGATATCACGGCGGCGAGCGAGGTGATGGCGATCCTGGCGCTCGCGACCGATCTGGCCGACCTGCGCCGCAAGCTCGGGGCGATCACCGTCGGCTACACCCCGGCCGGCGATCCGGTCACGGCCGACGAGCTCAAGGCCGCGGGCGCAATGGCGGTGCTGTTGAAGGACGCGTTGAAGCCGAACATCGTGCAGACGCTGGAGGGGCAGTTGTGCTTCATGCATGCGGGCCCGTTCGCGAACATCGCCCACGGCAACAACTCGATCATCGCCGACCGGATCGGCCTCAAGCTGGGCGAGTTCCTGATCACGGAGTCGGGCTTCGCGGCCGACCTCGGAATGGAAAAGTTCATGGACATCGTCTGCCGTGTCGGCGGCCTCCGGCCACACGTCGTCGTGATCGTCGGGACGGTGCGGGCGCTGCGGCATCACGGCGGCGGCGATTGGCGCGAGAAGGCCGCCCTCAGCCAGATGCAGGCGGAGGTCGAGACCGGGATGGCGAACCTCGCGAAGCACATCGAGAACGTGCGCGCCTTCGGGATCCAGCCGGTCGTCGCGATCAACACCCGACCCGACGACGAGCCGGAGCTGCTGGAGCTGATCAAGGCCCGCTCCCTCGAGGCCGGCGCCTACGGTGCCGCGATCCACAACGGCTTCGGTCAGGGCGGGGAGGGGACGGTCGAGCTGGCGGAGGTCGTCGCGGCGGCAGCGGAGGCGGATTCCGACTTCCGGATGCTCTACACCGACGACGAGCCGATCGCGGTGAAGATCGAGAAGATCGCGACGACGGTCTACGGCGCCGACGGGATCGACCTCGCTCCTGCCGCCCGCGAGGCGATCGCACGCTACGAGAAGCAGGGCCTCGCGCACCTCCCGATTTGCATGGCGAAGACGCACCTCTCCCTCTCCCACGACCCGACCCAGCGCAACCGCCCCGAAGGGTTCGTCGTCCCGATCCGCGACATCAGGGTGTACTCCGGTGCGGGGATGCTCGTGCCACTCTGCGGCGACATGCTCCAGATGCCCGGCTTCGGCCCCCAACCCGCCGCGTTCGCGATCGACATCGACGAGAGCGGGGAGACCGTCGGGCTGTTCTAGCCTGCTCGGCGCCGCTGCACGATCGGCAGCTGCGTGGACGCTCGGGCCGTTTCTCGCAGCCCCCGGCTCGTGCTCGCGCCGACGGGGTCCGCGCCTCGAGAGTTTCCAGGCGTGGTGCGGGCTAAGCTCTGGACATGAGTGATTCAGAAGGCCAGCAGCTCACTGCCGCCCAGCGCTCTGCGCTCGAAGCCGATCTCGCCGACATGGAGGGCCCACAGCGTGCCGCGGCCGTCCAGGCGATCGCCACGGCCAGGGAGTTCGGTGACCTCTCGGAGAACTTCGAATACCACGCGGCCAAGAACGAGCAGGGGCTCCTCGAGGCGCGGATCACGAGGCTCCGCCGCAAGCTCCAGCACGCGGTCACGGTCGAGCACACCTCGACCGACACCGTCGGCGTCGGCTCGATCGTCGAGATCGAGGACGAGCAGGGCGAGAAGATGGAGATCGAGATCTCGAGCGTCGGCGGCGTTTCGCCCGACTCGCCGCTTGGAAGCGCACTCATGGGGGCGAGCGTCGGAGCCGGTGTCGACGTTCCCGCCCCGCGCGGCGCGTGGCGTGCGACGGTCGTCTCGATCCGCGTGTCCTGAAGCGTCCTACGCGGCTCTGCGTCGGCTCTGCCGGCTATGCAGGTTGTGCGAGAGCGACGTCCGTCGATGCTGCTGCCGCCGAGAGGACGCGGTTGAGCTTCGACCGAAGAGCGGCCGACGGGACGTCGATCGGGACGATGCGCCGGGCGAGCGCGGCGAGCACACTCTCTTCGATGCGCAGAGGCAGGCGCGCTCGCGAGCGGAGCAGCTCCTGGATCGCGGTGCGCGCCTCCGATCGGCCGTTGAAGACCGGTGTCAGCTCGATCGTCTCCCGCAGCGTGACGAGCTCCGTGCGCGTCAGGTCCACGCTCAGGAATCCACTCACCGTCGCGGCACCCACTTCGCAATCCGACAGACGAACGTGCATGGACACCGAATCGGCAACTTCGCCCTTCGACCTGAGCATCCGCGCGCACACTCCACCGTTCGAGGGATCCTGCAGAGCCGCGCGTCGGCTCCGGGTCGTCGCGGGTCTCAGCTGCCCGGCAGCAAGCCGTCGTGATAGGGCACCTGCACCGGCTCCGGAAACCGGGCGTACGCGAGCTCGACGTCGCTCGTCTCCTTCTGCACCCCGGCACCGTGCCGGAGGGCGACCTCGGACACCGTGTAGCCACCCCACTCGGTGCCTGCCTGGTGCTCTCGTGCGCCGATCCCAAGCACGACGCAAGGGCCGGTACCGGCGCCGACGATCATGTGATCGGTGCCGGCAGGGCAGTGGACGAAGTCCCATTGCCGCAGCGGCCGCTCCTCGCCCTCGACGAGGAGCAGCGCCTCGCCCGAGAGAACGAGGAAGTCCTCCTGGTCGGATTCCCAGTGGTACATCCCGATCGGCTCGCGCGGCCCGAGGACGAACAGGGCGATCCCGACCTGGGGGAACTCCGTCTCGCCCTCGAAGGGCAGTGAGTGACCTCGCCCTTCACGATGGCGCCAGCGCGCGTGGCGCGCGTTCAAAACGAACCAGCCCGGGCCCGCGGGCACTCGTCCCAGATCGGTCTCGTCGAGCGCTGCTTCCGGAACCACCGTCCGATCTTAGGCGAGTCAACGCCTCGCCGCCCTTCGGCGACCTGTTCAGCGATCGAGCGGCGCGAAGAGATCGACGACGTTGCCGTCAGGGTCGACGACCTGGGCGTAGCGCTGCCCCCAGAACGCGTCCCACGGCTCGCTCTTCGACGCGAAGCCCTCCGCGAGCACGGTGCCATGCGTCTCGTCGACCCCTGCCGGCGAGCCGCAGTGGAACGCAAGCCCGAGGCGATGTCCGACAGCCGGTTGCCAACCGGCGTCGAGTTGCTTCATCAACTCGACCGAATCCCACATCAGGCGGACACCCGAAGGAAGCGCGGCCTCGAAGTGGTCCTCACCCTCCGCCGGCTCGCCGACCGGGACGCCGAGGAGCCGGTAGAAGGTGCACGAGGCTCCCATGTTCTCCGTCACGATCCCGATCGCGTCGAGGCGAGGTTCCATCCCTCCGGAATCTAGCCGTCTCGAGGGTCGGTCGTCCTCTACGCCTGCAGCCGGGACGCGACAGCGGCGGCAGCGGCCGCGGCGTCGGGTGCCTCGCCGTGACGGAAGAACGCGAACGTCTCGATCCTCGCTGTCACGAGAGCGCGGATGTCCGAGGCGATCCGGTCGAGCTCCGCAGCCGTGTAGCGGAGCTCGCGGTAGCGCAGATATGCCCAGCCCGCGCGGCCCGTGGTATCGCCGACCCGCACCGCTCCCGACTCGGCCAGCCGATCCTCGACATCGTCCCAGCTCGGATCGCGTAGATCGAGGGCGTACCTGATGCCGGGGTCGGCCGAGCCCAGGAGAAGCTCCAGAAAGCCGTCGTCACGGGGCCGCTCGACGACGATGCGGACGCAACCCAGTCGGCTGTCCAGCCCACGGACCCGTTCTTCGAACGTGCCGAGCCTGCGTTCGACACCCTCGGGAGCCTTGACCGCGAAGCGGAACCCGCTCGGCACCTGGGACGCCCACGAGCGGAACTGCTCCTCCGACGGCAAGCGGTACTTCGTCGCGTTCAGCTCGACGGCGTCGAGCCTGCTGGAGTAGAAGCGAAGAAAATCGGCAGGCTGCGCCTCGGCCGGGTAGAAGCCGGGGCGCCAAGACGGGTACGACCACCCGCTCGTGCCGACGTAGAGCCCGTTCACTGCCCGTCACCCCGGGCGTAGGTGACCCATGCGAGGGCGGTCCCGTCGTCGGTGATGTGCGGCTTCCGCGCCACCTCGAGGAATGCCCCGCGATCCCAGTCCGGAAACCGCACGTCTCCCTCCACGTCGCGGTCGATCTCCGTCAGCACGAGCTCGTTCGCGCGCGGGAGTGCAGACGCGTAGATCTCGGCGCCACCGATCACGAAGACCTGCTCCGTCCCCTCGAGGAGGCGCAGTGCTTCGTCGAACGAGGCCGCGCGCTCGGCACCGTCGGCACGCCACTGCTCGTTCCGGGTGATGACGACGTTGCGGCGCCCGGGCAGGGGGCGGAACCTGTCGGGCAGCGAATCCCACGTTCGGCGCCCCATCACCACCGGGTGACCGGTCGTCAGCGTGCGAAAATAGGCCATGTCCTCCGGAATCCGCCAGGGGATCCTGCCGTCCCTCCCGATCACGCCGTCGCGCGCGAGGGCCGCCACCAGGGACACCTTCACGCGGTCACGCCGTCAAACGGCGACCGGCGCCCGGATCGCCGGGTGGTGCACGTAGTCGACCACGTCGAAGTCCTCGAAGTCGTACTCGAAGATCGATGCCGGTCGGCGGCGGAGCCGGAGCGTCGGGAACGGGTATGGGTCTCGCGCGAGCTGGGTCTGGATCTGCTCTCGATGGTTGTCGTAGACGTGGCAGTCCCCGCCCGTCCACACCAGATCCCCGACCTCGAGGTCGCATTGCTGCGCGAGCATGTGCGTGAGGAGTGCGTAGCTCGCGATGTTGAACGGGACGCCGAGGAAGACGTCCGCGCTGCGCTGGTACACCTGGCAGCTGAGTCGCCCGCGCGCGCCGCCCCCGTCGCCACCTGCGACGTGGAACTGGAACAGCGCATGGCACGGCTGGAGTGCCATCTTCGGGAGGTCGGCCACGTTCCAGGCGCTGACCACGATGCGACGCGAGTCGGGCTCCTCCCGCAGCAACCGCACGACCTCGGCGATCTGATCCACGTGTTCGCCGTCCGGCGTCGGCCAGCTGCGCCATTGCACTCCGTACACGGGGCCGAGATCGCCGTCCTCGTCGGCCCACTCGTCCCAGATCGTGACCCCTCGCTCCTGCAACCAGCGGACATTTCCCTCGCCGCGAAGAAACCACAGCAGCTCGTAGGCAATCGACGTGAAATGCACCTTCTTGGTCGTCACGAGCGGGAACCCCTCGGCGAGATCGAAGCGCATCTGATGCCCGAACACGCTGACCGTTCCCGTTCCCGTGCGGTCCTGCTTGGGCGCGGCCCACCGTCAGAACATGGCGGGCGAAGTCCTCGTACTGGGTGCGGACGACTCCGCGGGGACGGGGCACGGGCACGACGCGGACGATAGCGCGCGGCCCGGAGGTGCGGGTCTCACCGCTATGCGGTGGAGAGCAACGGCACCTTCGTGCCCGTCCTGACGATCACCCAGCCGTCGAATTGCTTCAGCCGATACGGCGCGTTCAGCGGAACCTTGGTCGTCCCTGCGGCTACCGCGAACGCCCCGCACGGCTCGGCGAGCTTGCCCCCGCGCGTGAGCCATAACGAGTACGTCTTGCCCTCAGGCAGCGGTGGCAGCCCGGACACCTCGAGTGACATCGGCCAGTTTCCCGCCGCATCCGCCGCGAGCAGGGCGATCGAGGCAGTCGCGCCGGAATCGCCCGTCATCGCGATCGTCCGCACCGGCCCTTTCGGGACGTCACGTCCACCGATCGCATACCCCACGCCGAACAGCACGCAGGCGGCGAGGGCGACCGCAGCGATCGCGGTGTACCGGCGACGCGGAAGGATCGCGATCACGTGGGACTGCTGGGCCGGCGCGGCCTGAAGGGACGGCGGCAGCTCGGGCGGAGGCCCCGCGGCGAGGAGCAGGTCGTGTGTCGCGCGCAACCGGTCGCGCTCCGGGTCGGTGCCGTCGACAATCTCGTCGAAGGGAGGAATGGTGCTCACACCTCTCCCTCCAGTACATCGGCGAGCCGTGCGAGCCCGCTGCGAGTACGGGTCTTGACCGTCCCGAGCGGGACATGCAGAAACTCTGCGATCTCACTCTGGGAGAGTCCCGAGAAGTACGCCAGGTCGATGACCGCCCGCTCGCTCGCCGGCAGGGTCTCGAGCGCACGATGGACGCGCCAGGTGTTCCATGACGCCTCGGCCTCCTCGTCCGGCGTCGGGCTCGTGGAGACCGCCTCCGGCGGGTCGGCGACGGTGGGAGCGGGACGTCGGCGGAGATTGTCGATGATCGCGTTGCGCGCGATCGTGTAGAGCCAGGCTCCTCCCGGGCCCCGCGCGCGGTCGTAGCTCGAGGCCGATCGCCAGACCGCCGCGAAGACCTCCTGCACCGAGTCCTCCGCCCGGCCTCGGTCGCCGATCCGGCGCAGCGCCAGACCGAGCACCGGGCGGGCGTACCGCCCGTACAACTCCTCGAAGGCCTTGTGCTCCTGGTTGGCGACGCGCTCGATCAGCGCGCCGTCTGTCACCTCGGGTGTGCTCACGAGCGTGATCGTCCTCGTTCGGGGCTCAGAGGGCAAGCGATGAGTAAGGGTGGTTGCCACCTCAAGGACCTACGCATGGCGCGGCGGCGCGGATTGCACCGGCTGCCGGGCGTCGGCCGCGACAGGTGCTTCGACGAGCCGGATGGGAATCATCGGCCAACCGTATCGGGATCACCCTGCACCGAGCCAGGCTGCCGAGGGGGTGAGGCGCCGACCCCACCCCCTGAGGAGCTGGGCCGGTCTAGCGCGCGGCTTCGAATCGGGCGCCGATGGCGTCCCAGTCGACGACGTTCCAGATCGCCTCGAGGTACTCGGGCCGCCGGTTCTGATACTTGAGATAGTAGGCGTGCTCCCAGACGTCGATCCCGAGGAGCGGCGTCTTGCCGTCCATGATCGGGGAATCCTGGTTGGGTGTCGAGAGGACCGCGAGCCCGGTGCCGTCCCAGACGAGCCACGACCACCCCGAGCCGAACCGCTTGATGCCGGCGTCGACCATCTGCGCCTTCAGGTCGCCGAAGCCGTCGAACGTCGACTGCACGGCCTCACCCAGCGCGCCGGCCGGCTCGCCGCCGCCGTTTGCCGAGAGCGACTCCCAGAACAGCGCGTGGTTCGCGTGGCCGCCGCCGTTGTTGCGCACCGCCGTCTGCTTGTCTGCAGGCAGGATCTCGAGGTTCGCGATCACGGCTTCGATCGGACGGTCGATCCACTCTGTTCCCTCGAGGGCGGCGTTGAGGTTCGCGACGTACGCAGCGTGATGCTTGCTGTGGTGGATCTCCATCGTCTGCGCGTCGATGTGCGGCTCGAGCGCGTCGTACGCGTACGGCAGCTCGGGTAGTTGATATGCCATATTGCTTCTCCTTCGTTCGATTCCAGTCTCCAGGATATGCTGCGGGCCGTCCTGTCGAGTCGGAGGTCCCGTTCGAATGCCAACTTTCACCGAGATCACGCCACGTCCGCTGAAGCCGGCCCTGCTCGAGCTCGACGGCATCTCACGTGCTTCCATCGAGGCCCACTACCGGTTGTATCAGGGCTACGTCGTCAAGCGGAACGAGATCCTCGCCAAGCTCGAGGCAGTCGACCGCTCGGGGGCGAATCAGGTCTTCTCCGACTTGCGGGCCCTGAAGGTCGACCTCAGCTTCGCGATCGGCGGGGTCAAGAACCACGAGATCTACTTCGGTCACCTCGGTGGTGGAGGCGGCGATCCGACCGGCGCGATCGAGGGCTTGATCAAGCGCGACTTCGGCTCGGTCGATGCGTGGCGCGACGACCTCAAGGCGACGGGGGTCGCCGGACGTGGCTGGGCCTGGACCGCGTACGACTGGGACGAGCACCGCCTCTTCAACCACATCGGCGACGCGCAGAACACCTACCCGGTGTGGAACGCGACGCCGCTCGTCGCGCTCGACGTCTACGAGCATGCGTACTTCCTCGACTTCCAGACCGATCGTGGCGCCTACATCGACGCGTTCTTCGCGAATCTCGACTGGACCGTCGTGAACGGCTGGATCGCGACGTACGACATCCCGACCGCCTAGCGGTAACCTCCCCTGGTGCTCGAGAACGCCCTCATCGTCGTCGGGGGCTATCTCGTCGGCTCGATTCCGTCCGGCGTCGTCGTCGTCAGGCTCCTGCGCGGCGAGGACATCAGGGCGCAGGGGAGTGGCAACATCGGAGCCTCGAACGTGTGGCGCCAATACGGTCGCTGGCTCGGCGTCCCGGTCGCACTCCTCGATGTCGCGAAGGGTTTCGTCCCCGCCCTGGTCGGGTTGAAGATCGGCGGCGAGTGGGTGGGCGTACTCACCGGTTCGGCGGCGATGTTGGGCCATGCCCGTCCGATCTGGCTCGGATTCAGCAAAGGCGGCAAGATGGTGGCCACCGGAGGTGGCGTGGCGCTAGCGCTCGCGCCGCTCGCGGCGGGGATCTGCCTGCTCGTCTGGCTCGCGATCTTCGTGCTGTTCCGGTACGCCTCGCTCGCTTCGATCACGACGGCAGTCGCCCTGCCTCTCTTCTGCCTGGTGCTCGGCGAGCCTTGGCCGACCGTGTTGTTCGCCACGGCCGCGAGTCTGGCGGTGATCCTGCTTCATCGGCAGAACATCAGCCGCCTGGTTCACGGGACCGAGTCGCGATTCTCGCGTGGGTCCCGCGCTACCCCGATCTCGTAAGCGCGCGCGCCAAGCTCCTCTTCGGCCAAGCCCATTGACTTCCGTCAGGTGGACGCCGAGGATCCGCATGCACGCGTCTGCCGGACACGAGGAGGAAGGGTCTTGAGGGGCCGGAAACGCTCGCTCTACGGGGTTTCGGCGCTTGCCGTGGCTGCGCTTGCTGCTCTTGCCGTGGCGGGCAACGCCGCCGCCGCGCCTTGGTGCGGCACCGTCTCAGCCGGAGATCGCCCTCAGGTCGTCGGGCGGCCCGACGATCCGGGTCATCTACGCGATCGCGTCCGACGGCGGCGACCAGAGCATGCAGCGGGCCCCCCAGATCTCGGCCGACGTCGAGACGATCACGGAGTGGTGGCGAAGCCAGGACTACGCGCGCGTGCCGCGCTTCGACGTCGCCACGTTCCCGTGTGGCCGGCAGGCGGATATCGTGCTCGCCCGCCTGCCCCAGTCGGCCGGCGACCTCAGCGCGACCGACGACGAGGTTCACGAGAATCGTCGGACGCTGTCGACAACGTCGGGCCGGATCCCCACGACTCGAAGTACCTCGTCTACTACGACGGGCCCGGTCGCAGACAGCCGACCTGTGCGGTGAAGGCGGGGGCTCGGCAGCGGGCCGGGTGTCGCGGTCGTGTACCTCGCAGCCTGCCAGGGTGTCTCTTCTGCCGTCGTCGCGGCCCACGAGCTCGTGCACGCCTTCGGAGCGCTTCCGGATACCGGTCCGGCGCACCCTGTCCCGGCGACTCGGGCCATCCATGCGATTCGACCGGCGACCTCCTGTACCCCTACGCGTCGTCCGCCCAGCTGGCCGTACTCGCGCTCGACGTCGGGCACGACGACTACTACGCGCACTCCGGCAGCTGGCTCGACCTGCAGGACTCGGCCTGGCTGCGCCACATCGAGGCGCCGCCGGCCATGCTCGCCGTGAACCCGACCGGAGGAGGGTCCGTGCGGAGTGACGTGCCGGGCATCGACTGTGACGCCGCGTGCTCGGTCGAGTTCGACGCCGGCTCGCAGGTGGCGCTCGCGCCGCAGCCCGGATCCGGGCCGGCGGTTCGTCCGCTGGTCCGGCGGTTGCGTGGAGCGAATGGGTGCACCGTCATGCTTGCCCAGGCTGCGAATGTCGGTGCGCTGTTCGCGCCTGCGAGGTATCGCCTGACCGTTGCCGTGTCGGGAAAAGGCATCGTGACCAGCGTCGCGGCGTCGATCGCCTGCCCGGGCCACTGTGCCGCGAGCGCCGAGTCGTACACACCCGTCGCGCTGGAGCGGTCCCGGCGCGCGGCTGGAAGCTGAGGCGGTGGACCGGTTGCCCCGTTGCCAAGACCGGACTCACCTGTCGGGTGCCGATGACAGGGAACGCCGGCGTTCGCGCGCTCTTCGTCAGGCGGTGAGCGAGGTGTGTCACGAGGTGAGCCAGTCGGCGAGCGTCGTCTGACGCTCGCCGCCCGCGCCACGAATCTCGGTCGCGAAGCTCACCGACCGTGCCCCAGCGCTCGGCCAGCACGTCATGGGCGTGGATCGTCTCGAGGTTGAGCTGGCGAGACAGCACAAAATCGTTGTCGGCGAGCTCTGGAACCTCGTCCAGAAGGCTCTTGATCGCGACGCGCACGGAGTCCTCCACGAATCGGGGCTGCAGGTGCGCATGCTCGACGACGAACAGCTCGTCCGGGCGCTTCAGCAGCTCGAAAACCGGCGCGGACATCGAGCGCTCGACCAGATCGACGAGGGTCTCGGCATCCAGATCGTGTGCCGTGCCCACGAGCAGCGTTCCACGGCCCCGTTGATTGTGGGTCGCGATCGGGACCAGCTCGAGGATCCGTTCGATGTCGGTCGGCGCGTATCCGGCGTCCGCCAGCCGTTCCCCCGCCCGCCCGGCGACGAGCCCCTGCGCGCACGGACAGGCATTGATCCCGCTCGCCTCGACGCCGACGACGCGCTTCGTCCCGTGCTCGGTCGCCGCGGCGATCCCGATCAGCGAGACCATTTCCTGCGTCGGGAGACCCGTGACCGGCGTCGTTCGTCGCATCGGCCAGCGCGCGGTGATGTGCACCTCTGCCCGGACGGCGCTCTGCCGCTCCACGATGTTGCGCGCGATCATCTCTGCGATCTCCTCGACGATCCGCGCTTCGCCGAAGACGGCGTCGCCGATCGCCTCGTCGAACACCTCCGGGAACCGCGACATGTGCACGCCCTTCTGGCCGCGGGGCAGGTCGACGGTGCACTCGATCTCGGCAGCCATCACCGTCTCGGCATCACCTCTCCGGATGCGAATCGCCTTCTGCACGCCGGTCACACCCGCGCGGGAGAGGGCCAGTTCGACGGGAGGTGCGGATGCCTGCATGTCCGAAACGAGACGTGGGAGGTCGGCCATGCCCGGAACGTAGCACTGGCTATTTCCCGAGGGTCGGCATTCAGTGGTCGGGCGCCTCACCGATCCTTCGATCGCGACGTGCCCGCGGGCCGCGGCCGCGACGGCCGACAGCAGCGTCTCACGCGTTTCCTTAGCGGAGCAGCCGCGACAGGCGCCGGTCCTTGAGCTCCTTGCCGCCCGTCTGGCAGGTCGGGCAGTAGGTGATCGTGTGCTCCTCGAAATCCACCCGACGCAGTGTGTCGTGGCCGAGTGGGCAGAGCTCGCCGAAATGACCGTGGATCCGGTAGACGTCCTTGTCGCCCTTACCCGCCTCCCGCAGCGCGAGCGCCCGGGTCAGATCGTCCTCGATCGCGACAGCGAGACGCCCCGCTTCCTCCGTCGAGACGTCGGTGGAGAGCTTGAACGGGGAGAGCTTCGCAAGCCAGAGAATCTCGTTCGCGTGCGCGCGGCCGATCCCTGCGATCGCCCGCTGGTCGCGGAGCAACGGATGCAGTTGCCGACGCTCGCGCGCGAGGATCTCGCCGAGTCGGTCCGCCCCGAGCCCGAGAGCGTCGGGGCCGAGGTGGGAGAGCTCGGCCTCGAGCGCCTCGGGCGTGAACAGCCAGACCCCCGCCCGCTTCTTCTTGCCGCCTTCGGTGAGCACGAGCTCACCGCCGTCGGCGAACGTGAGCCGAAACATCGGTGTCTTCGGCGTCTTCGTCCCTGCGCCGTGATAGCGCAGGCGACCCGCGCTCATCAGGTGCACGCGAAGCACGAGCTCACCATCCGCAGTCGGGAACAGCAGGTTCTTCCCACGCCGGCTCGCACCGGCGAAACGCCGGCCTGCGAGGGTCGTGAGCGGCGGCTCGAAGGTCTTCACCGTCGCGATGTGCCCCGGCCCCGCCCGATCGATCGGCACCCGGGAGACCAGCGGGTCGAGCTCGCGCACCCAGGCTTCAACTTCCGGCAACTCGGGCATGCAGGCATTATCCCCACGGAATGGCCGGCCCGATCCAGGTGGAGGTGACCCGTGGCGGTGTGGTCGAGGCGGTCCACACGGTGCACGCCGTCGCAGTGCGCGACGGGCGGATCGTCGCCGAAGCCGGCGATCCGCGTCTCGTCACGTTCCTCCGGTCGTCCGCGAAGCCGCTGCAGGTGCTCCCGCTCGTCCGCACCCGACCCGATCTGGCCGATCGCGAGATCGCGATCGCGTGCGCCTCGCACCTCTCCCGGCCCGAACAGCTCGACGCCGTCCGGACGCTGCTCGGAAAGGCGGGCGCGTCCGAGGCAGACCTCGAGACCGGGGCGGTGCCCCCGATCGACCACACCTGCTCGGGCAAGCACGCCGGATTCCTGGCAGTCTGCAAGGACAGCGGTTTCGAGACGCAGGGCTACCGCCTTGCGTCGCACCCTCTCCAGGCGGAGCTGCTCGTGGAGATCGCCGGCGCGGCGGACGTCGACCCCGCATCGGTCGTCGTCGCGAACGACGGGTGCGGCGTTCCAACCTTCGCGCTCCCGCTCGACCGCTGCGCCCACGCGTTCGGGCAACTGCCCCGACTCGACGGGGGTGCGCGCGTGATCGCAGCGATGCGTGCGCACCCCGAGATGCTACGAGGGCCCCTCGCGGCGGATGCGATGCTCGTCCGGGAGCTCGACGGATGGGTCGCCAAGGGTGGTGCCGAAGGTCTCTTCTGTGCATGTTCGGACGATGGGCTCGGCCGTCGCATTGAAGGTCGGGGACGGCTCGTTCCGGGCAATTCGCCCTGCACTTGCCGGGTTTTTGAGCCGGCTCGGCGTCGAGACGGGTGACCTCGGCTTCGTCACGGTGGAAAACAGCCACGGGGAAACCGTCGGCGAGATCAGCGTCTGTCCTGAAAGTCGTGTCCCAAGAGGGGGATCTCGCGTATAGGATTCGGCGGCTGCAGGGGGTGACCCCGGTTTTGGGGGCCGGGAGAACGGTGGCACAGGGAAACAGGGCTCGTCTTCGTCAACCCACGAGAAGAAGGGGTTCATGCTCTCCGTCGAGATTGCTCTGCCAGACATCGAGGAACTGCACAAGCTCGTTGAGCAAGGGCAGGAGAAGGGATTCCTCACCTACGACGAGATCGTCAACGCGCTCGAGGACGTCGAATTGACGAAGGAGCAGCTAGAGGAGTTCACCACCTATGCGATCGATCATTCGATCGAGCTCGTCGAGGGCGAGCAGCACAAGCGGCTGCCGCACGAGCCCGCTCCGGTGGAGGACGAGAAGGCAGCACCGAAGCTCGACCTGAGCGTCGAGCCGTCACTCGACTCGCTCCGGCTCTACCTTCGTGAGATCGGCAAGGTGCCGCTGCTCACTGCCGACCAGGAGGTGTCGCTCGCGAAGCGCATCGAGCGGGGTGACATGTCGGCGAAGCAGCACATGATCGAGGCGAACCTGCGACTCGTCGTCTCGATCGCCAAAGGGTATCTCGGTCGAGGGCTCTCGTTTCTCGACCTGATCCAGGAGGGATCGCTGGGCCTGATCCGCGCGGTCGAGAAGTTCGACTATCGCAAGGGATACAAGTTCTCGACGTACGCCACCTGGTGGATTCGGCAGGCTGTCACCCGTGCGATCGCCGACAAGGCACGCACGATTCGGATCCCCGTGCACATGGTGGAGAAGCTGAACAAGGTCGTGCACATCGAGCGGCAGCTCGTGCAGCGGCTCGGCCGTGAGCCCAGGCCCGAGGAGATCGCCGAGGAGCTCGAGATGACGACCGAAGAGGTACGCGAGATCCTTCGCATGGCTCAGCTGCCCGTCTCGCTCGAGAAGCCGATCGGCGAGGAGGAGGAATCGTCGCTGGGGGACTTCGTCCCGGACGACTCGGCGGAGTCGCCGTTCGACACCGCCTCGCTCTCCCTCCGCCGTGAGGACATCGACCTGGCCCTTTCGTCGCTCCCGGAGCGCGAGCGCAAGGTGATCGAGCTTCGGTTCGGGCTCAGCGGCACCCAGCCGTGCACGCTCGAGGAGGTCGGGCGGGCGTTCGGCGTCACCCGCGAGCGGATCCGCCAGATCGAGAACAACACGCTGAAGAAGCTCGAGGGGCTGCCGGAGGCTCAGGCCCTGCGGGACTGCGTCTGAACGTCGGGGTCAGGTCTTCCTCGTTCCGGCCGTCGCCGGGAGGAACGAGGAAGACCTGACCCCGGTCTTCCGCCGGTCATCGCCGGGAGGAACGAGGAAGACCTGACCCCGGTCTTCCGTCCGCCGGTCACTCGATACTCGCGGCATGGAATACGACCCCACGCGCAAAGCAGTCGCCGAGTTTCTCGGCACCTTCACGCTCGTCTTTGCAGTCTCGATGTCGATCGCGGTAGGCGGCCAGGTCGCCGGCGTCTTCGGAGCCGCAATCGCGCAGGGCCTCGCGCTCGGCATCATGGTCTCGGCGCTCGGTCACATCTCCGGCGCGCACTTCAATCCCGCCGTCACGCTCGGCGCCCTCGTGACCCGCAGGATCGAGCCTGCACTCGCAGTCGTCTATGTGCTCGCTCAGTTCGCGTCCGCCGTTGCCGCGGCGCTTCTCGTCAAGGCGCTGCTGCCGTCCGAACTCGACAAGGCGCTCGGAGCTCCGTCGCTCGGGCTCGGCACGACCGCCTGGCAAGGCGTCCTGATCGAAGGCGTCCTCACGTTCTTCCTCGTCTGGGTCGTGTTCGCGACTGCCGTCGATCCGCGCGGGAGCTTCAAGGCGATCGCCGGGCTCGGAATCGGCCTGATCGTGACCGTCGACATCCTGCTCGGGGGCGTGCTGACGGGCGCCGCGATGAACCCGGCGCGCGCGTTCGGCCCGGAGCTCGTCCAGGGTGGAGCATGGAGCGACGCGTGGATCTACTACGTCGGCCCGTTCGCCGGCGGTGTGCTCGCGGCCGTCCTCTACACGGTGCTGTACCTGCCGCGTGAAGCGGCGCCCGACGCGGCGCCCGCCCCCGCAGAGGGCTGACGGCCCGGAGAGCGTTCTCGCGCAGGACGGAGCAGGGTGTCTCCCGACAAGGGCAGGCACCCTGGGCCGTCCGTTTCGCCGGGAAGCGACCCGGCGCTTCCGTTCAGCCTGCGAGGAAGCCTGCGTCGCGCAGAGCGAGGAGGCCGCGCTCGCGGAGTTCGCTCGCGAGCTCGACGACGTCGGCGTCGATCGGGGCGTAGGTCGCAGCATCGAGCCAGACGGTGCGATCGCCGATCTCTCCGACCCTGACCCGCGCGTCCCCGGCGTGGGTGCCCGGCATCTCGGCGATCGCGTCGTGGAGTACCACGCGTGCCTCGTCGATCGGCGTCTCGATCGAGACGGGGTACCGCGCGGAAACGAGCCGGCGCGGGTCCTTGATCGTGCGATTGACGATCGCGTTGGTCGTCAGGTGGGTGTTGGGGACGAAGATGCGACGCGCGTCGTCGGTGACGAGCGTCGTGTAGATGAGATTCATCTCCTCGACGAACCCCGTCTCGCCCGCGACTGAGACACGGTCACCGAGGCGCAGGGGTTGCGTGAAAGCCACGAGGAGGCCCGAACCCAGGTTCGAGAGCGGTGTGCTGAAGGCAAGGCCCGCGAAGAGTGCGAGCACGGCACTCGAGGCGAGCAGCGCCTTCCCGATCTCCGACGTCACGTCGTAGAGCGACAGCACACCCCAGATCGCCACGGTTGCGACGATGGCGACGACCACCCGCCTCGAGAAGTTGAAGGTCGTGCGTCGGCGTGCAACCGCCATCGGATCGCGCTGCTTGAGCCTGTTTTCGTATCGGTTGTAGGCGAAGTCGAGCGAGAACCGCACCGCGAAGACCGCGACGATCCCGACCGCGCCCGTGATCAGCGCCTGCGTCGCCCTGTGGGAGATCTCCATCGCTCGCGTGATTCGGCGGCGGCGGCGCGGAGCCTGCCTGCTCCGTTCCCGCCATCACTCCTGCACCGGCTCCCTCTCGAGCTCGAACGCCGCGTGCAGCTCGCGGACGGCGTTCGGAATCTCGGCTCGGGCAATCATGCAGGAGATCTTGATCGGCGAGGTGGAGATCATCTGCAGGTTGATCTCGTTGTCGGCGAGCGTCCGGAACATCTTGGCTGCCACGCCGGGGTGTGAGCGCATTCCCGCCCCGATCAGCGACACCTTCCCCAGGTCATGGTTCTCCTCGACGGTGAAGGCCCCGAGCTCGGCGCGCGTGCTCTCGAGCGCGGCCTGGGTCGCGGCGACGTCCTCGGTCGGAACCGAGAACGACATCTCCGCGTTGCCGTGGACGACGTTCTGGATGATCGTGTCCACGTTCACGTGAGCGGCTCCGACGACGTCGAAGATCAGCGCCGCCACGCCGGGCCGGTCGGGGATGTCCGACAGCGTGAAGACGACATCGTTCTCGCTGTGGGTCACGGCCGACACGATTGGCTGCTCCATCGATGCTCCTTCCTGAACCCAGGTGCCCTCCTCGTCCGAGAACGTGGAACGGGCATGAATGCGTACACCGTGATTGCGCGCGAGCTCGACCGAGCGCAGCATCAGCACCTTCGCGCCGGACGCGGACATCTCGAGCATCTCCTCGTAGGAGACCGTCGGCAGCTTCCGGGCGTTGGGGACGATGCGAGGATCGGCGGTAAAGACCCCGGACACGTCCGAGTAGATCTCGCAGGCGGCTCCGAGGGCGGCGGCAAGGGCGACGGCGGTCGCGTCGGTGCCACCGCGGCCGAGCGTCGTGATCTCCATCGTGTCACGCGAAAATCCCTGGAAACCGGCGACAAGCACGATCTTGCCCTGGTCGAGCGCGTCCTTGACCCGATCGCCTCTGATCTCCCGGATCTTGGCCTTCATATGGGCGGCGTCGGTGAGGATGCCCGCCTGCGACCCCGTCAGGGACACCGCTTCCTGGCCGAGGTCGTGAATCGCCATCGCCACGAGAGCGCATGCGATCCGCTCGCCGGTCGAGAGGAGCATGTCGAACTCGCGTACGTTCGGCGTGGGGGAGACCTGGTGCGCGAGATCGATCAGGCCGTCGGTCGTCTTCCCCATCGCCGAGACCGTGCCCACGACGCGCAGGCCCCGCTGCTTGGCGTCGACGAGCCGTTGCGCAACGTGCCTGATCTTGTCGGGATCGGCGACCGACGAGCCTCCGAACTTCATCACGACGGTGTCGAAGTCCACGGGGAGGAGCCTACCGTCCTGCGAGTGGAGCCCGATCCGCCTGAGACCGGCGGGCGGGCGGCCTCCGGCCCCCGGCGTACCATCTGCCGGTGAGCTCAGAGCACGTGCCGCCGGGCCCCGCGAACGTGGTCCATTGCAGCGCCGACCGGCGGCTCCACCTCGAGCGTGCCAGGGTGCGCGAGCTCGTCGACAGCGGTGACTTCTTCTGGCTCGACGTGCGCGAGCCGGAGCCCGGCGATCTCGAGATCCTGCGGGAGGAGTTCGGCTTCCACCCGCTCTCTCTCGAGGATTCCTGGCGGTTCGATCAGCGGCCGAAGATCGACGATTACGACGGATACGTGTTCCTGGTCGTGTTCGGAGCGTCGGGCGAGAAGGACAGTGACGGGCTCGTCGAGGTGCACTGCTTCTACTCCGATCGCTACCTCGTCACGCTGCACCGCGACGATGCCCCCTCGATCGACGGCCTCCGCCAGCGCTACGTCAAGCGCGATGCACCGGTCGACGACCCCGCCCGTCTGCTGCACGCCGTGGTGGACGGCCTCGTCGACAGCTTCTTCCCCCGCCTCGCGGCGATCGACGACCGCGTCGACCTGCTGGAGGACGGCATCTTCCGCGACGCGGACGAGACGCAGCTGCAGGAGATCTTCTCGATCAAGCGTCAGCTCGTCGGCATGCGGAAGGTGATCTCTCCGCAGCGCGACCTCTTCGCGTCGATCGTCGTCGGGGTGGAGTCGTTTCCGGGCATGACCGACGACGACCAGCGGTACTTCCGCGACGTCTACGACCACCTGATCCGGATCGGCGACATGGTCGACACGTATCGCGACCTGATCACCGGCGCGATGGACGTCTATCTCTCGACCGTCTCGAACCGGCTCAACGCCGTCATGAAGCAGCTCGCGATCATCGCCACCGTCTTCATGCCGCTCACCTTCCTGACGGGGTTCTTCGGTCAGAATCTCGCCTGGATGGTCGAGCACGCAGGCGGTCTGGGCCACTTCCTCGTCTTCGGGATCGGGCTGGAGCTGATGACGCTCGCGATCGTTCTCACCTACTTCCGGCGCAGAGGGTGGCTCGGCAGGTAACGCGAGGCCTCGGTCGCCTGCCGCGTGCTCAGTCGGTGAGGCCCTGCCTGCGGTAGCTCTGTGCGTAGGCGGGAACCGGGATCCCCGGCCGGAGCTCCGGCGCCGGCACGGGCGGGAGAGCGTGCAGGACGAGTGGAATGTGGCCCGCCCAGACGTCGAGCTCGGCGTCCGGGGACTCTCCGTCGTCCGGGGCACCGGTGCGCACCTTCGCCGACGCTTCGTCGATCGGGAGTGACAGGACCCCGGTCGCCTTCAGCTCCTTGCGGGTCGGCTGCCTCGCGTCCGCCCAGCGGCCGGGCAGCAGCTTCTCGGTGAACGCCTCGAGCACGGTGTTCTTCTCGTCGGGATCGGTGACCGGCGTCGCGGTGCCGAGCACGACGACGGAGCGATAGTTGATCGAATGCTCGAAGACGGAGCGTGCGAGGACGATGCCGTCGAGCAGTGTCACGGTCACGCACGCCGGGATGCCCTCGCCGAGCGCCCGAACCGTGCGGCTCGCAGACGAGCCGTGCACGTACAGGAGGTCGCCGATCCTGGCGTGGAGTGTCGGGATCACGAACGGCTGCCCCTCGCGCTCGAAGCCGAGATGGCAGACGAGAGCAGCGTCGAGGATCGCGTCGATCGTGGAGCGGTCGTAGGCCCCCAGGTCGTGGACCCGCTTGACGCGGGTGCGGGTGGACGGGGCTCCGGAACGATGTGCCATGGGGCGCAGCGTATCCGCGTGTCAGGTCGTGATCGCGCCCGACGCGACGAGTGCCCGAGCCCGGAGGACGTCGGCCGAGAGCGTCCGATCGCGGTCGATCGGAGGCACGGCGTCGGCGACGATCTGGACGACGCGCCTGAGCGGTGCGCCCGCCGGCCGCGTTTCCGCCAGGTGCGCCGCCTGCCGGAGCGCGACGAGCTCGCAGGCGAGGGCGTTCTCGAGCGCGTCGAGCACGTCGGCCACCCGCGAGGCGACGAGGAAGCAGAATGACTGCACGTCTTCCTGGCCGCTCGAGGTGTCCAAGGCGTGCACGGAGGCGGGAGCCGCGAGCGTTCGCGACGCTGCTGCCAGGCCGACGACCGTCTTGTGCAGCGCCACCGCGCCTGCCTGTGCCCCGGGCCGGGTGGTCAGCTGGTCGGGTAGGCCGGAGAACCGCGCGTCGAGGAGACGGTGAAGGCGCTTCTCGAGCAGGTTGAGGACGTGGCTGGCGGCGAGTGCGAGCAACTCGAGCCCGAGCACGACGTCGACGGCATGGAAGGCGCCCGACGGATAGAGCCCTCCCGGTTCGCCCTCGCCCGGCTCGAGATAGACCGGAGAGTCGGTCGTGCCGCGGAGCCGGTCGTCGAGCAACGCGTCCAGCGCGTCAACGGCGTCGAGCGCCGCGCCATGGATCTGCGGCAGGACGCGGGTCGACACGGGCGGCTGGGGTTGGTCGCCCCAGACGTCCTCGTCCGCGAGCAGCGATGCCAGCCCGCGCTGCACGCGCGTCACGGTGTCGACACCCGCGAGCCTTCCGACCCGCGGTGACAGGGCACGGGCGCCCGATCCCGTCACGGCAACGCCGAGAGCGGCCGTCACGCTCGCTGTCGCGACGAGACCGCGACCGCGGTGGGCGAGTGCGATCCCGAGCGCCGTAGCGAACGGCGAGCCGTTCACGAGCGCGAGACCCTCCTTGGCAGACGGGCGGTAGGGCTCGACGCCGCGGCGCCGGAGCGCATCGCCGGCGGGGATCTGGGCCGCCGTCGGTCACCACGAGTCCCTCCCCGACGAAGGTCTGGAACAGATGCGCGAGCGGGCCGATCTCCCCTGCGGCCCCGTAGGGCCCGTTCGGGACGACGGGCGACCAACCGTCGTTCAGGCGGGCGGCGATGAAGCGACAGAGCTCCGGCGTGACTCCCGCGGCTCCTCGGAGGAACCCGGCGAGCCGGACGAGCATCGCGCCGCGCACGACCTCCGGCGCGAGCGGCGGGCCGAGCCCGGAGGCACGCGCCGTCAGAAGCGAGCGTTGGAGCTCGTCCTGCTCTGCGGGCCCGACCTCGATGCCGGCGAGCAAGCCGAGACCGGTCGTGATCCCGTACGCCGGCACGCCGGTCTCGACGTGCTCGAGCATCCGCTCGCGCGTCGCAGCGACCGTCTCGAGCGTGGTGGTGGAGATCGTGACCGCGTGCGTGCGTGCCGACGATGCGCTCGTAGTCCGCACGGCTCAGCCCGTCTCCGGCGAGCTCGCTCACGAGCGGTACCTGAGGACGGTCCCGATGCCCTCGGTGCGGGCGCGCTGGACGGCACGCCACGCGACTGCGACATCCGTGGTCGCGAGACCTCGATGCCAGAACAGGATCCGCTCGCCGTCGTCGACCCGCCCAGGGCGCCGGCCGGCCACGATCTGGCCGAGCTCGGCGTGCAGCGACTCGGCCGTGAGCCGTCCGGCCCTGACCTGCGGCCGGAGGGCGCCGAACGGATCGTCCCGGCCACATTGCCCCCAGTCGTCGACGACGACCTTGTCGAAGGCGTCGAGCACGTCCAGCTCGAGCACGCTCATCGTGCCGTAGGGGATCAGCAGCGTGCACTGCTCGAGCCACACCGTCCGCAGAATCGGAGCCGGCCGCTCGAGTCGCGTCGCCTCGACGACGATGTCCGCGCCGACCACGGTCTCCTCGATCGTCTCGAGCACACGGACGGGCTTTCCGAGCGCGCGCTCGAGCTCTGTCCCGAAGGCACGCCTCGAATCGACCCGTTTGCTCGTGACCCGTATCTCTGCGAAGTCGAACACCCGGTCGAGCATCGTCACGTTGGAGAACGCGGTGCCGCGGGCACCCAGATGCGCGAGCACCCCCGACCCGGGCTTACCGAGCTCCCGGCCGCCGAGCGCCGTGAGTGCCCCGGTGCGCCGCTCCGTGATCTCCGTCCCGTCGACGATCGCGATCGGGACACCCGTCCGCGGATCGAAGAGGGTCACGAGCGCGAGCTCGGAGGGCAGGCCGCGCATGTGATTGTCGACGAAGTCGCCGACGACCTTGACCCCTGTCGCCGCGAGCGGCCAGACGGTGGCGCGGAGAATGTTGAAGTGGCCGGGGAACTCCGGGTCGGGCACGTGGTGGACGCGTGGGTCGAGCGTGACGGCCCCCTCACCCTGTGCGCGCACCGCCGCTTCGACCGCATCGAAGACGTCTGCGTCCGAGAGGTGGAGCTTCCGCACGTCGTCGCCGGAGAGAAACAGGAGCTCGAGAGGCGCGGATCCCACGCAACGACGATATGCGGAGTGGGCGCCGGTTGGTAGCCATGTGCCGTGAGATACTCGCGGCGTGGCCGGTGCGATCGCCTGTGATGTCGTGGTCGTCGGGGCGGGGACGAGCGGCTGTGTCGTCGCCGGTCGGCTCGCTGCGGAGAGCGACGCGCAGGTCGTCCTCGTGGAAGCCGGGCCCGACTACGGCCCGAGAGCATCAGGGCTCTGGCCGGCGGATCTCCTCGACGGCGGTGCTCTTGTCGCCTCGCACGACTGGGGCTACGCGAGTGGCGTGATCGCCGGGCGCGAACCGATTCCGTTCCCGCGCGCCCGGGTGATCGGAGGCTGCTCCTCTCACAACGGCTGCGTTGTGGCGGTCGGTTGCCCTGCCGACTACGACGCGTGGGCAGCGGCGACCGGCGACCCGCGCTGGCGCGCCGACGCCGTCCGACCCGCGCTCGCCCGCGCCTTGCAGGCCTTCGAGGTTCGACCGTATGCAGAGGACGAAATCGGGCCGTTCCACCGTGCCTGCCTCGAGGCGGCTGCGGTGCTCGGGTTGCCGCGAGCCGATGACCTCGACGACCTCGACGGTGGCGTCGGATTCGGGATCGAGCCAGTCAACATCGAACGCGGCGTCAGGGTCAACGCGGCGTTCGCGTACGTCGATCCCGCCCGCAGCCGCCCCAACCTGACGATCCTCGATCGTGCGCTCTGCGACAGGATCGTCCCCAACGGAACCGTCGTCGAGGTGCTGGCTGCGCCGGGACGGCGAAGAGATCGGCGTCCTCGCCGAGACAGTCGTGCTCGCGGCAGGAGCGTACGGCTCGCCGGCCATCCTGCAACGCTCCGGGGTGGGCGATCCGACCGCACTCACCGGGGTCGGGATCGAGATGCGGCTGGAGCTCCCGGGCGTAGGGCGAAATCTCCACGATCATCCGACCGTCGAGCTCGAGTTCGCGGGCTCGGACCGGCTTCGACAACTCCTGGAGGAGTCCGTGGCGGTGAGGTTCACGCCCGAGGAGCAGACGATCGGCAAGGTATGCTCGAGCCGTTCGACCGGCCCCTACGACCTCCACGTCTTCCCGGTCGCCGGCCACCCGCACAGCCTCATGGCCGGCCGCGTCGTGATTGCGGTGGCTGCGCTGGAGCCCCGTTCCCGGGGCCGTGCGAATGTCGTCGGCCCTGATCCGGAAGCCGCACCACGGCTCGACCACGGCTACCTCTCGGACCCCGGCGGGATCGATCTCGCGGTTCTGGCCGAAGGGGCCGAGCGAGGTCGCGAGCTTGCCGCGACCGAGCCGTTGCGGTCGCTGATCGGAGCCGAGATCGCACCGAGCCTCGGCGGCTCGATCGAGCAGTTCCACGCGCACTACTTCCACCCGGCTGGTACGTGCGCGATGGGGGCAGACTCGGATCCGCTCGCCGTGTGTGACGGAGCCGGTCGCGTCCGAGGCTGGCCCCGAGTCGTGGTCGCAGATTGCTCGCTCATGCCGACCGTTCCCCGCGCCAACACCAACTTGCCGGCCGCGATCATCGGTGAGCGGATCGCCGACGCAATTCTCGCCGGGCGCTCGGGTGACGGCTGATGGATCCGACCGTCGTGATCGATCGGAACCGGCTCGTCGAGCTGATCGCTCGCGAGCGCGACGCTCACGCCGAACGCAACCCGCGGTCGCGAGCACTTTTCGACCGGACGAGCAGGTCCCTCCTCGGCGGGGTGCCGATGAGCTGGATGACGAAATGGGCCGGTGGATTCCCGTTGTTCTTCGCAGAGGCGCACGGTGCCTGCGTGACCGATGTCGACGGCAACGAGTACGTCGACTTCTGCCTTGGCGACACGGGTGCGATGGCCGGCCATGCGCCGGAGGCGACGGCGGTTGCGGTGGAGCGACAGATCCGCAGGGGGACGACGACCATGCTCCCCGGAGAGGACGCGGCCTGGGTGGGGGAGGAGCTTCAGCGTCGGTTCGGTCTCGCTGCATGGCAGTTCGCACTGACGGCGACGGACGCTAACCGCTGGGTGCTCCGATTCTCGAGGGCGATCACCGGGCGTCCGAAAGTGCTCGTCTTCAACTACTGCTATCACGGCTCCGTCGACGAGGCGTTCGTCACCCTCGAGAACGGCCTGCCACGCTCGCGCGAGGGCAACGTAGGCCCGATGGTCGATCCCACCGAGACGACCAAGGTCGTGGAGTTCAACGACCTCGATGCGCTCGCCGATGCGCTCGCCCCCGGCGATGTGGCCTGCGTGCTCACCGAGCCGGCGCTCACGAACATCGGCATCGTTCTCCCCGAGCCCGGCTTCCACGGCGGCCTCCGCGAGTTCACGCGCCGGACGGGCACGCTGCTCGTGATCGACGAGACGCACACCATGAGCACCGGGCCCGGCGGTTACACGGCTGCTCACGGGCTCGAGCCCGACATCCTCACCGTCGGCAAGTCCATCGCCGGCGGCGTCCCGCTGGGTGCATATGGGATGACGCGCGAGATCGCGGACCGCCTGCTCGCGATGGACGACGCCGATCTCGAGGACACGGGCGGGGTCGGAGGCACGCTCGCCGGCAACGCACTCTCGCTTGCGGCCGCCCGCGCCACACTGCGCGAGAGCCTGACCGCCGAGGCGTTTGCGCGCATGATTCCTCTCGCCGAGCGGTTCACCGCCGGCGTCCAGTCCGCGCTGGATGCGCACGGGCTGCCCTGGCACATCGTCCAGCTGGGCGCCCGGGCCGAGTACCGCTTCCGGCCGACGCCTCCGCGCAACGGGGGCGAGTCGGCCGCAGCGGCAGACCCGCAGCTCGACACGTTCCTGCACCTCTACCTGATGAACCGCGGCGTCCTGATCACGCCGTTCCACAACATGGCGCTGATGTCGCCTCAGACAGTGGCGGCCGATGTCGATCGGCACACGGAGGCGTTCGCCGCGGCCGCGGGCGAGCTCGTCGGTACCGCCCGCTAGCGTCGCTCCGACCGCGGCCCGCGGCTGACTCCGAGATCGCGCAGCAAGCCGTCCTGAAGCCCGTAGATCAGCCCGTGCACGGTCAGTTCCTGATCGCGCGCCCAGGCGTCCTCGACGATCGTCGTCTGGCAGACGTTGACCACCTGCTCGATCACGTTCAGCTCGCAGAGCCGGTTCAGACGCTGGGCTTCCGGGACGGAAGCGATCTCGAGCGCGTGCTTCTCGGCGACATCCATCACGTGGCGTAGCCAATTGTCAATGAGGCCGTGTCGTGTTCCCTCCAGGGCAGCGTCAACACCGCCGCAGCCGTAGTGCCCGCAGACGATCACATGCTTCACGGCGAGGACGTCGACCGCGTACTGCAGCACCGAGAGGCAATTGAGGTCCGTGTGGACGACCACGTTCGCGACGTTCCGGTGGACGAATACGTCCCCGGGGGCGAGGCCGACGATCTGATTGGCCGGAACGCGGCTGTCGGAACAGCCGATCCACATGTACTCCGGTGTCTGGCGCTCGGCGAGGTCGGAGAAGAACCGGGGGTCTTCGGCGAGCGTCGCCGCCGCCCAGGCGCGGTTCCGCTCGAAGAGCTCTGAGAGGTCGGCCACACCGGCAAGCTATCTCGCGCCCTGCCATCCCGGCGCCGTTATCGTGACGGCATGACCGTCGTCTACGTTCTCGTCGCGATCGTCGTCGTCCTGCTCGTCCTCGTCGGGCTGCTCTACAACCGGATGGTGCGGCTGCGGAACGAGGCCGACACCGGCTGGGCGAACATCGACGTGCAGCTCAAGCGCCGGAACGACTTGATCCCGAATCTCGTCGAGGCGGTCAAGGGGTATGCCGCTCATGAGCGGGGCACGTTCGAGGCGGTTACCCGGGCGCGGGCTGCGGTGGCCGGGGCACAGGGGCCTGCCGCCGCTGCGGAGGCGGACAACCTGCTCACCGCTGCGATCGGTCGGTTGTTCGCCGTCGCCGAGGCGTATCCGGACCTGAAAGCGAACGAGAACTTCCTCCAGCTGCAGAACGAGCTCGCCGCCACCGAGGACAAGATCGCCGCCGCCCGCCGGTACTACAACGCGACCGTCCTGCGCTTCAACAACGCGATCCAGACGTTCCCGGCAGTGCTGCTCGCAGGTCCTTTCGGCTTCGTCAAGCGCGAGTTCTTCGCCGCCGAGACAGCCGATCGCGAGCTTCCGGCGGTCAGCTTCCAGTCGTGACCCTGCAGCAGCAGATCAGGGCGAACCGCTTCCGCACCGCTCTCGTTCTCGCTGCGTTCGCTCTTCTGATCGCCGCGATCGCCGGCTCGGTCTACGCCCTCTACGACGTCGGCGTCGGAGTGCTCGTGCTCGGCATCGGTGCCGCGTACGGGATCTACGCCTACATCTCGAGCGGCAAGATGGTCGCCAGGCTCACCGGAGCGCGACCCGTCACTCGTGAGGAATGGCCCGAGGTCTACCACCTGATCGACACCGTCTCGATCGCGGCGGGCATGGAGGCGGCGCCCCCCTTGTACGTCGTCGACGATCCGGCACCGAACGCGTTCGCTGCCGGCCGGACACCGGCGACGAGCTACGTCGTCGTCACGCGGGGACTGCTCGAGGCGATGAGCAAGCGGGAGCTCGAAGGGGTGCTCGCCCACGAGGTCTCGCACATCCGCAACCGGGACGTCCGGCTGATGACGTTGGCGGCCGTTCTCGTCGGGGTCGTCGCATTGATCAGCGATCTGCTCGCGCGAATGCTCTATTTCGGCGGTAGCGGGGGGCGGCGCAAGGGCGGAGACAGCTCGGGCTGGATCTTCCTCGTGCTCGCGATCGTGACGATCATCCTCGCTCCGCTCGCGGCCGTGATGATCCAGATGTCGCTCTCGCGCCGCCGTGAGTACCTGGCGGACGCCTCGGCTGCCGAGATCACGAACGACCCCGAAGGGCTCGCGCTGGCTCTGCGCCGGCTCGAGCTGGACCAGCGCGAGATCCAGCACGTGAACCAGGCGACAGCCCACCTGTACATCGAAACGCCGCTGCGCAACACGACCGGGCCGGCGAAGTTCGTGTCCGGCCTGTTCAACACCCACCCGCCGCTCGCGGCGCGGATCGGGGTGCTCGAGGAGGCCGGCGGCTTTCGCCTCCCCGCGACGCTCCCGACCAAGAGTGATCTGGAGACGGCCGGGGCGTAGGCGTGCCGGCTCAGTCCGGCAGGTGCGGCATCGTCAGGCCGGGATCGCGTCCGAGGAGCACCGCTCGGGTGATCGCCGTCGAGCCGAATCGGTTCCGGACCGCGTCGAGGGCCGTATCCAGCTGATCCGCGCTCCTCTCGGTCAGCGGCAGGGTGAGTTGGAGCGCGGCGTCCGACTCGAGGTTGGCGACGGCGACGCCGACGAGCGTCAGACCGCGCCCCTCGATCTCCGCGGCCGCCGCCGCGACGAGCATCCGTGCCGCGGTGAGAATGGCCTGGGTTTGGGCCGTCGGTCTCGGAAGCGTGTAGGACCGGGTCGCCCGCGAGAAGTCGCGGAAGCGGAGGCGTAGGACGACCGTGCGGCCGACTCGGCCGGCCGCACGCATCCGCCGGGTGACGCGGTCGACGAGGGCCACCAGGGTCGCGTCGATCGCGGCCGGAGACCTGGGCGAGCGGCCGAGGGCACGTTGCGAACCGATCGAGCCTCGGCGGCGTCCGACTCGAACGAGGCGCGGATCGCGATTGTGAGCGAGTGCATGGAGCTGCCGGCCGGTGGCGCCGCCGAGCGCGATCACGAGCGACGCCTCGGTGAGCCCGGCGATGTCCCCGACCGTCGTGAGCCCACGCGCGTGCAGCTTCCGCGCGGTCGTCGGCCCGACGCCCCAGAGTCGCTCGACTGGGAGGGGATGGAGGAAGGCAAGCTCGCGGTCGGGGTCGACGACGAGTAGCCCGTCGGGCTTGGCGACGCCGCTCGCGACCTTCGCCAGGAACTTCGTCCGTGCGACGCCGATCGTGATCGGCAGGCCCACCCGTTCGCGAACGTCCTGCCGCAGGCGCTCGGCTATCTCGATCGGCGACCCGGCGACCCGCTCCATCCCGCGGACGTCGAGGAAGGCTTCGTCGATCGAGAGCCCTTCCACGAGCGGGGTGGCATCGTCGAAGACCTCGAACATCGCCTTGCTCGCCTTCGCGTAGGCCTGCATGCGCGGAGGCACCACGACCGCCTCCGGGCAGCGCCGACGCGCCTCGGCTCCGCTCATCGCGGTTCGCACGCCCCACGCCTTCGCCTCGTAGCTGGCCGCGAGCACGACCCAGCCGCCCACCACCACGGGCCGGCCGCGAAGCCGTGGATCGTCTCGCTGCTCGACGGACGCGAAGAACGAGTCGACGTCGGCGTGGAGGATCGTCGCCCGCGCTGACAAGAACATATGTTCTCATATTCGCAGGGTCGAGGGGAGCCGGGATCGCTGCCTCTTGCGGCTCGCTCTCCAGGACGACAGGACTCGCTACCGGGGCCTTCGCTGCCTGTCTCGTCGCTGCTGTTCCCGGCCATCTTCGACCGACGCCCAGATCAGCAGAGCGATCCAGCCGATCACGCCGGCGATCGCGATCAGCCCGGAGACGAGGAGAACGCCGTTCACGCACGCTGCCTACCCGCTTGCAAGGGGGCTCACACGACGTGTAGCGGCAGGCCGGCTGCGACGCGAAGGACAACCGTTGGCGATGCCGTCAGGCCGTGTCGGCGCGCTCAGACGCGCTGAAGCGCTTGGCGGACGGCGGAGACACCGCCGTCCCACGAGTAGACGTACTGGGCGACGAAGCGGCCCTTGCGCACCACGAGGACGTCGAACCGGTCAGGATCTCGCCGGTTCTCACGGGGACTGACGGTGATCCTCCAGTGCATCCGCTCATCGCCGAGATTCGTCACCAGGCCCGCAGAGGTGTGGACCTCGGGCCGGTCGGCGGTTGGAGGTGAATAGTGGTCGCGCCAAAACCGGGAGACGCAGATCGGAAGCGTCGCGACCACGTGCGCGTACAGAGCTCGAGCCTGAGAGACTCCCGGTGCTCCCTGAGCGACAGACCAAACACCCAGGCGGAGACCGCCGAAACGGCTCGCGGCGCGTCCCGACACCCGCACGTCGGGGTGACGAACCGAGGGACACGGATTTCGAATGATCGTCGCGGTCCAGTAGCTCGGAACATCGGGGCGCGTGAGAACGAGCGCTCGGGCGGTTCGCACGTCGCTCGCGTCCGCGCCAAAGGCTGCGGCGTGCCCGGCAAAGGCAGCGGCGGCGAGGACCATCGCGACAAGGAGCCATCGCATTCTCGCGATGCTAGAGCCCGAGTCGCCCGAGCACAATGGAAACGGCGACGTTCCCTTGTCACGATCGCGAGCGTGTGCAAGGTGACAACCGACCCCGGCAAGCGTTCAGCCATCTCCACGGCGTTGCCCGCGAATTGCGGCGCGATTCCTGGGTCCGCGGGTTTCCCGCAGCGTGAATCGGCGCCACTTCGGATGAACCCGGCGCCGATCGCAGGTTTCCTGTGGGTACCCACTCGAGCAAGGAGCGCAAATGCGCAAGGCACCGTTCTTGGCGATCGTACTCGCAGCGTTCACCGTCGTCCCGTTGGCCTCGGGGTTCGCCTCGACCGCCAGCGTTGGCGTTTCGCTGAAAGAGTTCAAGGTGATCCCGACCGTCAAATCGGTGCAGGCGGGCAAGGTAACGTTTGTCGTGCGGAACACCGGGAGGGTGACGCACGAGATGGTCGTCGTGAAGACGGCAAAGGCTCCAGGCTCGCTTGCGGGCACGGGCAAGGAAGCGAGCGAGAAGGGCTCGGTGGGCGAGGTCGCGGATCTCAAAGCCGGGAAATCGGCCAAGCTCACGCTGGCGCTCAAGCCCGGGAAGTACGTGCTCCTGTGCAACCTTCCTGGGCATTACAAGGCCGGTCAGTACGTCGGCTTCACAGTCAAGTAAGAGGAGCGCGAGGCTCGCGTTTCAGGCTCAGCCGTGCGGGAACGCGGCGATTGCTTCGAGCCCGCCGCCGGGCGCGTCGCGAAGTTCGATCGTGCCGCCGTCGATCTCGACCAGACGGCGGGCGATCGCGAGGCCGAGGCCCGAGCCCTCGCCGCCCGAACCTGCCCGCCAGAATCGGTCGAAGGCACGCGTCTTCTCCTCTCGCGTCATGCCCCGACCGTGGTCGCGGACGATTACCCGGGCCCCGCCGTTCGTTCGACAGACCTGGACGGTGACGGCGGAGTCGTTGGGTGCGGCCCTGAGTGCGTTGGCGATCAGGTTGTCGAGTACCTGGGCGAGACGCTCTCCGCCCGCCCGGGCTGCAACGGCGCCCGTCGCGACGAGCTCGAGCCTCACTCCGCGCTCGAGCGTCGGGCGCCACGCATCGACACGTCCTCGTGCAAGCGCGACCAGGTCGATGGTCTCCGCCGGGATGACGCTCTCGTCTGCTCGAGCGAGCGCGAGCAGCGCGTCCACCAGCCTCGACAGCCGGTCTACCTCGGCTACGGCGGCAGTTATCCCGCTCCGCCCGGCGGCGTCGACGTGCCGTTCGAGGTTCTCGAGCCGCAGCCGAAGGGCCGTCAGCGGCGTGCGCAGCTCGTGGGAGGCATCCGCCACGAAATCCCGCTGTGCCGTGACGAGGCCGTCGACCCGAGCCACCATGTCGTTGAACTCCAGGGCGAGGGCCCGGATCTCCTCGGGTGCGTCTGGGACGGAAGCGCGTGCTGCGAGGTCGCCGGCCCCTGCCCGGGCGGCGGCCTCCTCGAGCCCCTCGAGCGGACGGCGGATCCAGTGCGCGAACCTGAAGCCGACAAGGGTGGCGACGCCGAGCACGATCGCGGCGATGCCCGCGAGAACGAGCCAGTAATTCCGGATGCGCTCGTCGACCTTCGAGGTGGGGTAGGTGACGCGCACCGCGCCGTGGATGACGCCGCCGGAGGCAACCGGCACGGCCACGTACAGGAAGCTGTAACCGAGCGTTCGCGAGCTTCGGACGCCGGTGGCAACGTCGCCCGCCAGCGCTGTCTGGAACTCCGGCCGGTCGGCGAAGCTACGCCGACCCGGCTCCGGCGGTGCGGAATCGACGAGCGACACGCCGGCACGATCGGTGATCACCACGCGACCGCCGGTGTCCGCCGCGTACCGCTGCGCCAGCTGTTCGAGCGCCCGGACGCTCGAGGCGGAGGCTTCGCCCTCCAGCGTGCCCTCGGACAGCGAGGCGAGCGACACTGCGTCTCGCTCCACCTTGGCCGTCAGGTTCGCCCGCGCATTGCGGGCGTTGACGAACCCGAGCGGCACTTCGAGCATCGCGAGAACGACGACCGTGAGCGAGAGGTAGCTGAAGAGCAGTCGCCGCGTCATGCACGCAATCGCAACCCGACGCCGCGCACCGTCTCGACGAGCGTCGGGTCGCCGAGCTTCTTGCGCAACGATGCCACGTGGACGTCGACCGTTTTCGACGACCCGTACCACGTCGTGCCCCAAACCTCCCTCAGGATTCTGGGCCGGTCGACGACGACATCGGGGTCGGAGGCGAGGAGCGCAAGCAGATCGAACTCCTTCACCGTCAGGCCGAGCTCGCGTCCGGCGAGAGTCGCACGCCGTGCGGGAACGTCGACCTCGAGAGCGCCTACCGACAGCGTCTCGTGCCCGTGCCTTCGCGCCGGGCCGCGACGCGAAACGGCCCTGATTCGCGCCACCAACTCGCGGAGGCCGAACGGCTTGACGACATAGTCATCGGCGCCGAGCTCGAGACCGACGACGCGATCGATCTCCTCGCCCTTCGCGGTGACCATGATGATCGGCACATCCGAGCGCGCACGGAGCTCTCGGCAGATGGAGAAGCCGTCGATGTCCGGAAGCCGGACGTCGAGCAGGACGAAGTCGACTGGGGGCGCGGCGAGCGCCTCCTCGCCGGTCGCGGCACGCGTCACCTCGAACCCCTCGTTGCGAAGGCCTTCGACGAGAGGCTCGGCGATCGCGTCTTCGTCTTCGACGACGAGAAGATGCATGCGGCAGATCGTAGGTGCGGCGCTCGCGGCTCGGTTGGCGACCGCCGATTCCTGGCGAAGTCCTTACCTCGAGCTGGCGCGCAACTTGCCGACCCGGTCGTACCGTCCACGGTGCAGATTCCGAGCCGGAGGTCAACGTCGATGAACCGAGCACGCGCAGCAGCCGTCTCCCTCGCCGTCGCGGTGGCCGCGGCCGCGGGTATCTTCGCCCTCGGGCACTCGGTCGAGCTCGGGACGCAGGCGCGGACGACGAGTGATGCCGAGATAGGCCGCCGGACCGCGCAGCTGGATCGGTACCAGGCCTCGCTCGAGGCCTCGCTCGCGAAGCGACCGCCTCCGTTGCCGCCGATACCCGACGCCGGTGGCACCGCGAGTGCACAGCCGGTTCGGTTCGTCTACCGGCGCGCGCCGTCCGTCGTCCGCGCGCGCAACGACGAGGAGCACTCGGGTGAGCCGCGGGACGAGCGCGACGATGACTGACACGAGCCACCGCGCCTACGCCGTTGCGATCGCCCTGGTCGTGTTCTTTGTGTCGTGGGCCACGGTCGCGGCGCGTCCATGGGGGACTCCGAAGCCCGACAAAAGGCTCGTTGCGCTCGACGCCCGCGAGCAACGCTTGCGTACGGATGCGAGGATCGTCGCGCGGGTCGTCGCTGCACGAAGCGCCGCCTATCGGACGGCGCTCCAGGCTCGGCGTGCCGCGATCGCCGAGGCACGATCGCGACCGATCCCCACAGCCCAGCCGCCGCAGGTCCGAATCGTGACCCTGCCGCCGCTCACCGTCACGCGGAGCTCGTGATGCTCCAGCGGCGATTCGATGCGATGGGCACCAACATAGAGCTCCTGCTCGACGCCCCGGCCGGCGGAAGGAGCGACGCGGTGCTGCGCTGGGCGGAGGCCGAGTTCGAGCGGCTCGAACAGGTGCTTTCCCGCTTCAGGCGTGATTCGGAGCTTTCGGCCCTCAATCGCAATGGCATGATCGAGGCGAGCCTCGATCTGCTTTCGGTCGTCGAGCTCGCGCTGAGTGCACGTGAGCAGACGGGTGGCCTCTTCGACCCGACCGTGCACGACGCGCTCGTGGCCGCGGGGTACGACCGCTCGTTCCCCGAGCTGGCCGCCTGCGGTCAGGCACCGCGAGAGAACAGGCGCAACAGCTGCGGCGGGTCGGTGCATCTCGACGGACGGACGATTCGGCTCCAGCCCGGAACCCACCTCGACCTCGGCGGAATCGGCAAGGGGTACGCAGTCGACCGCGTCGCCGACCAGATCGCACTGACAGGGAACTGCCTCGTCAACGCGGGCGGAGATCTCGCGGTGAGGGGAGGTGCGTGGCCGGTCGGCGTCACCACCGATCTCACGGTGGAGCTCACGCGCGGAGGTATCGCCACCTCCGGCCGTGACCGCCGCTGCTGGCATCGGGGGGACGAGCAGCTGCACCATCTGATCGATCCGCGAACGGGTGCGCCTGCCGAGACGGACCTCGTGCGTGTCACGGTCGTCGCAGGCTCGGCCACGGAGGCCGAGGTGCTCGCAAAGCTGGCGTTCCTCGGAGGCGAGGTCGACGTGCCGCGCGTCCTCGTCACCGCCGACGGCAGAGTGGCACTGGCGGGTGGACTCGGATGAGACACGATCCCACGTTCTGGCTGCTCGCCCGAGCATTCGGACTCACGGCTTATGTGCTGTTCACGCTCAGCGTCCTCGTCGGCCTGATGCTGCGCGCCCGCCCCTTCCGCTCCCTCAAACCTGCCGCCGTCACCGACATGCACCGCCTGCTGGCGCTCCTCGGCCTGAGCGCCGTGGCCGGACACGGCGTGGCACTCGTCCTCGACAGCACGGTGCGCGTGACCGTGCCTGCGCTCTTCGTGCCGGGCCTGATCGCGTACCGGCCGGTGTGGACGTCGGTCGGGGTCCTCGCAGCCGAGGCGACGGTGCTCGTATACGCGTCGTTCTCCCAACGCAAACGCATCGGCGTCAAGAACTGGAGGAGGCTCCACTGGGCAACCTACGGGATCTTTGCCGCCGCCACGATCCACGGGCTCGCGGCCGGGAGTGACTCGAGCCGTCCGTGGGCTCTTGCGGTCTACGTCGCCGCGGTCGCGGCGGTCGCGGGTGCTGCCGCGTGGCGCGTGCTCGTCCCTCCCGCACGCTCCCGCCCTCGGCCTTCCCCCTTGCGGCCTCGCGAGCAGCGGGCGTGAGCGCCCAGCGGGGCTGCGGGCCGGGGTGCCGCAACGACGTACCCTGAGGACATGCACCCGTGGCTGAAGGCGCTCGCCGGCATCGCGCTCGTCGTGCTCATTGCCGGTGCGGGCATCCTCGCGAACTTCGGCCTGCTCCGGCTGACCTCGGATGCCCAGGATCCCGTTGGCCGGCTCAGCCCGCGCTCGCTCGTCACCCGGACAGACACCGGCACACAGACCAAGCCGGCGACGCAGTCCACGGTTGGCGGGGACGACGACTCGCATACCGATACCGACGACTGAGCCAGTCGTCGCACGCACCGATTCCGGGAGTTGCGCTTACCCGCGCTTTGCCTTCGGCCCCGTACCGTCGGCAGGACCACCACGTCAGCGATCGTCCGAGCGAGGAGTCGTCTTGAGCGCACCACGTCAGCCCACGGCCTCCGGGGCCACGAAGCTACTGCCGCCACTCGACGAACTCGCTCCCGCGGCTCTTGCCGCGCAGCTGTCGCGGAATGTGGCGGCGGCCCACGAACAGGACGGCCGAGGCCCGTCTGGCAATGCACGCCTCACGGCCACCACCGGTGTGATCCTGCTCGTGCTCGTGGCGCTCGAGGGCCTGACGCTCGTCTCGCTGCGACCTCTGCTCCCCGCCCACGTCTTCATCGGGGTGCTGCTCATCCCGCCGATCGCGCTCAAGCTCGGGAGCACCGGCTATCGCTTCGTACGGTATTACACGCGGGACCGCGACTACCGGCTCGCAGGGCCGCCCCAGGCTCTGATGCGGATGCTCGGGCCGTTCGTGATCGTGGCCACCCTGGTTCTCTTCGGGTCGGGGGTCGCAATGCTCGCACTCGGGCCCGGACAAGGTTGGGTCGTCAATGTCCACAAGGCCAGCTTCATCGCCTGGCTCGCGGTCACCGGCATCCACGTACTCGGTCATGTGCTCCACATTCCCGGGCTTGCCGGGGCAGACTTCCGGGCGCCCCGGGCGCGGCGCTCCGGCTCGCGCTTTCGGCAAGCCACTGTGGCCGGGTCACTCGTTGCCGGCCTCGTGATGGCGATCGCGACCCTGCAGTACGCGGCGCCATGGCAAGCCGTGATCGGCTAGCGCGTCTACAGGTCGAGCAGGGCCGGTCCGAGCCGCCGCAGCTGCTCGATTCCGATGCTGTCGGAGCCGTGGCCGATCGGCTGGATGCAGACGTGGTCGGCGCCGGCCTCGAGGTGCTCGAGGACGCGTCCTCGGATCGCGTCCTCGTCGCCCCACGCCACCAGCGCGTCGACGAGTGCGTTGCTGCCGCCGTCGGCGAGATCGTCCTCGGAGAAGCCGAGCCAGCGCAGGTTGTCGGTGTAGTTCGGCAGCGTGAGATACCAAGCGAGCGCCTCGCGGCCGAGCCTGTGGGCCTCTGTCGGGTCGTCCTCCAGCAGGACGAACTGCTCGGTGGCGAGCAGCTTGTCGCGACCCAGGATCGTCCGTGCCCGCCGGGTGTGCTCCACGGGAACGAGGTAGGGATGCGCACCGTCGGCCATCGTCGCGGCAAGCTCGAGCATCGCGGGCCGAAGCGCCCCGAGCAGGCGCGGAACGGGCTCCGACGGCCGTGGACCTGCGTACTCGGAGGCGTTCATCGCCTCGAGATACGCACGCATCGTCGCCACCGGCTTCTCGTAGGAATGACCCCTGGGGGCGACCTGCGGCGGGTGGCTGACGCCCAGGCCCAGCACGAAGCGGCCGGGATACGCTTCGGCGAGCGCATTCGAGCCTGCGACGGTAGCCATCGGGTCGCGCACCCAGATGTTGGCGACCCCGCTCGCAATCACGATGCTCCGCGTGGCCGCAAGCAGCATTGCCCCGTGGCTGAGCGACTCCTTACTGTTGTGGGCCTCGCTGTACCAGAGGGCGCCAAACCCGAGCTCCTCCGCCTCGGAGGCCGCCTCCCGCTCGACCGTGGCCGGCGCCCACCCAGGTCCCCGAGCCAGACGCCGACGTGCTGAATCGGCGTCATCGCGCCGGTGTCGCGGTGTCGCTGCAGCTGCGGCCATCGGAACAGCGGCTCATCTGGATCATGTGCCGAGTCTAGAGTGCCATCGGCTTGCGTATCGACCGCCGTCTCGCGGCTACGGTCGTCTTGTGAAGGTCGATCTGCTGTTGTGGGAAGAGTGTCCGTCGTACCCCGAGGCGCTCGAGCTCGTCGAGTCGGTGGTCGCCAGCCACGACCTACGAGACGAACTCGACGCCATCCTCGAAGGCCACAGCCCCGCGGTCAGCGACACACCCCCCAGTCGGCCGCACTGTCAAATGGCGCAACCCATGAGCCGCCGCGAAAGGGTGGCGCCCGCGCGGATGGTTTGGAGCGGCCCGTCCGTCGTCGGGACGAGCCCGCGGCCTGCCGCGGTCAGGCCGAGCGCCTCTTCGTACAGGTGTCTGGCCCCAGAGGTAGGAGCCGAGGGCGATGGCGACGCAGTTCTGACGGGCTTGGGCTCTCAGACGGTTCCCAGCTAGTTCTCAGCCCGCTGGAGATGTCGGGTGGTCTACTGGCCTAGACCCTCCTCACGAAAGGAACCGCCATGAAGACCGACACGAAATCCCACGATCGCCACGACCACGGCGACGGCCTCCACGAGGACCTCGTCAAGCTCGTATCGCGGCGTGACGCACTCAAGATCTTCGGGGCGGGCAGCGCCGCCGCGATCATCGCAAACCTCGGCATACCGAACGCCTTCGCCGCCACGCCGACCGGCAAGGTGCCCAGCGAGACCGCGGGACCCTTCCCGGGAGATGGCTCGAACGGCCCCGACGTGCTCGACGACTCCGGCATCGTGCGCCATGACATCCGCCGCAGCTTCGGAGACAGCACCACACTCGCGACAGGCGTTCCCCTGCGCGTCAATCTCACCGTCACCAAAGTCTCCAAGGGCTACGCGCCGCTTCCCGGGCTCGCCGTGTACCTCTGGCACTGCGACAGCGCCGGCAGGTACTCGATGTACTCGTCCGGAGCCGAGGACGAGAACTACCTGCGCGGGATCGCGAAGACCGACAGCAAGGGCACGGGCTGGTTTCAGACGATCTTCCCCGCCGCCTATCCAGGCCGCTGGCCCCATATCCATTTCGAGGTCTACTCGTCGGTCGCCAAAGCGGTTTCCAACGGCCCTATCGTCCAGACATCACAGATCGCGTTGCCGCGAGCGGCGTGCGAGAAGGTCTACGCAACAAGCGGATACGCGGGCAGCCTGAGCAACCTCGCGAGAACCTCGCTGTCGACCGACAATGTGTTCAGCGACGACAAGGCGGTCCACCAACTCGCAACCGTGACCGGAAACGTCAAGCAAGGCTTCGTCGCGAACCTCACCATCGGCATCTGACGAACAGCACATCGACCGCTGAGTCTTCGTCGAGCGGGTGGACCGCCACATCCGTATCCCCGGTACCCACGAGGCTGTCGCCTCGCTCGCGCGAGGGCCCCGATCTCACTGTTCGAGCCAAGCCCTCTGCCGGACTCGAACCGGCGACCCCCTCCTTACCATGGGGGACGTGTAACGAGCCGCGACACCCGGTAACCCGCATGGTTGCTGGGGTCGCGGCCTCCGAGCAGTCGTTGTGAGCGGTGGCGTATTCCGGAGCGGGCGCCTACCGTGGGCACCTACGAGGAGATGCGAGTTTGCGGTGTTCGCCAGCCGTGGCGACCGCCGACGATCGCGCCGCTCGTCAGAACGACGAGGCCGAGCATCGCTGCTGCGCCGATCCCGAACGCCGACCACGAGAAACCTGCGGCCGCAGTTACGACCCGGGTGGCTGGCGCAAACGCGCCCAGGTGGTACTTCTTGTTCAGCGCCTCGCTGCGAATCATCAACGCCCGGTACGCGGTCGCAGTCATCCCCTGCGGGGCCGTGCGGTACCTGCCCAGGTGGTACTTCTTGTTCAGCGCCTCGCTGCGAATCATCAACGCCCGGTACGCGGTCGCAGTCATCCCCTGCGGGGCCGTGCTGTACCTGCCCAGGTGGTACTTCTTGTTCAGCGCCTCGCTGCGAATCATCAGCGCCCGGTACTCCGTGTTGCTCATCCCGGCCGGCTTCGACGTCGCAGCCTGGGCGGTCCCGCCCAGGATCAGCAACGCGCCGATCACTGAGAGCAGTGCGGCGATCGTGTGCTTCCGAGTGGTGGTGTTCATGCCCTCCTCCTCCTCCTTCTCATTCGACCGCCCCACGCGGTCTTTGCACAAGGAACAAGAACCGGCTAAAAGAGGGCTAGTCAGGACCTAAAGGGCCGCTAAAGAAAGGCCGGAAGCGGATGGAGTTTCGGATCCTCGGGCCGCTCGAGGTCAGGGAAGAAGGCCTGGTCCTGAGGCTCGGCGGCTCGAAGCAGCGCGCCTTGCTCGCCTCCTTGCTGCTGGACGCCAACGAGGTCGTCTCCTGCGATCGGCTCATCGACGAGCTCTGGGGTGCCTCACCTCCCGCCACCGCGCGTACGGCGCTCCAGGTGTACGTATCCCAGCTGCGCAAGGCACTCGGCCGGGATCTGATCCTAACGCAGCCCCCCGGCTACCTCATCCGGGTCAGCGACGGTGAGCTCGACCTCCATCACTTCGAGCGTCTCGTGGCGACGGCGCGTGCGGAGGAGCCCGCCGAGGTCGCCCGGCTGCTCCGCGAAGGGCTCGCCCTTTGGCGTGGAGCGCCTCTGGCAGAGCTCGGCGACTCCTTCGCCCGCGCCGAGCGAGCGCAGCTGGAAGAGCAGCGGCTGGCGGCGCTCGAGCAGCGGATCGAGGCTGAGCTCGCGCTGGGGCGGCATGCGGAGCTGGTTCCCGAGCTCGAGGGGCTCGTGCGCGAGCACCCGCTACGCGAGCGCCTTCGCGGCCAGCTGATGCTGGCCCTCTATCGCTGCGGCCGCCAGGCGGACGCGCTCGAGGTCTACCGGTCCGGGCGGCGGTTGCTGGACGAGGAGCTCGGGCTCGAGCCGGACGATGAGCTCCAACGCCTCGAGAAAGCCATCCTCAACCACGATCCTTCGCTCGAGTCGCCGGTAGTCGCCGGGGTCAAACGACCCTCTGTCGCACAGCGTCGCCGAGCGTCGTCACATACTGAGGCGCCGGTTCCTCCCGACTCGGTCGCTGTGATCGACCTGCAGCGCTCCCGGGTCGTGGGCCACGTGCCCGTAGGCCGAAGGCCTGTCGCCGTCGCGATCGGGCACGGCTCGGTCTGGGTCGCCAACGCAGACGATGGAACGGTCTCTCGCATCGATCCAGATCGCCGCGAAGTCATCAGGACGATCGGAATCGGAGCACCGGCGATAGACCTCGCTGTCGCCACCGATGCGGTCTGGGTGGCGAACGGGAGCGACGGCACAGTCTCGCGCATCGATCCCAGCGCCGACGCCGTCGTCGAGACGATCGACCTGAGGGGCTCGAGCGAACTCGTCTGGAACCCGACCTACGCGGTCGACGCCGATGACGATTCCGTCTGGATCGCCGCGGGTCCTCACCATGTGCTCCGCATCGACCCGGCGACGAACGAGCCCTCCGCGATCATCGACGTCGGCCATGTACCGGTAGGCGTGGCACTCGGCGAGGAGGCACTCTGGGTGGTGACGACCGCCGAGCGGGCCCTGCGCATCGAGCCGCACACGAACACAGCCACGACCGAGGTGCCCATCGGGTACCCCGTCGCGTTGACGGCCGGGAAGCAGGCTGTCTGGGTCTCTGACTCGCGAGGCCAGGTCTGGCGCATCAACCCGGACACGGGAACGGTGACTCAGACGACCCCGGTTGGCAGAGGGCTCGTGGGCCTGTGCGCGACGGATGGAGCGGTGTTCGCAGCCAACAACGCCGACGGCACCGTCGTCCAGATCGATCCGCAGGACGGTCGGGTTGTAGGCCTCGTTCCGGTTGGCCACGCGCCGACCGACGTGGCCTCCTGGGACGGGACCGTCTGGGTTTCGATACAGAGCGAGAGCGCAGGGAGGCTTATGTGACCGAGCTCGCGATCGGGATCTTCCCGGCGACGATCTCGGCCCTGACGTCCTCGATCTCGGCCTTGAGCGAGCGGGGCACCGCCGCGCTGATCGTGCCGAGGCCGACACCGCGGTTCCGGAGGGAGAAGCGGGACGTGCGACCGGTCTCGAGCGTCCCGCGCGCGAGCTCCTCGATCGTGTCGAACACGGCCACGTCCATCCTCTTCACCGCGCTCGTCAGTATGTGCCGGCCGAGATGGGATTGGTCGACATCGACTCCGATCCCCCAGATTCCACGCTCGCTTGCCGCCTCCAGCGCCCCGAGGCCGCAGGCGCTGGCGACCTGGAACACGACTCGCGATCCCTTCGCGATCTGGCTCAGGGCGACCGACCTGCCTTTCACGGGGTCGAGGAAGTCGTCGGTATAGCTGTTCAACGTCGTGACGCGAGGATTGGCTCCTCTCGCGCCTGCCTGGTAGCCGGCAATCCACCGCTCGACCGCCGGCACCCGCTGGCCGCCGACCGAGCTGATCACCTCCTCCCCGGGAGAGAGCGTCAGCACGAGCGCAGCCAGGTGGCCGGCCAGATAACCGGCTTGCTCTTCGCTGAACACGAGGCCCAGGACGTTCTTCGGGCGATGCGCCAGATCGTCGTGGGCGACGTCGATGATCGCGAACCTCGTTTCGGGAAACCCGGTGGCGACTCTGTCGATCGCGGGGGCGGCAAAGAAGGTTCCGATGACGAGGTCGTACTTCTGTCGCGCGAGAAGTGAGAGGCTCGGGACGTAGCCTTCCTTCGGGGCCGGTGTCAGCACTCGCCCTCTGATCCCCAACTCTCGGACGGCCCGCTCGAGCCCGAGGTAGGCCCCGCGGTTATACGGGTTGTCGATGCCTGTCGGCTCCATGACGAGTCCGACTCTGAGCCGCCTTTCGCTCACCAAACCAGTCTCATCTTGTCCGATACTCAACTCCGCCGGTACATCACATGTCTGCCAGCGGTACCTCGCGCAGGGCCGCGCGGATCATCGGCGGCGCGTACTCCGCGAGCCTCGTTGATCTCGTCAGAAGGGGAGTGCGGCGCCACACCGCCCTCTCTGACTCCGAAGAAGGCGCTCGATGTGTTTCCGGGTCCGTCAGCCGTCACTTGAGGGCCCTGGCGTCCTTGGTGCGCTGGTACGTGTAGCGATACTCCAGCGTTGTCAGATACTTCTCCTTGCGGCGAATGACGGCGGTTTGGGCGACGAGGTTCCGCTCCTTCTCGAGGGAGCCAATAGCCAGTCAGCATCTCTGTCCTCGAGCGCGATCCCGGCAATGGTCAGCATCGTCCCTGGGCTTGATCGTTAGTGGCGATTCTCGTCGTGCTCTGATGCGCCCTCGACCGGGACGATCCAGGGTTCGCGACGCTTCACCCAGAGCTCGGCCTCGGGCTTTAGCCGAAACGGCGCGTCATCGAGCGTCCCGATCCGAACCTCGATCAGGGCATCCCCAGGCTCGGGAGGGTTGAGAACTCGAGAGCCACAGCGAGGACAAAAGCCGCGTCCCTGATAGCCAACGACTTTGCCCGTCACCTCGAACTGTTCAAGCGGCCATTGGGCATAAACCGTGAACGCACTCCCGGATTCCTTCCTACAGTCGCTGCAGTGACACCGGCCCACATGCACAGGCTCGCCGCGAGCGCTGTATCGCACAGCCCCACACAGACAACCACCCGTGCGCACGACCGGATCTACCGACATATTGGCGAGGTACCCCAAGCTAGCGTGGCACCAAACGCGCTGGAAACGAGGCGGTTCATTCCCAGAACGTGGCTTCCCAACGGAGCCGCAGCCTTTTGCGGCGAGTCATCCGCCGGTCAGTCGGCCATGAGGCGGGCGGCACTCCTACTCTGATTCGGGTGCGCCGACCTGGGTGCTTACGACGCTGTCTCCGAGCCGCCCGCATCGCGTCAGCCTTGAAGTCGTATGCCCGGATGAAGGTCCAGGCGGAACGTTCTCGACGCTCGACGAGCCATTGAACAGGACCGAAGGTGCCGTGTTCAGCGCAGAAGGCGCAGTACATGCGGTGACCATCACCGCAGTTCGAACAGACCTGGAAGTCCAGCCCATGCCAGTAACGTGGCCCGTCCTCGATATACCCCATCGACCCCAGTGTCGGCGGATCACGATCGCGGCATGAGCATGCACACGAGGCGGTTGAGACCGGAATCACAGCCGGCAGGACAGAGCGGATGGGTAGACAACCCCGTAGTGTCCGTGCGGCGCCGGGTGCCGGTGCCGCAAGCCACTTTCGATCAAGGAGTTTTCGTGCTAGCCGCTAGCTATCCGTTCCTCGACGTTCTTTGGTCGATGGTCATCTTCTTCATGTTCTTCATCTGGATCATGATTCTGTTCCGGGTCTTCGCGGATCTCTTCCGTCGCCGTGACATTGGGGGCGGGCTGAAGACCGTCTGGTTCATCTTCGTGATTCTGCTGCCCTTCCTCGGTGTGTTCATCTATCTGATCGCGGAGGGTCACAAGATGGCAGACCGCGACATGGGACAGATGCAGGCTGTGAAGGCGCAGCAGGACGAGTACATCAAGTCAGTTGCCGGATCGTCGGCTGCCGATCAGATCGCACAGGCGAAGCAGTTGCTCGACAGCGGGACGATCACCCAGGCCGAGTTCGACTCGCTCAAGCAGAAGGCGCTCGCCTAGCCAGCAGTCTCCACAGGGGTTGGGTTGTGCCGAAGGTCGCGCGACCCAGCCCCTTCAAACCCGACGTCGTTCAGCGCCGGAGTATGTGTCACGCGCTTCTGCGTTCGTCCGAGGCGAAAGTCCGCGACTTCTGAGAGGATCGCGCTCCCAACGACAATCGGAGAGCAGATGCCCAGTGCCAGAGACGTGGTCCTCAAGCACATCGACGCCGTCAATGGCCGGGACCGCGACGCCGATCCGTGGGCCGCGGACGCGGAGATGACAGCGCCAGGCGCCCAGGTCAGCGGCCGCGACAATGTCATCGGGTTCATCGCCGTCTTCCAGGAAGCTTTCTCGGACCTCCGCCTCGAGATCAAGGAACTGCTCACCGATGGGTCAGCCGCGGCGGCGGAAGGGATCCTGAGTGGCACCCATGATGGCGTGCTTCCAGCCCCAACGGCGATGTCGCGCCGACAGGACGGGCCGTTGCACTCCCCTGGGCGGCGGTTTACGTCACCGACGGCGACACGCTGAAGTCCGAGCACTTGTTCTTCGACCAGATGGACTTCCTCGGCCAACTCGGCCTCCTCCCTGGCTAGGCCGCACATTCGCCTGGGCCAGTGTTCGGGAATGTCACCTGAAGGAGGTTGTTTGGGTGGTGGAGGCCGGGTTAGGGTCGCGCCATGTGGCGGTGGATGACGCATGATCTTTGATCCGCCCGACTCGCTCGCCGAACTTCGCGGCGCCCTTGCGCGCGACCACCGCGACCGTCCCTAACGCCGCAGGCCGCGCTCGTGGCGGCTCCCCCGTTCGAGTGATACCCGGATGGCATTAGGGGGAGCAGGCTGCGGCGTGTGAGTGGCGTTGCGGCGGAGTTGTGCTCGAGGTGCGGCCTGACTAACCGAGGCCGGCGCGTCGCTGGGGTATCGCCCGACGCGATTTGTCGGGAGTGGGATGGTTGTGTCCTCCCGGTTCACCTCGGTGATCCGGCATGGAAGCGCTGTACGAAATGTGGGTGGGAGTTCAAGCTCGCCGATGCGTTCGACGAAGCGTGGTGCAATTCGTGCACGAATTGGGGGGTCTGGTAGGTGGTGGAGTGGAATCGCGGCCGCGCCAGTGATTGAGGCAACCCTGCCGCGGGTAACGCCGTAGGTATGGCCGACCAGACCTGCCTCTGCCACTTTTCGAACGGCGACGACGGCGTCTACACACTGAACCACGACCGCCTGCTGAAAGGAACCACCGTCGCCCTCACCGGACTCGACGGCATCTGGACGATTACGGAGATGGAAGCCCCCGATGAGGCTGAAGTGATCGACGCTGAGCTCTGGCTGCGACCGGCCACCGACGAAGAGTTGGTCAGCACATCGGGCTCCGCGCCTGAGACCCGGATCGCATAGAGACCTCGAGACGCCCTCGCTCGCGAAGCCCAAGCCTTCGCGTCTAAAACGGCCGACGCTAGAGTCGGAGGATGCCCTCCCAAGCTCGCCCCATGCTTTCCCAAACACTCTGAAAGCGGCGCGAATCCGACCCGAAATCGGGAAGCTCAGAGGTGCTTGAGCTTCGCCTCACCGCGGCACGCTCTAGCTGGGAATGCTCGTGGTCGCCCGTGGCGGTCGCCGGGAGCCGAGGCCACGCGACCACCCAGTTGCGGTCTCGAGGCTCGAACAACTAGCTTTCAATGTCGTGGCGCCCGATGGGGGCGTCCGTCAAAAGGGGAGGAAGAGCATGGGGAAGTTGCGTTTGCTCGCGCTCGCAGCGTGCGCGGTCGCGGTCATGGGCGTTAGCGCCAGCGCCGCCTTTGCCGGTGAGATCACCGGTAACGGAAAGCCGCTCTGGACTAGCACGACGGTCGATCCGGTGACCGGCGAGGTGAGTCACACGTTGCACGGTAAGTCGGCTTGTGCGTTCTCTGGTCAGGAAGATGATCAGTTCCTCGGTGGACCGGCTGCGGGCAATCACGCTCAGTCGTGGGGCCAGATCGCGCGGTCCGCGGGTGGCGCACTTGGTGGTGTCCCCGGTACTGCCTGCAACCCGACCAAGGGCGAGACACAAGAGCCGTAGGTAGGCCGTTGAGTCAACCCCCGGCCGTTTTGGAATCCGGGGGTTGGCTCAGCTTCTTCGTTCTAGGCCGCTCCTTCGGGGTTCGAGGACGGGAATTCCTTGGCGGAGGTGCATCGTGGGTCGCCGCCGGAGAAGTCATTGCGCGAACCCATTCCCTCCGCAACAAAGCTCGGTGCGTTCAACTCGGCAGGTGACCTGCATTTCCCTTTGCTGAGCCGGTGACCGAAGGATCGCCGTGCACCGGGAGAGCGAACTCGCGGTTATGAGAGCGGCGGCGGCCAGATACGTCATTCGGCTTGTCTCGTGGTGTTGCGGCGAAGCCCTCTGCCGGACTCGAACCGGCGACCCCCTCCTTACCATGGAGGTGCTCTACCAACTGAGCTAAGAGGGCGAGGCCCGGAGTCTAGCCTCTACCCACCACGACCCTGGAGCCACATTGGGTCCCGCGATGCAGGGGAGAGGATTCGAACCTCTGAAGGCTGAGCCAGCGGGTTTACAGCCCGCCCCCTTTGGCCACTCGGGAACCCCTGCGCGGGCGCCATTGTAACGTCGGTGCCGCCCCCGGGGTCTCGGTGGTACAAGTATCGCGGTGCGCGCAACGATCGCCTCGGTCTGTTTTGCGGCGCTCGCAGGCCTGTCGATCACCATTACCTGGGTGGCGGTTGCGCGTGCGGACGCCAAGGTGGAAGCGTCGGGTCAGGGGATCGTGACGACGAACAGGCAGGCGGCGTCCATCGCGCGTCCGGACGGCAGCGCGCGCGTCGAGCTGCCGTGGCTCGCGCCGCGGGACACGGGAGCGACCGTCTCGCCCGACGGCCACCGCGTCGCATTCTCGAGCGCCCGCGACGGCAGCGCCGAGATCTATGTCGTGGAAACGCGAAGCGGTATCGTCAGCCGGCTCACGGACAACCCCGGCTCCGACGACATCGATCCGGCCTGGTCACCCGATGGCCGGCGGCTCGTCTGGGCGAGTGGCATGCCGGCCGCTCACGACCTGTTCGGGATGGAGGCGGACGGCAGCGAACAAGAAGCGGCTCGTCGCCGGCGGTGCGGACGAGATCGAGCCCGCGTGGTCTCCCGACGCCGCGCAGGTCGCCTTCGCCTCCAATCGCGATGGCCGCTACCGCCTGTGGACGGTCGCGGCCGCCGGCGGTACAGAGCCCACGCCCGTGGTCGAGGCTCCAGGCCAGATGCGTGCGCCCGCCTGGGAGCCGCAAGGCACCCACCTCGCCTATACCGGCGTCGACGCGTGGGAACGCAGACGTATGGGTGACGTCGCTCGACGGCTCCGCCCCGATCCGCAGGACGAGCACCGCGGGTTTCGACGGGCGGCCCGATCCTGGTCGCCCGACGGCCGCCGGATCGCATTCGTCAGCAACCGTGCGGGCACTCAGCGGATCTGGCTGATGCGAGCGGACGGCAGCCACCAGCAGGCGCTGGCCGGGTCGGAGACGGGTGACGACACACCCGAGTGGGACATCGCCGAGGAGTCGATCCTTCCTGTGCGCGGCACCCTGCTGCCCGATCTCGACCAGCAGGCGCCGTCCGGCATCATGGTCATGCACACGGCGCAGCAGACGAAGCTCGGGTTCACATCGGCCGTCGACAACATCGGCGACGGTCCGATTCACATCCGTGGTACGCGGAGCGGGAGCGCAAGGACATGCGGGCAGAGCAGCTGATCCACGACGGAGACGGCACGATGCCGTCGTCAGCCGGGTCGGACGGCTCGCGTACGAGCCGCACCCCCCGCATTTCCACTGGCACCTTGAGCCGTACGAGACGTACGAGCTGCGACCGCGCCTCCGACGGCACGCTCGTGGGCCGGGACCGCAAGAGCGGGTTCTGCCTGCTCGACCGCTGGGGCCACGCGGCGCCGCGCGCCTGGCATCGTCGTCGCACGCCCCGGTATGTCGGCGACTGCGCCACGGGCCAGCCGGAAGCGCGGCGCGGTCGACGAGGGAACGTCCGTCGGCTATACCGACCGCTACCCGGGCTTCTTCCACGGCCAGGACATCGACATCACCGGTCGTCGAGCCGGGCTCTACTGCTCGTCCATCGCGCCAACCCGCTGAGCGGCGGATCCGCGAGCTGCGCTACTCGAACGACGACGGCGTCCGTGCTGATCAGGATCTCGCCGGCGCACCGGTTCACGGGAGCGCCCGACCGCGCGGTCGTGCGCCGCTGCCCGGCGTCCGACTGAGTGCCCCGCAGGCTGAGACGATGAGACGAGCGCTTCGACGTCCTCGTCGTCGGCGCCGGGCCGGCGGGCTCGGCCACCGCGACCACCTCGCGCGCGGCGGCGCGAGGGTGCTACTCGCCGACCGCGCCCGGTTCCCGCGCGACAAGCCGTGCGGCGGCGGCGATCACGGGCCGCGCGCTGCGCCAGGCGCCGTGCGACATCTCACCCGTCGTCGAGCGCATCGTCGCACACGTTCGAGCTGCGGCTGCAGGCCACCACAGCCTTCCGGCGCACGAGCACGGAGCCGCTCATCCTGATGACGCAGCGACGGCGCCTCGACGCACATCTCGCCGAACAGGCCGCGGCGGCCGGCGCGATGTTTCGTGACGGCGTGCGCGTGGAGCAGCTGGAGATCGGCTCGCGGCCGGCGTCGGCGGCGACGGTAGGCGGCGAGCGGGTCTCCGCCGGTTTCGCTCGTCGGCGCAGACGGCGCCAACGGCGTCGTCGCGAAGGCGGCCGGGCTCGACGGCCGGCATCGTCCGCGGCGTCGCGCTCGAGGGCAACGTCGCCTGGCGAGCTGCTCGACCGAGACCGATACGCCTCGACCGCCGTGGTCGAGGTCGGTGCTCCGAGCGGGGGCTACGGCTGGCTGTTCCCGAAGGGCGAGCATGCAAATCTCGGCGTCGGCGGCTGGGCCGAGGAAGGCCCTCACCTACGCCAGCACCTCACGCGACTCTTGCAGGCCTACTCGGTCGACCCGGCCGCTATCACCGACGTGCGTGGCCACCGGCTGCCGATGCGCCGCGATCGGCGCCTCGACCCCGGCGCGAGCGCGTCGTGCTGGTCGGAGATGCGGCGGGGCTCGTCGATCCGCTCTCGGGCGACGGGATGTACGAGGCGTTCGTCTCGGCGCGTCTCGCCGCCGATGCGATGCTCGCCGGTGACACGGCCGGGTACGCCGACGCCCTCGCGGAGGTCCTCGACCCGCATGCCGGTGCGTCGTGGGCTGCCAAGCGCGCCCTCGACCGGCACCCCGCCGTCTGCTTCTGGGCGGCCCGTTCTCCCGGGGTGTTCGGTGTCGTCGGCGGGTTGCTGCGGGGAGAAGTGCGACACCCGAACGAGGCGACGGGCCTCGCGCGCCCGCCGCTCCGCCTGATCGCCCGGGTCGCGCGCCGCACCTAGGCCGGGATGCGGGGGTGCATGCCCCGCACACGAGACGCCCAGAGGGGTAAAGGTGCAGCTCGGCGGTGCCGATGGTCTGTCGACGTGATCGACCTCATCCCCATGTTGAGAAGCGCCGTCGAGAGCGGCGCGAGCGACATTCACCTGAAACTCGGCCAGCCACCGGTTCTCCGACTGGACGGCGACCTCGAGCAGATGGAGGGGATGCCGCGCTGACCGAGCCCGATCTCGAGGAAGTGCTCGACGCCGTCACGCAGATCTCACCGAAGCGGCGCGACCTCTTCGAGGACTCCGGCGATCTCGATATCGCCTTCTCACATCCTTCGCTGCCACGCTTCCGTGTCAACGGCTTTCGCCAGCGCGGCGCGACGTCGTTCGCATTCCGCGTGATCCCGAGTGAGATCCCGAACTTCTCGAAGCTCGGGCTCCCGCCGGGCGTCACCCGGCTCGCCGAGGAGCGCCGCGGGCTCGTGCTCGTCACGGGCGCCACCGGCTCCGGCAAGACGACGTCGCTCGCTTCGATGCTCGACCACATCAATCGAACGCGACGCCAGCACATCGTCACGATCGAGGATCCGATCGAGATCCTGCACCCCGACCGCGGCTGCATCGTCAACCAGCGCGAAGTGGGGCTCGACACCGCGAGCTTCGAGCAGGCGCTGCGGCGCGTCCTCCGTCAGGACCCGGACGTGATCCTGATCGGCGAGCTGCGCGACGCCGAGACCGCGCACACCGCTCTCCAGGCCGCGGAGTCCGGCCACCTCGTCTTCTCCACCCTGCACACGATCGACGCCGCGGAGACGATCGGCCGCATGATCGAGTTCTTCCCACCCGCGAAGCAGCAGCAGATCCGCTCGATCCTCGCCGGCACGCTGCGCGGCGTGATCAGCCAGCGGCTGCTCCCGCGCGCCGACGGAGGCCGCGTGCCGTCCGTCGAGGTCATGGTGACGAACGCGCGCATCCAGGACCTGATTCGCGAGAACCGACCCGACGAGATCACCGGACGCGATCGCGGCCGGCGAGTTCTTCCAGATGCAGACGTTCGCGCAGTCGCTGATCGAGCTCGTCCTCAGCGGCGAGGTCGATCGCGACGTCGCCTCCAACGCGGCCACGAACCGGCACGACTTTCTCGTCGCGCTCGAGCGAGCCGAGAAGGACACAGGCTGCGCGAGAGCGTGAGGCGAACGGCCACGACGCGCCCACGAACGGCTCGGCCGTCGATGCGGACGGGCCCGAGCCGGGTCGGCGCGACGACGCCGGCCCAATCGCAGAGGCGCCGCTCGGCGTCTTGCGAACCCCGTGAGCCATCACTCGCTTGGGGTGAGATACACCCCCCTTTCGGGGCAGTGTCGATCGCCTGATCCTGCCCGATGCTGAGTCCTGTGAACCATCGGGTCCGACTGCGGCGTCGACCTTGGGTGCAGCTACTGCGCCGGACGCAGTGCGCCCTGGCCCGCGAGGAGCGGCTTCACGATCGTCGAGATGCTGATGGCCAGCGCCATCCTGATCGTTCTCGCGACCAGCATCGCAGGCGTTCTCACGTCCTCGATCGCGGCGCACACGGTCGCCCGCGAGCGGACGAACGCCGAGCAGTGCGCGAGCCGACCAGGTCGAGCAGATCCGGCGCATGGCCTACGACCGACGTCGGGCTCGTCAGCGGTAACCCTCCAGGCCTCGTGTCCTCGACCGACACCTGCGGCAGCCGCGGCCTCGCGCAACCGTCACCGTCGCGATCTCGTACAGTGAACGATCCCACGCCGACGAGCTACGCCACCGCCGCGAACTACAAGAAGGTCATCGTCGACGGTGACGCGAGACCGGACGACGGGAGATGCTGCACGCGTCGTCACTTCGTCGCGCCGCCGTCGCGCGCTCCCTACGGCGGCATCAACAACGCGATCATCAACGCCAACATCGTCGATCTCGGCGACGAACCCGCCTACTCAGGGCGCCACGGTGACGCTCTCGAACGGGCCGAGCCCGACCGCAGCGACACGACCGACGTCGACCGGAACCGTGTCGTTCGCCGCGCTGACGCCCAACCCGACGAGCGGCGCACAGGCGTACTACGACCTCACGGTCGCCGTGCCGGGCTACGAGACGCTGCCGACGGACGTTCCGCCGGGAACGGCGACGCCCCCGCAACGTCGTCGCACATCCAGCTCGCGCCGAGCCAGACGTCCGACACCTCGATCCAGATCTTCAAGCCCGCGACGATCAACGCCGTGCTCCAGTCCGGAGGCAGCCCCTACACCGGCGGCGCGGCGCTGAAGATGCCCTCGTCCTTCACCGGGGCGACGACGACGATCACGGTCCGGCCGGCCAGAGCTCGAAGGCGATCACGATGCTCGGCTCGATGAAAGTGATCCCCGGCGCGACCTACACGATCAGGGCTACACGACGGGCGGCCTGTGTGCCGACCCGGGCCCCTCGCCGGTGCCGGCGTCCGGGTATCCGGGCAACACGACGCAGACGTTCACGCTCGACTTCGTCAGCTGCCCGATGGGCAACCTCAGCCGTCAACGTGAAGCAGCTCGGCGCCAACGCCCCGTGCGCCCCCGTCACGCTCAGCAACGGCCCCAACGACATCACGCTGACGGGCACGACCGATGCGGTCGGCAACGCCGTCTTCAACAACGTTCCCTCGGGCTCCGGGTACTCGATCGACGTCGGGCCGAGGTTCAGCCAGACCGTCTCGGGCTCGACGTCCGTCGCCACGGGCACGACGACGAACAAGGCACTCGTGCTGCCGAACCCGCCCACGACCACCGTCACCGTGAACGTCTCGGCCGCCGGCCAGCTCGTCGGCTCCGGAATCCCGGTCACTCTCTCCGGGGGCGGCTGCGGGATGGTCTCCCAGACGGTCAACACCGTCTCCGGCGTGGCGACGTTCCCGAACGTGCCGACCGGCACGGGCTTCCCCACGGGCACGGGTTACACCGCCTCGGTCGTCAGCTACAACGGCCAGAGCGGCTCGCAGACGATCTCCAACGTGACCTCGAGCTACAACACCACCGATCGCCATGCCCGTCGGCACGATCAACACGACCGTGACCTGGGCCGGAGCCGCGGCGGGCGTGAATCCCTCCGCCGGAACGGTGACCATCACCGGTGGCCCGTTCGGCGGCACCTACACCGGATCGACCAACGCGAGCGGGGTCGCGGGGATCACGGTTCCGACGACGACTGCGTCGTATCCCTACACCGTCAAGGCGAGCAAGAACGGCAGCACGCTCGTCACCGGCACCGCCGTCACGAGCCTCGCCGACGGGTGGCACCCGCCACCTCGACCGTTGCCCTCACTCCGACCAAGACGCTGACGCTGACGATCTTCAAGGGCGCTCTCGCCGGCGACCTGCGAAGAGCGTCGCGGTGACGGTCAGCATCACCGGCGGCCCGAACGGCACGAGCGGCGCCGCCACCTGCGTACAGCTGGACGGGTCCGACCAACGCGACGACCGGCGTCACGGCCGCGATCACCGTCCCTGCCGGCTCCGGGGAACTACACCGTCAAGGTGTCGGGTCAAGCCGTGTTCCGGCACGGCGACCAACCAGAACGGAACCGGGACGACCCGTGACCGCGGCCAGCGGGACGACGCACGACCGCGAACATCTACATGAGCACGAGCGGATGCCCTGACGCTGCCATGATCCGCGCGCCTTGCAACCGGAGCTCGGCACGACCAGGCCGGCTTCACGCTGAGCGAGATGCTCGTCGTGCTCGTGATCATGGCGATCGTGATCGCTGCGCTCGTCTCCGTCCTGGCCATGAGCATCACGCAGAACACCCAGATCCAGGAGCAGAGCACCCTGCAGACCGAGGTTCGGAGCGTGGTCGAGAACATGGCGCGGGAGCTCCGGCAGGCCTACTCCGGCGACACGCACCTACCCGATCCTGACGGCGACGACCACGACGCTCGAGTTCCTCTCGCCGGACCGGGCGACGCCGTTCCACAACCGGCACATCGCCTACCGGCTCGCGGCAGGGCAGATCGATCGGGCGATGACGACGAGCACCGACACCGACGGCGCTCCCTGGATCGGGTTCGGCTGGACCTCGTACGCGGGCGTGCCGGCCGGCTCCTGGGGCAAGCAGGTGGGCTCCGTCACGAACTCGGCCATCTTCACGTACTTCGACAAGAGCGGAGCCCAGCTGAGCGGGCACGATCACGCCGTCTTCGGTCTATCGCGTCCTGATCACCGTGACAGGTGGCGACGAAGGGGCAACGCGACGCGCAAGTTCACGTATTCGACGAGCGCGAGCGTCGAGGTCGGAGCCGTGAGCCGGCGTCGCCTCAGCCTGCTGCTCGGCCGGGAGGACGGGATCGCGATGATCCTCGTCGTGATCATCGGCGCCTTCCTGACCTTGATCTCGGTCACGCTGATCGATGTCGTGCGCGCCGAGGGTGACCGGGGAGCACACGCCAACTGGAGCGCAGCGTCGTTCCAGGCGGCGGAGGCGGGGCTGGACGACTACTCCGCCAAGCTGGTCGACGATCATGGCTACTTCCTGCATGCCGTGCACCCGGCCGAGTCCACGCGGCGCCCCGACCTCTGGCGTGCCGGCGCCGCACAGCACCGATTGCGTCTCACCGACCTACAGCGCCAAGACGACGCTCGGCGTCGCGTGGGCCTACAGCAAGACGTGGAGCTACCCCAACGGCAAGGACAACTGGTGCCAGTTGCCGAACGGCTACTACTACAACCTGCAGATCTACCCGCCCGGGACGGCGAGCAACAGCGACGACGTCGACGCGCATCGTGGCAACCGGCCGGCGCTCGATGAGCTCGACCGCGGACATGCGCGCGATCGAGACGTACGTTCGGCCGTCGAATCTCTCCGACTTCTACCGCTTCTCCGACGGCGACGTCAGCATCGGCGCGACGACGTACGGGAAGATCTACTCGAACGGCAACGTCGACCACAGCGGAACCGCCTACGACGACATCTTCGCGGAGGGCTCGATCACCGGCACCCCGACGATGATGAACGGTGCCCAGAAGTACGCCAACGGCAACTTCCCGACCAGCAAGATCAAGAACCACCCGATCGACTTCTCCAAGTTCCTCGTCTCGCTCGACCGACATCAAGCGCGCTGCCCAGTCGGGCGGCGTCTATCTGAACCAGGCCGGCAAGACCGCCTGGCGCATCACCTTCACTCACGAACGGCACCTTCACGGCGGCTCCCTGCACGAGCTCGAGCCTCGAGCTCGGATCGTCCCCGCCGACGTGCACGCCGGCAACGACCTACCCGGTGCCGACGAACGGGGCCATCTACACGGACGTGACCGCGATCGTCTCAGGATCGGTCAACGGCCGCGTCACGGTCGGCGCCGGCCAGAACATCGTCGTGGCAGACAACATCGCGCCCGTCGACGCCCGGCGACGACGTGATCGGCCTCGTCGCCTACAACGACCTCTGGGTCGCCGAGTACGCGCCCGACCAGCTCGACTGGACGGCGTCGGTGCTCGTCGTAGACGAATACCTGGCACTCCGCGGGCAGCAGCCACGGAGCGGCAGCGAGATGACGTTCACCGGCTCGGCCGCGACGGCGAACGGGCGGCAGCTTCGGCGAGTACACCACACGCACGTCTACGCCTACGACCCGAATCTCCAGTTCCTGCCGCCCCCGTGGTTCCCTGCGGTCGACGACTACGCTCACCACGACGTTCTTCCGCGAGGTCGCGCCGTAGCGCATGCGGCTCAACTCGGGAGACACGCGCGCTGAGCACTGCCGATAGCGGTTGTGTGAACGTCGTTCTCGCCGCAATGGTGTTGCCTCCCGCGCTGGCGTTCGGCAGCTTCGTCAACGTCGTCGCGGCACGGGTTCCGTTGCGGCGCTCGATCTCGCATCCCCGCTCTGCCTGCCTCGGTTGCGAGACGCCGATCGCGCCTCGCGACAACATCCCCGTCGTCTCGTATCTCCTCCTGCGGGGTCGCTGTCGCTCGTGCCAGGCGCGCATCTCGCCGCTCTATCCTGCCGTCGAGCTGCTCACTGCGACGCTGGTCGCCGTGTGCGTGCTCGTCTTCGGCCTGACGCCGTACGCGGCTCTCGCGGCGTTCTTCTGCGTCACGCTCGTCACGCTCTCCGCAGCCGACCTGCGCTACCGGCTCGTGCCGAACCGGATCGTCCTGCCGGCATTCGTCGTCTGCGCTCTCGCCCACACGGCGATCGAGCCGGCGGTGGAATGGCTCGCCGCAGCGCTCGCTGCCGCGGCGTTCCTGCTGGTCGCAGCGCTCGCCTATCCGGCGGGTCTCGGGATGGGCGACGTCAAGCTCGCGCTGCTGCTCGGCGCGATGCTCGGGCGCACGGTCGGCGCGGCGCTCCTGATCGGATTCCTCACTGCGCTGCTGCCCTCGATCCTGCTGTTCGCGCGTCACGGCTCGAAGGCGCGAAAGATGGCGATCCCGCTGGTTCCGTTCCTGGCGTTCGGCGCGATCGTGACGCTGTTCTTCGGCGACCGGATCCTCAGCTGGTACACGGGCATCTGGAGCTGATCCGCGCGGTCGCCGCGTCGGGCGTCCGTTCAACCCGGGCCATTGATCTGCCGATACCCCGATTGAGGACAGATCCGTGAACTTCGAGCCCGCCGGCCCACTCCGCACCTCCACGAACCTCGGCAATCCTGCCGGGACGGGACCGGACGAGGTCGCCGGCAGCGCCGGGTTCGAGACGATCGCCGATCTCGTCGCGGAGCTCATCGAGACGGCCGAGATCGTCCCGCGCGACCGGCTCGTCGCCGCCCGCGGCAGGGCAGGCGCGGGGTCGCTCGCCGAGGCGTTCCGGGACGAGGGTTTCGTCGAGAGCGACGGCATCGCCCGGTCACTGGCGCGCCGCTACTCCCTTCCGTTCATCGACCTGCAGGAAGAGCGCGTCTCGCCCGACGCCGCCGAGCTCGTCCCGCTCCGGACACTCCAGCGCGTCATCGCGATTCCGATCGTCAGGCGTGACGACCGGCTGCGCATCGCGATTGCCGACCCCGGCAACATCCACGGCATCGACGAGCTTCGGCTCGCGACGCGCTACCAGATAGACCTCGGGGTTGCGAGCCGCGACGACATCCTGACCGAGCTCGAACGGCGCTCCCGTCAATCGGAGGTCATGGAGACGCAGTCGGCGCTCGACGATTTCGAGGTCGTCGACGAAAGCGAGGACGATCTCGAGGCCGAGGACGGCGTCTCCGACGCACCGCTCGTTCGGCTCGTGAACTCCGTGATCATGCAGGCCGCCACCGACGGCGCCAGCGACATCCACTTCGAGCCGCAGGAGGACGCGCTGCTCGTGCGAGTGCGCGTCGACGGCGTGCTCAACGAGGTGCAGCGGATTCCGCGGCGCATGGCGAACGGCGTCACGACCCGTCTCAAGGTGCTCGCGAAGCTCGACATCGCCGAGCGGCGCAAGCCGCAGGACGGGCGGATCTCGCTCAACGCGCGCGCCGTCGGGCGGATGCTCGACATCCGCGTCGCAGTGCTGCCGACGGTCGAGGGCGAACAGGTCGTGATGCGCCTGATCGACAAGTCGCGGAAGACACCGACCCTCGAGTCACTCGGCCTCTCCGAGACGATGCGCGACAAGCTCTCCGAGATCATTCGCCGCCCGACCGGGGCCCTGCTCGTCACCGGCCCGACCGGCTCGGGCAAGTCGACCACCCTCTACGCCGGTCTGGCGGAGATCAACCGGCCCGAGATCAACATCATCACCGTCGAGGATCCGGTCGAGTTCCGGCTCCACGGGATCAACCAGGTGCAGATCAACGTCAAAGCGGACATGACGTTCGCGTTGGCGCTGCGCTCGATCCTGCGCTCGGATCCCGACGTGATCATGGTCGGCGAGATCCGCGACCCCGAGACGGCCAAGATGGCGATCGAGTCGGCGCTCACCGGTCACTTCGTCCTCTCGACGCTGCACACGAACGACGCTCCCGGGGCCCTGACCCGGCTCAACGAGATGGGCGTCGAGCCGTTCCTCGTCGGATCCGCCGTCTCGGCGGTTCTCGCCCAGCGCCTCGCGCGGAAGCTGTGTGCGAACTGCTGCGAGATGTACACGCCTTCACGCGAGGAGCTGATGGCAGCGCGGATCTCGCCGGACATGGCCGCAGCGCGCGAGGGGATGGTCCTCTACCGCAAGGTGGGCTGCCCGCGCTGCAACCGGACGGGCTACAAGGGCCGCGTCGGCATCTTCCAGCTCCTGATCATGAACGACGAGCTCGAGTCCCTCGCGGCCCAGAACGCCCATCGCGACGAGATCGAGCGCTCCGCGGCCGCGGCCGGGATGCGCTCCCTCTGGGACGACGGGATCGCCAAGGCCGCTGCGGGCCTCACGTCTCTGGAGGAGCTCGCCCGGGTCGTCGCCAGCTTCTAGCTCGAGCGGTGGAGCCGAGACCCGCGGGCTCCAGGGCGTGATCAAGCGTCTAGATGACGGCGCAGCCGAGGTACTCGAAGGCCACGAGCGCTTCGTCGACGAAGCGGCGTGCCTGATCTGCGGTCGCAAACGAGAACGGTCGGGGAATCGGGGCGTCGCCGACGGCATGCGTCAGCGGGTAGACCTCGGTCTCGACCGTGACGCCGTCCGCCGTCCTGACGCCGCGAAGGCTCGCGACGACGCGGCCCTCGCGGCGGACGTCGTGTTGAAAGAGAGCCGGGGTGGGAGCGGGCTCTGCCGCCCCCACCTCGGCGATGGTGCTCTTCTTGCCCGTGCTCAACGACGGGCGCCGGCGTTGTGCGCGGCCTGCGTCACGATCGCGCTCTCGACCGGGCCGGAAATCCGGGTGATGATCTTTCCCGGGCGACGCACGACGAGCATTGTCGGCGCCGACGCAGGCCCGGCGAACGATGCGATGGATGCCGCCTTCTTGTCGCTCCCGACGTTCACGGCAACGAACCCTGCGCCTGCAGCGCGGGCACCCCGGCGGGTCTCGCCGACCACGGCGTGATCCGCGCGGGCCTGACCGACGTAGAGCGAGACGACGACGACTTTCGAGTAGCGAAGGGCATGCGCCACATCCGAGGGGAGGCCGGGAAGCAGCACGACCGCCGGCTTCACGGGTGTGGGGGCGGGACGAGTAGGTGTGACGGCAGGGCTGGGAAGCGGCTGGACGGAGTCGGTGCTGCTCGAGCCGCCGAGGACGCCCAGGCGGACGACCATCAGGAGCGCGAAGGCAGCCACGAGCGCGACGAGCGCGATCATTCCGGCGCGCGGAATGCGACTGGTTGAGGCGGCGATGGTGTTCACGCTCGTCGTATCGGCATCCGAGCGGCCGACCTTTACAGCGCGGAGGGATCGCACGGCTCGGTGCCGCTCGAGAGGCGAGCCCGGGTGGGGCCGCCATGCGGGCGCGGTGCGGCGCCGGGCCGGGGCACACCGACCGCGAAGCGCGCCGTCGTGCGTCGCGCGGGGTCGCCGGCGATAGTGAGAACGCCTGTTTCACCCGGCCCGACCGTGACCGTCTCCACGTGGCCGGATCCCCGAACCGTAACTCGGACGGGGGAGCCGACCGCGGGTTGCGACAGGTGGAGGCGCATGATCCGGCAGGCGCCCGGCCGCCCGGTTGCATAGAGCGTGATCGCCCCGCCCGCGGACAGCGTGCCGTCCCCGGACAGCCCCTCGATCGTCCCGGCGAGACGGGCCGCTCCGCGCGGTGCGACCAGCGTGAAGTCGTCGTTTCGTCCGATCGTTCGTCCGGCGGCGAGGACGACCCTCGTCGCGCTCCCGTCGATGAGGAGCTGGCGTTGTACCGGCTCCCCCTCGAGCTCGAGCGACCCGTTCGCATCGACCGTCAGCCGCCGAGCAGCCCCGTCGAAGGGTGTCGCGCCCGCGCCGAGGAGTGCGATGCCGCTGATCGATGCATTGCGCAGCGTGAGCAGCATTGCCCGAGTCGAATCGCTTCCCGCCGGTTGGACGAGCAGGACATCGCGTCCTGCGATGCGGTCGACCCAGTTCGTCGTCGCTGCCGCGTCGTGTGCGACGAGAGCATGCGAGAGGTGTCGATCGGCGGAGTGCGCTCCGAGCGAGACGGCCGTGAGGATCGCAGTCGTGAGGCCCAGAGCGACGGGTGCGCCGACCCGGCCGAACGCCGTCCCGGCGGTGACGGCAAGGCAGGCGATCAGCGCCAATGACACCGTGAGGCTTGCGCCGCCGACCCCGATCAGGCTCTCGAGCCGACTGACGCCGAGGAGGAACGGCGAGTCTGCGCGGCCCATGCCGGCGGCGTACTCGCTCACGGGAACGCGCACGAACGCGACACCGAGAACGGCCACGACGCCGAGCGCGAGGCCGCGCCACGGACGTCCCTCCTGCATCCAGCAGCAGAAGCAGACTGCCGCGAGTGGGATGCCCGTCATCAGGTACCGCTCGAAGAAGCGAGGCGAGCCCGTCTCCGTCGCGAAGAGGGCCGAGGCGAGGACGAGCACGGTCATCAAGGTCGCTGCGGTCGAGGCAAACGCCAGCGCTGCGGGACTGGTCGGGCGGGTGAGCTGGGATGCCGTCCACGCGACCGCTCCCGGCGCGATGATCGCTCCCGCCGCGGCCGCCAGCAGGACTGCAGAGACGGGAATCCAGCGGAGGGTCTCGGTCGAGACGCCGAACGACGTCACGCTCGCGTAGCGGCCGAGGCTCCCGCCGAGGGCGACCGCGAGCCCCCCGAGGATCGGCGTCGCGACGATCAACCAGTGGCGGCGGACGACACGGCGGATCCCGGCACGCTCGACGGTGACGGCTCCCACGGCGGCGGCCACGAAGAGAGCCACGTACTGGAGTCGCGCGAAGGCCGCGAGGCCGGCGACCCCGAGGAACAGCGCCTGGCCGCGAACGGATGGCCGCTCGAGCGTGCCGACGACGACGTACAGCGCCGTCAACGCGAGGAGATAGCCGAGAGCATCGGCGGTGACGTAGCCGGCATAGAGGAGGTCGGGCGAGGCGAGCGCGACGGCCGCGGCGGCAACCGCGGTCCAGGCGCGGACTCCGAGCCGGCGGGCGAGGGCGTAGACGACGACGGCGCCGAGCCCCATGAGGACGGCGTTGAGCGCCTGGGTGAGCCGAAAGGCCAGCTCGGGATCGCCGGCGAGCCAGGCGGGCGCGGTGAGCAGCGGCTGCAGGAGCGCGGGCGACTCGCTGGCCTGCCCGAGCACTCGAGCCCCGTGACCCTCCGCGAGGGAGCGCGCCAGCTGGCTGTACAGATACTCGTCGGGGAGATATCTCTGCACCTCCCGTCCGACGACGAGCAAGAGGCGTGCCGCGATGCCGAGGGCGGTGAGTGCGATCAGGGCCCGCTGAGGCGTGACGACGAGGGACACGGTCGCGCGCCGACGGGCTGCGGCCGAGGGGTGCACGATCATCTTCGATTCTTCGGCAGATCGAGCCGAGTCCCTGAACGCTGCCGCCGGTGACCGTCGCGCTGCAGGCGCCCTACAAATCGATGCTCAAGCCACGCCGGGCAGCTGCCGATAGGTGCAGCCGTGGAGCCTTCCGAGCACACAGCCGCCGCCACCCTGTCGATCGACGCCCTGCTCGAGCAGGCGGTCGCCCTCGGCGCGTCCGACCTCCACCTGACCTCGGGCTCGCTGCCGGCGGTCCGGCGGCACGGCCACATCGACCTTCTCTCCGACTTTCCGGTGCTCGATCCCGACCTCGTCCGGCAGCTCATCTACCGGATCACGACGACCGAGCAGCAGAAGCATCTCGAGCTCAAGCCGCCAGCTCGACTTCGCCTACGGCATCCGTGGGCTCGCCCGCTTCCGCGTCAACGCGTACTACCAGCGCGAGAGCCTCGCCGCCGCGTTCCGCACGATCCCGACCGACATCCGGTCGCTCGAGGAGCTCGGCTTGCCGTCGAGCCTGCACGAGCTGACCACCAAGCCGCGCGGCCTCGTGCTCGTCACCGGCCCGACCGGGTCGGGTAAGTCGACGACGCTCGCCTCGATCATCGACGAGATCAACCGCACCCGCACCGACCACATCATCACGATCGAGGACCCGATCGAGTTCCTCCACAACCACAAGCGCTGCATCGTCAACCAGCGCGAGATCGGCCAGGACGCGACCGGGTTCGCCGACGCTCTCCGCGGCGCGCTGCGTCAGGACCCCGACGTGATCCTCCTCGGCGAGATGCGCGACCTCGAGACGATCTCGACGGCGCTCGACCGCGGCCGAGACCGGTCACCTCGTCTTCGGCACGCTGCACACCCAGAGCGCGCCGAGCACGATCGACCGCATCATCGACGTCTTCCCGGCTGAGCAGCAGGCACAGGTTCGGATGCAGCTCGCCAACACCCTCCAGGGGATCGTCACCCAGACACTGCTCCCCACCGCAGACGGCAAGGGTCGCGGCAGTCGCACTCGAGATCCTGTTCCTCGACGACGCGATCCGGAACCTGATCCGGCAGGGGAAGATCGAGCAGGTCTACTCGTACATGCAGACCGGCACGCGCCGCGGAATGCAGACGATGGAGCAGTCACTCACGGAGCTCGTCGAGAAGCAGATCATCACCGTTCCGGAAGCAGTCGGCCGCTCGAGCCGCCCCGAAGCCCTCGTGTCGGCGCTCGAGCGTGCCGGCATCCCGATTCCTGCCATGTCCAACGACGGCGCACCTGCCGCCACGCCGGGTCTCGGCGCGGCGCTGCGGGTGGCCGGGAGCTAGCCGCCAATGACCCTGTGGAACCCCCTGAACGTGTTCTCCGGCACCCAGAAGCGGGCCGGCGACGACCCGTCCGCGTCGTTCGATCCCTCGCGGACGGGCGACCCGCTGCCCGCCGGCCAGGATCGGCCCGCGATCGGCTTCGGCGTGACCCGGGTCGGGAACCCCGCCGGCTACGGCGATCCTCCCAGGAACCCGATCGGCTTCGCGCCCGCCGAGGACGCGGTCACAGAGCCGCGCTATCTCACCGAGCTCTCGTTCAAGCGCCACCACGAGCTGCCGCGCGCGACCACCACCTCGGACGTGCCAGAGCAGGGTGAGATGCACCCGTGGCAGACGCCCCAGGCCATGTCGGACGAGACAATTGACAGCGAACCGGACTTCTTCGAGCTCGACGCTCCGGCCCTGGAGGTCGCAGCGGTGGCTCCCGGCGCTGAGAAGGTTCCATTTTTCAAGCGCGAGATCAGCTTCCGCCGCAAGCGGGCCACCGACGGTGATCCCGCGACGGAGGTTGCGGACGACGAGCAGTCGACCGATCTCGCAGCGGCTGCGGACGAGGATTACGGCATTCGCGGCTACGACGAGGAGAGGGAAGCTGCAGTTACCGACGACGACTCCGTGAGCGATGACGCCGACGACCCCTTCGAGGTAGAGATCCTGGCCGTCGAAGAGCCCATGACAGAGGATCAGGCATCTGACGCAAGCGGCGAGGTCCTTGCGGAGGAGGCGCCTGGCGCGGAGCTCGACGAAGAGCCCGAGCTCGAGGCGCCGGCGGATCCCGACGCGGAGAAGGTTCCGTTCTACAAGCGCGAGCTCAGCTTCCGCCGCAAGCGGACGGCCGACGATGCCCCGGCGACCGAAGCCGCGGACGAGGATGAGGATGCCTACGTCGCTGCTGCCGCAGGCGACGATCGCGGGCCGCACGAGGACGACGATGCGACGGAGGGCGTGATCGACGAAAGCGACGAGCTCGCGGTCGGGGTCTTCGCCCTCGAGGACGCAGACGTGACCGAGGATCCCGCCCATGAGGCCGTCGACGACGAGGCCGAGCTGGCCGACGCCGATGACGCCCAGGCCGCCGGCAGCAGCGAGGCCGAGCCCGCGCACGAGCCTGCGGTGGAGGAGCTCGTCGGGGCGACCGTGTTCGCGACAGCCGAGGAGAAGTCGGCTCTCGATGACGACCTCACGCTCTCGATCGAGGATGACGAGGCGTGGACGCCGATCCCGGCGAACGACGAGCCGGTCGTGCTCGACGATCCGGTCGGGGAACCGGCCGCGGATCCCTTCGACCAGCTCGGCTGGCCCACCGATGACGCCTTCGACGTGGACGACGACGTGACCGAGCCGACGGGCGGACTCCGGTCGCGCTCCGGCAAGCGCAAGGACAAGGAGAACGCTCCGAAGCGCAAGCAGGCGAGGAGCGGCAAGGGCCGCAGGGTCGTCGGATTGAAGATCGGCGCCTCGCAGATCGCCGCGGCCGTGGTCACAGAGACCGACGGAGGGCACGAGTTGCTGGAGCTCGCCCGCCGCCCGCTTGCGTCGGGCATCGTCGTCGACGGCGAGGTTCGCGACGTCGATGCGCTCAGCAACGCCGTCAAGGCGTTCTTCGACGAGGAGAATCTGCCGAAGAAGGACATTCGCATCGGCCTGGCGAGCAATCGCATCGGCGTCCGGACGTTCGACATCGTCGGCATCCTCGACGAGGAGAGGTTCGACAACGCCGTCCGGTTCAAGGCCCACGAGGTCCTCCCGGTGGCCGTCCACGAGTCGGTGCTCGACTATCGCGTCCTCGAGGAGAAGTCGAATGACGCCGGCGAGCCCACCCGTCGAGTCCTGCTCGTCGTGGCTCCGCGTGACCAGGTCGAGCCATACGTCGAGGTTGCGCGACGCGCCGGAATCAAGCTGTCGGGGATCGATCTCGAGGCGCTCGGTCTTCTGCGGACGTTCGTCGACCCGCAGCAGTTCGCCGTCCGTGCGATCGACGACACCGCGACCGTCGTCGTGGCGATCGGACACGAATCGTCCACGCTGCTCGTCGCTGGAGGCGGTGCCTGCGAGTTCACGCGTGTCTTCGACTGGGGCGGCGGCGCCCTCGAAGAGGCGATCGCAGCTGCGCTCGAGGTTCACCCCGCAGAGGCGGCAACCATTCTCAAGCACCTGTCGCTGTCGGGGCCCGGCCGGCAGTTCGACGGCCTCGACGAGGAGCGCCGGGCAAAGGCGCTGGACGCAGTCCGACTCAGGTTGACACCGTTCGCGCGAGAGCTCGTCAGCTCGCTCCAGTTCTACCAGACCCAGGACGGATCGCTCGGCATCGGCGGCATCGTGATCACCGGTGGTACGTCACATCTGGAGGGGCTCGGCGACGCGCTCCATCAGATGATCGGCGTCAACGTCTCGGTCGGTGATCCCTTCGCCAGGGTTGTCGCGCACGGCGACTTCGACCCTGCGATCGAGGCGATGATCGGGTCGATGGCGGTGCCGATCGGGCTCGCGATCTCCGACGTCGCCATGCGCGAGGTCAACCTCCTGCCCAAGGACGCCGTCCGGACGAGGAGCACTCGTTCGACCTTGACCGCGATCGGCGTCCCGGTTGCGATCGCCGTTCCGCTCGTCGCCCTGGGGTTCCTGTACCTCGGAGCACACGGCAGTGTCTCGGACAAGCAGTCTCAGCTCGATGGCGTCCAGGCGGAGATCGCGGCGCTCCCGCAGCCCACCGGGCCCACGATCGACCCGAGCATCGCCGGCGACGAGGTAACGCGCGCCACCGCGATCGCTTCGGTTCTCGGCGGGCGGGTGTCGTGGGATGCAGTGTTCTCCGACCTGGCCCGGGTGCTTCCGGCCAACGTCTGGCTCAAGGCGCTGTCGGTGAAGGAGCCTGAAGCAGGCGTCCTTGCAGACGGCACGACCGCTCCGCCGGCAGTTGCCGGCCAGGCGCAGCCGGCCCCCACCGGCGTCCTGATCGACGGTTACACCTACACGCAGCCTGATGTCGCACGGCTGCTGGCCCGGCTCGCCACGCTGCCCTCGCTCCAGCGCGTCACGCTCACCTCGAGCGTCAAGGAGAAGCTTGGCAAGAACGACGTCTTCCACTTCATCATCGTCGCCGATCTGAGCTCGGCCGGAGGTGCATCATGAGAGCGCTGCTGCAGTCGCCGAAAGGCAAGATCGGTGCGGCCGTGGCCGGCGTGCTCGTCCTCGTCGCCGCCGGCTGGCTCCTGCTCGTCTCCCCGCAACGCTCGAAGGCGACAGACCTGGAGACGCAACTGACGGCGTCGCGTGGCGAGCTCCTGCAGCGCCGCACGGCACTCGCGCAGCCGTCGGCCAGCGTCACCGTCAAGCCGAGCGACCTCTACCGGTTGACGAAGGCACTCCCGGACAAGACCGACATGGCAGGAATCCTGCTCGACGTCAACCGACTCGCCGGCCGCAACGAGCTCGAGTTCAGCGCGGTCACGCCCGCGGCCGACCAGCTGGGATCCGGCTACGTCATGCACCCGCTGAGTGTTGTCGTGCAGGGCCGCTTCGGTGACGTCTCGCGATTCCTCGGCGACGTCCGCACGCTCGTGACGGTGCGGAAGGGCAGGCTCGACAGCCGGGGCCGGCTCTACTCCGTCTCGCAGGTCGACGTCAGCCAGCCCGACTCGGACAAGAAGTTCCCGGTCGTCAAGGCGACGGTGACGCTCAACGCCTATGCGTTCAGCGCTCCGGTTCCGGCGACGCCCGCCCCGTCAACGACCCCCGACTCGTCCTCCAACGGGACAGTCGCAGCAGGAGCGACCCCCTGATGGCCAAGAACAGACAGGCACAAGACGCCGCCGCCAAGGCGAAGAAGCAGAAGACGATGCTCGTCGTGTTCGGCGTGGCCCTCCTCGCGGTCGGCGTGCTCCAGGGCCCGAAGCTGCTCAAGCAGTTGAATCCGCCCGCGCCGGAGGCCGCTGCCGTCGTGGACGGCAGCACGGCCGTGCCGCCCGCCGCAACCCCCGTCCCGGGGCAGACACCGACGATCGTGCAGGTCCAACGTTCCGCGCCGCAGCGGACCGCGATCCTCGCGGGTGTGACGCTGAGCTCCGATTCCCTGCCGGCCGCCGACGACGATCAGCTGCGCTCGTTCAGCCTCTTCGTGGTGAAGGACCCGTTCGTGCAGCAGAGCTCCGAGGAGGACGCCTCCGCGACGCCCGCGCCCGCCGCGGTGCCGCCGCCGGCTGCAGCCACAACCGACACGACCGCGGCCGACGCCGCCAAGACGTCGACGCCGCCTCAGCCCACGCCGACGGATGCCACGATCACGATGAACGGGCAGGCCTACGCCCTGACGGTGAAGGATGCCTTCCCGAAGAACGACCCGCTCTTCGTGCTCGCCGGGCTGAAGCCCAAGCTCGCGAAGATCGGGGTCGCCGGCGGCTCCTTCGAGGACGGCAAGACGATCCCGCTCAAGCTCGGCAAGCCGGTCACGCTCGTGAACGACGCCACCGGCGCCCGCTACTCGATCAAGCTCGTCTACCTGGGCGTCGGGCCGGAGAAGACGCAGAGCTTCACCCAGACGGACGGCTAGTAGTGGTCGCCTCTCAAGGATCCCCGCAACTCCGCCGATAGGACAGAACGATGCCGTCGTTTACCTATAGCGCGATCAACGCGCAAGGCTCGGAGCTCACGGGCGAGATCCAGGCGAATGACCTGTCTGCAGCGCGTGATGCCCTGCGGGGCAACGGCCTGCTCGCGCAGTGGATCGAGGAGTTGACGGCACCGGCCGCGAAGGGCAAGGGCGTCTTTGCCACGAAGAAGGTGAAGCCGAAGTCGCTGCAGGTCTTCTCCCGCCAGTTCGCGACGATGATCGAAGCCGGCCTCTCGGTCGTGACCGCACTCGTGATTCTCGAGCAGCAGTCCGACGACGACGTGTTGCGCGGCACGATCGACGCCATCCGCGAGGACGTCGAGACGGGCGCGCTGCTCTCCGAGGCGATGGCGAAGCATCCGAACGTGTTTTCCCGCCTGTACATCGCGATGGTGGAGGCCGGCGAGGCCGCCGGCGTCCTCGACACCGTCCTCGACCGGGTCGCGATCCAGATCGAGAAGGAGCAGCAGATCAAGCGGCGCGTCAAGGGCGCGATGATCTACCCGAGCGTCGTCCTCACGTTCGCGACCCTCGTGATGACCGGAATGCTGATGTTCCTGGTCCCGATCTTCGTCAAGATCTTCGACTCGCTCGGCGGCGACCTGCCGAAGCTCACCCAGTATGTGCTCATCGCGTCGAACGCCCTCCGCGGGTACTGGTTCATCATCTTCCCGGTCGCCGGAGCGACGATCTACGGTTTCTTCCGCTGGAAGGGGACGGCCGACGGTCGGAAGAAGTGGGATGCCTTCAAGCTCCGCATGCCGATGCAGATCGGCAGCGTGGTGCTCAAGGTGTCGATGGCCCGCTGGTCGCGGACGCTGTCGACGCTGATCGCATCCGGCGTCGACATCATGCGCGCGCTCGAGATCACCGCGCAGACCGCCGGCAACTGGGTCGTCGAGAACGAGACGATGCACCTGCGCGTCCGCGTCCAGGAGGGTGCATCGATCGCTCAGCCGCTGATCGACAGCGAAGTGTTCCCGCCGATGGTGTCGCAGATGGTCAAGATCGGTGAGGAGACCGGTGAGCTCGAGAAGATGCTCGGCAAGGTCGCGGACTTCTACGAGGACGAGGTCGACGCGTCGATCCAGGCGCTCACCTCGATCATCGAGCCGCTGATGATGGTCGGCGTCGGCTGCATGGTCGGCATCATCATCATCAGCATGTATCTGCCGATGTTCAAGATGCTCAGCCTCGTCAAGTAGCGCGCGCGACGTAGGTTGCGGCAGGGTCCATCGCGCCCCGCTTTCCCCCGGCTGCGTCAGTCGACGACGACGACGCTCGAGCCGAGCTCTCGCTCGACCTCCGCCGCGACATCCGTGCCGAAGAGGCGTGCGAAGAAGCCATGGTGGTGCGCGGCCAGCACGACCATGCGGGCCTTGCGGTCGCGTGCCGTCGCGGCGATCTTGTCGGCCGCGTTTCCGACCGCCCAGACGTAGTCGGCCTCGATCCCGGCGGCCTCGACGCGGGCGCGGGCCTTGGCGAAGATCGGCTCGAGCGTTGCCGGCTCTACGAGCGGCATCATGTGCGCGCCCTCGTTCAGGCTGCCGAAGTTCTGCGGGCCTTCGGGGTCGAGCAGCGCCTCGAAGACCGACACGACGACGAGGCTGTCGCCGGACGACGTCGCCTCTGCGACAGCGCGGTCGAGTGCCCGATCGGCACCCTCGGAGTCGTCGAAGCCGATCACGATCGTTCCGCCCACGGCAAGAGCATCGCAGTTCTCGCCCGCGGCGGCGTCAGTGAGAGTGACGGTGTGCTGCCCGGCTGCGCCGGGCAGCACACGTCGGAAGCTCTAGCTCAGCGCCTTCGCCTTCAGCGCGTCGAACTCCGCCTGGCTGATCGTGCCGCTGTCGAGCAGGCCCTTCGCCTGGGCGATCTGATCGGTCGCGGACGTGCCGGCGACGGACTTGATGTACTCGTCCTGCTGCGCCTTCGCCTGTTGCATCTGCGCCATGCTGCGGTCGGCCATGCCGTCGTGCTCCGCGATCAGATAGATGAACACACCCAGGTACGGCAGGAGGATGACGAAGATGAGCCAGACCGCCTTCATCCCGCCGCCGATGTCGCGCCTCCGGAAGACGTCCGCAAACACCGTGATCAACAGCCAGATCCAGATGATGAAGACGAAGAAGATGATCATCGACCAGAGAACGTCGAGGAACGGATAATCACTTGCGAGTGGCACTACCGACTCCTTGCTCGAGGATTGCGCAACACCCGGTGCTCCGAGCCCGGGAGGCCACGCTGCTGACGTCCCCAACCATCTCATATTCGGCGTCGCGAACGGAAGGTGGGGGTGCGTGAGCGACCGGCTCTCCCGCTACGTCCCGATCACCAGATGGCTGCCGCGGTACGAGAGGTCGTGGCTCGGGAGCGACCTGCTGGCCGCGGCCGCCGTCTGGGCCGTGCTCGTGCCGCAGGCGGTTGCGTATGCCGCGCTCGCCGGCGCGCCACCGGAGGCCGGGCTCTTCACGGCCCTCGCAGCGGGGGTGCTGTACGCCGTCTTCGGCACCTGCCGTGAGCTCGAGGTGGGGCCGAGCTCCACGATCTCCATCACCGCCGCCGCTGCGCTGATCCCGGTCGCGGCGGCCTTCCCGAGCCAGCAGTACACGGTGCTTCTCGCAACGCTCGCGGTGCTCACCGGCGTGACCCTGCTCCTGGCCGGAGCGCTGCGACTCGGGCTCGTGGCGCAGTTCCTCGCCCGGCCGGTGATCCTCGGCTTCATCAGCGGCATCGGGGTCGTGATCATCGTCGGCCAGATCCCGAACCTCCTCGGGATCTCGGTCGAGAGCGGCAACGTGCCGGAGACGATCTGGCGCATCTTCGGCTCGCTCGACGAGGCCGGCTGGCGGACCGCCCTCGTCGGAGGAGTGTCGCTCATCGCCCTGCTCGGGCTCCGCCGGCTCGCGCCACGCGTTCCCTGGGCGCTCGTGGTGGCGGCTGCCGCCGTCGCCTGCAGCCGCGCGTTCGACCTCGCCGCCCACGGCGTCGCCGTGATCGCGGACGTACCGACGGGACTGCCGAGCATCGAGATCCCGAACGTCGGCCTCGGCGAGATCGGTGCGCTGACCGGCGGCGCGCTCGCGCTCGCCCTCGTCTCGCTCGCAGAGTCGATCGGCGCGGCCCGCTCACTGGCCGCGAGCCGAGGCTACGAGATCGACCCGAACCAGGAGCTCGTCGCCCTTGGCGCGTCGAACGTGGGGGCGGGGCTGCTGCAGGGCTTCCCGGTCGACGCCAGTCTCTCGCGCAGCGCCGTCGGCCTCCGCCGCCGGTGTTCGTTCCCGGCTCTCGGGGATCGTCGTCGCGGTGCTGCTGATCGCGACGATGTTGTTCCTGACGCCGTTGTTCGACGGCCTGCCGCAGGCCACGCTCGCCGCCATCATCGTCGCTGCCGTGATCGGGCTGGTGGACGTGCGGGGGTTCCGGCGTCTGTGGCGCATCGACCAGGACGACGCGCGGCTCGCTGTCGTCGGCTTCGTCGCCGTCGCCGTGCTTGGCGTGCTGCCGGGTATCGTCGTCTCGGTCGTCGCATCGCTCCTCGCCCTCGTCAGGCGCGCATACCGACCTCGGCTCGCTGTCCTCGGGCGCGCGGTAGGTGAGGCGAGCGCCGACGAGGACTATCGCTTCCGCAGCATCGACCGTCATCCGGAGTACGCGACCATCCCCGGGCTCGTCCTGTTTCGCTTCACCAACGAGCTCTTCTTCGCAAACGCCTCGTTCTTCCGCGACGAGACTCTGCGGCTCGTCGCGGCCGCCGACCCGCCGCGCTCGGACCGTGCTCGTCGATGCCTCCCCGATCAGCCATCTCGACACGACCGCAGCCGCGATGCTCGACGACCTCCTCGACCAGCTCGATGGGCGAGGAGTCTCGTTCGAGCTCGCCCGCGTGACGGCGACGCTCGAAGAGCCGCTTCGCCGCTCCGGGCTCTACGACCGTCTCGGCCCCGACAGGTTCCACACCTCCGTTCACGCGGGCGTCGAGGCGTTTCTCGGCCGCTCCACGGCCGTGCCGGTGCCATAAGGGACGCGGCCCCGCTACATCGGCGTCGCCTCGCCGGGCCTCAGCACGCGCACCGCGGTTCCCGGTGCCTGTTCGAGCACCTCCTGCTCGAACAACGCGGCAGGCGTAGTCCAGGAAGGCGGGGGGTCCCTGCAGCCCGAGGTGGATCGGATAGTAGGTGCCCCAGTGGATCGGGATCGCGAGCCGGGCCTGCGAGGAGTGCCGCCGCCTGGGCCGCGCGCCGGGAGTCCATGTGGCCCGGGCCCGATCGACGGCCCCCAGCCCCAGATCGGGAGCAGGGCGACGTCGACCGGCGCCAGGGCGGACATCCCGTCGAAGACGTCGGTGTCGCCGGCGAAGTAGACGGAGCGGCCGTCGCCCTCGATCATGTATCCGACCGGCTCGGCCCGGACGCCGAACGGCAGGCGGCCGGTGTCGTGGTCGGCGTGGGTCGCCCGTACGGTGACGCTGCCGATCTGGATCTCCTCGCCCTCGCGCAGCTCGATCACGTTCGTCGCCGCGCCCTTGCGGCGGATCAGCGCTCCCGCCCCTCGGGGTGCCACAACCGGCATCTCCCGCCCGAGCCGCTGCAGTGACGGGAAATCCAGATGGTCGTAGTGGAGGTGCGAGATCAGCACGGCGTCGACGCCCCGCACGGCATCGGCCGGGATCTTCGCCGAGCGGCGCAGGTGCAGGACGCGGGAGCGGAGCAGCGGGTCGGTCAGCAGTCGCACGCCGGCCAGGTCGACGCGGACGGTCGCGTGCCCGATGTAATAGACCTGCGCGCTCGGGGAGGGCCTGACCACCGAGCGATCGTAGGCCATCGTGCCGTGCGATCGCAGGCTGTGACTCTGGGGAGGCCGTCCGGTTCGAGGAGTAGGTTTGCCGCCGTGTCACAGGCGTCGCTCCCCGATGCAGAGGCGACCTCCCCCGGGACGCCGCCGCTGAGCGTCAACTTCACCGTCCGCACGATGCTGCTCATCGTCGCGATCGCCGGGCTCGCCTGGGCGTTCGTGTACATCCGCGAAGCGGTGATGACGTTGTTCCTGTCGCTCTTCCTCGCGCTCGTCCTCGAACCGGTCGTGCGGCTGATGCAGCGGAAGCTGCCGCTCGGCCGCGGGGCGTGCGCGACCACGCTGATCCTCGGCCTCACGGCGCTCGCTGTCGTCTTCACGCTCCTCCTGCTCTCCCCACTCGCGGGTACCTTCCGGGACTTCGTCGATGCTCTGCCCGGGATGGTCGAGGACATCACGACCAACTCCTCGTTCGGCTCGTGGCTCGACACGCACAGCTCCGCACCCGAGACGGCACAGGCCAACGTGAAAGAGATCGCGCAGGGTATCGCCTCTGCGGCGGGCGGCGTGATCGGGATCATCATCAGCGGCTTCAGCCTCGTGCTCGCGCTCGTCACCGCGATTTTCCTGACGCTGTTCCTGATGATCGACCTGCCACGGCTGATCGGCGCCGTCGACACGCTGCTCGACCCTCGCGGCTCTGATCGGTGGACGCGCATGTCGGAGCGGATCATCACGGCCGTCTCGAGGACGATGCTCGGCAACATCGCGATCTCGATCATCTGCGGCACGATCTACGGCGTCTCCTCATGGCTCCTCGGGACGCCGTTCCCGGTCGTGATGGGAGTGATTGCCGGACTGCTCGACCTGATCCCGATGATCGGCGCCACGATTGCAGGGACGATCCTCGTGCTGGCGACGCTGACCCAGGGGCTGACCCCGGCGCTGATCATGCTCGTCATCGTCCTCGTCTACCAGCAGTTCGAGAACTACGTCCTCCAGCCGACGATCCTCGGCAAGGCAGCCGACGTCTCCGGCTTCTTCGTGATCGTCAGCGTGATGATCTTCGGCGCGCTGCTCGGCGTGATCGGCGCGGTCATTGCCGTTCCGATCATCGCGTCGATCCAGATCGTCGTGAAGGAGCTGACGACCGAGCGGCGCGCGAGGATGGCCGCGCTGCGTGCCGCAGACGATCAGCCGGTCGCCTCGACCTGATCCACGCATGCGGGCGGCGGGGCAGGTCGCCCTGTAGTGGCTATCGGCCTGTGCCGGTGGCATCGCCTCCGTCTGCGAGCCGATACTCGTAGAGGGTCTCGTCGACCGGGCTGGCGTACTGTCCCGGATCGGCGGCGATCACGAGGAAGCGGGGCGGGGCCGCACCCAACGCGCGGTAGGTGTGCTCGACGGAGCAGTCGAAGTTGAGAACATCGCCTGCGCCGAGCACGAAGATCTCGCCGTCCACCTCGATCTCGAGCTCGCCCTCGACGACGTAGACGACTTCCTCGCCGGGGTGGGCCATCCGCTCGGAGCGGAGGAAGCTGCCGGCGCTCTCGGTCACCTTCATCAGCGCATCGCTGCTCGTCAGCACGCGCACCGCGACGGAGCCGTCGTTCGGCCCGACATCGACGATCGGTGCGTCGTCACGACGGACGTGGCGCGCGAATCCGCTCGACGTGTGCGAGACGAGGGCCGCCGCGCTGATCCCGAGTGCGGCTGCGATGTCGTCCAGAGTGGACATGCTCGGTCGTGCACGGTCGCGCTCCACCTGAGAGAGGAACGCGTGGGAGAGCCCGGTGGCGGCGCCGAGCTCCTTCAGTGTCAGCCCACGGGCCTTTCTCAGCCGGCGGACGCGTTCACCGAGCACGGCAGCAGCGGCGTCGGTGGTTTTCGACTTGCGACGACCCACGAGGCGAGTCCCCTTTCCACGAGCGAGGCTAGCGCAGACGCGTGGCCGGCTTTGCGACGCGTCTACCGCTCTCGGCAGCTCTTGCAGTTCCCGTGCAGCACGACCTCGTGTGCCGTCATCCCGTAGGCGAGGCGTTCCGCCGCTCGTTCGAGCGCCTGCTCGAGGCCCGGGTCGGAGAACGGCTCCACCTGCCCGCAGTCGTCGCAGACCAGGTGGTGGTGGTGCTCGCCACCCGTGTGGGACGGCTCGAACCGGGCGATCCCGTCACCGAGCTCGACCCGCTGGACGAGGCGAAGCTCGACGAGCTGGTCGAGCGCGCGGTAAACGCTCGCGATCCCGACGCGCCCGCCACGGTCACGGATGCCGTCGAAGATCTCCTGTGCCGAGCGGCAGCATGACTGTGCACCCAGGTGCTCGATCACCGCGCGCCGCGCGCCCCCGTTGCGGAGCCCCTCCGCCTGGAGGTTGTCGAGGGCGAGGGCGCTCCAGGTCGGATTCGGGTGCTGCACCAGATAAATGATACCGATTCTCACTAGCTGCTAGGCTGGCGCCGTGATTTCGAGAATCGTTCTCTTTAGTGGGGCGATCGCAATCGCCGCTCTCGGGGCCGGTTGTGGATCGGCGAAGAGCGGCGGGCCGGGAGCCAAGAGGCAGGTCGTCGCCGCCTTCTACCCCGTCGCCTACGCCGCCGAGCAGATCGCGGCGCCGACGATCGAGGTGCGGAACCTGACGCCCGCCGGCGCCGAGCCGCACGATCTGGAGCTGACGCCGGGGGACGTGCGTGACGTGCAGGCCGCGGCACTCGTGCTGTATCTGGGCGAGGGGTTCATGCCCGGGCTCGAAACTGCAGTGGCGGAGCGCCATGGGCGCTCGATCGATCTCCTCGCGGGCCAGCGTCTGAGGCCTGGATCGCAGGAGGACGGATCGACCTCGCCCGACCCTCACGTCTGGCTCGATCCGGTGCGCTATGCCGCCATGAGCCGGACGATCGCCGCCGCGCTCGGCGAAGGCGCGGGGGCCGGCGGACTGGTTCGCAGGCTCGATCGGCTCGATGCGTCGTTCCGCGCCGGCCTCGCACACTGTGCGCGGCGCCAGATCGTGACGAGTCACGCTGCCTTCGCCTATCTCGCCGCGCGCTACGGCCTCGAGCAGATCCCGCTCGCCGGGCTCGCGCCCGAGGCGGAGCCTTCGGCCCGGAGCCTGGCGCACCTCGTCGAGATGGTCCGGCGATCGGGGGCGACGACCGTGTTCTTCGAGACGCTCGTTTCACCCAAGCTCGCCGAAACGGTCGCCCGAGAGGCGGGCGTCTCGACGGCTGTGCTCGACCCGCTCGAGGGGCTGACCGGCGCCCAGCAGGCGGCCGGCGCCGACTACTTCACGGTCATGCGGGCGAACCTCGTCGCGCTCCGGAAGGCTCTCGGATGCCGACCGTGATCCCAGTGGTCGAGCTCGACGGCGTCTCGTTCGGCTACCGGACGGGCGTTCACGTCCTGGAAGACGTCTCGCTCGAGGTCGCGAGCGGCGAGTTCGTCGCGATCGCCGGCCCGAATGGCGGTGGCAAGACGACCCTCCTCCGCCTCGTGCTCGGGCTCGAACGCCCCACGGCCGGCACCGTGCGCGTCTTCGGGACGCCGAGCCCGGGTGGTGCGCGCGGCTCCCGGATCGGCTACCTCCCGCAGCGGGCGCACCTGATCGGCGAAGCGCCGGTGACGGTGCGTGAGGTCGTGTCGACCGGCCGTCTCGCTCCGGCGGGCATCTGGGGGCCGCTCCGTCGGCACGACCGCGAGGCCGTCACGCGCGCGATCGAGACGGTCGGGCTCGCCGGCCGGGCCGACGCGCCGCTCCGGACGTTGTCGGGGGGGATGCAGCAGCGCGCGCTGATCGCAAAGGCGCTGGCGTCCGAGCCGGCGCTCCTCGCGCTCGACGAGCCGACGACCGGCGTCGACGCCGAATCGCAGGAATCGCTCGGCGCTCTGCTCGAGCAGCTGAGATCCGAGCTCGGGGTCACGATTCTCTACGTCTCCCACGAGTTCGGTGCCGTGGAACGCGTCGTCGACCGGATCGTGCTCGTCCGGGGCGGCATCATCTATGACGGCCAGCCCAGCGGCCTACCCGGCCTGTGGCACGACCCCTCACACAGTCATGCTTGACCTCGAGTTCATGCGGCTCGCTCTGGCGACGGGCGCGGTCGTCGGCCTGCTCGCTCCCGCCGTCGGTTTCTTTCTCGTCGAGCGGCAGGCTTCCCTGATCGGCGACGGCCTGGGGCACGTCGCGTTCGCCGGCGTGGCGGCCGGGTACCTGCTCGGAATCTCCCCTGTCCTCACTGCGCTCGTGGCCGCCGTCATCGGCGGTCTCGCGATCGAGTGGCTCCGGACGCGGGGCGGCGCTGCGGGAGACCAGGCATTGGCGCTCGTCTTCTACACAGGGATCGCCGCGGGAGTCGTGCTCGTGTCGAGCGCCGGCGCCCTCAACGTCAACCTGTTCCAGTTCCTCTTCGGATCGATCCTCACGGTCACGCGGGACGATCTCTGGACCGTGCTCGTGCTCGGCGTCGGCGCGCTCGCCACGATCGCGCTGCTCTTCCGCGGCCTCGTCGCGACCGTGTTGGACGAGGAGGGAAGCCGTGTCGCCGGGGTGCCGGTCACGCGGCTCAACGTCGTCGTCGCGGTGCTTGCAGCGCTCACCGTCGCCGTCTCGATGCGCATCGTCGGGATCCTGCTCATCGCAGCGCTGATGGTGCTGCCCGTGATCGCCGCCAACCGCGTCGCCTGGAGCCTTCGGTCGACCTTCGGCCTCTCGATGGGGCTCGGGCTCTGCTCGGTGCTCGCCGGCCTCTCGATCGCGTACTACGCGGACCTTCCACCCGGCGGGACGATCGTGCTCGTCGCGGCGGGCGCGTTCGTGCTCTGCGCGTGCGGCAGCGCAGTTGCGCGGCGCGTCTGATCGCCGGTGATGGGATGATCGCCCCGATGCAGACAATCACGCTGACGGGTTCGAGCCTGACGCTCGACGCGGTGCTCGCGGTCTCACGAGCAGGGATGCGCGTGGAGCTCGATCCCGACGCCCTCGACGCGATGTCGCGAGCCCGTGCCGTCGCGGATCGCGCGATCGCGGCAGGGACGCCCGCGTACGGCGTCACGACCGGAGTCGGGAGTCACAAGTCGTTCCCGGTGGAGGCCTCGGCCTCCGGCCACGATCGGCTGCTCGTCCGCCAGCACCTGATCGCGCAGGGGCCGCCGGTGCCGCACGATGTCGTCCGGGCGACGGCACTCCGGCTCGCCAACGCGCTCGCGTCGGCGACCACCGTGGCACGGCCGGAGCTGGCCGAGCACCTCGTGGCAGCGCTGAACGACGACCGGTTGCCGACGATCCGCGCACACGGCTCGGTCGGGCAGAGCGACCTCGCCCAGATGGCCGATCTCGCAGAGGGGATCCTCGGCGGGTTCGAGCTGGCTCGTGGGGAGGCGATCACCCTGCTCAACCAGAATGCGCTCTCGACGGCCTTCGGATCACTCGCGTTCGCCGACGCGGCGACGCTCCTCGATGCGCTCGATCTCGCCGGTGCGCTCGACCTCGAGGCGCTCGGCGCCAATCGCGATGCGCTTCATCCTCTGATCGGCGACGTTCGTCCCGTACCCCGGGCTGCAGGCCACGCTCGGCCGTGTGCGGGGCTTGCTCGACGGTAGCGAGGTGGAAGCACGGGCCCTGCAGGACCCCCTCAGCTTCCGCACCCTCGTCCAGCTCAACGGGTCGGCCCGTGACGCCTTCGGCTTCGTCGCCGGTCAGATCGCGATCGAGCTCAACGCCGCGCAGTCCAACCCGCTCGTCCTCGTCGACGAAGACAGGGTGATCTCGGTCGGCAACTTCGAGATCCAACCGCTCGCGACCGCACTCGACCTGGCCCGGCTCGCCCTGGCCCCTGTGATCTCGAGCGCTGCCGAGCGCGCCGTCAAGTTGCTCCAGGCACCGCTGACGGGGTTGACCGAGGGCCTCGGGGCCCGCGCGGGGTTGGCCGAGAGCGCGCTCAGCGAGCTCGGGATCGCGGTCCAGTCCTTCGCGGCGGAGGCGCGCCTGCTCGCCCATCCCGTTTCGTTCGAGATCGTCTCGACCTCCCAGGCCGAAGGGATCGAGGACAGGATGACGATGGCGCCTCTCGCGGCCCGGCGCCTCGAGGCGATGGTCGAGCTCGGAGCGCGCGTCGTCTCGATCGAGCTGATGTTCGCCGCGCAGGCCTGCGACCTTCGCGGCGCCCGGCTCGGCGCGGGCACGACCGCGCTCAGGGAAGCCGTGCGCGCCTTCGTCCCGTTCGTCGAGGAAGGTGGTGTGCTGCCCGACCTGGAGTCGCTCGTCGACGAGATCCGCTCCGGTCGACTCGGCAGGATGATCCCGTGACCGCCGCTCCCCGCACGATGGACGTGCATCAGCACCTGCTCCCGCCCGGGTTCCTCGAGGTCCTGCGTCGACGCGCAGCCCCGCCGCGAATCGTCGGCGGCGAGCTCGAGCTCGCAGAAGGGCGCTTCGCCTTCGACCTCGCCGAGCACGACCTCGAGGCTCGAATCGACGCGCTCGACCGCCAGGGGACCGATGTCGGCGTGCTCTCGCTGCAGCAAACCTTCGGCCATGACGACCTGCCACAGGACGAGCGCGCGGAGCTCGTCTCGGCGTGGGAGGAAGGGATCGCGCAGGTGGTGACCGAGGCAGGGGGACGCCTGGCGGCCCTCGCCGCGGGACCGACCAAACCGGGCTTCGTCGGATCGTGCGTGGGCTCGGATGCGCTCGGCGACCTCGACGGGCTCGCGACGGTGATCGAGTCGGTGCGTCGCCACGGCGGGTTCCTGTTCGTTCATCCGTCCGGCGGCGCCGTGCCCAGCGGCGCACCCGGCTGGTGGGGCGCCCTCGCGGTCTACACGGCGCAGATGCAGGCCGCGTACCTCGCCTGGCTGGCACGCGGCCAGGCACGCTGGCCGGACGTCTCGATCGTCTTCTCGATCCTCGCCGGTGGAGGCCCGTTCCAGCTCGAGCGGCTCGGCTCGCGCGGCGTCGATGTCCGGTCTGTCCTCCATCCGAACGTCTACTTCGACACGGCGTCCTACGGCCGGCGCGCGCTCGAGCTCTGCGTCGAGACGTTCGGCGTCGAGCAGGTCGTCTACGGCAGCGACCTGCCCGTCGTCGATCCGGAACCCACACTTCGGGCGATAAGGGGATTCGGCGAATCTGTCGAAAAGCTCATTACACGTGACAACCCCAATCGACTCCTGAGATGAACCCGATCGCGACATTCCTGTCGACGCGGCTGAGCGCCGACCACGATCTCAGTCGCCCCGAGCTGACCGAGCTCGCGCATGCAATCGGGGGAGAAGAGACCCTGTGGCGGGAGCACGTGCGCCATGACGCTGCCGAGCGCCAGTACCAGCAGCTCTACCGTGACCCCAACATCGACGTGTGGCTGATCTGCTGGATGCACCGCCAGGACACCGGGTACCACGATCACGACCGCTCGTCGGGTGCGGTGTACGTGTGCGAGGGCATGTTGTGGGAGGACTATTTCCATCGGGACGAGGACGGGTGGATTCGCGAAAAGACGCGACGGCATGCCGTCGGCGGCTCGTTCGACTTCGATGCCGCGTACATCCACGGCGTGCGCAACGAGGGCAACGAGCCGGCGACGTCCATCCACGTCTACTCGCCCGCTCTATGGCGGATGGGCCACTACGAAGCCGACGAGAACGGCATCATGCGGCGGATCGCGATGACCTACGCCGACGAGTTGCTCGGAGCCGCGTAGGTCGCGGAAGGCGCATCGCACGAGCGAGCCCGCCCGTCAGGTGTGCAGATCGCCTGTGACCGCAGGACCCGTGAGCTAGCGCACCGCCGGATACCGCTCCAGCCACCATTGCGCGATATCGACGCGCCGCATGAAGCGGACGCCCGGCGTGCGCCGGGCGTGCTCCAGGAACGCCCGCACGGCGGCCGCGCGAGCAGCCTGTCCGCTCCAGCGCGCATGCACGGCCACGGTCATCATCGTCGGTCGCCCCTCGCGGACGAGCTCGTCGAGCCCCATCACGAGGGTGTCGAGGAAGTCACGCGGACTCGCGAACCCCGGGTTCATCAGGAAGCGGCTGTCGTTGTAGGTCTTCGAGTAGGGAACGACGAGGAACGGCTTGCCCAGGGACGAGGCGTAGTACGGGACATCGTCGGCGCAGCCGTCCGAGTCGTAGATGAAGCCACCTTCCTCGACGAGCAGCTCGCGGGTCGACTCGCTCGGCCAGGACGGGCAGTTCCAGCCGACCGGGCGTGCGCCGAGCGACCGCTCGTACGATTCGACCGCGCGCAGGAGATGCTCGACGCTCCTCGTCGCGCGGCATGTCCCACAGCGGGATCCAGCGCCAGCCGTGGCCGAGGAGGTCGTGGCCTCGCTCGAGCATCCAGGCACATACCTCCGGATTCAGCTCGAGGGCAACGGCGGCGGCCGAGACGGTGACCGGCACGGCGGCTTCGTCGAAAATGCGCGCCAGCCGCCAGACGCCGGCGCGGCTCCCGTACTCGTAGTGCGCCTCGGTGCCGGGATCGCGTCGCGGCGGTTGGACACCCGCGTCGGCGTACTCGCCCCAGCCTTCGTTTCGATCGTCGCCCCAGAGAACCGACGCCTCCGACCCTTCCTCGTAGACGAGCACGAGGTTGACGACGACCGGTGCATCGTCCGGCCACGAGAACGCGGGTGGCGTGCGGCCGTAGCCGACGAGGTCACGCGCTCTGACGCGATCCGGGATCACGCTCGATGTACCGCCTGGACGACACGTGCCAGCGCATCGAGGAGCGCGTCGTTCTCCTCGCGACGGCCGATGCTGATCCGCACCAGGTTGCCGAGCGGACGCACGACGACACCGTGTGCCAGGACCGCGGCCGCGAGCCCCGCTGCCCCGTCCGCGCGCTCGGAGCAGTCCACGGCGACGAAGTTCCCAGCAGAGGGGTAGGCCCGCAAGCCGAGCCCGCGGAGAGCGGGGAGGAGCCGCTCCCGCTCTCCCGTGATGCGCTCGATCTGGCGCCGGTGGTACCCCTCGTCCTCGAGCGCCGCGAGGCCGGCGTGGAGTGCGGGCGAGCTGATCGAGCTGCCCGGCACGAGGAAGCGGTCGACGTAGCCGAGCAGCTCCGCACTGCCGAGGGCATAACCGACCCGCACACCGGCGAGGCAATACGCCTTCGAGAACGTCCGCGTCACGATGACGTTGTCGTAGTCGTGGACGAGGCCTGAGGGATCGCCGTCCGGATCGAAATCGGCGTACGCCGCATCGAGCAGCATCGGCACGCCGGTATCCGCAACGCGGCGGAGGTCGTCGTCCCGCATCGGGTTGCCGGTCGGGTTGTTGGGGCTGCAGACGACGACGAGCCGCGTCTGCGCACCGATCGCGGCGACCAGCGATTCGACGTCGTAGTGGAAGCCGTCGTCGTCGAGAACGAGGGCCACGCCTACGACGCGCGCCTCGAGCGCGTCGAGCCGCCGTCGGTACACGGGCCACGACGGATCGGGCACGACGACCTCGCTGCCGGCGCGCGCGAAGCAGCGAAGCGCCGCATCGATGACCTCCGTCGAGCCAGCGCTCACGATCACCTGCGACGGCTCGAGCCCGTGACGCTCGGCGAGCGCGCGCTGCAGCGGTGGTGTCGGCGGCGGCGAGAGGTTCGCATCGCCGTAGGCGCGCAGGAGCGCTTCCCGCACGTTCGGCGACGCCGGCTCGGTGTTCTCGTTGGACGCCAGGCGGATCAGCGCCGGGTCGCCGGCCGCAGCTGCCAGGTGAGCGAGGTAGGCAGCGTTCGACGGCAGGGTGTGCGCGGCCGGCACGACGAACTCGCTGACCCTCGGTGTGGCGCTCACGGCTGAGGCCCGACCACCTCGGACAACCGCACGATGCGCCCTCCTTCGAGCAGCGATCGCTCGGCGGCGAGGGCGGTTGCGAGCGTCCCGATCGCGTCGTTCGGCGTGCAGAACACGGCGGCGGGGTCGCCGGAGTCCACCGCCTCGAGGAATCGGGCCACTGAACGCTCGAACGGGTGGACGCTCATGGCCTCCTTGATCCGGCGGTCACCGACCTGTCCGGTCAGCGTGAAGGCCGGGTCGAGCTTGATCCTCAGCGTTGCGGTGGGCGCGAGGACGTCGAGCGAGTACGAGCCGGGTTGACCCTGCCGTGTCCAGGCGAGCAACACGCTCCCGAGCGCGCCGCTCTCGAAGCGCAGTGTGATCGTCGCCGCATCCTCGATGTCACCCGGCTCGATCTCGCTCTGCGCGAGCAGGACGCTCGCCGCGGCGACCTGCACGCTGGCCACCTCTCCCGCCACGGCGCGCTGGAGATCGAGCTGGTGGCTGCCACGCTCGAGCAGATTGCCGCCCCCGCCTGCTCGCTCCAGGAACCACGTACGCGCTGCGGTTGGACCGACGCTGACGCCCCATAGAAAGGCGACCGGTTCGTCGCCGAGTGCCTCGCGCAGCTTCTCGAGGGCCTCCGTCGCATGCCACTGGTATCCGATCGCGCAGACGACACCCGTTCGCTCGGCCGCTGCCGTAATCGCGATCGCGTCGGCGAGCGTGCGTGCAATCGGCTTCTCGAGGAAGACGTGGAGGCCGCGCTCCATGGCGGCGACTGCGGGCGCGCGATGAAGGAGTGGGGGCGTGGCGACCCAGACCGCGTCGAGCTCCTCCACCGCCAGGAGCTCGTCCCAGTCGCTGTAGACCCGTGCGCCCTCGGGAGCGACCTTCGTGGCTCGATCGGTGTCGATGTCGCAAACGGCGGCCACGTCGTGCCCGAGCTTGCGCAGCACGACGACATGATCGGTGGCGATCCACCCGGCGCCGATGAGACCGATGCGAAGGGGCGCTGCCACCGTTCTAGCCTACGCCGCCGCCCGCTTCGGTCGCGCCGCTTCCCACGACCGCGCGGATGCGTCCGCGCAACCGAAGGCCGTGGTAGGGCGTGGCGTGTTCGTCGTCGAGGTCGTGCTCGCCGATCACCCATTCCTCCGTCGGGTCCCACACGACGAGGTCGGCGGATGCCCCGGCAGTGACGCCCGCAGCGTTGATCCGGAACGCCTCGGCAGGGCCTCCGGTGAGCAGGTGCGAGAGGCGCTCCACGGGGATCCAGCAACGCCAACTGAGCCAAGAACAAACATAC
>CAWCYU010000015.1:0-20916 GCA_963799905.1 uncultured Thermoleophilia bacterium
GACCTGCTCTGCGAGGCGCGCGACGTGAGGTCGCCGACAACGGCCGAGGCGCCGTCGCCTCGGCGACACCTCGAACGCGGGTCGATGTCGATGATCACGACCTCGATCCCTCCCCCACGCATGCCTGTGCGATCGCGGCGCCGATCCCGCGGGCGGCGCCGGTGACGATGAGCGATTTCCCTGCGAGCTTGCCCACTGTGTCCTTCTGGGTGGTGGGGCGTTGTTCACGGCGTCAGGCGACGAGCTCGTCAGAAGCAGGCGTGCGCTCCTCCTGGAGGGCCAGAAAGTCTTCCATGTGCTCGGCCATCAGCTCGTGGCCCGCCGCCGGCCGTCGAGAATCGCCTGCCCGATCTCCTGATGGATCTGGCGGGCCGTCGTCCAGCAACCGGGGTCATAGAGCAGGTTGGCGGCGAGGCGGTCGCCGTAGAGGGCGTGGATCGCACGGCCGAGTGCGTCCATGACGGGGTTGCCCGAGGCGCCGCAGATCGACCAGTGGAATGCGAGCGCAAGCCGGTCACCCTCCCGCGTGCCCGCGGTGGACGCCGCCTCCCGCTCCATCAGCCCGCGGAGCTCCTCGAGCTGCTCGGGGTCCTGTCGCTCGGCGGCGCGACGGGCCATGAACGGCTCGATCACGAGCCGCGCATCCATCAGGTCGCGGTAGGTTGCGCGCGCCATCCGGAAGAAGAGCGCGAGGGTTCGGGCGAGCGCCTCCGCGTCGATCGTGCCGACCTCGTTGCCGCCGTTCTTCCCGCTTGATCCGCACGACGCCGAACGTCTCGAGCACCCGCAGGGCCTCGCGGATCGAGACCCGGCTGACGCCGAATCGCTCCGCCAGCTCGGCCTCGGTCGGGAGCCCGTCGCCGGCCGCCAGATCGAGGCTCACGATCTCCTCGACGATGGCACTCGCGACCTGGTGCGGGAGCTTGGTAGAACGCAGCCGCTGCTGCGAGATCCTGTCTTCGGGGCGATGGGCCTCCTCGGCGACGACGGGAGTGGGCTCTCGCGTCACCGGACGAGCCTCACGGGCACCTCGCCCCAGCCGATGATCTTCCCGACCCTGCCCGGCATCGGGTTGGGGTTCGGGAGCGAGGGGCCCGCGCGCTCGACGGTGCGGTAGCGGTCGAGAAGCTCCTCGAGCAGCAATCGCGTCTCGGCACGCGAGACCGGTGCACCCGGGCAGTAATGGATGCCCACGCTGAACGCGACGTGGCGGCGGAGCTCGCGGTCGATGTCGAAGGTGTCGGGGTCGTCGAACTCGCGCTCGTCGCGGTTGGCCGACCCGTAGACGACGGTCACCCAGCTGTCCGCCGGGATCGTGACGTCGTGCAGCTCGACCTCCGCGAGCGGCCGGCGGCCGAGGGCCTGCGTGGGGCTGCGCAGGCGCAGCATCTCCTCGATCGCCTTCGGCACGAGCGTGCGGTCGCCGCGCATCCGCTCCCACAGATCGGGGTGGTCTGCGACATGGTCGATGAGCGACTCGATCAGGTGCTGGGTCGTCTCGAAGCCGCCCGTGACGAGCTCGAGCAGCATGTTGAGGAAGACGTCGTCGGAGAGCTCCTCCATGCCGACCTCGTCCTGCTTCTCGAGGATGCGAGTGATCGCGTCGGGCTGGGGGTCGGCGCGGCGCGTTGCGATGAGCGGCTCGACGATCTCCCACATCTCGGCGCGGATGCGGGCGAAGTCGGCGAGCGCCTCGGGCGAGCTCTCCGCGCGGCTGCCGCGCGTCAGCAGGAAGGCGAGGCGCTCGTCCATCAGGCGGTTGAACCGTGGGTGCTGCTCCATCGGCAGGCCGATCAGGCCGAGCGCGACCGTGGCCGGAAGCGGCGTCGCGATCGCGCTCGAGACCTCGACGACGCCGTCGGTCTCGGCGCGGTCGACGATGTCGCAGACGATCTCGCGGATCACCTCCTCGCGGCGGCGCATCGCGCTCGGGTTGAAGAGCGGCGCGACGATGGTGCGGATGAAGGTGTGCCGCGGCTGATCCTGCTGGCGGATCTCGCTCGTCGGCGGCTGCCGTCCCTCGAGGATGTCGAGCGGGACGCTCGAGAAGCCCCGGTGGTTCAGGAGGACGCGGTAGACGTCGTCGTGGCGCGTGAGAACGTACGTCTGGTTCCGTTCGTCCCAGAACACCGGGGACTCGTCGCGGAGCCTCCGATAGAGCGGGAACGGGTCGTCGGCCCAGTCCGTCCAGTCGAATGAGGCGAGATCGATCTCGGGTGCATCCAGCACGAGGCGACTACTCTCTTCGGTTCTAAACACATCGAACATCGCTATGTTATCGTCTTGCGCGCAATGGAGTCGGGGATCATCCTCAGTGACCTCCCGACCCGAGTGCCCGCCGCCGAGCACCTGAGCTCCGTGCTCCGCCAGGTCGAGGCCGCGCAGAACGCCGGCATGACCTATGTGATGATCGGCCAGCACTTCCTCTTCCCGGGCTCGCGCTGGCTGCAGCCGGTACCCCTGCTCGCCCGACTGTCGGGTGAGCTCGACCCGCACGTCAAGCTCGCGACCTCGGTGATGCTCGCCCCGCTCTACCACCCGGTCGTGCTCGCCGAGGAGCTCGCGACGCTCGACATCGTCAGCGGCGGCCGTCTCGTTGTGGGTCTCGGTACCGGCTACATGCCGGAGGAGTTCGCGGCGTTCGGGATCCCGTTCGACGAGCGTGTGCCCCGCTTCGAGGAGTGCATCGCGCTACTCGAGGAGCTCTGGACCCATGACACCGTCACCTTCGAAGGGCGCTTCTGGCAGCTTCACGACGCACCCGTCCACCTCAAGCCCGTGCAACAGCCGCGTCCGCCTCTCTGGATCGGCGCGATGCGACGTCCCGGCGTGCTGCGCGCCGCCCGGCTCGGCGACGGGTGGCTGATCACGCCCACCGTGACCCCCGAGGACGTTGTCTCGATGGTCGGCGTGTTTGCGCAGGAGCGCGAGAGGCTCGGAAAGCCGCTCCTACCTCAGCCGCTCCGCCGTGAGATCGTCGTCGGTGCAGACCGCGCTGACGCCCTCGCCCGGGCCGCCCGAATGGGACGCGAGTGGTACGACCGCATGGTCGCGATCGCGAGCCCCGGCTTCGGCCCCGGCCAAAAGCTCGCCACGATCGACGACTTCGTTCGCACCGGCTTCGTCACCGGCACCGCGGACGATTGCTTCCGCGAGATCCGCCTGATCGCCGATCAGGTGCCCGTGAACCCGGTCATCACACGGGCCAACTGGCCCGGCATGACCACGGAGGAGGCGATCTCCTACATCGACAGCCTTGCCGACGAGCTCGTGCCCATGCTGCGCGAGTACGAGCCGGAGCCTGACGTCGCGGTCGAGCATGCGTGAGCTCGAGGACGCGAGGGTGAGCCGGCCTGTGCGTGCTGCGACGCGAACGAGGGCAGCTCAGAACGATCGGCCCAGGCCGAGGTTCTCCGCGATGGCGTTCCTCGCCATCTCGTTCGTGATCGGCCCGATCCGGAACAGCCTCGCGTCCCGCCAGTACCGCTGCATGTCCGTCTCGGCCGAGTAGCCCATCCCGCCGAGGATCTGAATGCCGAGGTCGGCTGCAGCGACCGCGGACTCGGACGACATCACCTTGGCAAACGTCGTCTCCTGAAAGCACTCGCGCCCCTGCGACTGCAGCCACGCCGCCTGGAGGACGACGAGGCTCGCCTGGTGCCGCCACATCGCGATATCGGCGATGTAGTGCTGAAGGATCTGGAACTCACCGATCTTGCGCCGAACGCCTCTCGCAGCTGCACGTAGGCGAGCGCGTCCTCCAGCACGCCGTCGAGGATGCCGCAGCAGAAGCCGGAGAGGATGATGCGCTCGTTGTTCAGCGTCGGCAGCAGCATGCGCCACGCCTCACCGGGCTCGCCGAGCACGAGGTCGTCCGGCACGAAGACGTCGTCGAGACCCACGTCGCAGGATCCGATCGCGCGCATCCCGAGCTTCGGCAACTCGGTGATCTGTACGCCCTCTGCGGCCGTCGGGACGAGGAACAGGGTCAGGCCGTGGTGCCGCTTCGCGACGTTCTCGTCCGTGCGTGCGAGCAGCAGGATGTAGTCGGCCACGTGCGCCGACGAGCACCAGGTCTTGCTGCCGTTGATCACCCAGCCGCCGTCGGCCTTTCGCGCCCTCGTCCGCATGGCGCCGAGCACGTCGGTGCCGCCGCCCGGCTCGGTGAAGCCGATCGCGTAGCGCAGCTCGCCTCGTGCGGTTGCGGGCAGGAATCGCTGCTTCTGCTCCTCGCTGCCGTAGAGGCCGATGCTCTTCGCCCCCGCGAACGACGTGATCCCCCAGATCCAGGCGAGGCCGCCGAGCGACCGCGCCAGCTCGCGCGCGAGCAGCATCTGCACGACGACGTCGCCGCCCTGGCCGCCGAGCTCCTCGGCGAATCCCGATCCCGTGGTACCCCGCCGCCGTCAGCTTGTCCCAGAGGTCGAACGGGTACTCGTGCTCCTTGCGCTCCGCCTCGCGGGCCCAGTCCTTCGGGCACTCGCGGTCGACCCACGCCCGCGTCTCGCGGCGGAAGAGCTCGAGCTCCTCGGGCAGGTCGAAGCTCAGTTCCTGGGCCATCGTCGCTCCTCGGATCGCGGGTGACGGTTCGGCCGATTGTAGGATCGCCTCGTGCAGCGCGTCTTCGTCGAAGCAACGACCATCGGCGACCTCGTCGACCGGGCGGCGGCGGAGTCCGACGGGGACGCGATCGTCTTCCCCGACGAGCGGGTCACGTTTCCGGAGCTTGCGGCGCTGACCGACCGCTTCGCGCGCTCGCTGCGCGGGCTCGGCGTCGGGCCGCGGCGACAAGGTCGGGATCCTGATGCCCAACCAGCTCGACTTCGTGGCGGCCTTCCTCGGCGCGGCCAAGCTCGGCGCAGTTCCGGTGCCGGTCAACGGCCGCTTCAAGGAGCACGAGCTGAGCCACGTGATCGCGCATGCCGACATCTCGGTGCTGCTCTGCGCCGCGCGGGCCGGAGGACGCGGTCGACTTTCCCGAGCCTCCTCGCGCGGGTCTTCCCCGACGCGGCCGGCAGGAGCCGAGGTCGCTTCGAGCTGGAGTCGGCGCCGCTGCTGCGCGCGCTCGTGCACCTGAACGGCGAGCGCCCGGGCTTCCTCACCGCGTACGGCGTTCGATGCTGCGGCGCAGCGCGTCGGCGAGGACGAGATCAGAGCGCTGCAGTCGCGCGTGCGCGATCCGCGACGTCGCGGTGCTGATGTACACGTCGGGAACGACCGCCAAGCCCAAGGGCTGCCTGCTCAGCCACGAGGCGCTCGTCCGCCACGGCGCCAACGTGCAGCGGACGAAGTTCCTGATGACCGCCGAGGACCGCTTCTGGGACCCGCTGCCGCTGTTCCACATCGGCGGGATCGTCCCGATGCTCGGCTGCCTCGGGCTCGGGCGCGACGTTCGTCCACGCGGGCCATTTCGACCCGCTCGTCTCGCTCCACCAGCTCCAGGACGAGCGCTGCACGGTCGCCTACCCGGCGTTCGACCTGATCTGGCTCGCGATGCTCGACCACCCGCGCTACGCCGAGTTCGACCTCAGCAGGCTGAGGCTCGTCCAGAGCATCACGACGCCCGAGCGGATGCGCGACCTCCAGCGGCGGATGCCGTGGGCGAAGTTCGTCACCTCGTTCGGGGCGACGGAGTGCTCGAGCAACCTGACCCTCGGCGGCGCCGACGACGACGAGCAGACGCGCATCGACACGCTCGGCACCGCTCGTCCCCGGCATGGAGCTGAAGATCGTCGACCCGGAGACCGGGGAGGAGCAGCGCACACGGCGTGATCGGCGAGCTCTGCCTGCGCGGCTACGCGATGCTTCGAGGGCTACTACAAGGATCCCGAGCAGACGGCGCTGGCGGTCGACGACGAAGGCTGGTTCCACACCGGCGACCTCGGCTCGCTGGACGAGCACGGCCGCCTCGCGCTACTCGGGCCGGCTGAAGGACATGCTCAAGGTCGGCGGCGAGAACGTCGCTGCGATCGAGATCGAGGACTACCTCGTCCGCCATCCCGCCGTCAACATCGTCCAGGTCGTCGCGGCGCCGCGACGCGCGCTACGACGGAGGTGCCGGCCGCGTTCGTCCAGCTCGCGCCGGGGCAAGACGCTGACCGAGGACGAGCTGATCAGCAGTTCTGCATCGGCCAGATCGCGACCTTCAAGGTGCCGCGCTACGTCCGCTTCGTGACCGACTGGCCGATGTCCGGGACGAAGATCCAGAAGTTCGTGCTGCGCGAGCAGATCGCGCCGAGCTCGAGGAGCGCGGGATCAGCGAGGCGCCGAAGGTCACGGGCCGCTGAGCCGCGCCGCTCGGTTCCTCAGCGCAGCAGCCCGGCGCCGCCGTTCGCCGAGATCACCTGGCCGGTCGTGAAGCTGTTGCCGTTCACGAGCCACGGCGACGAGCGAGGCGATCTCGTCGGAGGTCGCCGGGGCGGCCGAGGGTCGTCTCGTCGACGAGCTGCTCGTGGAAGGACGGGTCGACGCCGCCGTCGCCGAAGAACTCGGTGTCGGGCACGTAGCCCGGGGCGATCAGGTTCGCCGTGATCCCGTCGGCTCCGAGTCGCTTCGCGAGTGCCGCCGTGTATCCGTGCAGCGCGCCCTTCGCCCCAGCGTACGATCCGATCCCGCTCGGTCGCCAGACACCCAGCGACCCGAAGAGCACGATCGCGCCGCCCGGCCGCCGGAGCGACGAGGCGAGGGCCTCCACGAGCAGGACGGCGGTCAGGACGTTCATGTCGAACGCCGTCTGCCACACCCGCGCGATCTCGGTGAGGGAGTCGTCCGAGCTGCCGTACGGCCCCCTTCCTCCGGCGGCGGCCACGACCGCGTCGAGCGGGCGGCCCTCCTCGGTGATGTGCGCGGCGACAGCTTCTGCGCCCAGGGGCGTCGAGAGATCTGCCGCCAGGGTCGTGATGGCGCCCTCCGGCCCGGCTGAACGAGTGCGCTCGAGCGCCTCGACCCGGCGTCCGACGATGAGGACGGTATTGCCGTCGGCGGCGAGACGAAGGGCCGCGGCGCGCCCGATGCCGCTCCCGCCTCCGCTGACGACCACGAGGCCCATCAGAGGGTACAGCCGGCCGCGATCAGGACGTCCCGCATCTGCTCCGGCACCGGCGTCGGCCGGGGCCGGTCGTCGCCGTCGAGCTGACCCGTGACGAAGACGAAGTGCATGTGGCCGTCCGCCATGGTCACGTGGGTCTCGCGATGGTCGATCGAGAAGTGCATCGAGCAGGACGTGTTCCCGAGCCGGCCGAGCCGCATCCGGCAGGTGAGCGGTTCGTGCAGGCGCCCGGGGACGCGGTAGCGGCAGTCCGAGGCGACCGAGAGATGCGTCGCACCCCACAGTTCGGCCATCTTTCCGGGCGGGAAGCCGCCGAGGAAGGCCCATTCGTTGTACGTCCGGTCGAACCAGGGGTAGTACGCGGCGAAGTAGACGATTCCGGCAGGATCGCAATCCCCGTAGGAGAGCCTGAACTCGATCTCGTGCAGGACGGGCTGGATCGGCGAGTCGCTCACGGGACCGGGAACTATAGAGGTGCGCCCGTGTCCGGTTGGCGTCGCGCCAGCGCCTTGATCTCTACGAGCAGCCCAGGTAGTGCGAGTGCGCTGACTCCGACTCCCGTCCAGGCGGGATAGGGCTCGCTCGTCAGGAAGCGGTTCTTGACATCGACGAACAGCGCGAAGGAATCGAACGACGTGTGGAACGTGGAGAGGTCGACGATGTCGGCGTAGGAGAGATTTGCCGCGTTCAGAATCGCTCCGACGTTCTCGAAGGCGGCAACAAATTGCGCTTCCGGGTCTGCGATCGCATTCCCGGTTTCGTCGCGGCCGACCTGCCCGGAGATCATGACCCATTCTCCGCATTCGACACCCGGTGAATAGCCGAATCGTCGTGCGTTTTTCTGCATCGAGGGTGGGATGATGGCGGACGTCATCGTGGAAGTCCTCTCTCGTCGAAGGGAAAGGCCCTCGTCGGCCCATCGCTGCGCTCCTGATTTGGCCCCGATGTATAGTCGGTCCAGATCCGTCGTGCGACCTCGAGCCTACGACGTCCAAGAACGCCCGGGAGGCATTTGATGACGGTTTCCGTTCCGGCACCGCCCGACATTCTCTCGCCAGAGCACGCCCAGGACCCGTACGAGACATACCGGATCCTGCTCGAGCACTACCCGGTGCTGTTCCATGCGCCAACCAACAGCTGGCTCGTCAGCCGTCACGAAGACGTCTTTCACCTGTTCAAGACCAAGGACGTCTCGTCGGAGAACTACGCGTGGCAGCTCGAGCCCGTGCATGGGCGGACGATCATCCAGATGGAGGGCAAGGAGCACACGAAGCATCGCAGCCTGCTGAACCCGTTCTTTCACGGTCTCGGTCTCGAGGCGTTTACACCGACGATCGAGGCATCGGCGCACTACCTCGGCGATCCGCTCTTCGAACGCGAAGGCGCAGCCGTCCGGAGCGGAGACAAGGAGCGCGGCTCGCTCGATCTCGTGCCCGAGTTCACGCATCAGTTCCCGATCACCGTGATCGAGGAGATGCTCGCATTGCCGAAGAAGGATCATCCCGACTTCGAGCGCTGGTACGTCTCGATCATGGAGTTCCTGACCAACCTCTCGGGCGAACAGGAGCCGATCGACCGTGGCCTCCGCACGCGGCAGGAACTGGCCGCGTACATGCTGCCGTTGATCGCCGAGCGTCGTACCGGCAACGGCGACGACCTGCTCTCGCGGATGTGCCGGGCGGAGATCGACGGCGAGCGCCTGAGCGATGCCGAGATCTGCGGCTTCGTCAGCCTGATGCTGACCGCGGGCGGTGAGACGACCGACCGCGCTCTCGCGAACATGTTCGCGAACCTGATCGCGAACCCGGATCAACTCGAAGCGGTCTACGCCGACCGCAGCCTCGTCACCGACGCGTTCGCGGAAACGCTCCGATTCGCGCCGCCGGTTCACATGATCATGCGCCAGGCCGTGGTGGACGTCGAGCTCCAGGGCGTCGTGATCCCGGCGGGCTCGACGATCACCTGCATGCTGGGCGCCGCGAATCGCGATCCGCGCAAGTTCGCCGACCCGGACCGGTTCGACATCTTCCGTAGCGACAACGACACGCGCCGGGCGTTCACCGCCGCCGCCGACCACGTCGGCTTCATCAACGGAAGACACTTCTGTGTCGGGGCGATGCTCGCGCGGACGGAGGTCGAGCTTGCCGCCAACCTGCTGCTCGATCACCTCCAGGATCTGCGCTTCGCCGAGGGGTTCGTCCCCGAGGAGGAGGGCATCTTCACCCGCGCACCCAACCACCTCGAGGTCACATTCGTCCCCGCGTAGCGCGACCGGCAGCGGCCGCACCGGGGCGGGAGCGCGGGCTCAGGCAGGCGTGGAGGGACTGACGGCGAGCCGCGCGTGCAAGACCTCGGGCGCAGGCCCGAGCTTTCGTGGGATCCTGAGCGCGAGGATGAGCGCAACGATCCCGGCGCTCGTCGCGAGCGCGAAAGCGGCCGTATAGCCCCGGTTGCTCGGAGCCCCGGCCGGGCCGACCGACATCGTGATCAGCGTTGCCGCGAGCTGGATCCCCACGGCCGAGCCCGCGGTGCGCAGGATCATGTTGATCGCCGCCGACTGGCCGCTGCGCTCTGGCGGCACGGTCTGAAGGATGATCGTCGGCATGGCACCGAATGTCGCCCCGGTGCCGATATACATCACGGCGGGCCAGAGGAACATCTCGAATCGATGCTCGTGGCTGACGGTCATCGCGGCGAGGCCGACCGTACTGATCGCGATGCCGAGACGGAAGGTGAAGACGGGCCCGACCCGGTTGCTCAGCCGTCCGGCGAGCGGTGAGGCGAGCGTGAAAAGAATCAGCCCCGGAACGAGGAAGAGGCCCGCCTGGGTCGCGTTCGCTCCCTGGCCGTAGCCCGTCTGTGAGGGCTCCTGGAAGAACTGTGAGAGGATCGCGGAGAAGCCGAAGAACCCGAAGCCGACGAACAGGGTGCTGGCGTTCGTGAGCCGGATGCGCGGGAGCAGCAGGGTGGGGATGTCGATCAGCGGCTCCTCGACTCGCCGCTCGTGAAGAGCGAAGCAGCCGAGCAAGACCGCACCCAGCGCGAAGAGGACGACCGACGGCGTGCCGCCCCAGCCCCAGCGGGGCGTCTCGGCGATGGCGATCAGCGGCGCGGTCAGCCCTGCCGCGAACAGCGTCGCACCGATCACGTCGACGCGACCGCCGGTCCGGACGGGTGACTCGGGCACGCAGAGCAGCAGAGTGGCGATGGAGGCGACACCCAGGGCCAGGCTGATCCAGAAGACCATCCGGAAGCCGTAGCTGTCGGAGATCAGGCCACCGAGTGATTGCCCGAGCGCCGCACCGCTTGCGACGAGCCCGGCGAGCAGGGCGATCGCGCCGACGACGCGCTTCGGTGGCAGCTCGTCCCGGATCAGCGAGTAGGCCAGGGGGAAGAGCCCCACGGCACATCCCATCAAGACGCGCCCGGCGATCATCGGCCCGAGGGACGGCGCGATCGCGCAGATGAGCGCACCGACGGTGAAGAGCAGAAGCTGAGCGGTGATCATCCGCCGCTTGCCGAACATATCTCCGAGCCGGCCGAAGAGCCCTGCCGTGACGGCACCGGAGACCCAGAACGAGGTCATCAGCGTCGTCGTCTCGCTCGGGGAGGCGCCGAAGGATGCCTCGATGTCGGGCAGTGACGGGATCAACATCGTCTGCGAGACCGCGTAGGACAGCCCTCCGACCGCGAGCGCCGCGAGGATGGCGTTGGGGTTCCGACGGAGGCGATCCAGCATCTTCTGAAGCAGAATATATAGTAAAGACATGGATAGACCAGGAGCCGACCGCGCGTCCGCCGTCGCCGAGATCGCGCGACTGCTGCCGCAACGAAACAGCCAGCTCGGCAGGCTCCTCTGGCGTCATGCGCGGGGCCCGCTGCACCGGGGCATGGCGAGCGTCCTCGCCACGCTGGGCGACGGCTCGCAGACGATCAGCGGCCTCGCGGAGCGGGAGGGGATCGCGCAGCCGACGCTGACCCGGATGGTGGAGCGGTTGGAGACCGAGGGCCTCGTGCGCCGCCGTCGCAGCGAGCAGGACGGTCGTGTCGTCCTCGTCGACCTGACCCCGGAGGGGACGGCCGAGCTCGCCGCGCTGCGCGCGCGTTACCTCGTTGCGTTGCGGGAGCGGCTCTCGGGCCTCTCGGACGAACAGCTCCAGGATCTCCGCGCTGCGAGCGACGCGCTCGTCGTCCTGATCGAGGCGCTGCGGGTCGATTGATCAGGTCGTCGCGTCGACGAGGACGCGAACGGTCTTCTCTCAGCTCAGGCCGGAGCGCCCTCGCCCGGCTCCCACGTGCCGTCGACCGGACGGTACGGGTACGCGAGCTCGACGAGCGTCCCGTGGCTCGACTCGGGGGAGATGAACGTCCAGTGCTGCCACGGGATCTTGGGATCGTTCTGGAGCTCGGTGCTCGTCAGCTTGATCCCGTTCCGGTCGAGCCGTGCCACGGCGTCCGGCAGGTCGGGCGAGGTGAAGCAGATGTGGTGAACGTGCTCGCCGCGCTTCGCGAGCCGGCGGCCGAGCGGGCCGTCGTTGAGCGGGCAGAGGAGCTGAATCTCCGTCCCCTGCGGGTTCACGAACGTGGCGGAGGACATGACGTCCTCTCCGGCATCCCACCGCTCGACGAGGACGACGGGCTCGTCGAGCTGGGCCGGATCGAGCTCGGCCAGGATCGTGCGCCAGTCGGCGAGCGCCCGGTCGAGATCCTCGACGACGAGACAGATGTGAGCAAGCGGTCCTGCCGGCACGGATCCTCCCTGGTTAGCGTTTGGAACTGATACGAGGGCCGCTGCCCCACGCGAAGTCGATTCCGGCGGCGACGGCCGCTCTCGTGCGGCGAGGGTCGATCACGTCGTCGAGGTACGTGTGCGCCGCCGCCTCCCAGGGCTCGGACTCCCTGGCCCAGTCGGCAGACAAGCTCCTCGACGAGCTTGTCGTGCGCGTCCTTGCCCTCGTTCTCGAGCACCTGCTCGAGCCGGCGGCGGTGCACGGTGCGAATCCCCGTCGCCGGAGCCATGAAGCCCATCTCCGCGGTCGGCCATGCGAGGACGAGGTCCGGGTGGGTTGGCCGTCCGCCGAGGGCGAAGTGCCCGCCCCCGTAAGCCTTGCGCACGACCACGGCGATCTTCGGCACCTTGGCCCGGGCGAGCCTGGCGACAACGCGCTCGTAGCCGCCGAGGATGCCTCCGCGCTCGGCGTCCGACCCGATCATCAGCCCGGGAACGTCCTGCAGGAACACGAGCGGGAGGTTGAAGGTGTCGCAGAGGTCGATGAACGTGGCTTCCTTCGTCAGCGCCGGTACGTCCATCACGCCGGCCCGCTGCATCGGCTGGCTCGCGACGACCCCGACCGCCTCTCCTTCGATCCGCGCCAGGCAGCAGAGCACGCTGGCGCCGTACTTCTCGGCCCACGGCTGGATGCTGTCCGCGTCGAAGATCGCCTCGAGCACCTTGCGCATGTCGTAGCCGCGCCGCGGGTCGCTGGGAACGAGCGTGAGCAGCTCCTCGGCGTCCCGCGCGGGCGGCGCGGCAGGTGCCGCCGGGGCGGGGTGATCTGCGGAGTCGGGGAGATAGGTGAGCACGCGCTGGATCGCCGCGATCGCCGCCTGCTCGTCGTCGACGACGAGGTGGGCATTGCCGCTCTGCGCGCCGGAGACCTTCGGGCCGCCGAGCTCGTCGCTCGTCAGCTCCTCGCCGATCGCGGCTGCGATCACGGGAGGCCCGGAGAGGGCGATCGCCGAGTCCTTCGTCATCACGACGAAGTGCCCCATCGCCGCGTGTAGCGCAGAGTCGCCGAAGCTCGCCCCGACAACGGCGATCAGGCGCGGTACCTCGGGCCTTCCCTCCGGCGCCTGGACGAACGTCTTGAAGTCGAACGGGAGTCCCGAGAAGCGCCAGCCCATGACGTCGGGGATCCGCCCGCCGTCGTTGTCGCTGAGACAGATCAGCGGCAGCCCGCGCTGCCCGGCCCAGAGAGCGATCCGGTTCTGCTTGCGCATGTTCACCTGGCCCGTCGTGCCGGCGAGAACGGTTGCGTCGACCGCGAGCACGCACACCTTGCGGCCGCCGATGTGCGCCAATCCCGCCACGATCGCGTCTGCCGGAGCCGGCTTCTCACGCCGGTGCTCCGGCTCGGCGAGCAGCCCGATCTCGAAGAACGAACCGGGGTCGACGAGCGCGTCGAGGCGCTCGCGTGCCGTCAGCCGTCCGGAGGCGTGATGCCGTTCGACCCGCTCCGGTCCACCCATCGCGAGCGCCGCGGCGCGGCGCTGCTCGAGCTCCGCCAGACGGTCGGCCATACCTGCGCTCTCGGGTCCCGGCCCGGCAGCGTCGTCGCTCATCGACCCTCGAACCGCGGCGAGCGCCGCTCGTTGAAGGCGGAGATTCCCTCCGCGAAGTCCTCGCTCCCCTGCAGCATCGCGACCGCGTCGACGACGTGCGGAGCGCGCTCCCACCCTTCGGCGCTGAGAAGCGCCTTCGCCGTTGCGAGCGCGAGAGGCGCCTTCTGCGAGATCGTGGCGGCCCACTCCGCCGCCCGCGCGAGGTGCTCGCCTGCAGGGACGACCTCGTTGACGAGGCCCGCGGTGAGCGCCTGCTGCGCGTCGAGCGCGGCGCCGGTGAAGATCATGTACTTGAGCGCATGGAGGGTGAGGTTCGAGCGGCCGCGCACGACGCCGGGCCCGGGAAAGAGGCCGACACCGGCCTCGGGCGTGCCGAAGCGGGCCGTCTCGTCTGCGACGACGAGGTCGCAGACCATCGTCAGCTCGCAGCCACCTCCGAGAGCATGGCCGTGGACAGCGGCGATCGTCGGCTTCGAGATCTCCTCGACCGCCCGGAAGGAACGGAGCGCCTCCTGGACGTACGCGCGACGGTCACCGGCTCCACCGAGCTCGCCGAAGCCCTCGATATCCCCGCCGACGGAGAAGCACTTCCCGGCCCCGTGGAAGACGAGGACGCGGACAGCGGGATCGCCGTCGGCCTCGGTGACGCGGGCCACGAGCTCGGAGAAGAAGCCGCGGGTCATCGCGTTCAGCTTCTCCGGCCGGTCGAGCGTCAGCCAGGCGACCGGGCCACGTGCCTCGTACGAGATCATCGCCCGACCCTATACGGCGCTCGCTCGGTTTTCAACCAAACAGTTGGTTGGTACGACGCGCGGCCGAAAGAGGACGGGAGGTCGCGGGCCGGAGCCCGCGACCTCCTGCAATCGGCGTCGTCCTAGCGGACGAAGCCGAGCGATTTGATCAGGTCGATCGGAGGCAGGTTCTTGCCCCACGACACGGCCTGGCCGTTCTTGATCGTGACGAAGTAGTTCTGCATGATGTTCCAACGCGGGAGCGCGGCAGGGCCCTTGACGCCGGGGCGCCAGTCGAGGAAGCCTTCGACGTTGATCGGCTTCTTCTGCGCCCGCAGCGCCGCCAGGAGCGACGTGTTCGTGATCGCGCCCTTGACGTTCGGCGCGAGCAGCCTGACCGCCTGCACCGTCGCCCAGGTCGAGATGCCGGTCACCTTGAGGTTGACCGGGTCGCCGTCCTTGCCGGCCGCCTTCATGTCGGCGAGGAAGTGCTTGATCCCCGGATACTGCGTGTCGCGGAAGCTCGGCAGGTCGGTGCCGATCAGCATCCCGTTCGCGGGACCGCCGATCTGCGCCGCCTCCGGCTCACCGATCGAGCCGGCGTTGTGCGACCCACACCGGCTTCACGCCGAGTGCGTCCGCGGCCCGCATCAGGCCGCCGGAGACGCCTGGGCTGTTGATGAACATGACCGCGTCCGGATTCGCGTCGCGGAGCTTCTGCACGTACGGCGTGAAGTCCGTCGTCGCGCCCGGCAGCACCATCGAGCCGGCGATCGGGATCTTCGCGATCTTCGCCGCGCGGATCACGTTCTTGGCGTTCGTGGCCGCGCTCGGCACGTCCTGGTACGAGACGAAGAGCCGCTTCTTGCCGAGCTTCTTGAGCGCGAACGGGAGCGCCTGGTAGTTGCTCGCCGAGCCGCCGGCGATCGGGAAGTTGTCCGGGTTCGTCCAGTCGATCGGGTTTCCGCCCGAGCGGCTGCCGATGATCGGGATGTTCGCCTGCTGCAGGATCGGGATGATCAGGGCCGACTGCGTCCCCAGGTAGCCGGTCACGAATGTCGCGCGGTCGGAGACCGCCTGACGAGCGCACGCCGTGGCGCTGTTGGCATTCGAGTTCGTGTTGCAGAACTTGACCTCGATCTGCTGCCCCTTGATGCCGCCCTTCTTGTTGAGGGCCGCTGCCGCGCCGTCGACGCCTGCCTGCGCATCCGGGTAGTTCTCGATCGGTGTCGCCACTGGGGCGATCACCTCGATGATGATTGGATCGGCCTGCCGCTGCGCGCTCGCACCGGTGACGGCCACAAGGGCAGCCACGACGAGGAACAGTGCGGCCGCCGCGAGGTTTCTCCCTCTGAACATCGATGTCCCGCCTTTCATGTCTTTGTGTGGAACGGTCTCGGGGGATTGATCCGGGAGGGGGCCTCCGTGGCCTCCCTCCCGTCTGCACCTGTGCCGCGCCTAGCTCGCCTTCACCGCCGTGCTCTTCGCCGTGAAACCTGCCGCCCACGACCCGGCGCACGGGGCAGGGGCGAAGGAGGGAGAGCACGTGGCGGTCTTCCGCGGCGCCACCGCGACCGAGGCGGAGAACCTCGCCGTCCCGGATGCGGTGACGAGCGTGCTGAAATAGCCGCCGGCCTTCGTGACCGCCTTGCCCACGGACTTCTTGCCCGTGAGGATCGCCACCGAGATGCCGCTCACGCCTCTGCCACCGGCGACGAGCCGGCCGGACACTGCGACCTTGCCCAGCCTCTTCTTCGCCTTGACGGTGAGCACCTGCGGCGTCCGATCGACCGACTGGACCTCGATCTTCCCGGCGGGGTTGACCTTGCCCGTTCCCGGCGCGTAGGGCGTCACGGTCGCGTGCCACGTATACCAATTCGGCGCCGCGCTGAAGACGTCCGTGATGCTGAGCGTCGCGCTCACGAGCTTGGCGCCGAGCGACGCGCGGCCCGGCGTGCCCGCGGCCACGTCAGGCGGCGGCAGGCAGAACGCAATGGTGTTGTTCGCGATCGACGAGAGCGGCGTCGTGAGCGGGACGTCGTCGACGTACGCGGGCACCTGGAGCGTCTGGCCCGCCGCAGAGAGGTTCAGGACCCAGTACGCGCCGTGCGTTGCCGTGCCTGTGCACGCCACTGCGGCGGTGCCGAGTGCCACCGTGGCGCCCCCGCTCGAGATCGTCGTCGTGGCGCTCGCCGCGACGATGTTTCCCTTCAGCGCGAGCGTCGCGCCGCCAAGGTCGGTCGCGACCGCGGTTGCGCTGATCGTCCCGACGACCTCGCCTTCCGGTTGTGCGAGCAGGGCCGCGTAGTCGACCGGGACGAAGAAGGTCAGCGCCGCTACGGGATCGTCTCCCGGCAGCTGCGTGTACGACACGACGGTCGCATCGGCGGTCGTCGTCGCCGAGAACAGCGGGGTGATCCCCGCGGCGGCCGAGCTCGCGAGTGCGAGGGCGATTACTGCTGGTGCGGCGAGAAGGCCGAGGCGGCGCTTTCTCTTCGACATGGACCCAATCCTTTCGTCAGACCTTGCGGAGGCGGCAGGAGGTGAGACGTACGAATGCTCTGGGAGTTTTTTGCGGTCAGCGTGCAATGGCCAGACCAGCTGCCGTGGTGATCGTTCCGGTGCGCTCGTGGCGTTAGCGTAGGCGACCTTCCGTCGCCAGTCAAACGTTTGGTAGATGCCTTGGCGCGATGACGACCCGGACAGATCCGTCGCCGCGGCTCGCCGCCGCGTGGAATGCGTCGCCGATGTCGTCCAGCGGGAACCGGCGCGTGATCAGCTGAGAGGCGGCGGCGGTCTCCGCGAGGAGGGCGAGCGCGATCGAGAAGTCCGAGGTGCCGTTGCGCGTCCCGTAGGCGGCTGCGAAGAACACATGCACATTCCGGAGGACGAGCCGCGCCACATCGAGATCAGCGCCGGAGTCGGGCAGCCCGAGAACGACGACCTCGCCGCCGTCCCCGACTGCGGCCCAGGCGGTCTCGAGCGCCGAGCCGTTCCCGCCCGCGGCCTCGACGACGAGCTGCGGCCGTAGTCGGCGGAGCGAGGGGCGAATCTCCGCATCGTCCTCGAGCACGCGATCCGCGCCGAGGGCGACGGCCACGCGTGCCTGGTGCTCGTGCCGGGCGACCACCGTCACCTCGGCTGCGCCGAGTGCGCGAGCGGCGAGGACGGCGCAGAGACCGATCGCTCCCGCGCCGACGACTGCGACGCGCAGGCCGTCGATGCGCCCGCCGGCGGCTGCCGACCAGCCGTGCCTGATCCCATGCACCGCCGAGGCGAGTGGCTCGGCGAGGCAGGCGACCTCGAGATCGAGGCCGGCCGGCACCGGTACGAGGCCGCGTGCCGGCACGACGATCGCATCGGCGAAGCCCCAGACCGGCAGCGTCGAGCGGTTGCGGCACGAGCGCGGACGACCGGCGAGGCACGGCCCGCAGCTGCCGCAGGCGCAGGCGAGGGCCGGCTCGAGACACACCCGGTCGCCGGGGGCGAGCCCCCCGGCGGCGTCGCCCACCTCGCTGACGACGCCGGAGACCTCGTGCCCATGCGCTCCGGGCAGCTCGCTGCCGCGCATCGCGCTCTCGGGGTGGGCCCAGTCGTGGAGGTTTGTCGCGCAGACGCCGCACGCTGCAACCTGGACGAGGACGTCGTCCGGCCGTAGTGGAGAGAGCTCGATCGGATCGAGCTCGAGGTGCCGGTGACCGCGGATCGACGCTGCGCGGATCATCGGCCGGTTCTACCAAACATTCGATCGATACGGAATACTCCGAGACACGGTGACGATGATCGACCGCATCGGTCTCTCCCTCTGGACGATGCAGTCCACGGCTGCGCGGCCCGGGCTCTGGCGTTCGCTCTACCGGCGCTTCGGCGAGGACGCCCAACTGGCGGAGCAGCTCGGCTTCCACGCCGTTTGGATGGGCGAGCACCGTGTCTGGTACGACGGCTGGTGCCCAGCGCCGCTCCACGCACTCGCCTACGTCGCGGGCACGACGTCGCGCATCCACCTCGGCACTGCGATGTACCTCGTGCCACAGCACGACCCGAGGGCCGCGGCCCGGTCGATCGCCACGCTCGACCACCTCTCCGGGGGTCGGATCGAGCTCGGCGCCGGCCTCGGCTACCGGGACGCCGAGTTCGACGCGCTCGGCCTGCGCCGTGATCGGAGAGGAAAGCTGATGGACGCGAACCTCGACGTGATGGAGGCGGTCTGGCGGGGTGAGCTCGGCGACCCGCCCCCCGTGCGGCGGCCGGCGCCTCGAGTCTGGATGGGCGGGCATGTCCGAGCCCGCGATCATGCGTGCGGCCACCCGCGGGTACGGACTGCTGCTGCCCCAGACCCTGAAGGTGGCAGAGTACGCGCGCGTCGCCGAGGACTACCGCGGCCGCGCCGCGGCCCCGGGCATCGTCGGGACCTTGCGCGAGGTCTGGATCACGGACGACGCCGCCGTCGGAGCCCGCCACGTGGAGCGGATCGGGCTTCACATGACCGAGGAGGCCGGGTCCTGGTGGTCGATGAAGGGCAGGTTCGGCTTCGAGGCCCGTGACCAGGTCGACCGGCAGGTCGCCCGTGGCGCGAGCCAGGTGGCGACGGGGACAGCAGAAGAGGTGGCTGCCGCGCTCCGGGACGTCCTCGACGCGGGCGTCGACTACCTTGCCCTGCGGCCGATGTTCGAGTTCGTCGAGCAGGAGGCGCTGCACGAGCAGATGCGCCGGATCGCCGAGCAGGTCGTCCCTCTGCTCGCGGGGGCGGGACGCTCGTGAGGTTCCTTCTCGAGCATCCGGCACCGCGGGGTCTGGACGACCTCGTCGCGTGCGCCGAGGCCGCCCGGGCGGCCGGTCTCGACGGCGTGCTCGTGGCCGAGTGGCGGGAGCTGCCGGGCGCGCTCGTGAGCGCCGCGATGGTGGCCGCACGGGTCGAGGAGGTGCTCATCGCGGCCGAGGTCACGATCGGGGCGCGCCATCCCGTCGAGATCGCGGAGGAGGTGGCGGTGACCGATCTCGCGTGCGGCGGCCGGCTCGTGCTCGTCGCGCGGTCGTCCGCCGAAGTACCGGAGCGATACGCGGAGTCGCTCGACGTCATTCGGCACGCCCTCGCGGCGCGGCCGTTCCGGTTCGAGGGTGAGCACTGGCGCGTTCCGGCGAACCTGCCGCAGAACGTCGACCAGCCGGAGGAGCGGGTGCGAGTGACGCCGGCGCCTGCACAGCCCCGGCTCGAGGTCTGGGGCGCCGGCCTCTGCCTGCCGTTGACGCTCGAGCGCGCCTTGGGGTACCTGGCCGACGCCGACGCCGACCCGGTCGACCTCGCCCGCGCCTGGGCCGCCACCGACGCGTCGCCAGCTTCGATCGGTGCACCGCGTGCCCGCCGCGAGCCGTGGAGCGGCTCTGACGTCCTCGTCGGCCGGCTCCGCGACGGCAGGGCGGCGTTCGGGCAGGACTGGGCTTGCGTGGTCGCGCCGCCACAGGCCGCGTTCGAGATCGGCTCGCTCGTCCGGCCGCGTGTGCAGCTCCACGCGCTCACGCCGGGGCTCGAGCAGTTCTGGGAGGCCGAGCGCCCGTGGGAGCGCGGCGCTCCTTGACGCCTAGGTCGCGGGGATCAGCTCGAGCCCGCCGTGCAGCTCGATCACCTGGCCTGTGATGAAGTCGGCATCGCTCGAGGCGAGGAACGCGACGGCGGCAGCGACGTCCTCGGGAAGGCCGCCGCGTCCGATGGGCGTCAGCGCCACCATCTTCTCGAGGAGGCCGTCGGGCATCGCATTCGCGAGGCGCGTGTTCGTGACGAGGCCGGGCGCCACGGCGTTGACGTTGATGCGCGCGTGCGCCCACTCCCGCGCCAGCGCCTTCGTGAGCCCGATCAGCCCGGCCTTCGCCGAGGAGTAGTTCGTCGTCCCTGCCGCGCCGTAGACGCCTGCGATCGACGCGATGTTGACGATCTTGCGGTGGTGCTCTGTGCCGGGCCGGAGGAGTCGCGCCGCGGAGCGGCACATGATGAACGAGCCGCGGAGGACGACGTCCAGGACGGCGTTCCACTGCTCGTCGGTCATGCGGTGGAGCCACGCGTCGCGCGTCAGCCCTGCGTTGTTGACGAGGATGTCGAGGCGCCCGAAGGAGGCTTCCGCCGTCTCGACGACGGCGTCGGCGACGGCCGTCGAGCCGACGCTCCCGACCGCCGCAACGGCCGACGCTCCGCTCTCCCGGATCTCCGCCGCGACCCCTTCGGCGCTCTCCAGGTCGAGGTCGTTGACCACGACCGCGGCTCCGTACCGCGCGAGCTCGAGCGCGACGGCGCGTCCGATCCCGCCCCCTGCTCCGGTCACGATAGCCACGCGGTCGTCGAGATCGATCATTGCCGCACCCTATCGAGGGGGTCATAAACGACCAAACGGTCGGTTGACTTCTTGCTGCCGACCGGCTACAAACCTCGCATGTCGCATCCGTCGCAGGCTGACCCTGTCGACTGGGTCGAAGTCCGCCCGATCGGTGACATCCTCGTGCGGGCGGCCGCCACGTGGCCGCGGAAAGAGGCGATCGTCTTCCCGGGAGAGCGTCGCTCCTACGGCGAGCAGCTCGCGGCCGTCGAGCGCCGCGCGTGCTCCTTGCTGGGGCTCGGCCTGAGGGCCGGCGACCGGGTCGGCATCCTGATGCCGAACTGCTTCGACTTCCTCGATCTGCAGCTTGCCTGCGCCGTGCTCGGGGTGTCGGTCGTTCCCGTCAACGTGCGCTTCCGGGCCCTCGAGCTCGGCTACGTGCTGGACGACTCGGGCATGGCCGCAATCGTGACGAACGACCTGATCGCGG
>CAWCYU010000016.1:0-41922 GCA_963799905.1 uncultured Thermoleophilia bacterium
TGATGACGGGGATCACGGGCACGAGGTCGGCGATCTCGCGGATCTCCCGACGCACTCCTCGGCCGAGCCGACGATGAACCCGGTGCGGACAAGTCCTCGATCGTCGCCAGCTCGCCGGGGCCGAAGCGGGGGCTCGCGATGTCCACCATGCTCTGGTACCACTCGCGCCCCATCCCCGCCGCCTTGCGCGACGCGTCCGCCCGGTCACGCCGACCACGATCTCGCGGCGCAGAGGCTGAGGGCCCATCGGCTTCCCGAGACGCGCCCGCTCCGCGCGAACAGCTCGACCATCGCGAAGACGTCTCGGGCGTCGCGGTCGGCGTGATCAGCCAGGCATCGCCGATCCGCGCGGCCCGCCGCACCCGGGCCGGCCGATCGCGCCGATCCAGATCGGCGGCCGCGGCTCCTGCACGGGCTTGCAGGTGAACGGGGGCGTCGCGGAGCGTCCAGAACTGGCCCTCGAACGTGACCCGGTCGTTCGTCCACAGCGCCTCGAGCAGCGCGATGCACTCCTCGAAGCCGCGGCACCCGCTCCTCGAACGGGACCCGAACGCCTCGAACTCCTCCGGCACGTAGCCGGTGCCGAGACCGACGACCAGCCGGCCTCCGGTGACGATGTCGAGCGTCGCGAGCTCCTCGGCGAGCAGGACCGGGTGGTAGAGCGGGGCGAGCATCACCGAGGTCGCGAGCCTGACGTGCGGGTCGAGCTCACCCGGCGAGGCGCGCGAGCAGCGGCACCGGCTGCAGCCAGCGCGACCCGGGGAAGAGGAAGTGCTGGCCGAGCATGACGTAGGTCATCCCGTTCCGCTGCGCCGCCTCGACCTGCCGGAGGACGGAGCTCAAGTGCTCCGCCGCGGGCACGCGCGTCGGCAGGTCGCTGAGGAGAATCCCCGACTCCATTGCGCGCAAGACGATAACATAGTAATGTTAGATGAGTTTAGAACCGAAGAGAGTGGTCGCCTCGTGCTGGGTGCACCCGAGATCGATCTCGACCTCATTCGACTGGACGGACTGGGCCGACGACCCGTTCCCGCTCTATCGGCGGCTCCGCGACGAGGCGCCCGTGTTCTGGGACGAGCGGAACCAGACGTTCGTTCTCACGCGCCACGACGACGTCTACGGCGTCCTGCTGAACCACCGGGGCTTCTCGAGCGTCCCGCTCGACATCCTCGAGGGACGGCAGCCGCCGACGAGCGAGATCCGCCAGCAGGATCAGCCGCGGCACACCTTCATCCGCACCATCGTCGCGCCGCTCTTCAACCCGAGCGCGATGCGCCGCCGCGAGGAGGTGATCCGCGAGATCGTCTGCGACATCGTCGACCGCGCCGAGGCCGACGGCGTCGTCGAGGTCTCGAGCGCGATCGCGACGCCGCTTCCGGCCACGGTCGCGCTCGGCCTGATCGGCCTGCCGATGGAGCAGCACCCACGGTTCAACCGCCTGATGGACGAGCGCCTCGACTTCCTCCTGACGCGCGGCAGCCGCGCGGAGAGCTCGCCCGAGGCGCTCGCCGACTTCGCCCGCATCCGCGCCGAGATGTGGGAGATCGTCGTGCCGCTCATCGCAACGCGCCGCGCCGACCCCCAGCACGACGCGATCACTCGCATCCTCGAGAAGCAGGACGAGGTCGGCATGGAGGAGCTCTCCGACGACGTCTTCCTCAACATGCTGCTCGAGCTCGTCACGGGCGGCTTCGAGACGACCCAGCACCTGATCGAGTCGCTCGTCGACCATGTCGCAGACCACCCCGATCTGTGGGACCGGATGCGCGGCGACCGCACGCTCGTGCCGAAGGCGATCGAGGAGATGCTGCGCCTGCGCAGCCCCACGCAGGCGCTCGGCCGCCGGCCGCTCGCGGAGGTCGAGCTGCACGACGTCACGATCCCGGCGGACAGCTGGGTGACCGTCGTCTACGGGTCGGCCAACCGCGACGAGCGCGAGTTCGACGACCCCGACACCTTCGACATCGACCGCGAGCTCCGCCGCCACGTCGCGTTCAGCGTGGGCATCCATTACTGCCCGGGTGCACCGGTCTCGCGTGCCGAGACGCGATTGCTGCTCGAGGAGCTTCTCGACCGCTACCGGACCGTCGAGCGCGCGGGCCCCTCGCTCCCGAACGCCAACCCGATGCCGGGCAGGGTCGGGAAGATCATCGGCTGGGGCGAGGTGCCCGTGAGGCTTCGTCCGATGACGCGAGAGCCCACTCCTGTCGTCGCCGAGGAGGCCCATCGCCCCGAAGACAGGATCTCGCAGCAGCGGCTGCGTTCCACCAAGCTCCCGCACCGGGTCGCGAGCGCCATCGTCGAGGAGATCGTGAGCCTGCGATCTGGAGGCCGGCGACTGGCTGCCGGCCGAGGCCGAGCTGGCGGAGCGATTCGGCGTCAGCCGGGTCTCGATCCGCGAGGCGCTGCGCGTTCTCGAGACGTTCGGCGTCGTCCGGATCAAGCCGGGGCAAGAACGGCGGTAACGAGGTCGGCACGATCGACGCGGAGGCGCTCGCCCGAACCCTCGGGCTCTTCTTCCGCATGGCACGCGCGACCTACCGCGACCTGATGGATGCGAGGCTCGTGATCGAGCCGTTCATGGCCCGTCGCGCCGCCGAGCGGCAGGACGCCGGAGCAGCTCGAGGAGCTCCGCGGGCTGATGGCGCGGGAGGCGGTGTCGACCGCGGGAACGCCGGAGGGTGACCAGCTCGCGCTCGCATTCCACTGGTCGATCTGCGGCGCCTCGGGCAATCCCGTCATGGACGCCTCGGCCGCGCGATCCACACGCTCTACGGCGACCGCCTCGCCGCCAACCTCCTCTATGACCCAGGGTGCTGGACGACGGCTCGGCAGATCCACCAGGAGATCGGCCAGGCGATCCTCGACGGCGACGGCCGGCGGGCCCAGGAGCTGATGGCGGAGCACATCGAAGACTTTCGGGCGCTCCAGGAGGAGCGCACGCCCTGGCTGCTCGACGAGCGCGTCGCCTGGACGCCGTGAGCGGCGCCCGCAACGGCCCGGAGACGAGGAGACACGAGGAGATGGGCAAGCTCGCAGGGAAATCCACTCATCGTCACCGGCGCCGCACGCGGCATCGGCGCCGCGATCGCACAGGCATGCATCGAGGAGGGAGCGCAGGTCGTCGTCATCGACCTCGACCCGCATATCGAGGAGGTCGCCGAGGCAGATCGGCGCCTCGGCCGTCGTCGGCGACCTCACGGTCGAGGGCCTCGCGGAGCAGACGGTCGCCGAGACCGTCGAGCGGCACCGGCTCGCTGGACGGCCTCGTCAACAACGCCGCGCTCGTGCTCGAAGGCGATCTGCTCGACGACCGGACATGGAGAACTGGCGCCGGACGATGCAGTTGAACGTCGAGGTGCCGTTCACCTGGTGCAAGGCGGCGGTGCCGGTGATGCTCGCCAGGCGGCGAAGGCTCGATCGTCAACGTCTCCTCGACCGAGGGGATCGTCGCCCGGCCCGAACCACTTCTCGTACGTGACCTCGAAAGCGGCGCTCGGCGGGCTGACCCGAAGCATCGCGATCGACTTCGGCCGCCGCGAGATCCGCTGCAACTCGGTCTCGCCCGGGTCGATCGACAGCGAGCGGTTTCGCGAGTACGTCGAAGGACCGCCCCGGGCTCGAGGAGGAGCTGATCTCGTACAACTACCGCGGCCGCATCGGGCGCCCCCACGAGGTCGCCGCCTGCTGCGTCTACCTGCTCTCCGACGACTCCGGCTTCGTCAACGGCGCCGACTACATCATCGACGGCGGCCGAACGGCGGGCAGCTGATGACGCAGGCCGCGGGAGAGGCCGAAGGAGGCTTTGATGGATCAGCTCGGTAGCACCGCTGAGCGGAACAAGGAGCGGCAGCGCCTGTTCGTCGAGGTTCTGCAGAACCAGGGTCAGATCGACCGCGTGGACGAGTTCGTCCGCCCCGACTTCGAGAACCACACCGCACGTCCCGGCAGCCCGTCGGGGCCGGAAGCCGTCAGGTCGGGCCTCGCGGCCTTCCGGGCCGGCTTCCCCGACCACGACGCCGAGGTGGTGCACATGGTCGCGGAAGGCGATCTCGTGGCGACCTACAAGACCTTCACGGGCACCCACACGGGCGAGTTCCTGGGTATCCCAGCGACCGGGAGGCGAGCGACGATCCGCGTCATGGACGTCGTCCGCTACCGCGACGGGCGAATCGCGGAGCATTGGAGCGTCGTCGACCTCGCCGGCGTCCGGGCACAGCTCGGTCAATGATGGCCAGGCCGCCTACCTATGATCGGCCGATGCGTGCGGCGCGATTCCACGGACGCGAGGACGTCCGTCTGGAGCTGGTGCCGGAGCCCGACGCCGGGCCGGGCGAGGTGAAGCTTCGCGTCCTCTATGCGGGTATCTGCGGCACTGACGTGCACGAGTACTACGAGGGCCCACTGTTCACGCCCGGACGGACGCCGCATCCCTTGAGCGGGGTCACGAACCCGGTGATCCTCGGACACGAGATGTCGGGCGAGGTCGTCGAAATCGGCTCGGGGGTGAGCGGCGTCCGGGTGGGCGACCTGGTCGCGGTCGAGCCGCTGCAGACCTGCGGCGACTGCATCTACTGCGGCTCGGGCTCCTACAACCTCTGCCCCACGCGGGCGGCGCACGGCCTCTCGCGCGCCGGCGGGGCGTTCTCGGAGTACACGACGGTGACGGAACGGATGGCGCACCGCCTGCCGCCCGAGATCGACTCGGTGCGCGGAGCGCTCGTCGAGCCGATGACCGTCGGCATGCACGCAGCGCGCCGGGCTGCGGTGCAAGTCGGCGGCAAGGCGCTGGTTCTCGGCGCGGGCCCGATCGGCCTCGCCTCGGCGCTCAGCCTCGCTGCGCTCGGCGTGAGCGTGATTGTCTCAGACCCGTCGGCCCGGCGCCGGGAGGCGGCACGGGAGCTCGGATTCGAGCACGTCTTCGACCCCTCGGCGGAAGACGTCGCGGGCGCCGTCCTGGAGCTCACGAAGGGAGTCGGAGTCGACGCCTCGATCGATGCCGCAGGCGTGCTGTCGGCCCTCGAGGTTGCGCTCGACGCCACGCGCGCGAACGGCTCGGTGGTCGTCGTCGCCGTGCCGCTCGCGCCGATCACGCTGGAGATCCCACGCTTCCGACGAGCCGAGGTGCGGCTGACCATGAGCGCGGGCCCGGTCGCCGTCGACTGGGCTGACGTGATCCGGCTCATGGCCGAAGGATGCTTCCCGGCCGGAGAATGGATCGAGATGATCGCTTTCGACGACATCGTCACGTCGGGCTTCGAGCCTCTGCACCGCCAGGAGCAAGTCAAGGTGCTGATCGACGTCGCCGGCACGATCGGCACCTGAGGCGAGTGAAGGTGCGCGAGACGATCGAGGACGTGGTGATCCGCTTTGCGTGGGCCTACGACGAGGGCGACATCGCGGCGGCGGCCGATGTCTTCGCCGAGGATGCGACGCTCGAGGTATCGGTCCCGGGCCTGCCTCCCGTCCGTGGGCGGGAAGCGATAGCGGCGTTCGTGGGTGAAGCCCGCGCCGCCCGCGCCGCACGCGGTGAGCAACCGCGGCACCTGGTGAACAACGTGCGGATCGTCGATCGCAATGGAGGCATCGTGAACGCGGTCTCCTACATGACACTCGTCCTCACGAAGACCGACGGCACCTCGATCGTGGACTGCGCCGGCACCTACACCGACCGCTTCGTCGAGGCCGACGGCCGCTGGCTGATCGCCGCCAGGCGGATCACGTTCGACCGCGATCTCGTCGTGGCGCCGTAGGCCGGCCGGCTGCTCGGCGGGTGCCTGCCGGTCGCGGCAGTTAGCCCGGGAAACCGCCGAGCGGCGATTCCGAGCGCTCGACGAGCGACGGATCCGACAGCATCTCGTCGACCGAGCGTTCGAAGGCGTCCGCCTCTGTCACGAAGTCGACCTCGTCGAACTCGCGGACGAAGTCGGCGGTGTCATCGAGCGCGCCCCGCCCGACCGCGAGCGCGATCAGCGTCGCCGCGGCCTCGAGCAGGCGCCGTGCCTCGTCGGGCGACTCGAGCGCTGCCTTCGTCAGTCGGTCGAGGTCCGCGGGGTATTCGTCACCGGTTGCACGCTGGTCACCGCCAACCGCCGCCACGGCGAGTTGAATGAGCTTCCGGCGCGCAGCACGAGACTCGTCGTCGAGCAACGGCCACACGGAGCTGACACGGGGCACAGTGGTGATCATCGCAGGTTTCTCCTGCCGCACCAAAACGCCCCGGCGGGGGCTCGGCTCCCGCTCGAGGCGTCTCTAGGTTATCTGGGAGAGGTACCGGAGGCCCTGGATGGCGCGGCTGCCGTACCAGGATGTCATCTCGCCGTCGATGAGACTCACATCGGCGTCTGGTACGAGCGCCGCGACCTCGGGGATGTGCTTGTCGCGAAAGCGGAACGGCTCGCTGCTGAGGAGGACGCGGTCGACCTTGCCGGAGAGGGAGGCAGGATCGACGACCGGATAGCGCTCGGCGTCGTCATGAGGCACCGTGCGTAGGTTTACGAGCGCCAGCGTGCGGGAGATGTAGGTGTCGGGAGACACGGTCATCCAGGGCTCACGCCAGATCAGATAGAGCACATCGCGTCGGGGACGGCTGGCCGCTTGCAGGCGCTGGAGCTCGGCCCGGAAGGCGGTCTCGAGCTGATTGGCCTCCTCCTCCCGACCGAAGATGCCGCCGAGTAGCCGGTAGAGCTCGAGATTGTCGAGAGGGCCGAGCGGGTGGGTCACGATCACCGAGGAGACGAACTGGCTCAGCTCATGCACCGTCTCCACGCGGTTCTCGTCGATGTTGACGACGACGTGCGTGGGAGCGAGCTTGCGGATCCGCTCGACGTTGACATCTTTGGTTCCACCAACCTTGGTGATCGTTCGAACTGTCTCGCGTGGGTGGATGCAGAAGCCGGTGCGGCCGACAAGCTGGGCGGCGAGCCCGAGATCGCAGAGGAGCTCGGTGATGCTCGGCACGAGGCAGACGATGCGTGCACCGGGGCCGGCCGGCCGATGCCGCACTCCGGCAGCATCGACGAGTCTCGCGGTCGTCACATGCTGCGGCGGTATTCGCCGCCAACGGCGTACAGAGCGCCCGAGATCTCACCCAGGGACGCGACCTTGACGGCCTCCATCAACTCCTCGAACACGTTGCCTCGTGCGCGCGCCACCTCCTGCAGGCGCGCCAGCGCGCGTTCCCGGCGAGCCGCATGGCGGGTCGAGAAGTCCCTGACGCCCTCGATCTGATTCTCCTTCTCCTCGTCGGTGGAGCGCATCAGCTGGGCCTCGTCGAGCGGGCCGGCAGGACCGTCGGGCGGCAGAAAGGTGTTGACGCCGATGATCGGGAGCGTCCCGTCGTGCTTGAGGGTCTCGTAGTGGAGGCTCTCGTCCTGAATCTTGCTGCGCTGGTACATGGTGTCCATAGCGCCGAGAACGCCACCACGTTCCGAGAGGCGGTCGAACTCGGCGTAGACGGCCTCCTCGACGAGGTCGGTCAGCTCCTCGATCACGAACGAGCCTTGCCACGGGTTCTCGCAGATGTTGAGGCCGAGTTCGCGGTTGATGATCAGCTGAATCGCGACGGCTCGTCGCACGGACTCCTCGGTGGGGGTGGTGATCGCCTCGTCGTAGGCGTTCGTGTGCAGGCTGTTGCAGTTGTCGAACAAGGCGTAGAGCGCCTGCAGGGTCGTGCGGATGTCGTTGAAGTCGATCTCCTGGGCGTGCAGGCTTCGACCCGAAGTCTGGATGTGGTACTTGAGCATCTGACTGCGCGCGTCGGCGCCGTAGCGCTCGCGCATCGCCCGAGCCCAAATCCGCCGTGCGACCCGGCCGATCACGGCGTATTCGGGATCCATCCCGTTGGAGAAGAAGAAGCTCAGGTTCGGCGCAAAGTCGTCGATCGCCATCCCGCGTGCGAGGTAGTACTCGACGATCGTGAACCCGTTCGCGAGCGTGAACGCGAGCTGGCTGATCGGGTTCGCTCCGGCCTCAGCGATGTGGTAGCCGCTGATGGAGACGCTGTAGAAGTTGCGGACGCCCTGGTCGACGAAGTACTGCTGTACGTCGCCCATCATCTTCATCGCGAACTCGGTCGAGAAAATACACGTGTTCTGCGCTTGATCCTCCTTGAGGATGTCGGCCTGCACCGTCCCCCGAACCGTTCTCAGCGTCTCGGCCTTGATCCGGTCGTAGGTCTCGCCGTCGACCACCTCGTCTCCTGCGACTCCGAGCAGCCCCAGCCCCAGCCCGTCGCTCGTCCCCGGCACCGCGCCACGGTAGACGGGACGGCCGGGAGGAAGGGCTCGCTCCACCGCCTCCCAGGCGCCGGTCTCGCGAAGATGCTTCTCGACCTGCTGGTCGATGGCGGCGTTGATGAAGAACGCGAGGATGATCGGCGCCGGGCCGTTGATCGTCATCGACACCGACGTCGAAGGCGCGCAGAGATCGAAGCCCGAATAGAGACGCTTGGCGTCGTCGACGGTCGCGATCGATACTCCGGAATTCCCGACCTTCCCCCAGATGTCCGGTCGCTCGGCTGGGTTCTCGCCGTACAGGGTCACGGAGTCGAACGCCGTCGAGAGGCGTACCGACGACTGGCCCGCCGCGAGATAGTGGAACCGGCGGTTGGTGCGCTCGGGCATCCCTTCGCCCGCGAACATCCGGATCGGATCCTCGCCCTCGCGACGGTAGGGGTAGACGCCCGCCGTGTACGGGTACGAGCCCGGAAGGTTCTCGCTCATCAGGAAGCGGAGCAGGTCACCCCACCCGGAGATGCTGGGAGCCGCAACCTTGGGCATCTGCAATCCGCTCAGGGTGTCGCGGTGGTTGGTGCCGGTCACAGCCCGCCCGCGCACGTCGTAGCTGAAGGTCTCGTCCGTGATTCCCTGCCGTCGTTCCGGCCACGCACGGAGCAACGAGACCGGCTCCGGTCCGAGAGCCTCGAGCGCTGCGTCGTGGCGAGTGCGTAAACCATCGAGCACCGGATCGGGAATGGTCGTACCGGACGGGGCGAGCGGCTCGGGAAGCTCGGGGTCGCCGAGCGCCCGAAGCGCTTCGTAGAGATGCTGGACCAGATCAGCCTGAGCCGCGAGCGAGTCGATGCGCGCCCTCAGTTCTCGCCCGCCCGCTGCGATCTCGGCCAGGTAGCCGCTGCGCGCGACCGGAATCATCGCCGTTGCCTTCGACTCACGAAGGTCCAGCCCGGTCGGCGGCTCCCACCGCCCAGCGGAGTCGCCGGCCGTCTCGTCGAGCAGTCGGCAAAGCGCGACGAAGACCCGGTTGATGCCGGGGTCGCCGAACTGGCTCGCAACTGTCGCGAATACCGGGATCTCGTCCTCCGTCGCCTGAAATGCGACCCGGTTCCGCCGCCATTGCTTGCGCACGTCGCGCAGTGCGTCATCCGCACCGCGCTTGTCCGCCTTGTTGACGACAACCACCGATGCCAGGTCGAGCATGTCGATCTTCTCCAACTGGCTCGCCGCGCCGTACTCGCTCGTCATCACGTAGACCGGGATGTCGGCGAGATCGACGATCTCCGAATCGCTTTGCCCGATCCCGGCCGTCTCGACGAGAACGAGGCCGAACCCCTGTGTTCGCAGGAACGACACGGCCGAAGCGAGCATCGCGCTCGTCGCGAGGTTCTGGCGGCGCGTCGCGATCGAGCGCATGAACACACGCTCGCTGCGCAAGCTGTTCATCCGGATACGGTCGCCGAGCAGGGCTCCACCCGTGCGGCGTCTCGTTGGATCGACCGCGACAACGGCTACCCGGACATCCGGGAAATGTGCGAGAAATCGCGCCAGAATCTCGTCCGTGACGGTACTCTTGCCCGCTCCACCGGTTCCCGTGATCCCCACCACGGGGACCCCTGTACCGCGCGCGCTCCAGTCGCCCTCGAGCAGGGCGAGGTCATCCGCGCCCAACACCCCGTCCTCGAGCACGGACAACATCTGAGCGACGGCGAGATCGCTGCCGGGCTCGAGCGACTCGGGCACACATGTGGCCCTTTGGGCTGCCTGCGCTCGCTCGACGAGATCGTCGATCATCCCGACCAGGCCGAGCTGGAGTCCGTCGGCGGGGGAGTAGACGCGTTCGACCCCGTATGCCTCGAGCTCCGCCGCCTCGGCTGCGGTGATCGTCCCTCCGCCGCCGCCGAACAGGCGTATGTGACCGGCTCCGGCCTCCCGCAACATGTCGACCGCATAGCGGAAATACTCGACATGTCCGCCTTGATACGAGCTGACGGCGACGGCGTCCGCATCCTCTTGGATCGCCGCGCGCACAACATCGGCGACGCTGCGATTGTGGCCGAGGTGGATCACCTCCACTCCTGCCGCCTGGATCAGGCGGCGCATCACGTTGATCGCGGCGTCGTGACCATCGAAGAGGGACGCCGCCGTGACGATGCGGAGTGGCGCCGCCGCGCGTTCGACCTCCGCGGGCTCCGGGGCGGTCGAGAGACTCGTCATGCGACGCCCTCGAGCAGGAACGTGCGCGTCTCTCTCAACATCTCGCGGGCGATGACGATGCGCTGTATCTCCTGCGTGCCCTCGTAGATCTGGGTGATCTTGGCGTCGCGCATGAAGCGCTCGACCGGATACTCGGTCACGTATCCGTAGCCGCCGAGGATCTGGACAGCATCGACGGCGACCTGCATCGCAATGTCGCCGCAGTACAGCTTCGCCATCGCGGATGCCTTCGTCAGCTCTTCGTCGGATGCGCCCTCGTCGACCATGCGTCCATAGCGGTAGAGCAGGCCGCGAGCCGCCTCCGTCGCGGTCTCCATGTCGGCGAGCTTGCCCGCGATCAGCTGGTGCTGGGCGATCGGCCTCCCCATCGTCTCCCTCGTGCGTGCGTACTCGAGTGCGTAGTCGGTTGCGCCCTGCGCGATTCCGAGCGCCTGTGCTGCCACGCCCGGGCGTGAGCGGTCGAGGATCCGCATCGCGATCCGAAATCCCTCGCCCACCTCGCCGAGCAGCGCCTCTCCGGGCACGCGGCACCCGTCGAACACGAGCTCTCCGGTCGTCGAGCCACGGATGCCGAGCTTCTCCTCGAGGCGCGCCACCTCGAAGCCGGGCCTGTCGGCCTCGACGATGAACGCGGAGATTCCCGCATGACCAGCGTCGGGATCGGTCTTGGCGAAGACGGTGTAGACACCCGCTACCCCCGCGTTGGTGATGAACCGCTTGCTCCCATCCAGCACCCATCCATCCCCGTCGCGGCGTGCCGTCGCCCGCATGGCGGCCGAATCCGAGCCCGACTCCGACTCGGTCAACGCATACGCGGCGAGCACTTCGCCGGAAGCAAGTCGCGGCAACCAAACCGCGCGCTGCTCGGCCGAGCCCGCGAGCTTGAGCCCGAGCGAACCGAGCTCCTGCACCGCCAGGATCAGCCCGCTCGTCGCACAGACCCGCGACACCTCCTCGATCGCAACGAGCGAAAGCAATGTGCCAGTTCCCGTGCCGCCGTCCTCTTCGGAAAACAACAACCCGAACACCCCAGTCTCACGAAAGGCCTCTACGACATCCCACGGAAACTCGTGCGATGCATCGATCTCCGCGGCGCGAGGAGCGATCTTCTGTTGGACAACCATCCGCACCAGGTCGCGCAACTCGCGCTGCTCGGGAGTCAATGGATCCCAGGCCACTGCATTCCTCTCATCACACGGTTGATTCAACCACTACTCGTCTATCCGATAGTAGGAATATAGAGTACTTGTAATGAATCGCAAAACCGGGCACCCGAAGCGACCGACTGAGAAGTTCGACGTGATCGCCGAGGCCAGCCGCCAGTGGTCGGCGAAGTGGGGATCCGGCCCGATCGCCTCGATGGAAGCCGTGACGTCCCTCATGCGGGCCCAGCAGATCCTGCTGACTCGGCTCAATCTCCTGCTCGGCCCGCATGGCCTGACGTTCCCCCGCTACGAGGCGCTCATGATCCTCTACCTCAGCCGGCAGGGATCGCTCCCCCTCGGCAAGATGGGTGAGCGCCTCCAGGTTCATCCGACGAGCGTCACCAGCCTGATCGACGGTCTCGAGAAGCAGGGATACGTGACCCGCGAGCCGCACCAAACCGACCGACGCACTATCCTCGCAGCCATCACCGCTCAGGGACGCGAGGTCGCCCAGCACGCCACAGCCGCCCTCAACATCGAACGATTTGCAACCGCTCCGTTGGCCGACGAGGAGCTCGATACTCTCACCGATACACTCCGCCCTCTGCGCGCGGACGAGGATGGTTTCTGAACTTCTTGGCAACGACAGATTGCTCGCTCGACCTTGCGTCAAGTCGAGCGCCTCCTCGAGCGTGAGCCACGCGTCACACTCGGTGAGGTTCCCGTCAGCATACTCCGTCAGGATCGCGAGCCAGGTTCGCTGGACGCCTCGGTTTCCCATGATCCATCACGATCAGCCTACCCCCGTGCGCCCATGACGACGACCGTGCGGCCGAAGCCGGAACCGCGCTGAGCCGATCGTGTCGCTTGTTGCCTCCTGGAGGTTCATGATGGAACGTCTGGCTGCTCCATAACCCCTGTCCCAACAACGGAGGTCGACGTGTTCCTTGCAACGCACGGCTGGTGGCCCTGGCTCCTGCTGTACGCCGTCGTCATCGGCATCGTCGCCGCGGGCGGCGTCTACCTCCTCAGGCGGCGCCGCGCCAACAAGGCGAGCGCGACCACGACCCGCCTCACAGGCGAGCCCGGCGTGGCGCCACCTTCCGAGTCTCCCGCGCCGCCCACGCCTCCGGATTCACCTGCCTAGACCTCGCGGCCATCTTCGCTCGAGGAGTCCTCAGCGCTAGCCGCGAGCCACCCGCCGTTAGGGCCCGGAGCCTGAGCCGGACGATTTTGCGTTCTTGTCGGCCTTTGCCGCAACGTATGCGGCGACGTTTTCGATCTCCTGTTTCGAAAGCTGGTCGGCGAAGGCGGGCATCCCCCCTCCGCCGTTTTCCACTTGGCGCGCCACGGTGTCGGCGGCGGGTTCGAGCTGATCGAGGTTCGGGCCGACCGAGCCCGACGTACCGGCATCGGCCAGGGTGTGACAGCCGCCGCAGTTGGCCGTGAAGACTTTCTGACCGCCAGCCAGCTGGGCGGCTGTCGCGGTACCGGAACCTCCTGAGCTGCTGCTTCCGCCTCCCTGGTCGGGCGGCCCGCTCGTCGATCCGCCGCCGGTCTGGTCGGCCGACGGGCTGCCCGAGGCCAGCGGCTGCCCTGCTCCGAGCCGCAGCGCGATGATCTCTGCCTTCTGTGTCTTCGTCTGGGGGTAGCTCGCCGCCGTGATCAATGTGTCGCCGACGATGGCCACGGTTGCGTTCGTGCCGGCGGGAAGCTGGCCCTGCCAGCGGATCGCCCCGGTGGCCCGGTCGAATGCGATCACCTTGCCGTCGAACGTCGTCGTGAAGACGAGATCCTTCGAAACCGTCGCGGCGCCGTAGGCGGGCTGCGGGAGGGTTGTGGCCCAACGGACGGCACCAGTCGCGAGATCGAGCGCGACCATCTCCCCGGTTCCCTTGGCGAACTCGAGGACTGGTTCGACCTGAGACTTGAAGGTGGTCGGAAGGTTGACGATCGGGGCGTAGATGACGCCGTCGGCGACAGCCATCTGTGTCTCGACGCCGCCGAGGATGCCCGGCAGGATCGTCAGTGGGAAACGCGGCAGCTCGTCGTACTTCCCTTCCGCCGCCAGGAGGTGGTCCGCGTCGTGGCCGTTGTGCTGGCCGACCGACGTCTTCCAGACGAGCTCGCCGGTACCCGCGTTGACGGCGAAGACCCAGCCGAGCTTGCCCGAGACGAGCACGAGCTCCTGATCGCCGTCGTAGGCGACCATCGGCGGCAGCTGTAGATCCCAGTCGTAGATGTCGTGAGGGAGGGCCTGGAACGTCCAGCGCGGCGTACCGGTGTCAGGGTCGATCGAGACGAGCGAGTTCGTATCCGGGTTCGGGCCGGGGCGGCTCTTTGCCCACGGATACTGCTTGGTGCCGGGCCACGGCGCAGGGTTGGCGATGGCGATGAACATCTTGCCGTTCGAGTCGATCGCCGGTGGGTGCCAGAGGCCGCCGCCCGAGTTGATCGCCGTATGCGCCGGATCCCAAAGGTCGGCGGGAACGGTGTCGAACGTCCAGTTCTTCTCGCCCGTTTCTGCATCGAGCGCCCAAAGGACGCCCTGCCCGTTGCCCTTGTAGAACGATTTCGCGTTGCCGGGAACCGTCGAAACGAAGACGTTTCCGTCGAAGACCCCCGGGGCCATGTCGATTCCCTCGTTGGCGTTGCGCGTCAGCCGCTGTGACCGCCACACCTCCGTGCCTGATCTCGCATCGAGTGCGAACGCGGTGTCCGCGGTAGCTCCGAAAACCTTGCCGTAGCCGAGGGCGAGCCCGTTTGGGCCGACCGTAGGCGAGTCGTAGGAACGCTTCCAGAGCTCTTTGCCGCTCTCGAGCGAGTAGGCGGCGACGTTCGAGGAAAGGTCCTGCGTGTACACGACGCCGTCCGAGATGATCGGCGTCGACGCGTAGCCTCCGAATGTCCCCTTTGCCGTGATCGGGGCGCGCCACGCGATCCCGAGCGTCGCCACGTTGGCGGCAGAGATATCGGAGCTCGTTGCGACTCGCGTGTTCTGCAGATCACCGTTCGGCGCGGGCCACTCCGCGCGCTGCGCCGTAAGCTCGGGCGGCGCCCCATCGGGGACGCCGAGTCCTGTCGAATCGTCCCCGCCACCACATGCAGCGAGCGCAAGAACCCCCACCGACCCGAGAGCGGCGACGACGATCGTCGATCGCCTACCAGCCACACGGACCCGCGGAAGCAGAGCGCCCATAGCGTGACTGATACCCAACCGCCCGCAGGTCCACACCCACCGCGCATTCCATCCGCGGGTGCTGCTCAGGACCGTTGGTGTGACTGCGGCGGTTCGGATTCGCGGGCTAGCGTGATCACAACCGTGATTCTTCCCCGGTGACGTCCTCCGAACCCGCCGATGTCGACGTTCCGGCGCCGAGTGTCCGTCTAGCGTCGTGTCCGCACATGTGTCAGACTTCGTGCCGGGGGAGGGGAGCATGCGGTGACGGAGTACCTGCGCGGTCTTGCACCAAAGGCCCAGAGGATCAGCAACGATGCTGCCCTCTAGCTCTCCGGGGACCGATCGCGATCGAAACAGGTTCGGGCTCAGCGGCTTTGCGGTCGCCCTCTGGTGGGCCGCGTACATCCTTGCTCTCTCGTTCATGCTCCTCGCAGCCGCGGTCCGCCTCTAGCCGGAGGTCTCAGGTTCCTCTCAGGCGGTGCGTAGGGTGGGCCGATTCGCGCACTCCATGCTGGCGGGAACGCACACCGACCAGAGGAGAACGAAATGCACGCCAACCCTGGCCACGGCCACCCATTCCGGCTTCTGGTGATCGAATCCATGAGATGATCAACCTGACGCTGCGGAACCATCACAAGGGGAAGGGCTGACATGACGTACACCGACGGAGAATCGACGATGGTTCCCGAGACCGACCACCACGAGAACGGTGGCGACGACGTGGCAACGCCGAAGCGCACCGCGGCCGGCACCAAGGTCGAGCACTTCTCGGTCGGCGAACGGACTGCCCGCGGCAAGGCGGCACGCGCCGAGGTGCCGCGCGCGTCGCACGGGGAGTGGGAAGCCGGCCTTGCACCGACCCGATCCGGTGGAGCTGCTGGAGGAGCAGGCGCAGACGCGGGTACCCGAGCTCGTCCCGATCCGCTACGGCCGGATGCTCGTCTCGCCGTTCACCTTCTACCGCGGGGCGGCGTACCTGATGGCCTCCGATCTCGCGAGCGGGCCGCGAACGGGTCTTCACACGCAGCTCTGCGGCGACGCCCACCTGTCGAACTTCGGCGGCTACGCCGCGCCCGACCGGCGGATGGTGTTCAGCATCAACGACTTCGACGAGACGCTCCCGGGTCCGTTCGAGTGGGACGTCAAGCGCCTCGTCGCCAGCTTCGCGGTCGCGGGCCGCGACCGAGGCTTCGACGCGAAGCAGCGGGAGAAGATCAACCGTGAGGTCGTCCGGGCATACCGCGAGAGCATCCGGCGGTTCTCCGTCATGAACACCCTCGACCTCTGGTACGCGCGGATCGACGTCGACGAGCTCCTGGCCACGGTCAGCCAGGAGCTGAAGCAGAAGGATGCCAAGGCCTACGAGCGGGCAAAGGCGAACATCGCCAAAGGCCGCACCAAGGACAGCATCAAGGCGTTCGGGAAGCTGACCGAGGAGGTCGACGGGGAGCTCCGGATCGTCGGCGACCCGCCGCTGATCGTGCCGATCGAGGAAGTCCACGCCGAGCACGCGCACCTGATCGAGGAATTCCTCCGTGGCGTCGTGCGCTCCTACCGTCGCACGCTCGCGGGCGACCGGCGCAAGCTGCTCGAACGCTTCCGCTACGTGCACGCGGCCCGCAAGGTGGTCGGCGTCGGCAGTGTCGGCACGCGAGCCTGGATCTGCCTCATGCTCGGCCGCGACGGCGAGGACCCGCTGTTCCTCCAATTCAAGGAGGCCCAGCCGTCGGTCCTGGAGCCGTTCCTCGGTCACAGCGAGTTCGCGAACAGCGGCCAGCGGGTGGTCGAGGGCCAGCGCCTCACGCAGGCGGCGAGCGACATCATGCTCGGCTGGATCAAGGTCGACGCCCCGGACGGCGTCAAGCGCGACTTCTACGTCCGCCAGCTGTGGGACGCGAAGACGTCGGCGCTCGTCGACGTGATGGAGCCGCGCACGATGATCGCCTATGCGCGGGCCTGCGGGACCGAGCTGGCGCGCGCACACACGCGGGCCGGCGACGGAATCGCGATCGCGAGCTACCTGGGTCAGAGCGACACGTTCGACCGCGCCATGGCACGGTTCGCCGAGACCTACGCCGACCAGAACGAGCGCGACTACGCGGCGCTGAAGAGCGCCGTCGACACCGGCCGGGTCGGGTGCGGAGTTCGGGTTGTAGAGGAGGATGTGAGGCAGACACCCTCGGCTGGACGGCCGAGGCAACGGAGGAGGCTTTCTTATGGCTCTGACGCTTCAGAGAAAGCTCGAGTTGGCCGGCGATCTCGCGAAGGTGCAACCGCTGCTGCAGCGGTTGCACCTCATGGAGAAGCCGAAGAAGCGCTTCGGTGGACGCGTCGTTCTCGTGAGTAGCGTGATCGGTGCCATCACGGTTTCCCTCGCCGCGGTTGCGGTGCTGCGCCGTCGAGGCCGCCTCGCCGGCGACCTCGTCGGCGACAGAGATGATTCGCAGGCCGACGTCAGGTCTCCACCGAGGACGCCCTGCCGACCAACGGGTTGAGCTCCTGCTCCGTTACGAGACGACGGCCGTCGCCGCGGCGGACGACGCCTCGGCTTCTGTGCCGGCCGGCGCGCGCCGCTGATGGAGGAGAAGCACGGCGAGCGCTCCGAGGAGGAGGTAGGCGGCGAGGATGAGCAGGGACGGTCGCGATCCGGTTGCCGTCGAAGTAGATGGTGTTCCGTACGGCGGTCGTGCCGGCGCCTGCCGGGAGGTAGGGGCCGATCGTTCGCCAGAGGCGTGGGCAGGTATGACGCCGGCACGGTGCCGCCCGAGCTGGGGGCTCCGAAGATCACGAAGACGATGACGACGACTAGCGTGCCTCCGGCGCCGAGCAGTGTTTGCAGGGCTGCGGTCGCGAACGCGACGGCCATCATGATCAGCGTGAAGAGCGCCCAGAGCACGAGGAACTTGGAGGTAGGGATCGCGCCCAGCACGGGCCCGGCGAGGGTGTCCGTGAGGAGCGCTCCGATCACGGCCGCGATGGCCAGCGATCCGAGGCGCCTGCGTCGGCTGGCCGCTCCGCCGAAGGCCATCGCGAGCGTCGACGAGAGGTAGCCGCCGACGATGAGCGCCATCACGACGAAGAACGACACCGCCCCGCTGGCATCGCCCGACGGGCAGCGGGTGAGCCTGAACGATGACGAGCTTCTGATCCAGCGCGGCCGCGCCGGCGGTGAAGGCGGCGCTCAGAGCGGAAGCGCCTGGATTCCCTGCCGCGGGAACGACGATCAACTTCGCTCCCGCCGGGTCGGCGACGAGGGCCCCGTCGATCTTCCGCTCGATCGATTGCGTCGAGCGCGTCCGCCTCACTCGCGTACGGAGTCGTCTCCAGCGAGAACTGCGTCCCGACAGCGGCAGGGAGCTGCGAAGTCCCGACGACACCGAACGCGACCTTGTGCGGCTTCGGATGGTGAAGGGCGCCGATATAGGAGAACACGAACAGCGCCTGCACGAACAGCACGACACCGATCGCCACGATCAACAACGGAACGCCGCTCAGCCTGGGCTTCGGTGGTGCAGCGATGCGCCGAAGCCTCTGTGCGTTCGACACTGTCGTGCGAGATGGTCTCACTCATCGCGACCTCCACTGGGCCCTGCACGACGTCCGGGGACCGATCCTACTCCGGTGTCGCTGAAGGCGCGTCAGTGCAACTGGTGACGCGCGGTCGAGGTGGCGCGATCGAGAACGTCTCGCCGCCGCGCGCCGGCCTACCCCAGGAGGGCAAGGCCGCGCGCGGCACCAACCGCTATGACGTGACGGCGTCCGAGACCTCGTCGGAGGACTGCGCGATGGCCTTCTGGAGCTCGTCGTAGTCGCCTTTGTCGATCGCCTTGTTGATCCGCTTTTCGGAGTTGACGAGCGCGGCCTGGACCTTGTCGGCCCAGCGGTCGTCCACGATCGCCACAACCGCCGACGAATCCGGGGGGAGGTAGTCCTCCAGCTCGACGCCCATCTGCTTCTCCTCATGCTTCTTGCGGAGCTTGCCGACGACAGCGCCGATTCCCGCCCCGACCGCCGTCGCGGCGAGCAGCGGCGGCGCGAACAACCCGACCACCAACCCGGCGGTGCCGCCGAGAACCGCGCCGGCACCGACCCTTCCGTCGCCGTGCTCGTCCACATCGACCTTGCCACTCGCGTCGCGATTCATCACGACCGACGCGACGACCTCGTATTCGCCGGCCTTCTCTCCCGCTTTCAGCGCCTTGTAGTCCTCGGCCGCCGTCGCGCTAGCCGAGTACGTGCCGGCCACGAGGACAGATTGTCGCCTTCCATGATTCCTCTCTCTTCGTCGTGATGGCCCTCGGTGACGTGAGGGAACTTGGAGCGTGGATGGGTCGGCAGCAAGCCTAATCGCGGCCCGCCGAATCACCGCGTCGTCCGATCCGGGTGAAGATCACACGCCGAACGAGCAGCCGCTCGACTGCGGTCGCGACCGCGGAGGCTGTCAGGACGATGGTGTTACGGCTCGAGGCGGCTGTCGCTGTTCTTCCCGGTCACGAGCCCGTCTTCAACCCATTCGCGTCACAGGGGATGACGACGCGAGCATCGATCGCGGTCAGGGCCCTGGAGATCATGTCGAGCGAGCGCTCCATCGCAGCGGGCTTCACGCCGCCCACACCGGACTGGTAGGGCCGGTCGAGCGTGACGAGCAGCAGCAGCAGCACCGTGATCACGGCGGTCACGCCGCCCATCAGCATCGCCTGCGTGACCGCCCCCTCGCCGGGGTCGGCGAAGAAGAGCATGTAGGCGAAGACGACCGCCGAGATGAAGAACAGCACGATCCACAGCGGAGTCGGGATCACGCCGGCGGCGCCGTGGACGCGGTCCTGCCGGGCCTGCTCCCGCTCCGCCGTCTGGTCGATCCAGCTGGTCGTACGCCGACTGCTCGGTGTTCGACTGTCGGCTGAACCGACTTCAGCGTCAGGAACATCGCGACGCCCCACGGGTTGAGCGTCGTCGCCGATCGTCGCCGTCCGCATCTGCGGCCACTCCGCCGTGGACGACGGAGCGCCCGTAGCAGACGAGCTCGCCGGTCAGCGCGCCGCGAGACCGCCGCGGGAAAGAACTGCGCCGTCTCGACCTGCTGCGCGACGAGGCGCGCCTCGGACTCGGCGCCGCTGCGCGACTGGTCGTAGCTCGTGAACGCGAGGAAGACGATGAAGCCCAGCAGCACCGAGAACCCGGTCGCGAGCACGCCGAAGACGCCGGAGGCGCGGTCGCCGTCGGTGAAATAGCTGCCCTCCGGCGCGCGCCGGCGGACGAGCAGCATCGCGGTGATCGCGACCGCCGCCACCGCAAGCGTGATCGCGAAACCCAGAACGAGATTCACGCAGCAACCTCCCGGTCTCGGTCGGCGGCCGGCCCAGAGCGGGAGGCGTTCGCTTCGCCCATCACAAGTGAGAGTTGTCCATGTGAGATGATCCCTCGGTAGCGGTAGAAGGAATCGAGCGTCCGCTCGTCCTGGCCCAAGGCTATCCCCGCACCATCCTGTGCGGGGTGAGATCGTGCCATCAGCATGCCCAGCGGTGAATCGCGCCCTTCCGACGAGCGCGCGGAGCATCCAGATGGGATGATGCGGCTCCCAGATGCGCGGGGAAAAGGATCCGCGCAGATGAGCGAGATCGCGCCAAATCCCGAGATCACCGAGCAAGATGTCGCGCACGCCGAGCAGGCGGAGTCAGCGACGGGAAGAGAGAAACGACATGGCTAGCAGCCCCGAGCACTCGTCCGGCCGGTCTACCGACTGGCAGCCCGAACGGGCCAGGCTGCGGCTGTTCCCGCTGCTCGTCTCGTGGGTCGCCACCGCCATTGCCCTGATGGTGGCTGCCTGGGTCTTGCCTGGCGTCGACATCAAGAGCTTCGGGGCAGCGCTCGTCGTCGCAGCGATCGTCGCAGCACTGAACGCGGTCATCCCGCCCGTGCTCGCCGCTCTGCGCTTGCCGCTCACACTCGTTTTCGGCTTCCTGCTCGTCCTGATCGCGGACGCCGTCATCCTCCGTCGCTCGCGGACTGGAGTGACCGACGGCGTGTTCAGCGTCGACAACTTCGGCTGGGCCCTTCTCGCCGCGTTGGTCGTCGCGGCCGTGAGCCTGGTGCTCGCCGTCCTCCTCGGCTCTGACGAAACGTCGGCGATCCGCATCTCGCAACGGATCGCCCGCAGGCAGGGGATCATCGCGAGGACGGACGTCCCCGGGATCGTCTTCCTCGAGATCGACGGGCTCGCACTCCCCGTGCTGCGCCGGGCGATGCGCGACGGTAATGCCCCGAACATGGCCCGCTGGGCGCGCGACACGCACCGTCTCGTCGAGTGGGAGACGGATCTCTCGTCACAGACGGGTGCGAGCCAGGCAGGCATCCTGCTGGGCTCGAACGAGGACATCTCTGCATTCCGATGGGTGGAGAAGGAGACCGCGACGATGATGACGTGCTCTGCGCCGCCCGATTGCGCGGAGATCGAGCGGCGGCGCGCGACGGGCATCGGACTTCTGATCGACGGCGGCGCCAGCCGGGGCAACCTTCTCTCGGGCGAGGCAGACGAAGTGATCCTCACCGTCAGCCGGATGGACGCAGAAAAGAAGTCGAACCCCGGGTATCGGGCCTTCTTCGCGAACGGCGACAACGCGACCCGCACGCTCGTCCTGTTCGGCTGGGAGGTCATCCTCGAATTGATGGCGTCGCTCCGCGCGAAACGCCGCGACGTGCAGCCACGCGGTCACCGCGGAGGCATCTACCCGCTGATGAGGGGCGCGCTCTGCGTCTTCGTGCGCGACCTGATCGCCTCCGGCGTCCTCACCGACCTCATGCGCGGGCGTCCCGCTATCTACGCAACGTTCTCGAGCTACGACGAGGTGGCGCACCACTCCGGTCTCGAGCGGGCCGACACCCTCGAGGCGCTCCGGAAGCTCGACGACCACTTCGGCCAGATCGAGCTCGCCTCCCGCTACGCGCCACGGCCGTACGAGATCGTCGTCCTCTCGGACCACGGGCAGACCCAGGGAGCGACGTTCAAGCAACGCAACGGGTACGGCCTCGACGAGCTCGTCGAACGCTCGTTGGCGAGCGGCAAGGTGTCCGGGATCGCCGGCGGCGACGAGCAGAGCTCCATGGTCGGAAACGCCGTGGGCGAAGCGACCGGGAAGCAGCCGAAGAAGGCCAAGAACGACGTCTCGGACAAGTGACGTCGTCGTGCTCGGCTCGGGCAACCTCGGCCTCGTCTACCTCATGGAGGAGCGGCGCCGGCTGACGCTCGAGGAGATCGACGAGCGTCATCCCGAGCTCGTGCCGGCTCTCCGCGCCCATCCCCACGTCGGCTGGCTGCTCGTTCGGTCGTCAGAGCACGGTGCGGTCGCGCTCGGCGCGAACGGAACCCACTACCTCGCCGACGCAAGAGTCGAGGGCGAAGATCCGCTCGCCGAGCTTCTCGCCCACCGCGCCGCAGCACCTACTGCGCACCGACGGCTTCGAACACGTCGGGGACATCATGGTCGGCAGCTTCTACGACGCGGATCTCGACGAGGGCTGCGCCTTCGAAGAGCTGATCTCGTTCCACGGCGGCATCGGCGGCCCTCAGACGCGACCGTTCATCCTCCACCCTGCGCGGCTCGAGGTTCCGGAAGGTCCGATCGTCGGCGCGGCGAGCGTGCACGGCGATTCTCTCGGGCTGGCGGCAACAGCTGCGAGCGGGCGGCGCGGACGACAGTGTGGCGGTGGCGCAACCCGAGCCGACTGCGGTAGACGTCGCCTGAGTGGCCGGTCAGCAGTAGGTCACGGCCTATGGGGCCGTGCCTTGCCAGGGACAGTTGTTTCGGAATCCGGCGCCGCGGGCCACAACGAACCAGATGGAGGCCACACACCTACTGGAGTCCCGCGGCGCCGGCCGGGATGCTCTCGCGATCTACCTGAAGGACCACCATGCAGCCGGGAGTGCAGGAGCGCGTCTTGCAGCCCGTGTCGCGGCGAACGTGTCGGCCGATGTCGAGGCGCGCGACGAGCTTCCAGGCGTGGCGTCGGAGGTCGAGCAGGATCTCCAAACGCTGACGGCGATCATGCTGGCGGAGAACGTGCAGCCGAATGCGATCAAGGACACGCTGGCCAAGTGCTTCGAGCTCCTGGCGCGACTGAAGCCGAACGGACGCCTCACCGGTCGCGCACGGTTGAGCGACGTGATCGAGCTCGAGACGCTGGTCGTCGGGATCACCGGGAAGGCGGCGCTCTGGAAGTCGCTCGCGCAACGCGGGACGAGCACCGGCACGGATTTCGACGCGCTTCTGGCCCGTGCCGAGGAGCAACGGGACATCGTCTCGCGTTGCCGGGACAGCGCTGCTCGCCTCGCCTTCCGGCCCTGAGTCCGTCCTTGCGCGACGGCGCGGGTGAGGCAGCGAGCGTAGGCTTCGGGAGATGACGAGCGCGCATCCTTTCACGCTCGAGCAGATCGACAGCGGCCCCGTGTCGCTCGAAACACTGAGCGCCCGTGGCCCGGTCGTGCTCGTGTTCGCGCACGGTGACTGCCCGACCTCGACGCTCACGCTGCGGCGGCTCGCAGCCCTCGACGACAACCCCGAGGTGCGCCTGGCGTGCATCGCCGAGGAGACCCCGTCGGGAGCGGCTCGCCTCGCGCGCCGCACCGGAATCCGGTTCCCGATGCTCGCCGAGGAGGCGCCGTTCGAGGTCTCGCAGGCCTACGGGATCGAAACCGTGCCGACCGCCGTCCGGATCGATCCCGGGTCGGGCATCACGGACACGGTCGTCGGTTGGGACGCAAGCGCGTACGCCCGCCTTCTCGGCACCCCGGTGCCGGAGGATGACCCGGCTCGCAAGCCCGGCTGCGGCGCCCGCTGGACGTACGACGCGGCGGGCGGTCTCGACGAGCTCGAGGACATGATCGAGCGGGGTTGGAGCGACGGGCTACCGGTGATCCCGCCGACGCCCGAGCGGGTGGAGGCGATGCTCGGCGGCGCCGACCCGTCGTTCTCGCTCGGCCCCGTGCCGCCGGCGCACGGCGAGGCGACGCTCGAGCGCCTCGCCGCGTGCGCCGTCCTCGCTGGATGCCGCCCCGGAGCCTTCCCCGTCGTCCGTGCCGCTGCCGAGGCCGCGCTCGAGCCCGGCTTCAACGCCCATGGAATCGCGGTCACCACTCAGCCCGCAGGCCCGATCCTCGTCGTCAACGGGCCCGTGCGCGAGACGCTCGGGATCAACAGCGGCATGGGAGCGCTCGGCCCCGGCACGCGCGCCAACATGACGATCGGCCGGGCGCTGCGCCTGCTCCTCACGCTGACCGGCGGGGCACGCCCCGGCAGCGCTCGACCGGGCGACGCTCGGTCACCCCGGCAAGCTCGGGATCTGCTTCGCCGAGAACGAGGAGGCGAGCTCCTGGGAGCCGCTTCACGTCGAGCGTGGCTTCACCGCCGACACCTCGACCGTGACGCTGTTCGCGGGCGACGCTCCGCTCTCGATCTCCGACCACCGAAGTCGGACGCCCGAGGAGCTCGCGGCGACGCTCGCCTCGGCGGCGGCGGTGCAATGGAGCCCGTTCTGGTGGCCGATGGACGACACGTCGCTCTTCGTCGTCTGCCCGGAGCACGCGATGCTCTTCGCCACTGCGGGTTGGAGCAAGGACCGGGTGCGGCAGGCGATGTTCGAGGACATTGCAGCGCCCTGCGAAGGAGCTCCGCCGCGGCGAGACCACTCCGGCCGTCCACGCGAGCGCCGACGACGTCCTCGTGCGGAAATGGAAGGACGCCGGACCAGATCGCGATCGTGGTCGCGGGCGGCGAGGCAGGCCGCTTCTCGGCCGTGTTCGGGCCCTGCAACGGCATGCAGACGCAGGTCGTGACCAAGGAGATCCGATGGAGTACGTAAGCCCGATCGACGATCGCACCGCCGAACCCGTGCCGTTCGCACCCGAGGCCGAGCTCGCTCGCCGGCAAGCGCGTTGCCCTGCTCGACATCACGAAGAACCGCGGCAGCGAGCTGCTCGACCGCATCGAGCACCACCTGCGCCTGAGCGGCGCCGAGACCTTCAGGCTCTCGAAGGAGATCTTCTCGAAGCCGGCCTCGAGCGAGGTGATCGAACGCGTCGCGATCCACGGCGACCTCGCGATCGAGGGCCTCGCCGACTGAGGCTCGTGCGTGTCGTGCAGTGTGCACGACGCCGTACGACTCGAGCGGCTCGGGATCCCGACCGCCGCCGTGGGCACCGAGCCGTTCGTCGACGAGGCGCTCGAGCAGGCGCGATTGCTCGGCATGCCCGCCTACCGGATGGTCCTCGTCCCACACCCGGTGCAGCTCCTCACGACGGCGGAGCTCCATGCCCTGGCGGACGCCGCGCTGCCCGGGATCGTGTCGCGCCTCGTCGCTCCGCCCTAGCCGGGGCGCCGTGCGCGCACGAGCGCGTCGATCGCGACAGCCTCACCGCCGTCGAGGGCCACAGTGCGGCGCACCTTCTCGGCGCACTCGACGTCGAAGCCGGCGAGTGCCGGTACGACCTCCTCGGGTGTGAAGAGGACGGCGGTGTCCTTCGGTCCTCCGTACCCCTCGGTCAGGTTTGTCGTGTCGTGACCGAGCACGAACAGTGTCCCGCCGGGTGCGACGGCGGCCGCGGCGGCAGCGAGCACAGCGTGGAGCTCCACCGCCGGGAGTTGCAGGTACAACACGACGACGAGGTCGAACGAGCGAGTGGACGGGCGGTAGTCGACGACGTCGGCGAGCACCCAGTCGACCGAGACGCCGCGCGTTGCCGCCAGGCGCTCGGCCTTCGCGAGCGCGACCGACGAGAAGTCGACTCCCGTCACGCCCCAACCGTGCTCGGCGAGCCAGATGGCGTTTCGCCCCTCGCCGCAGCCAATGTCGAGCGCACGTCCAGGCGCGAGGCCTGCCACCTCTGTGGCAAAGCGGCGATTCGGCTCGGCGCTCCAGAGCAACACCGCCTGTGCGTAGCGATCGTCCCAGTCCTCCCGGCTGAATCCCGGCCGTACCGGAGCCGACGGGCGCTCGTGCTCGGTCATCGCGGCCACTATACGAGCCCCGCGACTCCCCACACGGCAGGGAAACGTCCGGGCGGAGGCGTATACGTGTTCAAACAATCGAGGAGTGGTCGAATGAAGATCCTCTGCCGGATTGGCCTTCATCGCTGGACGTTCAACACCGAGCTCCTCGACGAGTCCGGTCAGCACGTTCCCATGGAGGTCATCCACGCGCGCTGCCGGCGGACAGGATGCGTTCGGTACGCCAACTGGAGTCTTGTCCATCGTGAAGCGCACGGCGTCGCCGAGAGTGCCGCGCAGGATGCCCCGGTCAGCCTCGCCTGAGCAACGAGGACGCTCCCTGATCCGCATCACACGCCGACGCGACGCCGTCTCACGTCGGGCCGCGGGAAGGCGTTGAAGAAGACATGACAACTCTGACGAGCTCGACCTCACTCGCCGCGCGCTCCTGCGCCAGCCCGTTCGGCCCGCTGACCATCGTCGGCTCGCCCCTCGGCCTGCGGGCAGTCCTCTGGCCCGACGACCGCCCTGCCCGCGCCGGCCTCGCCGACGTTCCATCCGACGGCGGCACGGTCGGCGTACTGGACGAGACCGCTGTCCAACTCGACGAGTATTTCGCCGGCCGGCCGGACCAGCTTCGATCTCCCGCTCGATCTCCGGGGAACGGCGTTCCAGCTTGCTGCCTGGCGGGCCCTCGCCGAGATCCCCTACGGCGAGACACGCAGTTACGCCGCCCAGGCAACTCGGATCGGCCGCCCCTCGGCCGTCCGGGCGGTCGGCACGGCGAACGGCCGCAATCCGGTCTCGATCGTGCTCCCCTGCCACCGCGTCGTCGGGAGCGACGGCGACCTGCACGGGTTCGCGGGCGGGCTAGAGGTCAAGGCGGCGCTCCTCGCTCTCGAGCAGCGACACGCCGGCACTTTGTGGCTCAGAGCCACAAAGTCCGAACGGCAACGTCCCCCCTCAGACTGAGCCTTGCTGTCGCGAGGGAGCGCGAACGGCCCCACCGAGGCTGAGGCAGGCGTCCTGCTACCGTCTTGCGAGCCCGGTCGCGCTAGGTGGGGAGATAGCGGTTCCCTGAACCCGAAATCCGCTCCAGCGGGACCGAATGCCGTCGAAGGGACGGTTTCATCGGGATTGGGTCTGCGCACGAGGTGTTGACAGGTCGGGTCCCGCGCACTGGGAGCGTTCGAACCGCGTCAGGTCCGGAAGGAAGCAGCGCTAAGGACTCCCTCCCAGGTGCCGCGGTTCCGCCCGGCCCGAGCCGACGACGCAGGTTCCTCCGGGGAAGCCCGTTTCGACGACGGAGCGCGCGACCGGGCACTGTGATCGCGCCCGGCAACGACCGGGCAGCGAATAAGATCGCTTCGTGGCCGCCCTGTATCGCACGTATCGCCCGCTCGACTTCGGCCATGTGATCGGCCAGGAGGCGGTCGTGCGGACCCTCCGCAACGCGATCGAGCACGGCCAGGTGCGTCAGGCCTACCTGTTCGCCGGCCCGCGCGGGACGGGCAAGACCTCGATGGCCCGCATCCTGGCCAAGGCATTGAACGCCGAGGGTGGCCCGAACGCCGACTTCGACCCCGGCACCCCGATCGCCGAGTCGATCGCGAACGGGAACGCGCTCGACGTGATCGAGATGGACGCCGCCTCCCAGCGCGGCATCGACGACGTCCGCGAGATCCGCGAGCGCGCCGTGCTCCAGCCCGTCGAAGGTGGCTACAAGGTCTACATCATCGACGAGGCCCACCAGCTCACGAATCAGGCGTGGAATGCGCTGCTGAAATTGATCGAAGAGCCTCCACCCCACCTCGTCTTCGTCTTCTGCACCACCGATCTCGCGAGTGTGTTGACGACGGTGCGCTCGCGCTGCCAGACGTTCGTCTTCCAGCGGCCGCGCCTGCAGGAGCTCGTCGCCGTCCTGCGACGCGTTTGCGAGGGGGAAAAGATCGATGCTCCGGACGCAGCCCTGGCGCTGATCGCGCGCGGGGCCCACGGTTCCTTCCGCGACGCGGTCTCGGCTCTCGACCAGCTCGCGGCCGCGACCGGCGGCACGATCTCCGTGCAGGACGTGCTGCAACTCGTCGGCGGAATCGAGGAGGGCGCCTTGTTCCGGTTGTGCGACACGATCGTCGACCGCGACACCGCCGGCGCTCTCGTCCAGATCGAGGAGCTCGCCGAGCAGGGTCAGGATCTCGGTCGGCTCGTGACCGACGTGATCGAGCACCTCCGCCAGCTCCTGCTCGTCCAACACGTCGGGCACGTCCCGGAGTCGCTGCCGATCACCGAGGAGACGCGCGAGCGTCTGCGGGAGCAGGCGAACCAGCTGCCGGAGCCGACGGTCGTTCGCCTGATCGATCTCCTGGCCATCGCGGTCGACGACATGCGCCAGGGTGGTGACCCCAGGCTGCCCCTCGAGCTCGCGCTCGTCAAGGTCACCCGGCCGCAGGCCGACCTGTCGCGCGAGTCACTCGCCCACCGGCTCGAGCTGCTCGAGTCGAGGCCGCAGGGCGTGCCTCCGGCCCCGGTCGAGGAAAGGGCGCCCCCGGCCCCCCCGCCCACCCCACCGGCCGCGCCCGTCCAAACAACGGACCCGCCGGCGAGCTCCGCGCCGGCCCCGCCGTCCGCGGAGCTCCCTCCCCTCGAGCTCGACCAGCTCCGGGATGCCTGGCAGCGCAACGTCGTCGAAGCCGTCAGGACGCGGTCGATCCCGATCTCGACGCTGCTCGCCGAGGCACGTCCCGTCGACCTCAGCGGCGACACGCTGACGGTCGAGTTCGCGCCGGCGGCCGGCTTCCACCGCGCCCAGATCGAAGAGCCGAAGAACCTCGCGCTCCTGCGCGATGCCTTGTACGAGGTCACCGGCCGGCGACTCGCGATCGAGACGATCATCGGCGCCGCCCCTGAGCCCGCCGATGCGGAAGATCCGCGGGAGCTCTCCGAGGAGGACGTGATCTCGCTGCTCAAGGACACATTCGACGCCGAGGAAGTGGAGGAGCACTGATGGCCAAGTTCGACATGAACGCGATGCTCAAGCAGGCCCAGCAGATGCAGGCCCAGATGATCGAAGCCCAGGAGCAGGCGCGGCAGGAGGTGGTCGAGGCCTCTGCGGGCGGAGGCATGGTCACCGTGAAGGCGAACGGCGGAGGCGAGATCGTCGAGATCGTGATCGACCCGAAGGCGATCGATCCCGACGATCCCGAGCTGCTCGCAGACATCGTGATGGCGGCAGCCAACGAGGCACTGCGGTCTGCGAGCGACCTCGTCGAGTCCAAGATCCGCGGGCAGATGCCGGACCTCGGGTCGCTCGGGCTGCCGGGCCTGTAGCGCTACGCCGCGGTGAGCTGCCCGGCGGGCTCGAGTACGGGCGGCAACGGCGCCTGTGCCTCGACGAGCCGCAGCTTGGGCCGTCGGCGCAGCTGCATCGCGACGATCGCGGCGACGACGAGGCCGGCTCCCGCAAGCTGCGGCGATGTCATGTGCTGGCCCAGCACCACCGCGGCGAGAGCGATCGTCGCCGGCACCTCGATCGTCACGAGCAGCGAGGCCGTCGACGGGCCGACGAGGCGGACGCCCTTGAGGAAGGAGGTGACCGCGAAGACCGAGCCGACGAGCGCGGCGACGACCAGGCAGGCGAGCCCGGTCGGCCCGCCGACGGTAGCGAGCGAGCCGAGCAGGCCGCCCGCGACGAAGAACGTGGTCGCAGCACCGGCGGTCAGGTAGGCGGCCAGGGCCATCGGGTCGGCGTCGCGCAGCAGCCGATCGGAGAGAAGGATGTACAGGGCGTATGCTGCCGCCGAGCCGAGCGCCATCCCGATCCCGACCAAGTCGGGGTTCACAGCGGCTCCGCCGACGAGCGCGACACCGCCGAAGATGCCGACGAGCGCGACGAGCCGGCGCCTCGTCAGCGGCTCCCGCCCGATCATTGCGGCCACGCCGACGACGAGCACGAGGTGCGCATAGTGGACGAGTGAGGCGAGCGGCGCCGACGTGCGCTCCAATGAGCCGAAGAAGAGCGCGGCGTCGAGCGCGTAGACGAACGCTCCGAGCACGAAGGCTCCGGCAGCAGCGCGAAGCGGGACGTGGCGGAGCTTGGGTCCGGCGATCCCGACGAGCAGGATCGTCGCAGCCAGATAGCGCCAGGCGAGAACGCCGCTCACGGCAGCGCCATGCGCGTACGCGATCTGGATCAGGATCGGTGAAACCGAGAACGCGACGCCCGCGGCCAGGCAAAGGAGCGTCCCACGGACGTTCGGGGTGCGGAAGCGGGCCATAGGTCAAATGTATGGATGGCCGAACAAAAAGCGCTCCCTGAGTTATCTTCTCTCTATCAAGGTTTTCCCTATATGACGATCCAACAGCTCACCTACTTCCTGGCCACGGTCGAACACGGCTCCTTCAGCGCCGCTGCGCGCGCGCTGTACCTGACCCAGCCTTCGATCTCCGAGCAGGTCCGCCAGCTCGAAGCGGAGCTCGGAATCGCGCTCTTCGCGCGAGCCGGCCGCGGGCTCGTGCTCACCGAGGCCGGCGGGCGGTTTCGCCCCGAGGCGGAGCGAGTTCTGGCGGACATCGAGCGTGCGAAGGACGCCGTCGCCGAGGTTCGCGACCTGCGGGGCGGCACGCTCGGCTTCGGCATGTTCGGAACGGCGTCGGCGTACCTGATCGCCGATCTCGCAGCCGATTTCCGGCGCAAGTACCCCGACGTCAGGCTCCGGCTCGTCGGGCTCAACTCGTCGGAGGTTGCCGATCAGGTACGCAACGCCAGCCTCGAAGCCGGCCTGATCGTCCTTCCGGTCGACGACGCCGGCCTCGACCTTCGGGTCGCCCGGCTCGAGGAGCTCGTGGTCGTCAGCCGGGAGGCCGACCGTGCCGCTGCGCCCGTCACGATCGAGCAGCTCGCGGCGGCGCCGTTGATCCTCTACGACGCCCAGTACGGGGCCGACGACCCGATGCGCCGGCAGCTCGTCGACCGGGCGCAGCGAGCAGGAGTGACGTTGCGGCCGGTGATCGAGGTCGAAGGGATCGAGGCCGCCGTCGGGCTCGCGCGACGCGGGCTCGGGGACACGATCGTGCCGCGGGCCGCGATCAGCCGCCAGGGCGCGCGCGGCCTCCACTTCGCCTCGTTCGCCGAGCCGCTCTACGACACGTTCGCGTTCATTGCCCGGTCGGAAGCGCCGCTCTCGCCTGCCGCCCGCGCCTTCGTCGAGATCGTCGAACGCCGCCTCGAACGGGTGGCCGAAGCGGCCTTGTACGCGGCGGGCACGTCCGAGACGGATCAGTAACCTCATCCTCATGCTGAGCCCCGCCGTCGACAACCTCGTCGCCCAGCTGACCCGCCTGCCGGGGATCGGCACCCGCACGGCGCAGCGGCTCACGTTCCATCTCCTCTCGGTCTCGAGCGACGAAGCCCTCGCACTCGGCAGCGCGATCGCCGACGTGAAGGAGCGGGTGCGGTTCTGCCGCGACTGCGGCAACCTGACCGAGGACGAGCTTTGTGTTGTGTGCACCGACCCGAGGCGGGACCGAACGATCGTGTGCGTCGTCGAGCAACCCGTCGACGTCGTGTCGCTCGAACGGACGCACGAGTATCGCGGGCTCTACCACGTCCTCGGCGGCTCTCTCTCGCCGCTGGACGGCGTCGAGCCGTCCGATCTTCGCGTCGGCCAGCTGCTCTATCGCGTCGAGCAGGGAGGAATCGACGAAGTCGTGCTCGCCACGAACCCCAACATGACCGGCGAGGCGACGGCTGCCTATCTCGCAGACAGGTTGCGCGACCGGGTGCGCGTGACCCGCCTGGCGAGCGGCCTGCCGGTCGGCGGTGACCTCGAATACGCCGACGAGGTCACGCTCGGACGCGCGCTCTCGGGCAGGCGACCGGTTTGAGCCTGACGGTCTAGACGGCGTCGTCGGTTGCGCTGTCGCAGAGCTGTTTCCCTACACTTTCACGATGGCCGCTCCGCGCATCGGTGTCGTCGGCGCCACGGGCGCGGTCGGCACGGTCACGCTCGAACTGCTCGCCGAACGCGGCTACGACGTTCGCGCGTTCGCCTCGGCGCGCTCGGCCGGCTCACGACTGCCCTTCGGTGACGACGAGGTCATCGTCGAGGAGGCAACGACCGAGGCGCTCTCGGCAGGCGATGTCGACCTCTTCCTGTTCTCGGTGGGCACGGGTGCGAGCCGCGAGCTCGTCCCGATCGCGTCCGCCGCCGGAGCGATCTGCATCGACAAGTCGTCCGCGTACCGCCTCGTCGACGGCTATCCGCTCGTCGTGCCCGAGGTGAACGCGGGCCGCGCCCTCGAGGCGCTCGAGCGTGACCGCATCGTCGCCAACCCGAACTGCTGCACCATCCCGCTGACGTGCGTTCTCAAGCCCCTCCACGACGTCGTGCCGCTGAAGCGCGTGCACGTCGCCACCTATCAGTCCGTGTCGGGTGCCGGGGCCCAGCGAATGGAGCAGCTCCGGGCCGAGCCGCCGTCCGAGCACAACCTCGTGATGGACTGGACCTGGGAGGGCGACGAATCGGATGAGGAGTCAAAGCTTCGCGCCGAGACGCGCAAGATCCTGGAGCTGCCCGAGCTCGCGATCAGCGCGACCTGCGTCCGGGTCCCCGTGCTCGTCGGCCACTCGGAGGCGATCTGGGTCGAGTTCGAGGAACCGCTTTCGCCGGGGGACGCCACCGCGATCCTGAGCGAGGCTCCGAGCGTCCGCGTCCTGCGCCTGCCGGAGGTGCCGACTCCGAAGGATGCAGCCGGGGGTGACGAGGTCCTCGTCGGCCGGATCCGCAAAGACGAAGGCTCGGCGAACGGACTCGCGCTGTTCCTCGCGAGCGACAACCTCAGAAAGGGAGCCGCGCTGAACGCAATTCAGATCGCGGAAGTGCTGCTCGCGGGTGTGACGGCGGCCTGATCGCTCGGCCCGGCGCGCTTCAGCCGCCCGCCAGCGTCGCCGGCCGCTTGCCGGCCGTTACCGTGACACGCCGCGGCCCAGACCCGTCGATGACGTCGAGCACGACCGAGTCACCCGGGTCGAGGGCCCGCACAGCCTTCGACACGTCCTCGGTCGAGCGCACCGGCCGACCGTCGATCGACTCGACCACATCCCCCTCCTGCAGGCCCGCCCTCGAGGCGGGACTCGCGGCGAACACAGCGATCACGGCCGCCCCACGCGTATCGGGCGGCAGACCGAGCTGGACCGCGGTCGCCGCGGAGTCGATCGTGTCGAACGTCGCGCCCAGCCAGGCTCGCTGGCCTGCCGGCTTGGTACGGATCTCGTCGATCACAGGGCGGGCTTCGTCGATCGCGATCGCAAAGCCGACGTTCTCGGCGCTGCCCGCTTTCGCGGCGGCCGTATTGATGCCGATCAGCTTTCCTCCTGCGTCGACGAGGGCGCCGCCCGAATTGCCCGGGTTGATCGCCGCGTCGGTCTGGAGGAGGCCTTCGAGGGACGCGCCACCTTCTGGCTGGATGGTGCGGTCGAGGCCCGAGACGATGCCCTGGGTCACGGTGGGGCCGCCGGCGAGGCCGAGCGGGAACCCGATTGCGAGAACGCTGTCCCCGAGCCGGAGCTTGGACGAGCGACCGAGAAGAACGGGGATGAGATCCGTGCGAGCAACGCGAATGATGGCGAGATCGCGCTCGGCTGCGGTGCCGATCACCGTGCCCGGGATGGGCTGCGTGTGACGCCCGTCGTTGAAGGAGATCGTGAGCGTGCGGGCCCCCCGCACGACATGGTTGTTCGTCACGATCACCCCCCGGCGATCGATGACGACGCCCGACGCCTCACCCTCGCTTCCGTCGAACCCGATCGTCTTCACGTTGACGACCCCCGGCAGGACGCGCGCGACGATATCAGCTGCACTCGCGCCTCCCGAAGCCGTCGCCGGGGTCGTCGTCGGGGCCGCGGTCGTCGTGACCGCCGCGGTCGTCGCCGCCGTCGGTGTGCTCTCCTTCGTGTCACCGCTGCAGCCCGCAACGATCAGGCCGAGCGCCGCTACGGCGATGAGCGCGGCCCCGTTCACGGTAGGCGCTGAACCCACAGCATCGAGAAAGCACCGGCGGCGAGCGCGAACAGCGCCGCGATCCCGAGCAGGGCGAAGCTCCACTCCCGCCACTCTTGCTTCTTCCCGAGCCGGGAAGCCAGGTCTTCGTAGACGGAGTTGAGTCTCTCCTGGTCCTGGATCTCGAAGAACTCGCCTCCCGTTGCCTGCGCGATCTGCCGGAGCGTTACCGGGTCGGGTGGGACGGGCCGGACGAAGCCGCCGCGGTCGATGAAGCCGTTCGGAGTTCCGAGGGCGACCGTGTAGACAGGGATACCGTAGGACTTGGCGCGCGCCGCACCCTCGAGCGGCGCCAGGGTGCCCCGCGTCTGAGCGCCGTCCGAGAGGAGGAGGATCGCCGACAGCGGCCGGTCGGGATCCTGGGGGCGCACCGCCGGGTCGGACGAGCCGGAGCCGTCGTCTCCGGTCGCGACAGGCTGGAGGAGCTCCACCGACCGCGCCAGCGCGTCTCCGATCGCCGTTCCCCGGCCGAAGGTCGAGCTGAAGCGCAGCGAGTCGAGCACCAGCCGGCGGTCATGCGTCAGGGGTGCCGCGACGAACGGCTCGCCCGAGAACGTGACCATTCCGACGCGGTACTTGCCGGGTACCCGGTCCAGGAATCGCCCCACTGCCTCCTGTGCTGCCCCGAGCCGCGTCGGCTTCACGTCCTCGGCGGCCATCGATCCCGAGACGTCGACGGTGAGCGCGATCGAGGCCTGCTCGCTGGCGACGGACATCTTGATCTCGGGCCGGGCGAGCGCGCCCAGGGCACAGGTCAACGCGATTGCAGCGAGGACAGGAGGGACGAAGCGCCGCCAGCGTGGCGCCGTGGCCGCCACCGCGGCGAGAACCTCGATGTTGGTGAAGTGGACGGCATACCGGGCGCGCCGACGCTCGAGCGCCAGAAAGCAGACGATCGCGAGCGGCACGATCAGGAGAGCGAGCAGCATCAGCGGCCAGGCGACTCTCACCGGGCACACTCCGCGGATATCTGCACCTCGGCGCGGACTCCGGCCGGCAGTCCGCGCCGCGTGGCGCTGACCAGGATCGTCCCGCCGCGGACGGCACGCACGACGTGAACCGCGTTGAGCTCGGCGGCCGAGGGAACGCTCTTCGTGTAGAGCCCGACGCTGTGGCTCGCCCGCAGAAGACGCTCGCCGCGTGGACAGGTGACCGACTTCCTGGCGAGCGTCCCCTCGACCACCCGGAGCGTGGTGACGCGGGTCGTGATCGGCTCGCCCGGCTTGACGGGACTGGTGGCGGCATGCACGGTCGGCGTGCGCGGCCCACCCCCGCCTCCGGGGATGCAGCCGATGAACGGCCGGTAGCTCGTTGCCTTGCCGACACGCCCTGCGTACGTCCCTCGGAAGACGAGCGAGCGGGTCGTCGTGATTCCGGGATTGACGGGGCTGCCGAGCCGCCCGGGGAACTCGACGGCGACCGCGGCCTCGCTGGCGCGGGCATCAACGCCTCCGACGACGCCCCGCGGGCAGACGAGCCGCCAGCTCGTCGTGGCAGCGACGCCGCCGGGCGCTGGAATGGCGACCCAGGGCCCGGCGACGGGAATGCAGACGAGGAGCCCGTTGCACTCGTCCGCGGCGCGGGCGTTGGATACACCCACACCGAGCGCCGCTGCCACGGCGACGGCTGCCAGCGCGATCCGGATCACGGGACCCTCCGGAACCAGAGGGCGGAGAGGGCTCCACCCGCGAGGAGAAGCAGGATCGACCCCGCGGCGAAGGCGACGGTGATCTCCTCGTCCTTGTCGGTGCTGCCGAGCCGCGACTTGAGGTCGGCGTACACCGGGCTGAGATCGTCCTCCGTCGGAGCTGCGAAGAAGCGGCCGCCCGTCTGCGTCGCGACCCGGCGAAGCGCGTCGGGGTCGGGAGGGACCTGGATCCTCTCGACATAGCCGCCCACATGCGGCACCTGCACGACGCCCGCCTCGGTGCCGAGCAACGCCGTGAACACGGGCACCTTCGCCAGCCGGGCGCGCCGGATGGCCTCGGTGAGCCCGATCCGGCCACCGTCGACGGCGCCGTCCGAGAGGACGAGGATCACTGCGGGCGCGGGCGGCTCGTCCGCGGCTTGCGTGCCGCTCTGTGGTTTCCCGGTGGCCACACCGACGCCGGTCGCCACCGCATCTCCGAGCGCCGTGCCTTCCCCGATGCGGAGTGTCCCGAGCGCCGAGTCAACGAACTCGCGATCCCTCGTCGGAGGAGAGACCACCTGCGCGACCGAGCTGAAAGCGACGACCGAGACGCGGTACTGCTCCGGCAGGTCGGCGAGGAATCGGCGGGCCGACGCCTGGGCGACCGCGAGCCGTGTCGGCGAGAGGTCGGTCGCCCCCATCGAACGCGAGGTGTCGATCGCGAGGATCGCCGTCGCCTCCTCCGAGCGCACCGAAATGGTCGCGTGCGGCCGGGCGAAGCCGACGAGGAATCCGGTGACGGCCAGCAGCAGCAGGAGCACTGGAAGGTGCCGACGCCAGCCGGGAACGCGATCGACGATGTTCGGCATCAATCCGGGCTCGACGAACCGGGCGGAATCTCGCACGCGCCGTCGCTGGAACCAGACGTATGCGATCGCCGCCGCGGGCACGAGGAGGAGCGCGAGCAGGGCAAGGGGTGATGCGAAGCTCATCGGGCTCCCGCGTGCCGGAGGAAACCGGTCAGCTCGCGCAGCCAATCCCCACGGGTCTCGAGCACGACATGCCGGGCGCCGGAGGAGATGAGCTCCGCGGCAACGTCGCGGCGCTCCTGTTCGGCCGCAGCAGCGAATCGCGACCGCAGCCGCTCGCTCGACGTGTCGACCTTCAACTGCCTCCCCGTCTCCGGATCGACGAGGAACAGCTGGCCGAGGTTGGGCAGCTCCTGCTCTCGCGCGTCCCGGATCTCCACGGCCACGACCTGGTGGCGACCGCCGAGGCTCAGGAGCGGCCGGTGCCAGTCGCGGGGACCGCGGAAGTCGGAGACGACGACGACGTAGGCCCTCTGGCGTGCGAGGTTGCCGACGCGCTGCAATGCCTCTCCGACGGACGTTGCGCCGTGTGCTTCGCGGGGCCGCTCGGCTGCTTCCTCCTGGCGCAGCGCGAGGAGGAGGCCGAGCAGGCCTGCCCGTCCCTGTCGCGGCGGCAATGCCTGCGGCCGCTCGTCTCCGAAGGTGACGAGCCCGAGGCGGTTTCCGCGCCGGGTGGCTGCATAGCCGACGGCGAGCGCCGCGCCCTCGGCGACGTCTGCCTTGCGCCGCTCTGCCGTCCCGAAGGTCATCGACGGCGACGTGTCGAGCACGAGCCAGGTGACGAGCGCCCGCTCGGCGAGGTGGATCCGCACGTGCGGAGTGCCCGTTCGCGCCGTCACGTTCCAGTCGATCTGGCGAACATCGTCCTCGACGGGCTCGTAGGGGCGGATCTGAGCGAGCTCGCTGCCGCGGCCGAGCAGGGACGAGCGATGATCGCCCGGCAGCATCCCCTCGACCCGGCGCGCGATCGTCAGGTCGAGGGCCCGCAGGAGAGGCTCCGGCATCGGCCCGGGGCCGGGTCGAGCCGGGGTCTGCCCTCGACGGAGGAGGCTTTCGATCACGCCGCGCGACGTGAGAGGTCGAGCTGCGGGACGGGAACGGCGGCGATCACCGCGTCGAGCAGGCTGTCGGGGCTGCGCTGCTCGGCGAGGGCCTCGTACGACAGCACCAACCGGTGGCGAAGCGCATCCTTGATCAGCTCCTGCAGATCCTGGACGAGGACGTACTCCCGTCCACGAACGACGGCGAGGCCGCGGGCGGCGTGGATCAGGCTGATCGGCCCGCGTGGGCTCGCACCGTAGGAGATGAACCTCGCCAGGTCGGGAAGCCCGAAGTCGCCCGGACGCCGCGTGGCGGTGGCCAGTTGCAGCGCGTAGCTGATGAGGCCGGGATCGACATAGATCCCGCGCACGGTCGCCTGGACCTGCCGCAGGTCGTCGATCGAGAGCAGCTGGGTCAACTCGGGCGGAGCGGCGAGCGAGCGCTGGATCACCGTCAGCTCCTCGTCGTGGAGCGGATAGTCGACGAGGATCTTGAGCATGAAGCGGTCGATCTGCGCCTCGGGCAACGGGTAGGTTCCCTCGGATTCGATCGGGTTCTGGGTCGCCATCACGAGGAACGGCTCTGGGACGGGATGCGAGGTGTGGCCGAGCGTCACCTGGCGCTCCTGCATCACCTCGAGCAACGCGGACTGCACCTTGGCCGGAGCGCGGTTGATCTCATCGGCGAGGAGGAAGTTGCAGAAGACAGGGCCGAGCTCCGTGTCGAAGCTCGCATTGTCCGCGCGATAGATCCGCGTGCCGACGAGGTCGGACGGGACGAGGTCCGGCGTGAACTGGATCCGGTTGAACGTGCCGCCGAGCACCTGCGCGGTCGTCTTCACCGTCAGCGTCTTCGCGAGGCCCGGTACGCCTTCGATCAACAGGTGGCCGCCCGTCAGCAGGCAGACGAGCACGCGCTCGAGCATCTGATCCTGGCCGGCGATCACCCGCCGGATCTCGAACAGGGCCTGCTCGAGCTTCTCCATCGTCTGGGCGGAGGCCGCCGGTTCGTCACTGCTCGCCACGTTCTCTCCTTTGGTCGCTATGGATCCGATCCATGGGACGGGAATGCCGGGACGCTCGGCGGCAGATCGCGTCGGGCCGAGCCGATCGGCCGAGGCAGCGGATACGCGCATCGGTCGAGGGATGGCATCACGATCGTAGCGTTGCACAGAGCCGCAGCCACTTGGATTGCGCACCGGTTGCGTCGGCGCGCCCTACCGAATCGGGTGCGGGCGGGCGATGCGATCGAACCATCCAATCAGCCATGCCTGAGAGCCCGCTGAGAGCTTTCGTGGCCGTCGGGTCCGTGCGTGACCGTGACAGGATGGGAGGATGCCCGCTCGGCTCGCCTCGACGCTCGCGATCGTCTGGCTGTTCTTCCTTCCGGCGGCTACCGCCGCCGCGCCGCGGCCTCCGCGCCTGATCGCGGTCGGAGACATCGCGTCGTGCGCGTCCGACGGCGACGAGCAGACCGCCGCGCTCGTCTCGAAGCTCGAAGGGACGATCGCCGTCCTCGGGGACATCGCCTACGAGTCCGGCAGCGCCGCGGACTTCGCGAACTGCTTCCTGCCGAGCTGGCGACGGCTCGTGCCGCGAATCAGGGCTGCGCTCGGGAACCACGAGTACTCCACCGGCACGGCAGCCGCCGCGATCGACCTGTTCCGGTTACCGAAGCAGGGGTGGTACAGCTACCGGCTCGGCAGCCTGGCACGTGATCGTTCTGAACTCGAACTGCGACGAGATCGGCGGCTGCGGACCGCAGTCGCCGGAGTGGCGCTGGCTCCGGGCCGACCTTCGAACCCACGCAAACCGCTGCACGCTCGCGTACTGGCACCACCCCCGCTTCAGTTCGGGCGAGCACGGCTCGGATGTCGCCTACGCGGCCTTCTGGGATCTGCTTGCTCGCGCGAGGGCCGACGTGGTCCTGGTGGGCCACGACCACGACTACGAGCGCTTCGCGCCGCTGAAGGGGATTCGCTCGTTCGTCGTCGGCACCGGCGGCAAGAGCCACTATCGGGTAGGGCCGCCCCGACCCGGCAGCCGGGTGCGCAACGATGACACGTTCGGGGTGCTTCGGATGACGCTCCGTCCAGCCGGCTACGACTGGGCGTTCGTTCCCGTCGAAGGTGGAAACTTCAGGGACGCCGGAACCGCGGCCTGTCGCTAGGGCCACCCTAAGGCGGCACCGGCGCGCCGGAGGGAACGAACGCCTCCTGGACGACCCGGAGCACCTTGGCCCGGCGGCCTTCCTCGATCGGCGCGAGACCCGCGAGCTCGAGCCGGCAAAGCTCTACTCGTCCGTGGGTGCGGACGGTCTCGAAACCGAAGTCCTCGAGGAAGTCACGCGGGAACACCGTGCGATGGACGAGGAACCGCTCCGACGTGGTTTCGCGCTCGGGATAGCGGTACGCGAACGCCTCGAGCGCCTTGGCACCCTGGTCGCGTGCCTCGCCGATCGCCGCGAGGAAGAGCGACTTCTCGACCCACTCTGCGCCGTCCCCGGTCAGGTACGCACAGGTCACGAGCACGGCGTCGTCCGATGGAGGCCCCGCCGGAAGATCGGCGGCACGGGGGAACAAGCCGGCGGGCCGTACTGCATCGATCCGAGCACCGAGCCGTCGTCGTCGTAGTAGATCGTCCCCCACTCGCCCCACTCGTCCTCGGCGCGCTCGATCCAGCGATCCTTGGAGGCGGTCCGATTTCCACGGGACTGCCACCAGACACAGTCGCGGCACACCGAGGGCGCCGTCTCGATCGTGCCACGCGTCAGGCCCGCGACTCGAGAGCCCCTTCCCACCGGCCTAGATCCCCTCGGGCGGGGGGCCGATGTCGTCGACGATCACGTCGACCTTCGCCGGCGACAGGTCGGCCATCCGGCCGAGGTATTCGGCGACTCTGGTCTGAACGGCCCCACCGATTGCCGGGACGTTCACGCCCCAGTCCACCGCGAGATGCAGCTCGACCGCGACGACGCCGTCGTCGTTCGCGACCTTGACGCCGTGATGCCGCGGCCGCGTCCCGTCGACGAGCCCTCTCACGCCGTCGATCTCGAGCGCGGCATCGGCCGCATAGCTCGCGAGGATGTCGGACGAGATCAGCGAGTGCCCTTCCATCAAGGTGATTGTTGCACCAGCGAGCCGGGCGAGCGGAGGATGAGCTCGGTCACCTCCGGCCGGGCGAAGAACCTGAGCGGCAGGAACGTCGTCCCCGTGCCAGGTGAGATATGCAGCACACCTCCAGGCGTGGGGTACACGCCGGCGACGAGTCGCGCGCCAGGATGCGCGAGCGTCATGCGGCCGCCGGGGTACGGCAGGACGATCTGGCCGGCGTGGAGATGCCCTGCGAGCACGAGGTGGAAGGCGCCCTCGGGCAGGCGGCGCTCGATCGCAGGGAAGTGACAGAGCAGAATCCGGAGATCGGCGGTTTTGTCCGCGAGCTCCCAGGGTCGCGACCTCCCGCTCGGGTAGCTCTCCGCATCCGCCCCGATGATCTGGATTCGCTGTCCGGCATGCTCCACGAGGACGGCTTCGTCACGCAGGAGCAGCGCGACGCCGCGCAACCCGTCCAGCTCGGCTGCACGCGAGAACGGGTCGCGCGTGACTGCGACATCATGATTGCCGAGAACGACCAGCGGTCGTTCGAGCTGAAGCAGGAGCCGGACGAGCAGTGGCACGCCGCGCGGGTGGGAGACCAGGTCACCGGTGATGCAGACGAGATCGGGCTGCCGCTCCGCAACCCAGGCAACGGCCCGCTCGGTCGCCACACGCCCACGAGAGGGCGGCCCCAGGTGGAAGTCGGACAAGTGCGCGATCCTGATTCCCTCCAGCTCTGCCGGCAGCCCCGGAATGTCCACGTCGAGCACACGCCGGCGCAACCATCCCGCCTCGAACCACGCGTAGACAAGAGCGCCGAGGCACACGACAACAGCGACGGCTGCAGCACCAAGCATCGGAGCACCCTAGTCGTGACGGGCGAGTAGGGTCCCGCCGTGCGAACGATTCGTCCCGTGATCGCGTGAGTCGCGGATCGTTCAACGCCTGGGTCGCGGTGACGGCGATCGTGGTGGTTCTCCAATCGGCCGTTCATCTGCTTGCGACCGGGCCATTCGGAGAGATCGACTCGATCGTCGACCTCGATCACAGCAATGGAATACCGGATGTGGTCTCGACCGCTGTCATCGCAGTCGCCGGCATCGGTGCGGGGGTGCTTGCGTGGCGAACCCGGAGCTGGCAGCGTCTCGCGGCCTCCCTCCTGGGGGTATGCCTGGTCGTTCTCGCGATCGACGACGTCGTCGGTGTCGACCGAGACCTCACGGCATTCGCGACGCTTGCCATCAGCGGGCTCGCCATCGTCGCGGTGGCCGCTTTCGCAGCGGCGGATGGGCCGGTGGGCGCTCGTCCGGCGGTGACGCTGATGGCGGGGCTGACAGCGCTCGTAGCCACGCTGGTCGTCGGGCAGCTACCCGAGCTCGAGCAGTGGTTCGAGCGGGCACGCGGGGATCAGATCATCGAGCTCCAGATCGTCGCGAAGCAGGGGCTGGAGCTCCTCGGCTGGTCGCTGGTCGCGC
>CAWCYU010000017.1:0-25148 GCA_963799905.1 uncultured Thermoleophilia bacterium
GCCCCGTCGGATCCATGCGTCAGCCCCAGTTCCGCTCGTACGAGGGATCGCTGCCGTCGTAGCGCGTGGGCGTGAAGTTCGCCAGCTTGTACCCGCCCGGCCCGAGCGGCGACTCTTCCATCTCCTCCGGCATCCACTCCATCGCCACTCGGCGGCTCGCGATGCGCCACTCGCCGCCGCGCCGCTCGAAGCGGTCGATGAACCGGCCGATCCGCTCGATCGGAAACCCCGGCCCGGTCGCCTGTGATTCGGCCCCTGCCCGGGTCGTCCCTACTCCGGCACGCCGGCCCTCGAGATAGCACTCGCCGTAGCCGACATCGCCCCGCACCTCGAACAGCGCATTGGTCACGACATGTTGACCGCGCGGAATCCCGCCCTCGCCGCGCTCGGTCGCCGCCCAGATCTGCTCGTAGAAGTCGACCGCCTTGCCCTGGTAGGTGTTGTAGTGGAGAAACGCATCGGGGTGAAAGCACGCGAGGACCATCTCCTTGTCGTTCCGGTCGACGCCGCGCGCGTAGCGCATCACCAACTCGTACAGAGCCTGCTTGTCGAGCAGGACTCGGAGCTCGCTCTCGAGCTCGGGCATGGCGTGTCCTTTCTCAGCGTGGGTGGCCAATCGTAAATCGGAGGTGTCGGTCAGTCCCCGGCTGCCGCATCCCCGGCCCGGAGCCCGAACACGACCGCCGGGCCGATCGTCCCGCCGGCGCCGGGGTACGCGAGCCCGAACGGGCTCGCCGCCGCGTTGCCCGCGGCGTAGAGGCCCGGGATCGGGTTGCCGTCGGTGATCGAGAGCACGCGGCCGTGCGCGTCCGTTCTCGGGCCGCCCTTCGTGCCGAGGCACCCTGGGAGTACCTTGAAGGCGTAGTACGGCGCCTGCTCCAGCGGCCCGAGATCGCCGATGAAGCGGTCGTAGGGGTAGCTGCCGCGACCGAAATCGGGATCGGCCCCATCTCTGGCGCCCTCGTTGAAGCGCGAGATAGTGGCGGTGAGCTCGTCCGTGGGAACGCCGATCTCGGCGGCGAGCTCCGCCGGAGTCTCGCCCCGCGCGAGCCAGTCGGGATCGGGATCGCGGCGGGAGAGAGGGCCAAGTCGATACGTCGCGCGATACGTGCCGTCGAAGATGAGCCAGGCCGGCACGTTCGGGAACGAGAACGACGTCGGCTCGAAGTTCTGCAGGGCGCGGCCGAGGTCGTTGTAGTTCTGTGCCTCGTCGACGAACCGCCGGCCCTGACCGTTCACGAGCAGGCAGCCCGGTCGCGCCCGCTCGGTCAGGATCAGCCGGAACATCGGCTCGCCGTCGATGACGTCCCCCGGGATCTGGGCTGCCGGACACCACCACGCTTCGCTCATCGAGCCGAGCTGGGCGCCCGCTGCGATCGCGAGCCGGAGGCCGTCGCCGCGGGCCGAGGGAGCGCCGACCGGCGCGAGCATCGGGCCGCGCAGGAATGCGCGTGCGAGCTGTGGATCCCGCTCGAAACCCCCCGTGGCGAGCACGACGGCATCGGCGTCCGGAAGCGCCTGCACCCGGGTTCCCGTCTTCACCTCGACGCCCGCATCGAGGCACGCCTCGAGCAGGCCGGCGAGGAGCGCGCGGCCCAGCGTGAACGTCCCGCGCTCCTTGCGCTTCGCGAGCTCCTCGCGATCGATCTCGCCTGTTGCGAGCTCCACGTAGGTGACCGGGGCGGTCACGTTCGGCGCGTCACGGACGAGCGCCGCGACGCGGGGCGAGGGGTCGATCGGAAGCGGCTCCAGGGTGCGGCCGCCCTGCTCGCGCCCACCCTCGAACTCGGCGTGATAGTCGGAGTACGCGATCGACTGCCAGGCGACCGGCGTCTCCCGCTCGATCCGGTCGACGGACGGGCCCGCCTCCCGCGCGAACACCTGCAGGACGGCGTCGTCGGAGTCACCGAGCGAGAGTGCCCGCAGGTAGGCGAGGCCGAGCTCGGGCGTGTCGTCCGGCACGTGACGGTTGCCCGGGAACCAGCCGTTGCCGCCCGAGAGCGCCGTCGTGCCGCCGATCTTCTCGCCGGCCTCGAGGACGGTGACCCGGGCGCCCGCCTTCGCGGCCGCGAAGGCTGCGCAGAGGCCCGCGGCGCCTGCTCCGACGACCGTGACCCGCCTCATATCGACGTCTCGCCGCCGTCGGGCACGATCACCTGGCCGGTGATGAAGCTCGCCTCGTTGCTCAGGAGGAAGCAGACCGGCTCCGCGATCTCGCGTGGCTCACCGATCCTCCCCATCGGGATGCCCGGGATCGCGAGTGCCGCCCCCTTCTCGAAGTCGCCGCCGCCGCGCTCGGTGTAGAGCGGGGTCGTCATCCCGGTCTTGATCCGTCCGGGTGCGACGGCGTTGACGCGGATGTCGGGAGCGACGTCGCGCGAGAGCTGGCGCGTGAACCCGACGATCGCGGCCTTCGCGGCGCCATACGGCGCGTTGAACGGCTGCGCCGTGATCGCCGCGATCGAGGCGACATTGACGATCGAGCCGCCGCCCGCCGCCCGAAGATGCGGCAGGGTGTGCTTGCAGCAGAGGAACGTGCCGCCGGCGTGGACGCCGAGCATCCGGTTCCAGCGCTCGAGCGACCACTCCTCGATCGGTCCGAAGTCGGCATGACCGGCGGCGTTGAACACGCAGTCGATGCGGCCCAACTCGGAGGTCGTGGCCGCCACGGCGGCTGCGACCGACTCCTCGTCCGCGACGTCGAGCTGGAGCCCGATCGATCCCTCGAGGTCGGCTGCCACCGCTTCGGCCTTGGCACCGTCGAGATCGAGCACCGCCACCCGGCCGCCCTCGGCCGAGAACCGCCGCGAGACCGCCTCGGCGAGGCCGGAGCCGGCCCCCGTTGTGAAGAGCACCTTTCCCTCGAACCGCATCGCCGGACCTCCCTCGCGTGGATGATCGAGGTGCAACCGCGCCCCGAGCAGCCGGCGAGACGATCGTTGCCCGTCGCGCCGCACCACAGGTCAGCCTAACGGGCAGGTCGATAATTTTCAAACAGACGGTTGTTTTGCGACGATCGTGGGGACGGCTCAGTCGGGCAGCGCCACGGTGGCCGTGCCCGCGATCGCCCGCGTGCCGTCGCCGCGGTCGAGCCAGACCTCGCAGTCGGCCAGGCGCTCTTCCTGCTCGAGGCGAATTCCCGTCACGATGCCACCGGCACTGACGATGTCCCCGTCGAAGACGTTCGAGGTGAAGCGCACCTCGATGTCGCGCAAGGAGGCCGGGCCTCCCCAGGCGAGCAACATGTTGACCACGTAGCCGAGGTTGATCGGCCCCTGGTTGATCAGCCGGTCGCCGAGGCCGCGCTCCGCGACGGCGGCGCGATCCCAGTGGATCGGGTTCGGGTCGCGCGCGATCGCGGCGAAGATCTTCATCTTCTCGGGGCTCACAGGCCCGGGTGACCACGGCGGCACGGGGGTTCCGGCGGTGACCTCCATCAGGCGGCGCTCCGCAGGAAGATCCAGGTGCCGATCGTCGTCGCCGCGAGACTCCCGGACTCGTCGTGCAGCTCGATCTCGAAGGTGACGATGTCCATGAGGCCGCCGCGCCGGCCTTCTTTGCGCTCGACATCAAGGAACCCGCCCGACATGCGGTAGGTCGTGCCGACCCGCAACGGCTCGTGCAGGACCCAGCGGTACTCGCCCGCCCGCACCGCCTCGTCCGACTCGGCGTGGCAGAGCTCGAAGATGTCTGCCACCCGCACCCCGACGCCGGCGAGCGGTACGTGGAACAGGAGGGCCGGATGGGCGATCCCGTCCGGGAGCGGCGCGACGCCGGTCACGTCGCTCATCAGGACGTTCTCCCAGGACTCGATCGTGTAGGTGCCGCCGGGGAAACGGTGCCCGACGACCTCCTGCATCTCTTCGATCGTCACGCCCATTCGACGCAACGTACCATCGTCCGATGAGCGTCGGCTTCGACCTCTCGGACAAGGTCGTCTGGGTGACGGGATCGTCGCGGGGGATCGGGCGGGGGGTTGCCGAGCACCTGGCCCGGGCCGGCGCCAGGGTCGTCGTGCACGCCCGCACGCCCGATGCGCTCCGCGAGGTCACCGCGGCAGTGGAGGAGATCGGCGCCGAGGTGCTCGCGGTCGCCGGCGATGTGCGCTCCGAGGAGGATCTCGCGGTGGCGGTCGCAGCGGTGGGTGAGCGCTTCGGCCGGCTCGACGGCATCGTGGCCGGGGTCGGCGGTGCGGCGCCGGGAACGCTGGCCGAGATCGACCTCGAGCGGTTCCGGCGTCAGCTCGATCTCAACCTGACCTCGGCGTTCGCGACCGTACGGTCCGGTTACGCGCTGCTGCGCGAGGTGGGGGGTGCGGCGGTGCTGATCTCGGCCACCGCGACGACGAGCGCGACGCCGCACTTCGGCGCCTACGGCGCGGCCAAGGCAGCCGTCGAGCACCTGACTCGCTCGCTGGCGGCGGAATGGGGGCCTGAGGTCCGCGTCAACTGCGTCTCGCCCGGCCTGATCAGGACGGAGGGATCGATGCAGGCGGTCTTCCGCGGCAGCGAGGAGCTCGCCGCGAAGGCGGGGCGTACGACCGCGGTCGGCCGGGTCGGCACGCCGTCCGACATCGCCTACGCGGTCCAGTACCTCCTCAGCGACGCTGCTGCGTACGTCTCGGGCGAGACGATCGTCGTCGATGGAGGGCCGACAGATGGCCCGACCCAGCGCATCCTGCGCGCGATCGCCGAATGAGCGCGTGTCCCTGAGCCGGGTCGCCGGCTACGACGACCTGCGGCGGCTCGCCCGTCGCCGGGTCCCGCGTGGTGTCTTCGAGTTCGTCGAGGGGGGTGCGGGCGCCGAGGTGACGCTGCGCGAGAACAGGGCGGCGTTCGAGCGAGTTCGGTTCGACCCGCGCTGGCTGAGGGACGTGTCGCAGCGCGAGATCGCGACCACGGTGCTCGGGGAACGGGTCGCGATGCCGGTCCTGCTCGCACCGGCGGGCCTCGCCCGGCTCGTCCACCCGCAGGGCGAGCTCGCCGCAGCGCGCGCTGCGGGTGCTGCCGGGACGATCTTCTCCGTCTCGATCGCCTCGAGCTTCTCGATCGAGGAGATCGCCGACGTCGCGACGGGGCCGCTCTGGTTGCAGCTCTACCTGTGGCGCAGCCCGGACGTGGTCGAGGGTCTCGTCCGGCGGGCCCGGGAGGCCGGTGTCCACGCCCTCGTCCTCACGGTTGACGTGCCGGTCGTCGGAAACCGCGAGCGCGATGTCAGGAACGGTGTCTCGCTGCCACCCCGGATTCGCCTCGATACGGCCCTCGACGCACTGTCGCGGCCGCGTTGGCTGTACGAGTTCCTCCGCGGCTCCACGATCACGTTCGCCAACCTCCAGGAGATCGCGGGCTCGAGTGATCCCGGGGCGATCGGCCCCTTCGTCGACCGGGAGCTGAACGACCCGACCGCGACCTGGGAGCGGCTCGATGGGCTGCGGCGGCTCTGGGACGGACCGCTCGTCGTCAAAGGGGTGCTCTCTGCACACGACGCCGCCGAGGCGGTTCGGCGCGGCGCCGACGCCGTCTACGTCTCCAACCACGGCGGTCGCCAGCTGGACGGCTCGCCTGCGACCCTCGACGTCCTCGCCTCCGTCGTCGAGGCCGTCGGCGGCAGGGCGGAGGTCCTGCTCGACGGGGGCGTCCGCCGCGGCGAGGACGTGGTCAAGGCGCGGGCGCTCGGCGCCCGCGCCTGCCTCGTGGGGCGTCCCTGGTTCCTCGGGCTAGCAGCCGACGGCCAGCGCGGCGTCGAGCGGATGCTCGACGTGCTCGCCCGGGACGTCGACCGGACGCTCGCGCTCCTCGGCGTGCCGAGGATCGACGACGTCGACACGGGTATCCTCGTCGAACAATCGTTTGGTAGGGGGCGCGAAAGCTAGTACGCTCGGCTCCTCCGTCGTTCGAGAGGAGGTAGCCGTCATGGCGAGAGGATCGGGCTTCGACCTGGCACCGGATGTGCCGTGGACGTTCCCGGCCTGGATCAGGCACCGTGCGTCGAGCGGGGGTGACAAGGCCGCGCTCGAGATCGACGGGGTCGTGCGCACGTACGCGGAGCTCGACGACGTCACCGACCGCGTGGCCGCAGGCCTCGCGGCCCTCGGGCTCGAGCCCGGAGAGCACGTCTCGCTGATGATGCTGAACAGCGTCGAGAACGTCGATTCGTGGTTCGGGCTGCAGAAGGCAGGCCTGGTGGAGGTCCCGGTGCACACCGCATCCCGCGGTGCCGCCCTTCGCTACGTCGTCGACCACGCGGACGCGCGCGCGCTCGTGATCGACGAGGCGTTCCTGCCCCATCTCGCCGCGGTCGCCGGCGGATTGCCGCAACTCGAGCACGTGATCGTCAATCACCGCGAGCCGGGCAACGGTGATGAACCCGCCCTCCCGGGTCGCCTCGCGGTCCACGACCTCGCGAGCCTCTACGAGGCCGAGGGCCCTCCGCCGATGCCCGACCTGCGGCAGCAGGACACGGCGGTGATCTTGCACTCGTCAGGCACGACCGGCCCACCGAAGGGCGTCGTGCTCTCGCACCGCGCGGTCCTCCACCTCACGCGACACCTCGTCTGGCTGATGGACTACACGAGCGACGACCGTCTCTACACGGCCTTCCCGCTCTTCCACAACAACGCGAAATACACGAGCGTCTGCGCCGCCCTCGAGTGTGGGGGCACGGTCGTAATGGACAAGAAGTTCCCCGTCTCCTCGTTCTGGCAGATGACGCGGGAAAAGGGGATCACCGCGTTCAACTACATGGGTGCGCTCCTGATGATGCTGCACAAGCAGCCGGACCGTCCCGACGACGCCGACAACCCGGTCCGGATCGCCTTCGGCGCGCCATGCCCCGTCGAGATCTGGGAGGCGTTCGAGACCCGCTTCGGTGTCGCGCTCGTGGAGGTGTACGGGATGACGGAAGCCCCGATGGCGTGCGAGAACCGCCTCGACAACCGCAAGATCGGCTCGGCGGGCCGCGAGTCGATGACCTATGAGGTGCGGATCGTCGACGAGAACGACGAGCCGGTGCCGCCGGGCACCCCGGGCGAGATCGCAATCCGGCCGAAGCACCCCTGGGCGCTGTTCACCGAGTACTACAAGCGCCCCGAGGATACCGTCGAGGCGTGGCGCAACCTCTGGTTCCACACCGGTGACCGCGCCCGCAAGGACGAGAGCGGCTTCGTCTATTTCCTCGACCGGATGAAGGATTCGATCCGCCGGCGTGGCGAGAACATCTCGACGTGGGAGATCGAGTCGACGATCAACACCCATCCTGCGGTGCTGGAGTCCGCCGCCTACGGCGTCCCTTCCGAGCTGAGCGAGTCGGAGGTCATGGTCGCAGTCGTCCGACGGGCGGGAGAGAGCATCGCTCCCGAGGAGCTGCTCGACTTCTGCCAGGGCAAGATGGCCTACTTCGCGATCCCGCGTTACGTGCGGCTCATGGTCGCGCTTCCGAAGAACCATGCCGAGAGGGTGCAGAAGTTCGAGCTCCGCGAGGAGGGTGTCACGCCCGACACCTGGGACCGCGAGGCGCACGGCTACGAGGTACAGCGATGACCGCGACCGTCCGAATCGAGCGACACGTGGCGGTCGAGATGCGCGACGGGATCCACCTTGCGACCGACGTCTACCTCCCCGACGGCCCGGGCCCGTTCCCGACTCTCGTCAGCCGCGTGCGCGGCGGCCGGTCGTCGGCGTTCATCGTCGGCGTGCTGATGCTGAACCCCCTCGACGCCGTCGAGCGCGGGTATGCAGTCGTGATCCAGGAAGTGCGCGGGCGCGCCGGGAGCGAGGCGGCGTGGCACCCGTTCGTGCACGAGCTCGATGACGGCGCCGACTGCCTCGACTGGATCCTCGCCCAGCCATGGTGCGACGGTCGCATCGGGGCGTACGGCACGGCGTACTCTGCCTCGACCGCGCTCTACCTCTCCGCCACCGGTCGGGAGGAAGTGAAGGCGCTCGCCGTCCTCGGCACCGGAGCGGACATCCACGACGGCTGGGTGTACACGAGCGGTGCGTTCGAGCTCGGCTGGAACGTGTACTGGGCGTACATGACCGCGGCGGAGACGATCAAGCGCCTCGACGTGGACGAGGGCACGCGCAGCGAGCTGCAGCGGGAGTACGCACGCGCGATCATCGAGGCGCCTGCCGTCGCGGCACGGCTGCCGATCTCGGATCACCCTCTGCTCGACCGCGTCGGCGAGACGCAGTACCGCGAGTGGCTCGAGCACCCCGACTACGACGACTACTGGGCCTCGTTCGACATCCTCGCGCTCGCCGACCAGCTCCGGCTGCCGCTGCTCTCGATCGTCGGGTGGCACGACAACTTCCTCAAGTCGCACTTCGATCTCTACCGCGCCACCGCGGGGCAGGCGCCACACAGGCTCGTCGTGGGGCCGTGGGAGCACACGAGCTACGTCTCGCCGTTCTCGACGAGCCGCTCGGGCGCCGTCGAGTTCGGGCCGGCGGCCGTCTCGGGCGTCGCGCTGTCTGTGCCGCTCGTCCTCGGCTGGTTCGACCATTGGCTGACGGGTGCCGGATCCGGCGCCGCCGTAGGCGTGCGCTACTGGCAACTGGGGGAGGACGAGTGGCGCGAGGCCGAGAGCTGGCCGCCGCCGCACACCGAGCAGCGGTGGTATCTCCACTCCGGCGGTGGCGCCAACAGTCGCCACGGTGACGGGACTCTGACGCAGGCTCGTGCCTTCGGGGACGAGCCCGCCGACTCGTATCGCTATGACCCGCTCGACCCGGTTCCAACGGTCGGCGGCAAGACGCTGATGCCGACGATCATGACCGCCGGCATCGAGGATCAGTCTGCAGTCGAGGCGAGGAAGGACATCCTCTGCTTCACGTCTCCGACGCTGACGTCCGCCGTCGCCGTCCACGGTCCCGTGACGGTCGAGCTGTGGGCCGCGTCTTCCGCCGTCGACACCGACTTCACCGCCAAGCTCGTCGACGTGCTGCCCGACGGCAAGGCCTTCAACCTCGCCGACGGAATCGTGCGTGCCCGATACCGCGAGTCGCCGCGCCGTCGCTCAGCACCGCTCGAGCCTGGTGTGCCGACGGTCTTCTCGATCGACCTGTGGGATCTCGCGCACACGTTCCTCCTCGGCCACCGGATCCGGCTGGAGATCAGCTCGAGCAACTTCCCGCGCTTCGACCGGAACCTGAACACCGGCAACGAGATCGGCCGCGACGGACCGGAGGATGCGCTGACGGCGACGCAGCAGGTCTTTCACGACGCCGAGCGCGCGAGTGCGCTGATCCTGCCGATCGCGATCCAGGCCGAGGAGGGATAGCGGCCGTGGCATGGGTCGAGAACGAAGTCGTGGCCGGCTTCGACGCGCTGATCGGCGGTGCCGGGGACGCCGAGCGCGAGGCGTTGTTCGCCCGCTGCCGGGCCGAGGTCCCGATCTTCTTCAGCGAGGCGCTCGGCGCGTGGGTGCTGGCGCGGTACGACGACGTGAGGGCCGTACTCGAGGATCACAGCTATCTCACGCTCACCGAAGGCCCCGGCTCTCCGATCTACGGCCGCTCGATGCTGCAATGGGAGGGCGTCGAGCACAACAAGAAGAGCGGCCCCGTGGTGAAGCGGATCCGGTCGCCGCGCGCGATCAGGGAGTCGATCGACGGCAAGGTGGCGGAGATCGCCCGGCGCACCGCCGGCGACCTGCCGTTGGGAGTAACGGTCGACCTTCGGGCCGACTACGTCATGCTCGTGCCGCTGCTCGTGATCACCGAGCTGCTCGACATCCACGAGGCGGCGAGGTTCCGGAGCATGTACGACGCGATCATGAAGGGCGGCATCTCGAGCATTGCCGACCCGTCATTGCGCGTCGCGGCCTTCGAGGCGCTCGACCGCCTACGCGAGATCGTCGCTCCGATCGTCGAGGAGCGGCGGCTCCGGCCGGGCAGCGACATGATCTCCGACCTGGCGACGGCGAGCTACGACGGCGAGCCGTATCCGACCGACGAGATCATCGCGACCGTCGCATTCCTGCTCACGGCCGGCATCGAGACCGTCGAGCGCGCGCTGACGAGCCTGCTTCGGCACCTGGCGCTCGACCGCGACGAGTGGGACCAGCTCTGCGCACGGATCGACGATCCGGACTACGTGCTCAGCCTCTCGGCCGAGTCGCTGCGGCTCTACCCGCCCGTGCAGGGCACGATCCGGCGCGCGACGGAGACGGCCGAGTTCCACGGTGTCACCGTTCGACCCGACGACAGGCTGATCGTGCTGATTGCGTCGGCGAACCGCGACGAGGATCGGTTCGAGGCTGCGGCCGAGTTCCGTGCCGAGCGCTTCCTCGACAACCCCGACCGTCAGTTCACGAACGCGGGGGACGTACTCCCCTTCGGTGCCGGCCGCCACCACTGCGCGGGCTCGCGCCTCGCGGGCACTGAGATGGTGCACTCCCTCCAGCAGCTCGTCCGGCGCGCGGCGTGGCTCGAGCCGCGCGGCCCGCTGCCCGGTGGAGACGGGTTGCTTCTCCGCTCTCCGCCGTCCCTCCCCGTCGTCCTCCATCCGCTCGCGTCGTGAAGGTCGCGATCCTCGGGGCCGGGGCGATGGGATCCGTGTTCGGAGGGCACCTGGCGCTCGCGGGCCACGACGTCACCCTCGTCGACGTCTGGCGCGCTCATATGGACGCCGTCGCCTCCGGCGGCCTCGACTTGCGCACGCCCGAGGGCGAGAGCGTGATCGTCCCGATGCGGGCGGTCTACGACGCGTCGCTCCTCGAGCCGGTCGAGCTCGTGATCGTGCTCACGAAGACGTTCGCCGGAGCGGATGCGCTTCGCTCGATAACCGGCGCGCTGACACCCGAGACGTGGGTCGCGACGGTCCAGAACGGGCTCGGCAACGACCGGCGCCTGGCCGAGGTGATCGGGCCCGCGCGGGTCGTCCCCGGCACGACGACCGTCGGTGCCGAGCAGAGCGGCCCCGGTGTCGTGACGATGAGCCTCGCGACCGCTGCGCGCACGTCCGTGACGCATCTCGGCCCGCCGAGGACCGAGGACACGCTCCCGGCCGAAGTGAAAGAGATCGCTGCGACGCTGACGGCGGCCGGCCTGCCGGCGGAGGCGCTCGACTCGGCGGACGTTGTGATCTGGACGAAGCTTGCCCTGGCCGGCCCGATGGGGCCGGTCACGGCGCTCCTGCGCCGAACCGTCCGCGACGTCACGGCCGACGAGCATTCGTACGCCCTCGTGAGGGTGATGTTCGAGGAGATCGTCGCCGTTGCCCACGCGACCGGGGTGCCCCTCGACGCGGAGGCGGCCTGGGCGCACGCGCTCACGACCTACCGCGAGGTCGGCCCGCACACGACCTCGATGGCCGCGGACGTTCTCGCGCGGCGCCGTACGGAGATCGACGCCTTCTGCGGCGAGATCATCCGCCTCGGCGCCGAGAACGGGGTGCCGACGCCGGTCAACTGGGCCGTGGGCAATGCTCTGAAGGCGATCGAGGCGACCTACGAGGCTGCGCTCTAGCCCGGCTCAGCGCTCGGGCAGTCCCCACCGTCCGTAAAAGGCTTCCCGGTGCTCGGTGGCGATCAGCTCGATGCGCGCCCCCGTCGCGGCGGCAGGGCCGTGGTAGCGCGCAAACCCGAGATCGAGCTCGCGTTTCATTCCGGCCGCTTCGAGCCGTGCGCTGTCCGCGTCCATGTCTTCCGACCAGTAGCCGAGGTGGTGGATCCTCGCGCCGGCGGTCGCGTCCCAGAGCGAGCCGGGAGGGCCCTCGATGAGCTCGACGTACGGCGGTGGGGTACGAGCGAAGGCGATGCGCAGGACCGCATCGCCGAGATCGCGCTCCTGTGGCCCGACCATCTCGACGCCAAGGCCGGCCCCGAACTCCTGCATCGCCGGCTCGAGGTCGGGCACGACGAACCCGACCTGGAAGTATGGATCCATTCGCTCAACTCCTCTCGGACATCGGCCGGGCTCGCGAGCGTACTCTGCCGGAAACGCTGCGGTTGCGGGGCGTGAACTCGAGTGAGAGGAGAGGTCGATGGCGGAGGCGAGCACTGCGGGCCGCACGGTGGTCGATCACGTCGGCCTGACCGTGACCGACCTCGAAGCAGCGATCGCTTGGTACCGCGACGTCTTCGGACTGGAGGTGCTGCAGGGGCCGAGCGTGATCGGAGGGGAGGAGGACCGTGTTCGCGACATCTTTGGGCCCGGTGTGGCCGATTTCCGGCTCGCCTACCTCGGCATGGAAACCGGCACCACGCTCCAACTCTTCGAGTTCAGCGAGCCGGCAGTCGAGCGTCGTGCGGAGAGCTTCGAGTACTGGCGCACCGGCATCTCCCACCTCGGGCTCGCGTGCGTCGACGTGGCGGAGGCGGTGGCCCGGCTCGAGGCGCACGGCGGCCGGCGCAGGAGCGCCATCCACGGCGCGCCGCCCGGTCCGGTGTACTGTTACTGCGAGGATCCCGACGGGAACGTCATCGAGTTGATCGCCCCGGCACCCTGAAAGGTCAAACCGAATTGCCCCCGCCAGCGTAGGAACACGCGATGACCGTTCTTCGCCTGCTCGTCCTCGCCTGTGCGTCGGCGCTCGTCCTCGTCGGCGTCGCGGGAGGTGCGGCCGGACCCGGCCTTAATGGCTCGGTCGGGCCGGGGTTTGCGATCTCGCTGACCGACGCGTCCGGGAACGGCATCAAGCATCTCGACCCCGGAGCCTTTTCGCTCACCGTCGACGACAAGTCGGCCGAGCACAATTTTCACCTCCAGGGCCCCGGCGTCGATGCCACGACCGCGGTCGACGAGGTCGCTGTGAAAACGTTCTCGCTCAACCTCGTCGACGGCAAGTACACGTTCATCTGCGACGCACACCCGACGCTGATGGCGGATTCGTTCACGGTCGGGACACCGCCCCCCGGGTCGTCGACACCACCCCCCGCGTCGGCCCCGGCGCCCACTCGCCTCGTCCTCAGCCTGACCGGCACCACGATCGGCTTCACGACTCCCGCCGGCAAGGCGGTCAAGGCTCTCCCCGCAGGATCCGCGGTGATCACGGTGCGCGATCGCTCCGCGGCGCGTGGGGCCAAGCTCAGTGGTGCCGGGGTCAGCCGCTCCACGACCGCGCGGTTTGTCGGAACGGTGGTCTGGAAGGTCAAGCTGTCGGCCGGGACGCTCGTCTTCGCGAGCAACACCAAGAAGCCCTTGCTTCGAGGCGGGCGCGTCACGGTCTCTTGACCTACCGCGAGAGCCGTTCCCTCACTCGAGTGGTGTCGGCGTGCGCACGCGTACCCGCGAGATGACGATCCCCGCTCCGATCCCGATGCCACCCAAGACCTGGATCACCGTGATCGTCTCCCCGAGCAGGAGCCACGCCAGAAGGGCGGCGCCGAAGGGTTGCAGGTTGAGGAAGTAGGAGGACTTGGCGGCCCCGACCCGTCCGACGACCCGGAACCAGAGCAGGTTCGTGATCACGAGCGTGCCGAGCGCGGAGTAGGCGAGGCAGATCCACGCGAGCGTGTCCGGCTCGGCGTAATCCTGGTTCCCGAGCGAGGAGAATCCCACCACCGTGACGGCAACCGCCGTCCCGGGCAGGACGACGGCGTTGATCCGCATCGGCGTGTGGCGTTTCATCGGCGGCCCGATGAGGAGCGAGAAGAACGCCCAGCTGAGAGGGATGCACAGCGCAATCAGGATCCCCCAGATCTCACCCGACAGCTTCGACACGCCGCCGGGGATCCCGATCACGACGAGGGAAACGCCGACGAACGAGACGATCCCCGCTACCGCTTTCTGGGTCGTCATCGCCTCGTGCCCGATTGCCGCCGCGAGCACCCCGACGGTGATCGGGAAGAGGCCGAAGACGAGCGACACGGTGACGGCCGTGGTCGCCTTGAGCGCAAAGACGAAGGCGATCTGGTTGACCGCGAACATCACGGCCGCGCCCGCGACGTAGAGCTGATCGCTGCGGCCCTCGATCCGGAGTGTGCGCTCGACGAAGAGGGCGATCGTCGTGAAGACGAGCGCGGCCGACACGAACCGGATGATCAGGAACGGCATCGGCAGGAAGCCGTTGCTGAGGGCGTACTTGCTGCCGACGATGTGGAGCGACCACATCAGCGGCGCAAGGATGAGAATGACGTCGGTCGAGTCGTAGCGGCGCACCAGCGACTCCCTCCGGTGCCCCGAGTCGACTGTCAGCTGTCGTAGCGGTAGAAGCCCTCGCCGCTCTTGCGTCCGAGCAGCCCTGCCTTCGTCATCCGCACGAGTCGGGGCGGCGGCGCGAACTTGGGCTCGCGGTACGCGTTCCAGAGCGCCTCGCAGACATGGACGTGGACGTCGATCCCGATCAGGTCGATCAGCGCGAGCGGCCCGATCGGCCAGCCGGTGCCGAGGCGCATGCCCTTGTCGATGTCCTCCGCGCTCGCCGTCCCCTCCTCCAGCACGTGCACCGCGTCGTTCAGGATCGGGATCAGGATGCGGTTGACGACGAAGCCGGGCGTATCGTCGCACGCGATCGGATCCTTCCCGATCCGCTCCGCGAAGGAGTAGGCCGTATCGAACGCGGCAGCCGACGTGAGCTGGCCGCGAATCACCTCGACGAGCGGCAGCACCGGCGCAGGATTGAAGAAATGCATGCCGACGAGGCGCTGCGGCCGGTCGAGGGAGGAGGCGATCTCGGTCACCGAGAGAGCCGACGTGTTCGTGGCGAGAACGGGCTCCGGGCCGATCACGGCCTCGATGCGCCCGAACAGGTCCTGCTTGACAGCGAGGTTCTCGAACACTGCCTCGATCACGAGGTCGCAGTCGGCAAGCGCCGCGACGTCGTCAACCGGCTCGAGCAGCCCGAGCATGCGCTCCATGTCCTCCTCGGTCAGCCGCGCCTTCTCGACGCCACGGGCGAGCTGGCGCTCGACGAGCCCTCTCCCTCGCGCGGCGAGCTCGCTGCTCGACTCGCAGGCGACCGTCGGCACGCCGGCCTGGATGCAGAGCTGGGCGATGCCCGAGCCCATCGTGCCCAGTCCGACCACGCCCACCTTCTCGACCGTTCGCGCGCCCTCGGTGCTCACTCTGTGCCCCTCTCCCTCTTCGGATGTTGATCGGAAAGTGCAAGCGTCAGACCCGCAGGCCCGCGTCCGCTCCGGCGTTGATCGCGCTGACGAAGTCCCCCGGATGCTCGGCGTCGCCGAGGACGAGCACCTCTGGCCCATCGACGAACGCCGCCAGCGAGGAGCCGCGCGGGCTCCAGCCGACAGCGGTTGCGACGTTCTCGACGTCGAGTGTGCCCTGGCTGCCGTCCTCGGTGTGCTCGTAGAGCACGGCATTCGGCTCGACCATCGTCACCTTGGCCTTCGTCACGATCGAGACGCCCTTGCCGCGGAGGTCTGCGAGCAGGTGGCGGCGCGTGATCAGCTCGATCCCCTGGCCGACGATGGGCAGCATCTCCACGATCGTCACCTCGGCCCCCGCGGCGACGAGCCACTCTGCCGTCTCGCAACCGGTGGCGCTGCCGCCGATCACCGCGTAGCGCTCGCCGGGCGAGACGGTGACGCGGTCATGAAGGATCTCCTGCGCGTCGATCACATTCGGGCCGGCGATGCCGGGGATCGGTGGCACGAGCGGATCGGCGCCCGTCGCCACGATCACGACGTCGGGGGCCGCCTCGTGGATCGCGTCGGCATCGACGTCGACGCCCGTGTGCACCTCGACTCCGAGCTCGCGGAGGATGCGGGCCTGGTAGTCCCGGAAGTCGAGCACCGTTGTCTTGCTCGGCGCCCGGGAGGCGACGTCGAGCTTCCCGCCCAGCTCCTCGTCACGCTCCCAGATCGAGACCTCGTGGCCGCGGAGGCGCGCGATACGTGCGGCCTCCATGCCCGCGGGCCCGCTGCCGACCACCATCACGCGCCGCGGCGTCGCCGCGGGCACGATCTCCCAGCTGTCCTCGCGGCCGACCTCCGGGTTGACGGCACACCGGGCCTGCTTCGCGTTCGCGACCAGGTCGACACACGCGTTGCACGCGATGCAGGGGCGGATCTCGCCGAGCTTTCCCTCCTGCCACTTCCTCGGCAGGTCGGGATCAGCGATGAGCGCGCGGCCGATGGCGATCAGGTCGGCATCGCCGTCGGCGAGGATCTTCTCCGCGAGACCCGTCTCGTCGAGCCTGCCGACCGCAATCACGGGGATGCTCACGGCCTGCTTGATCGTGGCCGCCAGCGGGACCAGGAAGCCGCGCGGGAGGAACATCGGGCCGATCGTCTGGTGGAGGGCGTACCAGTTGCCCGCCGAGACGCTGATCGCGCAAACGCCCGCCGCCTCGAGCATCTGGCAGACGGCAGCGGCGTCCTCGACCTCGAAGCCACCCTCGGCGCCCTCGGCGCCGCTGATCCGGTACATGACGGGGTACGCCTCGCCGCAGCGCCCTCGGATCGCGGCAACGATCTCGAGTGGGAACCGGGCGCGGTTCTCGAGCGGGCCGCCGTACTCATCGGTGCGGACGTTCGAGAGCGGCGAGATGAACTCGCACGGGAGATAGCAGTGCGCGCCGTGGATCTCGACGAAGTCGAACCCGGCCTCTTTCGAGACCCAGGCCGAGAGCGCGTAGTAGTCGATCAGCGTCTTGATCTCCTCCCGCGTCAGCTCGTGCGGGATCGGCGTGCGGGAGGAGAGCGGCACCGGCGAGGGCGCGATGGGCTCGCCGAGCAGGGTCTGCCGGCCCGGGTGCCAGAGCTGGATGCCGATCGGGATGCCGTAGGGCTTCAGCGCGTCGACGAGGTCTCGCAGCCCGGGAATGTACTCCTCGCCGTGCAGGCGCAGCTCCGGCCCGACCCCGTAGGCGTCGGGAGAGACGAGGCTCGCCTCGATCGTGATCATCCCGACTCCGCCCTCGGCGCGGCGGCGGTAGTACGCGATCGTCGCGTCGTTGCAGGTGCCGTCGTGCTCGGGCAGGCCTGTTCCCATCGCAGGCATCACGATCCGATTCGGCAGGTGGAGCCCGCCGATGTCGAACGGTGAGAAGAGCTGGTCCGTCGTGGTCGACACGGTCATGGTCGGGCTCCTGTTGTGGTCGTCGGTGCTGCGAGGGGGGCGATCACCTCGGCGCCGAAGCGGCGCAGCGCCTCCATCGTCTCGCCGTGGGTCGGGCCGCCGGGATGGCGGAAGCGGAGGGCAAGGTACTCGCAGCCGGTCAGATCTCGCCACTCCTCGACCTCGGCCCGGATCTCCTCCGGACTGCCGTAGAGGAACCGTCCCGGGGCGAGCTTGTCGAGCGTGAAGTTCTCGCGGTCGACGGCGTCGTCGACCCAGGGCTCGAAGCGCTTCTTGTACGTGCCGACGTTGTAGTAGAGCCGGTGCACCTGCATCGGGTTGGCCGCCCACACCCGCTCGCACTCCTCCTTGCTGTCGCCGATCCACGCCTCGCGGAAGATGCCGATGCGTGGGGTCTTGCCGAGATCCTCGGCGTGCCGGCGGTAGGTGACCGCGAGCCTGGCGATCGTCTGCACATCGCGCTGCGGATCGGCGAGCCACAGGTCGCCGCGACGGGCGGCGCGCTCGAGGCCGGACTGCGAGTGCGCGCCGACCCAGATCTCGGGCCGGGGGAGGGTGTAGGGCCGGGGCGTGATGTGCGCCTCGCTCGTGAAGTGCTTGCCCTGATAGCGGTAGGGCTCACCCGCGAAGCAGAGGTCGAGGATGTCGAGCACCTCCTCGAACACCTCGATCCGCTCCTCGCGCGGCACGCCGAAAGCGTTGAAGTCGGGAACCTGATGCGCGATCCCGAGCCCGAGTACGACCCGACCGCGCGTGATCCAGTCGAGCATGATCGCGTCCTCTGCGAGGCGCACCGGATGGTGCAGAGGGGTCGCGAGCACGGCGGAGCCGAAACGGATCCGGCTCGTCCCCTGCAGGAGCGCCGCGCCGACGAGGAGCGGCGAGACGAGGGCGCCGCCGCGGGCCTGGTGGAATTCGGGCAGGAAGACGGCATCGAATCCGGCCTCCTCGGCGACGGCGACCTCCTCGCGAAGCTCCTCGAAGTGGTCATCGAGGCCCGTGTCCTTCAGCTGGATTGGCAGGATCACACCGAAGCGCATCGCGTCACCCCCGACTCGTTGCCCGCATTGTGAGGCCGAGCGGCTCGGCGGCGGCGGCGATCGTGGCGAGCGGCCCGTCGCCGTCCCCCGGGCGGGCCGCCGTCGTCACCATGATCGGCAGGTCGATCCCGGCCGCATGGAGGTCGCGCACGCGGGCCGCGATCGCCTCGGCGCCGAGTGGAGCGAGAAGGTCGACGGAGTCGTCGGAGATCAGCCCGAGGGCCCGCTTCCTGTCTCCGGCCTGCCAGGCGGCCTCGACCTCGGCCAGGTTCGGGATCGAGCGCGCGAACGAGTCGCGGTGGGTCGAGACGCTTGCGTACTGCATCACGTAGCGCCGCATCCGCTCCCGGGCGGCGTCCAGCTCGGGGCCGGCGTAGCCGAAGAACGACGCCATGATCAGCAGCTCGTCCGGATCGCGTCCCGCCCGCCGGGCGCCCTCGCGAACGAGCTCGACTCGCTCCTCAGCCTCCTCGGGCGGGCACCAGGTGAGGAATGCGCCGTCGGCGAGCTCGCCGGAGAGGCCGACCATGTTCGGGCGCATCGCCCCGACGACGACCGGGATCCGCGGACCTTGCGGCAGCGTCGTCCTGAAGCCCTGCGACCGAACGTACTCGCCGTCGAGGGCGAGCTTCTCGCCGTCGAGCGCCTGCCGCAGCGCGGGCAGGAACTCCCGTACGTAGGCGAGCGGCGGCGCGAACGTGCCTCCGTGCCAGCGCTCGATCACGGTCGGGCTGGAGACCCCGACGCCCGCGATGACTCGGCCGGGCGCGAGCGAAGCGAGCGTCTGGAACCCCATCGCGAGCAGCCCGACCGGCCGCGTCGACATCGGGACGACGCCGGTGCCGATTGCGACGCGCTCGGTGGCGACGGCGATCGCCGATAGCAATGCGAAGACGTCCGGCCCGGCCACCTCACCCGCAACGACCGTGTCGTAGCCGCAGCGCTCGGCCTCGCGTGCGAGGTCGACCAGGCGCTCGATCGGAAGCCCTTCCTCGACGGGGATCGAGATGCCGACGCGCATGCGCTCAGTGGCCCTCGAACACCGGCGGGCGGCGCTCCAGGAATGCGGCCACCCCTTCCCGGTGGTCGTCGGTCGTGAAGAGCAGCGCCGTCGCCTCGATCGTCTCGGCGAGCCCGGTGCCGGTATCCCGGTTGACGAACTGCTTCCCGATCTGCACGGCCAGAGCCGGGTTCGCGGCAATCCGTCCTCCGATCGCGAGCGCCTCGTCGAGGAGCTGCTCGTGCGGCACGACGGCCTGGACGAGCCCGATCTCGAGCGCCTTGTCGGCGTCGATGATGTCGGCCGTCAGCGCGAGCCAGCGCGTCCAGTGGCGGCCGATAACCTCGGGGCCGCGCACGAGCCCGTAGCCGGGCTGGAGGCCGACGACGGCCTCGCGGAACCCGAAGGTGGCGCGGTCGGAGGCGATCACGATGTCGCAGGCCAGGATGATCTCGGTGCCTCCTCCGAACGCGACGCCGTTGACCGCGGCGATCACCGGCAGCTCGGCCCGCTCGATCGCGTGGAACGCGTCGAACACGAGCCGGAGGTGCCGCCGGGAGGTCGCGACGGTGCTCAGCGCCTGGAACGACGCGATATCGCCGCCGGCAGAGAACGCATCTCCGGCGCCCGTGAGGATGATCGCGCGGACGCCCTCCTCGCGGCCGAGGTTGTCGAGCACCTGCGGGAGCTCGCGGAAGAACATCGGATTCATCGCGTTCTTCTTCTCGGGCCGGTTGATCCAGACGACGGCCACGGGATCCCTGCGCTCGATGCGGAACACCTCGAACTCGCTCACGTTCCTCCGTCTGTTGCCGACGCCGGAAAACTAGTCTAACGGTCGAACGTTTGGTAGAAAAGGTGCAGTGGCGTCCTCCAAACTGATCCGGCTCGAGGACGCCACCGCGCTCGTGCCCGACGGGGCGAAGCTCGCACTCGGCGGCGTGCTCTTACGGCGCAAGCCGATCGCGTTCCTGGCGGCGCTCGCCGACGCGGGGCGCCGCGGGCTCCGTCTCTACTCGTTCCTGGCCTCGCTGGACGTCGAGCTGCTCGTCGCCCGCGGGGCCGTTGCCGAGGTGCACGCCGGGTACGTCGGCTTCGAGCAACTCGGGTTCGCGCCCGCATTCGGGCGGGCCGTGGCAGCCGGTGAGGTCAGCGCCTTCGAGTACAGCGAGCTCCTCTTCGTCTCCGGCCTGCGGGCGTCCGTGGCGGGGCTGCCGTTCCTGCCGACGCGTGGCGCACGCGGCTCGGATCTCGTCGCGGAGCTCGGACTGCAGGAGGTCGACTGTCCCTACACGGGCGAGAGCCTGATCGCCGCGCCTGCGATGAGGCCCGACATTTGCGTGATCCACGCTGAGGCCGCTGACGAGCAAGGCAACGTGATGGTGCCGTCGGCGCGCGACTTCCTCTTCGACTCGGATGCAACCCTCGCCCGTGCGGCGGAGACGGTGATCGTGACGGCGGAGCGGATCGTCCCGACGGAGGAGATCCGCACGGGCGGCGCGCTCCTCTTCTCGCTCGAGGTCGACGCGGTCGTGGAGCTGCCCCGAGGAGCGTGGCCGACGGCGGTCCCCGGTGTCTACGGAGCCGACATCGACGCTGTGCGCACGTATCTCTCCGCCGCCGAGAGCGATGCCGACGCGGCGGCAGTCGCACTGGAGGGAGCACGACCGTGACGGCGACCACGCCGACCGTCGACGAGCAGATCGCGTGGTCTCTCGCCCGCTGCTGCCGGGAGGGCGACGTTCTCGTCGTCGGCGTCGCGACGCCTCTGGCTGCGGCTGCAGGGCAGCTCGCCCGCGAGCTTCTCGTCCCCGACCTCCTCCTGATCGAGGCAGCGGCCGTCGATGTCGCCCCGCATGACGTGGCGACGCCGATGGTGCGCCCGGAGGTGATCGCGGCCGAGGCGGTCGGCGTCTATACCCAGGTGGAGATCCTCGACGCGATCCAGCGTGGCCGGGTCTCGTTGCAGTTCATCAGCCCGGCCCAGGTCGACGGCCACGGCACGATCAACACGAGCCGCGTGCGGGCCGCCGACGGCTCGATGCGCCGACTGCCGGGTGGGCTCGCCCACGCGGACATCGCCTGCCTGATCGGAAGGCTTGTCGCCTACCGCGCCGGAAACGACAGGCGGTTCCTCCCGGTCGAGGTGGACTTCGTCACCGGAGCCGCCGGCGGGATCGCGACGATCGTCACTTCGGCCGCGGTGCTCGACTGGGACGGCGAGCGGTTCGCGCTCAGCTCGGTCCACGCGGGAGTCACTCGTGAGGAGGCGATTGCGGGCTGCGGCTTCGCGCTGGACGCCCCGGCACAGGTGCCGGTCACCGAGCTGCCGCCGCCGGAGGCGGTCAAGCTGCTGCGTGAGGTAATCGACCCGCACGCGATGCGGCGACTCGAGACCCGTGTGGGACGGGCCGAGGCGCTCCGCGAGCTCGAGGCGATGTCGTGACGGCTCGGCGAGGGGAGCCCCGTGTACCACGGTGAATGGACGATCGGCACGGTTCTCGCGACGCGCGCCGAGCAGCAGCCCGACCGCGAGATCGTTCGCTTCGAGGACGAGGCGCTGACGTACGGGGGACTCGACGAGAGGGCGAACCGTGTCGCAAGGGCGCTCGGCGGCCTGGGGCTCGTCAGGGGCGACCGGGTCGCCGTCATGCTCGGCAACCGGCCCGAATACCTTGGTGTCTGGTTCGGCGTCGCGCGGGCGGGCCTCGTGGAGGTGCCGCTGAACACCGGCCTCCGCGGAGACATGCTCGTGCACATGCTCAACACCTGCGGCTGCCGGCTGCTCGTCATCGACGGGCAGTGGCTCGAGCGCGTCGAGCGGATTGCCGCGCGGCTCGAGACGCTCGAGCGGATCGTCGTCCTCGGGGAGGGAGCGGCGTCGGGGATCGAGTGCCTTCCGTACGACGTTCTGCTCTCCGCGGGTGCAGACCGCCCGGATGCCGTCGTCGTGCCGCGCGACCCGGCCGTGATCCTCTTCACCTCGGGCACGACGGGACCCTCGAAGGGCGCGGTGCTCTCCCACCGGGCGAACTTCGGGGTTGCCTCCAACACCTGTGGGCTGATGGCCTACGGCGAGGACGAAGTGCTCTTCAACATGTTCCCCCTCTACCACGTCAATGCCCGCTACACGAGCGTGCTGCCGGCGATGTTGCTCGACCGGGGCGCCTGCGTGCTCCATGACCGCTTCTCGGCCTCCCGCTTCTGGGACATCTGCCGCGCAGAGGGAGTCACCGCATTCAACTTCATGGGTGCGCTCGTGCTGATGCTCTTCAAGCAGCCCGAGCGGGATGACGACGCCGACAACCCGGTGCGTTGCGCGTACGGTGCGCCCGCGCCCGTGGCCGTGCTCGAGCGCTTCGAGCGGCGGTTCGGCGTCGAGCTCGTCGAGGTCTACGGATCGACGGAGCTCGGCGCGTGCCTCCAGAACAGCCGCGGGCGGCGCCGGATCGGTTCCTGCGGGCTCGAGGCGCCGCACTACATCGTCGAGATCCATGACGACGACGACAACCCGGTCGGCCCGGGGATCGAGGGCGAGATAGTGGTGCGCCCCCGCGAGCCGCACATCATGGTGGAGGGGTATTTCGGGGCGCCCGAGGCGAGCCTGGCTGCCTTCCGGAACCTCTGGTTCCACACCGGCGACCGCGGCCGCACCGACGAGGACGGCTGGTTCTACTACATCGATCGGCTGAAAGACGCGATCCGCCGGCGTGGCGAGAACATCTCGTCGTGGGAGGTCGAGCAGGTCGTCAACGACCACGACGCGGTCGCCGAGTCGGCGGCGATCGGTGTCCCGTCCGATCTCACCGAGGAGGAAGTGATGGTCGTCGTCGTGCTCCAGGAAGGCGCCGAGCTCGAACCGGAGGCGCTTCTCGACTTCTGCCAGGATCGGCTCCCGCACTTCGCCGTGCCCCGCTACGTCCGCTTCGCCGGTGAGCTCCCGAAGAACCATGCCCAGCGAATCCAGAAGCAAGAGCTGCGCGGCGAGGGCGTCACCTCGGAAACGTGGGATCGCGAGCAGCACGGCTACGTGGTGACGCGATGAACCGGCTCGCACGCCTCCCCGAGCTCCAGCCGGCACGCAGGCAGGCACCCGCCGCGCTCGCGGCGCTCGAGAGCGCCCATGCCGCAGCCTGTCGGGCGATCGATCCGATGCTTGCCGGGGCCCTGCGGCGGCGCGTGGCAGAGAGCCTCGGCGCTCCCCTGCCCGTCGGGCCGGCTTCACCTCGGACGGGGCAGGAGCCCGCGTGCTTCGACTTCGCCGACCAGTTCGTCGTCTCCGTCACGGGCATCGCCGAGGGGCATCGTGGTGCCGTCGCCGATCGGCTCGGACGGGAGCAGGTGCACGAGCTGGCGCGCATGCTCTACGTGTTCGACATGACCGACCGGCTCGTGCTCTCGCTCGGGCGCCTCTTCCCGCCGCGAAGCGAGGACGGCGCCAACCGCGACGTCGACCCCGTCCAGCAGCAACCCCTCGGGGCGGCGGTCGACGGCCTCCACGCAGCCGCGATGCAGCTCGACGGGCTCGACCCGTCGACCACCGAACTCGTGCGCCTGCACTGTGCCCGCTATCACGATTGCAAGACCTGAATGTCCCTTCGCCTGGCGGGTGCCAGGCAGGCCGGGCTCGACGAGGCGATGCTGGCCGAGGTCGAACGGGACGACCTCTCGCGGCTTGACGATCGCCAGAGGGCGGCGCTCGCTCTCGCCGACTGCTTCGTCAGCGATCCGGCCCGGCTCGGGGGAGACGTGGGGCGACACGTGCTCGAGCAGCTGTCGGAGCGGGAGATCGTGGAGCTGCTCTTCGACGTCATCGCCTGGAGCCAGCAGAAGATCCTCGTAGCGCTTGCGCTCGATGCACCCGTCGACCCGGAGGGACTGACGTCGCTCGACTTCGATGCGGACGGGCACGCCGTCGTCGGTGGCGCCTGGAAGCGAAGCGTCTGAGGTCGAGGACCCACCACCGCGGCGATGCCGCCGCAGCCCGAGGGTGCGGCGGTCGCGGTCGCCACAGTACGATCGGATCGGCATGAAGCGTTCGCCAGTCGTCGTGCACGGAACGAGCGAGCGCTGATGCGCGTCGTCCCGTCGGTTCCGTCCGCGTGGTACACCGACCCAGCGCTCCTCGTGCGCGAGCGCGCCCGCGTGTTCGCGCCGCACTGGCACTACGTCGGCTCGGCCGCCGACGTCGCGGAGCGCGGCACGTACGCGGTGGCCGACCTGGGTGGGCTCCCGATCGTCGTCACGAGGGACATGGACGGAGTGCTGCGGTGTCTCGCGAACGTCTGCCGGCACCGCGGGCACCTGGTCGCCCAGGGATGCGGGCGGCGGCGCACGCTGCAATGCCGCTACCACGGCTGGACGTACAGGCTCGACGGCTCTCTGCACGCTGCGCCTGGCGCCCAGGTCGATCCTGCCGACGGCCGGCTCCCCGAGCTCGCGGTGGCCACGGTCGGGCCGCTGCTTTTCGCCTGCGCCGACCCGCGGGGTGGATCCGTTGGATGGCCTCCTCGAAGCCGTTCCTGGACCTCGTCCGCAACGTTTCGCACGTCGAGCTCGACCGGTTCGAGCGGCGCCGCAGCATCCTCCACGAGATCGACGCGAACTGGAAGATCGTCGCCGAGAACTTCATGGAGTGCTACCACTGCGCGCTCGTTCACGGCGACACGCTGCCCGGCTACGGGGACGACGAGTACATCATCGAGGAGTACGGAGCGCTCGTCACGCATCGCCTCGACCGCGATCGGTTCTCGTGGGCGAATCTCTTCCCGAACACCCAGCTCTCGGCCTTCGGGGAGCACCGGTTGTTGATCGCCCGCCAGCTCGTCCCGGATGGCGTCGGTACGGACCCGTGCGATGCTCGACTACTGGTTCGACCGTGATGTGGCCGGGGCCGAGGTCGAGGATCGGTCTCGTGGTTCGAGACGATCGTCGCCCAGGACGTGCCGCTCTGCAACGCGGTGCAGATCGGCTGCGAGTCGGGCTTACTCGACAGGGGGCTCCTGCACCCGGAGCAGGAGCGCGGCCCGGTGCAATTCGAGGAGATGCTGATCGCGGTGCTCGGGGAGGGTTGAGCACGCTCCCCGTCCTCTGAACCGGCCTAGGGCTGGGTCAACTGTGCGAACG
>CAWCYU010000018.1:0-85573 GCA_963799905.1 uncultured Thermoleophilia bacterium
GCCCGCCTCGAGGCGCAGCTCGGCCGGAAGGATCTCCGATTGCAGTCCTGCGTCCGCGAGCACGCGCTCGAGATAGCCAAGTGAGTGTTGGTATCGCCCGTTCGGGCTGAGGGAGTATCCAGCCTGTCGCGTGGTGCCGGAGAGTTCCTCGACCGTGAACACGAGGACGCCGCCTGGACGCAGCGCGTTCGCGGCGGCCGCGGCAATTGCGTCGAGTGCCCCGAAGTAGACGAGCGTATCGGCTGACACGATCACGTCGAATGACCCGGGGGAATCTTGGAGGTAGACGGTCAGCTCGCGCCTGACCAGCTCGTCGTAGACGTTCCGCTCGCGCGCTCGAGCGAGCATCGCCTCGGACAGGTCGACCCCTACCAGGTGCCGTGCGTACGGGGCGACGAGCGGTCCGCATAGACCGGTACCACAGCCTGCGTCGACGACGTGCAGGCTTCGGGACGCATCAACGCCGGAGCGTGCGAGCATCTCCGCAACGAGCGTCGGCGCCCGATAGGCGAGACTCGCGAGCTTTGCATCGAAGCTCGCTGCGAAGCTATCGAACGTCGTCTCGATAAATGCGTCGGATGCTCGTCCCGGTACGTTCCGGCCGGAGCACGCGGCGAGCATGTGCCTGGCGGTCGGATCGTCAGGCTCTTCCCGGAGCCATTCGTCGAAGATATCGATCGCCTTGTCGACCTCACCGAGCGTGTAGTGCGCGAGCGCCAGTAGCCGCCGCGCTTCGGGATGTTTCGGCCTCAGCGTGATCACCTTCGAGAAGCAGCGCGCTGCCTCCCGTGCGCGGCCCAGGCCATTGAGTAGGACGCCGAGGTTGTGGTGCGCATCCGTGTGGTCGGGGTCGATCGCGATCGCCGCGCGATATGCCGCCTCCGCGTCGGCGACGCGTCCCGTCGCGCGAAGGACGACGCCGCGGTTGTTGTGGGCGTTCGCGTGGTTCGCATCGAGGGCGATCGCCTGCTCGTACGCCGCGATGGCCTCGTCCAACCTGAGGCGATCCTGCAGCACGATCCCGAAGTTGCTGTGCCAGTCGGGCCGATCGGGCTCGAGCTCGAGGCTCCGCGCTATCAGCACGACGGCGTCGTCGTCCAGCTCCTTCTGATGGGCGAGCACACCGGAGAAATGCAGCGCGCCGGCATGGTCGGGCGCGACCTCGAGGATGGTTCCGTAGATCTCCGCGGCCGCCGCCCACTGCTCGGCTTGCTGCAGCGCGACCGCGACCGCCAACGCCTCGTCGACGCTCAGGGCTCGGTCGTCAACGGGCAGTTCCGTCGTCCGCTTACCCTTCCTTGTTCGCTTTGAGGTCGTACTTGAAATGGAGGCCGGCATCCAGAGACCCGTTGGGCTTCTGCGGCCTGTACTCGAGATCCACCTTCGCGAATGCGAGGGTCACCGACTCCATCTGGCTTCCACCGCCGTCGTCGGAGTCGGCCACGGACGTGACGAGCACGTCGTTCATCTTGATGACGAGGAATTCCTGTTGTCCCTTGCCCGCCTTCCGGCGGGTGATCGTCGCTTCCTTCAGGTGCTGCCCGGTCGCGCATGCTTTCAGCAGCAACGGGGACGCCTTGTCGATCTTGTGGGTGAAGGAGAGATCGTTGAAGTGCGCCTTGCCCGTTCCCGCCCCGGCGCCGCCACCTGATCCCGACGCGGATCGCGACACGCCCCAGGACCAGCTCAAGAGCTCGATCTCGTCCTTGTGCTTGGTGTCGACCGACTCACCCTTGATGTCGCCGATCTTGGCGAAGATGTCTGATGCCACCACGACCTCCTACGACGTGCGTCAAGTGCTGGCCGCAGCTTCCCGCCACCGGAGAATAGGCCTTTGGTCAGCGGCCGGTCAAGTCCCGCGTCGAGGGAGTAAGCGCAGACGCATGACGGACTCGAACCGCCGACCCGAGCGATGGACAGGTCGATCGTGCTATCGACGGCGGTTCGGGGCGAGGTCCGTCTCTGCCGCGATCTGGGTAGAAAGGCGCCCAGCACAGCGTTCTACCGAACCACGTGCTCACCCATGAAGGCATGTCGGCAACGGTTGCCGCCACGGGTTTATGAGCGGCAACTTCGTGCTATCCATGAAACGTGGGATTGGAGATGCTGGCTCGCAGCGACCGTCAGCACGCGACGATCCTGGGCGGCCACCCAGTTCTCCGATCCCGTGACGTTCGGCGAGGACTCTAGTCCAGCGGCTGAAGACAAAGCGAGAAGGAGGCACCGATGACGACGACAACGACAGTGCGCGGCCATGCCGACACGGCCCTGCCACGGGTGGTGTCTGCGGAAGACTGGGGACAAGCCCGCGAGCAGCTGTTGATCGCCGAGAAAGCACACACACGTGCTGGTGACGCGGTTGCGGCGCAGCGTCGGCGCCTGCCGATGACCGAGGTCGATGCGACGCTCGAGGCGACCGGGCCGGACGGCCCCACGAGCGTTCTCGACATGTTCGAAGGGCGACGCCAGCTGATCGTCTATCACCACATGCTCAGGCCCCACGACGAGCACCCCTGCCCCGGCTGCTCCGCGTTCACCGATCACGTTCCGCAGTTGGCCCATCTGCACGTGGTCGACGTCACCTTCGCCATGGAGGCTGCCGCACCGCTCGACGAGTTCCAGGCGTACATGCACCGTATGGGCAGGCCGGACATCCCCGTCTACTCGTCGGCGAACGGCCGGTTCCGCGACGAACTGCATCCGTCACCCCACGGAACAGGGTCGTTCGGACTGAGCGTGTTCCTGCGGGACGCCACGCGCGTCTACCGCACCTATTCCACACAGGGCCGTGGCGTCGACGGTGTGCCGCTGATCGACCTGACGCCCTACGGCAGGCAGGAGTCGTTCGAGGACTCGCCCGCGGGCTGGCCGCAGCGCGCGACCTATTCCTTCGGCAAGATCCATGACGAATACACGGCTGACGAGCTAGCCGGTCTCGCCGCACCCTCGACCACTGGCGAGGTGGATCGAGGCAGCTGATCCGGAACCGCGCGTGACGCCACCTAGACCACGCGTACCGAGCGGTGCGAGCGCTGTTTTCAGGCAGTGGAGAGTGTGGCCGTGGGTGCTGTCGAGAAGGCGACCGAATTCGGGGTCATCGTCGGGCGACGGCCGCGAAAAGGACGCGCCTGCGCACGACGCGAGAGGAGGGAGAGCCGATGGGCAGCTATGTGCTGGAGATCGAGGAGATCGACCAGACGCAGGCCGCAATCGCCGGAGGCAAGGGAGCGCACATCGGGGAGCTTTCGCGAATCGAAGGGATCCGCGTACCTGCCGGCTTCTGCGTGACGACACATGCGTTCCGCCGGATCATGGCGGGAGCGCCGTCGATCGAGGATCGGGTCGACCGGCTCTCGCTCCTGAACGTGGACGACCGGGAGTCGATCAGAATGCTCAGCGCAGAGATCCGCCGCGCCGTCGAGGCTGTTGCCATCCCGGACGACGTGGCCGCGGCGGTCACCGGCGCGATCGCCCAGCTCGACGAGCGAGGTGCCTACGCAGTGCGATCCAGCGCGACGGCAGAGGACTTGCCGACGGCATCCTTCGCGGGCCAGCAGGACAGCTACCTGAACATCGTGGGGCCGGCGGCAATCCTGCAGCACGTCGGACGCTGCTGGGCGTCGTTGTTCACCGAGCGGGCCGTGACCTACCGCCTGCGGAATGGGCTCGGTCACCGGAAGGTGGACATGGCCGTGGTCGTCCAGCAAATGGTCTTCCCGCAGGCGGCCGGCATCCTGTTCACCGCTGACCCCGTCACGGGCAACCGGAAGGTCGCTGCCGTCGAAGCCAGCTTCGGCCTCGGTGAGGCCCTCGTCTCCGGTCTCGTGAACGCAGATGTCTACAGGGTGCGGGACGGCAAAGTCGTCGCCAAAGCGGTCGCCACCAAGCAGCTTGGGATCTACGCCTCGCCGGCCGGCGGGACGCAGGAACAGGCGATCGAGCCGGCGCAGCAGGACCAGCCGGCGCTGACGGACGCACAGGTGGTACGACTCGCGCAGCAGGGCCGGCGCATCGAAACGCACTTCGGCTGCCCCCAGGACATCGAATGGTGCCTGGTCGACGACGGCTTCCAGATCGTCCAGAGCCGGCCGATCACGACGCTGTTCCCCATCCCGGAGGCCGGCGACCGAGAGAACCACGTCTACATCTCCGTCGGTCATCAGCAGATGATGACCGACCCCATGAAGCCCCTGGGGCTCTCGCTGTGGCAGCTGACGACCCCCCGGCCAATGGCCGAGGCCGGCGGGCGTCTGTTCGTCGACGTCACCCAGAGCCTGGCCTCGCCGTTGGTCTGCCCCGGCCTCCTCGAGGCCCTGCGGAAGTCCGATCCACTGATCGGAGACGCGCTGCAGACCATCCTCGAACGCGGTGACTTCGTTCGGCCGCTCCCGGACGAGCCTCCCGCCACGATGCCGCCGGGGGCGGGCGGCGCGCCCGCTTCGATCGAGACCGATCCGGACATCGTCACCGAACTGATCCGGCACAACCAGGCTTCGGTCGCCGACTTGAAACGCGAGATCCGGACAAAGTCCGGACCGGCGCTGCTCGACTTCATCCTGGCGGACATCCCGGAGCTGAAGCGGATCCTGTTCGATCCACAGAGCCATCAGGTGTTCATGTCGGCGATGGAGGCGACGTGGTGGCTCAACGAGCAGCTGGAGGCGTGGCTGGGCGAGAAGAACGCAGCCGACACGCTGACGCAGTCCGTCCCTCACAACGTCACGTCGGAGATGGGGCTGGCGCTCCTGGACGTCGCGGATGTGATCCGCCCGCACCCGGAGGTGGTGTTGTTCCTGCAGAGGGTCGACGACGAGGGCTTCCTGGACGAGCTGGGGAAGCTCGCGGGCGGCATGGAAGCGCGAGACGCCATCCGAGCCTGGCTCGACATGTACGGCATGCGCTGCCCCGGCGAGATCGATATCACGAGGCCGCGCTGGAGCGAACGCCCCACCACCCTCGTCCCGATGATCCTCGGCAACATCGAGAACTTCGAGCCGGGCGCCGGCAAGCTGCGCTTCGACCAAGGGCGGCAGGAGGCCTGGAACAAGGAGCAGGAGCTGCTGGAGCGCGTGCGGGACTTGCCGGACGGGGCGCGGAAGGCCGAAGAGGCGAAACGGATGATCGACCGGGTCCGGACCTACATCGGCTACCGGGAGTATCCGAAGTACGGCATGGTCAGCCGCTACTTCGTGTACAAGCAGGCGTTGCTGGAGGAAGCCGAACGTCTCGTGCAGGCCGGCGTAGTTCGCGAGGCGGAAGACATCTTCTACCTCAGGTTCGAGGAACTCCAGGACGTCGTGCGCACGAACCAGGTGGATCACGAGCTCATCCGCGCAGCGCAAGGACGCATTCGGGTCGTATCAAGCGCTCGCGCCGCCCCGGGTGCTCACCTCGGACGGCGAGGCCGTCGCCGGGGCGTACCGACGCGACGATGTGCCGGCCGGCGCGCTGGTCGGCCTGCCGGTTTCCGCCGGGACCGTCGAGGGGCGGGCCCGCGTCATCCTGGACATGGCGGAGGCCGATCTCGAAGCCGGCGACATCCTGGTCACCGCCTACACCGACCCCAGCTGGACGCCCCTGTTCGTCGCGATCAAGGGCCTGGTGACGGAGGTGGGGGGCCTGATGACCCATGGCGCAGTGATCGCACGGGAGTACGGCTTGCCGGCCGTCGTGGGCGTGGAGCACGCCACCCGGCTGATCCGGGATGGGCAGCGGATCCGCGTGCATGGAACGGACGGGTACGTCGAGATCCTGCCCTAGTAAGGCCCGCCAACCTCCCGTTTTATGGTCTAGATCATTACATGGGAGGACTGCACGGTCGGCCGGCTCGACGCCCGCCGCACGGTGTCCGGATCACTCATCGACGCTGTTCTCGATGCCGATACGGCCTGTGCGGGGTCTGTCCGCATTCCATGGATACAACGGCGTCACAGACGACTCGATGGACCCCGCGCCCAATGCAGGCGCGTCTGATCCGTGCGGTCGCGCTCGTCGCTCCCTTTGCGGCCTCGATCGTGTTCGTCGCGCTCGTCAGCGCGGTCTTTCCGGCCCCGCTCGAGTCGTTCTGGTTGTACCTGGCGTGGTGGGTCGTGCTGACCGCGTTGGCTACCCTCGTGCTGGTCGCAGTGGATCGGGTGGCGCGCCGGCTGTTGCCGCTCGCTGTGCTGTTCAAGCTGTCGCTCGTCTTCCCTGACCGCGCTCCATCCCGGTTCCGGACGGCGCTCAACTCACGGAGCGTCGACACGCTGGAGGAACGCGTTGCGGCGATGAAAGCGGGCCAGGCGGACGCGACTCCGGTCGAGGCTGCGCAGGAGCTGCTGGAGCTTGTCGCGGCACTCGACACCCACGACCCGCTCACGAGGGGACATTCCGACCGCGTTCGTGCCTATTCCCAGATGATCGCGGAGGAGATGAAGTTGAGCGAGGAGGAGATCGATCTCCTCAACTGGGCGGCGCTCCTCCACGACATCGGGAAGCTCGAAGTGCCGACAGAGATCCTCGAGAAAGAGGGTCGACCGAACGACGAGGAGTGGGCGATCTTGCGGCGCCATCCAGAGTTCGGCGGCGAGATCGTGGCACCACTGCGGGGCTGGCTGGGAGCGTGGGCGAATGCGGTGTCCCAGCACCACGAACGCTGGGACGGTGGCGGCTACCCAGCAGGAGCCACCGGCGAGCAGATCGGGCTCGCCGCTCGAATCGTCGCCGTCGCCGACGTGTTCGACGTGATCACGTCTGCGCGGTCCTACAAGAGCGCGTCGGATGCACAAGCGGCCCGCGAGGAGATCGCTCATTGCGCCGGCGCGCAGTTCGACCCGCGCGTGGTCCGGGCGTTCCTCGCCATCTCGTTGGGCAAACTGCGATTCGCGATGGGGCCGCTTTCATGGCTTTCACACGCACCGCTCTTGGGGCGGCTTCCGTTGACGCCCGCTATTGGAACCGTTTCGGGGGCGCTGGCCGTCGCGGCGGCCGCTGTCACGACGGGGATCGTCGGCCCACCCCCGCCTGAACGAGCGCTTGCCGCAAACCTTCCGAACGCGCCGATGAGCACGTTGGTCACAGCCGACGAGGACGAGACGATCGTCGTCAGCCCTTCCGGCGCAGGAGCGACGAGGGCGGTTGTTCGGATCATCCGCCGCCCATCCGCAGGATCGGCGTTGGTGCTGAGTGACGGTCGCATCCGCTACTCGCCGCCCCGAGACTTCGCGGGGGTTGCCTCGTTCGTCTACGAGGTGTGTGGCGAGCCGGGCCCCTGTGGAAGGACGACCGTACGGGTCGTCGTGCGGCCGGTCAACGATGAGCCTGTGGCTCGCGACGACGTGCTCAGCGTCGCAGAGGACACGCCGATCAGGGTCGCCGTTCTCGCCAATGACACCGACCCGGACGGGGATGCGCTTGAACGTAACCGCGGTCAGCAATCTCTCCGCCGGGTCAGCGACCATCGAACAAAACCATGTCGAGCTCGAATTGCCGGATGACGCGAACGGGAAGATCGCCTTCGACTACGTCGTGACGGACGGCAAAGGCGGGCGGGGGCACGCCAGAGGAACGGTATTCGTGCACGCGCGCAACGACGCGCCCGTCGCCGTGGACGACAGCCTCCGCACCCCGGTGGGAACCCCGGTGCGGGTGCTGGTGCTCGAAAACGACCGTGATCCGGACGGCGATCCGGTTTGGGTTCTGCGCTCCTCGGATCCCTCCACAGGTGCTACGCACAACGACGGCACCGCCGTGACGTACACACCGGAGGCCGGCTACCGGGGCCTCGCACGATTCACGTACACCATCTCGGACCCCAGGAACGCCTTGTCGACCGGGCGCGTCGAGATAGCCGTCGGCGATACGAACCTCCCGCCGGTCGGAGTCGACGACACGGCCCACGTCGACGCAGGAGACTCGGTCGCCGTCGATGTGCTCGCGAACGACAACGACGCTGACGGCGAGGCACTGCACCTCCGCACGGTCGAGGCGCCGCAAAGCGGGGCTACCAGGATCGAGGGTGGGCGCGTCCGCTACACGGCGTCAGCCAGCTTCCACGGGGAGGTGGCGTTTGCCTACACCGTCGCGGACCCCACCGGAGCGACGGGCCAGGCAACCGTCCACATCCAGGTCGACGCGGGCAGTCAGCCGGAGCCCCCTGCGCCGCCGTCCGTTCCCCCGACGACGCCCACCCCGCGACCAGCGCCGACACCACCCGCACCTCCCACCCCGACCCCGGCTCCGCGCTCCGCCCCCGGCGCCGTCCCCGGGTACCCCAAACAGCGCCCCCGCCTTCACAGCGGGGCCGAACCAGACGGTGCTGGAGGACGCCGGCATCCAAAGCGTCCCCGGTTGGGCGACCGGCATCGGTCCCGGACCCCCGGCAGACAACGGACAGACCGTGACCTTCCAGACCACAGACACGAACGCCGCCTTGTTCACAGTCGGCGGCCGGCCGTCGGTCGCAGCCGACGGGACGCTCACCTTCACGCCTGCCGCCGACGCAAACGGAGCCGCCACCGTCACGCTCACCGCCGTCGACGACGGAGGCACCCAAAACGGCGGCATCGACTCGAGTGTGCCGCAGACGTTCACGATTACGGTGAGCCCGGTCAACGACAAGCCCGCGTTCACTCCAGGCGCAGATCAAAACGTGTCCGAGGACGCAGGGCCACGAACCGTCCCCGGCTGGGCGACGGCGATCAGCCCCGGGCCTGCAGACGAAACCGGCCAGAGCCTCCTCTTCGCGGTCATGAACTCCAACAACCTTCTCTTCACAACCGGCGGGCAGCCCGCCGTCGCAACGGATGGGTCGCTCAGCTTCACCCCGGCCGCGAACGCCTCCGGGACGGCGACCATCACCGTCCAGGCCGTCGACAACGGCGGCACCACCAACGGCGGCAGCGATACCAGCACGCCGCAGACCTTGACGATCCAGGTGACCGCTCAGCCCGACCCGCCCCAAGCAACCGACGAGACGGTGTCCGTGAACGAGGACGACCCCGCGGGCGTCTCCTTCGACGTCCTCGCAAACGACTCCGACCCCGACGGAGACACACTCAGCGTGACCGCGACGGATGCCACCGCGATCGCAGCAGGCCAGCTGACCCAAAACGGCGGCGGCAACTTCACCTACATACCCGGCCCGGCATTCTCCGGCACCGAGACGTTCGGCTACACCGTCTCCGACGGCAACGGAGGAACGGCAACCGGCTCCGTCACGATCAACACCCTCCCACAGCCCGACGATCCGATCGCCGGCGCCGACGCGTACACCACAGGACAGGCGACGCTACTGACCGTCGCCGCACCAGGACTCCTCGGCAACGATTTCGACGAAGACGGCGACCCACTCACCGTCAACACCTCGCTGCTGAGCTCCCCTGCGAACGGACTCGCCCTCGTTCTCGCAGACGGTTCCTTCGTCTACACACCCAACCCGCTCTTCATCGGCACCGACAGCTTCACCTACCAGGTCGACGACGGAACCGGGCGCAGCGCAACCGGCCTCGTCACGATCACCGTCAACTCGACCATCGCATCCTCGACGCTGTACCTGCAGCCAACCGGTCCCTCCGCCGACCTGTGGGACATCACCGCCACCACTCCCCCGAGCGCTGCGCCTGTCCCAGACCACGACGCAGACGGCGACCCCGGGCTCACGATCAAGCATGGCGACGGCAAAGAGTCGATTACCGACGGCAGCAAATACCAGATTTGGCGATACGTCCTGCCGGCACCGTTACAGCTCGACGGGCCCGTGACGCTGAGGCTGTGGAGCACCGTCGAGGACTTCGACACCGGTAAGAGCGCCCACCCCTACGCGTACCTCTACGACTGCGCAGGCGGCGGAGCATCGTGCACGAAGATCGCGGAGTCGGAGGTTCACTTCAACAACTGGAACGGCTCCACAGCCAACTGGGTCTACCACGAGATCACCGTGGGCTCGGTCACCCGCTCCATCGCGGCCGGGCGCGAACTGCGCCTCCGACTGCTCAATGGCCACAACGACCTCTGGATTCCGCTCACAGCCGCATATCCGAGCAGTCTTCTCATCACCACCAGCTAGCCTCGGGGAGGATGGGCATGCTCAGCGGCCGTCTCGAACCGCGAGACCAGGCAGCGAGTCCTCTGGCAGATCGCGGTGGATTTCGGGCGTGGGCTAGGCAACGGTTTGTGTGTAGTGCAACCGATAGACGTTCGTGGAGCGTGGGCCTCCCGGGATGTCTCTCACGGAGAGCGTGCCGTGTGCCCCGGCGTACAGGCCGGTTCCACCGACGACCGGGAGGACGCCTGTGGCGCCGGCTCTCCGGGAGCGCCCCTTGATGTGGATGGTGCCTCCCGGCAGCGTGGCTACCACGTCGACCTGTTCGGACTTCGTTCCCAGATGGGTCGCTCGGCCGGCGTCGATTCCGACGGTCGCTCCCTTGGCCCGCCCGAATTGCGCCACGGCGTTCGAGAGGATGCTGGTCGACCAGATCGTGTCTCCAATGCCGAGGCCCTTCGCGCCTGTATCGACCAACAACGCCACCCCGGTTGTCGTCGAGACGAGCCGGATCACCGTGGGCCGGGAGGGAGCAACAGCCGCCGCGCCCGCACACTGGACAGCTGTGCCGACCGAACAAGCGAACACGGCAAGGCAGGCGACGATCAGGTGACGCACCCGCGCAGTATCCCACGACCAGAGCAGCTGGCCTGCGCGCTCCGGCACGGGTCGAACATCCCGCACGTGACTGTTGGGCGCTTCACGCGGCCGACCTATCTCGGGCCCCGTGGGCTGCCATGATGACCGCAGTCAATCCAAGGAGGCAGGGATGCCCGTAGCCGTCGTGCAGGACTGGGTCGAGGAGGAGACGGATCGCTCGACCGTCAACTACGACGCGATCAGCGAACGGCTCGGCGCGATGGAGGATCCGCCGAAAGGGATGCTGATGCACAGCGCGGGCTTCACCGGAAGCGGGTTCAGGATCTTCGAGGTCTGGGAGACCCAGGCCGACTTCGACATCTTCACGACAGATCGGCTGATGCCGATCGTGATGGAATTGTCCGGCTCCGTCGCGTCGCCGCCGGACCTCACGATCTACGAGCTGCACAACTACCTCGCGGTCTAGCGCAAGGCCGTTCCGGCGTGCTCCGTCGGCGTGTGGCCGGCGATGAACGCGAGCACCCGCTCCCAGGCGTCGGCTGATGCGTCAGCGAATTCGGTGTAGCGACGGTCGAAGAAGCTGTGCGGCGCGCCGTCGTAGACGACGAGCTCGTGCTCCACTCCGGCGGCCTCGAGCGCCGCCTCGAAGGCAGCGTTGTGCTCGGGCAGGATGTTGTCGTCGTCGCCGGCCTGAAGGGCGAGGATCGGCGCTTCGAACTCCGCCGCGCGCTGGGTCGGCCCGGGGGCTCCGTTCCGCTCGCCCGTCGAGCCATAGAAGCCGATCGCGCCCGCGAGCCCGTGCCCACCAGCCGTCGAGAGCCACGCGTTACGTCCGCCGAAGCAGAAACCAACCGTGAACACCGTCGTGCATCCGCCGCCGGCCGGCGAGCGGAGGAACTCGGCCGCCGCCCGCGTGTCCTGCTGGATCCCGGCGGGCGTCGTCTGCGCGACGTGCTCCATGTAGGGAAACTCTTCGTCGCGCTTCGAAACACCTGCGGTGCGCCCGAAATAGTCGAACGCAACGGCCGCGTAGCCGCGCTCGGCGAACCGGAGCGCGAGCTCCTCGTAGAAGCGGTACAGCCCCCGCACGTCGGGTAGCACGACGATCCCGACCCCGGTCGATTCGTCGGGTAGAGCCGCGAAGGCGGCGAAACGCGTCCCGTCGGCTGCATCCAGCGTCAGGTCCTCGGAACGGACTGGCGCTCCGCCGGTGAGCGCCGGAACCGGCGGCACGGAATCGAGCTCGAAGCACATCTCGCTCACGGTATCGCGCCAGGACTCCCGCGAGCAATGAGTGTCACCTCTGGACCCGGCGGCGTGTCAGCGCTCGCGCGGCTCCCAGCCGAAGCGCCGCGAGGCAATGGCGAGGCCCGCGATGCCCCAGGCGGCGACGATCGCGATCTCCTTCGGATGCCCGAAGAACGAGTCACCGCCGAGGTAGACCTGCTTGAGCAGATCGATCAGATACGTCAGCGGCAGCACGTCCGCGATCCACTGCAGCACCTCGGGATAGCGCCGAGTCGGGCCGAACGAGCCAGAGAGAAACGCCATCGGCAGGACGACCAAGTTGACGACGGCCGACGCGCCCTCCGACGACCTGATCAGTGATGCGGCACCGAACCCGAGACCTGCGAACGCGACGACTCCGAGCAGCACGGTCAGGATCAGGCCGAGCACGTTCTGCGGCCGCGCGCGCCGTAGAGCACGATCCCGAGCCCCATCATCACGAGCGTCTGGAGAACGAAGACGAGCGAACGTCGAGGTGAGAATGGCGGCGAGGTAGGTCGACGGAGGGAGCGGGGTGGCTCGAATGCGCTTGAGGATCCCGCCCTCGCGGCGGATCACGAGCGTGATCGCGAGACCCGCGAACGCCGTGTTGGCGCATCCGTATCCGAGCATGCCGGTGAGCAGCACGTCGGCCGCCGGGAAGCCGTCGATCCGTCCGTCGTACACCGCTCCCAGGAGGAGGAACAGCATCGGAGGGAAGATGAACACGAAGACGGCGGATTCGCGGTTCCGCCAGAACAGCAGCTGCTGCGTGCGCACCTCGTGCCGGAACAGCCTCATGCCCGTCCTCGCCGTCGATCAGATCGAGGTAGACGTCCTCGAGCGACGGCCGGACGACCTCGAGCGCCTCGAGCTCCTTGCCCGCGGCAGCTGCCGCGCGCCCGTGAGCTCTGCCAAAACGCGCGTTGGCTCGTCGGTCTCGATCACGACGTCCCGGCCGCCCTCGCGGTAGCGGATCTCGACTCGCGGGGTGCCGCCGATCAGCTCGGCGGGCGATCCGATCTTGACGATCTTCCCTTCGCGCAGCACCGCGACCCGGTCGGCGAGCTGCTGTGCCTCGTCGAGATAGTGCGTCGTCAACACGATGGTCTTCCCGAGCGCTCGTAGCGACCGCACGAGCTCCCACGCCGTGCGGCGTGCGGCCGGATCGAAACCCGTTGTCGGCTCGTCGAGAAACACGAGCTCCGGGTCGCCGACGAGCGCAACCCCCAGATCGAGCCTCCGCTTCTGCCCACCCGAGAGCGTCTTCACCCGGGCATCGGACTTCTCCTCCAGCCCGACGAGGCCGATCACCTCGTCGATGTCGCGCGGCTTGCGCGTAGTACCCGGCGAACATCCGGTGGACCTCCCGCACTGTCAGAGCTGCAGGCAGCTCTGACGCCTGGAGGACGACGCCGATTCGCTCCCGCCAGGCCGAGCCTCCGCGGTCGGGGTCGACGCCGAGCACGGTCACGTCACCACCGTCGCGCGGGCGGTACCCCTCGAGGATCTCCACCGTCGTCGTCTTGCCGGCACCGTTCGGGCCGAGGAGGCCGAAAACCTCGCCCGTACTCGACGGCGAAACTGACCCCCTCGACCGCCGCGACGGCGCCATAGCTCTTACGGAGCTCGCGCACGTCGAGGGCTGCCGTCACTCGACGAGCTCCAGCTCCGCCATCCCGGCAACCGGGAAGCCGGGGTCGCGCCCGATCAACGCCAGGGCGATCTCCGAGCAGTCCGGCTGATGACCGACCGTCGCCACCGGGCCTTGATCGCCCTCGAGCGCCCGGGTGAGCGCGGCGGCAGTCGCGCCGGGCGCGAGCGACGCCTCGACGCGGAGCACGGCACCGGTGCAGCGGGCGATCTCGGCGGCCGTCTGGCGCGCCCGGGTGAGCGGGCTCGTCAGCACGAGGCGGGGCGGATCCGGTAGCCCGGCGAGCTTCTCAGCGAGCACTCGCGCCTGTTCGAGGCCGTCAGAGGTCAGCTCGCGGAGCTCGTCCGGATCCCCGGCCGCGGCCTGGGCATGCCTGCAGAGGTAGACGCGCACCCGGAGGAGGATAGGGATAACCGAGTGATGCACCGGACGGAACGTCCCGCATCGCGCACGGACTGCAGAACCGAAGTCAAGCGTCACGCCGAACCGAGGACGACGACGCATGCGAACAACTGCCATGCTCGCTCGAGCCTGCGACGGCGAGAGCTGCATGTCGGAGTCGAGCACGCCGACGTCGAACGCAGGTACAACAACTCCACGAGAACGACGTCACCGAAAGACGAAGCGACTGGAAAGGGCGACGACGGATGAACGACCGGGCGATCGGCCGCGCGGGCTTCCTCGGGATCCTGGGGGCGGGAGCGGTCGGCCTCTTCCTCGCCAAGGACGTCGGCGGCCTCCTCGGTCGGGCGGTGCCGTCGTCCGTCTCGGCGATCGTGCCGACGAGGAGGATGGCGGATCTACACCATCGCCGACTCGATGCCGAACATCGACCCGGCGGCGTATCGCCTCAGGGTCGACGGCCTCGTCGCCACTCCCGCGAGCTTCTCGCTCGCCGATCTCAAGGCAATGCCCCGCGCCGAGCAGGTCTCCGACTTCCACTGCGTCACCGGGTGGTCCGTGTCGGATGTCCGCTGGGCAGGAGTGCGGCTCCCCGACCTCCTGGCGAGTGTCGGCGCGAAGAGCCATGCGTCGGCGCTGAGGTTCGTGTCCGCAGAGTTGCCGTACGAGGACTCGCTGACGCTCGAGCAAGCAGTGCTTCCCGACGTGATGCTCGCCTACGAGATGGACGGCGCCCCGATCTCGCGCCCGCACGGCGCTCCCGTTCGCCTCGTGATCCCGGACATGTACGGCTACAAGAGCGTCAAGTGGGTCGACCACATCGAGCTCGGCACCACGCCGCAACCCGGCTTCTGGGAGCAGCACGGGTACGACGTGGACGCATGGCTCGGGAAGTCGAATGGCTACTCGGCCTGACGCACGACCCGCTGCTTCGACGACGCCCTCGCGGATCGCGCGCTTCACCCGGACCGAGCGGGTGCTCCACTGGGTGCACGCGTCGGCGTTCTTCGCTCTTCTCGCATCGGGGCTGATTCTGTACCTCCCCGCGCTGTCGACGCTGATCAGCCGGCGCAATCTGGTCAAGAACGTCCACATCTGGGTTGCGGTCGCGTGGGCGATCGCGATTCTCGTGATCGTGGTGGCAGGAAATCGCAGAAGGCTCGCCGACGACTGGCGTGAGATCGAGACGATCGACCGCGACGACCGTCGCTGGCTTCGAGGTCGCAGAGCGCCGCAGGGGCGGTTCAACGCGGGGCAGAAGCTGAACGCGCTGCTGACCGTCGCCTTCGCATTGCTGTTCGCGCTTTCCGGCTTCTTTCTCTGGCTCGGCGAACGCGACCACCGGTTCCTGTTCGAGGGCACGGGCACGGTCCACGACGCGCTCACGCTCTTCTCGGTGATCCTCCTCGTCGGCCACCTCTACCTCGCCTTGATCCACCCCAGCACCCGTCACGCGCTGCGCGGGATGACATTGGGGGACGTCGACGAGGCCTGGGCACGCGAGCACCATGCGAAGTGGGTCGAGGCCGAGCGCCGCGCGACTAGGCTGAGGCCGTGAGAACGCTTCGGTACGTCGTCGTCGACGTCTTCACGGACACGCCGCTGACCGGGAACCAGCTCGCGGTGTTCACCGACGCCCGTGGGCTCGACGATGCGACGATGCAGGCGCTCGCGCTCGAGATCGGGTTCAGCGAGACGGTGTTCGTGCTCTCACCAGAGGCCGGCGGCAGCGCTCGCATCCGGATCTTCACCCCGTACTTCGAGCTGCCTTTCGCCGGGCACCCGACGTTGGGTACGGCGTTCGTGCTCGGCGCTCCGCTCCAGCTCGTCGTGATCACGCTCGAGACCGCGCGCGGCGACGTGCCGGTCGTGCTCGAGCGCGACGAGTCCGGCAGGATCGTCTTCGGCAGGATGGAGCAGCCGGTGCCGACCGTCGTTCCACTCTCGGAGGCCACGGCGTTGTTCGAGGCTCTCGGCGTCGGCGGCTCGGAGCTCCCGGTCGAGCGCTACGACAACGGCGCCACCCACCTCTTCGTCGCGCTGGCCTCGAAAGAGGAGGTCGCGGCCCTGCGGCCCGACATCGAGGCACTGCAGGCGTTCGCGGTCACCGGGGTCAGCTGCTTTGCCGGCTCGGGCAACGAGTGGACGACGCGGATGTTCTGGCGCGGCGGTGAGGATGCCGCAACGGGCTCGGCCGCCGGTCCACTCGCCTGCCATCTCGCTCGCCACGGCCGCGTTGCCTGGGGTGAAGAGATCACGATCTCCCAGGGCGGCGCGATCGGCCGCCCCTCGACGCTCTACGCTCGCGCCGAGGGCGGCGAAGGGTTGATCGACCGCGTCGAGGTCGGCGGGCAGGCCGTCACCGTCGCCCGAGGCGAGTTCCGGCTGTAGACACCGGCGACGGGTCAGCCCGGTGCCGGAGCTCCGCTGCCGAGCCCCTCGAGCGCGCCGAACGCCGAATCGAGCTCGCTCGCCGGCGGGAGCTTCCCGTCGGGGGACACCTTGTCGACCACCGTCGGTAGCACCTCCGCCACCGCAGCGGCGGCCTCGTCCTCGGACACGCCGAGCTCGCCGGCGATCCTCGCGAGCTCTTCGTCGCCGACCACCTTCCGCACGTCGGCGGCGCTGATCGGCTCGTTCTCGCCGGTTCCGACCCACGAGTCCGCCTGGGCCGAGAGGCCGTTTGCCTGGAAACCTGCCAGCACCTTCTGTAGGCCGCCGCTCGCGAGCATCCCGCCGAGCACGGGGAGGAGGCTCGTCAGCAGACCGCCCATCCCTCCGGCGGCCCCGCTCTTGCCGCTCCCTGTCTTCCCGCCGGTGAGCCCGCCGAGGATGTCATCGAGACCGCCGCCGCCTGCAGCTCCGGTGAGCCCGCCGAGAATATCGCCGAGCCCTCCTCCCTTGCCGCCCGCAACACCCTTGATCAGGTCGTCGAGCCCGCTCATTGCGCTCCCTTTCGTCGTGTGCGGCCCAAATACTATGAGAACGAGAGCGCCGTGATCTCGATCAGCTCCGGCGCGAGGCCGCGCCAGAAGAGGCCGCCGTCCTCGGAGAGGAACACCCTGCTCTCCGACGCGAAGAGGATCCGATCGGGCTGGTCGGGGTCGAGGGCGACCGCCCGGCCCGCCGGCAGGCCACCGCCGACTTCGCGCCAGGTCAGGCCCGCGTCGTCCGACAGGACGAGCGGCGGCCGGCGTGCGAGAACCGCAACGACGCGGGAGCCGGCAGCGTCGGCCGCGATCAGAAGCGGGAGCGACACCTCGTGGTCGGAGGGCGAGAGCGCCCGCCCGGGGACCGCCTCTGCGATCTCCGACTCGAGGTCGAGCTCGAAGACGCCGAACGTCGTCCCGACGAGCGCGTGCATCAGGCCCGCTCGGCGAGCAGCGTCGTGACGAAGTCGCTCGCGGCCGCGGCCGCGGCCTTTGGCCGCAGCTCCTCCGCCCGGAACCAGAGGTATGCGGCCGCGAAGGCGTCGCCGGCACCCGTCGGGTCGGCCGTCTCCACCGGAGTAGCGCCTACGAACTCGTCCGCGTCCGCCGTGACGACGAGCGAGCCGCGCGAGCCGAGGGTCAAGATCACCTCTGGCACCTCGAGCCTTCTCAGCGAAGCGGCGTCCGTCCCGCCCGCAAGGGCGGCCGCCTCGCCTTCGTTGAGCTTGAGGATCGCGACGTGACGGAGGGCGCTGCCGATCCCACCGTCCTTACGAAGAGGCCCGGTCTCGGCACGACGCACGAGGCCCTGCGCGTCGATCAGGAGTCGCGCCCCGGACGAGGCCATCGCCTCGAGGGCGGCAGGCCCGAAGTCCGTGCGCAGCAGCGCTCCGACGTGGACGTGCGACGCGCCCCGGGTCGCGGCGGCGGCGCGCTCGGCCGGCCATGGATCGCCGACCGCGTCGACCGCCATCACGCGCTCGTCGCCCTCGTAGTGGAAGGAAAACGAGGTGGTTACCCGCGACGGCACCCACGTGACGGCCACTCCCGTCTTCTCGAGCGTCGGCAGGAGGAGCCCCCGGTCGGCCTCGGCGCACGCGGCGGTCGCGGCCGCTGCTGCGCCGAGCCGCCCGAGTGCGAGTGATGCGTACAGCACGCCGCCGCCGGCCCGCGGTGGCGCACCCGCGACGACGTCGCGGCACAGGTGACCGATGACCGCGATCCGCGCTATGCGGGGACTGTAACCGGCCGGATCCGCCGGGACGCGAGCGCGACCGGCAACGCGATCCCGAACGAGACGAGGAAGCTCGGCACCGTGACCGGAATGCTCCACGACGGGGGGCTGAGGTGGTCAACGGCACTCACCCACCACGACGGCCCGGTCGGGTAGAGCCATTGGTAGAGCGCGAAGCCCATGACCCAGGCGACGATCAGTCCGGGACGCCACGAAGGCCCACGGAAGAACGTGTCCCGGGTGTACGAGCGGGATGCCACGAGCCAGTCGGCGAGCAGGACTGCGAACAGCGGCACGAAGAACGAGCCGAGCAGCAGCAGGAACGACTGGAACGAGACGAGGTCGATCAACAGCGCCCCGAGCACGCCGGTGCCGGTCGTCGCGACGACGAGCAGCCGCTGAGGCACGCGGGGAGCGAGGTTCTGGACGGAGACCGCGCCTGAATACGCATTCGCGAAGGCGTCGTCCGTCTCGGCAACCGTGAGCGCGAGCAACGCCAGCACGGCGATCAGCCCACCTGCGACCACGGCGGCGGGGAGCGCCGCAGGGTCTGTCAGGTCCCGCGAGAGCACGAGCAACGCACCGAGGATCAGCATCCAGGCATCGGCGATCCCGTACCCGAGCCCGACGCCGACGAAGGCGGCTCGCGGCGAGCGCGTGTAGCGGGTGTAGTCGGCCACGAGCGGGATCCACGAGACAGTCACGCCGACGACGATGTCCGCCCCCTGCCACACGGACAGGCCGCCTTCGCCCGGACGGGACCACAGAGTGCCGAGATCCGCTCCGTCGAGCGCCCACCATGTCAGGTACGTGATCGCGAGCGGGACGGCCCACACCGTCACCCGGCGAACGAACCGGCGCACGACTCCGACCGGGCCGAGCAGGCCGAAGACGAGCGCCAGCACACCGAACAGAATCGTCCACAGCCATCTGCCCTCGAACCCGAAGATCTCGTCGGAGAGAGCCCCGGCCGCTGCGGCGATCACGATGAGCTCGAAGATTGTCCAGCCGACGCACTGGATCACGTTGACGCCCGTCGGCAGATACGACCCTTTGCGGCCGAGAGGAGCCCTGAGGAGGACCATCCCCGGCACCCGCCCCTGCGCCCCGATCGCCGCGGCCGTTGCGAGCATCAGGTTCCCGACGATGCAGCCGAGCACGATGGAGGCGAGCGCGGCCGGAAGCGAGAGTGCCGGCACCAGGATCGCGCCAGAGACGATCACGAGCAGCGACACCCCGAGATTGCCCCAAAGGAGGCCGGTGTCGAGGGGACCCAGGACGCGGTGCGCGTCGGGGACGGGCTCGATCGACGTGTCGGAGCGCACGCAGGCGCCCGTCAGCCGGCGAGCAGCCGCCGCAGCACGTACGGGAGGATGCCGCCGTGTCGGACGTACTCTCGCTCGCGCGGGGTATCGAGCCGCAGGATGGCCCCGAACGAGACGCCGTCGGCGGTGACCGTCACCTCGCGCGCCTCGCCGTTTGCGACCCCAGTCACCGAGAACTCCTCGCGGCCAGTCAGGCCAAGCGTTTCCCGGCTCTCACCGGGGAGGTACTGCAAGGGCAGGATTCCCATCATCAGCAGGTTGGAGCGATGGATTCGTTCGTAGCTCTCCGCGATCACGGCTCGCACACCGAGCAGATTCGGGCCCTTCGCGGCCCAGTCCCGCGACGACCCCGATCCATACTCCTTGCCTGCGAGCACGATCGTCGGCGTCCCCTCTGCGAGGTACGCCTCTGCCGCCGCGAAGATCGTCGTTTCCCCGCCCGAGGGCATGTGAACCGTCCACGTTCCCTCGGAGCCCGGGACGAGCTGGTTGCGGAGACGGACATTCGCGAACGTCCCGCGGACCATCACCTCGTGATTGCCGCGACGCGAGCCGTAGGAGTTGAAGTCGGACGGCGCGACGTCGTGCTCGACCAAGTACCGGCCGGCCGGTGATTCGAGCCTGATCGATCCGGCCGGAGAGATGTGGTCGGTCGTCACCGAGTCACCGAGTGAGACGAGACAGCGAGCCCCGTGGATGTCGGCGATCACGCCCGCGGACGGTGCCATGCCGTCGAAATATGGCGGGCGACGAACGTACGTCGACGTCGCCTCCCACTCGAACAGCTCCCCGGTCGGCACCGGAAGCTCGCGCCACGCGTCCTCGCCCTCGTAGACGTTCGCGTAGGTCTCGAGGAACATGTCGCGGCCGATCGCCGCCGCCATCGTCTCCTGCACCTCGGCGGGTGACGGCCAGATGTCCGCGAGAAACACGGGCTCCCCGCTCCGGGCGTCGTGCCCGAGGGGCTCGGTCGTGATGTCGACGTCCATCCGCCCGGCCAGCGCGTACGCGACGACGAGCGGGGGCGAGGCGAGGTAGTTCGCCTTGACCTCGGGATGGACGCGGGCCTCGAAGTTCCGGTTCCCGGAGAGAACGGCGCACGCGACGAGGTCGCCTTCGGTGATCGCCTCGGAGACTGCCTCGGGCAGCGGGCCCGAGTTCCCGATGCACGTCGTGCAGCCGTAGCCGACGGTGTGGAAGCCGAGCGCTTCGAGGAAGGGTGTCAGGCCGGCCTTCTCGTAGTACTCGGTCACGACCTTGGAGCCGGGGGCGAGACTCGTCTTCACCCAGGGCTGGCGGGTGAGGCCGCGCTCGACGGCCTTCTTGGCAAGCAGGCCGGCCCCGATCATCACCGCGGGATTGGAGGTGTTCGTGCAGGACGTGATCGCCGCGATCACCACCGCACCGTGGTCGATCTCGACCTCCGCACCGTCGATCAGCAGCGGGACCGCGCTCCGGATCGTGGTCGCTGTCAGCGCCGGCGGGTCGCTCGCGTCCATCGACTCGTAGCCCGCCTCGTCGACCTGCCCGTTGCCTTCCGTTACTCCGAAGGACAGCAGCGCGGCCGAGAAGGCGTTGCGCGCCTCCCGCAGCGGCACACGGTCCTGCGGGCGTCGCGGTCCGGCAATCGACGGCTCCACCGTCGAGAGATCGAGCTCGACGACCTGCGAGTAGGTCGGCTGCTCCGCTGGATCGTGCCAGAGGCCGTTCTGCTTGCAGTAGGCCTCGACGAGAGCGATGCGGTCGTCGTCGCGCCCGGTCAGGCGCAGGTAGCGGAGCGTCTCGTCGTCGACGGGGAAGAACCCGCACGTGGCGCCGTACTCCGGGGACATGTTCCCGATCGTTGCCCTGTCCGCGAGCGGCAGCCCCGCGAGGCCGTGGCCGAAGTACTCCACGAACTTCCCGACGACGCCCGTCTGGCGCAGGATCTGGGTCACCGTGAGTACGAGGTCGGTTGCCGTTGCCCCCTCGGGAAGTGCCCCGTGGAGCCGGAAGCCGACGACCTGGGGGACGAGCATCGAGATCGCCTCTCCCAGCATGGCCGCCTCTGCTTCGATCCCGCCGACGCCCCAACCGAGCACCCCGAGCCCGTTGACCATCGTCGTGTGCGAGTCGGTGCCGACGAGCGTGTCGGGGAACGCCTGGCCGTCCCGCTCCTCGACCACACGCGCCAGGAACTCCAGGTTGACCTGGTGGCAGATGCCGGTATTGGGTGGGACAGCCTTGAAGTTTGCGAACGCACCCTGACCCCAGCGGAGAAAGGCGTAACGCTCCCTGTTGCGGCTGAACTCGAGCGCCGAGTTCCGCTCGATCGAGAAGCGGGTGGCGAAGTCGTCGACCTGGACCGAGTGGTCGATCACGAGCTCGGCCGGGATCAGTGGGTTGATTTTCTGCGGGTCACCACCGAGGGCTGCCATCGCGGCGCGCATCGCCGCGAGATCGACGACGGCCGGCACGCCCGTGAAGTCCTGCAGTAGGACACGCGCAGGGTTGTAGTTGATCTCCCGCGACGGCTCGGCGGCCGCGTCCCAACCGGCGATCGCCTCGATGTCGCGCGCCGTGACGGTGACACCGTCCTCGCGTCGGAGGACGTTCTCGAGCAGGATCCGCAGCGTGTACGGAAGCCGTGCGACGTCGTAGCGCGCCTGCAGCGCGTCGATCCGGAACACCTCGAGCTCGCGGCCCCCGACCGAGAGCGAGGAGCGTGCACCGAAGGTGTCCGGATGGGCCATACCGTGATTCTAGGCGTCGCCCGCCTTCTCCGGCATCAATCAGTGACCGGAAGGAAGGAGCGCCCGACAACGCTTGTGGCTTAGAGCCACAAGCGCTGTCTGTTGTCGTCGAGTAGCGATCCGCGGGTCTGTCTTCTCTCTCCACGTAGGACACGATTGGCACAAATCCGGCACAAACCGCGACGTGATGCCCGCCACGATGGGCGGATGACGGCTTCTGCGCCGAGATACGACCTCAGGCTCATCCGGGCGATTCGTCGCCTGGACGACGAGTCGCTGCCGATCGCCGAGGTGTGGCGACGCGTCGGTGCGACGGCCGCGAGAATCGGGGTGCCGCGACCGAGTTACGTGCACGTCCGGCGGATCGTCGTGAGTGAGCGCGAGCGGGCCGCGGAGCAACGGGAGATCAGGAACGAAGCGCTCTTGGGGCTCGTCACCCGTATGACGCCGGATCCGGTCGAGCTCGCCGTGCGCCGTCAGGAGGTGCTCGCAGGCGATCGACTACGCCCCCGCCGGCCGACACCAAGGTGAGCAGACAACGCTTGTGGCTCTGAGCCACGAGCGCTGTCGGTTGGCGCCGTTTTCTCTCGGGTGTCGTTTCAAGGGACGGAGATCGGCCAGGGCTCGGCGCTGCAGGATGCCGAGGCCCGGTCGCCTTGTCACGTTGTCGCGCGGTCGACAGACATTGTGGCTCCGAGCCACGAGCGCTGCCTTCTGGTTGCGTTGGGCGAGCGGGACGGATCCGCCGGCTGGTTTGGAGACGGCTAGGTCGACGTGGCGTGTGGCTCTGATGTGGGTACGGCGCTGATCTGGGGGGCGGCTCTACTCTGGGGAGCGGCTCTGATGTGGGGTGTGGCTCTGACGTGGCATGCGCTGCGACCTGGGGTGCGGCTCTGATCTGGCGGCTCTGATCTGGGGGTGGCGGCTGCGGCCTGCGGCCGCGCCTCTGAGTGCGCCTCAGCCGTGCCGTGCGGCTCAGCCATGCCACGCCGTCAGATGTGGCATGCACCGCGGCGTGGCGTGCGGCTCAGCCGTGGACGGCGATCACTGCGCACCAGTCCCTGAGACGGTCGCGGTCGAGATCCAGGGCGCCCGCGATGGCGTCGAAGCGCGCGCGTCGTCCTCGACGCCGGTTCGCGTGCACCCAGTAGGCGGCGTCGTAGGTCCCGTCACCCCAGCATGGGAGCGGGTCGATCGCGCAGAGGCCACGGCGTTCGCAGCGGAGCAGATTGCGCTCGTCGAAGTCGCCGTGGACGAGCCCTGGTGCCGGGGCGTCCTCGCCGAGGCGCTCCACGGCCGTTCGCGCCCAGGTGAGCTTCGCGCCGGCCGCGCGTCCCTCGCGCTCTGCGTGGTCGAGCCTGCTTCGGGCCACATCGGCGAGTGGCCGCAGCGGTGGCCCATCGCTGCGCTGCAGTTGCGGGAGGAGCACTGCCACGTGCTCGGCGCTTGCGTCGGTCGCAGCCACGCCCGGCACGATGCGCTCGAGCAGGAGCGCTCCGCGTTCCTCGTCCGCCTCGAGCAGCCGAGGCGCCGGCCCACCGCCCCACGCACGGAGGCAGACGGCCTCGTCGGACGTCCGGTCCCAGGGGCCGGCGAGCTTCAGCACGGCGTCGGAGCCGTCCTCCCGGCGGACGGCGCGGACCGATGCGAGGAGGCCTCCGCGGAGCTCCGGCCCGAGCTCGAGCCGCCAGCGATCGGCGAGGGCGCTCTCGAGTGCTGGGAGCTCGGCCAGCCAGGCTCGAGCATCGTCGCCCACGAGCCGGGTGACGGTCGAACGGAAGGTCGGCTGGACGAGCTCACCCACCGCGCTACCCGAGAGAAGGGGAGTAGCGCGAGAGGCAGGTCACCCTCCACCCCGCAGGCGGTCGATGCCGCGCTCGGTCAGGCTGGCGCGATCCGAATCGAAGTGCCGGGCGATCGCCGAACCGTACGGCCGCGCGACGCGGGCTGCGTACGTCCCGAACCCCTCGTCGCGAAGCGGCTTCAGATCCTCGCCGTAGGGATCGAGTAGATGCTGGCGGCCGATGTGCCTCGCCGAGTTGAAGAACGCGATCCCGACGCCGGTCGAGACCTCGAGCAGGGTCCGCCGCTCGCGTACCGCCTCGGCGCGCAGCCCGTCGAACAGCGACGCCATCTCGGCCGGCGACGGAAGTCCGCTCGCGTCCGCGCGCAGGTCGGCGATCGACCGGCGCAGGGCGGCGAGCTCGAGCGGCGGGATGTCGATCAGCCGGGCCGCCGTGCCCGATCCACCCTCGAGCGCCGCAAGCAGCTCGTCGATCGACCCGAGCCGCGCCTCTTCCGCGAGCACGCCCGCGACCTTGAGCTCCCGCACGAAGGCATCGAGGTAGACCCGGGTCCCGTGGGTGACGTCTGCGCCGGCGGCGAGCAGCCAGAGCGGTGAGAAGCCGAACGCCGCGATCGAGCCGAGCTCGACGGCATTTCCAGCCGTCTTCCGGACGGCGAGGCGCTTGGCGTTCGGCTCGTACTCGTCGACGACCCCGGCCGGAGCCTCGACACCTCCGACGAGCTCGATGGAGACCCGCAGCAGGTTCTTGGCGGTCGCCTCGTACAGTCGCGAGCGGCGCACGAGCCGTGGCAGCACGAGCTCCGCCGTCTCGTGCACGCCCCCTCCGGCGAGCGCGAACAGCGAGCGCACCGCGCGCTCCGGAAGGGAGAGCAGGAAGGCAACGCGGCCGGCCATCGTTAGCATCATTGCCGATGGCAGCGAATCTGATCCGCGATCTTCTCGACCGGGCCTTCCCCGGCGACGAGATCGACGTCGAGGACCGGACGGGCGGCGGCGACCATTTCCAGGTCACGATCGTCTCCCCGGCCTTCAACGGGTTGGCGCTGATCCAGCAGCACAAGCTGGTCAACGCCGCGCTCGCTGCGCCGCTTGCCGACGGCACCATCCACGAGCTTCGCATCCGAACGAAGGGAACGGCATGAGCACGTTGCAGGATCAGATCAGGCACGTCATCGACACCGAGCCGGTCGCCGTCTTCATCAAGGGCACGCCCGAAGCGCCCGCCTGCGGCAACTCGATGCGCGCCCTGCAGGCCCTCTGGCAGGCGGGTGCGCCGATCACCACCGTCGACGTCCTCCCCGACGCGCGGATCCGTCAGGAGCTGACGGCCCTCAGTGAGTGGCCGACGATCCCGCAGGTGTTCGTGAAAGGCGAGCTCATCGGCGGAGCAGACATCACCGAAGAGCTGCAGGCCTCCGGTGAGCTTCGGGCGAAAATCGACGAAGCGCTCGGCGCCGACCGCGAGCAGTCGGTGCGGACGGTCGAGCTCACGCTCGAGGACTGACCGAGCGCGGCGAGGGGCCTCAGCCGCCGCGCGGCGACCAGTGCCGCACGGCGTCCTCGACGTGCGCCCGCATCAATGAGGCCGCCAGCTCTCCGTCACTCTGCTCCAGCGCTTGCAGAATGGCGCGGTGCTCCTCGACGTCGTGGTCTTGCCAGCTCTCGGCCCGACGGCGCTGGGCGAGGAGCCGCCGGCCGACGTCTGCGATCCAGAGCGCGTCGAGCAGCTTCGTGAACGCGTGATTCCGGGTCGCCTGCGCCACCGCGGCATGGAAGGCGCGGCTCGCGTCGTGGACGTCGTCGGAGCTGCGGGCGGCCTGCTCGGCGACGATTGTGGCGCGCATCACCGCGAGGTCCTCCACCGTCCGCCTGGCCGCGGCGAGGCGCGCGATCTCGGGCTCGAGGGCGAGGCGGGCCTCGAGTCGCTGCCGCACGTCGTCGAGACCCACCTCGGCGACGAAGAAGCCCCGGTTGACCTCGAAGTCGACAAGGCCGTCGCCGGCGAGCCGCCGCAACGCCTCCCGCACCGAGCCGCGCGAGATCCCGAGCCGGTCTGCCAGGTCGCCCTGGGCGAGGCGCGAGCCGGGCGCGAGAGAGCCGGCGACGATCAGGGAACGGATCTCGTCGTACGCGAGGCCGACGACCGAGCGGACGCGCAGCGGCTGTGCCGAGTGCGTTCCGAGGCAGGGGGTCCGGGATAGTTGACATTCGATGTTCGAACGTTCTATCGTCCTGACGACCCGGACGCAAGTAGAGAATGCGTCCGACCGACACGGGAGGGTGTGATCGCATGAGTGAGGCCGCTGCGGGCGACGCCACCACGGGAACGCTCGGGACCAAGAATCTGAAGACCCGCCACGCGGTCGCGCAGGCGCTCGCGATCGGGCCCATGTTCTCCGTCGCCCTGGTGCTCGGCGGCGTCTCGCGACCGGACATCGGTGCCGGCTGGAACGCAGCGCTGGCCGTCCTGCTCGCGGGGATCGGCGTGCTCGCGATCGCGTACACGATCTCCCTCTACGCCCGGAAGTACGCGGGCGCGGGGGCCATCTACGAGTATCTGACACACGGGGCCCACCCGTGGATCGGTGTCCTCAGTGCGGGGTTCTTCTTCGTCGGTGCGCTCTTCCTGGGCGGCGGCGGAATCTATCTCGGGCTCGGGATCCTGACGGACAACTTCTGGAAGACCCACATCTCGCACAGCGGTCCCGCCTGGTGGGTGTGGGGAATGATCGCCCTCGCCATCGTGCTCGTCCTCAACTACTACGGCGTGCGGCTCGCGATCCGCGCGATGCTGGCATTCGCCGCCGTCTCATTCGTCCCGATGCTGATCCTCGCGCTCGTGATCATCGTCAAAGGCGGCGAGAACGGGAATACCCTGTCGATGTTCAATCCGGGTGAGACCTCGTTGTTCGGCATCACCGGCGGGGGCGTGCTGGGTGGCATCCTGCTCGGGATCCTGCTCTTCGTCGGCTTCGAAGCCGCGGCGTCGATCGGGGAGGAGTCCGAAGATCCACACCGATCGATCCCGCGCGCCCTCATCGGAACGGTCGCCGTGGCGGCGGTCTTCTTCGTGATCATGGCGTACGCGTTCTCGATCGGCTACGGGCAGAAGGCGGTCAGCGAGGGCGCGTGGGCGTTCTCACCCGCGCCCGTCAGCGAGATGGCGACCAAGTTCGTGGGGTCGTGGTTCGCCACGATTCTCGAGCTCGTCGTCATTCTCGATGCGATGGCCTTGGCACTCGCGATCTGCGTCATGATCGGCCGCGGCTTCTTCGCGCTGGGACGCGACGGATTGTTGCCGAAGACGTTCGCCAAGACGTCGCGTCACGACACGCCATGGGTCGGAAACCTGATGGTCGCCCTCGGAGGCATTGGCCTCGTGATCCTCGCACTGACGACGAGCTATGCGTCCCAGTTCGGCTTCGTCGACGAGGCAGGAAAGTTCGTGCCGTTCTTCCCGAACGATCAGTTCGCGATGTTCATCCTCTCGGCCACGATCGGCTCGTTCGCGATCGAGCTCATCTATCTGGTGCTTGCCCTCGCGGCATTCCGGCTCGTCGCGAAGAGCGGGAACAAGCCATGGCAGTACCTCATCGTCGCCATCGCGGTGGCGACGCCCGTGCTCGGCTTCTACGGTGCGCTCCATCCCGAGCCCCACGACAATTCGAACTACAACTGGGTTGCGGCCGCATGGACGATCGGGCTGATCGTCGTCGCGCTCGTCTGGTTCTTGATCGTCGTCGTCACGCGCCGCGCCAACGTCGACAACGCCGCCGCGCACGCTGCCGAGCACCAGGGAGTCGCTCCCCTCGACGAGACGTTGGGGTTCGAACCGCAGCCGTGAGCGACGCCACCACCTGGCATCCGGCAGGCCCGGCGGAGGACGCCCCCGAAGGTGCGCTCCGCCGGGTCGAGACGGGCGGCCGGGCGGTTTGCCTCGGCCGGGTCGACGGCGGTTGGGTCGCCTTCGACGACACCTGCACGCACGAGGAGTGCCCGCTCTCCGACGGCGAGCTCGACGGCGCGGTAGTCGTCTGCCCTTGCCACGGCTCCGAGTTCGACGTCCGCACCGGCGATGTCCTCTCGCCCCCGGCCCTCGACCCGCTGCCGATCTACGAGATCAGGGTCGCGGGTGAAGGGCTCGAAGTGCGCTTCCTTGCCCCGACGGTGGCCGCCGAGGCGCCGCGCAGAGCGTGAGGATCACGTGCCGACCTCCGCCGCCGCACCCAGCGTCGCCGGGCCGACGATCGACGGCCTCGCGCTCGATGACATCGACCTCTCCGACCTCGACGTCTGGGCCGACGGCGTCCCGCACGCGTGGCTCGCGAAGTTGCGCCGCGACGCGCCCCTCCGCTGGCAGGACGAGGCGGGCGGAAACGGCTACTGGTCGCTGACCCGCTACGACGACATCGTGGCTGTCTCGAAGGACTACGCCACGTTCTCGTCCGAGACCGGGGGGACCTCACTCGAAGATCTGACGCCGTCGCAGGTCGAGGCGAGAAAGTCGATGCTCGACACCGATCCTCCTGTTCACACGCGCATGCGGGCGATCGTCAACAAGGGATTCACGCCGAAAGTCGTGAACGCGTACGAGGAGCGGATCCGGGGGCTTGCGCGCGAGATCCTGGCACGCGCATTCGACAGAGACCGATTCGACTGGGTGGAGGATGTGGCCGCCGAGCTGCCGATGTGGGTCTTCTCGGAGATCATGGGACTGCCGGTCGAGGACCGGAAGCTGCTGATCGAGCTCGGCGACAAGCTGCTCGGCAACACCGACCCCGAGGTCGTCGGCGAGGAGTACACCTTCGGCAGCGCCGACCTGACGGCCTACAAGGAGCTGCCGTTCTCGAGCCCGTATTCGCGCGACTTGATCGAGTACGGCAGCCGGCTCGGTGAGCTACGGCGTGCGGACCCGCGCGACGACGTCACGACGAAGCTCGTCGAAGCCGAGGTCGAGGGGGAGCGGCTCGACGAGCGCGAGTTCGGCGTTTTCTTCATCCTGCTCACGACGGCAGGGAACGAGACGACCCGACACACGATCAGTCTCGGCCTGCTGGCGTTGCTGGAGCACCCGGACGAGGCCGCCCGTCTCGTCGCCGACCCGTCACTGGCCTCGACTGCCGCGGACGAGATCCTGCGGGTGGCTCATCCCGTGCACCACTTCCGGCGGACGGCGACGCGCCATGTCGATCTGCACGGGCAGACGATCCGCACCGGCGACAAGGTGGTGATCTGGTACGCGTCGGGAAACTTCGACGAGGAGAAGTTCGTCGATCCGTACCGCTTCGACGTCGGCCGCTCGCCGAACCGTCACCTCACGTTCGGGCTCGGCGGGCCTCACTTCTGCCTCGGTGCGCACCTCGCGAAGCTCGAGGTCAAGATCTGGCTCGAGGAGATGATTCCCTATCTGGACCGGATCGAGCTCGACGGAACGCCCGAGCGGCTACGGTCGAATTTCTTCAACGGCATCAAGCGCCTGCCCGTGCGGGTCCGCGCGTGACACGAGGAGTGGGATGACGACGAGCCACGACAACGTTCTCCACGAGGCGGGTGCGGCTGCCGCAGCGCTCGCGCAACGGGGCGTGCGCGCGGTGCGCCTGCTCTACACCGACCTGCACGGCGTCGCCCGCGGCAAGGACATCCCGGTCCCGCACTTCGCCGACATGTGCGAGGAGGGCGTCGCCTTCTGCGCCGCCGTGATGGGGACCGACCTGCGGCACACGCCGGTGGTCGGCGGCGACGAGGGGTACGTCGACTTCGCGATCAGGCCGGACCTGTCGACGCTTCGGCAGGTTCCGTGGCAGCCGGAAGTTGCCTGGTGCCTCGGCGAGGCCTGGACGCTGGACGGCTCCGACCATTGGCCCGTCTGCCCTCGTGCGCTGCTCGAGCGCGTGATCGACTCCTACGCCGCGAAGGGACTGACGCCGATCGTGGCGCCGGAACTGGAGTTCTTCTTGCTCGAGCGCGACCCCGACGCCCACGGTGGCCTGCGGCGCTACGTCGACGAGCTCTCGCGCGTCTACACCGTCGGCGCCGTCTCGGATCCGCGCGAGATCGTGCTGCGGATGCTGCTGTGGTGCGACGAGCTCGGCCTGCAGGCATTCGCCGCCAATCACGAGTTCATGAACTCGCAGTACGAGATCAACGTGAAGCATTCCGAGGCGCTCGACGCAGCCGACCGAGCGTTCATGTTGCGCGCCGCCGTGAAGGAGATCGCCGTGCGCGAGGGCATGCTCGCGACCTTCATGGGGCGCCCGTTCGCGGACCAGGGTGGCTCGGGCTTCCACCTGCACCTCTCGCTGCGGGGCGACGACGGTCACAACGCCTTTGCCGACCAGGGAGGGCCGGACGGCCTCAGCCCACTGGCGGCCGGGTTCATCGCCGGCGTGATCGAGCACGCGGCCGGCCTGCAGGCGCTCCTCGGCCCGACCGTGAACGCGTACAAGCGGCTCCTTCCCGACAGCCTTGCGCCGACGCACGCGAACTGGGGCCACGACAACCGCACCGCGTTCTGCCGGGTGCCCAAGGAGCGTGGGGCACGGGCCCGCGTCGAGGTTCGCACCGGTGACGGGACGGCCTGTGCCCACCTGATCACGGCCGCGCTGCTCGCTGCGGGGCTCGACGGCATCGACCGGGGCCTCGCTCCACCCGAGCCCGTCGTCGGCGACGCCTACCGAGCCGACGAAGCGCACGCCGGCTCTCGCCTTCCCTCGGACCTCGGCGCCGCGCTCGACGCGCTCGAGGCCGACGAGCGGCTGGTCGAGTCGCTCGGGAAGCCGCTCGTCGCCACGTTCGTCGCGATGAAACGGTATGAGGTCGAGCGCTTCGGCCACGAGGTCGGCGAGCTCGACGTGGAGACGGTCTCCGAGTGGGAGTTGCAGGAATATGCTGCCCATCTGTAAGCCCGAGGGCCGTTGCGTCAGAGTCGAGGTCGACGATGAGGAGCGCTGGGGTCGCCGCGAGGGCGACGAGATCGTCCTATCGGACGGCGTCCATATCCCGGAGCCGACGGCGCTCTATCTCGCGCCCGCATCTCCCTCCAAGATCCTCGCCGTCCACCTCACGTACGAGAGCCGTGTGAGGGAGTACGACGCGCGCACACCCGCCGAGCCCTCGTACTTCGTCAAGCCGCCGACGACCCTCAACGGCCACCGACGGCCCGTGCTGATGGCGAAGGGCGCACAGTTCCTGAACTACGAAGGAGAGCTCGCCGTGATCATCGGGGAGCGCATGAAGGGCGTCCCGATCGAGCGCGTCCTCGACCACGTCGGCGGCTATACGTGCGCAAACGACATCGGCATGCACGACTTCCGCCATGCCGACCGCGGTGCGATGCTGCGGGTCAAGGGTCACGACGGCTTCCTCCCGCTCGGCCCCGAGCTCGTGCCCGCCTCGGAGTTCGATTCGACCGACTACGTCCTCCGGACCTACCTCAACGGCGCTGTCGTGCAGGAGGCGACGGCCGACGACCTTCTGTTCTCGGTCGCCTACCAACTCGCCGACCTGTGCCGCCTGATCACGCTCGAGCCCGGTGACGTGATCCTCACGGGCACGCCGGCGAACTCGCGCCCGATGCGGCCGGGCGACATGGTCGAGGTGGAGATCTCCGGGATCGGGCGCCTGACGAACACGATCGAGGAATGGGACGTCGACCTTGCCGGTCCGGGCGAGCAGATGCAGGTCTCGGCCCAGACGCTCCATGTCGCGCTCGCGATCCCGGAGGACGAGGCGGAGCGAATGGTCGCCGAGGGCCGGCCCGCTTGATCCGGCTGCGCCGGATCGATCACGTCTGCCTCGGCGTCGAGGACGTGGAGGAGGCGGCGGGTCGCTGGGGGGTCGAGTTCGGGCTTCTCGACCGTGGCCGGGACGGCGGACGGGCCCTGCTCTCCTGTGATGACGAGCCCTACAGCCTCGAGCTGACGCCCGCCTTCGACCCGGGCCACGATCACACCGGCTTCGAGCTCGCGCACGACTGCTCGCTCGACGACGCCCGCGCTCACCTGCAGGCGCTCGGGATCGGTTGGCAGGAGCAGGAAGGCTGCCTCTTCCTCCACGATCCCGACGGTCGCGGCGTCCAGCTGATGCCCTATCGCGCGCAGGAGCCGTGGGTGATGCACGCCCGGCGGTCGTCGATCGTGCGCCCGGGTGCGCCGCGCAAGCTCGGGCACGTGAACTGCCTCAGCTCGCACTACGGCGACTCGATCCGGTTCTACACGGAGGTGCTCGGAATGGCGGTCACCGACCGGCTCGGGGAGGAGGGGATCTGGTTCAACGTCAACACCGATCACCACGTGATGGCGCTGATGGACAAGGCGCCCGCGCACTTCCACCATCTGGCCTTCGACACCGTCGACATCGGCCAGATGCGGGATCTGCTCGACCACCTTGCCCGGCACGGGCGCTGGCTCGGCTGGGGGCCCGCTCGACACGGAGTCGGTGGCAACATCGCGAGCTACGTCCGGATCGTCGAAGAGGAGTGCTTCGTCGAGCTCTACTGCGACATGGAGCAGCTTCAGGACGACCACGAGGTCAGGGTCTGGCCGGACGACCGGTACTCCTCGAACACGTGGGGCCCGCTGCCGCCGCGCTCGTACTTCCGGTTCGATCCGGTTGCGGTCGAGTGGGAGCGCGAGAGCCGCGAGCCGCTCGGCCAGCCCTTGCCCGAGGCCGGCCCATGACCCCGGTGACGGGGTACACGATTCCGCGGTCCCCGGGCGGCCGCGCATCGATCGTCCCCTATCCCCCGTGGCACTACGTGGGCGACTTCCTCGTCATCGAGTACTGGGCGGATCCCGAGCGCGCCGTCTCCTGCCTCCCCCTGGGTCTCGACCCGCATCCGGATGCCGGCCGCTGTGCGGCGGTGTTCGCGGACTGGCAATCGTGCTCGGAGCAGGGGGGCGAGCTGATCGATCCGTCGCGCTCCCAGTACAAAGAAGTGTTCCTCGTCGTCAATGCGCTGCTGGATGGCGAGGAGGTGACGACGTGCCCGTTCATCTGGGTCGACCGCGACTTCGCGCTCACTCGAGGCTGGCTCCAGGGCTTCCCGAAGAAGCTCGGCTCGATCTGGATCACACGCACCTTCGGGCTCGACAGTCCGGCCGATCCCGGGGTGAGGCCGGGCGCGACCTTCGGCGGTACCTGTGCGGCGTACGAACGGCGCGTGGCGCAAGCGACCGTCACGCTCGAGCAGATCTCGGAGACCGGACCGACGCACAACGACCCACCGATCGTCAACGTGCGCCACTTCCCACGGCTCGAAGCCGGCCGCCACGACGATCCGGCCGTCCACGAGCTCGCCCGCTCTCGGAGCCGCGACCGCGTGCTCTCGCCCGTCTGGGAGGGCAGCGCAACGCTCGAGCTGTTCGGGGCAGCGCACGAGGAGCACGACCTGCTTGCCCCGGTGCGAATCGGCAAGGGCTTCCGCTTCACGTTCGGCTACACGGTCGACGACCAGGAGATCGTCAAGGACATCCGCTCGTGACCGCCGTTGCGCTCGTCACCGGGGGAGGAACGGGGATCGGCGCCGCCGTCACGCGCAGGCTCGCGGCTGATGGGTATGCGGTCGCCGTCACGGGACGGAGGCGCGGTCCGATCGAGGAGGTGGCGAGCGAAACCGGGGCGCTCGCGATCGTCGCAGACACAGGCCTTGTCGCCGACACCGAGCGCGCGGTTGCCGAGACCGTCGACCGCTTCGGTGGCCTCGATGCCCTCGTGCTCAATGCCGGGGTCGGCGGTGAGGGGTCGTTGGTCGATCTCGATCCGGAGACTTTCGATCACGTCTACCGCATCAATGTCACCGGTGCGTTCCTGATGGCCCGCGCGGCGATCGGGCACCTGCTCGAGCGCCGGGGAGGCATCGTCACGATCGCTTCCGTGGCCGGCCTACGGGCGGCGCCGTCGAGCCTCGCATACTGTTCCTCCAAGGCCGCGCTCGCGATGCTGACCCAGTGCATCGCGGTCGACCACGGGCCCGCAGGCGTGCGGGCGAATTGCCTCTGCCCCGGCTGGGTTCGCACCCCCATGGCCGACGGCGAGATGGATTGGCTCGCCGGTCACACGGGTGGCTCGCGGGAGGAGTCGTATGCGACCGTCACCGGTGACGTGCCGTTGAGGCGGGTGAGCACTGCCGACGAGATCGCCGGAACCGTCACGTGGCTGCTGTCCGACGATGCGTCCTACATCAACGGAGCCGTGATTCCCGTCGACGGAGGCCTGACGACCGTCGACGTTGGCACGCTCGCCTTCGGCAAGATCGCGTGAGCCGGCGCCTGCAGATCGACGGCATCGAGGTCTCGCCGGACCATTTCATCGGCGGCGAGCGCATGGCGAGCGACCACACCTTCACCGACATCTCGCCGATCGACGAGCAGCCGCTCGGCGAGATCGCCCGGGGTGGGGCGCGTGAGGCCGATCTCGCCGTCGCCGCAGCGACGGAGGCCTTCCCGGCCTGGGCGGCGCTCGGCGCCGCGGGGAGAGCGGTCTACCTGCACCGGTTGGCGGATCTGATCGACGCCAACGTCGAGCGGCTCGCCCCTGTCGAGTGCCTCGACATGGCGATGCTCCTGCGGTCGCTGAAAGCGCGCCTGATCAACCGTGGCGCTCGGAACTACCGCAGCTATGCGGACCTCGCGGTGGCCTACGAGGAGCGCACCTGGGAGTCGAACGGCACCGCGAACCGCGTGATCCGCATGCCCAGCGGTCCCGCCGTGGTGATCACCCCCTGGAACGCGCCGTTCATGCTCTCGACGTGGAAGACCGCGCCGGCACTTGCGGCGGGGTCGACCATGATCCTCAAGCCCGCCGAATGGTCGCCTCTCTCGTGCTCGCTCCTCGCCGACCTGGTCGACGAGGCGGGCTTCCCGCCGGGTGTCTTCAACATCGTGCAGGGAATCGGCGAAGAGGTCGGCGCCGCGCTCGTCTCGCACCCCGGTGTCCGCCGTGTCTCGTTCACGGGCTCGCCCGAGACCGCTCGGCACATCGGCGTCGCCGCGGCAGACAACATCGTCCCGTTCACCGGCGAGCTCGGCGGCAAAGGGCCGCTGCTCGTGTTCGCCGACAGCGATCTCGAGGCAGCCGCGAGAAAGGCTGCGGGACAGTTCGACGACGCCGGCCAGGTGTGCCTCGCCGGGACGCGCCTCCTCGTGGAGGAGGGTGTGGCCGACGAGTTCCTGGAGCTGTTCCACCGCTTCGCCGACCAGCACGTGCTCGGTGACCCTCGCAACGACGACACCACCGTCACGCCCCTGATCCACCGCCGGCACTTCGAGCGGGTAGCCGGTTTCGTCGATCGCGCGCGGGCAGACGGCGACGAGATCGTTCGCGGCGGCCGGCCGGCCGAGATCGGCGGGCTCTTCTACGAGCCGACCCTCGTGATCCCGCGGTCGAACGAGAGCGAGATCGTCCAGCGCGAGGTGTTCGGTCCGGTCTTAACGGTCCAGACCTTTTCTGACGAGGCCGAGGGCGTCGCGCTGGCCAATTCGACGGCCTACGGTCTCTCCGGAATCGTCTACACGGGCTCGGCGGCGAGGGCCGAGCGCGTCGGCCGTGCGATCCGCGCCGGCACGGTCTGGGTCAACACCTTTCTCGTCCGCGATCTGACGGCTCCCTTCGGCGGGATCGGGATCTCGGGCATCGGCCGCGAGGGCGGCGACTTCGCGCTCGACTTCTACTCCGACCTGAAGACGCTCCAGATCGCCGACGGCAGCACCGCGTGACGATCGATCGGCAAACCGGGCTCGTGTGGCACGAACGGATGATGTGGCACGACACCGGTTCGGGCGCGTCGGAGCTGCCCTCCGGCGGCTGGCTCGAGCCGGGGGAGCACGCGGAGAGTGCCTCCACGAAGCGGCGGCTCAAGAACCTCCTCGACGCGACCGGGCTGACCGACAGGCTCGTGGTGCTGACGCCACGGGAGGCGACCGTCGAGGAGCTCTGTCTCGTCCACACTCCCGGCTACGTCGAGCGCATCCGTGAGCTCTCGAAGGGCCGAGGTGGGGATGCGGGCAGCGAGGCGCCGTTCGGCAACGGCTCCTTCGAGATCGCCTGCCTCGCGGCCGGCGGAACGATCTCTGCGATCGACGCCGTGCTCGACGGCGTCGTCGACAACGCGTATGCCCTGGTGCGTCCACCCGGCCACCATGCGCTCCCCGACTTCGGCATGGGCTTCTGCCTCTTCTCGAACGTGGCTGTCGGGGTCCGACATGCGCAGCGGGCACGCGGCGTGGGTCGGGTCGCCGTCGTGGACTGGGACGTGCACCACGGCAACGGCACACAGGCCGTGTTCTGGGAGGACCCCTCCGTGCTGGCGGTGTCGCTCCACCAGGACGGCCTCTACCCTGCGGGCTCCGGGCCGACCTCGGAGACGGGATCCGGAGCCGGCTCGGGCGCGACGCTCAACGTGCCGCTGCCCGCGGGCTCTGGCACAGGCGCGTACCTCGATGCGCTCGACCGGGTGGTCATGCCGGCGCTGGAGGCTTTCAGGCCGGATCTCGTCGTGATCGCGTGCGGGTTCGACGCTGGCGGGCTCGACCCGCTCGGCCGCATGTTGCTGCCGGCGTCAGCCTTCGGCACGATGGCCGCGCGCCTGCTCGAAGCTGCGAACTGGATCTGCGAGGGCCGGCTCGTCGCCTCCCACGAAGGCGGGTACTCGGTCGGTCACGTGCCGTTCTGCGGGCTCGCGGTGATCGAGGCGCTCTCCGGCCTCTCCGCTGGGATCGAGGATCCGTTTGCCTACCTCGCGGCGGTTCCGGGCCACGATCTCACGGCCGCCCAGCGCGAGGCCGTCGATGCCGCCGCTGCGCTCCTCGAGGACGTTCCCCGGTGAGCGCGCCGCGGCTCGTCCTCGTCCTCAGCGAGAACTGGACGCTGACGCCCCCTCGGGATCTGCGCGCCCTCGTCGAGATGGCCGTGATCGCCGAGGAAGCCGGCTTCGACGCCGTGATGGTCAGCGAGCACATCGTCCTCGGCCCCGCCGCCGGGGTGAACGGGATCATGGGCAACCCCCGGGACTACGCGCTGCCCGGGAATCAGGATCCCGCGATGCCGTGGCCGAGCTCGCTCGTGCTGCTCTCCGCGGTCGCCGCGGTGACGACGCGGCTGCGGCTCGCGGCGTGTGCCGTGATCGCCCCGCTCCGCCACCCGCTGCTGCTGGCGCGTGAGCTCGGCACGCTCGACCTGCTGTCTGAAGGTCGTCTGGTGGTGCAGCCGACCGTCAGCTGGCACAGGGAGGAGTACGCGGCGCTCGGCGTCCCGTTCGGTAGCCGCGGCGCGTTGCTCGACGAGCACCTGACGGCCTGGGCGGGACTGTGGGGGGACTCTCCGGCATCGTTCTCCGGAGAGCACTACGCCTACGACAACGTCTACCTCGAGCCGAAGGCCTGGCGTCCGGACGGTCCACGGCTGTGGCTCGGCGGCGAGTCCGTCCACCCTCGCCTGCTCCGCCGGATCGTCCGCTATGCGCACGGCTTCCATCCGCTGGGTCAGCCCACTGACGCCGACCTGCTGCTCTTGCGAGAGGGGTTGGAGGCAGCGGGGCGCGACATCGGCGAGCTCGAGCTCGTCGGCGGCATGCGGGCGGTCTTCCCCGACGACGACAGCGTCTCGCCGCTCGACCCCGCGATCGCGTCGATCCCGGCGCAGCAGGAGCGTGGTTTCACGACCTTCTGCATCAAGCCGTCCCAGTTCGTGGACGAGCCGGCGCAGTACCCTGACTGGTGCCGCGAGGTCGTCGAGCGGGTGAGTGCGCTATGAGCATCGCCGACAAGGTCACGGTCGCGGAACTCGACCGCGACCCCTATCCCGTCTACGCGCGAATGCGGCAGGAGGAGCCGGTGTGCTTCGTGCCTGCTGTCGGCCTCTGGTTCGTGACCCGGTGGGCCGATGTCGAGCAGGCTGCGACGCAGCCGGACGTTTTCGGCTCCCGAGTCGACCCTTCGCCCCTCGAGCGCGCGATGGGCGGCGACAGCATCCTGCTGCTCGACGGCGAGCCGCAGAAGCGACTTCGTGCGATGCTCGATCCGTCGCTGAGGCCGCGTGTCGTCGAAGCGTCCGCACCCGAGCTCGTGACGCCGATCGTCGAGCGCCTCCTCGCAGGGCTGACCGGCCGGGGTGAAGCGGAGCTGATGAGCGAGTACTTCGAGCCGGTCTCAGTCCTCTCACTGGGACAGGTCTTGGGCCTCCCGGACGTCGAAGGCGACACGTTGCGACGCTGGTTCCACGGGCTCGCGCAGGGTGCGATCAACTTCGAGGACGATCCGGCGAAGTGGGCCGCCTCCGACGCGGCAGGGGCGGAGATCGACCGTGACCTCACGCCCGTCTTCGAGCGACTCTGGGAGCAGCCGGATTCCAGCACGATCTCGACGATGCTGCAGCACGCCGATGGCACGCTGTCCGAGCGCATCCACGCCATCCTCCCGACGCTGAAGGTGATCCTGCTCGGCGGGATGCAGGAGCCCGGCCATGCCGCCGGGTCGACGGTGGCCGGATTGCTCGAGTCGGGTCAGGCCGCCGCGCTGGCCGCGGATCCGGCTGGTCTCGTCCGCGACGCGATCGAGGAAGGGCTGCGCTGGGTCTCGCCGATCGGAACGCAGACGCGGCGAGCGCTCGTCGATGCGGAGCTCGGAGGCACGACGCTGCCTGCGGGCTCGAACCTCGGCGTGCTCGTCTCCTCGGCGAATCGTGACGAGGAGATCTGGGGCCCTACGGCCGACGCCTACGACCTCTACCGGCCGAAGCGCAACCACGGTGCGTTCGGCTTCGGCCCGCATTTCTGCTCCGGTCACCACTTCTCGCGGGTGCAGATGCGGATCGCCGTACAACGGCTGTTCGAACGGCTGCCGACGATCCGCCAGGATCCGGACCGACCACCCGTCTTCAACGGGTGGGAGTTCCGCGCGCCGCTGCATCTGCACGTCCGCTGGGACGCGTGATGCCGGTCGACCTCGGCCCTGCCGACCTCGAAGACGGAGAGGTGCGCGAGGCCAGGGCGGGCGCTCTCGACCTCGGTCTTGCCCGGGTCGGCGACCGGTACGTCGCCTTCGAACGCTGGTGCACGCACCAGGAATGCCCGCTCACGGACGGCTGGCTCGAGGGCGAGGCGATCCGCTGCGCCTGCCACGGCTCGCTGTTCGCGCTGGCGGACGGCACCCCGATCGAGGGGCCGGCAACCCGCCGGATCCGGGTCTACCCGGCGGTCGCGACCGTGGCCGGACGCCTCGAGGTCGAGATCCCTATCCTGCCCGCGTGACCCTTCGACTCGACGTTCCGCGCGAAGCAGGCGCTGGCTCGCGCCGCCGAGATCGTGGCGGAGGCCTGGCGGAGCTTCGACCGCGCGCGCCCGAGCGAGCCGCCGATCGACGACCGGCTCCGCCTCCTGCTCGAAGCCGCGTTGCCCGAGGCACCGGGTTCCACGCTGGAGGTGCTGGAAGATGCCCGCCGCGCGCTGGACGAGACGATCGCCCAGGTCAGGCCACGCTTTTTCGCCTTCGTCGCCTCGTCGGGTCTCGAGATCGGCGTCCTCGGAGACCTTCTCGCGTCATGCTTCGACGCGAACCTTGCGGTCTGGGCGGCCGCGGCCTCGGAGATCGAGGATCAGGCGATCCGTTGGGTGGCCGAGTTCGTCGGCTTCCCGGCCGCGGCGGGCGCGTTCACGAGTGGCGGCACGATCTCCAACACAACCGCACTCGCGGCAGCGCGGGAGCGAGCGATCCCGGGCTCACGTCATCAGGGCCTCGGCGGCTCGGCGGCGGCGATCTACTGCTCGGAGGAGGCGCATTACTCGATCGAGCGCGCGGCGGAGCTGCTCGGGATCGGCTCGGCCAACGTGCGGGCCCTCCCGATCGACGGCGATCGTCGGCTCGTTCCCGAGGCGGTTGCCGGCGCGATCCGGGCTGATCGCGCAGCCGGGTGCATCCCGGTCGCGGTCGTCGCCACCGCGGGCACCACGTTGACGGGCGCTGTCGACCCGATCGGCGGGCTCGCCGACGTCTGCGCCGAAGCCGGCGTCTGGCTCCACGTCGACGGAGCCTACGGTCTCCCCGCCGCCACCACGCCCTCGGCCGCCCACCTTTTCACCGGTCTCGACCGGGCCGACTCGGTCACGCTCGATGCCCACAAGTGGCTCTACCTTCCCAAGGCCTGTGGGGTGCTGCTCGTGCGGCGCCGTGACGATCTCGTCGAGGCGTTCGCCGCACGAAGAGGCGTACATCCCGCACGAGCGAACGGGCCACATGGTCGACATCACCCTGGAGTACTCCCGACCGTTCCGGGCCTTGAAGCTGTGGCTCGCCTTCCGCGCGCACGGCGCGCAGGCGTTTCGCGACGCGGTCGAGGAGAATCTCCGCCAGGCGCGGCTCCTCTACGAGCTCGTGATCTCGCATCCGTCCCTCGAGCCTCTGTGCGGGCCGCCGCCTCTGTCGATCGTCCCGTTCCGTCACGTCGACGTGACGGGCGACGTGAACGAGGGGAACGCGCGGCTCGTGCGGGCGCTGCAGGACGACGGCCGGGTCTGGGTCGCGCCGGCCACCGTCGACGGCAAGGTCGGGCTGCGTCCGTGCTTCGTGAACTTCCGCACCACCGACGACGATGTCCGGTCCCTCGTCGAGCTCGCTGTCGAGCTCGGCTGACCCACCGGGTACCCTCGCGAGGATGGAAGGCGATTCGCCACTTGTCGAGCCGGATGTCGACGCGCGGATGCGCGCGCTTCTCGACGCCATTCCCGACCTGATGTTCCGGATCACGGCGGACGGCATGTACGTCGACTTCGCCGGCGATGCCGCCCTCCTCGCGAACCCGTGGGAGGACGTCGTCGGCGGCAGGGTGGAGGAGTTGCTTCCGCCCGAGGTCGCCGAGCCGCTGATGCTCACCACCCGCCGCGCGCTCGAGACGGGAACGCTGCAGACCGTGGCCTACGTGCTGCGCACGATCGGTGGTGAGGAGCGCCAGTTCGAGGCGCGCGTCGTCCCGATCGACGACAACGAGGTCGTCACGATCGTCCGCGACGCGACGGAGCTGCGTGAGACCGAGCGCGAGCTCCGCGCGGCCCACGAGCGACTCGTACGGGCGCGTGACGCGGAGCGACGGCGCCTCGAGCGCAATCTTCACGATGGGGCCCAGCAGCGACTCGTCGTGGCACTGCAGGCAATCCGCGTGGCGACGTCGCGCCTCCCCGAGGGTGCGGGCGCGGCGGGTGAGCTGCTGGCGCGGGCGCAGGAGCAGCTCGCGATCGCGGTGACCGAGATCCGCGAGCTGGCGCGAGGGCTGCACCCTCCGGTGCTGACCGCGGACGGGTTGGCGGCCGCCCTGGCCCAGCTCGTGCCGCGGCTCGACGGGGCTTTCTCCGTCGAGCTCGACGTGCCCGCGTACCGTTTCGAGCCCCAGCTCGAGGCATGCAGCTACTACCTCGTCGCCGAGGCGCTCGCGAACGCGGCAAAGTACTCCGGCGCGTCGGCGGCGGCGGTATCCGTCGCTGCGGCCGGGGACGTCGTCACCGTCGACGTGGCCGATGACGGGTGCGGTGGCGCCTGCCCGACCGCGGGGGGAGGGCTCGAGGGGCTGGCCGAACGCGTCTCGGCTCTCGGCGGCACACTCACGATCGAGAGCCCGCCCGGCCGGGGAACGCGGCTCAGGGCAGAGATCCCCGTCCCACTCCACGTCTCCTAGGCGGGCGTCGCGGTTCGCCGCCCCGTTCGGCCGCGGCGTGCCCCGGGACCCGCAACACCCGCTTAACCGCGACTAACCCGCGGTTCACGAACGCGGCCGTATAACGGGACCTGTGGAATCGACCAGACCGTCCCCGGTCGCGCGACCCGCCGGGACCTCCCGCGCAACGGCTCCACGGCCAAGCCCTTCGTGCTCCTGGCCGCGGCCGCGGTGCTCGGTGGCGGTGTCGCGATCGGCGGTGCAGCGGCCGTCGGCGCCTTCGACGGATCGACGTCGACCACGATCGTGCGGCAGTCGAGCCCTGCGGCGGCTCCGGCGACTCCGGTGCCTGCGGCTGCGGGCACGGCGCTGTCGATCAACGAGATCTACAAGCGGAGCGGCCCGGGCGTGGTGCAGATCACCTCGACGATCCCCTCGTCGAGCTCCTCGGCGGTCAGTTCGAGCAGTCGTCAGAGGCACTCGGCTCCGGCTTCGTGCTCGACAAGGAGGGTCACATCGTGACCAACTTCCACGTGATCGACTCGGCCACCTCGATCGAGGTGCGCTTCTCCAACGACGACACTCTCAAGGCGACGCTCGTCGGCAGCGACCCCTCGACGGACATCGCCCTGGTGAAGGTCGACGCCAGCGCGCGGGCTCTGACCCCGCTCGCACTGGCCGACTCGGACAGGCTCGAGGTGGGCGACGCCGTCGTCGCGATCGGCAACCCGTTCGGGCTCGAGCGGACGGTCACATCGGGCATCGTCAGCGCCCTCCAGCGTGCCGTAAAAGCGCCGAACGGCTACTCGATCGACCACGTGATCCAGACCGACGCGCCGATCAATCACGGCAACAGCGGAGGGCCGCTGCTCAACACGCGTGGCGAGGTGATCGGGGTCAATTCCCAGATCGAGACGGGCGGCGCCGGCGACGGGAACGTCGGGATCGGCTTTGCCGTCCCGTCCAACACGGTCAAGTCGGTCGTCGGCCAACTCCTCGCATCGGGCAAGGTGGAGCATGCGTACCTCGGCGTATCTGCCGTCGAGGTGACGACTGACGTCGCGAACTCGTTCGGTCTCCCCGTGCGCAAGGGTCTCGTGATCCAGACGGTCACCGCCGGGTCGGGCGCGGCGCGTGCCAGTCTGAAGGCGGGCACCGAGCAGGTCGTGATCGCGGGCGAGAGCTTCCGCATGGGCGGCGATGTGATCGTCGCCGCCGACGGACAGCCCGTTTCGACGATCGACGGGCTTCGCGACGTGATCGCTGCGCACAAGCCCGGCGAGAAGATTCGGCTCAAGATCTATCGCGGTGACTCGATCAGGACGGTCACCGTCACGCTCGGGCGGCAACCGACATCCCCCTCCCCGTAGCCGCTCGTGGCCGGCCACCCTCCAGGCCGGCAACCGACGCGACGAGGGCTCCAGTCCACGCACGGCTGGGGCTCTCGGCGCGTCGGGCATCCTCGCGACCCGGCACGCGCCGCGCCGCTGTCGTTATCGTGCCGCGGTGGACGGCGACGAGAGGCCAGAGCGAGGCTCCCTGCTGCTCGACGAGGAAGCAGCCCTCGAAGACGAGCATCTCTGGGCAGACGACGGCTCCGAGGACTTTCTCGGGTGGTACTGCGTTCGCACCGATCCGTTCCCCTGCCCCGCGGTAGGTTGTACCTTCGTCGCCGATTACATGACGGCTGCGCATCTCGTGCTCGTCTGGGAGGAGCGGGACGACCCGAACCTGCTCTGGCACGCGCAACGCGCGAAGGAAGTCGGGCGCAACCCACGGGTCGTGTCGTACGAGTCGTCGTTCGGTCCGAGCGCGTCCTACTACGCGTGGGAAGCGGCCGGCCGACCGGTGCACGGGGTCCGCGGCAAGGTCTGACACCGTCGTTAGCACCACGGTGGTGTCGCTGATGAGCCCACCTCGCTCGTCGACGTGGAAGCAGCGCTGACCCTCGGCGGCATGTTCGCCGACAACGCCCATGAGCACGGTACGACCTTTGTGTGCGCCACCCACGACCCGGTGCTGATCGCTTTCGCCGACGACGAGCTGAAGCTGCGCGCGACCGCCCCGGTACGATTGGCGTAGATGGCGACCCGGTCGGAGACACTCCAGGTGACGGGCATCCGTTGCGAGCGCTGCGTCAACCGGCTGGCGGCGACGTTGCGTGGTCACGAGGGCCTCGAGGGGGCGAACGCGAACCTGATGGGGATGGTCTCACTCCAGTTCGACGACGCGAAGACGTCACGCGAGGAGCTCGTGGCGGCGATGGCCAAGGCCGGGTTTCGCGAGTTGCAGATCGTCTAGCTGCGAGACGCGACGCGCGGCCAGGAATAACGATCCTCCTTCTCACGTTTCATCTCCCGTAACCGCTACGGTTGCGCGGTGGGTGAAGCAGAGCCCGAAATCGAAGGGCGCCGGATCGCGGCGGAGGCTCGCGATCGCGTTCGTTTCGAGGAAGAGGCACTCGCTCTCGCCGACCAGGTGTATCGCGTAGCACGCAGGCTCGTCGGAACCCGTGAAGAGGCTGAGGATCTTGTCCAGGACACCTACGGTCGTGCATTCAGGAGCTGGCGCTCCTATACCCCGGGCACGAATCTCCGCGCCTGGCTGTTGCGTATCCTCACGAATCTCAACCTCGACCGGGGTCGCAAGGTCCAGCGCACCCCGGATATGCAGCCGATCGAGGAAGGTGACTACTACCTGGCCAACAAGATGGCCGAGTCGCAGGGCGAGCAGGTCCTCGATCAGGACAGGGTCGTCGAGAAGCTCTCGCAGGACTCCATCGTGACCGCGCTCTCGTCGCTTCCCCACGATTTCCGCGACACCGTGGTGCTCGTCGACATCGGGGAGTTCAGCTACGCCGACGCCGCGCAGATCCTCGACATCCCAATCGGTACCGTGATGTCGCGCCTGCACCGTGGCAGGCGGCTGCTGAAGCAGAAGCTGGCCGAGGAGGCGATCACGTGAGCCACGGGCCGTGCGACGCGTGCGAGGAGCTGCTGCAGGGGTATCTCGACCGTGAGCTGACGGACCCCGAGGTTCGGCAGGCGGAGTCGCACCTCGACGGGTGTGATTACTGCCGGCGCCGGTACCGGTTCGAGGTCTCGCTGCGGCAATACGTCCAGACAACCGCGGTCGAGCGCATGCCTGCAGGCCTGATGGACAAGCTGGCGCAGTTGCGCACCGAGGGCGTGTAGCGCCTAGCGCAGGCGTTCGGGCAGGTCTGCGGGGGTGTCGACGTCCCCGGGCGAGCCGAGGTCGTCGCACGGCACGAGGCGCACGCCGAGGTCACGGAGGCCGCCGTCCGGGATCCTGTCCCACGCCTCGCGTGCGACGAGCAGCGGATGGCCGCGCACGCCGTCGTAGGACGCGGCCACGAGCGCCCCGCCCTGCGACCGCCAAGAGGCAATCACGCGCTCGACGGACTCGGGAGCCAGGTCCGGGCCGTCCGCCAGGACGACGATTGCGGCCTCGCAGTCGTCGCCGAGCTCCTCGAGCCCGCACGTGAGCGATGCACCTGGACCGCGTTTCCAGCCCGCACACGTGACGACGTGCGCCGGGGTCTCCAGCGTGTGGGCGCCGGCGACGACGACGATCTCGTCGACCGAGCTCTGCTCCAGGCGCTCCAGGACCTCGGGCAGCAGAAGCCGCTGCTTCGGCGTGCCGAAGCGGGACGCCTCTCCGGCGGCGAGCACGATCGCAGCGATACTCACTGTTCCTCGACCGTCACCGATTCGATCACGACCGGGCGCGTGGGCTGCTCAGTCGCGGGGTCACCGAGTGCGCCGATCCGCTCCACGACGTCGAGCCCGCTCGTGACCCTGCCCACGATGGCATAGTCGGCGGAGAGGCCGATATCCGCACCGGTGACCACGAAGAACTGGCTCCCGCTCGTGCCCGCCGCCTCGGTTTCCGTCTTCGCCATCGCGACGACGCCCTTGGTGTAGCTCGCGTCCGCCGGGGGTGGATCCACCGTCTGATACCCGGGTCCGCCGGTTCCCGACTGCGTCGGGTCACCGCCCTGGATCACGAAGCCCGGGACGATCCGGTGGAAGACCGTCTCGTCGTAGAACCCGGCCTTCGCGAGCGAGACCAGCGACGCCGCGGTGGCCGGCGCCTTGGCGAGGTCGAGCGTCACCGTGAACGAGCCACAGTTCGTCTCGAAGACGAGGTTGTAGGTTCGCTCCGGATCGAGGCGCTCGGTCGGCGCGGTGGCGCCGCCGTCCTCGCGCGCCTCTGGCACGTCGACATCGGTGCAGCCGTCCTTCCCCGCCGCCTCCGCCGTACCGGTCGGCTCCGTCGCGGTCGTCTGCACCGTGCTCGCGCCGGCGCTGTCGTTCGACGAGCCGCCGCAGCCCACCGCGAGCAGGCCGACGGCGACCAGCAGGATGAGGGTCGCTCGACGCACCGGCCGATCCTACCCCGCTTGACGTGCGCAGGCAGCCGTCTGTAGTCCTAGGAGGATGAGCATCACACTCGAGGTCAATGGCGAGCTCCATGTCGTGCAGCCGAACGGTCGTCGACTGCTCGCCGTGCTGCGCGACGATCTCGAGCTGCTCGGGACGAAGCTCGCCTGCGGCGAGGGCGCTTGTGGTGCCTGCGCCGTACTCGCTCGACGGCAGACCCGTCAACTCGTGCCTCCTGCTCGCCGAGGCCGCGAGCGGCCACGAGATCGTCACGATCGAGGGGCTTTCGACGGGTCGTGCGACACGCGTCCAGGAAGCCTTCGTGGCCGAAGACGCGCTTCAGTGCGGGTTCTGCACACCAGGGCAGATCGTCAGCGCGACCGCGCTCCTCGAGCGGATCCCGCATCCGACCCGCGAGCAGATCCATGGAGCGATGGCCGGCAACCTCTGCCGGTGCGGCGCCTATCCGAAGATCGAGGCCGCGATCGTGCGCGCCGCCGGTGACGAGTGACGCCGCTTCGTCCGTACCCAAACGGAGATGGAAGGGCGCTACGAGGACGTCTGGGCTCTCGTGGACGAGACCGACGACGTCGAGAGCTGGCCGGCGGATGCCGACCTCTCGCTCGTCGGGAAGCCGGCGCCTCGCGCTCGACGGGGCAGCGCGGGCCGCGGGCCGCGTCCGCTACACGGTCGACGTGCGGCTCGCGGGAATGCTTCACGCTGCCGTGCTCCGGTCGCCTGTCGCCCATGGACGCGTCCGGTCGCTGGACCTCGAGGCAGCGCGGGCCAGTCCCGGGGTGCGGGCGGCGATCGGTCCCGAGAGCGAGCTTTCGCTGACGACCCGGGCCCCACTGCTCGCGGCCGAACCGGCATACGCGGGCGAGCCGATCGCGGTCGTCGCAGCCGACACCCCGGAAGCTGCGCAGGCAGGAGTTCTCGCGCTCGGGCTCGACCTCGAGGTGCTGGCCCATGTGATCGACCCACAGGAGGCGGTCAACGACCAGCGGTTCACGACCGAGCCGACCGACGATGCACGTGGCGACGCGGAGGCCGCGCTGGCCGCAGCGGAGGTGACGATCGAGCTCGCGCTCGAGACGCCCGCGCAGCTGCAGACCGCGCTCGAGCCGCACGCCGCGGTGGCGTCGTGGGACGGCGACCGTCTCACCGCCTGGGTGTCGACGCAAGGGATGTTCTCGGCCCGTGACGAGCTCGCAAAGGCGTTCGGGCTGCGCAAGGACGACGTTCGCGTGCGGACGGAGTTCGTCGGTGGCGGGTTCGGCGCGAAACAGGGCGCAGGCTTCGAGGCGCTCGCTGCGGCCGAGCTCGCGCGGCTCGCCGGCCGGCCCGTACGACTCGTCAACGACCGTCATGCCGAGCAGCTCGACGGGGGCCGACGCGGCGCCACGCTCCAGACCGTGCGTCTCGGTGCGCGCCGGGACGGCACGCTCACGGCGATCGACGTCGATGCGGTCGTCACGATGGGGCAGGGAGGCTGGGTGTTCCCCGTGCTGAACCCCGCACGCACGCTCTATCGCTGCGCCGATGTGCGTGCGCTGACGTTCCCGGCGAAGACGAACCTCCGCGCCCAGAACGCGTTCCGCGCGCCCGGCGTGATGGAAGGCACGGCGGCGTTCGAGCAGGCGATCGACGAGCTCGCGTTGGCGCTGGACATCGATCCGCTCGAGCTGCGGCGACGCAACCACGTCGACGTCGATCAGGCGAGCGGCCTGCCCTACTCGAGCAAGCATCTCCTGCAGTGCTACGACCGCGCGGCCGCGTTGGCCGGCTGGGACGATCGCGAGCGCCTGCGAGCGCCACGCGAGGACGGCCTGCTGCGCGGCATGGGGTGCGCCTCCCAGATCTGGTGGGGTGGCGGCGGGCCGCCGTCCCACGCGACCGTACGTCTCGACGCCGACGGCCATGCATCGGTCGTCACCGGGATCCAGGACATCGGTACGGGCACGCTCACCGGCGCGCAGATCGTCGCAGCCGAGGAGCTCGGGCTTCCGCTCGGTCATGTCCGCGTCGCGGGCGGGGATACGCGCCCGAACGTGTACGGCCCGGTGGCCGGGGGCTCCCAGACGACACCGTCCGTGATGCCTGCGGTGCGGTCGGCGTCGGCGAAGGTACGGAAGACCCTGCTGCAGCTCGCCGGCGACGTCTTCGAGATCGCAGTCGGCGATCTGGAGATCCAGAACGGCCGCATTCGCTCGCGCGACGGTGCGATCGATGTCGACGTGACGGAAGTGACGGGAAAGCTCGGTGACGCGACGATCGACGGGTCGGGCTCCCGTGGTGTCAATCCGGAGGGCTTCGTCGTGCACACGTTCGGCTGCCAGATCGCCCAGGTCGCCGTGGATCCCGGCGTCGGTGAGATCCGCGTCGAGCGGATCGTCGCCGTGCACGACGTCGGCCGGATCGTCAATCCGCTCACTGCCTCGAGCCAGGTCGAGGGCGGCGTCCTGCAGGGCTTGGCGTTCGCCCTCTCGGAGGAGCTCGTCGTCGACCCGACGACGGGTGTTCCCGTCAACGCCCACCTGGACGACTACAAGATCCCCACGATCATGGACGCGCCCGAGATCGTGGTGGACTTCCCCCACATCGCCGACACGAACCTGCCCAACGTCGGCGCCAAAGGTCTCGGCGAGCCGCCGATCATCCCCACCGCGGCGGCGATCGCGAATGCCTTCTGCCACGCCACCGGCCGCCGGGCAACGGCACTGCCCCTGACACGGGCCCGGGTGCTGGAGGCGCTCGCGTGAGCACCAGCGCGTACGCGAGGCCGGCAACGCTCGACGACGCGCTCGGGCTGCTCGCGCAGGCGGGCTCTGCCGTGCTCGCGGGCGGAACGGATCTCGCGGGCCAGATCGACCGCGGGATCAGTTCCCCGACACTCGTCGTCGATCTCCAGGACACGGGCCTCGGGGGCATCGTCGCCGACGGGACAGGGATCCGGATCGGTGCGACGACCACGCTGGCCGAGCTCGGCGCGGCGGAGACCGTCGCCTCATATGCCGCCGTCGCGACGGCGGCTCTGCTCGCGGCGTCGCCTCTCCTCCGAAACCAGGGCACGGTGGGGGGCAATCTCTGCCAGCACACGCGCTGTTGGTACTACCGGGGCGAGGAGTGGCACTGCTGGCTGGGCGGCGGCGACACCTGCTACGCGCAGATCGGTGATCACCGCAAGCACAACCTCGAAGAAGGTGACTGCATCTCGGCGCACCCGTCAGATCTCGCGCCCGCTCTCGCCGCGTGCGGGGCGACCGTCGTGATCCGCTCGTCCAGCGCCGAGCGTGAGGTGCCGTTGCTCGATCTCTACCGTCGCCCCACCGAGGAGAACCGCTCGCTCGTGACGCTCGAGGTGGGCGAGATCGTGGTTGCGGTGCGGCTACCCGAGCCCCCGGACACGTCGGTGTATCTCCGCACGGGAGAGCGGCAGGCATTCTCGTTCCCGCTCGTCTCGGTCGCGGCTGCACGGCGGGGGGATCAGCTGACGCTCGTCGCAGCAGGCGTCGCCAACATCCCGCGTGCGCTGGACCCCGCCGACCCGCTCGCGGGCCTCCCGGGCCATCCACAGAGCGCGTGGAAGCGGACGGTGCTCTCGACGTTGGTCGACCGCGCGGTTGCGGCCCTCACCTGACGTCGGTTGGTCGCCCCGCGATTGCGGCCCTCGCGGGTCCGGCTCCGCCGCCTAGGCGGCCGGCGCGGTGACCGCGAGGATGTCCGCGATGTGGACGAGCATCCGCGCCGGCCGCGCGATCAGCTCGGATTCCTGTCGATCCTGGGCCTCGCTGATTCCGGCCCACAGCTCGGCTGCAACGGAGAGTGCGCGGCGGATCAGATCCGCGTCCGGCACGCTGTCGACGTTCGCCTCGTGGGCGGCGTTGAGCGCGAGTCCGAGGCCTCCGGCCCGATCGGGCTGACGCATCCAGAGGAGCGGTGTCGCCATCGAGATGTAGTGGTGGATCCGTGCCAGCGGGAGCGGGTGCGTGATCGTGTCGGGGCCTTTGGCAGCCGTCAACGCGGGCAGGGGGCGCCGTGTGCGATCGCCTGTGCCGTTCGCCCGAGCATGCCGCGGATCTCCGCGTCGTCGAAGTTCGCCCAACGGGCGGCTCGGAGCGCGAGCAGGAGCGCGTTCGGCAGGCGCCCGTAGGGGTAGTCGGTCGCGAACAGGATTTGCTGGGGTGCGACCTGGCGCATCAGGTCGAGGAGGTCGACGATGCTCCAGAGGGAGGTGTCGAAGAACACCCCGGGGACGTGCGCGAAATGTCCTGCGAGGCCCCCGAGATCCGCGATCCCGCAGTGGGCGATGATCAGGCGCACATCGGCGTAGCGGTCGACGAGCGCCGCTAGGTGGTCGCCGATCGGCGGCAGTCCGCGGCCACCGTGGATCAGGATCGGGACATCACGCTCGACCGCGACCGCGAAGACGGCGTCGAGCCTCTCGTCCCCGAGGGAGAACTTCTGTGCCCTCGGATGGAGCTTGATCCCGCGCGCTCCCAGGTCGAGGCAGCGTTCGGCCTCCTCGACCGGGCGCTCCTGAAGATCGAGCCGCACGAACGGAACGATCCGGTCGGGGTTCTCCGCCGCGTAGGCGAGCGTGCGGTCGTTCGCTGCCGTGAAGGCCGGGACGCGGTCGGGCTCGTCGAGACAGAAGGTGAACGAGCCGACGATGCCGACCCGGTCGAAGAGCGCAAGCATCTCCTCCGGCCGTCCGCGCATCCCGTCGATGTCGTCGCCGAGGTGGGTGTGAGCATCGAAGAGGACGCTGTCCGCGGGCACGTCGGCGAGGACACGGGAAGTGACGTCGTCGAGGATCTGCTGGGCGCGGTCGATGGCCTCCACCGTCGGAGCTTAGAGAGTCCCTCCCGCGACTCGGAGCAGGCGCTCGACGAACGAAGCTTCGGGAACCGCACCGACCCAGGCAAGCCGGTCGCTCGACCACGATCGCCGGGACGGACACGACGCCGTAGCGGTCGGCGTCGGCCGCAAACTCCGTCGCCTCGACCGCCGCCGCCGAGACATGCGATCGAGGCGAGGGCACAACGGAACGCCAGCAACACGGCCGGCGGGCAGTGCGGACAGGTCGGCGTGACGTAGACCTCGAGGGCAAGGTCGCGCTCGAGCCCGCCGAGACGCCGCGAGTGACGTCGGCTGACAGCGAGCTCTCGGCCCGGCCCGCCTCGGCGATCGCACCGACGAGGGTCGTCAGCTCGTAGCCCCACGGCAGCCCGTGATAGACGAGCTCGCCGCCGACGGTCGTCTTCGGCCAGCGCCCGCGCTCCGACGTCTCGGTCACCGTCAGCTCGACCCGGTCCGACAGCGACGCGACCTGTTCCAACAGCATCGTCGTCTCGACACCGAAGTCGATCTCGCGGCCACCCGCGACCACGGTCACCGGCACCTCCTCGGGACCGAGCTCGAGCAGCAGCTCCACATCGCGCTCGAGGCCGTCGAGAATCCCCGGACGGCCTCCTGCTCGTGCTCGCCGAGCGCCGTCACGGGGCCGGCGCGGCCAGCTTGTCCCCGAGGTAGGCGAGGTACGGCTGCGGGTCGATCGCATCGGACCCGGTGAGGCGCGCGAGTGTCTCCTTGGGGGTCAGCTTGCGGCCGTGCGCGTAGAGGTTGTCGCGGAGCCAGTCCGACAGCTCGAGTAGTTCCCCTGCAGCCATCTGCACGTCGAGGTCGGGAATCGCCTCGCGCACCTTCGCCCAGATCTGGAGCGAGATCACGTTGCCGAGCGCGTAGGTCGGGAAGTAGCCGATCCCGCCGCCGGACCAGTGCACGTCCTGGAGCACACCTTCGGCGTTCGAGGGGACGTCGATGCCGAGGAACTCCTTCATTCGCGCGTTCCAGACCTCCGGCAGATCCTCGAGGGCCACGGTGCCGGCGATCAGGTCCTGCTCCAGCTCGAACCGCAGGATGATGTGGAGGGAGTACGTCGTCTCGTCGGCGTCGACGCGGATCAGGCCGGGCTCTGCGCGGTTGATCGCGCGGACGAACGCATCCAGGTCGACACCCGCGAGCTGCCCCGGGAACGTCTGCTGAAGCGGCCCGTACCAGTGGGTCCAGAACGGCCGGCTGCGGCCGACGAGGTTTTCCCAGGTCCGGCTCTGTGACTCGTTCACCCCGAGCGACGGCGCCCCCCGAGCGGCGTGCGCATCAGCGAGTCCGCGATGCCATGGGCGTAGAGGCCGTGACCCGCCTCGTGGAGGGTCGACCAGACCGACTCGAGGTCGTCCGGCCGGTAGCGTGTCGTCAACCGCACGTCCCGGTTCGAGAACGAGGTGCAGAAGGGATGGGCGGTCGGGTCGAGGCGCCAGGCGCCCTCCTCGAAGCCGAGCGTCGCGAGGACGCGCTCTGCAAATCGCCGCTGGTCGGCGGGGTCGAACGCCCCGTGCAGGAACGACGCGTCGACCTGCGGCGCAGTCCGGACGAGCTCGGTCAAAGCGGGTCGGAGGGTCGCGAACACCGCGCGCACCTCGGTCGTCGTCATACCCGGTTCGTAGTCGTCGAGCAGCGCCGTGTACGGCTCGTCCGCCGGGTCGAAGCACTCGATGTAGCGGCGTTTCAGCTCGACGTTCGTCCGCAGGTAGGGCAGGAAGGAGGCGAAGTCGTCATTTCTGCGAGCCTCGACCCATGCGTGATGTCCTCGGGCGGCGGCCCTGGTCATCTCGACCCGGAGCTCTGCCGGCACGCGGCACGCTTTCTCCCAATCACGTCGGGTGACGCGGATCAGGCTCGCCTCGTCGGAGTCGTACGGCAGCGACTCCGCGTGCGGAGCGAGCCGCTCGAGCAGGCGTCCGATCTCGGGATCGGTGAATCGCTCGTGGATGATGCGGCCGAGCGTCGCGAGCGACTCGGCACGGGACTCGGTCCCGAGCGGGGGCATCGTCACGCGCTGGTCCCAGCCGAGGACGCCGGCAGCCCGGCCGAGATCCGAGATCTCCGCCAGCCGCTCGCGCAGGACCGTCAGGTCATCCATCTCGACGGAGGCTATCGACAGGGTGCGCGGCCGTGCCCGACGTCCCTTCAATAGGATCGTCTCAGATGGCCGACGTGCTGATCATCGGCGATACGTTCCGCTGTCCGGAGCTGCGGCACGAGGTACCCCTCGCGGTGCCGGACCCCTTCGTCTATCTCGAGCACGACGGCGCGCGGCACGTCTACATCGCCTCGATGGAGGTCGACCGCATCCGTGGGCTCGGTCTCGATCTGAGCGTCCACCCGCTCGAGGAGATCGGGATCGACGAGCTCTACGCGCGCGGGCTCTCGCCGCGCGAGATGCGCCTCGAGTGGGTGACGCGGGCGTGCTCGCACGCCGGGCTGACCGAGGCGTCCGTGCCTCACACGTTCCCGGCCGGCCACCTGGAGCGCTTGACGCGCGACGGCATCTCGTTGACCGTCGACCAATCGGTCTTCGACGTGCGGCGCCGGGTCAAGACGGACGCCGAACTGGCCGGCATCCGCCGCGCCCAACTCGCGGCAGAGGCGGGCCTGACGGCTGGTGTCTCGTTGCTGCGTGAGGCGGAGAACGGCGACGGTGTGCTCTGGCTCCACGGCGAGCCGCTCACCGTCGAGCGCATCAAGGTGGCGATGGGGCAGGTGTTCGCGACGCACGGCTGCTCGGCAGAGGAATTCGTCGTCGCGCCCGGTCCGCAGGGTGCGGCAGGGCACGAAATGGGCCACGGGCCGATTCGGTTCGGCGAGCCGGTCGTGTTCGACCTTTGGCCGCGCGACGATGCGTCGTCCTGTTTCGCCGACATGACGCGGACGTTCGCCGTCGGGCCCGTGGCCGACGGCGTGCGCGCCTGGCACGAGGTGACGAAGGAGGCGCTCGACCGCGCCACGGGCATCGTGCGGGCCGGCGTCGAATGCCGCGCGGTCTTCGATGCGGTCTGCGATGTGTTCGAGGCTGCGGGCTACGCGACCCAGCGCACGAAGACGCCCGGCGAGGCGCTTCTGCACGGGTTCTTCCACGGGCTCGGTCACGGCGTTGGGCTCGAGTTGCACGAAGGCCCATCCATGGGATTACTGCCCGACGGAACGCTGCTCGCGGGTGACGTGGTGACCCTCGAGCCGGGCCTCTACGACCCTGCCGTGGGAGGCGTGAGGCTGGAGGATCTCGTGCTCGTCACGGAGACGGGCTGCGACGTGCTGACCCGGTTCCCGTACGACCTGGAGGTTGCGACGACGTGAGCGAACAGACGATCCACACACTTTCGGACGAGGCGAGGAGGTTTCCGCCGCCCCCCGCGTTCGCAGCCACTGCGAAGGTGGGCGCAGAGGTGTACGACGAGCCGTTCGAGGCGTTCTGGGAGCGCAACGGCCGCGAGCGCGTGAGCTGGTTCGAGCCGTTCGGTGAGCTGTATCAGTGGGAGTTGCCGTACGCGCAGTGGTACCTGGGTGGAAAGCTCAACGTCGCGTACAACTGCGTCGACCGGCATGTCGAGGCCGGGCTCGGCGAGCGCGTGGCGTTCCACTGGGAGGGGGAGCCCGCAGGCGACAGGCGCTCGATCACCTACGCGGACCTGCAGCGTGATGTGACCCGGATGGCGAATGCGTTGAAGGAGCTCGGGGTCGGCAAGGGCATCGCCGTCGCGATCTACATGGGGATGGTGCCGGAGCTGGCGGTTGCGATGCTCGCCTGCACGCGCCTCGGCGCTCCGCACACCGTCGTGTTCGGCGGCTTCTCGGCGGACTCGCTCTCGGATCGGATGAACGACATGGGCTGCGAGGTGCTCGTGACGCAGGATGAGGCGTGGCGGCGCGGCAAGCCGGTTCCGCTGAAGCGGGTGGCGGACGATGCAATGTCTGCGGCCCCCGGCGTCCGGGCCTCGCTGGTCGTCAGGCGGACTGGGGAGCCCGTGCCGATGACAGAGGGTCGCGACCGTTGGTACCACGAGATCGAGGCGTCGGACGACCCGGCGACGTGCCCGTGCGAGCCGATGGAGAGCGAGGACCTGCTGTTTCTGATGTACACGTCGGGGACGACCGCGAGGCCGAAGGGGATCGCGCACACGACCGCCGGCTACCTCGTCGGAGTCGCCGCGACGCACGCGATGATCTTCGACCTCGAGCCCGAGCAGGACGTGTATTGGTGTGCGGCCGACATCGGCTGGATCACCGGGCACAGCTACATCGTCTACGGGCCGTTGTGCAACGCAGCGACGTCCGTGATGTACGAAGGCACTCCGGACTTCCCGAATCACGAGCGCTGGTGGGAGATCGTCGAGCGCTACGGGGTGACGACGCTGTACACGGCGCCGACCGCGATCAGGGCGCACATGAAGTGGGGGCCCGAGCACGCAGCCGCCCACGATCTCTCGACGTTGCGCCTGCTCGGGTCGGTCGGCGAGCCAATCAACCCGGAGGCGTGGATGTGGTACCACGAGCACATCGGCGGGGAGCGGTGCCCCATCGTCGATACGTGGTGGCAGACGGAGACCGGGATGGTGATGATCTCGCCGCTGCCGGGTGTCACGACGACGAAGCCCGGCTCGGCGACGAAGCCGTTCCCGGGTGTCGAGGCGGCGGTCCTCAGCGAACAGGGTGAGCGCGTCGAACAGGGTGGCGGCTACCTCGTGCTGGAGCGCCCCTGGCCGGCGATGACCCGCGGGATCTTCGGCGACGACGAGCGCTTCCGGGAGACGTACTGGACGAGGTTCCCCGGCCATTACTTCGCCGGTGACGGCGCCCGCATCGACGAGGACGGCGACTTCTGGCTCCTCGGGCGTGTCGACGACGTGATGAACGTCTCAGGGCACCGCATCTCGACGATCGAGGTGGAGTCGGCCCTCGTCGACCACCCGAAGGTCGCCGAGGCCGCAGTCTGCGGTCGTGCCGACGCGGCGACGGGCCAGGCGATCGTTGCCTACGTGACGCTGAAGGGCTCGGATCCTGGCTCGATCGAGATGCTGGAGGTGTTGCGCAACCACGTCGCGATGAAGATCGGGGCGATTGCGAAGCCGGCGAACATCGTCTTCACGCCGGAGCTGCCGAAGACCCGGTCGGGGAAGATCATGCGCCGCCTGCTCCGGGATGTGGCCGAGAACCGGCCCCTCGGCGACACGACGACGCTCGCCGACCCGGCTGTCGTGAACGAGCTGGCGGAGCGCGCCGCGGAGGCACCTGAGGAGACGTAGAAGCGTGACGCGCCTCCGAACGCCCTAGGAAGCGTTCTAGCAACAATTGGTCGGCCGCTCGCTCGTGAATCACCTATTCATTCCGGGTGATGATTGGCTAGTCTGAGCTCGATGCCATGTTGGTACAGGCGGGGGCGAGTTGGGATGCTTCCCGCAGGCGTTACCGTCCCGGACACGTGGCAGACTGAGCTGGCTGTGGTGAGCCGGAGTGCATCAATGATCCTGGGTCACCTCGGTTCCTGACGTGCCCCACTCCGGGTTTCGCGCGCCGCGCTGCGGCCGCGGGCGGTCGCCTTCGCGTCGCGACACCGGACGCTGCTGACGGTAGCGGCGCTCACCGTCGAGATCGCCGCCGTGTCGGTCTGGCTGGCGACCTACACGTCTCAGATTCGAGACTGGCTCGTGATGTCCGACGAGATGCTCTACGCGAAGCTCGGGCTCTCGATCGCGACCGACCACTCGTTCCCGCCGAAGATCCACGATGAGGCGATGCAGGTCTACAACCTCCTCTACCCGCTGCTCCTCGCGCCGTTCTACGGCTCGGCGTCGGCGCCGGCAGCCTTCCACGCGGCGCACGTCTTCGGCGCCTTCGTGATGGCGAGCGCCGCGCTGCCCTACCTCATAGCGCGACAGGTGCTCCCTCGCACCCTCTCGCTGGCAGCAGGGCTCCTCGCCGTGCTGGTGCCCTGGATGGCCTACTCGACGCTGCTCATGACGGAGGTCGTGGGGTATCCGGCGTTCCTGTGGGCGACGCTCGCCCTGCTTCGCGCCCTCCATGCCCCCTCCTGGCGCGGAGACCTCGTGGCGCTCGCCGGCCTGACCCTGGCGGTGTTTGCTCGGACGCAGTTCCTTCTGCTCGCGCTCGTATTTCCGCTCGCACTGCTCTTGCACGAGGCTGGCTACGAGGCGGCCACCGCGTCGCCAGGCACGCGTCTGCACGGACTGCGGGTAGGCGCTCGGAAAGCTGTCACGGGACACCCGGTGCTCCTGTGCGCATACGGAGTCGGCGCCGTCTACCTGGCTGCCGCAGCCGTCGCCGGATCGGCGACGCGTGTGCTCGGCACATACGGCGTCGCCGCTCAGGGCACCTACTTCCCCGACGGCCTTGGACCGCCACCGCCGCGCAGATCGACCAGATCGGCGTGGCCGTCGGGATCGTCCCGCTCCTCGTCGGTGGCGCCTGGATGCTCGCGCGTTCGGTGCGACCGCACGATCGCAAGGAGCACGCGCTCGCGACGCTCGGCTCGTTCTCGTTGTGTCGCTCACCTTCGAGACGACGTCGTTCGCCCTTCGCTTCACGAGCGAGGCGACGGCCGACCGGTACCTCTTCTACGTCGCGCCGCTCCTCGTCGTCGCGACGCTGGCCGCCTTGCAGCGACCGCGAGGACTCTGGCCCGCGGTCCTGGGCATGACCGCCTTCTTCGCCGTAACGGTCCACTGGCTCGACTTCTCCGACCTTCCGCGGATTCTGGACAGAAATTCTCCCGCTCGCTTCCTGAACGAAACGCTTGCTGACCGGGCCGACGGCTTGCACCTCGCGACCGCGACCTTCGTCGCTGTCGTTGGAGTGCTCCTGATCGGGCTTCTCGCGCTCGGTTGCCTGCTGCCGCGGGCAGCCGTCACGGCCGCGGTCGTCGGGTTCCTGCTCCTGTTCTCGGCCCTGTCCACCAGAGAGCTACTCGAACGACGGTCGCCAGGGAGCTGGAGCGGGAGGCCTATGTCCGGTGCGCGGCGGTGAGCTCGACTGGGTCGACGCCGCGATCCGTCCGGCAGCACCGCTCGCGTCCTCCCTTTCCGCGGTCGCTCGAGTCTGTCTGACCGCGATCCGCTGGTGGGACACCGAGTTCTGGAACAACAGAGCGACGTGGGCGCTCGTGAGAGCAGTGCCTCCTTCTCGTACACGCCGTTTCCGACGCGACGTCTTTCCTCTTGACCGGGAGACCGGTCGTGCCTGGGTCTCGCGAAGGCACCAGCCTACGTCGTCGTCGCCAGCGGGACACTCGCTTCCGGATCGCCGGAGAGGTGCGCGCGTCGCAGCAAGGGCTCGACGTCATTCGCGCCGACGAGCTGCCCTACCGGGCTGTCTGGCAGACGACAGGCCTCGACGAGGACGGGTGGCTGCACCCGCTCGCCCGGCGACGCTTCGAGTCTACGCGCAGAACGACCGAGCCGAGACGCTCGAACTCACCACGGCTGTCCAAGCGCCGCGCACGCGTTCGCGCGCTACACCTTCCGGCCGGCGCGGTCGTCCGCACCAAACGATCGTGCAGTCCGATCGACCGAGCGCGTCCGGTGTGCGTCGCCCCTGGGGCGCCGGCGACTGACGCTCACGGCGAGAGCACCCCGGCTGCCCAAGTTTGGCCCGAAGTGGGCACAGAGACGTGACGGCGCGTCTCGGCGGGTGTCTCTGGGTCAGTCGCCGTCGGGTGTCCGAAAGCCTCGCCCAGGTCGTAGCACGCTCATGGGAACGGTCAGCGTGATGGAGAGTGGCGGAACAGGACGCGGCGGCGCGCGCGAACGCAGCGATGCTGCGCTCGACGTCGTCGGGCGTCGTTCGCCAGCTCGAGACCGAGAACCGGATCGCCGGGTGCCCCTCCCAGACGGTGCCGCTCGTCCATGCCTCGCCGTCCGCCTGGAACGCTGCGAGCGCTGCCGTGGTGCGCTCGTCGGCGTCGAGACGAACGAGCACCTGGTTCAGGACGACCTCGTTGAGGACCGTGCAGCCCGGGATCCGCGCGAGGCCCGAGGCGAGCGCAGCCGCCGCGTCACAGCAGCGCTCGACGAGCTCGGCGATGCCGGAGCGGCCGAGCTGCCGCAAGGCGGCGTACACGGGCACCGCGCGGGCCCGGCGCGAGAACTCGGGCGTGTAGGCCATCGGCTCGCGGGCTTCGGACTCGTCGACCTGAAGGAGGTAGGACGCCGTCGCGCGCATGGCCGCACGGTGCGCGGCGGGATGCGCACAGAACGCGATGCCGCAGTCATAGGGGACGTTGAGCCACTTGTGGCCGTCCGTCGCCCAGGAGTCGGCTCGCTCGACGCCGGCGGTGAGATGGCGAAAGCGACGGCTCGCCGCTGCCCACAGCCCGAAGGCGCCGTCGACGTGCAGCCAGCAACCGTGCTCCTCGCAGAGATCCGCGATCGCGTGGAAGTCCTCGAAGGCTCCGGTGTTGACCTCGCCCGCCTGCGCGCAGACGATCGTCGGGCCCTCGCCCGTCTCGATAGCGACGCGCACGGCAGCGCGTCGGAGCGCGGCGACCCTGGCCGTCCACAGGGACGCGCGTCACCTGGCTCTCGCCCGATCCCGAGCATCCGAAGGGCACGGTCGACGGTGACGTGACGCTTCTCGCCGGCAATGACCCGCAGGCGCGGAGCGCCCTGGAGGCCGGCCTCGGTGAGGTCCCAGCCGTGGCGCTCGAGCACCGCACCACGGGCGGCGGCGAGGGCCGTCAGATGGGCCGTCTGGCATCCGGTCACGAAGGCGAACGAGGCGTCGGCCGGCAGGCCCAGAACGTCCTTCAGCCAGGTCCCCGCGATCTCCTCGATCGCCGCCGCCGCCGGTGTAGGGAGCGCGAGACCGGCGTTCTGGTCCCAGGCCGAGACGAGCCAGTCTGCCGCGAGCGCTGCCGGCAGCGTGCCGCCGATCACGAACCCGAAGTAGCGACCCGATCCCATCGAGGTCAGCCCCGGCTCCGCGTTGCGGGCGAGCTCGGCGATCACCGTCGCCGGGTCCGAGGGTCCCGACGGCATCGGCCCTCCGAGCGCGACGCGCATCTCCGCCACCGAGGCGGTCGCGGGGATGCGGCGCCGGGAGACGGACTCGACCCAGTCTGCGGCGAGCTGCGCCGTCTGGTTCAGCAGGTCGCGCTCGTCCTGCATCCCGGCCATCTAGCCCGCGAGCAGCCGCTCGAACCGGTCGGGATCGTCGAACGGACCGATCACCGCGAGCTTCAGCTGCGAGCCCACGACATCCTGCGCGACCCGCTGGATGTCCTCGGCGGTGACGGCGTCGAGCCCGGCGAGGACTGCTTCCGGCTCTTCGGCGGCCCCCGAGCAGGACCTCTCGACGCAGGCCGAACATGATCGTTCCGTGCGGGCTCTCGAGGCCCAGCACGAAGCGTCCCTTGGTGAAGGCGCGGGCCTTCTCGAGCTCGCTCGCCGGGACGGGCTCCTTCGCGATGCGCCGCAGCTCTGCGGCCACCGTCTGCACGGCGTCGTCGATGCGCTGGATGTCGACGCCGGCCTGCGCGTAGAGCGAGCCGGCGTCGGTGTAGCTCGAGTTGGTGCCGAAGACGTAGTAGGCGAGCCCGCGGCGCTCGCGCACCTCGGTGAAGAGGCGCGACGACATTCCGCCGCCGAGCACCGTCGCGAGCAGCTGCAGCGCATACCGGTCGGGGTGGCCGAGAGGATGGCTGCGGGCACCGAGAACGATGTGCGCCTGGTCGGACTGCTTCGTGTGCACCTTCACGGGGGAGCCGTTCGCGGGAATCACCACCGGGTCGGGGACGCCGGTCTCGCGCGCCTCGATCGATCCGAGCAGCTCCTCGAGCCGCTGCTCGAGCCCGTCCCCGATGCGTCCGCCGAGCCCGACGACCATTCGCTCCGGCCGGTACCAGTGATCGATGAACGAGGTGAAGGTCTCCCGGGTGGCGGCGCGGACACTCTCCTTGGTGCCGATGATGTCGCGGCCGAGGGGCTGATCGCCGTAGAGGAGGTTCTCGTAGACCCCGCCCACGAAATCGCGCGGCGTGTCGAAGTACATGTTCATCTCCTCTACGATCACGCCCTTCTCGCGTTCGATCTCCTCGGGGTCGAATCGTGAGTTCCTGAGCATGTCGACGAGGACGTCGAGCGCGATATCGCGCGTGCCGGCTGCGCACTTGACGTAGTAGCCCGTGTACTCCTTGCCGGTGAATGCATTGAACTCACCGCCGATCCCGTCGATCTCCGTTGCGATGTCGCGCGCCGTCGGGCGCCGCTCGGTGCCCTTGAAGAACATGTGCTCGGCGAAATGCGCGATGCCGCCGATCTCGGCAGTCTCGTACCGTGCCCCTGCAGCGAACATGATGAAGCAGGAGACGGACTGGGCGTGGGGCATCGGGGCAGTGAGCACGCGGACGCCGTTGGAGAGTGTCGTTCGCTCGAAGGTGGCCATGGCGGCATCGTAGATACGCTGTCGAAGGCGGCGTGCGATGATGCCGCGTGATGCGCACCCTCGTCGACGTCGTGCCGACGCCCCTGCTCGTGCTCGGTCGTCGTCGGGTTGGTGCTCGGCATCGTTCTGGCTCGGTCTGGGCGGTCCGTCGTTGGGTCCCGGCGACGCGCGAGGGGTTCGACGCTGAGGTGTCGTCCCAGATGCTCGGCGTCGTCGCGTCGCTCTTCGGGCTTCTCCTCGCTTTCGTCGTCGTGATCGAGTTTCAGGCGTTCAGCTCCGCCCAGGACAACGTCCAGGCCGAGGCGGACGACCTCGCAGCCATCGTCCGGGACAGCTATGCGTTCGACGGCGAGAGTGGCGCGAGCGTGCGCGCCTCGATCGGGGAATACGTGAGCGCCGTCATCGACGACGAATGGCCGCTGATGCGTGACGGGGAGGAGAGTGCGGCTGCCTGGAGCGCCATCGACGGCATGTTCGCGGCGATGCAGGCGTACGAGCCCACGTCGGCCTCGGAGGCGTCCTTCTACGACGACTCCGTGCGACATCTCAACACGTTGCTGGAGTCCCGGAGAGACCGGCTGGGGGCGAGTGGTTCCAACGACCTGCCCGGCCTGATCGCAGCCCTCATCCTCGTCGGCGCCGTGGTGATCCTCGGCTACGCAGTCCTCGTCGGATCGAAGAGCTCCGGCTTCCACGCGATCGGCGCCGGCTCGATTGCCGTTATCGTAGGCTTCTCGCTCGTGTCCTGCTCACGCTCCAGTTCCCGTTCTCCGGCAGCCTTGCGGTCGACGTGCGCCCGTTCCATGAGGGAGCTCTGGGGCAGCTCTACGCCCACACGAGATGACGCACGAAGAGGCACTGGCTGCTCTCCGGAGCGTGATCGACACGGCTCCGGGCCCGGTCTCCGTCGTGGTCGTTGACACGCACGGCGAAGTCGTCGCCTCGGTGGCGATGAGCGGCGCCGCGCGCGACACCTATCTGAACGCGCAGCGCAAGGCGTACACCGCCGCCCGGAGCGACGCGCTGACCACGCGCCGCCTCGCCGAGAAGGCCGGAGGATCGCCGACGGAGCTCGCGAGCTTCGATCCGCACTTCAGCTTCTTCCTCGGGGGCGTCGCCGCGCTGCGCGACGGCGATCGTGTCGGCGCCGTGGGTGTCAGCGGTCTTCCGGGAGAGGTGGACGAGGAGCTCGCGATCGCCGCGATCCGCGCCGCCGGACTGGACCCACCCGCCGCCTAGGGGCCGGCCGGCCTCGAGGCGCGCACGCGAAGGGCACGCAGCCGCTTGCGCTCGGCGGGAAGGTAGAAGCCGAGCGGCAGCAGGACGAGCGGGTAGCAGAGGATCAGCCCGACGGCGAGTGGCAGCCCGGCATCGACGAGCTTGCCCACGACCACGATCGCGACGCCGGCGGCGGCTGCGGTCAGCACGCGGCGCCACTGGTAGGGAACGGGGAAGATTCGCTGCGCCCACCAGGCCATCCCGGCGAACATCACTGTATAGGCGGCAACCGTCGCGACCGCCGCGCCCATCATCCCGTAGCGCGGGATCAGCGTCAGGTTGAGCGTGACGTTGACCCCGGCCGCCACCCCCGTGATCACCCAGTTGAACTGTGTCCGGCGGGCCCGGCCGATGCCGATCGACAGCACGATGAAGCCGCCGAACGAGACGGCTGCGAATGCAAGCGGGCCGACGACACGCGACGCGCTCTGGAACTGCGGGGCGGTCAGCCAGGCGACGAGCCACGGGGAGAGGAGCGTCAGGGCCGTCGCGATCCACGTCGAGAGGACAACCAGGTAGGTCAGCACCCACGCGTACGTCTGCTTGGCCTCGTCATCGCTCTTGATCGAGTACGCGAACGCCGGCCAGGCCATCCTGAATGCGGTCAGCAGCAGCACCATCGCGGACGCGATGCGCACACCGACGGAGTAGAGGCCGACCTCGGAGGTGTCGGTCAGCTTGACCAGGAAGAAGCGGTCGCTGAAGTTCGTCACCCAGAGCAGCAGCGCGGACGGGACGAGCGGGAGCCCGAAATGATTCATGCGCCGGAGGAGAGGCCAGCTCACCTGGAGCCCGAGTTGCTCGCGCCGATACCCGAGGAGCACGAGGTAGACCAACAGGGTGCCCGTGAAATTGCCGACGACCACGCCCACCGGCCCCTCGTCGAGCACGACGACGAGGAGGAGCGTGGCTCCGACCGTGAGGACGACGTTCGACAGGCTCGCGAGCACGAACGCGACGGAGCGCTCCTCGACCCGGAACAGGTTGGTCAACTGCCCGTAGTTCATTTGCGCCCAGAGAGCGACGGCGCTCGCGCGGACGAGGTTTGCGGCGTCGGCGTCCCCGAACAGCCATCCTGCGATCGGCGCCGCGAACGCGAGGAGCACGACGAGACCGAGCGTCGCCATCGTCATCGTGAACCAGAACGAGGTGCGCAGCACGAGGCGGCGGCCGGTGTCGTCCTCGGCGTCGAAGTAGTAGCGGAAGAACGCCGACGAGATCCCGAACTGGAGCAGGATCGCGAGCACCGTGACCAGGGCGACCAGGGTCTCGATCTTCCCGTAGTCGGACGTCGAGAGGTAGTGCGTGTAGAGCGGCAGGAGCAGGACGGCGAGGATCCGCGAGACGAGGCCGCCGAGGCCGTAGATCACGGAGTGCTTGCCGAGCCGCTTGAGCTGGCCGGAGAGCGCCATCAGAGTCGAGCGTAGACGTCGAGGAGGCGGTCGGTGATCCGCTCCTGGTCGTGGACGAGCTCGACGTATGCACGTGACGCGGCTCCGTGGCTCCTCCGGAGGCTCGCGTCCGCGACGAGGGGGCGCAGTCGCTCGCGGAGGCTCTCGGCGGTGGCGGAGACGAGGGGCAGAGTCATGCCGAACGCGCGCTCGGTCAGGCGGACCGCATCGTCGTGCAGAAAGGTGACCACCGGCTTGCCGAGCGCCATGCACTCGATCGCGAAGAGGCCGTACCAGCCGGCGTTGAGCTGGTCGACGACGATGTCCGCGTGGCGGAACCGCTCGAACGCCTCGTCGTGGTGGAGGCCCTCGACGATCTCGAGATCCGCATCGAGCCCTTCGACGGCGGCGATCACGTGCTCTGTCCCCTTACGGCGACGGGAGGAGGGCGCGTGGATGATGAGCGGTCGCGACCGGTCCGACGGCGGTGCAGGCGTGAAGCGCGAGAGATCGATACCCGGCGGGATCACCTCGGCCTCGGGCACCCAGCGGATCGCGTCGTAGCTGCCGACGATCTCCGCTCCGGCCTTCTTGCCGTAGGCGAGCTGCTCCGGCGTCTTGCCCCGGATGTCGGAGCCGAGGTAGTGCATGACGGACTTCTTGCGCAGCAGCCTCAGGATCGGGAACTGGAGGGACTGCGGCACGAGCGTGAGCCCGAAGACGAAATGGAAGACGTCCGTGTGCGGCAGCAGGCGTACGAGGGCGCGCCACTGGGCTGGCCTGCCTACGCGCGAAGCCGCCGGAGCGATCGAGGCAGACGTCCGCTTCGGGGTGCAAGGCATAGCGCTCGAAGACGACGAGTCTCGCATCGACACCACGGCGTCGGAGAGACTGCGCCGTCGTCCACGGGACACCGGCCGTGTTGACGGGGCAAAGGGTGACCCGGAGCGGAATGTCGGTGCTCAGGCGTCCCACTCGAGCTGGTCGAAGTAGCGCAACGCAGTCCTCCCGGGCCTGATCCGGGAGCGGAGCGCGACGAGCTCGTCGGACGAGATCTCCCCGAGCGCCCGCTTGACGCCGAGGTACGGGATATTGAGGTCCTCCTGGTAGACCACCGTCGAGATGCGCGGATTGATCTCGATCACGAAGTCGCCGACGAGCTGGATGTTGAAGAAGTGCTCGATCTCGAGCTCCGCCACGATCCGGTCGGCGACGTCCATCAGCGCCTCGTCCTCGAGCGTGACGAAGTACATCGCAAGGCCGGCGCGCATCGCCTCGCGCGTCTTCGGATGGCCGAGCAGGATCCGCTCGCCGTCGGCGATGCCGTCGATCGTCCGCTCGCCACCGGTCGCGAGCTCCATCACGAGCAGATCGGGGCCACCCTCGGCCGGGAGGAGCTCGACGGCTTCCTCGAGGCGCATGGCCACCGATCCGGGCCGCTCGTTGAGCAGCTGGTGGGCGCGGTCGACCGTCGGGTCGAGAATCCGGAAGCCACGCGAGCCCGACGAGAACACCGGCTTGAAGCAGACCGGAACGTCGGGGTAGCCGAGCTCACGCGCTGCAGCATCGACCTCGGAGGCGCCGTTGACCCGTCGGAACGCGGGCGCGGGCAGACCGAGCCGATGGAGGAACTCGTAGGTCTCGGCCTTGTCGTTCGAGCGGAAGATCGCATCGGGCTTCGAGACGAGCACGGGCACGGGGAACGTGTCGCGATGCTCTGCCAACCCCTCGAGGTCGAACGACGACTGGGGAAGGACGCAGTCGGCGCCCTCGGTCTCGACGATCGCGCGGAACGGCTGCGGCGAAGTCGGGATCCGAGCCGGCCGGGACGGTGTGGAAGGCGTCGCAGAGGTGCCGGCCGACGGAGCGCTCGGACATGTCGGTGCCGACGAGCCGGAGCTCGCGTTCGCCGTTCTCCCGGAGCCCGCGGAGCAGTGCAGCGGTGCCCGGCGCGCCCGAGGCAGTGACGACGACGGAGATCGGTTTGAGGCTCACGCGAGAGATCGTTGCAGTTCGGCGCGGTGCGCCTCCAACCATCCGCTCCGCGCGAGGATCTCGTCGCCGCTGCCCGCATCCCACATCTCGCGCCAGCCGGGCAGCCTGCGCTCGCCGCCGTAGAGGCGGTGGATCTCGTATCCCATCCGGTTGCGATGGGCGACGACATCGAGCAGCTCGGCCCGCTCGGCGACGTCCAGCCCGTAGCCGTCGCAGAGGAGACGCAGCCGCTCGCCTGCCCGGTGATTGGAGAGCCCGAACGACCGGGCGCGCTCCTCGTGGGCGAGTGGAGCCCAGAAGTTCGCCGCTGACGCGATGTCGTAGAGGGGTGGAGCCGGCGTGCAGAGATCCCAATCGATCAACGCCACCGGCGATTCGCCGCGGAAGATCACGTTCGGCGGAAACAGGTCGTTGTGGCAGATCACGTCACCTCCGCCGGGTGGCGCGAGCGGGCCGGAGTGCCATTCCGCGCCGGCCGGCGCGACGAACCCGGCCTGCGCGTCATGCATCTGCCGCAGGAGCCGCCCGAGCTCGGTGAGCACGTGATCTCCGCCGGGAACCGGAGCGAGGCCCGGCTCGCCCTCGACGAACGAGAGCATCTGTCTCCCGCGTTCGTCGCGGCCGAGGGCCTTCGGCGCTCCCTCGAAGCCGACCACCTCGAAATGACGGAGGAGCGCATCGACCGCCTCGGTGTGCGGGCCGACGGGCCGCCGAACGGTGTCTCCGACGCGCACCACGACCTGGTCGCCGACATTGACGTCGCCGCCGACGAGCGCCGTCTCGTGGAGCGCGCCGTCGCCGCCGTCGAGCGGCCGGCTCACGTCAGGTCGATGCGGTCGTCTGCGAGCTGTTGCAGCCGACGACCCTTCTCGGCCTCCAACATCGCACGCATCGTCTGTCCCATCGTTTCGCCCGGAAAGGCCCAGATCTCCGGATGCGTGAGCAGCTGGAGCCACGGGAACGCTCCCGTGCGGAGGTCGTCATGCGGGCAGCCGGAGCGCCAGTGCTGGTTCGAGTCGGAGCGATACGAGGCGGGATCGAACCACGGATCCTGCATCACGTTGATCCGTCCGTCCGGGAGCGGTGCCCGCATGTACTCGGGGTCCGGATTGTGCCAGGCGACGACGGGATCGAACCGCTCGTCGAGGGGCGCGTTCGGATAGACGGCGTGCTGCGCGACGCGGTGGCCGAGCACGCGCAGGCGATCGATCGCGGCGACGCCCTCGCTCGAGTCGAGGTTGTAGAAGACCGATTCCGTCATCAGGAAGTACGTCGCTGCCGCGCCCGCGTCGTTCTCGAGCTCGGCCATCCGCACGGCGGCGTCCAACGAGAGGTCGACGTCGTGGCGCAGGATCACAGAGCCCTCTACGGGAGCACCCTCGAAGTGCGCGAAGCGGTAGCCCCCAGCCTGCGCCGCCTCGACGAGCTCCCGGTAGTGCTCGAGGTCGAACGCGCAGTTCACGGCTCGACCTCGACGGTGAGCAGTCGCGCCGCGGCCTCCGCGCGGTCGAGCGCCGCCACGTTCGTATCGGCGGTCGCGATCACGTAGCCCCGCCGGTCGCCGTCGAGCCGAACCGGGCGGATCGTCTCGCCGACCTGGAGGTAGGTGTCGGCCTGGACGACACCCTCGGCCGAGAGAACGGGCTCGAGGCTGCCGATGCGCGTCACGCGACCGGTCGGCAGTGGCCCGGGGTCGGCGGTGAGGAATCGGATCGCGAGCGGCTGCTGGAAGCGCGGCCGGGCGACCTCGTCGGAGACCGGCTCCCCGAGCGCGAACCGAAGCGCCACGTCGACGAGGTCGACGCCGGTCGCATGCCTGACGAGGTCGGCCATCTGGCCGCCCGGGATTCGGGCCGCGACCTCGACGACTGCAACGGATCCGTCCGGGTGCGCGATCAGCTGCGGGAAGGCGATCCCGTCACCGAGACCGAGCACCTCCACGGCGCGTGCCGCGACGCGCTCCGAGAGCGCGAGCTGGTCGCCGTAGGCCGACGCCGGGTAGACGTGGATCCAACCGACGCCGAAGCCGATGCCGGGTGGCCGCAGGCGGTCGGAGAGCGTCACGACCTCGGCTCCGCCACCGCGGGCGATCACGATGCCGTTCATCTCGATCCCGTCGACGAACCCCTCGACGATGCACTCCTGCTCTGCCGACTCGGCGAGAGCCGCGTGGAGATGACGATCGAGGTCGTCCTCGCTCTCGAGCCTGAAGACGCCACGCTGGCCCCCCGAGTCGGCCGGCTTGAGAACGGCAGGCAGCCCGACCGTCTTCAGCGCGCGGCGACCCTCCGCGAGCGACCGCACGGCGGCGAACGGCGGCTGCGGGACGCCGTCGTCTGCGAAGGCGCGCCGCATCACGATCTTGTTGCGCATGCGCTGCGCCACGTGCGTTCCGATCGAGGGCAGCCCGAGCCGCTCGGTGACCGCCGCGACCACGGGTACGGCGCTATCGGCGGAGACGGTCAGCGCGCCGTCCACGCCATGCCGACGCGCGACCTCGGTCACTGCGTCGATGTCGGTGAAATCGACCGCCTCTGCCACATCGGCGGCCTGCAGCCCGAGCGCTTCGGGGTTGCGGTCGACGGCAACCACTCGAATGCCCTGGTCGCGCGCCTGCAGGATCGCGCGGCGCTGGTGGCGCCCGGCGCCGACGAAGAGGACGGACTTCATTCCGCGCCGATGCTAGTGCCTGTTCGACCGGCAGTGTCGTGCGAGGTCACGGTGGGGACGGCGGCGGCAGGAGGAACGCCACCCGCTGCCAGCGCGCGATCTCGCAGCCGTTGTCACGACCGAGCGTGACCCAGAGCGAGCGCCCGAGGTAGGCGCCGGTGACGCGAGCGGTCGACGGTCCGCCCGAGATCTGGGTGCAGAGCATGCCTCGGGGAGTGGGCCGGAACGCGGCTGACCCGAGGCGCTGGAGCTTCCGGCAGGCGGCGGCGGGATGCGACACGGTTCCGGTCGACCGGTCGGAGCACACGAGCCTCAGGATCCGCGGTGTGGCCGCCGAATCGGCGCGGAATTCGATCCGCAGAGCGATCGGCGCGGCGGCCGCCGCTTCGGCCACGACGCTGCACGCGAGAGCGGCCAGGAGAAGAGGGAGCACCCTGCGCATCTGGTCGAGGATACGTATCCAGGTGCGCCGCTAGACTCGCCGCGTGTCACTCGCCGGCAAGAGGATCGTGATCACGGGGGGCGCCGGCTTCATCGGTACGACGCTCGCCCGCCGCCTCGTCGACGCGAACGAGGTGATCGCGTTCGACAACCTGCACCGCGATGCGCTGTCGGGCACGGATCTCGGCGACCATCCGAACTTCCACTTCGTCCAGGGCGACGTGCTCGATCTTCCGGGCCTGACCGAGGCGATGCGGGGTGCGTCTCATATCGTGCACGCCGCCGGGATCGCGGGTGTCGACACCGTCCTCGCGAGCCCGGTCCGCACGATGCGCGTCAACATGATCGGCACGTACTACGCCCTCGAGGCGGCACTCGCGACGAAGGACACCGTCGAGCGGATGGTCGAGTTCTCGACGAGCGAGGTGTTCGGGCAGCACGCCTTCAACGTCGGCGAGGGGCAGGTGACGACGATCGGCTCGGTCGGCGAGGCACGGTGGACGTATGCCGTCTCGAAGCTCGCCGGAGAGCACATGTCGCACGCCTACCACGCAGAATTCGGCCTGCCGACCGTCTCGGTGCGGCCCTTCAACATCTTCGGGCCGGGGCAGATCGGCGGTGGGGCGATTCGCGCGTTCATCGAGGCCGCACTCGACGGGCGCGACCTGACGATCCACGGGGACGGGTCACAGATCCGCGCGTGGTGCTACGTCGACGACATGGTGCACGGCACCCTGCTCGGGCTCGAGCACCCGAACGCGATCGGCGAGAGCTTCAACATCGGCAACGCGCGCTCGGCGGTCACGATCTACGACCTCGCCCGGCGGATCAAGCAGATCACCGGGGCGAAGGGGGAGATCGTGTTCACGCCGCTCGACTACGTCGACGTCGAGTTGCGGATCCCGAACATGGGCAAGGCGCGCGACCTGCTCGGGTTCGAGGCGATGGTGGAGCTCGACGAGGGCCTCGAGAGGACGATCGGCTGGTACCGCGAGCACCGGCCGAGCGGAACGTGAGCGAGCCGATCCGCCTCGCCCGCCCGGACGTCGGCGCACCGGAGTTGGCGGCGCTCGCCGAGGTCGTCGCAACGGGGATGCTGACGATGGGACCCAAGGTGGCGGAGCTCGAGGCCTCCCTCGCCCGCGCCTGCGGCACTGCCGAGGCAGTTGCCGTCTCGTCCGGCACGGCCGCGTTGCACCTCGCGATGATGGCCCTCGGGATCGGCCCCGGCGACGAGGTGATCGTCCCCGCCTACACGTTTCCTGCGACGGCGAACGCCGTCGAGCTCTGCGGCGGCCGGGCCGTCCTCGTCGACGTCGATCCCGAGACGTTCAATCTCGACCTCTCGAAGGTCGCCGAGGCCGTCACCGACCGAACGAAGGCCGTCGTCGCCGTCCACCTGTTCGGACGGCCGGTCGAATGGGAGGAGCTGCAGACCGCCGTCCCCCAGGAGGTCGTGCTCGTCGAGGACGCGGCCGGGGCGCTCGGTGCTCGCTATCGCGATACGCCCTGCGGCGCGCTCGGGGTGATGGGCTGTCTCTCCTTCCACCCCCGCAAGATCGTGACGACGGGTGAGGGCGGTGCGGTGACGACCGACGATGCCGAGCTCGCGGACGCGATTCGGCGCTTCCGCCATCACGGCATCGTGCCCCGTGGCGCGTTCGACATCCCCGAGCCCGGCCTGAACTACCGGCTGCCGGACCTGCTCTGCGCGATCGGGATCCCGCAGGTCGCCCGCCTGGAGCAGCTCCTCGCAGCGCGCGAGCGGGTGGCCGGCTGGTACACCGAGCGCCTCGAGCATCTCGTGCTCGACGCCCTCCGCCGCCGACGGCGACCGCCACGGCTGGCAGGCCTACGTCGTCCAGCTCGACCGTCGCGACGAGGCCCTGCACGCGTTGCGCGCGGAGGGCATCGAGGTCCAGATCGGGACCTATGCGCTCCAGCATCTCGGGGCCTACCGCGACCGTGGCTCGTTCCCCGGCGCGGATCGCGCATTCGCTCGCGCTCTCGCGCTCCCGTTCGCCACCTCGATGACGGAGGTGGAGTGCGACCGCGTCGCCGCGGCCCTCACGCGGTTCGTCTGATCCGGCTTGACAAGAACCTCTTGTGAGTGAATACTCACTACTGTGACGACGACAGCTCCCCGTCAGACAGCCGACGAGCGCCGCAGCGCGGTCCTCGATGCGGCAACGCGGGAGTTCGCGAGGAAGGGCCTCCACGGCGCCTCGACCGACGATATCGCCCGCGCGGCCGGCATCTCCCAGCCCTACCTCTTCCGCCTCTTCGGGACGAAGAAGGAGCTCTACCTCGCGACCGCGCGGCGGACGGTCGACGAGCTCTACGAGGTGTTCGCCGCGGCGGCCCGCGGCAAGACCGGGATGCCGGCACTGCAGGCGATGGGTGACGCGTACGAGACCGTGATGGCCGACCGTGACCGGCTGATGCTGATGCTGAAGTGCTGGGCCTCGTGCGACGACCCGGAGATCTGCGAAGGCGTTCGCAGGGCCTGGCGCGACCTGGTCGACCTGGCTGAGCGCGCCTCGGGTGAGTCCCCCGAGGCCGTAAGCACGTTCTTCTCGAAGGGCGCCCTCCTCACGGTGCTGATGGCGATGGACGCGTTCACGCGCCCGGAGCCGTGGTCGAACCGCCTGATCGAGGGCTGCGCCACCGGGATGACGCAGTAGCGCTCTCTCTTTTTGCCCTGAAAGTAAGTGATTGATCACAACCAAACACGAAAGGAGCGCGAGATGACCCAGCGCACGACCACCATCTGGACGTTCGCGATCACGTCGGTCGCGCTTTTCATGGTCTCGCTCGACAACCTCGTCGTGTCCACCGCGATCCCCGTCATCCGGACCGACCTCGACGCATCGCTCGCCAGCCTCGAGTGGACGGTCAACGCATACACGCTGACGTTCGCCGTCCTCTTGCTGACGGGCGCAGCCCTTGGCGACCGCTTCGGTCGGCGGCGCATGTTCGCGATCGGGATCGCGATCTTCACGCTCGGTTCGGTCGCAGCGGCGCTCGCGCCGAGCGTCGAGATGTTGAACCTCGCCCGCGCGGTGCAGGGGCTCGGCGGCGCGATCGTGATGCCGCTCACGCTGACCATCCTGTCGGCGGCCGTACCCCCCGAGAGGCGCGGCGTCGCACTCGGTGCGTGGGGCGGGATCGGAGGCCTTGCGATCGCATTCGGCCCGGTCGTCGGCGGGGCCGTGGTCGACGGCATCTCCTGGCACTGGATCTTCTGGCTCAACGTGCCGATCGGGATCATCCTCGTCCCCCTGGCGCTGACCCGGTTGCAGGAGACGCGCGGCCCCTCTTCGAGCCTCGACCTCGGGGGCGTCGCGCTCGTCAGTGCCGGCCTGTTCGGGATCGTGTGGGGCTTGATTCGCGGCAACGAGCAGGGCTGGCTCTCGACCGAGATCCTGGCGTCGTTCGCGATCGGAGCGGTGCTCGTCGCCGCCTTCGTCGCCTGGGAGCTTCACACTCCCTCGCCGATGCTGCCGATCACGTTCTTCCGCAACCGTGCGTTTGCGCTGGCCAACGTCTCGTCCCTGTTCATGTTCTTCGGGATGTTCGGCTCGATCTTCCTGCTCGCCCAGTTCTTCCAGACGGTGCAGGGGTACTCGCCGCTGCAGTCGGGGCTGCGCATCCTCCCCTGGACACTCGCCCCGATGTTCATCGCCCCGATCGCGGGCGCGATGTCCGACCGGATCAGCCCGCGGAAGATCCTCGGCACCGGACTTGCGCTCCAGGCGGTCGCACTTGCCTGGATCGCATCCGTGTCGACCCCGTCGACGCCGTACTCGAGCCTGATCATCCCCTTCGCGCTCGCCGGCGTGGGGATGGCGCTCTTCTTCGCACCGATGGCGAACGTCGTGCTCTCGGCGGTCCGGCCGGAGCAGGAGGGCCAGGCCTCCGGCGCGAACAACGCGATCCGCGAGCTCGGCGGTGTGTTCGGCGTCGCGGTTCTCGCATCCGTGTTCTCGAGCGTCGGCGGATACCAGACGGCGACCTCGTTCACCGACGGCATGTCGGCGGCCGTCTACGTCGGGGCCGCCGTCGTCGCCCTCGGCGCCGTTGCGGCGTTCGCGATCCCGCGTGTTCGCCGTGAGCACGACACGAAGGCGGCAGAAGCGCTCACCGCTCTGGCCGACGCGGCCTGAACGTGGACGACGCGCCCCGGGCCGTGATGCATTCGCGTCGCGGCCCGGGCCGCTGCCCGGCTCATGGAATCGGGTTGAGGCGGACTCGGGGAGCCATGGCTGCGAGCACCACCATGACGCCCGCGAGAACGACGAAGGCCGCCCGCAAGCCGAGGAGCTCGGCAGTTCCACCCGTGAGCGCTGGGCCGACGAGCAACCCCATGTAGCCGATCGTCGTGACCGTCGCCACCGAGCTTCCACGCTCGCTCTCGGCGACGGTTCGGCCTGCGGCGCTGAACGCAACCGGGGCTGCGACAGAAACACCCACGCCACCCAGGAAGAACCCCACCATCGCGATCGGCACGCCGTGGGCGGCGGCCGCGACCAGGAGCCCGGCCAACGAAACCAACGCTCCGCCGCCGAGCAGCTGCCGGTCGGGCACGCGGCCGGTCACCCATTGCCCCGAGAAGCGTCCCACCACCATCGCGAACGCATACGACGCGGGCCCGAGGGCACTGACGAAGGGAGAGGCGTCGAGCTCCTGCTCCATGAAGATCGCGCTCCAGTTCTCGATCCCTCCCTCGGTCAGGAACGCCGCACCGCAGACGATCCCCAACAGGATCACGTGTCGGCGCAGCCGAAACCGCCGACGGATCTCGTCACCGCCGCGGCGGCGTGGGGGCTGATCGCGGTTCAGCACCGCCGCTGCCAGAAGCATGCCCGCGAGGCCCGTCAAGATCACGAGGCGTCCGGCGCCCGCCTGCCGGGCGAGGCCGGTCGCGATTGCGCCGACGAGGACTCCGGCAGAGAACAGCCCGTGCGCGAGCTGCATGATCCGGTCGCCCGTCCGGGCCTCGATATCGGAGGCGCCGGCGTTGATCGACACGTCGACGGCGCCCGATCCGGCGCCGACGGCGACGAGCGCCGCCGCCAGCATCCAGATCGAGCCGGCGAGCGCCGGGAGGATCGCACCGACGGCGAGTGCCCCGAGTGCCCAGGGCATGACGCTCGGGCCACGGCGATCGACGACGGGGCCGACGAGGAGCATGGCCGGCAGCGAGCCGAGGCCGATGCAGAGCAGGGCGAGCCCCAGGGCACCCTTGGAGGCGCCCAGGTCGGACTGCACCTGCGGGACGAGCGCGGCCCAGCCTCCGAGAAGCGTGCCGAACGCCGCAAAGGCCATGAACGTCCGATCTGCGTCCCGCGGATGCCCGCGGATCACTCCAGGGTCTCCGCGAGCTCCCACCGGTCCGGCAGGCTCGGCGTCGGCCAGCCGGGATCGGGCTCCCAGGTCGACCAGTCCTTGTCCCACCAGGTCCGGGCTGAATCGATCATCGCCCCGATCTCGGCACCGATCACTCTGATCTCGGCGACCTCGGCGCTCGTGAAACGGCCTTCGCGCCCCCGTTGCTCGAGCAGCTCGTCGTCCTTGAACGTCCACGCGCCCTCGGCAGGTATCCACACGTCGAGCTCGAGATCCTGGGTGTCGTACCCGAGCGTCGTCCGCCGGAAGGGCTCCTGCAGGTTGACGTACCAGCCCGCGAAGTCGCGCTCGTCCCCCTCCCAGAAGTGCCAGACCGCGTAGCTCTCGCCGGGTCTCTGCAGCATCAGCACACCGTGCCCCTCCCAGGCTCCACGGCCGTGCCACGGGTGATGCCCCGTGGGGGTGGGCCAGTCGCCCGCGGGGAACACGAACGGCGCCCCTTCCGGGAGATAGGTCGCGAGCAGCTCGGAATCGTCGTGGACGACGTAGACGGCTGTCCCGACCCACGGCCGCCCGTGCCAGACCTCGCGTCGCACGACGACCTCACCCCGTCCCCAGACCATCGCGCGAGTCTAGACCGGCCCCTCGACTCTCCCCCGCCAGATACTGCGGTGCCAAACCGGCTACGCTTGCGCGCACCGATGGCCCAGATCGACACGTTCCCAGGGCCTGCGCGCCGGACGTCCGGGGGCGTGGAGCCAGAGCTCACCGTCGTCGTCACGCTGTACGACGAGGCGGGCTCGCTGGACGAGCTCCACCGTCGGGCCCGCGAGACGCTCGCCGGGCTCGGGCGCCCATTCGAGATCGTCTACGTCGACGACGGTTCGAGCGACGGGACGTTCGCCGCGCTCGAGCGACTCCACACCGCCGACGATCGCGTGCACGCCATCCGCTTCAAGCGGAACTTCGGTCAGCATCCCGCGATGCATGCGGGGCTCAGCCGGGCGCGCGGCGACATCATCGTGACGATGGACGGCGACCTCCAGAACCTGCCGGAGGACATCCCGAAGCTCGTCGCGGCGATCGATGCGGGCTACGACGTGGCAAGCGGCCGGCGTGCCGCGCGCAACGACTCATGGGGTCGGACACTGCCTTCGCGCCTGATCAACGGGATGCTTCGCCGCTTCACCCGGGTGGACATCTCTGATTTCGGCTGTGCGTTCAATGCGTACCGGCGGAGCGTCGTGACGCCGATGCTCGGTTCGATCGGGCGGCAGAAGTTCACCAAGGCGCTGATCCTCTCCGGCGGCGCCTCGGTGGTCGAGGTCGACGTCGGACACGCCGCTCGGGCGGGTTCCTCACGCTACTCGCCGTTGCGGCTGACACGGTTGGCACTCCATGTCTTGGCGGGCTTCTGGCCCCAGCCGATCCAGTGGGCCGGTGTCGTGCTGGGCTTCGTCTGCACGCTCGCCGCGACAGCGCTCGGGATCTACGCCGTCGCCTACTGGATCGGCGAGTCCGACTTCCCTGGGCCGCTGTTCCTCGGCGCCGCCGTGATCTTCGTCCTCGGTGTCCAAGGGTTCGTGCTCGCCCTGGTCGGCGAGTACCTGGGCCGGATCCAGCGCGAGGTCGAAGGCCGGCCGCTGTACGCAATCGAACGCGAGCTCTGAGTCAGGCCAAGCGGCACTAGCAGCCGATACTGACGAGGGAGGGATCGCGGGGAACCGTAGGTTCCCCGCTTCAGATCACGCGAAGCGTGCAGCAAGCAGAGCGGCGGGGTGGCCGCGGTATGCTTCTCCACCGCGGCCACCCCGCCGCTACGATCGGCCGACCGTGAAGCGCGTTCTCGTCACCGGCGGCGCCGGCTTCATCTCGTCCAACGTGATCCGCCACCTCCTGGCGCACACCGAGCACGAGGTGATCTCGCTCGACTCGCTCACGTACGCCGGAAACCTCGAGAACCTCGCAGACGTCCTGAGCCACGAGCGGCTCTCGTTCGTCCACGGCGACATCCGCGACGCCGGCCTCGTCGCCGAGCTCGTCGAGGGCGTCGACGTGATCGTCAACGCGGCGGCCGAGTCGCACGTCGAGAAGTCGATCGAAGAGGGCGCGTCCGAGTTCGTGACGACGAATGTCGAGGGGACTCAGATCCTGCTCGACGCCGTTCGGCGCGCACCGATCGAGCGGTTCGTCCTCATCTCCTCGAGTGAGGTCTACGGCACCGCGGAGGCCGACCCGATGGACGAACGCCATCCGCTCGAGCCCCGCAGCCCGTACGCCGCGACGAAGGCGGGCGGCGACCGGCTCGCCTACAGCTACTTCGTCACGTACGGCCTGCCGATCGTGATCGTGAGGCCGTTCAACAACTACGGCCCGCGGCAGCACCCGGAGAAGGTCGTGCCCCGCTTCATCACTCAGGCTCTCGCCGGTGCCCCGCTGACGATCCACGGGGACGGGCATGCGAGCCGCGACTGGCTCTACGTCGACGACCATGCCGAGGCGATCGAGATGCTGATCGAGACGCCGATCGACGCGTTGGCCGGCGAGGTCGTCAACGTCGCGACAGGCGTCGACATCTCGGTGGCCGAGATCGCGGATCTCGTGCTCGACTGCGTGGGCGAGACCGGTTCGACAAAGGTGCACGTCCCCGAGCGCCCCGGTCAGGTCGACCGCCACATCGGTTCGACCGACAAGATGGCCGCCTTGACCGGCTGGCGTGCGCGCACCAGCTTCACCGACGGGCTCGAGCAGACCGTTGCGTGGTACCGCGAGAACGAGGCCTGGTGGCGGAGCGTCCTCGGTCACATCGAGCCGGTCTCCTCGTCCTAGGCGCCGGGCCGGCGCAGCTCGGCCTGCTCGGGGCAGCAGCGGCCCGCAACGTCACCGTGATCGCCGTCGACCGCGATCCGCTTGCCGTCGGCTTCGGTCTCGTTGACGAGCGCGCGGTGATCTCGTCGGAGGACGAGCAGGGCATCGAGCGCCTCGCCCGTGCCCGTGGCGTCCACGGAATCGTCTCGCCCGGAGCCGACTGGCCGGTCGGCATCGCCGCCCGTGTCGCCGAACGACTCGGACTGCCCCATCCGATCAGTGGAGCCACCGCGGTCCTCGCGACCACGAAGACGCGGCAGCGAGAGCGGTTCGCGTCGGCGGGCGTCCTCCAGCCGCGGACCTTCTCTCCAGGCGACCCGGCGATCACGTTCCCCTGTGTGGTCAAGGCACCCGATCGCCAGGGCCAGCGCGGCCTCACCCTCGTCACGGAGCCCTCCATGCTCGCGGGCGCGGTCGCGTCGGCCGCTGCCGAGTCGCGCGGCGGCGGCGCGCTGGTCGAGGAGTTGATCGAAGGCCCCGAGCTGACGGTGAATGCGATTTCCCTCGACGGAGTGTTCACGCCGCTCACCGTCACGGACAGGCTGTTGGCCGACCAGCAGGCCTTCGGTGTCGCGCTCGCTCACGTTTGGCCGAGCCAGTATCCCACCGACCGCGTCGTCGAAGCGGCCCGTGCAGCCGTCGCAGCGCTCGGAATCGAGAACGGCCCCACCTACACCCAGATCAGGCTCGGTGCGGGGGGTCGGCCGTACGTGATCGAGGTCGCAGCACGGCTCGGCGGCGGCCACGATGCCGAGCTCTGCCGCGCGTCGGTCGGCGTCGACCTGGCCGACCTCGCCGTCTCGTTCGCCCTCGGCGAGCCGCCGGCGACAAGTGGCTCAGAGCCACAAGCGCTGCCTTCTGTCGGCGGCGCGTGCGTTGTCTTCCTCGTCGCTCCCGAGGGAGTGCTGCGCGCGACGGAGGGAATCGCCGAGGCCACGGCGGTGAAGGGGGTCGAGTGGGTGCGGGCCTACCGTCGTCCCGGATGGCGGTTCGAGCCGCTCCGCCGCGGCGCCGACCGGGCTGGTGCGATTCTCGCGACGGGCCGGGACCGCGACGAAGCGCTGGCCCGGGCTCGTCGTGCGGCGCAGGCCGTACGCTTCCTGGTCGATGCGAACCCGGCGTAGCACCAAGCTCGGCTTCCAGCCTCCCGCGATCGGCGAGGAGGAGATCGCGGCGGTCACCGAGACGCTCCGCTCGGGCTGGCTGACAACAGGCCCTCGTGCGGCGCTGCTGGAGGAGCGCACCGCCGCCTACCTCGAGGCCGAGCACGTGCTCGCCGTCGCGTCGGGAACGGCCGCGCTCCACCTGGCGCTGCTGGCCGTCGGGGTCGGGCCGGGAGACGAGGTGATCACGAGCCCGATCACGTGGCCTGCAACGGCGAACGTGATCGAGCACTGCGGGGCGACGCCCGTCTTCTGCGACGTGCGGGACGGCGATCTGAACATCGATCCGGCTCTGATCCCGGGGCTCGTGACCGAAAGGACGAAGGCAATCATGCCGGTGCACCTCGCGGGCCAGCCGGCCGATCTCGATCCGATTCTGGCGCTCGGCCTCCCTGTCGTCGAGGACGCCGCGCACGCCGCCGAGAGCAGATATCGCGGCCGCAAGGTGGGCGGGATCTCCGCCGCGACCTGCTTCTCGCTCTATGCGACCAAGAACATCGCGGCCGGCGAGGGCGGGCTGATCGCGACGAACAGCGACACCGTCGCCGACGCGATCCGGAGCATGCGCCTGACCCGCCGTGGGGACGGATCACACTACGACCAGGTGAGCCCCGGCTTCAAGGCGAACCTTTCGGACGTGCTCGCTGCGATCGCCCTCGTCCAACTCGACCGGATCGACGCGCACACGCGGATCCGGGAACGGCAGTTCGCCCTCTACGACGACGGCCTGGCAGGGCTGGACGGAGTCGCTCCTCTGGACCGCGACGAGCGCGACACGCATGCCCTGCACCTGTACATCGTGCGGATCGACCCGAGCCGGGCCGGCGCGAATCGCGACGCCTACCAGCGTGCCCTGGCCGACGAGCTGATCGGCACGAGCATCCACTTCCTGCCCGTGCACCGGCTGACCTGGTTCCGCGAGCGGTATCCGGCGCAGGAGTCACTGCCGGTCGCTGAGCGCGCCGGCGACGAAGTGCTCTCGTTGCCGCTGTCGCCCGCGCACTCCGACGACGACATCGTGGACGCCGTCGAAGCCGTCAGGCGCGTCCACGCACGGTTCTCGGCATGAGCGTGCCGGGTCTCAGGACCCCGAGAATGCCCCGGTTGTCCCGCGTGAAACGGCCGTTGCGGATCGCGATCGGGCTCGTGCTGACAGCGCTTGCCTTCGCGTACATCCTGCTCAAGATCGACGTCGGGCAGACGTGGGATGTTCTCACCTCGGCCAACCTGTGGTGGTTCGCGCTCGCTGTCACGATCATGATCATCACGGTCGTGCCCATGGCACTCCGCTGGAAGTGGCTGCTGGCCGCCCAGGGGATCCACGACCGTCTCGCCTGGCTGACGCGGGCGTACTTCGTCTCGTACACCGCTGGGCAGATCCTGCCGACGTCGATCGGTGGCGACGCAGTGAGAATCTTCGAGACGGCGAAGCGCCACCCTGGACGGTCGGGCGACCTGACGGCGATCGTCCTGCTCGAGCGCGCGTTGGGCGGGGCCGCCACGGTGCTGCTCGGCGCGCTCGGCTTCCTGCTCGCCCTCGGGCAGTACGACGTGACTGCATACCTCTGGCTCGAGGGAGCATTCGTCTTCGGCACGTTGCTGCTGATCGTCGTGTTCTTCTCGCGCTCGGCAAGGCCGCTGCTCGCTCGCCTGCGTCCCCTGCTCGTTCGTGTCCGCCTCGAGCGCCCGCTGCGGGCCTTCTACGACGGTGTCCACCACTACCGCGGTCACCCTGGACTGCTGCTGAAGGTGTTCGCCTTCACGACGGCGATCCAGGCCGTGCGGATCCTCTCGATCTGGGCCTCCTGCAGGGCGGTGGGGATCGAGCTCGGGCCGCGCATCTACTACGTGATGGGCCCGCTGTTCTTCCTCGTCCTGCTCGTGCCGTTCACGCTGAACGGGTTCGCCGTTCGCGAGGCGTTCTTCGTCAGCTTCCTGGGCAGCGTCGGGATCGACGCCGACGCGGCGTTCGCAGCAGGCTTCCTCTTCTTCCTCGTCACGGTCGCGCTCGCCGCTGCCGGGCGGCGTGCGATCCTCCTGTGGGAGTCGTCGCGCGGCGGCGCCCGGCCCGAGGTCGAGCATGGCTGACGCGGCGGCGTCGTCGTCGTCACCTACAACGCGCTGCCCTGGATCGAGCAGTGCCTCGAGAGCCTCGCGGCACCGAGACGGTCGTCGTCGACAACGGCTCGACCGACGGCACCGTCGCTTCGTGCGCGATCGCTTCCCGGAGGTGCGGCTGCTCGAGCGGGCGAACCGCGGCCTCGCCGCGGGCTGGCAGAACGGGCTCGCCGAGACGTCCGCGCCGCTGGGTGCTGCTGCTGAACGCCGACGCGTGGCTCGTCGGACGATGCCCTCGAGCGGATGGTCGCGGTCGGGGAGACGCCATCGCGACGCCGCGGTCGATCGGCGCCGAAGCTGCTCAACCCGGACGGCAGCGCTGCAGCGCTCGGTGCGCGGGTTCCCGACCCGGTGGCGGCTCGCGACCGAGTACCTCTATCTCCGCAAGCTCGGCCCGCGGCACGGAGCTCCTGAACGCGTTCTACGGGGCGGGCTTCGACCACGCGTCCGAGCGCGAGGTCGAATGCGTGATGGGCGCCTGCATGCTCGTCCGGCGCGCGGCGATCGACGAGGTCGGGACCGCCCGACGCCGAGCTTCTTCCTCTTCAGCGAGGAGGTCGACTGGTGCTACCGGTTCGCCCAGGCGGGCTGGAAGACGGTGTTCACGCCCGGCGGCGACGTGCGTCCACGTCGGCGGCGCGTCGCACGGCGGCGCGCCTCTACCGCGAGAACCTCCGCGGGCATCTGCGCTTCTTCCTCAAGCATCACGGCGCCGCAGGAGGCGGAGCAGGTGCGCGTCGCTGCTCCGGTCTCGCTCGTCCTCCGCGGCGAGCTCGTCCGTGGGCAGCAGGGGGCGATGTACCGCGACGCCGCCCGCTGGCTCGGCACCGGCGACGTTGCCGCACGCTGATCGAGCGATGAGCTCGCTGTTCCTGCTCGTCCGGCTCGCCGCTCGCGACCGGGCTCGTGCTCGCGCCGGGCGCGATCGTGGCCCGCGCGGCCGGGGTGCGTGGAGCCGTCGGCGACCCTCGCGTGGGGGCTCGGGATCGTGTTCGGCGCGCTCGGGGTCGTCTTCGTCGTCCACGCCTCGCTCGGGCTGGCGCTCGTCCTGCTCGTGCGTCGCCGCGGTCGTCGCGGCGCCGTTCGCGATCCGCCGCGCCGGCCGTGCCGCCCGATCCCGGGACGCGGCGCGGTCTGGGTCGCGGGCGCGATTCTCGGGCTGCTGCTCTGGCACGTCGCCGGGGAGATCGGCGGCGACGGCCTCTTCCACCTCGCGCGCGTGCGGAAGCTCCTCGAGCTCGGCGACCTCTCGCTCGTCTCGGTGGACGAGTTCGCCGACGGCGGGCTCCACCCCGGCTACGCCTTCCCGCTCTGGCATGCGCTTCCTGGCGCTCGTCGCGAAGGTCGCGTTCGCGGACCCGGCGCGAGGTCGTGCTGCACGAGCCGACCGTGCTCGCCCCGCTCGCCGTGCTCGTCGGCCTACGAGGCCGGCTACGCCATGTTCCGTCGCGTCGACGCCCGCCGCCGCCTCGGCGGGAGCCGCCGTGGCGATGGCCGCGATGGCGCCGGGCCACGGCGGCGCCTACACGGCGCTCGCCCTGCCGGCGACGGCGGCGCGTCAGCTCCTCGTTCCTGCCGCGCTCGCGCTGGCGCTGGCCGCGATGCGGCGCCCGTCGCCGCGGCCTGCTCGCGAGCGCCGGGGTCGCCTCGCTCGTGCTCGCGGTCGTCCACCCGACGTACGCGATCTTCCTCTGGATCCCGTTCGGCGGCTTCCTCGCCGTGCGCTGGGCGTGGCGACGCGAGGGCGCTGCGCAGCGGCAGCGCTCGCGCTGCGGCTCGCTCGTCGTGCCCGCCGGGCTGTTCCTCGTCTGGCTCGTGCCGGTGATCCGCAGCACCGCCTCGGTCAGCCCCGGCGCGGCCGAGCGGGCGCGCGCGTTCGACGCAGTACGCCGGTCAGCTGCGACGGCTCCGTCGACCACTTCTCGCTCGCCCCGCAGGTGTTCGGGCGGGCGGGAGCCGTCGCCGTCGCGGCGCTGCTCCTCGTCCCGCTGACGGCGCTCGCCTCCCGTCGCCGCTGGGCCGCCTACGTCGTCGGCGGGTCGCTCGCGATCTTCGCGATCACGCTCGTCCCCTGGCTGTTCACCCCGTTCTCGGATGTGGTCTCGCTCTCGCAGGCGCGGCGGCTCGCGGGCTTCTTCCCGTTCGGGTTCGCGCTCGCCGGCGGCATGGGGGTCGCTCGCATCGCTGCTCGGTCCGCTCGTCGCGCCCGTCGCGCTCGGCGCCGGCATCGTGCTGCAGTGGCAGTTCCCCGGCGATTTCGGCTACACGCTCGAGCAGGGAGGGCCGGCGTGGGCCACGTGGGTCGCGGTCGTCGGCGCGCGTCGTCGCGCTCGTCCTCGGGTCTCCGGCGGCTGCGCTCCGTCGAGGCGACCGCCGCGCTCGCCTCGGCGCTGCTCCTGCTGCCGACCTTCGTCGCACGGCCTGCGCGAATGGTCGCCGTCGCCCGGAGCGGCGGCCGAGCCCGCTGACGCCCGGTCTCGTCGACGCCCTCAGGACGACCGTCCCGCCGGGGCGATCGTCTACTCGGATCTCGAGTCGAGCTATCGGATCGCCGCGGCCGCGCCCGTCTACATCTGCAACGCCCCGCCGGGGCACGTGGCCGACACCGAGCGGAACCGACCCTACGTGCGTCGCGACGAGTGGAGCCGCTTCAACCGCACCGGCGAGCTCGGCGATCCCCGCGCGCTGCGGCGCCGACTGGCTCGTGATCGACCGCAACCGGTTCACACCCGTCCCGATCTCCCTGTCGCCTATCACGACGGGCGCTTCACGCTCTACCGGATGCCGCGGTAGGCGGCGGATCGCCTCGCCGGTCCCGCGGCCGAGCCGCCAGTACCATCGCCCCGGTGAAGGTGCTGCTCGTCAGCTTCTACTTTCCCCCGGCCGGAGGCGGAGGGGTGCAGCGTCCGCTCAAGCTCGCCCAGTACCTGCCGGCGCTCGGCATCGAGACGCACGTGCTCGCGCCCGACGACCCCCAGTGGATCCACCGCGACGAGGCACTCCGCGTGCCGACCCAGGCGTGGGTGCACCGTGCGCGCTACCTCGGCCCGAGCGGCCGCAAGCCGGCCGAGGAGCTGCACGGCAAGCAGGGCCTGGCGCGGCTTCGACGCAGGCGCGCCTGTTCGGCCGGCGCGCGCTCGTGCCGGACGAGAACGTCTCGTGGAACCTGACGGCGATCCCCGCCGCGATCCGGCTCGTGCGCGAGCACGAGATCGACGTCGTGATCACGACCTCCCCGCCGAACTCGATCCACCTGGTCGGAGCGGCCGTGAAGCGGGCGACCGGCGTCGCGCTGGGTCGCGGACCTGCGCGACTCGCCGGTCGCGCACGCTCACCGGCGCTCCGAGAGCGCGGCCGTGCGCGCGAAGGAGAAGGTCGACGTCGGTGTCGCCAAGCTCGTCGCGCGGTCGGCCGACGCGATCGTCTGCGTGGCGGACTTCATCGCGGACGAGGTGCGGCAGCTCGAGCCACGCGGCCGGGTCGTGACGATCCCGAACGGCTCCGACTTCGACGACTTCGACGGCCTCGCCTACGCCCCCGGCGAGCGCCTCCGGATCACGCACACGGGCAGCTTCTTCGGCAAGCGCGACCCACGGCCGTTCCTGCAGGCGCTGCACGACTCGGGCGTCGACGCGGCGGCGCGCTTCCTCGGCGACTTCCGCAGCGCCGACCGCGAGTGGGCCGACGGGCTCGACCTCGGCGACCGGCTCGAGCTGATCCCGTATGCGCCCCGCTCCGACGTCGCTCGCCCTGCAGCGCGACTCCGAGGCGCTCCTGCTCCTGATCCCGGACGCCGGCGGCCGCGGCCGGGGCGTGCTCTCGGGGAAGGTGTTCGAGTACATCGCGGCGCGGCGCCCGATCCTCGCCGCGGTGCCTCCCGACGGCGCCGCAGCCGAGCTGATCCGCGAGACGGGAGCGGGAGTCGTCGCGGCTCCCGACGACGTCGACGCGCTTCGCGATGCGCTCGTCGAGCTCGATCGCCGCTTCCGGAACGGCGGCCTCCCGGACGTCGAGCTGTCCGAGGAGTGGCGGCGCCGGCTCGCGCGCTCGACGCGCGTCGAGGAGACCGCCGAGCTGCTGCGGTCGCTCGGATGACGGATCGTCGGCAGCCGATCGTCGACGCGCTCTTCTTCGCGACCGTCTTCACGGTCACCTTCGCGAAGATCCACTGGAGCGTCGGCGGCGACCTCTCGCTGTCCGACGTGCTGCACGGTGCTCTTCCTGATCGCGTTCGCGCTCGGGCAGGATCGAGCGCCTCGACGGCCGGTTCACCCGCTCGGCGGCGATCACGTTCGCGTTCTTCCTCGCCTTCCTCGCCGTCTACCTGCTCGGCTTCTTCAACCTCGAGACGGCCACCTCGCTCGCCCAGTGGGCGAAGGGGATGGTCAAGTTCCTGCTCCACTTCCTCTTCCTCTTCGCAGCCGTGGCGCTCGTGGCCCGGCGCGGCGAGCGGTTCTACTGGTGGGCGCTGACCGCGTTCTGCGGGGGCCTCGCCTTCAACGCGCTCTACGGCGTGCTCCAGCTCGGGATCGCCCAGACGACCGGGGGGAATCTCGACGCCACCGTGCTCTCGCCTCTGACCGGCGGCGCCAGCCAGATCAACGTCTACGGCGCGATCGAGGGCGCCAACGTCTATCGCCCGAACGCGCTCACCGGCGACCCCAACCACCTCGGAATCGAGCTCGTGATCCCGCTGCTCGTCCTGCTCCCGATCTACCTTCGGCTCGAGCGCGGGCACCGGCTGCGCGTGCCTCTGGTGCTGACGCTGATGTTCCTCTTCCTGATGGAGCTCGCGACGCTCTCGCGCAGCGGCATGCTCGGGCTGCTCTGCGGCATCCTCGTCCTCGGCGTGCCGTACCGGCACATGCTGTTCGCGCCCGGTTCCTGCTGCCGCTCGCGCCGGGGTGTGCGCGCTGCTCGCCTTCGTCGCCCAGCGGGCGGACTTCTTCCAGACCGTTCTCAGGTCGCGCGTCGACACGAGCGGCAAGGGCA
>CAWCYU010000019.1:0-36321 GCA_963799905.1 uncultured Thermoleophilia bacterium
CGGCGCGCTGTAGGGTGGGCCAACGTTCTCCCTCGCGAGTGCCATGGTCGACGCGCCGCCAGGTCCAACCAGCCGTACGAACATTCCAGCCGCGGACATGCCTTCGCGTTTTCCGTCTTCACCGGGCACGTCCACTCGCCAGCGAACGGTGATCAACGTGCCCGGCGTCGCGCTCGTCGGCAACGGCCTCAGCAGATGAGCCTGCGCACCCTCCTTCGCTGAGGCTCCAGCGGTAGCCGCAAGCGCGACCAGCACGACACACGCGAAACGTCTCACGATGGGTAGTACACCGGCGCGGAGTCCACGGTTCCGAGGCACGCTCCCCGCGCCCGGGGTTCGGGAGCTCGGCCGTCATCGCCGGGGCAGGGGTTGCAGGCTTCGTGGCGAATGCATCAGACTGCGGGTCGATGCGCACCTTGGCAATCGACACTCGTCGTGTGCGGCCTCGGCCTCTCGCTGATCGGTTCTGCCGGTGCTGTGCCGAAGCCGCCGCCGAGGTTCTGGTCACCTGCTCGCTGCGAGCGGGTGATGCTGACACAGCACCCTGCGGTCAGCCAGGTGATCTGTGTCGGAAGCGGCGGACCAACGACCTGCCGCTGGACGAGCGGTCATCGTGCCCGCCTCTACTCGGAGTTAACCGTGTTCACGCGACTTCGCCAACGGAATGTCGCCGGTGCCGTCGCAACCCGGCGTTGTTCGCTCGTTCACGCTCGCCACACGCGCGCGACCCGGCTTCGACCGGATCGTGCACCACTACGGAGACCAGTACGCCGGGTGGCCGGCCGACTTCTTCCTCGGCCACGCCAGAGTGCTCGCAACCGATACGAGTCCGGCAAGCTTCCGCTCGATCGTCGCGCCGATTGCAGCCCGCCTGAGGCAAGAGGGAGAGACCACCGGCTGCACGGGCAGGTAGCACCCGGCGAAACAAGCAGAACCGAGGCCTCATCCAGGCTCGAGCGCTTCGACTAATACCAGTGAGCTTCGCCCCGTGCCCGTCGCGAGCAAGTATCCCACTCGTTCTGGGACGCCACTGGTGGTCGCAGCACACCCGTCCGGCTACACGCTGAAATGCAGCCGATCCGGTCGGATAGGCTCGCGACATGTCCGTGAACGGCATCGTCGCGCTCGGGCCTGAAGGCGGGGAACAGGTCGTGCGCGGAGAGCGACATCACCGGATTCTCGGGGAGCTGCCACAGTTCGAGATCGTCGAGCTCCGCTTTGGCCCCGAGTTCGAGGGAGTTGATGCGCATGCCCACCACGACTACGTCGACTCGTTCTATGTGCTCGCCGGCGAGGCCGAGTTTCAGGTCGGGGACGATGTCTTCCGCGCCGGGCCTGGAAGCTTCGTGGCGGCGCCGGCGGGCGTCACGCATGGCTTCCGGAACGTTTCGGACTCCGAGCTTCGACTCATCAATATCCACGCGCCGAACGTGGGCTTCGCCGAGCGGCTGCGGGCTGGATAGCACCCCACGCGCTCGGCAAGATCTGCCACCTCTCGGCCAGATTCCGTCGTCGGTTGCCACGCTTCTCGAGCCTCAGCATGTTCCGGCCCGCCGGCGTGCTCTCACTCGAGAGCCGCGCCCGACGTTCACGCTCGCCCGGCACGGCGCTTCGCAGGAGACGTAGCCTGGAAGCAGCCCGCCGACGCTTGATCGGGGAGGCAAGAGTCTCACGAGCACGCCGTTAGGGCAAGGGTCGCGGAAACCGCGTCGGGCGCGGAACCCGGGAGGCCCAGAGAGCGCCGGCGTGATGCCTTAGACGGTGCGGGGTCGCCACGGCTCGTGCTCGTGCGCGAGCCAGACCAGCTCGGGGTCGAGCGCGCGCACCCGCAGCTGGCCTTCGGTGTGCGGCTCGTCGAGCTCGCCGAACCAAACCGCCACGTCGCCGCCGACGACGACCGGACGCCCGCCAGTCTCGACGACGACCACCTGCATGCCGCGTGTGTGGCCCGGCGCCGGGACGAGCCGGAGCCCGGGAAGCAGCTCGAGCTCGCCGTCGACCGGCACGTACCGCACGCCGGGCGCCTCGACCCACTCGCGAATGGTGTAGTCGTCCTCGCTGCGCGCGTCGTCGAGCTCCCGACGCTGGACGTAGATCGGCCTGCCGGCGAAGAGGTGGTTGCCGCCGCAGTGGTCGAAGTGCAGGTGTGTGTTGACGACGATGTCGATGCCGGCGAGGTCGAAGTCCTGCTCGCTCAGTGGACGGAGGCGGGGATCGAGGTCGGCCACCGCCGGGTGCAGCTCCGTCATGCCGGTGTCGACCAGCACGCGCGCATCGGGATGGTCGATGACGTGCACGTAGACCGGCATCCGCTCGCCCTCGGCGAGCAGGTCGGCAACGCGGACTGGCGTGATGGTGATCGAGGCGGGGGCGTTCATTGTGTACCGACCGCCGCGGTGGTGGTTGATATGTGAGTCATGATGACCTCCTTTACCGGTTACTGGCTGACGCGCGGCGGCCGCACTGCCTCGCGCGCTGGCTGAGCAGCTCCTGAACCGCCGTGATGCCCTTCGACCGTTCCGAAACCGTTCCGAACCCCCTCCCTCAGACGCACGAGAGGCCCCAGGGGGGGCCTCTCACTCGTGGATAACGTGTTTCCTGGTGTTGCGGTGATGGGCGCTACTGGGCTCGAACCAGTGACCCCCAGCTTGTCGAGCTGGTGCTCTCCCAACTGAGCTAAGCGCCCTCAGCGGCTTACCTTAGCGGCTCCTGACCATCTTGTGGCCTCCTCCAGGCTGTCGCCGCAGTTCTGAGTCAGGTGTATGTCAGGAATGAGGCCAAAGAGAAGCCCCCGTGCGGGGGCCATCTCTATTCCCATTCAGCGCACCGCTGGGTCGCATACATCGAAGGCATACTGGTCGGCAAAGCCCTTCTCTTCCACGAGGAGGGTCAGCGCCACCTCCAACACCTCATCGACCTCGGTATCCCCTTCTAGCGCAGTTCGGAGCCGGGTCGCGTTTCTTTCGCTTGAGGCATAGGGTCAAGGCGACCCCGAGCACGGAGGAAAGAATCGTGAGCATTGTCGTCCGTTTCAGTCCCAAGTCGATGACAACTGCGCAGTACGACGAAGCAGTCCGGCGCCACGACGAGGCCGGGGTGAAGATGCCTCCGGATGGAATGGAGTACCACATCTGCTTCGGCCCAGAAGGAAACCTGCGCGTCAGCGAGATCTGGGATTCTCGGGAGCAGCTAGAGGCATACGGCAAAGATCTGATGCCGATTCTGGCTGCGACTGGAATCGAGATCGCCGGCGAGCCAGAGATCTTCGAGATTCACAACATCGTCAAGCGCTAGCCGAGGACGCTCGCTCAGGCGACCGTCATGTTCCTGTGGGGGCCTCTTCGGATACGCTTTAACCGACGTGCCCAGAATCGAGCCAACGGTGCTCACAGGACGTGACGGGACTGTGCACCAGATCAATCCCTACGCCGGAGTTCTGGCGCACCGCCCAGAGATTCTCCGGAAGTGGGCTGAGTTGACCGACACGATTCGGTTCTCAGGCGTCTTACCCGCGGAGCTGAAGGAGGAGATGCGCCGCTCGACCGCGACTGTCGTCGGCTGTGAGTTCTGTTCGTCGCTAGGAGAGCCAAAGACCGAATACACCGACGAGCGGGAGGCGACAGCGGTCGCCTTCGCCATAGGCGGTCGCCGAGGATCATCGCCGGGTCGACGAGCAGACGTTCGCCCAACTTCGCGAGCACTTCAGCGACGAGGAGATCGTCGAACTTGTTGCCACCGCCTGCTTTGTGATCATGGGCGGCCAAACCTTCGGCAACGTCATGGGCATCGAGTTCGCAAGCGATGAGGACGCCTTCGCCTACGAGCAGTGGCGGGAAGACCAGCTAACCAAAGCCGAGACCACCTCGGCAAGCTGAACAACGCTTCCCGGGCGCCTGAGGAGTGAGTCTGATCGGCCAGGCGACCCCTGCCGTGCGCCATCGGTTCCGACACATCCCGCCCGAGTACGGAGTCGAACGTGATCTCGGAACGCTCGAGAACCTCTTCCAACGTCGCCGAGGAGTCGACGAAGCCACACAGGGCCTCGCCATTCAGGGGACATTCCCGAACTCAATGTCATTCTCGGCGGCGTGGCGGCGTCCGGTAGCTGGCGCAGACTCGGGCGGCGGCGGCTGACTCGATTCCGAATGTCGCCCGAGGGCTGACTTTCCAGCGTTGTGTCGCCGCCGCCGACCGAGACCGTCGAGCGTGACCTGATAGGAGCGTGGCTTTCGCCTCGATTGAGGTCTGTCCGCTCGCCGGTCGCCCCCAACGGCTATTGGAGGCGATGCTAGATGATCGTGATCGGAGTGGACGTACACAAGCAGTCGGTGACCGCGGTCGCGGTCGACGAGGCCGGCCGGATGCTCGACGAGCAGACGGTCGCGGTCGGCAGCGACGAGCTGCTCGGCTGGGCGGCGGCGCTCGACGGTGAGCGGTTGTGGGCGGTCGAGGACTGCCGGCAGCTGACGCGCTGGCTGGAGCGGCAGCTGCTCGGCGTCGGCGAGGAGCTGGTGCGGGTGCCGCCGAAGCTGACGGTGCCGGAGCGGCGCGCGGGCAGGACGCGCGGGCAAGTCGGACCCGATCGACGCGCTCGCGGTCGCGCGGGCGGCGCTGCGCGAGCCGGACCTGAGCCGGCCGCGGCCGGACGAGCAGCGTCTACCGCGAGATCAAGCTGCTGGTCGACCACCGCGACGATCTCGTCGACGAGCGCCGCCGGACGCAGCAGCGGCTGCGCTGGCACCTGCACGCAGCTCGACCCGACCTTCGTCGTGCCGCTGCGGATGCTCGGCCGCGCCGTCGCATCTGGAGCGCGTCAGCCGCTGGCTCGCCCGGCAGGAGCAGGAGCTGCAGGTGCGGCTCGCACGCGAGCTCGTCGCGCGCTGCCGCTCGCTCAACCGCGACGATCGCCGAGCTCGACCAGGAGCTCGAGCAGCGGACCGCGCGAGATCGCGCCGGCGCTGCTCGAGCTGCCCGGCTGCGGCGCGGTCACCGCCGCGAAGCTGCTCGCCGAGATCGGCCCGATCGACCGCTTCAAGACCGACGCGCAGCTCGCCCGCCACAGCGGCGTCGCACCGCTCGAAGCGAGCTCAGGCCGCAGCCAGCGCCACCGACTCGACCGCGGCGGCAACCGCCAACTCAACGCCGCGCTCTACCGGATCGCGATCACCCAGGCCCGCTACCACCCCGCCGCCCGCGCCTACCTCGAACGCAAACAAGCCGAAGGCAAGAGCCGCCGCGAAGCGATCCGCTGCCTCAAACGACTCCTCGTCCGCGTCGTCTTCAACACCCTCAAAGCGAGCCCCGCCTTGACATAGGAGCAACACTGGCGCAGCCGAGTGCGCTTTTTTTGGAGGCGCCAGAATGGGTGCCGGGCCGAATTCGACCGCGACTCGACACCCATGTCCCGGCGCGCTACGTCACCGAGCAGTAGCCAGACCTTTGCTGTCAGCCGACGAGGCGTTATCAGGGGTTCCTGGAACGAACCGTTGAACGAAGTCGAGCGCGGTGTCGGCGACCTCGCGCCAGCCGCCGTCGATGGTCAGCGAGTGCCCGCGGCCGGGGATCTCGACGATCTCGGTGACGCCTGGTTCGTGCTCTGCCGCTTGTAGGCCGCGTTCGCGATCGCCCAGGGGACGGTGTTGTCCTTCTCGCCGGAGATGATCAGCAGCGGCCGCGGTCAGGGTTCTTGGTGTCGACTTTCGCCTCGGTCCAGGGGTTGAGGTTGGCGGCCGCCGCCTGGAAGAGCGGCTCGCCCGGACGCCGGCACGGCGAAGTGCTCGTAGAGCTCGTTGGCCTCCTCCTCGCTGACAGCGTTGGCGAAGCCGTAGCGGAACTGATCGTAGGTCAGCGGCACGGCCCGGTTGCGGTTGGCCGGGTTGCCCAGCACCGGGAACGCCGACTTCAGCGCGGAGATCGGCAGCGGCAGCACACCGCGGAAGGGTGCGGGGTCGATCGCGACGGTGGCCGCCGCGAGGCCGCGGCCGGCGATGATCTGGGCGAGCAGCCCGCCGAAGGAATGGCCGATCACGGCCGGCTTGCGTTCGAGCCTGCCGATGACCTCGGCGAAGTGGTCCGCGACCTGGCCGACCGACTTGTGCGCGAAGACCTCGGGGTGGGCGTTGGCCTCCTCGACGGTCTCGGGGTCGTCGGGCCAGCCCGGCGTGAGCGCGGCGTAGCCCGGCCTCCTCGAAGACGCCGGCCCAGCGGTCCCAGCTGCTGGGCAGCAGCCACAGGCCATGGATGAACACGACGGGCTGCGGCCGGTCGCATTGGCGCGCTCGACCTGCTCTGGAGTGGTGTCATCCAGCGACATGGTCAGCTCCTAACGCTTGACAGTTCACGAAGCCGACCACGAGATCAGCCGGCCATGACGCCGACCGGGGTGCTCAGAGTCGGGTAGCTTGCCCACCGCGGAGCCTAGGGCGGCACAAATCCACCCTCCACCCCCTGGCTCGCCAACGCTGGCGCAGCGCGGGGTAGACCTCCCGACCCGATGCGCATCGCCGGAGTCCGTCACCGAACTGGACACCAGAGGGATCGTCGCCACGCTCATCAGCGACTGCACTCCGCAGGCCTTCGACCTCGCAAACCGAATCGCGGCCTGCCACGAGCTCACCCGAGACACGGAGTTAAACGTGAAGAGCGCGACACGCTTATCGCCGTACTTGAACCGCCGCCCGCGACTCGATCGCTGGCCTGGGGGACCCGCTGAGCAGCAGCGTCATATGTCAAGCGTCGCAGCCTGTGTGAACCTGTGAATTCCCCCGTAGGGCGACGGACGAACCGGCAGCCGGCGTTGGTTTAGGTCAGAGGTAACGCGTGGAATACGGCCGAGGCACCTCGCACGCACCCTCGAGGCCCAACCGAAGGAGAGCTTGCCATGGCCGTCACCCCAGATGTCCTTCATGCAGTTCCAACCTCGTCGAGACTGGGATTACTCCGTGGCCTTGGTCGGTGGGGGAAGGAAGCATCCACTTGATGCTGTGTAACGCCTGCGGAATCGTCATTGGAATAGTTCCAGCGCCGAAGCCTGGATAGCGCAGCTGCAGACGTTCGGTCTGAATCAACGAGGTGTGCCAGGCCGAAGATTGCCCGCCTGTTCGGGCGGTCTAGCTTGACGGCCCGAAGGCAATACAGGGGCGGCCCACACGGCGCATGGTTCGCGTCTGCGGGTGCGAGATGAGTGAGCCGCCGTGCTTAGGACTGGGGTCACAACGTCATGCGATTCCCGCCAGCGGGGGCCTGTAAGGCACGCTTCCGGCTAAGGAGCGATCCCGCTTGCGCGAATCGCTGATTCTCCGGAACGCGAGTTATCCGCTTCGGCAAGCTGGGTAGGGGAATCCACGTGGCCCCGCTGCGTGTTCACGGCGTCAGGTTGTCCGACAATGAGGCTCGCAGCCTCGTCCTGTCGCTGATCAAAGATGGTTCCAAGCCCGCGCTCTCTGCCGCAGAGATGGTCGCGGAGGCCTCGCGAACAAGCGCCAGATGGTCGGCCTAACTCCGAAAGAGCAGGACGCCGTCCTCAGCGTGCTCGACAACCCGGGGATGGCCGAGCGCTTCTCGACCTTCGAGACGCTCTCGGCAGGGATCGCGAGCGGGTGTAGTAGAGCGTGCAGAACTGGTACTGCCTCGTTCACTTCCCCGACGGGACTGACGGCATCCACCTCATTCCGGGGCCGGCGCCCGTGGGGCATCGACCCACCGTCAAGATCATCGGCCACCCCGGCACGTGGCTCGTGAAAGACATCATCACTCGCGAGGCGCACACACAGGATTACGCCGCCGAAATCTGGGTCGAACAACACCAAATCGACGTCTGAGGGCGGCGACGACGCGACCCGCAGGGCTGCAGCTCCAGTGCCCAAATTGGCTTTCGAGCGGGCGTTTGGATTTTGCGCGGGCGGGCAGAGGGGTCGTCCGGGTATCCAGGAGAAGGAGTGGAAGTGTCCACCACCGCGGTGAATCGTGATCGCACCGGTCGCACCGATCGCACCGAAGTCCGACAGCGGGCTGTCGCGGGAGGAGACGAGTCAACCGACACCACGGTGATGCCACTCTCAGGCCCACGCAAGTATCGAGACGGTCAGGTCAAGGTGTACGGGTGCTCACCAGGCTGCTTACTAGTCTCCCTCGCCGTCTCCCTCGGGCTGACCATACTCTTGAACGTGCTGATACGGATGTTCTAACCAGCGCGTTCTTGGCTTCCCAGACGAGCTCATCGGCCCTCGCTGTGGACGCGATGACCGGTCACGCCCGGCCGCGGCGGTCTCTGGCGAGCACGCCGTGGAAGGAGAGAAGAGACTCGGGCGGGTCGCTCGGCGTCGAGCAGTCGATCACGCTCCGCCGGCGACAACCCAAGCAGGTACACATTCGCCTCGAGCGCCCTGTCGATGCGTGCATGCCAGTTCGAGATCCTCGACACGACCGACCTGGCGGAGCAAGTCGACTAGAACCTCACAGTCGAGGTCGCTGACTAGGATCCCCATCGGCCGCATCGGTGGAGCGTTGTTACCCCCTGAATGCCGTGTCCAACCGCCGCAGGGCGTCTCGCGAACGATGTCGTGTAGAACCGGGCTAGCCGAGCTCGGCGAACTCAGGGCTCGTGCCAGCGAGGATGACACCCGCGAGATCACCGGCGCCTGAAACCACGTGGCGAACAACCACCGAGTTCTCAGCCGTAAGGGAGTTCTAGCTCAGCCCGAGATCAGGGCTTCTTTCGAGCGTGATGACCGTGGTGGTTGTTGTCCTAGCGGGGTCGTCCTGGACAACGATGACGCGGTATGGCTGCACTGACCGACCTTATCGGGAAGCCCGCCTGCTCCATGCAGCGAGCTCGGGTCCACTTCCGGCTAAGAGCAAGTCAGGTTTTGTGTCAGGTACGAGAACCCACCAGAGCTAACACGACAGACGATCCGGGAACGTATCGCCCGCAATACCGTCCATAACCCGCTGAGACCTACTGAGAGATACTCGCCCGACAAACCTGTCGAGCTGGTGCTCTCCCAACTGAGCTAAGCGCCCTCGACCCTGATCCTACCGTGCGCCGTCGAGTTTCGTCGCGAGGCCGTCGAGCGCCTTGCGCGCGAGGGTGCGGAACGTCCCACGCAGGAACGGCTCCACCACGCGCAGCGCGCCCTTGAGCGCGAATTCCGCCGAGTACGTGATCCCGCGTGCGGTCTCCCCGAAGGCTCGAATACGATCGTGTCGAGCGAGGTCGCCTTCTCCCCCACGCCGTCCAGCACGATTCGCCGGTCGGCCTCGTACGCCGTGACGGTGTAGGTGAACGGCATCGTCTTGCCGCGGAACTCGGCCTGCACCTCGTAGACCGAGCCGATGCCACCGTCTCCGGAGACTCTCCGAGCGGAGTGGATACCCGGATCCCACTCGGCGACAGTCGTGAAGTCGGCGACATACGCGAATGCCTCTTCGACGGAGCGCGGCACCTCGATCACCTCGGTCACCAGCATGTCGTCAGAAGATCTCGGGACACCAGGGCTTGCGGTCGACGCGATAGAGCGCGTCCGCCCGGGCGATGCCCCCGCGCGCGACCTCTTCGACCCGTCCGGCGCGCGCGAGCTCGGCGAACGTGAAGCCGCCGAGATAGGCGCACGCGAGCGCCTGGACGTCGAGCCGGACGTCGGCGCGCCGCTGCGAGCGACGGGCGCGCCGTCGGCCACCGTCCAGGCGCCGACGTTGTCGGGGAAGATCGGGTCGGCGGCGACGTCGAACGTGACGCGGCCGTCGCTCGCCGTCGACTCGCGCGGAGAGGGCGGCGCCGACGTCGACGAGGCGCAGCCAGAGGCCGTCGAAGACCTTCCAGTTGAGGCTGTTCGGCCGCTGCACGAGCAGGAACAGCGGATGGTCGGCGGACAGGAGCGTCGCACTGGATCTCGGCCACCCAGTCGATCGCGAGGAGGTAGCGCCAGAGCTCCCGCACCGCGACCGGCGAGTCGCCGATCGCCTCGAGCACGTGCACCTCGCTCTTGTTCGTCGCCTCGTCCCACTTGACCTTGATCCGGTAGAGTCGCATAGCCGGCCGGCTTGCCGTCGATCTCGAGCAGGACGCGGTTCAGCTCGCCGGCGCCACGGCGCCGCTCGGGGCGGTCGTCGAGCTTGCGGAGCTCCCACCAGGCCTTCGAGCGCGAGATGAACCCGGGCTGCTCGCGGCGGACGCGGTCGTAGATCCGCGGGAAGACGCGCAGCGCCTCGTCGTGCCCGACGAGCCGCGTCGTGCCGGTCGCGGCCGGCAGGTCCGGCTGCAGCGCGGCGTCGACGCGCGCGCGCCCGGATCATCACGTCCTGGGCGGCGAGGCCGTAGCCGAAGCGGCCGTAGATCGTCTCCTCGGAGGCCCAGAGCGCGGCGATCGGCTCACCGCGCTCGCGGATGTCGGCGAGCTGCGCGCGCATCATGCGGCCGAGGATCCCCCGGCGGCGGTGCGTCGGCAGGACGCCGACGACGGTGACGCCCGCGCAGCGGAAGCCGGCCCGCCGGGCACGCTGAGCTCGAACGGGAACGCGCCCGCGCCGGCGACGATCTGCGTCCCCGTCGAAGACGGCGTGGAGGCGCTCGGCGGGCAGCTGCTGCGCGAAGCGCTCCGCGTCCTCGGGCGTCCAGCCGCCGCCGAAGTAGTGGCCGATCGCCGCCGAGGCGCGGCCTTGTACTCTCGGCGTTCCGGGTCGTGCCGGATGCGGAGCGCCATCAGTCGATCTTCTCCAGTGGTGCGTACTCGAGCATCAGCTTCCGCTCGCTCTGGTCCTCGCGCGAATCGGACGGTGACGAGCCCGCCGGCCTCGATCCGGGTCACGACGCCCTCGCCGAGCGAGCCGTGCCGGACCGAGTCGCCGGTCTGCAGCGACGGGATCTCGGTCGGCGCACGGGTCTGCGCGAGGGCTGCCCGGTCTGCCGCTCGCGAGCCGTAGCTCGACCACGACGCCGGCCGCAGCCGCTCGCGCTCCGACGTCGGCCGGGAGCTCGTCGAGGAAGCGCGACGGCAGGTTGTAGTCGCGCCGTCCGTAGAGCGCGCGCGCCATCGCGTGGGTCAGCGTCAGCCTCTCCATCGCGCGCGTCATCCCGACGTAGGCGAGCCGGCGCTCCTCCTCGATCTCGTTGTCCTCGATCGAGCGGGAGTGCGGGAAGATGCCCTCCTCCATCCCGATCAGGAAGACGCCGCGGAACTCGAGGCCCTTGGCGTTGTGGATCGTCATCAGCGTGACGAGCGACTGCTCGCCGGCCAGGCCGTCCTGGTCGGAGACGAGCGAGATCTCCTGCAGGAAGGCGGACAGCGTCGGCTCCTCCCGCTCGGCCCGGAACTCGCGCGCGACGCCGACGAGCTCCTCCAGGTTCTCGATCCGCCCGCGCGCCTCGATCGTCCGCTCCGCCTCGAGCGCCTCGAGCGTGCCGCTCCGCGCGAGCACCGCCTCGACGAGCTCGTCGACCTCGAGCTCCTGCGCCGACTGCCTGCAGAGACTGCATCATGGTGTGGAAGCCGCGCACGGCCTTGATCGCCGCCGTGCCGAGGCCCGCAGCCTCGGGGTCGGCCATCGCCTCGAACAGCGTCAGCCCGAGCGCGTCGGCGTGGGTGACGAGACGCCGCAACGAGGTGTCGCCGATGCCGCGACGAGGGCGGTTCGCGATCCGCAGCAGCGAGACGGCGTCGGCCGGGTTGTCGAGCACGGAGAGGTAGGCGACCGCGTCCTTGATCTCGGCGCGCTCGTAGAAGCGCGGGCCGCCGATCACCTGGTACGGGATCTGCTGGCGCACGAGGACGTCCTCGAGCACGCGGCTCTGCGCGTTCGTCCGGTAGAAGACGGCGAGCTCGGCCGCCGACCAGCCCTCGTCCGACGAGGCGCGCGATCTCGGCCGCGACGAACCGCGCCTCGGTGTGCTCGTCCTCGACCTCGATCACCTCGCACCGGCTCGCCCTCGCCGAGCTCGGAGAACAGGCGCTTCGGCTTGCGGTCGCGGTTGTTCTCGATCACCGCGTTCGCCGGCGCCGAGGATCGAGTTCGTGGAGCGGTAGTTCTGCTCGAGCGCGATCGAGTGCGCGCCGGGGAAGTCGCGCTCGAAGTCGAGGATGTTGTTGATGTCGGCGCCGCGGAAGCCGTAGACCGACTGATCCGGGTCGCCCACGGCGAACACGTTCCCGTGCTCGGCGGCGAGCAGCTGCAGCAGGCGGTACTGGGCGTGGTTCGTGTCCTGGTACTCGTCGACGAGGATGTAGCGGAAGGTGTGCTGCCAGTGGGCGAGGGCGTCGGGGAAGCGCTCGAGCGCCTCGACCGTGAGCATCAGCATGTCGTCGAAGTCGACCGCGTTCGAGCTGATCAGCCGCCGCTGGTAGCGCTCGTAGACCTCGGCGACCGTCTTGTCGTAGAACGAGGCGACGCGGCTCATGTACTCGTCCGGGCCGATCAGCTGGTTCTTCGCGTTCGAGATCTGGCTGTGGATGCCCCGCGGCGTGAACCGCTTCGGGTCGACGCCGAGGTCCTCGAGGCAGGCCTTGACGACCCGGATCTGGTCGGCCTGGTCGTAGATCGTGAAGCTCGAGCGGTAGCCGAGCCGCTCGGCCTCGCGGCGCAACATGCGGCCGCAGGCGGCATGGAAGGTGAGGATCCAGGCCGCGCGCGCCTGGCGGCCGAGCATCCGCTCGAGCCGCTCGCGCATCTCGCCCGCCGCCTTGTTCGTGAACGTGATCGCGAGGATCTCGTTCGGCTTCGACCCCGTGCGCGCGGATCAGGTGAGCGACCCGGTGGGTGAGCACGCGGGTCTTGCCCGAGCCCGCGCCGGCGACGACGAGCAGCGGCCCGTCGACGTGGAGAACGGCCTCGCGTTGGGCCGGGTTCAGGTCGGCGAGGAGATCATCGTGGGGTGCGACGGCCACGCCTCCGATGCTAGCGGGCCTCCCAGAGGCGCTGATCGGTCGGCCGGAACCGACGAGCCCGGCTTCGGTCAGGCGCTGTCGAGAACGACGATGCCGTCGTCGTCGCTCGTGAGCATCGGCGCCGGGCGGAACGTGATGCCGCCGAACTCGACCGGCACATCGATCTCCCCCACTCCCTCCTTGGCGCTCGGCCGCGGGACTCGAGCCGAGCGCCTTGATCCCGATCGGAAGCTGCCGGAGCGCGGCGACGTCGCGCACGCAGGCGTTGAGGACGATCCCGGCCCAGCCGTTCGCCGACCGCGAGACCGGCGACCATGTCGCCGAGGAGGGCGACGCGAGCGAGCCGCCGCCGTCGACGACGAGAACCCGACCGTCGCCCGGCCCTTCGACCGCCGGCGCAGCACGACGTTGTCCTCGAGGCAGCGGACGGTCGCGAGCGGGCCGCTGAACGATGCGATCCCCCCGAACTGGCGGAACGCGCAGCGCGCAGACGCGCGCGTCTCGGATGCTCGTCGGAGAGGTCGGCGGTCGAGGTCACCGGCGGAGGATACGCGCTGTCACCAGCGCACGGTCAGCTCGAGGTTCGCCGGCTGCGGCGTCGTGCCGGCGAAGACGACCCGGAACGTGTATGCGCCCGCCGGCAGCGACTCGTAGCTGCCCTTGCAGTAGAGCGAGCCTGCTGCTCCCTCGCAGGCGTACGTCTTCGTGTCGATCAGCGGGCCACCCTTGGGCGCGTGCTTGCCGAGCAGGAAGAGCTTCGTCCGGCCCTGGGTCGACGTGCGCATCAGGACCTTGAACGCGGCCGGCCGCCGGACGGTGACCGTGACCTGCGTCGAGCTGACCTTGGGCATCGTGTCTTCCAGGTAGATCTTGCCTGCGCCGGCAACGGCCGGGAAGGCGACCGCGACGGCGACGAGCGAGGATGACGGCGCATCGCTTCATGGTGACTCCCTCTGCTCGACGGCGAGCCTGCATCGTAGACCCGCGCCTGCTCGCGACCACGCTCGATCAGCGAAGCGGAAACGGGCGTCCCGGCGAGCGCAGGCAGCACCTGTGCGGTGACCCACACGGGCGTCGTCCCGTAGCGGAGCGAATAGCGGTAGCTGCCGTCGGCCCGCCGGAGGCGGGTCAGGTAGCGGAACGGCGGCTTGCCCGGCCTTCTGACCCGCGCTGAGCAGCGCCTGGATCGCCCAGGCCGTCGACTGCGCGTCCGACTCGCGGCCCTTTGTCAGCGCGAACCCGCCGTCCCGGTTCTGGAAGGCGCGGAGCGCGACGAGCGCCCGGCGCACGGGCGCTGCCACCCACCCGGACGCCCGTAGCGCCTGGATCGCGGCGGCGGTGTCGTTCGAGTCGGGGTTACCGCCGCAGCGACCACGCGAAGCCGCCTCCCTTCGCCTGCGCGGCGACGATCGCCTGGACGAGAGCCGGCGGCGGCTGCTCACCGGCCGCCCGCAGCGCGATCACCGTCCAGATCGTCTCGTTGACGAGCACGCCTGGGCGGTGCGCGGCGAAGCCGCGTGAGCACGGCTTCGTCGATCGTCTCACCGAGGGCGGCGAGCGCAACGACCCGGAGTGCAAGGTCCGCGTCGGTGCGAGACGTCGGCCGTGCGCGCGCGCAGGAACTCGAGCGACCGCGCCCTTTCGGCCGGGGAAGGCGTCGACGGCGACGAGCCCGAGAGCGGCCCAGGCGGTGAGCGGCCCGTCGGGGGCGCGACCTTGCTCGGCGAAGCCGCCGTTCGCGCTCTGACGGCCCGCGAGGAACGCCGCGGATCCGGCGGCCGGCCCGGTCGCACCTGCAGCGGCGCCGGCCAGCACGGCCGCGGCGATCGCCACCAGAAGCAGCCTCACGCCCATACGACCTCCGTATGCACGCTGCGCCCGTGCCGCTCGAGCACACGCCGCAACTCGGGCCCGGCCACGAGCGCCAGGACGAGATTGCCGAGGGCGTGCGCGATGTTGAAGGCGAACCCTGCCGCCAGCACGGTGACGAGAGCTGCCCACGTGTGCGGGTAGAACGCGTACCAGAGCCAGAGATCCATCACCGTCCCGAACGCCATCCCGAGGACGGCGCAGAAGAGCGCGAACGGCCATCGCCCGCGCAAGGCGAACCCGAAGACGCCGGCGAGAACGCCGCATCCACCCCACGCGAGCATCTGCCACGGCGTGTGCGGCTCCCTGCCCGAGGAACATGTTCGACGCGATCGCTGCGAGGGCGCCGACGGCGAAACCCCGACGTGGGCCCGAGAGCGACACCGGAGGCCGCCACGATCACCGTCACGGGCTGCACGTCGGGGATCGGTGCGAAGAGGACACGGCCTGCGGCGGCGATGCCGCCGAGCGTGGCGACGAGGGTGATGTCGCGTGCCGTGTCGCCACCCTGCTCGAGCCAGGCGAATCCGCCGGCGACGAGCGCGAACGCCGCGAGCAGGGTCGCGAGGCCGCCGTGCGCGGGATCGATCACCGCCCACGACACGCCGGCGAGCCCGAGCGTCGACGAACGCTACGAGGGCGATCCTAGGCCGCAACCGGCACCTCCACCGGTGCGTCCAGCCGCACGCGGCGATGCGCGGGCAGGAGAGGGTCGTGCGTGGCGACGAGCACTCCCCGCCCGCTCGCCGCCTGCTCGAGCATCCAGGCGGCGAGCGCGGCCTTGCGATCGGGGTCGATCCCGCGCGTCGGCTCGTCGAGGACGAGCAGGTCCGGCTCGGGCACGGAGACGGCCGCGATTCCGAGCCGCTCGCGCTCCCCGCTCGAGAGGTCGCGCGGATGGCGGTCCGTCGCGAACGTGAGCCCGAACGCCTCGAGCGCCGCCGCGGCGCGATTCTCGTCGCCCCCCACGCCGAGCGCGACCTCTTCGATCGCGGTCTCGCGCACGAGATATCTCCCAGGATCCTGGGAGAGGTACGTCGCCCGACCCTCGCGCACGACCGTTCCCTGCGTCGGCTGGAGCAGGCCTGCGGCGACCTTCGCGAGCGTCGTCTTGCCGCTGCCGTTGGCGCCTTCGAGCGCCACGATCTCGCCGCGATGAACGACCAGCGACCGGCCGCCGAGAATCTCGGGGCCGTCGCCGTAGGCAAAGCGGACGGCCTCGAGCCGAACGAGAGGAGACGAGGTGACGACGACCGGGGCAGGATCCTGCCCGCTCTGGCCGCCTCCATACCGGGGCCTCCGAACCTCGAGCCACGAGCGTGCCGCCGCCACCGGAGCGTCGAGGACGATTCGTCCTTCCTCCATCAGGATCACGCGATCGGCAATCGCAAGCGCGCGGTCGACCCTCTGCTCCGAGAGGACGACGGCACAACGCGTGAGCTCGACCGCAGCCAGGAACGCCGCGGCACCCGGGGGGTCGAGTTGCGACGTCGGCTCGTCGAGCAGCAGGAGCTGGGGCTGGAGGGAGAGCGCGGATGCGAGGCATACACGCTGCAGCTCACCACCCGAGAGCTCCATCGTGCGGCGCTCCGCGAGATGCGCCGCTCCGACCTCGGCGAGAGCCCCTCGCACCCGCTCCCAGATCAGGTGCGGGGAGACCCCGAGGTTCTCGAGGCCGAACGCGATCTCGTTCTCGACCCGCGTCATCACGACCTGATCCTCGGGGTCCTGGAACACCGAGGCTACGGTGCCGGCGAGCGCGGCGGGGCCGTGCTGGCGGGTGTCGAGGCCCGCCACCTCGACGCGGCCGCCAAAGCGCCCGCCGTGGAAGTGAGGGACGAGCCCCGCGAGGGCACGGAGCAGCGTCGACTTGCCGCTGCCGGACGGCCCGAGCAGCGCGACGATTTCGCCGGCCTGGAGCTCAAGAGAGACGTCCCGTACGGCCGGCACGCCGCCGGGATAGGCGAACGACAGGCCGCTGACAGTTGCTAGAGCCATAGGGCGGCCACCCCCACCAGCGCAACGGCGGCCGCGAGCGCCAGGTGATCGATCCACGTCCAGGCCGGACGTGGCGCCCGCGTGGCCCCAGGCCGGCCGAACCCGCGCGCCTCCATCGCCTCGGCGAGCGATGTGGCCCGCTCGAGTGATCCGGCCACGAGCGGCGAGAGCAGCGTGGCGTACCCCCGCGCGCCGTGCAGCTCGACCCCGCGGCCTCGCACCGATTCCGACAGTCCGACCGCATCTCGCTCGAGACTCGGCACGAGACGCGTGGCAAGCGCGACGGCGAGAGCCGAACGCCGGGCAAAGCCTGCCGCAGAGACGAGCCGGTCGTGGTCGATGAGGAGCGTGTAGACGCTGAACGCAAGCCCTACCACTGCCAGTCGCAGCCCGTTGACGACGGCGATCCTGATCTCGTCGGTGGAGAGGTCGAGCGGGCCGATCACCGGGAGCGTCGGACCTTCCCAGAGAAGCGTGCCGCCACCCGACGACCAGGTGAACGGCGAGATCAGGATCACGCTGAGCGCGCTCAGGAGAACGCCCCCGATGTAGAGCCAGCGTCGCTGGACCGGCGCGCGAAGGCAGATCACGAGGAGCACGATCGTCATCGCTGCGAGGGCCCAGACCCCGTCGATCAGGAACGCGGCGACGGCAACGGCTGCGAGCAAGGCGGTGGCGGGGCCGGGGCTCACGGGCTCGAGAACCTTCGTTCGAAGTCACCGGCGAGCAGCTCCTCGATCGAGCCGGCGAACGTGAACTGCACCGCTCCGGTCGGCCCGGCTCCGGGGGTGCGCAGCGTCGCGGTCAGATGCGGAGCTCCGGTCGCGAGCACGAAGAGGTTGGCGTTCGAGTCGACCGGGCGCGCGACGGGAGCGACATCGTCGGCCCTCAAGGCGCGCGCGACCCGGACGGCGCCGTCGCGCAGGCCCGGCGCATACCGCACCGCCGTCGGCCGGACCTTGCCGTCGTACCCGTGCAGAAACGGCTCGGGGAACGCGCCTGCGACGACCTCGAGCGACTCTGCGTCGTCGGACCAGTCGCGGTAGTCCCACCAGGCGATGTCGCCGTCGCGGAGGCGGTACGAGGACGCCGACCGATCGCCGATCAGGCCGTTGACGAACCAGAACCAGTCCTGGTGTCGTCGGAGGTTCCCCTCGACGCCTTCGATCGACTGGACGAAGCCACCGCCGTAACGCGTCCTCACCTCCGCCTGCGACCGCAGCGCCCGGAGCAGCGTCTGGCCGGCCGGCACCGTCGCATCGACGAGCACATCGCTCCCGCGGTCTCGCGTCACCCAGAGACGAGCCGTGCCGTCCGACGCGGTCGGCCCCTCCCCGCCGCAGCCTGCGAGGAGGGCAAGCGCGACGAGGAGAGGCGCAGTGACGCGCCAGAGGCTCACTTCACGGCGTTCGACCGCACGGCGCCGACCGCAAACGCCCTGACCGGCCCGACGTGCTTGCCGACGCAGGCTCTCCCGTTTGCGGCGGCCTTGACCCGCCGTCCGTCGACGTGCACCTGGGCGCCGGAGGCGGGCGACGACTTGCCGGCGTCATCGAACGACGAGACCGTGTAGCAGTTCGCGCCGGCGCTCTTCAGCGACAGGGTCGGAGGCCCACCGGTGCTCGAGAACGTCGCGTAGTACCACAGCACCTCGTCACCGTCCTTCAGCGTCACCTGGTCTGCGCCGACAGGCGGCGAGGCGCCGTTGACCTTGAACACCCACCCCGCCGAGCCGGCACCGGGATAGCGGCCGATCTGGCTCACGTAGGGCCCGAACGAGGATTGCGTCACCTGGGCATAGAACTCGCCGAGCACGCTGGCCACGTCGAGCGCGACGAGGGCGTTCGAAGCATCCACCTTGAGGGGCGTCGAACCGAAGATCGACTGGGTCTTGCCTTCGACGCGCACCGTGACGGACGCGCCGAGAGCCGTAGCGGCGAGCGCGAGAACGAGACCGATGACGGCCACGAGAACGATCAGACGTCGTGCCACGAATCCTCCTTCCACGAGGGGTTCGGTATGGAGGAGGCGGCAGGTCTTCTGACTCGGGGCTCCCTCTCCCGCCGCCTTCCCGGCACATCTCGGCCAGTGGCGTCTCGGCGGGCGAGCAACTCCCCTCACAGCGGCGGGACCGTCCCGGATTCGCACCGGATTCCCTCACCGCGCTCCCTTGTGACGGCTGAGCCTATCATCGGACGGTGTCGAAGGCAGGTTTCCGAGCCTGGGTTCCGGTTGCTCTCTGGGCGGCGCTGATCTTCGCGTTCTCATCGGTCCCGAGCCTCTCGTCCGGCCTCGGCACGTGGGATCTCATCCTGCGCAAGCTTGCCCATCTGACGGAGTACGCGATCCTCGGCGCCCTGCTCGCGCGGGCGCTCGCCCGCCCCGAACTGGCGATCGCGATCGGAGCGCTGTATGCGACGAGCGACGAGATCCACCAGCACTTCGTGCGCGGCCGACACGCCGCCTGGTACGACGTCCTCATCGACACGATCGGCGTCTCGGTCGGTGTGCTCGCGTGGAGCAGATCGCGCTGGAGCCGATGAGCGCGGTCCTGATCGACCTGGACGGCGTGATCGGTGACACGCGCCCTCTCTGGGACGACTGGCTCGCGGGAGCGGCGTCCGTGTTGGGGATCGACCCTGCCGAGCTGCCGGCCGACCGCGGCGCTGCCGCGGCATCGCTCGATGCGGCCGGAGCCGGCAACTGGCGCACCCTGCTGGAGCGGTTCGCCGCCGAGCGCACGCCCGTCTACCTGCGGCCGAACGCCGACGTGAGCGCAGCCCTGCGTCGGCTCGCCGCAACCGGTCGTCCGCTCGGCGTCTTCACGGACGCGCCGGTCGAGCTGGCCGAGACCGTCCTTGCCCAACTCGGAGCGGCGCGGCGGATCACGCTGACGGCGGCCGGTACCGGCGCGCTCGAGCGGATTCGGGCCAGTCTCGGCGGGGACGGGGTCGTCGTGACCACGCGCGCCGAGCTGACGACGCTGTAGCGGCTCAGATGGCGGGTCGCTCCAGTGCGTGCAGGTACCGCTCGACGCCGCGTCGCACCGCTCCGCGCGCGTCCGTGCGGATGATCCTGTCCCACCAGGCACCGTAGATCCGGTCGTATTCCCACGGCTCGAGCGCTGCTGCGATCCGCTCGACCTCGCGTGCCGGGAGGGGCAGGAGGTTCGGGTAGCTCCACATGAACGAGACCACCGTGCGATCCGGTACGACCATCACGATGTCGCCCGTCAGCAACACACCCAGCCCGGCGGCGCCGCCGGGCCAGTGGAGGACGGTTCCACCGGCGAAGTGGCCTCCGAGCCTGATCAGCGTCGAGCCACCTGCGAGCGACAGCTCGTCACCGTCCCAGTGCTCGACGGCCCCGCACAGCCGCGTCACGTGCTCTCGATCAGCAGCGTGGAGGAGCACCGGTACGTCACCCAGCGCCTCGCTCCAGGCGGACATGCCCGTGTAGTAGTGCGGGTGAGAGATCGCGATCGCCTGCACCGGGCCACGTTGGAGCACGGCCGCAACGGCCTCGTCGCTGACGCCGGGGATCATGTCCCACACGATGTTGCCGGCTGGGCTCTCCACGACGAGGAGCCGCTGGCCGATCCCGAACGACGGCTCGAGGCCGATGCCCAACAGGCCGGGCTCGACGTCGCGCACGTCTGCGGAATGATCCGCCGCGATGCTCGTCGCCGTCGTCCACCGCTGCCCGTCCTCGGGCACCCATTGGCGCTCGTCCTCGCAAATCGGGCATGTCGGCGGCGGCGGCCCATCGGGGAACCAGGCGCCACAGGTCGCGCAGACGGGAATCACTGCGCCAGGCGGTAGAGCGTGCCGTTGCCGGAGACGGCGTAGAGCTCTCCGGCGCTGTCCTCGCCGAAGGAGGTGAGGTTCGCGACCGTGAACGGCTCCGACCTGATCTGGCGGGCGGCCGAACCGACGAGCTTCAGCGACCAGATCGTGCCCGAGCAGTAGTCGCCGTAGAAGTAGCGGCCCGTTGCTGCAGGGACGGCCGACCCGCGGTACACGTACCCGCCGGTGATCGAGCAGCCTCGCTGATGGCTGTACTGCGCCACGGGCTGGACGAGCCGCCCGGGGCCGAGTGCCTTCTGCTCGAAAGAGGCACGTCCTTCGTACACGTCCCAACCGAAGTTGAGGAGCCCGGTCCACGGCCACGCGACGTGGTCGACCTCCTCGATCGCGCCCTGGCCGACGTCGCCAATCCAGAGGTCACCGTTGGCGCGGTCGAACGAAAAACGCCATGGGTTCCTGACGCCGACCGCGACCATCACGGGCTTCGTGCCGGGGTGCGCAGGATCGAGCCGCAGGATTTTGCCGAGCAGCGAGCCGGGGTTCTGGGCACGGTTCTCCGGGTCTCCGCCCGAGCCGCCGTCGCCCATTCCGACGTAGAGCAGGCCGTCCTTTCCGTACACCACCATGCCACCGTTGTGGTTCGAGTAGGGCTGGTCGACGAAGAGCAGCTGCTTCGCGCTGCCGGGCAGGGCCTTCGTGCCGTCGGAGCGGTAGCGCACGACCCGGGTGTCACCGTTGCGGTCGGTGTAGTTGACGACGAACTGCCTGGACGTCGCATAGTCGGGAGCGAACGCCATCCCGAGCAGGCCCTGCTCCCCGCCCGCCTGGACGCGGCGCCGCACGTCGAGGAACGGTTGTGAGTCGATCGTGCCCTTGCGCACGGTCCGCACGAGCCCGCCCTGCTCGACGACGTAGAGCGTGCCGGGAACACCCGGAGCAGCAGCGACCTGGATGGGCGACTGCAAGCCGTCGACCACCTTGACGAGCCTGAGCGCGGCGCCCTGTCCGCCCCTCGCGGACGCGCCCGCCGCTGCTGCGAGCACGATGCCGATCGCAACGAGGGCGGCAACCAGGCGGCGCATGCCCGTCACGGTACCCGACGAGGTACACCATCGCGTGCCTCGGGGGTGTACCCTGCGCCCGCTGTGAAGATCTTCGTCATCGGCGCCGGCCAGGTCGGCACGACGGTCGTGGAGGCCCTTCACAGCGAGCACGACGTCACGGTGCTGGACCTCGATCCGGGCCGTTTGACCCCACTCGCCTACCGCTACGACGTCGCCACGGTCGAGGCCAACGGGGCCAGCCGACGTTCGCTCGCGGACGCAGGCGTTCGTGACGCCCACCTCGTGATCGCATGCACGTCGCGCGACGAGGCGAACCTCGTCGCAGCGACCGTTCGCGCGCATCGAGGCACCCCGTGCGACGACGGTGATCCGGACCTCGAACGTCGAGTACATCGAGCTCTGGCGCGAGGGGCGGCTCGACGTCGACTTCGTCGTCTCGTCGGAGATCGAGACCGCGCACGCGATCTCCCGCGTGATCGGCCTGCCGGCGCGCGGTCCAGACGGACGTCTTCGCGGACGGCCAGGTGCAGATGGTCGAGTACGACGTCGACGAGCGTCGAACCCGGCCATGCTCGGGCGCCCGCTGCGCGAGATGCGGCCTGGTCCCGGCCGACTCGCGGCTGGTGAGCATCATCCGCGGCGAACGCGATGATGATCCCGCGCGGCGACGCCGTCATCGCGGCCGGCGACCGGCTCGTCATGGTCGGCTCGCCGGAGGCCGCGCACGCCTGGGGCGAGCTGCTGTCGCCGCGGCGAAGGGGTCGTCGAGGACGTCGTCGTCTTCGGGGGCGGGCAGGTCGGGACGGCGATCGCGCGGCAGCTGCTGGAGCAGCGAATCGGCGTCCGGCTGATCGAGCCGAACCGCGAGCGCGCGCGGCGGATCGCCGAGGAACTCCCGGCGCCCGGGTCTACCAGGCCACCGGCCTCGACCCGGACTTCCTCGAGCGCGAGCGGATCGGCCAGGCGCAGGCTGCCGTCTTCGCCATGCGCGAGGACGCGAAGAACCACTACGCCGCCACTCTCGCCCGCGTCCACGGGGTCGAGTTCACGATCGCGATCGTCCACGACGCCGTCGCGCGCGCGGTCTACGAGCACGTCCGGCATCGACGTCGCGGTCAACCCCCGCCAGGTGACGGCCGAGGAGATCGTCCGTTTCGCCCACGACCCCCGTACCCAGCAGGTTGCGATGATCGAAGGCGACCGCTTCGAGGTGCTCGACATCACCACCAGCCCGTCGAGCGAGTACGTCGGGCTCCGCTTCCGGGAGATGCCGATCCGGGGTGCGCGTGATCGGCGCGATCGTCCGCGACGGCACATGCGGTGTTCCCGCACAGCGACGACGTCCTGCAGGCCGGCGACCGCGTGATCGTGTTCACCGAAGTCCGCGCGCGTCGCGGACGTCGAGCGCGTCTTGTGACGACCGGACGCCGCCGCGGCGGCACCGGGCGCCGCCGACCCGCGGCCGGCGGTCGACCTCCGGGCGCGCTCGGGCTGTGCGGGACACTCGTGCAAGTACCTCAGCCTGTCGCTCCCTCTTGCCGGACGGCGATCGCGCGTTGGGTACGGGGAGCCGTTCTGGCCCTTCCTCGCGCGCGGGTGCGATCGCCGCGGGCGTCGGCCTCGCCCTCGAACGGCTCGGGGGCGAGCTGTCCGTCGTCGGGTTCACGGGAGGGATATCTCGTCGTCGCGCTGACGTGGCTGCTCGCGGCCGCGTTCGGCGCTCTCCCCTACCTCTTTTCCGGCGACCCCCAGCTCGATCGGCCGGTCGACGCATTCTTCGAGGCGATGTCGGGATTCACGACGACCGGAGCGTCCGTCGTCGTGAACGTCGACACGGTCGACCAGAGCCTGCTCATGTGGCGGCAGTTCACGCAGTGGCTCGGAGGGATGGGGATCATCGTGCTCGCGCTCGCCGTGCTGCCGCGGCTTCGGGTCGGCGGCCGCCAGCTGCTCGAGTCCGAATTGCCGGGCCCCGAGGTCGATCAGCTCGCGGACCGGATCCGCTCCACGGCTCGGCGGTTGTGGCTCCTCTACGTGGCTCTCACGGCCCTCATGGCGGCGATCCTGACGCTGGTCGGCCTCTCGGGGGCCGACGAGCGGATGGGGGTCTTCGAGGCCGTGTCGACCGCGTTCGCGACGCTCCCTGCCGGAGGATTCATGCCGGACAACCGATCCATGGCCGATTTTGCGGCTAGCTCCCAGTGGATCGTGATCGTGTTCATGGTGATCGCAGGCTTCAATTTCGCGCTCACCTACCTCGCGCTCGCCCGCAGGCGCCCCCGGCGGGCGCTCGCCGACGAAGAGCTTCGCCTCTATCTGGTCTTGCTCGTGGTCGCCTCGATCGTGCTGGTGGCCGAACTCTGGACGGAGAAGCTGGCCACCGGTGAGGCAGCGGTCAGGCACGGCATCTTCCAGGCCGTATCGGTCATGACCACGACCGGGTTCTCGAGCGTCGACTACAGCACCTGGACGACGCTCGCCGTAATGACGATCATCGCGCTGATGTTCGTCGGCGGATCGGCGGGCTCGACGAGCGGCTCGATCAAGGTCGTGCGCCATCTTCTGCTCGGCAAGTCCCTGCGGCGCGAGCTCCGCCAGACCCTGCATCCGGAGGAGGTGATCCCGATCCGCCTCAACGGCACGGCGGTGGACGAGCGCACGCTGCGTGCGGTGACCTCCTTCATCCTCCTCTACCTCGGCCTGTTCATCGTCGGTGCGGCGGTGATCGCCATCGACACCGCAGCACAGGGGCCGTCGCTCTCGCTCTCGGAGGTCGTCGCCGCCTCGGCACTCGATGATCAGCAACGTCGGCCCGGGCCTCGGCCTGGCCGGCCCGACGGGGTCGTTCGAGTCGTTCTCGGACGTCTCCACGATCGTCATGAGCGTGCTGATGTGGCTCGGCCGGCTGGAGGTGATCCCGGTGCTCGTGCTGCTGACCCGGAACTACTGGCGGGCCTGAAGCTCAGCCGACGAGGGCGCGGCGCAGCTTGTCCTCGGCACCTGGCTTGAGAATCGCGATCACCTGGTCGCCGGGACGAATCACGGTCTCGCCGACTGCGATCTCGGCGTTGCCGTTCCGCATCACCGAGACGAGCCGTGCGCCCTCCGGCAACGACAGCCCGCCCACGCGCTTGCCGGCGGCGGGGGAGTCGGCCAGGACCTGCACCTCGACCACCTCGAGCCCTTCACGACGCAACTCCAGCAGCCGCACGAGACCGTGCTCGGGAACCTCGTGCTCCACGAGGCCCAGGAGGCCCGACGTCGCGCAGACGGTGCGGGCGATCCCCAGGAGGTCGAACGTCTCCTGGTTCCGCGGGTCGTTGACGCGCGCGATCACCTTCTCGACGCCGTAGCCCTCGCGGGCGAGCTGCGAGATGACGAGGTTGTCCTCGTCATCTCCGGTGACGGCCAGGACGATGTCCGGCGGACGCGCGATCCCGGCGCGTTCGAGCACGGCGATTTCCGTCGCGTCGCCGAGCATCGCGGAGTGCCCGAACTCGGCTTCGAGATGCGCAAAGCGATCCCGACGTTGCTCGACAAGGGTCACCTCGTGCTGCATCGAGATCAGCGACCGGGCGACGTTCGACCCGACCTTGCCGCCGCCGGCGATGACGACGTACATCAGCCGGTCACGCCCTCGAGCGCCCCGGTCTCGCAGGCGCGAACGGCCTCGGTCAGGTACGAGATCGCCGTCTGGGTCGGGCACACGGTCCGAAGCCCGAGCTTGGCATAGAACGCAGCGCGGGCCGGGTCGAGGACGCGCACGACGACGCACTCGATGCCGTAGCGGCGCTGCAGGATCTGGCCGATCACGATGTTCGAGTTGTCACCGTCCGTGGCGACCACTGCCGCAGTCGCGGTGGTCGCGCCGGCCTGCTCCAGGATGTCTCGATCCATGCCGTGGCCGACGACGAAACCGCCCTTCCAGTTGCCGAGCCGGACAAGGGCCTCCTCGTCCTCGTCGACACAGGTGACGCCCCAGCCCTCCTTGGCGAGCGCCTTTGCGACAGCCGAGCCGACGCGTCCGCACCCGATGATGACGGCGTTCACAACTACAAGCGTAGCGTTAGCGCGGATCATTCGAAGGTTCCCTCGGGGAAGGCCACGACGAGGACCTCGCACGGAGCGTTGCGGAGCACATGGTCGACAGTCGGTGAGAAAAACCGTGACTGCCGCCGCCAGCGCGGGGACGATCCGAGCACGATCAGATCCGCACCGTGCGTGCCGGCCTCTTCCACGATTGCATGCCCGATCGAGCGGGCGACGATCGTGTGCGCGACCACCTCAACGCCGTTCTCCTCACCAAGCGCGCGCGCCTCGGCCAGAGAGGCGTCGGCACGTTCGCGTACCTCCGGTGGAAGCTCACCCTCGAGCGGGAAGGCGCGGGGGACGCGCACGACGAAGACCGCCTCGACGGTTGCCCCGCGCTCCTTGGCAAGTGCGACAGCCGTCGCCACCATCTCCTCCCCGATGTCACCGAGCTTCATCGGCACGAGCACCTTGTGGAAGTTGATGCCGGGCGGGAGCGCCGCGACGGGATCGATGTCGTCCAGCACCCCGGCCTCGCGCCGCCGGCGGACGAGAACGAAGACGACGAGCCCGACGAGCAGCCACCCCGGCCCGGCGTAGCGCGCACCTGGGTGCGTGATCAGCGCCAGCACCCAGACGGCGAACGTCAACGGCGCTCCGATGAGGGCGGGCAGCGGCAGCAGCACGCCCCTGATTCGGATCTCCGGCTTTGCCCTGAACGGCCGCTCCAGATCCGGTTCCTTGCGCCTGAGCCGGATTACTGCGAGCTGAGCGGCCGTGAACGCGAAGAGAACGCCGAACGAGTACGCGCTCGCCAGGAACGCCGGGTCGTCGCCGCCCAGGATGCCGGTTCCGATGACGATCGCGATTGCGATCGCCCCGGTCACGATGAGCGCGTCCCGCGAGACCAGGGACCGCCGGTCGAGGCGGCCGAACTCGCGCGGCAGCATCCCGTGCTCGGCCATCGAGCGGCCGAGCCTCGTGCAACCGGTGATCGCCGTCGTCGCTGCGGCGAACAGGATGAGTGCTCCCGAAAGACCGACGACGACGCGGAGCATGTCGACCATCGCCGAGGGAAGATGACCCTCGAACGCGGTCACGATGCCCACGATCGGGGCCTGCAGCCAGTCGTCGGCGAGGCCGGTCGAGCCGTCCTCGGCCGGGAACGCGGTCAGTCCCACGATCGCGATCAGCACCGTCATGATCACAACGAGCCCGATCGACGAGAACAGCGAGCGTGGCAGGACACGGCCCGGCTCGCGGGTCTCCTCTGCGAGGTTGGCGACGGTCTCGAGGCCCGTGTAGGCGAGCATCGCGAGTGGAAGAGCGAACAGGAGGTCGTGCCAGCTCTGCCCGGTTGCGAGGTCGAACCCGTTCGTCAGCACCTCGGGGGAGAAGACAACGGCGAAGCCGATTACGACGATGAGGATCTGAACCGAGATGTCGAGCAGGGCCAGAACGAGCGCGGCGGTGTGGATCCGGCTGTGCCGGACGAGCCGTGCGGCGACGATCACGACGATGACGCCCACCGCGATCAGCACGTCCCACGGGCTCTCGGTCAGCGCCGGCGTGGACAGCGAGGCTGCGAGGTAGTGCGGCAGGAACAGCGTCGACAACGCGATCACGATCAGAAAGTCGAGAAACAGCACCCAGCCGGTCGCGAATCCTGCGAGATCGTTGTAGGCCCGCCGGGTGAAGGTCGCCGCTCCTCCGGTCTCGGGGATGGCGGCTGTGCCCTCCGCGTACGACAGCGAGACCACGAGAAAGAGGATGCCGCTCGCCAGGAGAACGAGCGGGGTCAGCCCGAGAGCCTGGGCCGCGACGATGCCGAGCGCGAAGTAGATCGACGAGCCGATCTCGTCGTAGGCGACCGCGAACAGGGCCGGCGCGTCGAGGACGCGCTCGAAGCCACGGACCTTACGTGCCACGCTTGCGCTCCAACTGGATCCGCCCGACCCCGAGTGCGACGAAGAGGCCACCGAGGACGAATCCGACGAGGCCGCCGCCGTTGACCGCCGTGACGACGAGCAACGCCACGCCGATCAGAACGAAGAGGCCCGAGAAGACGAGGATCGCTCGTCGGTACCAGATCACGCGGGAACCTCGTCTCGGGATGCCGCCACCATCACGCGGCAGGGCGCGTGCCGGAGCACGTAATCGACGGTGCGGCCGAAAACGGCCTTCTGCGTCCCGGTGAGTGCCTTCCGCGGCGTCCCGATCACGATGAGCTCGGAACCGCGCCGCTCCGCCTCCTCGACGATCGCCGGGCCGGCGCTTCTGGCGCGCACGAGGCGGTCGAGCACCCGGACGCCGTACGAGTCGCCGATCGCGATCGCCTCGTCGAGCTCGTCGTTCGCTGCGTCTTCGAGCTCCCCGAGATCGTCGTCGAGCGGGCGGCCGAGCGGAACCTCGAGCACGTTGAGCGCGACGATCCTCGCACCGCGCTCGGCCGCGAGGCTGCAGGCGACGTCGAGCGCGTCATCGGAAGGCTGGCCGGTGATCACCGGCACGAGCAGCCGGCGGTATTCGAGTGCGAGGGCCGGTCCGAAGGCGGGCGGCGCCTTCACGCTCTGGGTGAGCGAGGCGCGGACGAAACGCCGGCGGTAGACGACGTAGAACGCCAGCCCTGACGCGATCCAGCCGAGCCCGACCCATCTCGTGGTCGGATTCTGCACCACGATGACGAGGAACGAGGCGCCGGTCGCGAGCCCGCCGAGGATTGCGAAGATCGGCCAGTTGATCCCCCAGAGGACGAGGTTGGGTCCTGCCCGATAGAACGCCTCGGTCGAGTCCCTCTGCTTGACGCGCAAGCGGACGAGCGAGACGTGGGCGACGGTGAACGAGAGCGTGGCCCCGAACGAGTACAGCGTGCCCACGAAGTTCACGTCACCCGGCAGGATGATCAGGACCGGGGCGATGCCTGCGAAGATGACGAGCGAGAGCACGGGCGTCTTGAACTTGGGGTGCAGCCGCCGGAAGATCTCGGGGATCTGCCGGTAGCTGGCCATCGAGTACGTCACGCGCGACGCCCCGATCACGCCCGCGTTCGTCGCGATGAACAGGATCGTGGCGGCGAGCACGCCGACGTAGATCTCGAGCACGCGGAGCAACGACCCCTCGACGCCCAGGTTCTGCACGAGGCCGAGGATCGGGTCGTTCGCGTACCCGCCCTGCTCAGGGGGAAGCGCCAGCAGGGTCGTCAGCTGGCCGTCGATCTCCTTCACGGGCAGCGCCGAGAGCGCGACCAGCGGGAGCGTGAGGTAGATCGCGAACACCGCGCCGGCGACGAGCTTGTAGGCGTCCGGCACGCTGCGGGCCGGCTCGCGAGCCTCCTCGGCGAGGTTGGAGACGGTCTCGACCCCTGTATATGCGAGCATCGCGACGGGAACCGCGATCGCGAGGTTCGACCAGGTCGGCGCCACGCCCCAGTGAATGTTGTCGACGAGGATCGTCGGGCTGAAGACGAGGAAGAAGCCGAGCAGAACGAGCAACACCTGCGTCGCGAAGTCGAGCACGGCGAGGACGATCGACAGCTTCGCCGCCTCCTGCACCCCGACGATGTTCAACGTCACGAGCACGACGATCACGACCGCGCCTCCGACGATGTCCCACGGATTCGTCCTCAGGGGCTCCCAGAAGATCGAAAGGTAGTGGGGCACGAAGAAGGCGGACGTCGCCACGGTGACGACGTAGACGAGCATCTGCGACCACGCGGCTCCGAAGCTGATCAGCTCGTTGAACGCGTGGCGGGCGAAGCTCGACGATCCGCCTGCCTCGGGGTAGAGAACCGTCCCCTCCGCGTACGTCGCCGCCGTCATCGCGAACACGATTCCCGCAACGAGGAAGACGAGCGGCGTCAGCCCGAGGGCGTAGACCGCCGTGAGGCCGAGCGCGTAGTAGATCGACGAGCCGACGTTGCCATAGGCGGTCGCGAAGAGAGCGGGTGTCCCGAGAACCCGTTCGAGCTCGACTTCGCGTCTACGCCGACTGGGCACCGGTGGAGTCTATTGCCGCCGCCGGGCAGGCCCAGTCGTGTGCGCGATGACCTAGACCTCGATCTACATGCGGCGACTTGCCCCGCACGACGAATCAGTTGTTGGAAGGCGCATGACCAGATGTCGTGCCCCCGCCCGGCTCTCGTCGACCTCGACCCTCCCGCGGATCGAAGAGGAGGGGCGGCCGTGAAACGGCCACCCCTCCTCCCGGGCTCAGCCGTGAATCGAGGCGAGAAGCGGGATGATCAGGATTGCGACGATGTTCGCGATCTTGATCATCGGGTTGATCGCGGGCCCAGCCGTGTCCTTGTAGGGATCGCCGACCGTATCGCCCGTGATCGAGGCGGCGTGGGCCTCGGAGCCCTTGCCGCCGTAGGCGCCGTCCTCGATCAGCTTCTTGGCGTTGTCCCAGGCACCGCCGCCGGATGTCATCGAGATCGCGAGGAAGAGCCCGGTCACGATCGTGCCGATCAAGAGGCCTCCGAGCATCTTGGCGCTGATGATGCCGACCGCGATCGGAATCACGACGGGGATCGCAGCGGGGAGCATCATGCCCTTGATCGCCGACGTGGTGACGATGCCGACCGCCTGGGAATAGTCCGGACGCGACGTGCCCTCCATGATGCCCGGATCCTCCCGGAACTGGCGCCGGACCTCCTCGACCACCTCGCCGCCGACGCGGCCGACGGCGGTCATCGCAAGGGCAGCGAACAGGAACGGCATCATCCCGCCGATGAAGAGGCCGGCGATCACGTACGGGTTGTCGAGCGAGAACACGGTGTCGAGGCCCTCGTTGACGAGCCCGCGGGTGTACTCGTCGAACAGGATCAGGGCGGCGAGCCCGGCGGAGCCGATCGCGTAGCCCTTCGTGACGGCCTTTGTCGTGTTGCCGACGGCGTCCAGCTGGTCGGTGATGCCTCGCACCGACTCGGGCATGTCCGCCATCTCGGCGATGCCGCCGGCGTTGTCGGTGACGGGGCCGAACGCGTCGAGCGCGACGATGAGGCCCGCCATCGAGAGCTGAGCCATGACGGCGACGCCGATGCCGTAGATGTTGCCGCCGGCGATCTCGTAGGCAGCGATCACGCCACCCGCGATCACGATCACGGGCAGCGCGGTCGCCTCCATGCCCTTCGCGAGCCCCGCGATGATGTTGGTCGCATGACCGGTCGTCGAGGCCTCCGCGATCTTCTTCACCGGGCTCCAGCGGCTCCCCGTGTAGTACTCGGTGATCGCGACGAGCAGGAACGTGATCGCGAGCCCGACGAGCGCCGAGCCGTAGAGCTGCCAGAAGGAGAACCGGCCGTCGTCGAAGGCCTTGGTGACCGGGATGAAGCCGATCGCGGAGAGCACGGTCGCGACGAGAACGCTCATGTAGAGCGCGTTGATGATCGCGTGCTCGCCCTTGCCGACCCGTGCGAAGAAGGTGCCGATGATCGACGCAAGAATCGAGATGCCGCCGAGTGCGAGCGGATACAGCCACAGGTCGCCGGTCGGGAAGGAGGTGCCGAGCAGCATTACGGCTACGGCCGTGACGGCATACGTCTCGAACAGGTCCGCAGCCATCCCGGCACAATCGCCGACGTTGTCACCGACGTTGTCGGCGATCACGGCAGGGTTCCGTGGGTCGTCCTCGGGGATGCCTGCTTCGATCTTCCCCACGAGATCGGCTCCGACGTCGGCAGCCTTCGTGAAGATGCCTCCGCCGAGACGGGCGAAGACCGAGATCAACGAGCCCCCGAAGGCGAGCCCGATCAGATCGTCGACGGCCGACTCGGGGCTGTTGCCGAGCGCGCCCGTGAGGAACCAGTAGTAGCCGGCGACCCCGAGGAGGCCGAGGCCGACGACCAGAAGGCCCGTGACCGATCCGGCCCGGAACGCAACCTTGAACGCCGGGGCGACACCCTCGCGGGCCGCTTCGGCAGTGCGTGAATTCGAGCGGACGGCGACGTTCATGCCGATGAAACCGGCGGCCGCCGAGAGCACGGCGCCGATCACGAAGCCGAACGCAGTTCCCCAGCCGAGCTCGTTGTAGAAGCCGATCAGGAGGATCGGCGCGATCGCGACCACCGCGATCGTCGTGTACTGCTTGCGCAGGTACGCGGCGGCCCCTTCCTGCACGGCACCCGAGATCTCCCGCATGCGTTCGTTGCCCGCCGGCTGGCTCAGGAGCCAGTAGGTCAGGTAGAGCCCGTACAGCACCGCCGCAGCGGCGCACACGAGCGCGAACGCCACAGCATGGTCATTGAAGAAATCCATCAACCCTCCGGAGGCACGTCACAAAGAAAGCGCCGAAACGGGATCGGCGCGCAAGATTATGTAGCACAAGCTCCGACACCGCTGACCGAACCTGCCGTCACCGGGGTCTCTCGATCACCCCACCCGCGACGGGCGAACGACCAGATCGCCGTAGATCTCGGCGAGTTCGTCGCCCTGCGCGAATCGTGCGATCTGGCGCTCTGCGGCGTTCTGCTCGGGGAGCCGCAACCAGTCCGTGGCGCCGATCTCCGCCGCGACCGGCTGGATCCACTCGAACAGGCGCTCGATCCGGGCGCGCGCCGGCAGGACGTCACCGCGTTCGAGGTCGATCAGCTCCCCCGAGAGGCCGAAGCGGATCGCCCGCCACATGTTCTCCTCGATCAGGCGATGCGGCTGCTGCACGATCGGCTCGCCCTCGTCGAGCGCGCGGGCGATCCGCGCCGTCAGCGCCACACAGAGCGCCGCCAGCGACTGGGACTCGGTCAGCTCGGGCTGGCCGTCGCAGATCCGGATCTCGACCGTCGGGAAGGCCAAGTGCGGCCGGACGCTCCACCACAGCTGCGTGTGCTCGCTGATCGAACCGGTGTCATAGAGGAAACGGACGTAGCGCTCGTAGTCGGCCCAGGAGTCGAACGCGTCCGGCACGCCGCAGCGCGGGAAGAATCGCGTGAAGATCTGCGTCCGGGCCGAATGAAGCCCCGTGTTCACGCCCTCGGCGAACGGTGAGCTCGCCGAGACGGCAAGCAGCTCCGGGAGCCAATTGCGGAGGGCCGTCGTCACCCTGATCGCGCGGTCGGCACCCCTGATCCCGATGTGCGCATGGAAGCCGAAGGTGTTGTTCTTCCAGACGACGTAGCGCAGGATCTGGTCGTTGCGGCGGTAGTGCGGCGTGTCGATGATCCGCTGGTCCTTCCAGTTCGCCCACGGATGGGCTCCCGTGGCTCCGAGAGTGAGACCGAGCGGCTCGACGACGCTTCCCAGTTGCAGGCGGCGCTCGGCGATCGTGGCGGGGACGTCTGCCAGGCTCTCGACACGGCCGGTCTTGATCTCTGCCTCGGAGGCGATCAGCTCGCCGGCGAGATGTCGCTCGGCCGGCGTTCCGGCGGCCGCCGCCTGGACGTCTTCGAACCGGTTGACGAGGTCGAGCGAGACCGGGTCGAGCAGCGCGAATTCCTCTTCCACGGCAACGGTGAAGTCGGTGCCCGCGTCGAACCGCTCGCGCGCGTCTCGGAGAAGCTGATCTGTGGGAACGCGCTGTTCGTCGCCCATGGAGCGGAAAAGACTAGTTGATGCAGCACTTTTGAAAGCAACGAGCCGCGGCTCCGCGAGATCGCGAGCCTCTTGATGCAGCCTCCAGGCCCGTCACGAAAAGGGTGCGAGCAGCCGGCGCGAAACGCCGGCCCAGCTCCAGCGCTCGACGACCGCGGCACGTGCGGCCGCACGCAGCGCCGCCCGGTCCTCAGCCGACGAGCTGAGCAGCTCGGCGAGCCGCTGCGCGAGATCGGCGGCGTTCCCCGAGTCGAAGGCGGCGAGATGGCGGAGCTTGGCCGGATATGCCGCCTCCAGGCCGGCGGCGACCTCGGCCAACCCCGAATGCCGTGCGACGAGCGGCGGGCAGCCGGCCGCCGCCGCCTCCGCCGCGACCATGCCGAATGCCTCGGGGAAGATGGACGGCACGACACATGCGTCGGCGAGCGCGAGTAGATGCCGGAGGTGTCGATGCTCGAGCGGCCCGGTGAAGAGGGCCGAGACACCGCGCGCCTCGGCACGCTCCTCCAGTGCCGCGCGCTCGGGCCCGAAGCCGACGACGACGAGACCGGCATCGAGACCGGCCAGCGCGTCGATCAGGACCTGGACACCCTTCTGCTCGATCAGCTTGCCGAAGTAGACGACGACGGCTCGCTCGGGGCGAAGGAAGGCCTCGAGCCGGATGGCGTTGCCCTCGTCCGGGAGTCGCTCCTCGGCGTCCTCGGGATTCGGCGGATCTCGCCGCGCCTCCTCCAGCAGGTCCGCGAGCGCTGCCTCACGCGGCTGCGGTACCCATTCGTCGATGTCGACCCCGGGGGGTACCTCGATGACATTCTCGGTGTGGCCGCAGACCTCGGCCAGGACGGTGCGGATGTGCTCGGAGCCGACAAAGATGGCCCGTGCGCCGCGCAGCGAGTCTGCGCCCCACGCCGACAGGCGAGGATTGCCGCGCATCGAGTACTCGAGCTCGGAGCCGTGTGCCTTGACGGCGAACGGCGCTCCGGCAGCGGCCCCGACCGGGCCGCCGAGAACCACGTGGTTCGTGAAGACGAGATCAGCCGGGAGGAGCGTCCGGAGCGCAGCGGCGTTCGCCTCGACCCAGTCGTCGAGCTCTTCCCGCGTGCAGTCCTGCACTCGGCGCACGTCGTAGCCGTCGTAGCGGTCGAGGACGAAGACCGGCAGCAGGCCCCCGACATCCGGTCGCAGCGACGCCGCAGAGCCGAGGTCGTAGCGCTCGGGATGCGTCTCCTGCGAGAGGACGGTCACGTCGTGCCCCGCCCTGCTCCACTCGCGGGCGAGCATGCGCGTGTAGACGTTGGAGCCCGTGCCACCGAGCAGATAGCCGTGCCAGAGGAGGATGCGCATCGGTGCATCGTGCATCACGGGTCGGCGCCCTCGGCGAGCACCACGAGCCGCGCGCCGGGGCGCTACCGTCTCCGGGGATGGATCGTCCCGCGGCAACGTTGCTCGACCGCCACGTCGAACGCTTCAATGCGGGCGTCCGTTCCGGCGACTTCAGCCCGATGCTCCAGGGCTTCGCCGATGACGCCGACCTCGTGTTCGAAGGGGTGCCGGTCGGGCCGTTCGAGGGCCGGGCGGCGATCGCGGCCGCTACGCCGCCCAGCCGCCGGACGACGAGATCGTGATCCTGAGGCCATGAAGCGACCGACGGCCTGATCGTGGCGGACCATGCCCGGCTGCGCACCACGGAGCGCCGGGCCGGCGAGATGCGGACCACGCGTTCGACGGGCAGGATCGTCGAGCTCGTCGTCACATTCGAGTAGCCCGTGGTGGTGCGGGCCGATTCGGGCCGCGAACGCAGTCCGGAGTGCGGCTAGGTGAGGTGGAAGTAGAGCGCGTACAGCAGCTCGACTGCAGGGTTCGACGTGTGCACCTGGACGTCGGCCGGTGTCGCGAGAAGCGCCTGTGAGTAGTTGAAGATGATCTTCACGCCCGCGTCGACCAATGCGTCGGCAGCAGCCTGCGCGGCGTCCGCCGGCACCGCGAGGACACCGACGATGATGTTGCGCTCGCGGGCGAGCTCGTCGAGCGACCCGAGCGGGCTGACGGCGACACCGCCGATGACCCGCCCCACCTTCGCGGGGTCACTGTCGAACACCGCGGCGACCGTGATGCCGTGCTCGGCGAAGATCGGTGAGCTCGCGATCGCGCCTCCGAGCCGCCCTGCGCCGACGAGCGCGATGTTGTGCTGGCCTTGTGTCCGAAGGATCTTGCGGATCTCACCCAGGAGCGAATCGATGTTGTAGCCGACCCCACGCTTGCCGAAGCGGCCGAAGCCGGAGAGGTCGCGGCGAATCTGAGTCGCGTTGATGTTCGTGTACTCCGAGATCTCCTGCGATGAGATGCGGTCCTTGCCCATCTTCTTCGCCTGAGTGAGCACCTGCAGGTAGCGGCTCAGCCGTGCCGCGACACCCACTGTCAATCTCTCCGCCACTGGCTCTCCCTTGCCGACACGAACGTTTGTGACAATTCGTCACATATTGCCTGCCTGGGACTGTCAGCGCGCCGGGGAACCGTTCCCACCGAGCCGCTCGAGCAGGGCGTCGACCGTGACGAAATACGTGAACGCCCGAACGCCGTCGATCTCGATCACGGGCAGGAACTCGCGGTAGGCGGATTCGAGTGTCGCGACACCACCGATGTCGACGAGCTCGAGGTCGAACGGCATCCGGGTCCGCGCGTCTGGGCTACCTCGATCGCCCGTTCGCACAGATGGCAGCCTTCGGCATGAAGAGCGTCACCGGCGAACCGCGACCCGAGCTCATGATGGCCGCGCGAGACGAGCGCGACGCGCCGCCGTGTGGGGCGAGTCACGCGGCGCAACCTAGGGGTAGAGGCCGCGGATCGTCGTCGCCTCGGCGACGCGCTGGACGGCAAGGCCGTACGCAGCCATCCGCATGCTCGTCGCGAACCGATCACGCGTCGACCACGTCTCCTCGAAGGCGCGCACGACGATGTCGTTCAGCTTGGCGTTGACCTCGTACTCCTTCCAGAAGTACTCCTGCAGCCCCTGGACCCATTCGAAGTACGAGACGACACGCCGCCGGCGTTCGCCAGCACGTCGGGCAGGACGAGGATGCCGCGATCCTCGAGGATTTCGTCGGCGGCCGGGGTTGTCGGGCCGTCGGCTCCTTCGCAGACCATCCTCGCCCGC
>CAWCYU010000020.1:0-14124 GCA_963799905.1 uncultured Thermoleophilia bacterium
ATCGTTCGTCCTTCTGCAGCCATCGCGCGCAACGTCTCGAACAGACCGTCCGCCTCCTGGGGTGTGAGGACCGCTGTCGGCTCGTCGAGGATCAGCACCCGCGCGTCCCGATAGAGGGTCTTGAGGATCTCGACCCGCTGCTGCTCGCCGACCGAGAGCTGCCAGATCCGGGCGCGTGGATCGACGGCGAGCCCGTAGCGCGTCCCGAGCTCGGCCACTCGTTGCTCGATCACGCGGGGATGGAGGCGGAACGAGCGCCCGACGTCCCTATGGTCGCCGAGGACGACGTTCTCCGCGACCGTGAACGGCTCCACCAGCCTGAAGTGTTGGTGCACCATGCCGACGCCAGCATCGAGAGCGTCGCGGGGGGAATGGAACTCCGCCGGGCGGCCGTAGAGCTCGAGCTCGCCCTCGTCTGCCCGGTAGAGCCCGGTGAGGATGTTCGAGAGCGTGCTCTTGCCGGCGCCGTTCTCCCCGAGCAGAGCATGCACCTCCCCGACGCGCGCCTCGAAGTCGACCTGATCGTTCGCGACGACCCCCGGGAAGCGCTTGGTGATGCCGCGCATCGTCACGGCCGGCCCGCCGATGGCGGTCGGGTCCGACGAGGCGGTGATCATGGACGCGCGGGCGGGCGCGCCGCGGCGGCCACCGGTCGCCGCCGGGGCGAGACGAGCCGCGGATCGCCGCTCCCTTCGACGGGATCGTGTCCGTCGCTACGCACGAGACGCCCGCCGCGCCGTCCTCACTCGGGCGTCCGTTGCAGCTCCGCTGCGAGCCGGTCGGTCTCCTCCGTGAACTCCCGCCGCAGCGTCTGTTTCTCGTCGTCCGACAGCCACGAGCCGGAGATGCCGTTGAGGCTGAACTCTCGGATCGTCTCCACTCCCCAACCGGCCGCGTTGGCGATCTTCACGTACTCGGTCCCGATGTCCGTGTGGAACATCGTCGGGTCATCGGAGTTGATCATGATCGTCAACCCCTTCGCCGCCATCTCGATGATCGGGTGCGAGGTGTAGTCCTCGGGGTCGAAGTAGCACACGGCGGTTGCAGTGGGACAGACGGTGAAGGTGATCCCCTCGTCGCGACACCGTTCGACGAGTGCCTCGTCGCCCAGGATGTGGTACCCGTGGTCGATCCGCTCACAGCCGAGGACGTCGAGGCAGGTGGCGATGTTGACGGCCGGGGCGTCCTCGCAGGCGTGGGCTGTCAGCCTCAGGCCTCCGTCCCGTGCCAACCGGTAGGCGTCCACGAACTGCTCGGGCGGATCCGGTGCCTCCGCGCCGTCCATGCCGAGCCCGATCAGCTCGTCGTGCCGGTGCTCGAGTACCTGCTCTACCATCTCGCGAGCCTCGGCGGGCGTGTCTTGCCGGTAGACGTCCGCGATCAGCCGGCAGGGCACACCGAAGTCCGCTTCCGCAGACCGGATGCCGTCCACGAGCCCGGCGACGACCGTCTTGTACGGCACGCCCCGCTTGGTGTGGAGCGTCGGGTTGAAGAACATCTCGCGATACTTGAGGTTGCCGAGCTCGACGCCGTCCTCGATCGACTCGTAGGCCGCCCGGGCGAAATCCTCCTGGTCGATGAGCGTCGACGAGACCATCGCGAAGATCTTCAGGAACTCGTAGATCGAGTCGTAGTCGTAGAGCCGGTCCACCTCGTCGGTGGGAAGTGAGACACCGTGCTTCCGCGCCAGGTCGGCGAAGGTCGCAGGCCTCACCGTCCCTTCGAAGTGGCAGTGCAGCTCGACCTTCGGAATGCGCCGCAAGAACTCGTCGTAGCTCTTCACGACCGATGCCTCGTCATTCGTAGACCTCCCGTGGCCGACTGGGACGCGCCGTACGTCAGGCGCCAGCGTAGACGACCCGATCGACGATGTCACCAGCAGGCGGCGGCGGATCCGGGCCCTGCCCGCAGGCGTGGGCGCCGACCGAGGTCGACGCCCACGCCGGGCTGCTGTCGGGATCCCTGATCAGCCCTTCGGGCTACCTTCGACACCCTTGACGAGCCAGTTCACCGAGAGGATCTCGGGCAACGTCATTCTCTTGCCCTTGGGAACACGCAGCTTGCCACTCTGGTCGTAGAGGGGGCCTTGGAACTCGTAGAACTTGCCGGAGATGATCGCGGCTCTCTTCGAGGCGATCATCGCCTTCGTCTTCGACGACACCTTGGGCCCATACGGCGCGATCAGTGTGAACCCGTCGGCCATCGAGCCCCAGTAGCTCCCTGTCTTCCAGGTGCCGCTCTGTGCCTCCTTGACGCGCTTGAGGTAGTAGAGGCCCCAGTTGTAGAGGCCGGCCGTCAGCCATGACGTGGGCGCGAACTTCTGGGCATACGAGCCGTGCCCGACCCACGGAATGCCTTTCGACTGCGCGTACTGGCCGGCGGCCGGGCTGTCGACGTTCTGCCCGATCACATCGACGCCGGCGGCGACGAGGCTCTCGGCTGCCTTCTTCTCCTTGGCGGGGTCGAACCACGACTTCGTCCACACGATCTTGATCTTCGCCCCTGGATGCGTCGCCTGAACACCCAGCGCAAAACCGTTCAGATGCCTGATGATCTCCGGGATCGGGAACGGGACGACGTAGCCGACGAGCCCGTTCTTGCTGGCTGCGCCCGCGGCCATGCCCGACAGGTAGATCGCGTCTTCGGCAGCGCCGAAGTAGTTGGCAAAGTTCTTGCCGCTCTTGTACCCCGTCGCGTGCTCGAAGTAGACGTCCGGGTACTTCTTCGCGGCTGCCGCCATCGCGTCCATGTAGCCGAACGAGGTGGCGAAGATGATCTTGTTGCCGTCTCGGACGAGGCTGTCGATGACCTGCGATGCCTGCGGCCCTTCGGGCACGTTCTCCTTGTAGGTCGTGATCACGTTCTTGCCGAGCTTCTTCTGGACGTAGAGCCGACCCTGGTCGTGCGCCTCCGACCAGCCGCCGTCGTTGTGCGGGCCGACATAGATCCATGCCGCCTTGATCGGCGCCTGCTTCACCTGGTGCGCCGCGGAACCCGTGGCGACGATGGCGAGTGCCGCCAGCGCCAGCGTCGCGAGGGCGACACTCAGGCCTACCCCTGTCTTCCTCATCTGGTCTCCTCCTCGTCGGGAGCGAGCCGTCACCCGGCCGCCCTGTGCCCTGCCTCCACCTGTGCATCCTCCCCGGCGGAGAGGCTGGAGGCAACTCGTGACCGCACGTACCCCGTCAGCCGGGTCGAACGAGGCGTCCGCCGCGCGCCCCGGACACGACGCGGCCATCGTCGAACACCGTCCTGCCGCGCGCGAGCGTCCGCATCGTCCGGCCGCGCATCGGTCGGCCGACGAACGGGCTGTGCGGCTGCCGGTACAGCAGCTCGCGCGCGTCGAGCGCCCACTCCTCACCGAGGTCGACGAGCGCGAGGTCGGCGTCCCGGCCCACCTCCAGTCGTCCTTTCGAGGGAAGCGCGAATCGCTCGGCCGCCGCGGTCGCAGTGAGCGACGCGACCGCGGCCGGCGCCAGGCCACGCCGGGCCGACGCGGCGAGCATCGTCGCCCGCATCGTCTGCAGGCCCGAGATGCCACCCCAGATCGCGAACGCGTCGTCACCCTCCTTCAGCGACAGCGGCGCCGGGGAGTGATCCGAGGCCACGATCGGAACGTCCCCCGCGAGAAGCGCGCGCCACAGCTCCTCGACCTCGGCACGGGGCCGCAACGGCGGCGAGCACTTCGCGAGCGCTCCCATGCGCTCCGCGTCCTCGTCGGTCAGGACGAGATAGTGGGGGCACGTCTCACAGGTCACCTCGACCCCGCGGGCGCGGGCCTCGGCCACGAGCGTCACCGCACGAGCGGTGCTGAGGTGAACGACGTGAAGCGAGCAGCGGGTCTCCTCGGCGAGCGCGATCGCACGCGCGACGGCCTCGTACTCGGCTGCAGCGGGCCTCGAGTCGAGGTAGTCGCGAACCGAGAGGCGGCCGGCGGCGATGGCCCGATCGGCGAGCCTCCGCGTGAGCTCGTCGTTCTCGGCATGCACAGCGACCGGCAGCCCGAGCCGAGCAGCCCGCTCCATCCCGTCGTGCAGGGTGACGTCGTCGGCCGCCTCGAAGTCGTCGATCCCGCTCGCGCACATGAAGGCCTTGAACCCGACGACGCCTCGCTCGGCCAGCTCCTCGAGACGGCCGAGGTCACCCGGCACGAGGCCACCCCAGAGACAGAAGTCGACGATCGCCCTGCCTCGGGCAGCCTCGAGCTTGAGATCGAACGATGGCCCGTCGACGGTCGGGGGTGAGGCATTGAGCGGCATGTCGAAGAAGCAGGTGCCGCCCCCTGCGGCGAAGGCGGCGGTTCCGGTCGCGAATCCCTCCCACCGTTCCCGGCCCGGATCGTTCAGGTGCACGTGAGGGTCGACGACGCCGGGAAAGACGTGCGTGCCCGTGGCATCGATCTCGCTCGTCGCCCCGCCCGCGAGCTCCGGCCCGATCTCGGCGATCGAGCCGTCCAGGATCCCGATGTCCACGCGCTCGACCCCTGTGGGGCGGACCACCTGGCCGTCACGCACGAGAACGTCGAAGGCGGTCATTGCCGGTGAGACGTTATCGTCCGCGCGATGTCACTTGAACGAACGATCGCGGTTGCCCGCGGCGACGAGCCCGCCGACCTCGTCGTCCGAGGCGGCCGGGTGCTGTCGGTGTTCACCCGGGAATGGCTCGACTGCGATGTCGCCGTCGCCGACGGTGTGATCGCCGGTCTCGGCTCGTACGACGGCAACGAGGTGATCGACGCGGCGGGCCGGTTCGTCGTCCCGGGCTTCATCGACGCTCACATGCACCTCGAGTCGGTCAAGCTCCTCGTCGACGAGTTCGCGCGCCTCGTGCTCCCGTTCGGGACGACGGCCGTCGTGGCCGATCCGCACGAGATCGCGAACGTCCTCGGCGTCGACGGCGTGCACTGGCTGCTCGATGTGTCGGCAGATCTTCAGCTCGAGGTGTTCTTCATGGCGCCGTCGTGCGTCCCGGCCTCGCCCTTCGAATCACCTCGCCGCCCGCTCGGGCCCGGCGATCTCGAGTCGCTGATGCGGCGCCGGCGCGTTCTCGGGCTCGCCGAGATGATGAACTTCCCTGCCGTCGTCAGCGGTTCGGCAACGGAGCTCGAGAAGCTCGCGCTGCAGGGCGCCGCCCACGTCGACGGCCACGCCCCGGGGCTCCTCGGGAAGGAGCTGCAGGCGTACGTGGCAGCCGGGATCCGCTCGGATCACGAGGCGCTGACGGTCGAGGAGGGCCGTGAGCGGCTCCGCGCCGGAATGTGGCTGCTGATCCGCGAGGCGTCGATGGCACGCAGCCTCCAGGCTCTGCTGCCGCTCGCGCTCGAGTTCGGCCCCGCCCGGATCGCGTTCTGCACGGATGACCGCGATCCCGAGGACATCGCAGACGACGGCCACATCAACGGGATGGTGCGCGAGGCAGTGGCGGCAGGAGTTCCGGTGGAGGATGCCCTGATCATGGCCTCGCTGAGCGCGGCCCAGTGGCACAAGCTCGATCGGCACGGGGCGATCGCTCCCGGCTATCACGCAGATCTCCTCGTGCTGCCCGATCTGGAGCGGTTCCTACCCGATCTCGTCCTGAAGCGCGGCCGCCCGATCGTTCCCAGGCCGTCGATACCCGTTCCCGACTGGGTCCGTCAGACCGTGCGGATCGCGCCCATACGCCTCTCGGATCTCGAGATTCCCTCTGCGGGAGGGAAGATCCGTGCGATCGGGCTGATCGAGGATCAGGTCGTGACGCGTTCGCTCGTCTGCGACCCGGTCGTGGACGCGGGCCGCGCTATTGCCGATCCGACGGCCGATCTCGCCAAGATCGCCGTGATCGAGCGCCACCTCGCAACCGGCCGCGTCGGGCTCGGCTTCGTCTCGGGGTCGAGCCTGGAACGGGGTGCTCTCGCTTCCTCCGTCGCACACGATGCCCACAACCTGGTCGTCGTCGGGATGAACGACAGCGACATGATCTTCGCCGTCGAGCATCTCGCGTCGATCGGTGGCGGCATCGTCGCCGTCGCCGACGGGAAGGTGATCGCCGACTGCCCGCTACCGGTCGCCGGGCTGCTCTCGGACGCACCGCTGGCCGAGGTGATCGAACGAAGCCGCGCCTGCAACGACGCGGCGGCGGCGCTCGGCTGGTCGGGCGCGACGCCGTTCCTGACGCTCGCGTTCCTCGCACTCTCCGTGATCCCGTCGCTGAAACTCACGGACCGGGGCCTGGTCGACGTCGACCGCTTCGAGATCGTCCCGCTGGAGGTCGCATCGTGAGCGGAATCCCGCTCGGGCTCACCTACGACGACGTCCTGCTCGTGCCGCGCCGCTCGGGGGTGCGATCCCGCCAGGACGTGTCGACGAGATCGAGGTTCACGCCCGGAATCGGGCTGGAGGTACCGATCGTGTCGGCGAACATGGATACGGTCACGACCGCGCCGATGGCGGTGGCGATGGCCCAACTGGGCGGAATCGGGGTCGTCCACCGCTTCCTGACGATCGACGAGGAGGCCGCAGAGGTACGGCGCGTGAAGCGATATCTCACCCACGTCGTCGCCGAGCCGTACGCCGTCGAGCCGGGCCTGACGCTCGCTCAGGCACGAGCCGAAGCCGACCGGCTGGCGGTGACCGGGTTCCTCGTCGTCGACGGCGACCGGCGGCTGCTCGGCCTCCTCACGGCGCGCGACCTGCTGGCGGGTGAGGACGGAGACCGCGTGGAGGCGCTGATGACGCCCCGCGAGCGGCTCGTCACCGCACAACCGGGTATCGGGCTGGACGAGGCGCGACGCCTCCTCACGGCGAACCGCATCGAAAAGCTGCCGCTGGTCGCCGAGGACGGCACGGTCGCCGGGCTCGTCACGCTCAAGGATCTCACGCTCGCCGACCGCTATCCGCGGGCGACCCGCGACGCGCAGGGCCGCCTGTGCGTCGCGGGCGCGGTGGGCATTCGCGGTGACTACCTCGACAGAGCTGGGGCGCTGATCGCCGCGGAGGTGGACGCGCTCGTGCTCGACATCGCCCACGGTCATGCGGATGCTGCGATCGAGGCCGTGGCGGAGCTGAAGGGAGCCTGGCCCGGCGTCGAGGTCGTGGCGGGCAACGTCGCGACGGGCGACGGCGTCCGTGACCTGGCCGCCGCCGGCGCGGATGCCGTCAAGGTCGGGATCGGGCCGGGATTCGCCTGCACCACGCGGCTCGTCGCGGGCGTCGGCGTGCCGCAGTTCTCCGCCGTGCGCGAGTGCGCCGAGGCTGCGCTCGAGAGCGGCGTCCCTCTGATCGCGGACGGCGGCATCCGCCGCGCGGGCCACGTCTCGACGGCGGTCGGGGCGGGCGCGAGCACCGTCATGGTGGGGAGCCTGCTCGCCGGGCGCGACGAGAGCCCCGGCGACGTCGTCCGCCGGCGGGGCCAGTTGTTCAAGGTGTACCGGGGCATGGCCTCGCGATCGGCTGCGGCGGCGAGGCTCGCGATCGAGGGCCGCGGCGACTCGCTCGACCAGTACGTGGCCGAGGGCGAGGAGATGGAGTTCCCGCTGCGCGGCTCGGTCGCCGAGGTCGTCGAGGAGCTCCACGGCGGCCTCCGGAGCGGGATGAGCTACGTCGACGCGACGTCGATCCAGGAGTTCTGGGACAAGGCCTCCTTCGTTCGCCAGACCGAGGCCGGCGAGCGGGAGTCGCACCCGGGCTCGGCATGACCGCGTCGTCACGAACCCTCTACGCAAACGCCGTCGTCGTCACGATGGACGACCAAGGGACGGAGCACGACGGCGGCTGGCTGCTCGTCGAGGGCTCGACGATCGCCGAGGTCGGCGCCGGCCCCGAGCCGGAGGCGGCCAACCGGATCGACCTCCGTGGCGCGGTCGTCACTCCAGGGCTCGTCAACACCCACCACCACCTCTACCAGACCCTGACGCGCGCGCGTGCCCAGCAGGCAGACCTGTTCACCTGGCTCCGCGAGCTGTATCCGGTGTGGTCGCAGATCGACGCCGAGGCGGAATACGCCGCGGCGCGCACCGGGCTCGCAGAGCTCGCGCTCTCCGGCTGCACGACGGTTTTCGACCACCACTACGTCTTCCCGCGTGGGCGCGAGGGCCTGATCGAGGCGGAGGTCCAGGCGGCACGGGAGCTCGGTGTGCGCATCGTGGCCTCGCGGGGGTCGATGGATCTCGGCGCCTCGGAGGGCGGCCTGCCGCCGGACGAGCTCGTCGAGGACATCGACGCCGTCCTCGCGGACACCGAGCGCCTCGCCGGTGCGCTGCACGAGCACGGGCCGGGCGCCCAGGTCCAGTTGGCCGTCGCCCCGTGCTCCCCGTTCTCTGTCAGCGGCCGGCTGATGGAGGAGTCGGCGGAGCTCGCCCGCCGGCTCGGCCTCCCGCTGCACACCCACCTGGCGGAGACGATCGAGGAAGAGGCCTACTGCCTCGAGCTGTACGGATGCCGGCCGGTCGAGTATCTCGACCGGTTGGGCTGGCTCGCAGACGACGTCTGGTGCGCGCACTGCGTCCACCTCTCCGGCCGAGACATCGCAAGATTCGCCGCCACGGGCACCGGGGTCGCCCACTGCCCGTCCTCGAACCTGAGGCTCGGGGCAGGCGTCGCGCCGGTGCGCGACATGCTCACCACCGGCGTGCGGGTAGGGCTCGGGGTCGACGGCTCTGCATCCAACGAGCGCGGAGATCTCTTCCTGGAGGTCAAGCAGGCGCTCCTCGTCGCCCGCGGTCGCGACGGCGGTGCGGCGCTGACGGCGCGTGATGCGATCCGGCTCGGCACGCGTGGGGGTGCGGCCGTGCTCCGCCGGGACGACATCGGCTCGCTGGAGACGGGGAAGTGCGCCGATTTCGCCGTGTGGCGCACGGACGGGCTCGAGCTCGGAGGCGCAGACGACCTCGTGGCGGGGATCGTCTTCGCAGGCCCTCACCGAGTCGACATGCTCGTCGTCGGAGGCGAGACGGTCGTCCGCGACGGCCGGCTCGCGAACGCCGACGAGGCGGAGATCGCGCAGGCCCATCGCGTGCAAGCGCGAAAGTTCTCGACGTGAGCGTCTCTCTCTCGACCCACGTCCTCGACACGGCCGCCGGGCGGCCGGCGGCAGGAGTCACGGTCGAGCTCCTCCATGGCGCCGAGACGATCGCAAAGACACAGACCGACGACGACGGCCGCGCGCGCCTCGCAGACGGACTCGATCCCGGCAGCTACAGACTCGTCTTCCATCCGCCCTCGGCGTTCTTCCGGCGCGTCGAGCTCGAGCTCCAGCTGGAGGGCGGCCACTATCACGTGCCCCTGCTCGTCTCTCCCTTCTCGTGCGCGAGCTACCGCGGCAGCTGAGCCCCGAGGAGCTGGCAGGGCTCTTCGAAGGCAGGACGCGATTCGTCGATCGCCTCGCCGAGCGCGACGATCCGCTCGGCTCCGCCTGGGAGGTGATCGAGACGTTGTCCGAGGAGGAGAAACACGAGGTCCTCGACGCCCACCCCGCGATCGGGCAGAAGAGCGGGCTATCCGCCCGCTCGGCCGCCGAGCAGGGAGTGGACGCCGATCCAGAGGTGCTGGCCGAGCTGGCACGCCTGAACGCCGAGTACGAGCGGCGACACGGCTTTCGATTCGTCGTCTTCGTCAACCGGAGGCCGAAGGCCGAGATCCTCGAGGTGCTGCGCGCCCGGATCGACAACCGGACCGACGAGGAGCTCGAGACCGCGCTCCGCGAGCTCGTCGCGATCGCCACCGACCGCTGGCAGCGCGGGTGACGAACGCGGTGGCCGCCTTTCTGGATCCGTACGTCACCGACTGGCTCAACCTGCTGATTCGCTGGCTGCACGTGATCGCTGCGATGGCGTGGATCGGGGCCTCGTTCTACTTCGTCCTGCTCGACCAGTCACTCGAGGCGCCCACCAAGGTCGAGGACCTGCGCGACGGCGTCGGCGGCGAGTTGTGGGAGGTGCACGGCGGCGGCTTCTACCACGTGAAGAAGTACAAGGTCGCACCTCCCGTGCTGCCCGAGCATCTCGCCTGGTTCAAATGGGAGGCGTACACGACGTGGCTCTCGGGGTTCGCGCTGATGGTCGTCCTCTACTACTTCAACGCGGGCGCGTACCTGATCGACCCCGCCGTCGCGGACCTCACCGACTGGGAGGCCGTCGGGATCAGCATCGGCCTGCTGATCGCCGCCTGGGTGGTCTACGACGTGCTCTGCCGGCTGCTCGTCGGGCCACGACCTCGTGCTCTGGGCGCTGCTGATCGCGCTGACGGCCGTCGCGGCCTGGGGGTGCATGCAGCTGTTCCAACCCCGCGCCGCCTTCATCCAGGTGGGCGCGATGCTCGGCACGATCATGGCCGGCAACGTCTTCTTCAACATCATCCCTGCGCACTGGGAGCTGATCCGCGCCAAGCGCGCCGGCCGCGAGCCCGATCCGGCGCCGGGCATCGTCGCCAAGCAGCGCTCCGTGCACAACAACTACTTCACGCTGCCGGTGCTGTTCACGATGATCGCCGGCCACTTCGCGTTCACCTACGGAGCGGGGCATGCCTGGCTCGTGCTGCTCGTGCTGATGCTCCTCGGCGGCTGGGCGCGGCTCTTCTTCAACCTGCGCCACCAGGGACGCACGATCTGGGCGATTCCGGCCGTCGGCGCCGTCGTGCTCGTCCTGCTCGCGGTCGCGATTCGCCCGGACGAGAGCGGTGGGACGGGCACCCCGGCGGTCTCGTATGCCGAAGTCGCTCCCGTGATCGCGCAGCGCTGTGCTCCGTGCCACGCCCAGAGCCCGACGCAGGACGGGTTCTCGAGCCCGCCTGCGGGGGTCGTGCTCGAGACACCCGAGCAGATCGCGGCGCGGGCCGATGACATCGAGCGCGTCGTCTCGTCGAACGCGATGCCGCTCGGGAACATCACCGGGATGACGAGCGACGAGCGCGCCCTCGTCATCGCCTGGATCCGCCACGGCGCGTCAACGGGAAAGTAGGTCAGACGATGCTGAGCATCACTGCGGGAGGCTTCACGTTCGTGGCGCGCCTGGAGGAGGAGGACGCACCGGAAACAGTGGCGGCGTTTCGGCGGCTGCTGCCGCTCGCGTCGCGGATCATCCACGTTCGCTGGAGCGGGGAGGCCGGCTGGATCCCGTTCGGCGACCTCGATCTCGGTCTCGGCCCGGAGAACGCGACGTGCTACCCCCACCCGGGCGAGATCGTCCTCTACCCGGGCGGCGTCTCGGAGACGGAGATCCTGCTCGCCTACGGCTACGTCAACTTCGCCTCGAAGGCCGGTCAGCTCGCGGGCAACCACTTCGCGACGATCGTGGAGGGAACCGATAACCTGCGCGCGCTCGGCAAGAGCTTTCTCTGGGAGGGCGCCCAGGAGATCGTCTTCACCGAGCTGTAGGCCGGAATGATCGCGCGCCGCCGAGCGGCCGGCGCTAGACGAAGTCGAGCGAGACGGCTTCGGGGAAGGCGCCGATTGCCTCGCCGCGGCGGAGCAGCTCGGCGACGGCCTGGCGACCCTCGTCGCCGTAGTCCTCCGTCAGCTCGTTGACGTACATCTCGATGAACCGGTCCGCGACCGCCTCGTCGATCCCGCGGCCGAACCGGAGTGCGTACTCGAGTGCATCGTCGCGATGCTCGAGCCCGCAGCGGATCGCCTCGCGGAGAACGGCGGAGAGGTCTTGGAGACGGTCGACGTCGCGGCGTGCCACGTTGACGCCCAACGGGAGCGGGAGGCCGGTTTCGAGCAGCCACCACTCCCCGAGGTCGAGCACCCTGTGCAGTCCGATGTCCGAGAACGTGAGCTGGCCCTCGTGGATCAGGAGGCCGTAGTCCGCACGCCCGGAGGCGACCTCGTCCGGGATCTGCTCGAACGGCAGCTCCCGGTAGGGAAGGTCGCCGAGCACGAGCCGCAGCGTCAGGAAGGCCGTCGTCATCGCTCCCGGGACGACGATCTCTTTCCCTCGCAGGTCGTCGAGGGACGCCGGTTCGCGACCGACCACGATCGGGCCGTAGCCGGTGCCGATGCTCGCACCGTGCGGCAGCAGCGCATAGTCCTGCTGGACGAACGGATAGGCGGCGAGCGAGATGGCGGTCACTTCGAGCCGGGCGGCCCGAGCCCACTGGTTCAGCGTCTGGATATCGGCGAGGACCTGCTCGAACAGGAACCCGCGTGGATCGACGAGGTCGGTCGTGAGCGCCCAGTACATGAACGCGTCGTCGGGGTCGGGGCTGTGGCCGACACGGATCTCCATGGCCGACGACCGTAGCACCCTGCTCTTGCCGCCCGAGGGTGAACCCGCCGGGGATGGCTAGGATGTGCGGCGGATGGCGTTCAAAGACCTGTTCTCGTTTCTCTTCCAGCGCTCGGCCCAGGAAGAGCGTGTCGCCCAGTACGTCGTGCGCGAACACGACCGTGGGCGCTCCCTGCAGGAGATCCTCGAGGACAAGTACGTCGTCAACCGGCTCCCGTCGCCCGAGCAGCGCTCCCGGCTACTCGACCGGCCCGAGATCATCCACGCGGTCGGCGGCGACATGGTCGAGGCGGCCAAGGCATCTCTCCCGGCCTGAGGGGCCGAACGGAGCCTCCAGGCCGAGCGCGCAGCACGGCTTCGTCCCGGCAAAGGGAAACGGCCCTCGGGGAAGGGCCGTCTCGGGATGAAACAGGGGAGGGGTGGGATGCTCCAAGTATCGGCGGCGATCCCGCTTCTCTAGCCCCCCGATCGGGGGATTCGCGCTCGACCACTCAGAACCCGTAGCGCTGCTCCTCGAACGGATCCGCCTCGTTGTGGTATCCGAGCCGTTCCCAGAAGCCAGGCTGGTCGTGGTCGAGCAGCTCGATCCCGCGGAGCCACTTGGCGCTCTTCCAGAAGTACTTTCCCGGGACGACGAGCCGCAACGGATATCCGTGCTCGACGGTCAACGGCTCTCCGTCGGCGTGCGTTGCGAGCACCGCACCCTCCCGCTCGAGAAACCCGATCGGGATGTTGGAGGTGAAGCCCGCCTCGGCGTGCGCGATCGCAAAGCGTGCCGACGTGCGCTGTCCGACGAGCTCGCGCACGGCCGACCACGGGACGCCCGCGAAGGTCGTGTCGAACCGGCTCCACCTCGTCACGCAATGGATGTCCTGCGTCACCTCGACGGTCGGCAGCTCGACCAGCTGCTGCCATGTCAGCGTCACCGGCGTCTCGACCTCACCGAAGATGCGGAAGTCCCATCCGGAGAGATCGGCGGGATACGTCGCGACCGAGCCGGCGTGGAGCACCGGCCACTTCTCGGTCAGATACTGGCCGGGGGGTAGTCGCGCCGGATCGTAGCCCGCCTCCCGCATCTTCTTCTCCGCCTTGCCCCGGAACATGCTCCTACACTAGACCCCATGACTGCCACAGCATTGCGGGCCGCTGCGAGACCTCGCGCATTCGTCGGAGTCACCGGCCCGGATGCGACGTCGTACCTGCAGCGGATGGTCTCGAACGACGTGGAGGTGCTCTCGCCCGGTGAGGCCTGCCAGGCGCTGCTGCTGACCGCGAAGGCCCGGGTGATCGCCCCGCTGACGATTCTGCGTCGCGGGCCCGACGACTTTCTCCTTCTCACCGAGCCAGAGCTCGGCAAGCGTGTCGCGGACGAGCTCGTCCGCTTCCGATTCGCCGCCAAATGCGTGATCGAGGCCGAGCAGCACTCCTCCACGATCGTCCTCGACGGCCCGCCGCCCGAAGGGGCCCTGCCGACGGCCGACTACGGCGTGCCGGCGTACGAGATCCTCGACGGAGGCCCGGTGGCGGTCGACGAGTCGCTGCCGACGAGCTCGAGCGGCTGCGGATCCTCGCGCGCACGCCCGCGTGGGGGCTCGAGCTCGACGACCGCGTGTTGCCGGCCGAGGCGGGTCTCGAGGATCGTGCGATCAGCTTCACGAAGGGTTGCTACCCGGGCCAGGAGCCGGTGGCACGCCTGCACTACCGCGGCCACCCGAACCGCGGCCTGCGCGTGCTCTCGCTGGAGGGCCTCGACCGTCCCGCCTACGACGCCGAGCTGACGCTCGAGGGCAAGGCCGTCGGGCGGATCACGAGTGCCGTCGCCGACGGCGACGCGACGCTCGTGCTCGCCTACGTGCGACGCGAGGTGGCCGACGACGCCGTCCTCCACCACGGCTCGCGCGCGGCGACGCAGCTACACTCTCCCT
>CAWCYU010000021.1:0-138151 GCA_963799905.1 uncultured Thermoleophilia bacterium
CCGTGACAAATGCGCTACCCCGCTTGGGGCCTCATGTGACATTCCCGAACACTGGCGCAGGCGACGGAATAGCTTCTATCGCTCGCGGCAGTCCCGGTCATGATGTTGGTCGCGTCACGGTGGGCCCGTGCGGTCTGTGCTTGTCGCTCGCCACATTGCAAATGCTGACCGCGACGGTCCAGATGAGGAGCGCCGGAATGGCGAGAACACCCGAGAGCGCGATCGCGGCACCGACGACGGCTAGTACGGCGGCGGCGCCGACCCAGGCGAGCCAGCGTCCGAAGACCGCCGTTCTGAGAATCAGCACAGAGGTCGCTGCCATCGAGAGTGCCGCTGCGAGAAGCCCGCCGGTGCCGGTGATCGCGTAGCCGATCTGCGGCAGGTAGCGGAGCGTGTCGGGGCCGGGCAGCGGTTCGTTGTTCGCTGGCGACTCAACGGCGAAGCCGATCACTCCTCGAGCCGCGGCCGCGACGGAGAGCAGTGAGACGAACACGAGACCGGAGCCGACGGCGAGCGCAGTGAGGTCGCCGCTGCCGCCTTCCACGGCCAGCAGTCGGGATCGGAGCGCGACGAGAAAGATGAGGAAGCAGAGGCCGGCGAGAACGAACAGGTACATCGAGACGACAGCCGCGGTTCGGTTTCCGCTGTCCGACCACCACGCGACGAGCTCCTGGTCGCTGGCACCTCCGGGATCTCCAGCATCGCGACGCCGACGAAGAAGAAGATGGCGAATCCGACACCTGCAAGCGAACCAATCCTGGTGAAACGCATGAAGGACCTCCAATTGTTTGTACGCCACTGTTTCACCGGACGCTGTCAACAACGGTTAGCGAGAGTTCGGCGTTCAGGCGACATCTCGGTACCGACCAAGTTGAGCAGCGCTTGCTACACGGCGGAAGGGAACGCGACAGCGACATGCAGTTCGGGCCGCGGGCCTCGCGCAGTGGGCGGGTCAGCCGGTGAGCGTGTGGAAGCTGTCGCAGTAGTCGAGATCGGGCTGTGGCTTCCCGCCGTTCGAGCTGACAAGCTTCTGGCTGACGAACTGATCGTCTGACGGATCGAGGGGTGTGCCAGCGAAGTCGATGACCGTCAGGAGCCGCATCGTGCCGCCGGAGGTCGACACCAGTTGGCCGTCTGGGCCATAGATCTTCTCGGGCCCCGGTATCTGGGACAGAATGCTGAAGGTGCCGTCGCCGTTGTCGGTGACCTTGATGTCCTGTTCGAGGTAGTTCCAGACGAAGGTGAACGCTCGTCCGGTTGCGAGATTGGTGATCGTCCCTCCTCCGTGGTGGCTGGCGGTGTAGCGGATTAACCGTTCCTTGCCCGCTGGTCGAGCGACGACGACGCCCTGGTCGTGGAAGTCGATCTGGACACGCAAATCGCCGCAGTACCCGTCGACGATCCATTGCTCGGCTCGTCGAATCGTGTCTGCTCGATCGGGGCCGCCAGCGAAACCGATACGCCCAACGTCAGCGCGACCGCGGCCAGGGCGGTCACCGCAAGAGCCGCCCAAAGCCGGAACCTTCGTGAAGCCGTCATTCTCACTCCTTCAGAGCTCGTTGGATCTTTTTGGCGCAGCGAAGCCGCTGACGGCCCGCGTCGACAGTGAACCGCTGAAGCCTCTTTTCTCAGGTTGGACTGGTTCGACTCCTCTTTCGACGAGTCGACTCAGGGTCGAGGAATGGCGGTCAGGGTGCACCGTCCTTTAGGGACGGTGAGTGTGGTGCTTGTGTTCGTGACGTGGGCCTGCGCGACGAGTCGGGCGCCTGTGTGGACGTACAGGTCGGCAACACCTCCCTGCCGCAGCACGACATCCGTGACGGGCGACCCCGGCAGGATGCACTTGACCGCCGTCTCTTTCGTGATGGTTACTCGCGGCCCGGCGACGGTTCCTTTCGTGACCTCGTCGCCGTAGTTGGCGCACGCGGTGAAGAAGCCGCCGCGCGTTATGCCGGATGGCGGTTTTCCTCCGATGACCCATGCCCCGGCGGCGGCCACGTCGTAGCCGGAGTTGAAGCCTCGGTAGACCTCGATGTGTGGGTTCCGGATCTCCGGGAACTCGGCAATCCGGGGAATCGCCGCGTGACCCTTCGGCCACACGAGAAAAACGAGCTTGTTTCCGCATCCCTCACTCGTCCGCGCGGCGCCGGCCGATACGGCGCCGACGGCGATGCCAGAGAGGGCAGCTGCCGCCGCCACTGCCAAGAAAAATCTCCTCGCTATCACGGTCGTTCCTCCTTGCGGTCATCTGTGTCGATCGCCGCCGTTGCGGACCTTGGACATCCCCGTCGCGCGGGGGTCATGCTCCTAAGATGCCTCGACAGTGGCTGACGTCCCTGGAGATCCACTGGACAGTCGCTGGAGCCCGAGAGGTGGGAATCCGCCGGCCACAAGATGGCGGCACTGTGTGGCGCGCACCTACGGGATCCTCGAGCCGCTCGAGTCACCTAGCACCACTCCGGAGTGCAAATCGGGACGTCGGTTCCCTCTTTACGGCGCGAGGCAGACCATGTCTACTCGACAAGGGGGCGATGTCGGCAGACGGGCGAGGTTTCACACCATGGGCAGGACCTCCCGCTCGTCTGGTCTGCTTCAGAGCTGGTCGCCGCTCAGTGTTCGTCGTACGTCGACGCGACCGCCGACCCCGTCCACGACGGCGGGATCAGACGTGAGGTCGAGGTCCGAGCTGACCTGGGGTGGTGCGGGTGACATCGGCCGCCCGCGGCGTCGCACCAAGCTTGAACGCTCCACGTTTCCGGGCTAGGGTCGCTCGCCATGCACGTCGATTACCGCGTGCTCGGCCCTCTCGAGGCACGAGGCGACGGCCGCACGCTGGATCTGGGCGGCCGGAAGCAGCGTGCGACGCTCGCGTTGCTCTTGCTTGCGCCTAACACGCTCGTGCCTGTGAGCAGGATCGTCGACGGCCTCTGGCACGATCAGCCTCCTGCGTCGGCCTCGAACCTCGTCCAGGGCTACGTGTCTGGCCTGCGGAAGGCGCTGGGGAGACAGGTGATCGAGACGCGCGGCGCCGGCTACATGCTCCACGTCCCCGCGGGCGCGCTCGACCTCCACGAGTTCGAGGTTCTCGCCGGGGAGGGTGCGCGGCAGGTGAGCGACCACCGGTGGGACGAGGCGGCCGCGACGCTCGCTCGGAGCGCTCGCGCTGTGGCGGGGGTCGGCGTTCTCGGATCTCGCGGATGAGCCGGCGCTCGACGTCGCGATCGCGCGGCTCGAGGAGCTGAGGGTGCTCGCGGTCGAGCGGCGCCTGGAGGCCGACCTCGAGCGGGGCCGGCACGGTGACGTGGTGCCGGAGATCGAGCTGCTGGTCGCCGAGCACCCACTCCGAGAGCGGCCGCGCGGGCTCCTGATGACTGCGCTGTATCGCTCGGGCCGCCAGGCCGAGGCACTCGACGCCTATCGTGGCGCGCGCGCGGTCCTCGTGGGAGAGCTCGGGATCGAGCCGAGTGAGTGGCTCGGCGGGCTACACGGAGCGATCCTCCGCCACGATCCTGCGCTGCTCGGCCCCGGAGCACGCGTCGAGCCGGTCTCGCCACAGCGTGCGGTGCTCGCTGCGGCGCTAGCGCCATCACGAGCGGAAACGCTCGCCGCGATCGCGGCTCCCCTTGCCCGCGATCCCGAGCACGAGCTCGTCCTCGTCACCACGGTCGCCACCCCGGGGGAGCTTGCAGCCGCGACGACGCACCTCTACGCCCTCCGTCTGCGACTGATCGCAGACGGGCTGCTCGTGCGGGCGGCCGCGTTCACGTCGGTTGCCCCGGGCATCGACATCGCGAACATGACTCGCGAGCACGACGTCGACCTGCTCCTCGTCGACGCGCCCGAAGGGCTTCTCGAGGACGCGCGGGTGCTCGCTCTCCTCGACCGCGCCCCCTGCGACGTCGGCGTCGTCGTCGGGGACGGGGACGCGCGGGATGGGCCTGTGATTGTTCCCTTCACTGGTGCCGAGCACGACTGGTCGGCGGTCGAGCTCGGAGCCTGGATGGCACGGAGTCGCTCGGCATCGTTGCTGCTCGTCGGCGCGGCAGCGGGAGCCGAGGGACGCGACGCGAGCCGGCTCCTGGCTAACGCGTCGATCGCCGTCCAACGGGCGTTTGGCGTTGCGGCCGAGCCGCTGCTCGTGGACCCAGCTCCGGAAGCGCTGGTCGCAGCGGCCGCGGGGGCGGGGATCGCGGTCGTCGGTCTCACCGACCGCTGGCGGCACGAGGGGCTCGGCCGTACGAGGACCGCTCTTGCCACGCAGACCGCTGTGACAACGATCCTAGTGCGGCGCGGGGTACGGCCCGGCGGGCTCGCCCCGCGCGGCAGCGAGACCCGATTCACCTGGACCGTCGCGGGCTGACGGAGCTCAGCCCGCCCAGCTCGGGGGCGGGCGGCGCACGCAGACCGGCTGAGCGGCCGAGGGCGGAGGCGTGGTCGCCGTGAAGGCGTCGCCGAAGCTCTGCTCGACGCCGTCCAGTGTGCGGACTCCCTTCACGATGATGCCGCCGCTCCCGCTTCGCACGATCCGTTCGAGGTAGCCGTGGCCGGTCGCCTGCCGGTTTCGGTCGAGCCGCACGGCCCCCTGGGGCGCGTCGAGAACGAGTCCGGCGAGCGCCCGGCGAAGCCGATCCTGTCCCTCCCCGAGCGTTCCGTCCGTCTGCTCGAGCGCAGTCGCCAGGGCCTCGACCTCCGTGTAGAAGGGCAGCACGAACGGGTTGTGGGCCGTGCCCGGTGGCAGCGCCGGGAATCGTCTCGCGAACGATTGCTCGTAGGCCATCATCGAGGGGACGGCAGGATCGAGCGGAACGGGGCCGGCGACGATCGTCCCCGTGAGGTCGATGCCTTTCGGCGCCAGGTTCGAATCCACGAAAACGTTGCCCGCAACAACCAGCCGGCGGCCGAGCGGCTTCGCGATGCGGAAATAGGCACTTAGGTACGGGCTCGGCGAGTAAAAGTTCGTGATCAGGGCGACCCCGTCCGCGGAGGCGTGCCGTCTTGCCGCCGCGCTTGGATCCGGCGTCAGGAGAGCCGTCAGGTCGCGTTCAACGATTTTCCCGCCGAGAGCGCAGAATTCCGTCACGAAGCCTGCGACGCGCTCCCAGCCTTCGTCGTACGGCTCGGCCACAACCACCGCGCGACGCCATCCGAGGACGTCGTAGGCGTAGGCGCCGAGGCCCGCCACGGACTGCGGCCCGTCGAACGTGAACCGGAAGAGGTTCGCCTGTGGATCGCGCAGCGTTTCCTGCTGCGCGAGCGCAGCCCCCGACATAAAGGTGACGTTGGGATAGTGCGCCGCGAGATCACGGAAGACGACCCCTTCCGGCGTCCCGACAGGCCCGAGCACGACGTCTACATGCTGCTCCTCGATCAGCCTCCGAGTCGCAGCGATCATGAGGTGCGTGTAGGTCAGCTCGGTGCACGCGGGGATGAGCTCCAGCTCGCGGTTCCCCACGACCGCACCCGCGGCACCATTCTCGAGGCCGCCGCGCGCGAGATGGCCGCCCCGCTCGAGCAACGGCAAAGCTGCCCCCGCCAGGCTCATGTCGTGGGAAGCGGCGATCAGCCCGGTGCAGTCGACAAGGACGCCGACACGAACCACCTCTCGTTCATCCCCACACCCGGCGGCGAGCGCAGCGACGAGCGCCAGGCAGGCGAGCGAGGACGCACGTCGCCTAGACATCGCGCGTCGTCACCCAGAGAGAGCCCATTCCGACCGCGGGCTCGTAGGGATGCCCGCCTACCTCGATCGTCTGGGTCACCCTGGCGACCGCCGGATCGATGCGCGATACGCTCCCGTCGAGAGAGTTCACGACCCAGACCGCGCCGCCTCCGGCCGCGATCCCCATCGGGTTGCGCCCGACCGGGATTCGACGCATTACGTGCCCCGAGGCGATGTCGATCTGTAGCACGAGATCGTCCATTGGTGCCGAGACCCAGACCGAGCCCGCCGCGATCGCGATCCCTCGCGGCGCGACCGGTAAGGAGATCGTGCGCGTTATCCTGCCGGCGTGGTCGATCTGCCAAAGCCGCCTGTCGCTCGCGTCGCCCGCGACCCAAACCGACCCCGCTCCGATGGTCATCGCGCAGAGGCACTGCCGCTCGGTGCCCGACGTCGTCGGCTGCGAGTACGGGATCATCACCTGCTTGCCGATCGCAATCGACGACGGTGTGACGCTGATCTGTTGGACGTTGGGACAGCCAGCAGCCCAGACACCGATCCGGTCGTTGGCTGTGAGGCTGCACGCGAGCAGGGACAGCCCGTCCGCACGCACGCCGTTGACGGCTCCGTACGGCGCTACGATCCCCTCGAGAAGCTTCTCACCGTCCCTGGCGACGTACACGCGGCCCTTGTACCCAGCGAGGTCGTGCACCTCGCCGACGTTCTCGACCCGAACCGGATCCGCGGAAATGCGCGGGTCGACGCGCCAGATCCCGTCCTGGGCCGCGAACCAGACACGTCCGGACTGCGTCGTGACGTGGGTCGGGATCGGCGGGGTCGCGTAGTCCCGCGTCACCTTCCCGGATGCGAAATCGATCGCGACGAGCGCTCCTGCCCGCGCCGGAGGAGGAGTGTCGGTGCCCCGCAAACCCACGATCGCGGTCGCGATCGCGGCTGCCAGCGCCACGACGCCGACTGCGACGGCCCCCGCGGTGCGGCGGCGGCGGCGGACGGGGTGGTCGAGCCCGAGAGCGGCCCGGGCCTCGAGGACGAGCGCCTCGCAACTCTCGTAGCGGTCGGCCGGCTCCTTCGCTAGAGCGCGTGCGAGCACGCCGTCGATGGCCGGCGGGAGCTCTGGACGCCGCTCGGTGGCCCGCGGCACCTCTTCATCGAGGTGCGCGAAGAGCGCCGCCACGTCGGAAGCGCGGCGGTAGGGCACGTCACCCGTCAGCGACTCGAAGAGGAGGCACCCAAGCGCGTACTGATCGGCGCGTCCGTCGAGCGGGTCACCGCGGATCTGTTCGGGCGAGACGTAGTCGATCGTCCCGAGGTCCTGGCCGTCCGCGCGATCGTCGCGGTTGGCCGTCTGGGTCAGTCCGAAGTCCGCGAGGTAGCAGTGGGCGCGTCCGTCCGGGTCGTCGATCAAAACGTTCGACGGCTTGACGTCACGGTGGACTAGCCCGTTTGCGTGCGCCGCGTCGAGCGCGGCGGCGACCTGGCTCGCAACGGCGAGCGCGGCGCGCGGGTCGAGCGGTCCCTCGCGCCGCAGCCACGCCTTCAGGTCGAAACCGTCGACGTATCTCATCGCAATGAAGAGCCGCTCGTCGGCCTCTCCGGCCTCGTAGATCGGGATCACGTTCGGGTGGTCGAGGCTCGCGGCGAGGCGCGACTCCCGCAGCATCCGCTCCCTGAAGCGCTCGTCGTCTGCGAGTGAGCGCAGGAGGAGCTTGAGGGCGACCGGTCGTTCGAGGCGCTCGTCGCGCGCGCGGTACACCTCTCCCATTCCTCCGCGGCCGACAAGCGTCTCGACGACGTATCCCGCGACGCTCTCACCGGCAGCCAGCGATTCGACAGGCATGGCGTTCCCTCCTGGCGCGCATTGCACACCATCGCGCGGATCGGCGCAACGGGCGGCCGGTGCAGCGCCGCCCGCTCGCCCTCTCGCTCAGCCCGCGAGCGCGACGTGACCGCTGTAATACGAGCAGCCGGTCGCCGGGTCGTCCTTGAACCGGAGCTCGCCGGATGCACCCGCAAACGCTCCTGAGCCGCCCGTGATCGGGTGATGACAGCGGCCGTGCTGGAGGATCGTGAAGGTCTCCGGGTCGTACTTCGCCGTCGCCCTAAAGGAGAACGTCAGCGAGCCGCCCGGGTCACCGACGCACGTTCCATCTCCCGCCCGGTCGAGGCACCCGGAGAAAGCCTCGGTGCCAGTTCCTGTGACGACCCCTGAGGGGGTCACGACGCCAAGCTCGAACGTCACGGTGTACCAACAGCCGACCAGCCCCGCGATCCCCGGCTGGCCGCTCCCCGCCATCCAATACGCCCCAACGCCGGCGATGCAGCCGTGCGAGCCGTCGTCCGGGCTTTGAATCCCCCGCACTTGCGTCGTCCCAGGCGCCGCCGCCGAGCTCGCCGCGACCACGCCCGAGACCAGAACGACGAGAGCAACTGTCACAAAAACACGATGCATATTGTTCCTCCTCTCCATTGGGGTGGCATCAGGCCACCCGCATATCGAGTCAGGGTCGCCGAGACTGCTGGAGAATTGCTGGAGGAACGCTGGCCGGGGAAAGAACGACGAAGCCTCAGACGTGCAAGAACTGTGAACCCTTCCACCGCTCCTTCTTCGCCAACGGTGGCCCCATGATCAACTGAGGGCGCTGCGATGCCCGACAAGTGAACCGGCCGTTCAGGGGGCGTGTAGGGGGCGTGTTGGGTCGCTTCCCCTCGCGTAGACGGTAGAAGGAGGCTGTAGAAACGGGCCCAAGCCGCGGCAGGGATTGGGCACAAATGAAGGTCCCGTGCCCGAATCGGCGGAAATCGGGCCGAATCGCCCGTAATACGCGTAGAAGTGCGGCGACCGTTCAGAGGCCGAGACCCCGGTAACCATGCGGGTTACCGGGGACGCGACGTCTATTGCCTGCCCGCTTCGAGTCCAGGCGGGCCCACTAGGAACCAAGCCGGATCGCGCCCTGTCGGCGGGCCCGAGGGTGGCCGATGGGTAACAGAAAGCGCTGAGGAGCACCGTCGTGCTGCTGACATGTCCTAACCCCTTGACGGCGTCGACGACCTGCCCGACAGGCTCCGATGCCTCGATCGGAATGCCGAGCAGCTTGCCGAGCTGCCCGCAGACGAGCACGACCGCAACCCCGTGTATGTAGCCGACGAGCACCGGCCGCGAGAAGTAGTCCGCGAGCCAGCCGATCCGGGCGATCCATGCGAGGAGAAAGCAGGCGGCTACGAGCAGCGAAAGACGGCCGCCAGTTCGGCCGACTCGCCGCTGCGGGCAACGGCCATTGGCAGGACAGCGGTCCCGACCAGCGCTGCGATTGCGCCCTCGGGGCCGACGATCAGCTGGCGCGACGAGCCCAGGAGCATGTAGAGCACCGCCGGCAGCAACAGGGCGTAGAGGCCGTGGACCGGAGAGAGAGGATGTGGTGCGGCCTCACCGGCGCGATGATCTCCGCACACGCCGCGAGAGGAGATCACGTTGCCGACCACCCCCTATACGTTGGCCGAGCGTGTCGCCGGACTCGTTCCGCCAGGCGGGCGGCCACTCGTGTGGGGAAATCCCCGTCTGTCCAGCACGCCCAGGTCGATGGCGATCGAAAACCTGGGGGTTCGGACTGAAGCACTGGAAAATGCCGTTGTGGAACTAGCACTCGTAGTTCAGAGGCTCTTGGAGCAAGCCTGACGGCGCACGGTCGCGGGCTATCCCGAGCGGCCCGATCAGCCCAGGCGTCGGCTCCGCTGGCGGTCGTCCCATCCCCCTGCGGCAGCGCCCGCTTCGTCGCCGCGGCGACGGCGCTCGGCCGCGGCTACGAGTGGGTGGTGCGGCGGGCATTGCCGTTGCTCCCAGGGTTGTGTCGCATCCCGCAACCGATGCGACGGGCCTCCGCGCCTACCGTTTCTGGCTTGGACGCGAGCCTTAGCGGCGATGCCTATGACAGGTCTGCACGGTGTCCGCGGCGCACACCGGCCGTGACCGCGATCGCGGCGGCGGCAGCGAACAGTCCGCCGGCGGCGAGCAGGCCAATCCCGATCCAGAGCACCGCGTCGAGCTCGGCGCCGATGCTCATCTCGGCAGACACGCCGCGGCTGGCGTCGGCGTTCATCACGACGGCGCGCCAGTTGCCGTCCTCCGGCTTCCATTCGAGCGTCTGCTCCCCGGATCCCGTTGCCGAGGCGACCCAGAACGTCTGGGCGCCCGGTGGAGCGGCCGGGGCGCCACCCGCCCGTCGCGAGTACGTGGGGTTGCGGCGGTCGAAGTCGGTGACGACGTCCCGCTCGACGCCGACCAGGTAGCGGTCGACCTCGGCTGCCGGGCCGATACCGACGAACACGCTGCGGTCGCTCTCGCTGCGAAGCCGTACCGTCCCGAGGAAGATGTCGAGGGCTCGCTCGGCGCCGTTGGCGTCGATGTTCGCACGATCGGAGACGATCGAATACGTCGCGCTCGAGAATTCGGCGCTCGGTGACATGAGGTAGCCGTCGTCGTCGCGCTGGGTCTGGTCAACTGCGACGAGCGCACAGCCGCCGGCCAACAGGCCGAACGCGACGATTCCGACGACGACGCCGACGACGATCAGCACAACCCGTCCGACCGTCCCATGCTGATGGGCCGCGGCCGCAGGATCTGGCTCGGGATATCTCGCCTGCTGGGACTGCCTCGATCGGCGGCCGCGCTGTCTCCGCGCCGCCCTGGTCGAGGCGGAACGGCGGGTACTCGTCCCGCATCAGGAACACGTACGCCGCGACCCGGGCCACCCAGCGGTCCAGGCCGAGCACGACGTCGAAGATCCCGCGCGGGTACCGCGTGGTGAAGAGCAGGGCCACGCCGGCGAAGAGGACGAGAACCCCGATCAGCCCGGTCTCGTAGCCGAAGCCCCACGCCCGGTCGTACGCGCGCGAGGCCGCGTAGCTCCCGCCGCCGAGAAGGATGCCGACGACGATGTAGTGCGGGATCGCGAGGAGCCACGACTTCACGAGCACGAGGCCGCGCGACAGCCGCTCCGGATAGGCGACGTCGAGCCTCGCGGGGTAGTCGGGCACGTCGTGGAGCGTGAACGGCGGATAGCGGTCGGTACCGAGCGCCGCGTAGGAGTAGAACCCGACCCGCCAGGTCCACCGGAGCACTCCGACGTTGAAGTCGAAGATGCCCCGGGGGTAGCGGCCCGTGAAGAGGATCGCGAAGAACGCGACGACCGTGAGCACGAGGAACGTCAGCCACAGGAAGACGAGCACGATGATAGTGGGGTATTGCGAGGAGCCACTTCACGAGCCACAGCCAACGGCCGACGCCAGGGTCGAGCTCGCCCTCGATACGGACGGGATACGACTGCCTGGGATCCATGCTGCCTCCTCGATCGCCTGACGATGAGCCTACGCGAATCTCGTGCCCGCCCCACACGCGCGCCAAGGTTCGAGCCTGGGCGGCCTTGTCAAAACGACGCACCCGGATCCGCCGAGACAGCCGGAGGCTGTCGCCGGCCGCCACGGCCTGTTCGTCCAACTAGCCGAGCAGCGGCACGACGCGTTCGCGGAACACCTCCAGCTGCTCGCGCTCGTCTGCGAGCGGCCACAGGAAGACGCGTTGCGCGCCCGCACGCGCGTACGCCCGGAGGATCTCCGCGCAATCCTCGGCCGAGCCGATCGGCAGCATCGTGCGGAGTTGCTCCATCGGACGATTGAGCATCGGGGCCAGCACGTCCCCGAGCATCGCGTCGGCGCGAGCCCGGTCGTCGGTGACGTAACACCACATGGTCGCGATGCCATTCTGGAACGACCCAACATCCCGCCCGCGTGCAGTCAGTTCCGTCTGGACATCCAACCAGGCCTGGGCGAACAGTTCCGGGTTCGTGTTGTAGCCAGAGGCGAGCCAGCCGTCGGCAAGTCGAGCCACGCGTCGTAGCCCCGCGGCAGAGCCCCAACTCCCGATCCAGATCGGCGGGCCGGGGCGCTGCGCGGGCGTCGGGGCGAGCGTGAAGCCTGCGCTGGAGTAGAACGTGCCCTCGAACGCGACGTCGTCGGCCCGCCAGAACGCGCGCAGCACTTGCACCGCCTCGTCCAGCCGCTTCCAGCGCTCCTCGAAGCTCAGGCCGACCAGCTCGTAATCCCGGGCCGACGAGCCGGGGCCGAGCCCGACCAGGAGCCGGCCGCCCGACAACAGGTCGATCGAGGCGAGGATCTTCGCGGTTGCCGCCGGGCCACGAAGCACGGGCACGACGACGGTCGTCGCAATCGTCATCCGGCCACTGCGCGCGAGCACGGCGGCCAGCGTGGTCGGCCCATCGAGCCATGGGCGCGAGAAGACCAGATGATCGTTGGCGCAGAGATGGGTGTAACCGAGATCGTTCGCGGCTTCCGTGAACGCCAGCAGGTCATCGAGCGAGCGGTGCTCGCCTGTGAACGAAATCAGTGGTAGGTGTACACCGAACTCCATCTGGCCACTTGCCGCCAGAGGCTATTCGATCATGCCCCCGAGTGCCGGGCGCGCAGCATGGCCCGATTGATGTCGTCCCCGGCGCTCGTGTAGGTGCGCATGTCCTCTGGCAGGCTGCGGAGCGCCGCGCGGTAGCAGCTCAGCTGATAGCGGTGGGTCACGACGCCGTCGTTGACCCAGTCCGAGATCACGCGCTCCGCGCAGTACGTTTCCCGTTCCGGTGGGGACAGCCCGGCGATCCCCAGCGAGAGCCCGGCGATAGCAACTGCGACCACGGCATAGACAGCCGTCGCGAGGATGTGGAATCGGGGCATGCAGAACCCCTAGCCGGTCACCGTCCACGTCAAACCTGCGTTTGCAGCGTCCGAACTACTGAGCCTGCCGCCGTCGCGGCAGGCCCGTGCCGCGTTCGAAGCCGGCAACGACGGCGGACAGGATCGCGTTGCTTCGCAGGAGAAAGGTCACGAACTCCTCGAGTCGCGAGGCACGTGGGGTGGGCGGGGATGGAGTGCCCGCCCACCCGGGTGAGCGCTACTTGAGGGCGACACGGAAGCTGACGAGGAGGCGCGTGGAGATGCCGCCGGTCAGGATCTCGCCTGCCTTGCGGGCTCGAACGAAGACGACGAGAAGTTGTTGCTGCCGGGCGGCAGGGAAGCCGCGGAGTTGATTCATCGTCAGAGTCGTCCCGCCATCTGCGCCTGTGGTTCCTTCGGGCGCGATGGAGTACTGGTTGTAGGGGACCGCCGTGGCGTAGACGAGTGCGCCCTGGACGGGGCGGCCGCCGCAGGCGGTGACCCGGAAGTGGGCCTGGATCGTCCCGGTCGAGGGCATCACGATTCCCGGGGTGATGGCCTGCTGGTCGATCGCGAGACGTGCCGGCGAGGCCAGGTCTGCGATCGCGATCGTGCCCGCCCCGGTGGGGCAGCCATTCGAGACCGGTGGCGGTGTTGCGGCGACGACGGGGGTCGGAACCGAGGTTGCATCGGCGGAGCCGTCGGCGTTCGTCGCGGTCACGGTGACCCGCAGTGTCGTTCCCGTGTCGACCTTCTTGAGCACGAAGGTATTCGCGCTGGCGCCACTGATCTTCGAGCAGCTGCCGCCGTCCTGGTCGCAACGGCTCCAGGCGAACGTGTAGGTCACCGGCGTCGAGCCGGCCCAGGTGCCGTTGGCGGCGGTCAATGTCGCCCCCTCCTGCGCACTGCCCGAGATCGTCGGTGGGGCAGTGTTGGATGGCTTGACTGCACTTGCTGCCTGACCGTCCCGTGCCTGGCCGAAGACCGCGCCGATCGCCAACGCGGCAATACCGAGCAGCAAGGCGGTCAGCCAGCGTCGACCGCGAATGTGTCCGTCCACGTCAACCTCCTGTCGTCTGTCTGGGGCCCGTTGCCTCCACGAGACATCAATACGGCCCTGCCAAGAGGAATCCGTGACCGGGATGTCAGGTCATGGTTAACGCCGAGAGCGGCGCGGCCTCGATCGGAGAGGGCGCCGACCGGGACCAGGGTGATCGGGTACTCCCGTGTGCCGCGTTCGGATCTCCGGTTACAAGCCGGTCTGCGCCTCGAGTCGTCCCGAATGGACGGCGGCTGAAAACGTCTCGTAGTCGCGTTCGTTCTGGTCCGCGTAGCGCGACGGCGAAGTCGCCGATCGCGCGATCGAAGGCGCCTCCTTTGCCGAGGTACGACGCGATCGCGATCCGGTCTCCCCAGCGTGCGTGGGCGCGCGCAAGCGTGGCGCCGCAGACGCGGGCGTAGAGCGTGGCGCCGGGCACGAGCAGGGTGTCGACGTCGACGCCGCCCTTCCAGTCGTGGAGCTGGCGCACGTAGTAGTCGCGCGTGACGCCGTCGCGCTCCTTGACGCGCAGCCAGCCGAGGAAGATGTCGCTCGCGGCCTGCATCACGCGCTGGCCGGCGACGACGCGTCGACCGTGATTCGCGAGCGCGCTCCTGCCGACGAAACGCTCGAGCACCGAGGCTTGCGCCTCCTTGGACTGGAGGAACAACGGGTCATCTGCGTCGCGGCCGAGGAAGAGGTGGATCCAGGCCCGTGTGCCGACGCTTCCCACGCCGACGACCTTGTGTGCGGTGTCGACCCACTTGAACTCCTCGAACGGGTGGTGGACGACGCGAAGCGACCGCCGGTATTCGGCGACGAGCGCATGCATGTAGTCGACGAGCTCCTCTCGCCCCTCGGCCTCCGGCACCAGGTCGGCGAGCGGCATGATCAGCGGCGGGTCGGCGACGATGCGGAGCTCGCCGTCGATCTCGTCCGTGCGCTTGGCGAGCACGCGGGCGTGATCGCGGGTCCTCGCCTTGGCGATGTCCTTCTTGGCCTGCTCTGCCTCCTCCTTGCCCAGGCGCTTCTCGCTGACCTCGGCGCGGATGAAATCGAGGACCTGGCTGATCTCGACGTGGTCGTACCACGCATCGAGCGTGCGCATCCCCGCCGTCCGGCGCATGATCAGGCGGTACTCGGCGACGCACGCGACGACGATCGCGCGGCGGTCGGCCGGGTCGAACCCTCGCTCGCGCCCGAGGACCTCGAAGCTCGCTGCCAGCCGTTTCACGTCCCATTCCCACGGGCCGGGGAGCGTCTCGTCGAAGTCGTTGATGTCGAACAGCATCTGCCGCTCTGGCGAGGCGAACACGCCGAAGTTCGACAGGTGCGCGTCGCCGCACAGCTGGACGTTGACGCCGGACAGGGGAGTCGTTCGAGAGGTCGGCCGCCATGATCAGCGCACCGCCGCGAAAGAACGCGAAGGGACTGTCGAGCATGCGGCCATGCCGGATCGGCACGAGCGACGGGACGCGCGTCTCGGCCTGCTCCTCGAGGAGCGCGATCGGGTCGGGCCGCGTCGCCGCCGGCACCCACCGCCCGTGGGACGATCGCGGCGCAGCGGTTCGCGCCGCGCGTCCCCGCGCGACCCGCTCTTCCACGCTGAGGTGCTGGTGCCGTCTTGCTCGGGCGGTTCTCACGTATCCGAAGTCAATCAGAGCCGGGCCGCGCGCCGCGATGCGGCGGCGACAGTGACGGAATCCACTCCGCGTTTCTCCCAGCAGGCCGAGGGGGTATCTCGAGGAGGTGGCGAGAGGGAATCCAAGTGGTGGACGTCGGCGTCAGCGGCGGGCGAGCATCGCCCTGTACCTGGTGTGGCCCTTGGTGATCGTGCTCGCGATCGTCTTCGTGGTCATGCTCGTCACCCTTCGGCCGTGAGCCCTCGCCGAGCCCCGCACCGGCCGTTCGTCGCCGGCTCGGCAAGGAGCCTGCGGTCGCACGCGACGACGCCGATCGATGTCGAACGCGTGCCGGCAAGGCGGTTAGGCGGACGGCACCCCCTGAGAGTGCCGCCCGGCCCAAGACGGGTATCGGCACGAAGTGGGCAAGTGTTGAGAGGAATAGTCCGGTCGGCGCGCGAACCTATGTGGTGGCTGGGCCTGGCATCTGGCGTCCGTATCTTCTTCTCCCCTGAGGGGTGCGGTACGTTGTCGGGCCCGGCCGTCTTCCCGTCGTCGCATCGCGCTCGGGCAGCATTGCCTCCGTGCCGGGTTCCCGCATACATTTGCGGCCATGGCACCCGAGGAGCCGACCCTACGGGTCGCCACGCCGGCCGATGAGGACGCTGTCGATTCGTTGATGAAGGACTCGGCCGCGGTCCTCTTTCCCCGTTTCTACGACGAGAGCCAGGCGGCGAGCGCGGTGAGATACGTCGCGCAGGTCGACCAGACCCTGCTCGAGGACGGGACGTACTTCGTGCTCGAGTGTCGCGGCGAGCTGGTCGCATGCGGCGGCTGGAGTAGGCGCGACAAGCTCTACACGGGAAGCGGTGGCGCCGTCGACGACGCGCGGGAGCTCGATCCTGCGAGCGAGCCTGCTCGTGTGCGCGCGATGTTCGTGCGGGCCGACTGGACCCGCCGCGGCCTCGGCCGGCGGATCCTCGAGGCGTGCGACCTGGCTGCGCGCCGCGAGGGCTTTCGACGCCTCGCGCTCGTGGCCACCCTGCCCGGCCTCCCGCTCTACCTCGCGTACGGGTTTCGGCCGCTCGAGGAGATCGAGGTCACCATGCCGGACGGCGTCACGATCCCGTGCGTCTCGATGGAGAAGCCGATCGAGGGGTGAGCGGAGTCGCGGGACGGCGCGAGCTGGTGCTGTCCGGGGGAGCGCTCGGTGATCCAGGCTGAGCCCGCACCTCCTACGCCGACAGGGGGCCACCGGGTGGAGGCGGAGGCGGTCGGCGGCGGCGCGCGGCGCGTTCGCGCAACGTCGACTCCAGGTCGGCGATCGTGCCGGCTATCTCGTCCAGTGCGCCGCCTTCGCCGCGCGGATCGGAGAAGCGCTGGCGGGCGAGGAACCGTCTCGCCTCGTCCTGGTGGCGACGGCTCGTCGTCCAACGCTCGAGCAGGCGGTCGTCGATGATGCCCCTCATCAGGGCTTCTATCGGCAGCTTCGGGCTCACGGTTGAGGCGCGGATGCGGCCTGCGACCCGGGAGAGCAAGCCGGCGTCCCTCGTCCTGAGTGGTCGTCGGTGGGGAGGCGGAGAGCCCGCGTGCGAGCTCTCCGCCCGCACGGCGCATCCTCGGGGGGTCAGGCAGTTTCCTGCCTGTGGGGAGAGGAGTCGCGCCGAACCAGTTGTATCTGTCTCACATCGCAACGATTATTGCGAGGGTCCGTCTGCCTCCCGCCGAAAGGAAAGTCCGCAAAATGGACATCTCGAACTTCAAGCACGCCTCGAAGGTGCTACTCGGGGTCACAGCCCTCTTCCTCATCGTGTCGTTCTTCAACTGGTTCCAGGTGAACGACATCGGGTTCGCCAGCATGTGGCACGGTGTTGGGTTCCTCGCAGGGCTCTTGGCAATCGCTCTTCTCGTCTGGGAAGGGCTCAGATTCGCCAATATCGACGTCGCGGTCCCCGTCGGGCCCGGCGATGGTGAGTGCCTTCCTCGCGATTCTCACCCTCGTGTTCACGTTCATCAGGTGGATCGACACGCCCGGATACAGCGTGCCCGGGGTGATCGATGTCGGTCGGACGTTCTGGGCCTGGCTCGGACTCCTACTCGCGATCCTGATGGTCGTCTTCGCCTACGCCAACATGAAGGCCGCCGGCCACAGCATCGGAGACATGAGGGATTCGGTGGTCGCCGCTGGAGGCGCAGCCGCAGCAGCGGCGAAGTCCGCGACCGACAAGGACGACACCGCAACGCAATCCGCGCCACAGGCTCCCGCGGCCCCCGTCACTCCGGAGGCTCCCGCCGCACCGGCGGCCCCGCAGCCTCCAGCCGCACCGCCGGCCGCTCAGCCTTCCACGCCGCCGCCGGCCGCCGAGCAGGCGGAAGCGGCCGAGGACGAGCGCCCCCGCAGTCGACACCCTGATCGCCGCGAGGTGTCCTGCTCCCGCGGTCGCGGGGGCAGGCGCCTCGCTACACTGAACGCATGGCCGAAACCGGCACAATGCGCGTCAAGAGCGGTCTTGCCGAGATGCTCAAGGGCGGTGTCATCATGGACGTCGTCAACGCCGAGCAGGCCGTGATCGCCGAGAACGCGGGCGCCGTCGCCGTGATGGCACTCGAGCGTGTACCGGCCGACATCCGCCGCGACGGCGGTGTGGCGCGAATGTCCGACCCAGGCATGATCCGCGAGATCCAGGATGCCGTCTCGATTCCGGTGATGGCGAAGTGCCGCATCGGCCATTTCGCCGAAGCGCAGATCCTGGAGGCGCTCGAGGTCGATTACATCGACGAGTCAGAGGTGCTGACCCCAGCGGACGTCGAACATCACGTCGACAAGTGGGCCTTCACGGTCCCGTTCGTGTGCGGTGCCACGAACCTCGGCGAGGCGCTTCGGCGCATCGGCGAGGGCGCGGCGATGATTCGGACCAAGGGCGAAGCGGGAACCGGTGACATCGTCAACGCCGTCACGCACATGCGCGCCGTGTTCGGCGGCATCCGGCGGCTGCAGTCGCTGCGCAGCGAGGAGCTGTACGCCGAGGCCAAGAACCTGCAGGCGCCGTACGAGCTCGTGCGCTGCGTTGCCGAGAACGGCCGGTTGCCGGTCGTCACGTTCACCGCCGGCGGCATCGCGACGCCGGCAGATGCGTCGCTCTGCATGCAGCTCGGCGCCGAAGGCGTCTTCGTCGGATCCGGCATCTTCAAGTCGGGTGACCCCGATCTGCGCGCGAAGGCGATCGTCGAGGCGACGACGCACTTCCAGGATCGCGAAGATCCTGGCAGAGGTCTCGACCGGGCTCGGGGAGCCGATGGTCGGCATCTCGTCCGCGTCGCTCGCCGACGGCGAGCGGCTCGAAGTCCGCGGCTGGTAACCCTTCCGGCGCGGCGCGCGGCCGCTCGTCGTTCGCCCTAGACTTCTCACATGGATGAACCGTCGACTCCGGGTCGGCGTGCTCGCACTGCAGGGTGCGTTCCGAGAGCATGCGGCGATGCTGCGCGCGGCTCGGCGTCGAGGTGCTCGAGGTGCGGCTGCCGCAGCACCTGGAGGGCCTGCACGGCCTGGTCATCCCGGGCGGCGAGTCGACGACAATGCTTCGTCTGATGGGCCTTTACGGGCTCGACGAGGCGATCCGCGCCTTCTCCGCGCCCGATCTTCGGCACGTGTGCCGGGATGATCGTCCTCGACCGCGAGCGGCTCGGGCTGATCGACCTCGTCGTCGAACGAAACGCGTTCGGCCGGCAGGTCGCGAGCTTCGAGGCCGCCGCTTCGGATCGAGGGCGAGGACGAGCCGTTCACTGGGCGTCTTCATCCGTGCGCCGTGGGTCGCCGAGGCAGGTCCCGGGGTCGCTATCCTCGCCGAGGTCGACGGGCATCCGGTGCTCGCGCGCGAGGGCCGCGTCCTCGTGGCGTCGTTTCACCCCGAGCTGACCGACGACACGCGGGTGCACGAGAGGTTCCTAGAGATCGTCCGGGAGGAGCAGGGTGTCAGGGCATAGCAAGTGGTCGACGATCAAGCACAAGAAGGGCGCAGCCGACGCCAAGAGGGGCAAGCTCTTCACCAAGCTTTCACGGTCGATCCTCGTCGCCGCGAAGGAAGGCGGGCCGGACCCCGCCACCAACATGGCGCTCGCGAACGCGATCGAGAAGGCGCGCTCGTACTCGATGCCGAAGGACAACATCGACCGCGCGGTCGCGAAGGGCTCGGGCGAGGGAACCGACGGGGCGATCTTCGAGACCGTCGTCTACGAGGGCTACGGCCCGGAAGGGGTCGCCGTGATCGTCGAGGCCCTGACCGACAATCGCAATCGCACCGCGGCCGACGTGCGGCACCTGTTCTCGAAGCACGGCGGGAACCTCGGCGCGACGGGAGCGGTCGCCTGGCAGTTCGAGCGGCGGGGCATCGTGCTCGTCCCGGCAGAGGGCGTCGACGAGGAGGAGTTGTTCCTCGCGGTCGCCGAGGCCGGTGCGGACGACGTCGACCGAGACGGCTCCGTGTTCCAGGTCTCGAGCGCGCCCGACCAGCTCTCGGCCGTCCGGCAGGCCGTCGAGTCGGCGGGATTCGCCGTCGAGTCGGCCGAGCTGTCGATGGTGCCGAAGGTGACGGTCGAGATCGGCGACGAGCCGACGGCGAAGAAGGTCGTCGGCTCGTCGAGGGTCTCGAGGACAACGACGACGTTCAGGACGTCTACGCGAACTTCGACATCCCCGAGGCCGTGCTCGAGGCGGTCGCGTCGTAGCGGGGGTGCGGACGTCGGCAGGCCGAGCGTGCCTGCGATGTGTGTTCGGATCGGGGCTGCAGGCTGCGGGCCGCCGACGAGCGGGTGCACTAGGATCTGCGGCGAGAGGCGCCGAGGGATCGAGCGGCGCTCCGGCGTAACAGGGAGGCTCTTCGAAATGAGATGGATTGGCGTGGCCGCCGCGGTTGCGGCGTTGGCGTTCGCCGTCGCAGGCTGCGGGGGCTCGAGCGACTCGGGCAGCAATGCAGGCAGCCGCGACACCGCGGTGACGGAGATCGGCCTCGACGGACGACAGTCGACCGAGACGACGTCCACCGAGACGACGTCGACCGAGACGACGTCCACCGAGGCGACCTCGACCGACGGACACGAGCGGCGTCGCCGGGCTCAGTCCGGCGAGTGCAAGGATCTCGCGGAGCCAGCCAGAAGTTCTCCGCGGCCGTCGCGAGTGGGTCGAGCGGAGGGAAGACGACTCGGAAGCCACCGCCGATGCGTTCGAGGAGTTCGCGCGACCAGGCGCCGGACGAGCTCAAGGACGACTTCGCGGTACTCGCCGAGGTGATCGGGATCTATGCGGAGGCGCTGAAGGACATCGACTTCAAGCCGGGGCGAGGTACCGACCGCCGCGCAGGTCGCCAAGCTCGCCAAGCTGGGGCAGTCGCTCACGCCGCGAAGGTCCAGAAGGCCGACGCGGCGATCGCGGCCTGGGCGGCAGGAGCACTGCGGGTCGCGTCAGGCCAGCCTCGTCGGCACGGGGCCGGCGAGCCCACCGTGCCGACGGAACACGTCGGCGCCCTCTCGTCCGCAGCTGGCCCTACCCTACTCCGTGAAGGTTCTCGGCATCGACCCAGGGACGGCTGCGTGCGGCTACGGGATCGTCCACGAAGGCGGCGGGCGGGTCACGGCACTGGCGTCAGGGTGTTGGACGACAAGCGCCCGCGCAACGGCCGGAACTGCGGCTGCGGGCGATCTTCGAGGGGGTGCAGGGGCTCATCGCCGAGCACGCACCGGACGCCGTCGCACTCGAGGAGTCGTATGTGGGAGCCGACGCGCGCATCGCACTCTTCGTCGGTCAGGCTCGCGGCGCCGCCATGGTCGCCGCCGCCACCGCGGGCGTCGAGTGCACCGAATATGCGCCGGCACGCGTGAAGCAGTCCGTCTGCGGCCACGGCCGCGCCGACAAGGGTCAGGTGCAGCGGATGGTGAAGATGCTGCTCTCGCTCGACGAGATCCCCGCGACCTCGCACGAGGCTGATGCGCTCGCGGTTGCGATCTGCCACGCGTTGATGCCCCCGCTCGCCCGGATGGCCTCGTGATCGCGCGGCTGCGCGGAACGCCTGCGGGTCGCAGCGCGGACGGCCTCCTGCTGGACGTCAACGGCGTGGGCTACCTCGTCGCGGCGACGCCCGGCGTGATGCGGCGCGCCGAGGTGGGCGGCGAGATCAGCGTGGAGACGTTCCTCCACGTACGCGAGGATGCTCTGCAGCTCTACGGATTCGTCGATGCCTCGGAGCGCGAGCTCTTCACGCAGCTTCTCACGGTGAGCGGGATCGGCCCGAAGGTCGCGCTCGCGGTCGTCTCCGGGTCGCCCGCCGTCGGAGCTGCGACGCGCGATCGCCCTCGAGGATCACGCGCGGTTCCAGGCGATCCCCGGGATCGGCAAGAAGACGGCGGAGCGCATCGTGCTGGAGCTGAAGGAGAAGGTCTCGCTCCTCGGCGACGACTCGATCGCGTCGCCGCCGAGGAGACGCCCACGCATCTCGTCGCGCGCGATGCCCTGGTCGAGCTCGGCTATTCCGTGCTCGAGGCGGAACAGCGACTCGCCGAGGTCGACCCGGAGCTGCCGCCCGCCGAGCGCGTGCGGTTGGCCCTCCGGGCGGCGTAGCTCGAGGTGACCGGTCGCAGCCGAGCGATTGCCTGCCATTCGGCTCCGGGGTGCTCGAGTCGGCGGCCTGTCCGGGCGCGTGCCTAGGCTGTCTCGTGAGCGACCGCGTCACGACTGCCGTGCTGGACCCCGAGGACGAGGAGGTCGAGCGCTCGCTGCGCCCGCGCCGGCTCGACGATTTCGTCGGCCAGGAGCGCATCAAGGAACAGCTCGGGATCGCCCTCGACGCCGCCAAGGGACGCGACGAGGCGCTCGACCACGTGCTCCTCGCCGGGCCACCGGGCCTCGGCAAGACGACCCTCGCGCAGATCATCCGCGAGGAGCTCGGAGTCGGCCTCCGCACCGTCGCCGGGCCGGCGCTCGAGAAGAAGGACATCGCGGCCATCCTCACGGCGATCGAGCCGCGTGACGTGCTCTTCATCGACGAGATCCACCGTCTCAACCGCGCGGCCGAGGAGATCCTGTACCCGGCACTCGAGGATTTCCGGCTCGACATCGTGTTCGGGCAGGGGGCGGCTGCGCGCACGCTCACGATCGACCTGCCGCCGTTCACGCTCGTCGGTGCCACGCACACGTTCGGGCCTGCTGACGACGCCGCTGCGCGACCGTTTCGGGATGACCTTCCGGCTCGGGTACTACGAGCCGGGGCAGCTCGGCACGATCGTGCGCCGTTCGGCGGGCATCCTCGCCGTCGAGATCGACGACGACGCCGCCGACGAGATCGCGAGCCGGTCGCGGGGAACGCCCAGGATCGCGAACCGGATCCTGCGGCGCGTGCGCGATGTCGCCGAGGTACGCCACGCAGGGAAGATCACGAACGACGTCGCACGCGAAGCGCTGGAGCTGCTCGAGGTGGACGGCGTCGGGCTGGAGCGGATCGACCGGGAGCTGCTGTCGGCGGTCGCAAACAAGTTCGGCGGCGGCCCCGTCGGCCTCTCGACGCTCGCCGTCGCTCTCGGCGAGGAAACGGACACGATCGAGGATGTCTACGAGCCGTACCTGCTTCAGCTCGGTTTTCTTCAGCGCACCCCGCGCGGGCGGACGATCACAGAGCTCGGCCGCAAGCACGTCGGTGCCGTCCGCGTCGACGGGAGCCTGTTCTAGTGCCCGAGCTCTGGACGCCGGGGATGACGGACTCGCTCGAAGACCTCGTGAAGCGCATCGAGCGGAGGATCGAGGGCTTTCGTGCCGAGCACGGCCTGGAGCGCGCCGGCGTCAGCGTCGAGCTCGCCGACGGCTCACTCCACCGGCTCGCGTCCCTCTCGGCTGAACCGGGCTTCGGGTTCGTGACGCTCTGCCCACATCGCGACAGCGGCGAACCGGAGGAGCGGATCGTTCCGCTCGGGGCCATCCGCGAGATCCGGATCGCGGTTGCAGACGACGAGCAACGGCTCGGTTTCGCGCCGCCGCCGGACGGTTCTAGCGCCTGAACTGCAGGGCACGCCAGCTCGGGGTTGGTGCGAGCTCGAGCAGCGCGCGTCCACCTTCCGGCTCGGCGTATCCGAAATCCCCCGACCCTTCGTCGAAGCTGACCTCGAGCAACCCTTCCTTGACCCGATGATCGAGATAGGCACCGCGAAACACGAGCTTCCGAAGCCAGTAGACGAGCGACTCTCCGTCGTTCAGCGAGACGCGCTCCCAGTGCCGCATCAGATAGTGGCCGAGCGAGCTCCGCGGCTCGGCGATCCTGCCGTCGGCTGCCAGTTCGACGAGATCGAGCGTCTCCTCCTGGTCGAGGTCGCTATCCGCGATCAGCGCCAGCTTGACCGCGGCGGCCATGACGCGCTCCCGGAAGTCGTCGGCACCGAAGGCGAACCGGTACCCGAGAAACTCGAGCACGTAGTCGTCGCCTGACGTGTAGTTGAGCTCGCCCTGAGGCACGAGAGGAAAGCTACCCTCAGCGTGTGAACTGGCGTCTCGCGATACCGATGACGCTGGCCGTGCTCGTCATCTGGCTCCTGGGCGCGGCGGTCACGAAGTACACGCTGGAACAGATGGCCTACCTCGCGCCGGTGGCGGTCGTCGTCGTCGGGGCGACGATCGGTCTCGTCCTCCTCTGGGTCAAGATCGTGCGGGAATCGATGCGTGCCAGAGGGAAGCTGCGCTGAGGGAAAGGGCGCGTCGGGCTTCTCCACCGCGACGGCTCCTCATCCTCCGTCCGGGGCTGGACCTATCGTGGCTGCATGGTCGGAAGCTGGCAGGTCGAGCCCGTGTCGTTCCCCGAGGTCGCAGCCCTCATGGCGGAGCTCGACGTCTCCGAGACCGTTGCGAGCGTGCTCGTGCGGCGAGGGCTGGGCGATCCCGACGCGGCGCGCGCGTTCCTCCAGCCCGAGGGCATCTCGCACGATCCCTTGTTGCTCGGGGACATGGCGGCGGCTGTCGCGCGGCTGCGCACGGCCGTCGAGCGGGGAGAGCGGATCTGCGTCCACGGCGACTACGACGTCGACGGCATCTGCGCTACGGCGCTCGCGACGCTGACGTTGAGAGAGCTCGGAGCCGACGTCGTCTGGCACCTCCCGAGCCGGTTCGAGGAAGGCTACGGCGTCTCCACGACGACGATCGCGCGGCTCGCGGAGGAAGGCGTGAAGCTTCTCCTCACGGTGGACTGCGGCATCACCGCCTCCGCAGAGGTCGAGGATGCCCGCCGGCTCGGTGTCGACGTGATCGTCACCGACCACCATCGCCCGGCGGAGACGCTGCCGCAGTGCCCGATCGTCGCCACGCGGCCCTCCGTCTATCCCTTTGCGGAGCTGTGCGGGACCGGTGTGGTCGTCAAGCTCGCGCAGGCGCTCCTCGGCGTCGACCACCCGATGCTCGCCCGCCATGCCGATCTCGTCGCCCTCGCCACGATCGCCGATGTCGTCCCGCTCGTCGACGAGAACCGTGCACTCGCGACGATCGGCCTCCGGGGTCTCGCGCGCACCCAGAAACCCGGGCTCCGCGCCCTGATGCGCGTGGCCGGTGTCGACCCCGCCACCGTCGACGCAACCGCAGTCGCGTTCCGGTTGGCCCCCAGGATCAACGCGGCCGGGCGCCTGGGGCGGCCCGACGTCGCACTGCATCTCGTTCTCACCGATGACCCGCGCGAAGCAGATCTGCTCGCGAACGAGCTCGAGACGTTGAACCGCGACCGTCAGGCGGTCGAGGAGAAGATCGTGCGCGAGGCCGTCGCGGTTGTCGACGGCTGGTCTGCCCAGCAGCGCAGCCGCCGCGCCTACGTCGTCTGGGGTGAGGGCTGGCACGAGGGGGTGATCGGGATCGTCGCCTCGCGGCTCGTGGAGCGGTTCGGCCGTCCTGTCGTACTGATCGCCGGCGAGGGGGAGCGCTGGAAGGGCTCGGGGCGGTCGGTGCCGAGCTTCGATCTGCATGCGGGCCTCTCCGCGTGCGCCGTCCACCTCGAGCGATTCGGCGGCCACCGTGCCGCCGCCGGCCTGTCGATCCTCCCAGACCGGCTGGAAGCGTTCGCGGATGCCTTCGCCACCCACGCCGACGCCGAGCTCGTCGACGAGGACCTCACGCCCGATGACGCGGATCGATGCGATCGTGCCCGCCTCGGCGCTCACGCTCGACCTCGCCCGGGAGCTCGAGCGGCTCGCGCCCTTCGGGCTCGGGAACCCCGATGTGACGTTGCTCGTGGCGGGGTGCGAGGCCGTGGGACCGGCGACGGTCGGGGAAGGGAAGCACCTGAGGTTCCGGGTCCGCCAGCACGGCCGGGACGCCGGGAGTGCGATCGCCTTCGGTCTCGGCGGCCAGCTCCAGCGGCTACAGGGCGACGCGCGCTTCGACGTCGCGTTCAGGCTCAAGCAGAACCGCTGGAACGGCACGGTCGCCCCGCAACTCGTCGTGCGCCGCGTGTTCGATACCTCAGCTGGATACGAGGAGCTACGGACGTGGCTGGCCGAGCTCTGGCGCGCCGGCGAGCCGGCGTGGACGCCGGAGGCTCGGCGGATCTTCGGCGAGCTCGCGCTCGAGGGCGCAGGCGGCAAGCGGCAGCTGCTCGAATCGCCCACGTTTCGGGCGTTGCTGGAACACGGCGTACCGCTCACCCTGCCTCGAGCCGCCTGAGCTCTGAAGCCTGGGCTCGGGCGATCTGCCGGTGTCACGACAGTAGGCGCGCCTCGACGAACCAGAGCCGATGGGTGGGTCCCTCAACGCTGCCCCGTGCGCAGTCGCCCGTGCAACACCCGTGCCCTAGCGCGAGGTCGTGAAACCGCGCGGCGGCCGGGCGATCGACCGCTCGAGCTCGGCGAGCAGCCGCAGCACCCTGCGACGTTCCAGATATCTCCGCAGCGGGCCCATGGCTCTCTGCTCTTCGGCAGAAAGGAGCGCGTTCCTGTCACTCGAAAGGGCACGAGTACACTGAAACCATGGCCGTCGTCGATGCCGAACGCCATCAGAACGACCTCGTCAGTGAGCTGATCGCGAACGTCGAGGCCTACAACCCTGGCGTCGACAAGGAGCTGATCCGCCGCGCCTTCGACGAGGCCGAGCGCGCCCACCAGGGTCAGGTGCGGCGCTCGGGTGAGCCGTTCATCGACCATCCGCTGGGGGTGGCGCTGATCTGCGCGCAGCTGCACCTCGACGCCCAGACGATCGCTGCAGCGCTGCTCCACGACGTGATCGAGGACACCGAGACCGAGCTCGACGAGCTGCGCGCCGTCGTTCGGGCCGGAGATCGTCGCAGCTCGTCGAAGGCGTGACCAAGTTGACCCGGATCAGCTTCCAGAGCCGCGAGCAGGCGGAGGCGGAGAACTACCGCAAGATGATCGTGGCGATGGCCCAGGACGTCCGTGTGATCCTGATCAAGCTCGCGGATCGGCTCCACAACATGCGCACGATCGAGTACCTCGGCAAGCAGAAGCAGGTGCAGAAGGCGAAGGAGACGATCGAGGTCTACGCGCCGCTTGCCCACAGACTCGGCATCCATGCCGTCAAGTGGGAGCTCGAGGATCTCTCGTTCCAGATCCTCCACCCCCGCAAGTACGCCGAGATCAAGGCAATGGTCGCCGACCGTCGCGCCGACCGCGAGGCCCAGGTCGAGACCGCGGCTGCGCAGCTGAAAGAGGATCTCGAGAAGGCGGACATCCCCGCCGACATCGCCGGACGCGCGAAGCACTTCTACTCGATCTACGACAAGATGGCCAAGAAGGGTCGCGAGTTCAACGAGATCTACGACCTGACGGCGATGCGCGTGCTGATCGAGCGCGGGAGCGACGAAGGCACACGTGACTGCTACGCCGCACTCGGGATCATCCACGCGCTCTGGAAGCCGATGCCGGGCCGGTTCAAGGACTTCATCGCGATGCCGAAGCTGAACCGTTATCGCTCGCTCCACACGACGGTGATCGGGCCGAACGGGACGCCGCTGGAGATCCAGGTGAGGACGCGCGAGATGCACGAGGAGGCCGAGTTCGGCGTCGCCGCGCACTGGCTCTACAAGCGGGGCCGGTCGTCCAAGGGTGACGACGAATGGGTTGCGTGGGTGAAGACGTTGATGGATTGGCAGGGCGACGACCAGGACGCCGCCGAGTACATGCGCACGCTGCGCACTGACCTGTTCGACGACGAGGTGTACGTCTTCACCCCCAAGGGCGAGGTGAAGACCCTTCAGGCCGGCAGCACGCCCATCGACTTCGCGTACGCCGTCCACACCGACGTCGGCCACAAGACGGTCGGCGCCAAGGTCAACGGCCGCATCGTGCCGCTGCACTACAAGCTGAAGAACGGCGACTTCGTCGAGATCCTGACGTCGAAGTCGGGCCGGGGGCCCTCGCGCGACTGGATGTCGGTCGCCGCTTCGTCGCGTGCACGCAACAAGATCCGACAGTGGTTCCAGCGCGAGACGAAGGGCGAGACGGAGGCGAAGGGACGCGAGGCGCTCGATCAGGCCCTGAAGGCGCAGAACCTTCCGTATCGCAAGCTCCAGGGCTCGGCCGTGCTGGCGCAGGTGATCCGCGATCTGGGGTTCAAGAAGGCAGAGGACTTCTACCTCGCAGTCGGCTCCGGGAAGCTCGGGACCGGGCAGGTGGTGAACAAGGTCCTGCAGAAGCTGAAGACGGATCAGGTCGCAGAGGAGCCGACGGTCACGTTGAAGACGCCGAAGGCGCGGTCGGCGGTCGCGGGCGACAGCCTCGGGATCGTCGTGCAGGGCGTCGACGAGGTGCTCGTCCGGCTTGCGAAATGCTGTACGCCGGTACCGGGCGACGACATCAAGGGCTACATCTCGCTGGGACGCGGGATCACGATCCATCGAGCCGACTGCCCCAACGTGAAGGCTCTGATGCGGAATCCCGAGAGGTTCACGCCGGTGGAGTGGGAGGGAAGCGCGAAGACGAGCTTCAGGGTGCAGATCGCGGTCGAGGCGTGGGACCGGGCACGCCTGCTCGAGGACGTGGCACGGACGTTCTCCGAGCACGGCGCGAACATCGTCGCCTACGGCGGCACAGTCGAGGACGGGATGGCGAAGAACTGGTACACGGCCGAGCTCGGGGACGTCAACGACCTGCGGTCGCTGCTCTCGGCGCTGCGGCATCTCGACGCGGTGTTCGACGCGTATCGCGTGACGCCGAACTAGGGTACGGCGCGCGGGAGGCGTACCGGCAGCGTCAGACAGGCGAGCCCGGCAGACCGCGGATCGCGTCGAGGTCTGCGTCACCTTGCGACCACTCGAGGCAACGCGGATCCAGCTCGAACGCCGCCCTGAGCGCGGCGATCGCCGCATCGGTGTTTCCGGCCATGGCCTCCCAGCACGCCGTCGAGTAGAGGAGGCCGCTGTTGTCGGGAAACCGCTCTGTGCCTTCGGCGAGCAGCTCGAGCGCCGCGTCGTAGTCGGCGCTCTCGCGGTGTCGCTCGGCCTCGAAATACCACTCCCAGGCCGACGGGGTATGAGCCCCCGGCACGCCGCCGATCGCGAGCACCGTCGTGCCCGCCTCCACTGCGACGGCGTGTCGGCGCACCGCGGGGTCGCGAATGAAGACCAACGTGCCGTTCGGGGCATCGAGCTCGACGCCGTCGAGCGTGAACGTGGCATGACCCGCCATCACCACGTAGGCCTCCTGGTGCCCCAGGCTCTCCTCGGTGTGCTCCTCGACGACGTGATCACCGGCGGCTGCGGCGCTGTAGGCGTTGATCCCGAATGCGTCGATCCCGAGGGCGCGCCGAAGCGGCGTCCAGCGGACGCCTGCGACCGCGATCTGATCGCTCTCGTGGATGTTCAGCACTGAGTAGGGCTCGGGCACGTCGGGAAGGTATCAGCGCCTCCCTCGAACAAGGGATCACCCCTCGTATGGGGCACCTCGATCGAATCTGAGTCACTCGATCGAGGGATTGCGTGACCCGATCGGGTGCCTACAAGTGTGGGCAGGGGAGAGGGTCACGTCGCCGCGGCCCCCGGTTCTCCGGGAAGCCGCGGCGACGGGTTAGCTCACGGCTCCCATGCCTCGCCGGCCGTGTCCCACCCGAGCAGAACATGGGTCGAGATCAGTGCCGCGACCCGCTCGAGGAATGGCGCGTCGGCCTCGCCGTCGGCTGCGAGCTCGCCGACGACCGTGCCCTGGTAGGTCACCGGCACCGCCGTTCGGGTTGCCGCGTCTGCGGCCCCGGCCTCCGGGCCGAGGACGAGCACGCCGTCTTCCAGGAACTGGATTCCCACCCAGGCGATCCGCGGCTCGCGCACGAGCTCTGCCACAACCCCGCGCAGGACGTCGTCCGGGTCTTCACCGAGGTCGAGGATCCGCTCGATCGCCTCCAGCGCCTGCGCGCTCACTCGTCCAGATCCGCCTGCTCGAACTCCCTCACCGGCGCGCGCACGATGTCGGGCAGCGGAAGTGGCCGCCGGCTCCCGGGGTCGATCAGCACCAAGGTCTGCGTGCAGGTGACCAGCAGCTCGTCGTCCGGCAAGCGGACGGCCGCAGCGTCGTAGGTGACACTCGTCCGCCCGAATCGGCTGATCCTGACGAAGCATTCGAGCAGGTCGTCGAACCGGGCCGGCGCGTGGTACTCGACGCTCAATCCGCGCATCACGAACTCTGCTCCCTTCACTCCGAGCAGGCCGAGGTGGCGGTGATACTCGGTTCGGGCGTGGTCGAAGTAGGGCATGTAGCGGCCGTAGTAGACGACGCCCTGTGCGTCGGTGTCCGAGAACCAGACGCGGTTCAGGGCCGAGTACTTGAACGGCGGGCGGCGGTCGGTCGGCCGCCCGAGCTCGAGGGGATCGGCCATCGCCTCAGCCCTGGATCAAGGCGACGAGCTCGTCACGACGAGCGATCATCTCCCGCTCCGACAGCGCCTCCAGGTTCAGGCGGAGCAGAGGCTCGGTATTGGACGGGCGCACGTTGAAATGCCACGTGTCGAAATCGACGGAGATCCCGTCGAGGTGCGAGATCCGGCCTCCTGCGGAGGCGTAGCGCTCCTTGATCTCCTGCAGCTTCAGCGGCACGTCCGCCACGGGCGTGTTGATCTCGCCGGTGATGAAGTACTGGTCACGGAAGGGTCGCAGGATCTCCGAGAGATCGCCGCCACGCGTCGAGATCAACTCGAGCATGAGCAGGAAGGGGACGACGCCGGTGTCCGCCTGGGTGAAGTCGCGGAAGTAGTAGTGCGCCGACACCTCGCCCGCGAAGATCGCGTTCTCCTTGCGCATGCGGTGCTTGATGAACGCATGGCCGACCCGGCTGACGAGGGCCGTGCCGCCCGCTGCTGCGATCGTACGGGGAACGGCCCAGCTCGCGCGCACGTCGTAGAGCACCGTGCCTCCGGGGCTCTTGCGAAGCATCACCTCTGCGAGGAGCGCCGTGATGAAGTCGCCGGGCACGAACTCCCCGGTGTCGTCGACGAAGAAGCAGCGGTCCGCGTCGCCGTCGTACGCGACGCCGAGGGCGGCCCCCTCCGACGTCGTCTTCGCGACGATGAACGCGCGGTTCTCCTCGAGCAACGGATTCGGCTCGTGATTCGGGAAAGTGCCGTCGGGTTCGAAGTAGCACCGGACGACTTCGACCTGTGGCAGGCGTTCGAGCACCGGTGGCAGCATCGCCCCCGCCATTCCGTTCGCCGCGTCGATGACGATCTTCATCGGCGCGATCGCGTCGACGTCGACGAACGAGAGAACCTTCTCGACGAAGCCCGGATAGACGTCCTGCGCGCGGATCTCGCCGCGCCGCTTCACCGGGCCGAAGCCTGCCTGTGCCCCGGCTCGGACATCGTCGAGGCCGGAGTCGCCCCCCACGGGGAGCGCGCCCCGGCGGACGATCTTCATGCCCGTGTACTCCTTCGGATTGTGGGAGGCGGTGACGCAGATGCCTCCGTCGAGCCCGAGCTCGCCGACCGCGTAGTAGACCATCTCGGTCCCGACCATGCCGAGATCGAGGACGTCTGCGCCGCCGTCGGCTGCCCCGTCCATCACCGCGGCCGCCATCGTGGGCGCCGCGGTGCGCATGTCGCGCCCGATCGCAACCGTCCGTGGCTCGAAATGCTCGACGTACGCGCGCCCGATCGCGTAGGCACCTTCCTCATCGAGCTCCGAGCCGTACAGGCCGCGGACGTCGTACGCCTTGAAGACCTTCGGGTCGAGCACGTCCCGATGCTACAGGGCTGCCGCAGGCCCAATGCTGCAGGTGCTCGTGCCCGTATCCTTCGGGGATGGAGCGGAAGCTGGCAACGGTGCTTTTCGTCGATCTCGTCGGGTCGACGCAGCTCGTCGCGAGCGCGGACCCCGAGGTCGTCCGCTCCCGCCTGAACGGGTTTTTCGACCAGGTCGAGCATTGCATCACGGCGCACGGCGGGATCGTCGAGAAATACGCGGGCGACGCCGTGATGGCCGCATTCGGGCTGCCTCTTGCACACGAGGACGATCCGGAGCGCGCCGTGCGGGCAGCGCTGGCGATCGTCGATGCAGTCGTCGACCTCGGTCTCGAGGTGCGGATCGGGATCGAGACCGGCGAGATCCTCGCGGACGAGAACGACACCACTTTCGCGACGGGGCTCGCGATCAACGCGGCCGCACGGCTCCAGCAGGCGGCGGCCCCGGGGGAGGTCATCCTCGGCCCCGATGCCGAGCGGCTGACGCGCGGCACCGTCGTGGCGACGCCGCTCGGGGCGCAAGCAGCACGCGGCTTCCCGGCGGGGGTCGAGGCGTTCCGCGTCGTCTCGGTTTCCGAGGAGAGCGGCCGCCGGCTCGTCCTGTCGGTCCCGTTCGTGGGGCGCGAGGAAGAGCTCGAGCTGCTCCACAACACGTTCGCCCGCGCTGTGCGTGACAAGCGTGCGCATCTCGTCACCGTGTACGGCGGCGCCGGCGTCGGCAAGTCGCGACTCGCGCGAGAGTTCATGGCCGGCGTCGAGCGGTCGACCATCCTCGCCGGACGCTGCCTGCCCTACGGGGAAGGCGTCACGTACTGGGCCGTGGCCGAGATGGTCAAGGTCGCTGCGGGCATCACGGACGACGACTCCGTCGACGCCGCCGCGGAGAAGTTGCGGAAGTGCTGCGGCGACGAGGCGGTCGCCGACCTGCTCGCTCTCGCATCGGGTGTACTCGATGCGGTCGGGGGAGAGCGCTCGGCCTCGGAGATCGCGTGGGCTGCTCAGACCTGGGCGAAGGAGCTCGCCGATCTGCAGCCGCTCGTGCTCGTGTTCGAAGACATCCACTGGGCCGAGGAGCCGATGCTCGACCTGATCGAGCACCTGGCAGTGGGCGTCAAGGATGTCCCGTTGTTGATCCTTTGCCTCGCCCGTGCCGACCTCCTCGACGAGCGCTCGACGTGGGGTGGGGGCAACGTGCGGGCGACGTCGGTCGAGTTGGAGTCGCTGCCGCGCGAGGACAGCGCACGGCTGGTCGACCTGCTCGTGGACGGCGACCGCGCCGGCCTGTCCGACGACCAGCGCGACGCGGTGCTCGCGCGGACCGAGGGCAACCCCCTCTTCATCGAAGAGACGGTGAGGATGCTGCTCGAGGCCGACGGCGAGCCGACGGGCATCCCGCATACCGTCCAGGCGATGATCTCGGCCCGGATCGACCGGCTGCCCGTCTCGGAGCGGACGGTGCTGCGCCGGGCGGCCGTCGCGGGACGCATGTTCTGGTCGGGCGCGGTCGAGACGCTGGGTGACACACAGGTCGAGGACGGCGGGCTGGACGAGCTCGTTGCCCGGGACTTCCTCGTGCGCGAGCCTCGCTCCACGATCCGCGGCGAGGAGGCCTACCGCTTCAAGCACGTCCTGATCCGCGACGTCGCGTACGCAGGGCTTTCGAAATCGTCCCGTGCACTGCTCCATCACCAGATGGCGCAGTGGCTCGCGGGCCGTCCGGTCGCGGACGAGCTCGTCGAGATCAGGGCCTACCACCTCGACGAGTCCGCCCAGCTCTCGGCCGAGCTCGAAGGGCGCGTGCCGGCCGATCTCGGTGCCGAGGCGGCTGCGGCACTCGAGCAGGCAGGTCGCCGTGCGCTCGCGCGCGAGGCGAACACCGTCGCCCGGCGCCTGCTCGTCCGCTCAGCCGAGCTCGAGCCGACGCTCGAGCGGCGGTATCTCGCCGCACGAGCGGCCTGGCGGATGACGGACATCCCAACTGTCTCGTGCGAAATGCTCGACATCAGCGAGGCGGCGCACGAGTCGGGGGACGCGCGAATCGAGAGCCGGGCCCTCACGGCGCTCGCGCGGGTGGCGCTGTTCCGCGACACGGACAACGACCGGGCGCGCGAGCTCGTCGGACGGGCGCTGGACGTCGTGGAGACGACCGACGACGTCGGAAGGTTCGACGCGCTCGAGGTCCTCGGCACCGTCTGGTACTGGGAAGGCGAATTGGACGAGGTCGAGCGCCTGGCGACCGAGCGCCTTGCGATCGCGGAGCGAATCGGGCGCCCGGACCTGCAGAGCGGCGTGTTGCTCGAGCTCAACGACCTCTACAGTGCCCGCCTCGAGACCGAGCGCGCCTGCGAGCCGTTGGCGCGCGCGATCGAGCTCGCAGGCGACAGCGGCAGCCCCACGACGCGTGCCTGGATCCTTCGTGCACGGGGGCGGCAGGCGACGCTCGAGGGGCGATTCGCCGACGCCGAGGCCTCGCTCGAGGAAGCACGGGCCCTCTTCGCCGAGAGCGGTGCCGCAATGACGCTCGGCCGGACCCTCAACTGGCTCGGCGTCGTGGCGCTGAAGCGGAACGATCCCGCACGCGCAGAGGTGATCCTGCGCGAGGCGATCCGGATCCTGAAGCCGCTCGAGGACAGGGGAACACTCGTCGAGAGCCAGCGCCTGCTGGCCCAGACGCTGCTCGAAGAGGGACGGCTCGACGAAGCGGAGCGGCTCGCTCTCGAGGCGCGGGAGACCGTCGGTGCCACGGATGTCTTTTCGAGCTCCACGACGCGATTGGCGCTCGGCCTGGTGCGGGCTGCTCAGGGACGAGATGACGAGGCGGAGCGCCTCCTGCGCGAGGCCGACGATGTCCTGCGACCCACCGGCTTCCGGCGGCACCGGATCGAACCGCTCGAAGCGCTCTCGGCATTCTTGCGCGTCCGGGACCGCGACGACGAAGCGGCGGTGGTGGAAGAGACGTTGGTGGCGCTCGTCGGCGAGCCCGCGGCATCGCAGAGCACCTGAGCGGGAACCAAACCCGTGCCGCCGTGCAGTCGGAGTGTGACTGCGAACTGGAGGCTGCGTCCGATGCGATTCCTCGCGCCCGTCCTCGTACCGCTGACAATCCTGGTCTCCCTCGCGTTTCCGGCCTGGACCTGACGAGAGGCGAGGCGGTCGCTCGGGGAGAGTCACTCGGAGCCCCGGCCGGCAGCGGCTGGACGACGCGGGTGTTGCAGGTGGCCGCCGCCGCGGCCGTGTTGTGCCTCGCGCTCCTCCTCGGCATCGTCCTCGTCCGGCGCCGTCCGCCACGAAGCGCGGCGGCGCAGGGAATCGACGCTGCTCGACCCGGAGGAAGCGGCGCCGTCAGCCGGTGAGCACAGCCTTGATCGCCTGGCTCGATGCCTCGTCGGGCGACTCGGAGATCACGGTCGCAGGACGGTCGAACCGCTCGAGTGCCTCGCGAAGCGGGTCGGCTCGGAGCGTGCCCTCGCCGTACGGCAGATGGTGCTTCTCGTTGCGATTCGCATAGGCGATGTCGGAGAAGTGGATGTGGAACGGGGCGTCGGGGGTGAGAACCTCGTCGACCGCTTCGAGCGCAGCGGCGAACAGGCCGGCCTCGAGGTATGCGCCGTCGCTCGTGGCGTGCATGTGAGCGAAATCGAGCACCGGCCGCACCCAGCCCGTCTGTTGCGCGATCTCGACGACATCGTCCACCGAGCCGAGGTCGCGTACGCGACCCATCACCTCGACGCCGAAGGGAACGGCACGGCCCTTGCCCTCCAGTCGCTCGCGGAGCGTGCCGAGTTGCTCCACGACCGAGGCGATCGCGTCCTCGCGCGTGCGGCCGAGGAGAAAGCCTGGATGGAAGACGACGACTTCTGCGCCGCACGCGGCAGCGATCCCCGCGCTGCGGTCGAGCGCGCCGACGGCGGACGAGAACTTTCGTCCGGCGGCCTCGACGTGGCCCATGAACCCGAAGAGCGGAGCGTGCACCGACAGCGCCACGTCGGCGGAGCGGGCGGCCGCGCCGAGTCGCTCGGCCCAGGGATAGTCCATCCAGAACCCGCCCTCGAAGTCGATCTCGCACGCGTCGTAGCCGCGCTCGAGCAGAATCGCGACCGCCCGCTGCGGGTCGTCGCGCGCCGGAATCCCCGGCAGGCCGACACGAATACGCCCCATTTGCGGGAACTCTATGTCGTCCGACCCCCTCCGTACGCTTTGGTCATGGATCAGCCGACCCGGATCGACCTGCTCGAGCTCGATATCGACCTCCGTCTCGCCGATCTCTGGCGCGAGGCAGCAGACGTCACCGAATGGAATCTCGAGGTCGTGTCGGCGTTCATGCGGGCTGCCTACGGGAAGGGCTACTGCGACGCCTTCACGGAGGACTCGCCGGGCTCGCTCTGCCATGATCACGGGTACGAGATTCCCGGGCGGCCGCAGTCCGTCCGTGCCGCCTGACGCGATTCTCTGCTCCCTGGAGTGCCGACCGCGGGGTATCCTCCAGAGGTGGCCAGGAAGCGTTCTCCGGCGCGTCTCGTCATTGCCCTATCGATCGCGGCGGTGCTCGCAGTCTTCCTTCTCTATACCTCGATCGCGGGTGGTGGCACGCCGTCGGTGAAGCCGAGCGAGCTCGATGCGCACAAGGGCGCTGTCTCGCTCGTCGGGCAGGTCGTCGGCAAGCCGACGGGCGATGCGCACGCAGGCGGGCTTCGGTTCGTTCTCCGTGACGTCAAGGATCCGTCGAGTGTGACCGTTGCTGTCCTGTACACGGGTAGCGTGCCCGACCTGTTCGCGTCCGGGCGCGACATCGTCGTCGACGGCACGCTGCAGAACGGCACCTTCGTGGCCACTCCCGGTTCGATGATCACGAAGTGCCCCTCCAAGTACACGGCCACGCCGGCCACGCAGTAGATGGCTGAGCTCGGGCGGGCGGCTCTCGTCGTCACGCTCGGACTGTGCCTCTACGCCGTCGTCGCAGGCGCGTATGCAGCCTCGAGAAGACGCCGGAGGCTCGCCCAGTCTGCCCGGAACGCGCTCATCGCGGCGTTCGGCTCCACGCTCGTGGCGGCGGGTGTGTTGGCAGCCGGCTTCCTTCGCAACGACTTCTCGCTCGTGTACGTCGCCGATCACTCGAACCGCTCGCTGTCGGGCCCCTACAAGCTCTCCGCGTTCTGGGGAGGGCAGGAGGGCTCGTTGCTGCTGTGGCTCCTGATCCTGACCGGCTACGCAGCACTTGCCGTCTGGGTCAATCGCAACCGCACGCGCGATCTGGTCGTCTGGGTGACGCCGGTGCTGGGAGGGATCGCCGTCGGCTTCGCGTTCCTGCTCGTCGCCGTCGCGAGCCCGTTTGCGCTCCAGGCGGCGCCGCTCGACGGTGCGGGACTCAACCCGAGCCTCCAAAACCCGTACATGATGGCTCACCCGCCGTTTCTCTACCTCGGCTACGTCGGTCTCGCGGTCCCGTTCGCGTTCGCCATGGGGGCGCTCCTTTCCGGACGAACGGACGAGCGCTGGATCGTCGCCACCAGGCGCTGGACGCTGATCGCATGGACGGCCCTCGGCGTCGGACAGCTGCTCGGCGCCCACTGGGCGTACGTCGAGGTCGGCTGGGGCGGCTACTACGCCTGGGATCCGGTCGAGAACGCCGCGCTGATGCCGTTCCTCGCCGCGACGGCGTTTCTCCACTCGGTGATGATCCAGGAGAAGCGCGGGATGCTGAAGGTCTGGAATGTCGTCCTCGTGGCGCTCGCGTTCTGCCTCTCCCTCTTCGGGACCTTTCTCACACGCTCAGGCGTCGTCAATTCGATCCACTCGTTCTCGCAGAGCGACATCGGGCCCTGGTTCCTCGGCTTCATCGTGGTCGCGGTGTCCTTCGCGACGGCGTTGATCGTGTGGCGGCTCCCGTTGCTCCGCTCGACCACGAGACTCGAGTCGCTCGTCTCGCGCGAGGCGGTGTTCCTTTACAACAATCTGCTCCTCGTCGCGCTCTGCCTGACGATTCTCTGGGGGGTGGCGTGGCCGATCCTCTCGGAGGCAGTGCGGGGGCAATCGGTCGTCGTCGGCCGTCCCTACTACGACTTCTTCCTGCGCATCTTCGGCCTCCCGTTGCTTCTGTTGATGGGCGTGGGCCCTCTGATCGCCTGGCGACGCGCCTCGGTCCGCGGCCTCGGCCGCACCTTCCTCTGGCCCGCCGCCGTAGCCGTCATAGCGGGCGTTGTGCTCCTCGCGCTCGGTGCAGGATCGTCGATCCCGGGGCTGATCGCATACACGTTCTCGGCGTTCGTCCTGGCGGCGATCGGGCTCGAGTTCGTGCGCGGAACACGTGCCCGGCGGGCGCTCTCCCACGAGTCGTGGCCCGTTGCATTCGCCTCGCTGATCGGCCGAAACCGTCGCCGCTACGGCGGGTACGTCGTCCATGTCGCGATCGTGCTGCTCGCGATCGGGATCGCCGGCTCGAGCTCGTACGACTCCGTCGTCGACGGGAAGCTCTCGCCGGGACAGTCGCTCGCCGTGTCCGGGTACACGGTCACCTACAGAGGGTTGACCGAGCGGGAGACCGCGCACGCAGCGGAGGTCCGCGCTCAGCTGGCGGTGAGCCGCGACGGCCGCGACCTCGGCAGGCTCGAGGCGGGAAAGAACTCGTACAAGATCGCCGGCCCCGATCCCCAGGTCTCCTCGGAAGTGGGCATCCGCACGGACTACGTGACCGGTGAGGATCTCTTTGTGATCCCGGAGCAGATCAACGACGACGGCACGGTGTACTTCCGCATCTTCGTCAAGCCACTCGTCAACCTGATCTGGCTCGCCGGGCTCGTCTTCCTGCTCGGCTCGGTGATCGCGCTCTGGCCCGACGCCCGTGAGCAGCGACGCCTCGCCGTGCGCTATGACGAGGCCGGCAGCACCGTACGCGGTCGATGAACATCGCGATCGTGTTGGGCGCGGCGCTCGCCGTCGGCTGCGTCGTGCTGGTCGCGCTCCCGTTCCTGCGCGAGCCGGAGCCCCTCTCGGACGAGCTGGACGAGCTCACACCGGAGCGGCGGCAGCGCCTCGCCCTCGCCGAGGAGCGCGATCGGGCGTTGGCGGCGCTGAAGGAGCTCGAGGCCGATCATCGCGCCGGGCGGGTCAACGACGAGGACTACCGGGCCTCGATCGGGCCGCTGCGGCGTGAAGCGGCTGAGGCGCTGCGCGCGCTCGACGTCGGCGCGGGGCAGGGGTAGGCCGGTCGGGGGCGAAGTCGGTCCCACATGGACCGGCGAACGGTTCTGACCGTCGTGCTCGCAACGACCCTCCTGCTGGCCGGCTCGGCCGCGGGCGATCCGGGAACCGAGAAGGCGCGACTCGACGCGCGCATCGGCGACCTGCGGGCGCAGGCCGACCAGGCGGTCGGAACGGAAGGGCTGCTGACGACGGAGGTGAGCGGCCTGAACTCCCGGGTGCGGGCCGCAGAGGAGGCGGTAGCTACCGAGCAGGCGCGTCTGGCTGCTCTGGAAGCGTCGCTCACCGCCGAGCGCGTGCGCCTCGCCGGCCTGGAGCAGAAGATCGCCGACGAGACGGCACGCCTCGCCATCCTTCAGCGGCAGTACGCCGCTGCGCTCGCGGTGCTCGAAAAGCGGCTGCGCATGATGTACGAATCGGACTCACCCGATGTGATCTCCTTCGCGCTCGGGACGACCTCGTTCTCCGACCTGCTCGACAACCTGGAGCTGCTCAATCGCATCGGGCGCCAGGACGAGCGCATCGCCGGCACGCTCGATCACGCACGGGTCGAGCTCGAACGGACACGCGCGACGACGAAGGAGGCACGGGATGGAGCCGCTCGGTCGGAGGCGCTGATCGCCTCCCGTACGGAGGAGCAGCGGGCGACGAGGGACAGGGTGGTGGCCACCCACGACGCGCTCGCCGCCGCCGAGCGTGCGAAGGCGGGCGCGCTCTCGCAGGTGCGGGAGGATCGCGCCTCCTTCATCGCCGAGGCGGAGGGCCTCGCCGCTCGAAGTGCTGCGCTCGCGGCACGCATCGCCGCGGCCCAGAGTGCGGCGAGCGCTCCGGCGACGGGCGCAGCCGCACCCGCAGCGAGCTCGAGCGGGCAGCTCGGCTGGCCGGTTGCGGGCCCGGTGACGAGCGGGTACGGATCGCGGTGGGGAAGGATGCACGAGGGGATCGACATCGCCGTCGGCTCAGGCACCCCGGTCCACGCGGCCGCGGCCGGAACCGTCGTCTACGCCGGCTGGATGGAGGGATACGGGAACCTGATCGTGATCGATCACGGCAACGGCCTGTCGACGGCGTACGCGCACAACTCGAGCCTGATCGTCGGACAGGGAGCCGTGGTCGGGACGGGCTACGTGATCGCGCTCTCGGGCAGCACGGGCCACTCGACGGGACCGCACGTGCACTTCGAGGTGCGCGTCAACGGAGCGCCCGTCGACCCGCTCGGCTATCTGTGAGGTGGGCCGATCGCCGGTTGCACGCGCCGCTCCGACCCGCCCTACGCAGCGTCGGTCGCGGCCGCCGGAAGCGCCTCGGCCGGGATGTAGCGCAGATCTGGCAGCGCGCGCCAGCGTTCCTCGAGGCCGAGGCCGTAGCCGGCGAACAGCTCGTCCGGAACGGTGAACCCGACGTAGCGCAGGCCGATGTTCTCGACCAGTCGTCGGTAGGGGCGATCGAGCAGCGTCACTGCAGCAATGCTCGCCGGGCCCCGCTCCGCCAGCGTCCGCGTCAGGTACGCGAGCGTCAGGCCCGTGTCGACGACATCCTCTACGAGCAGCACGTCGCGCCCGTCGATCGGCGTATCGAGGTCCTTGAGCAGCCGCACCCCGCCGCGCCCGCCGTCGGAGTAGCCCGCGAGCTCGACCACGTCGATCGCGTGCAGGATCGGCAATGCCCGCGACAGGTCTGCGAGAAAGACCGTGCTCGACTTCAGCGGCGCGACGAGTAGCGGCTCGCGGCCTGCATAATCGGCGGCGATCTCCGCTCCGAGCTCGCGAACGCGCGCAGCGATCTCGGCGGCCGAGAGGTACACCGCTCCTGCCGGGTCGTGTCCTATGACGCGAGCTTCAGTCGGTATCGCTGGGCGAGGCGCTCGAGATCGCGCCGGTAGAAGAGCTTGACGTTGACCTCCGGGTACTGCTCTCGCAGCTCCCGCAACTTGCGGTTCTTCCGTGTCACGAGCGACTGCTTCATCACCGTCACCTCGATGTAGAGGTTTTCCTCCGGGAGGAAGAAATCCGGTGTGAAAGCACGAGTGACGCGGCCATCGGTGTCTCGCTCGAGCACGAACGAGGTCGGCTCGTACTCCCACGGGATCCCGTACCAGTCGAGGATCCTGGCGCACTCGAGCTCGATCCGGTTGGCGAACCGCGGCGGCTCTGCCCCGCGGTAGGCCTGGAACCGGTGGGATTCCGACCGCACGATTCAACGGTACTCCCGCACTCGGACGACCCCTTCGATTCTTCACCGTCCGACGGCAGCGTCGTAGACTGCTGCCATGTCGAACGGCGCCCGGTCAGTGTTGCGCATCGCTCACCTCTCCGACCTGCATTGCGGTGAGCAGTACTTCGAGCCGACCTTGCTCGAGCGGGCGATCAGCGAGATCAACGAGCTCGCCCCCGACATCGTCATCTGCTCGGGCGATCTGACGACGCTGGGTTTCAAGCACGAGTACAAGCTGGCTCGGCAGTACATCGACAAGATCCAGTGCGAATCCCTGGTCGTGATCCCCGGGAACCACGACTCGCGCAACGTCGGTTACGTGCACTTCGAGGAGCTGTTCGGCCAGCGCAACTCGGTGCTCCGCAAGAGCGGGGTCACCGTCGTGGCGGTGGACTCGACGGAGCCCGACCTCGATCACGGCCAGATCGGGCGCGGCCGCTACGCCTGGATCGAGCGCGAGTTCGCCGCCGAGCCGGCCGACCTGAAGATCTTCGTTCTCCACCATCATCTGCTGCCCGTGCCGGGAACCGGCCGCGAGCGCAACGTCGTGTACGACGCCGGCGACGTGATCGAATGCCTGCTTCGAGCCGGGGTGCAGCTCGTTCTCTCGGGCCACAAGCACGTCCCGTACGCGTGGCGGCTCGAAAACCTGTTCGTCGTCAACACCGGCACGGTTTCCTCGCTGCGTTTGCGGGGGAATACGAGACCCTGTTACAACGTGATCGAGATAACGGGGAGCCACGTCGACGTCTGGCGCCACCACCCGTTTCACGGCGAGGAGCGCATCATCCAGTTCTCGACCGACACCTTCGAATACGAGAAGTACACCGGGCGGATCGAGTCCGAGGTGACGTCGCGCTCGTGAGGGCGATCGCCGTGATCGACGGGGAGCACTATGCCTCCGTGGTCAGCGATGCGCTCGTCGAGCTGCCCTACGAGATCGTCGCCTGCGTGCTCGTCGGCGGCACCGAGAAGCTCCACGGCGGGGAAGGATACGGCGTGCCGCTCGCCGCTTCGCTCGAGAGCGCGATCGCGGAGTACGCGCCTGACGTGGTCCTCGACCTCTCGGACGAGCCCGTGCTCGGCCCACCGGCCCGTCTGAGGCTGGCCGCGAGGACGCTCGTGCTCGGGGTTCCGTACGAGGGAGCCGACTTCAGGTTCGACCCGCCTCGCTTCGACCCGATCCGGACGCCCTCTGTCGCGGTGATCGGGACAGGCAAGCGGGTCGGGAAGACCGCCGTCACCGGCCACGTGGCTCGCGCCTTTGCACGGCAGCGAAGCGTGGTCGTGGTCGCGATGGGACGTGGTGGGCCCGCCGAGCCCGAGCTCGTCGAGGTGCGGCCGACGTTGTCCGACCTGCTCGCGCTGTCACGGGCTGGGCGTCATGCAGCATCCGACCACCTGGAGACAGCGGCGCTCACGGGCCTGCAGACGGTCGGCTGCCGCCGCTGCGGCGGCGGGCTCGCCGGCGCTGTCGGAACATCCAACGTGCTCGCGGGCGTCCGGCTGGCGGAGGGCCTCGATCCCGACCTGATCGTGCTCGACGGGAGCGGCGCAGCTATCCCGCCGATCGCCGCCGACCGCCGGATTCTCGTCGTCGGCGCCCACCAGGAAACGGCTGTTGCGGCCGGCTACCTCAACCCGTACCGCGCCTTGCTCGCCGATCTGGTGGTGATCACGATGGCGGAGGACGGCCTCGCTCACGGGGCACTCGCCGAGGCATTCCAGGAGCTCGTGCGGCCGAGCGTGCCCATCGTGCGCGTGGTGCTGCGCCCGCGGCCGCTCGGCGACGTCCGCGGCCGCCGGATCGCGTACTTCGGCACAGCTCCCGCGGCGGGGCACGACCTCATCGCCTCACATCTCGCTGCGGCATACGGTGCCGACGTGGCGCACGTCTCCGGCAGGCTGGGCGACCGCGAAGCGCTGCGGACAGAGCTCGCGGGCCTCGACGCCGAGCTGCTCGTGGTCGAGGTCAAGGCCGCAGCGATCGACGTCGTGGCCGAAGAGGCGGCCAGGCTCGGGATTCCCGTCCTCCTCGCGGCGAACGACATCGTCCCGCTCGCCGACGAGCCCAGCCTCGACGTCGAGCTCGAGCGTCTGGCCACCGAGGCGATCTCCGCGGCGGCGATCGGCGTATGAGCGAGCGCCGCTATCTGGCACCGCTGCCGCTCGGCGGCGACGAGGGACCGCCGTGGTCGAAGGGGCTGATGGCGCGGGCACTCGCGGCGACCGGTTTGGATCCGACTCGAGCCTATGAGCTCGCCCGGCGTGCCGACGCGGACATGGTTCAGCGGGGCGCGCTCGAGCTCGACCTCGACCGGCTGGGGGAGATCACCGCGGAGGTGCTCGAGGAACCGGAGTCGGGGCGGACGATGAGGCGCCTGCGCCGCCTGCAGGCGTTGCAGCATCTCGAGCTTCCCGTCGTCTTGCTCGTGGGTGGGGCCACGGGCACCGGCAAGTCGACGCTCGCGACCGAGGCGGCGCACCGCCTCGGGATCACCAGGGTGACATCGACGGACTTCATCCGGCAGACGATGCGCGCGTTCTTCTCCCGCGAGTTCATGCCGTCCGTGCACTACTCGAGCTTCGACGCCGAGCTTGCGTTGAGCAGGGCGGACGAGGATCTCTCGGGCGATGCGGGACTGCTGGGGTTCCTCGACCAGACCAGGAACGTGCTCGTCGGCGTCGAGGCGGCGATCGACCGCTCGCTGACGGAGGGCTGGTCGATGGTGCTCGAGGGCGTCCACATCGTTCCGGGCATGATCGCCGTCGATCGGGCGGACGCACTCGTCGTTCAGTGCCTTGTCGCGATCAGCGACGAGCACGCTCATCGCAGCCACTTCTGGGTGCGTGACGCATCGACGGAGGGCCTCCGTCCGCTCGAGAAATACCTCGAAGGCATGCCGGAGATCCGGATGATCCAGGACGTGCTGCTCGAGCGGGCACGGCGGTTCGACGTGCCCGTGATCGAGAACACCTCTCTCGACGAGGCGATCGGCCAGGTGCTCGACCTCGTGCTGACGGGCGCCGAGCGGCTGGCCCGCGTCTGAGCGGGCTCACACTGCCGGGCGGGCGTACGCATACCACCCGGCGGGCGCGAGACCGAGCGTCTCGTACAGCCCCCCTGCCGTGACGTTGCGCTCCTGAACCGCGAGCAGGGTGCGCCGGGCACCGCGCTCCGACGCCCACTCCGCGATTGCCGCGACCGCACGTGTGGCGACCCGACGCCGCCTCGCTGCCGCCGTCGTTGCGATGCACTCGAGGACGAGCGTCTCCTCGACGAGAACGCCGAGCGCGGTCCCGACCATGGTGCCGGCGTCCGCCACCTGCGCGAACACTGCGTGCTCGAGCCGCGCGAGGAGCGCTGCAACGACGGCCCGCTCTCGCGCCGTCCGGCGTGGTTCGACAGCGCACCAGGTTGCGAGCCACTCCTCCGACGCGTGGCTCGTGAGTGAGACGTCCTCGGTCGGCCCGGCAGGCGGGAGCGGCCCGGCGAGCAGGAGCGTGCGATCGATCCCGGTTGCCCAGCCGCGCGCTGCGAGCCGCTCGCGGAGCCGGGGCGGCCATGTCGCTCCCGTGAGCTGAAGCCAGGGTGTCAAGCCGCGTCGCGCGTACACCTCGAGGGAGCGCGTGAGCAGATGATCGAGCCCCGCGTCGTCGCTGTCGGTGCCGTTCCCGTGCGTGAGCACCGAGTTCGCCCGGCGCGTGACGCCGTCGTCGAGCCGGGCCGTCCACGGCCCTATCGCCACCGTCTCCCGGGGTCGCCATGCCTGCTGGAGCACGAGGTCGAGGGCGGCTTGCTCCACCGTCCTCACTGTAGAGTTGGTCGCATGGTCACCGAGAACGATGTCGTCGAAGCATTGCACGGCGTGGAGGATCCGGAGCTCGGAATGGATATCGTCGAGATCGGCCTCTTCTACGAGGCCCAGATCGACGGCCCGAGCGTCAAGATCATCCACTCGCTCACCTCGATGGGATGCCCGGCCGGGCCGATGATCCAGGAAGGCATCCACGATGCAGTCGCCGCTCTCCCAGGTGTCGAGCGCGTCGAGGTGGAGCTGACGTTCGATCCGCCGTGGACGCCCGACCTCATGTCGGACGACGCGAAGTTCATTCTCGGCTTCGGATAGGCAGTCTCGAGCCGTTTCGTGGGCTGGTGTCTGAGCATGGGTCTGAGATCCTGCGCCGCCGTCGCCCGAGCCCAGGTACCTCACTGCCTCACGGGCTGAACTGGTGGGAGGGGCGCACCGGCTGACGCCCTCGACAGGCTCGGATAGATTCACCGCTGTGCTGATCTGGGTTCTGGCGGTTCTATCGGGACTTGTGATCGCTGCCTGTGTGTTGGTCGCACGGACACTTGTTCTCGCGCCGAGGCCCTCGTTCACCTCGGGAGCGGTGAGAGCAATCACGCTCATTGTGCTTGCGGCGGTTGCTGGCATCGTCCCAAGCCAAGCAGCGACGAGTTCTGGGATTTCGATCAGTATGTTCCGGGCGGCTCCGATTGTGAGGCCGGTGGCGATTGCCGTCGAGCCGGGTGGGGGCGTTTTGTTCGCGAGCGAGGGCGCTGGATCCGTGGGAAGGATCACGATGTCGGGCGCCGTGACAGCTCACGCTGTCTCAGCGGTGTCCGCGTCGGGCGGGGTGATGGTTCGCCCCGGCGGAGCTCCCTTGTTGGCCAGAGGTGGCTTGGAGCTCGGGCAAATGATTTCTGAGAGAGCACGTCGGGCCCTCTCGACCTCGAGCGCCGTTGAGGTTGCGGCCGGCCCGGGTAACACGCTGTGGTTTACGAACGGGGGTGAGACCGTCGGCCGGATCACAACGACGGGAAAGGTGGCCGTGTTCTCCGAGCCCCAGCACCTCCGCGGCACTTATGGGATCACGCGTGGGCCAGACGGCGCCATGTGGTTCACGAACTACCTCGCGAGTTCGATCGGACGCATTGACGCGACCGGTGCCATCGTGACGTTTACCGCGCCCTGTGTCCGATATCCGATGGGCATCACCGCTGGTGCCGACGGGGCGATGTGGTTCGCGGACGACTCAGGATCGATCGGACGAATCACCAGCGACGGCAACATCCGATGCTACGGCGACGTCGCACGGGTCGGCCACCCGGGTGCGATCATCGCCGGCGGTGACGGTGCGCTGTGGGCCGCCGACCGGAGTGGTTCGATCGTGCGAGTTACGACACGGGGTGTCGTGACGCGCTACACGACGGCCGGGATGCGTTTTCCGGACAGGATCGCCGCGGGACCGAACCGCGCTGTGTGGTTCACCGATTATCTCGCGGACGCGGTCGGAAGGATCGGTGGATCTGGCCGCCCAACCAAGCCCTCTAACCCTCGCCCGCTGCCACGAGTCACGCTCCTCTCGGACTCGGCTGCCGCGTCGATCGTCTTCGACACCGGCGCGAAGTCGCTCCTCGCGAACGGCATCGACCTGTTCCTCGAGCCGGGCCAGGGCCGTACGCTCGGCCCCCAACCGCTCGGCGTGACGGGGCCGCCGACGCTGCCGGATCTCATAACCCAGCTCGGGAGCAGGCTCGGACAGACGGTCGTCGTGGACATCGGCCACAACGACACCTACTCAGACCGGTACGCATCGGATATCGACGCTGCGCTGGCAGCACTCCATGCTGCGGGCGTGAAGCGTGTCCTTTGGACCACGCTCCACGTGACGACGAACCACTGGGGCTTCACCGCAATGAATGACGCGGTCGTCGCGGCAGCAGCACAGCACCCGGAACTCACGATTGTCGACTGGAATGCGTATGCCGCGCCGCACCCCGAGTGGTTCCAACGCGACGGCGTGCACCTCATCGGTGACGGCCCCCGCGCCCTCGCCCGATGTATCCACGGGAGCCTCATAGGACTCGGCGTCCCTCTAACCGCACGAAGCTGACCAGCCACGCGCGTAACCGGCCCCGCGGTGCACTCCCCATAGTTGAGGTCCGTTGCGTCCCGGTGCGCCCCCTGTGACCTGACCGGAGCGCCACCGTGGTCGAGGATCACGGAGCTCAGCGGGTCGCCGCAGGTGTTCGCCTGGTCGCGCAGCTGAAGTCGGCGCCGATCGCTGTCGACGGCCGCGACGCGGGTGATCTCTCTGTCGGACTGGTGGGTCGGGGTCGGCGGCTCACGTGAAGCCCGTGCGGCGCCGATATTTGGGATCATGGAGAGGCGTGGACCGACGCGGCCGAAATTCGGCACGGTGTGTGCACTGCTTAGCGTCTCCGGAATGATGGCGGTCTTCGTGCTGGCAGGGTCGGCAGGCTCGGCGAGCAGCCCTGCGTTCTCGGCGATCAAGGTGTGTGCGAACTCAGCCATCTGGGTGGGCGGCTGCGCGACGAACGAGCGCAACTCGACCTTGCGCTCGAGCACGCTCACATGCTCGTTCACGATCGCAGCCAACGCTGCCAACGTGACTGCGTTCTGGCGTTACAACGGCGTTCCTGGGTTCACGCGCAAGTTCGCACCCGACCCGAGGGCGACGATCGGTTCGATCGCCTTCGACACGGGTGGAGAGCAGCCGATCCCAGGCGGGATCTACACGTGTGTTGTCCGGGCCGGAACGGCGCAAGGGTCCGCGACGATCAAGAGCTCGGGGCCGATGGGCGCGATCGTCCAGGCAGCCGCGTGCAGCGGCGACCACGCGAGCCGAATTGGCCCGGCCAGGCTGTTCCCGCTCTGCCCCAACGATGAGAGCGCCAGACCCGTGGCGGGAGGACGCGCGGGCTCGGTCGTCTGTAACGCCGTCTACCCGAGCGCGGTTGGGCAGACGGCAACCACTGAACTCCTTCGCGACGGGACACCAATCGGGCACACGTCGTTCAAGGTCACTGAAACGCTCACGCAGGGCGTCCTCGAGCGCCCCTCTGACGTCAATCCGACCCCACTACAACCCGGCAACTACGGTTGCAGATTCACGCTCAGCGGCGGTGAGACAGTCACCAAGAGTTTCTCCCTCGTCCCTGGCAAACCATCCCCCTCCCAAGCAGCCTCCCAGGTCTTACGGGAGCTGAGCGAGCTCCACGTGCGCTCGTTCAACACGATCTGCGTGCCCCACAAGCTGCTGCAGCTCTTCGCTGACCCCGACCCCGGGTTCGTCGTCCTCGGCTCCGCCCGAATAAGAGGCAAGGCGATGATCCTCGACGACAAGTACATCTGTGCACCGCTCGTCGCCCATGCTGCTGCCGAGCCAACCACCCACATCACGCCCCCGACGCTGCTGGCTCTGTCAGTGGTCGCCCACGAATACGGCCACACCCTGGGGCTGAGACGCGAGAACATCGCCGAGTGCTTCGCCGCCCGAGCCGTCTGGAAATGGGTGCGACGATCAAACCTCACCCCATCCGACAGAGCCAAGGCGCACACGTTCATCCTCGACAACCGCCGCCGACCCGCGGCCTACAAGCTGACGCCGACCTGCACGCTGCCGAGCTAGGCCGACAGTCGCGTATCGACCCAGGGGGCTGACCGCCCTCGAGGTGGCACGGGCTACGCCCTTGCCGGATCCCGCTGGGGGTTCCCATCGGTGCCCGCCGGGGTAGAAGCGTGAGACCCTGGCGGAAGGAGTGTCGAGATGGGAAAGCTGATCGCGACCGCACAGGCCACGATCGATGGTGTCGTGGACCCGGTCGGCGAATGGGTGCAGCCCGACGGAGATCACGGCGACTACTCGTTCGAGCGTCAGTCCAGATCCAGTGGGCTGGTGCTTGGCCGCAAGACGTACGACGGGCTGGCAGGGTTCTGGCCAAGCCAGACGGGCAAGTGGGCCGAGATGGTCAACTCGATGCGAAAGTACGTCGGATCCAAGACCTTGTCCGGAGATCTCGAATGGAACGCGACCCTGTTAGAGGGAGAACTCGAGGACTCGATTCCGAAGCTGAAAGGCGAGGTTAGCGGTGACCTGTTCCTGCACGGGAGTGGCGAGTTCGCATACGCGCTCGCCGAGAGGCGGTTGATCGACGAGTACGAGGTGTACCTCAACCCCCTGGTCTGGGGCGACGGGAACGTCCACGTGCTCGGCGACAGGGGAACCGTCCGGATGGAACTCGACGAGCTCAAGAGGTTCGACTCTGGAATAGTCCTTCTCACGTATCGCCCAACTGTGTAGAGGCGGCGTGGGTCGCAACCTCGCGGGGGTTCCTTGCGTCTGGACACCCGCCGGGTGGCCGTCTAGCTGCGGACAAAGGCGATCTGGGCTGTTCCGACCGTCGCGGGGCTGCTCAGCTTGTATTCGCAGCGGGTTTGGCCGTTTGCGTGCGAGGGCGCGGGCACGGAGATCGTCCTGACGGCTCCGGCCGGCAGCGGTTGGCGGAGCGCGACTTTGCCGTCGATACCGATCTCGACCGAGGTTCTCGCGGTCTTCCCGATGAGTGTCAGCTGAAGCCTGCCCCGGCCGCAAGCGTAGATCGTGATCGTGACGGGTTCGGAGATGTCGCCGTTGGCACGGAGTCCTGTCGTTGAGGTCGAAAGGCGCGGTGCGCCGTGAGTGAGCCAAAGACGTAGGCCGGCCTGCTCCAGTTCCTCGCCCTGGTGGATTCCCGTCGCATTCTTTCCGACCAGCGTAAACACAGTCGAGGCGATCACCTCTCGCTCGGCCAGTGGATGCCCTCGAGCGTCGACGATGAGTCCACTCGGCCGAACGCGCGCTGGCCTGGAGCCCGGTATCGGTCCGGGCCCCGGTACGGGGCCGATGTTCACGACCGATCGGATCCGACTGTTCCAGAACGCGTATTGCCAGACGGCGTTCCAATGCCGGTTGCCGTCGTAGAGGTAGGTGACCGGACCGGCCGCTGCGTGGTTCACCCAGGATTTGGAGGCGGAGCCGAAGAACGCCTTCCGGTCGGCCCGCGCGCGCGCGTCGATCTCCTTGATCGTGAGAATCGAGGTGATCACGAATGCCGTCCCGATGAGGGCCGGCAGGATGAATGTCGCGCGGCGGGGGAGGAACACGGTCAGGACGACGACGATCAGCACACCGGCCGGCCAGAGCAGCGCGACGGTGTCGGGCGAGGTCTTAGCTATCAGTCGCTCGAGCGGGATTGTCATAAAAGCGTCCGGCGCCGCGATGGGTACGAAGAGCGCACGCACGGGCAGAAGCAGCGCCGGCAGGGCCACGAGGCAGGCGATGAAGGAGGTGGACGGCTGGGGACGCGGGGCGCCACGTGAGAGCCAAACGCCGAAGCAGGCCAATATCGGTGGCGCTGCGGCGATCAGGTCTCGCTCGGCTAGGTGTCCGACGAAGCGCGAGGCGAAGACCCCGACCTGAAGCGTCAGCCAGACGGAGGCCGAAAGCGCAATGGCCACAAGCGCCCGTACTCGAGGGTCGCGCTCTCTGCCCCAGCTCGCCTCGTATGCGAGCGTCATCATCGCGATCAGCGGCGCGCCAAGCACGAGGAGGAAGAGGTCTCCCGCATGCCTGAACACCCAGAGCGCGGCCTCCCCCCTGTCGTAGCCAGCGCTTGTGGTGACGCCGTAAGCGCCGAGTGCCGACGCTGAACCATTCGCGAAGTGAACGCCAAGCCAGACCACTCCGAGCACCGCAAGCACGGTCAACGTTGGCGCGAATCTCCGCACGAATCCCGCATCTCGCGCGAACCATGCAGCGAGTCCGACCGCGGTCACCCACACAGGCACCAAGACAAGACCTTGGAGCCGCATCGATAGGGCGAGCATGATTGCCACGCCTGCCACGCCTTGACGTAGGAGCGTGGGGTGCACCAACGCGCGAGCCATCGTCCAAAGTGCGAGTGTCGCGGTTATCAGGAATGCGGACTCGGTCATCAGCAACCCGCTGTACGCCAGCGAGGGAACCAGGACCGTGAGAACCGCCGAGGCAAGCGCCCAGCGAGCTCCCGCAACCGGGCGGGCCCAGACATATACGATCGCCCCCGCTACCGACGCCAACAGCGCCTGGATCGCCTGAAGAACGTGGACGCCTTCGGTTGGGCCGAACAAGGTTCCCGGCAATCCGGCAAGCAGCGGGTAGAGGCCGTAGAACGGCGCGTCGACCCCGAGTACGTCAAGATGTCCCGTCTCCCAAAACGACCTGCCGATCAGCCCGTACACCATCTCGTCAGGCGCAATCCATGGCGCCTCCAGAGGCCGAGCGGCGAGCGTGCGCGCAACCGCAGAACAGACGATGAGCGCACCAACAGCAAGGCCCGCTAAGACCGAGGTCCGATTCGGCGAACGCTGCCCACGCATAGCGCCTCTCATCCGCAGAGCGACTGACGTACCCGCCGAGCAATAGAAGGCGGCGGTCGCCGTAGCGCCCGACTATCCCTCCAGCCTCGCCCAGCGTCAAGTCGGGCCTCGACCCCTTGGCGCCGGCGACCGACGGGCGGATCGAAGGGGTTGACTCCCGCTGGATGCGCGAGTGGGCCGCGACTGGACGAGCTCCTCTCCATTGAGGAGGAGGGACCAGCCGCTTGCCCACCGAGCGAGCGTCACTGACGAACGAGCTCACCCGGTCCATCGCAGAGAACGGCCTGAACCGAAACGTCGTCAGGTGAGCGCGGTGACGAGCTCTTCCTTGCTCATGCTGGAGTAGCCCTTGACCCGCCGTCGCTTGGCTTCTCGCACGAGCTCGGATTTTGTGCGGTCTCCGACGCGGGGTGTCGTGCCGTTCTTGCCGGCGCTCTTCCCGTCGCCGTGAGCCTTTCCGCTGCTGCGTGACGAGCGCTTGCCGGAGCGCGTGTGGCGGGCGACGCTTTCGCGCAGCGCCTCGAGCAGGTCCGGCGGAGTCTCGTCGTCGCCGTCATCGGCGGTATCGACGTGAATGTCGTTCCCTTTCCGTTTCGCCTTGATCACGCCAAGGAGGGCGTCGCGATACGTGTCCTCGTACTTGCCGATGTCGAACGTGCTCTTGTAGCGATCGATCAATTCTCCGGCCAGGTCCAATTCCGCCTTCGCGACCCGGACCCCGCTCGGTGCGAGACCCTGATGGGGCCGGATCTCGTCGGCGAAGTACAGCTTCGACAGTGTCAGGACTCCGTCCCGGACACGCAGGCAGCCCAGGTGCTGCTTGTTGCGCATGACGTACGTCCCGATCGCCGCCAGACCCGCGCGATCCATCGCTTTCGCCAGGACCGCGTACACCTTCTCGCCCCCCGCCGCCGGAGCGAGGTAGTACGAGCGTTCCAGGTAGATCGGGTCGATCTCGTCGAGGGCGACGAAGTCGGAAAGCTCGAAGGCGTGGTATCCCTTCGGCGCAGCGGCCTCGAAGTCCGCGTCCTCCAGATACACGTACTCGTCCTTCGACAGCTCGAACGCCGTCCCGATCTCCGACTCGGGCACTGGTTTCTGCTCCCGCTTGCAGATCTTCTCGTACCCGATGCGGCTGTCGTCCTTCCGGTGAAGGAGATGGAAATGCACGTCCTTCTCGTCGATCGCGCTGAGCATCCGAACCGGCACGCTCACGAGCCCGAACGAGATCGACCCCGACCAGATCGCTCGAGCTGCGTTCTTCTCTCTCGCACGAGCCATGGAAGTGGAGTACCCACCACGGGGCGGCGCGAATCACGATCCCGGGTTAGCCGTCCACGACGAGCCCCTGCAGCGGACCGAGCAGGCGTTCCGATCGTCGAGAAACATGTGGAAGTCGGACGAGCCGGTGCGTGAGCGGCTTGCCGGCTTCGCGACGCGCGAGTTGCTCTTCCGAAATGGGTTTCCAGTACCGGTCGATTACTGCGCGAGGGTCGCCGCCGATTGTCGCTGCGTCGAGTTCGAGATGCTCGGCCCAGAGGCGCAGGCGAGTCACACGCGCAAGGTCCGCGTCGTGGCAGACGACGTTCATCTCCGTATCGTTGAACAGTGAGTGCTCGTTCAGGTTCGCCGAGCCGACCGTGAGCCAGCGGTCGTCCACGATGCCGACCTTCGCATGAACATAGATCGGCTCGGACAGACGCCCCTCGCGTGCATACAGCGTGCATGCGAGAAGGTGGCCACGCCCGTCGTCGGCGTCGATCAGCTCGGCGAGCACACCGCGGGTGTCGTCGCCGCCGGAGTTCGGCCTGGCGGGGAGCACGAGAACCATCCGGAAGGCCGGAGACGGCGGCGCCTCGAGCTTGCGCCGCAGCACCATGGCGATTTCATGCGACCACAGAAATTGGTTCTCGAGATAGATCAGCGACTCGGCCGACCGCAGTGCCTTGACGTACGACTCGAGGATTGAGAAGACGCCACGCGGTTCGGCCGCATAGACGTTCTCGGGGATCGTGCGGACGATCTGAACCATGTGCGAAGTTGGTTGCGATGCCTCGTGCAGGAGAGGCGGGTCGAGCTGTTCCCCGGTCACTTCGCGCCAACGCATCCGGAAATGGGCCGACACGTCGCCGACCGCGGGGCCCTCGAGCCTCGTGCTGACGTCATGCCATCCGACCGACGCCCGGGCAATGTGCTCGTGCGAGTCGAACCGGTCGCCGTTTTCGTCGGTGAGGTCGATCCCGCCGACGATTGCGACCCTGTCGTCGATCACGATCGTCTTTTCGTGATGGCAGTGCAGCGGACGCTCGCGCGCGTCGAGCGCACACCGGATGCGGGTGCCGCGCGAGAGCTCCTCCATCGTACGGCGCACCGTGCGCCGAGAAGGCCGGAAGAGCGGAAGCGGCGCGCCGGCCCATGCGAGCACACGTGTATCGACCTTCTCCGCGAGCCTGGCCAGCAGGTTGCGAAGGACCACCTGCCGTCCGTCGCGGCGTAGGGCAAATGCGGGCGAGAACTGCCAGCCTGCAAGCCAGACATGCGAGCGGGCTTGCGACAGCTCGTCTGCGATCCGTGGCAACGCCTCTGCCCCGTCGATCAGGATTTCCAGCGAGCAGCCGGGTCGTGGCGGCGGATCTCCCTCCGCCCATGCGGCCTGGCCCGGATGCAGCGCCCTACCCCAACCGACCTTGCGCAGGCGACGAGCGTGGTGCGCGGACACCCCTCGCCCGACAGCCTCGCCCAGCATCGCGTCGGCGGACCTGATCGATCGGCCGATCAGGGAGGGCATGAAACCCCGGCGTGATTCGAGCCAACCAGGTTGGGGTAGGAACGGAAACAGCACAAGGGAGATTGGATGTCCGACGCGCGGTGGCCGTTGCTCGAGCAGGAGGTGTTGCTTCCCATCGACAACGTCTGGCCGATCTCGGCCGAGGGACAGCCCAGCGGCCCTGACGACGACGAGGCGGGCGCCGACGCAGCTCCCGTCCCGGGGGCGCCGAACCCTGAGTCATCCGTCTGAGACTGCGGAAAGCGCCGCCGCCCCAGCGAGCGCTGGGCCGGTGACGATCGGTCAGGCGTCGGAGTGCTCAATGTCCCTCGCATCCTCGAGCGACGCGACGACCCTCGCCCTGGCAACTCGTTCAAGATATGTGAGCGCGATCTCTTCGAGCTCGAGGTCGACCGTGGAACATGCCGAGCCGACGACAGTCACCTTCATGCCGGCCTCGCGAGCGGCGATCGCCGTCTGGGCGACGCAGCCTTCGGTCGACATCCCAGCAAGGATGATCCGCTCGATCTCGAGGTTTTCGAGGATCAAATCCAGGGGCGTGTGGTCGAACGCCGAGTACCTGGGTTTGACGACGAAGCGATCCTCTGGTCTCGGCGCGATCTTCTCGATGAGCTGCCCGGCGGGCCCTCGCCTTGCCCGGTCGACAATCGCCCCGGCCTCGCCGTCGAAGCAGCCGAACGAGTCGTTCGCGTACACGATCGGCGCAGCCTCTGCTCTGAACGATCGAACGAGCGAGCGGAGCTGCGGAAAGCGCTCTTGAAAGCACGCGAGCAGCAGATCGCCGTCGTCGTGCTCGAAATCGTCGAACAGATCGACGAGCAGCAGGCAATCGCGCATGGTGGTGCAGTACCCCGGAAGCTCGGGCCCAAACCGCGGGTGCCGCGGGCCAAGGCCATGTGGTCATCCTCGACGAACGGGAACCGGATCGAGCAGCCCCGGCCGCCCGAGTCAGGTCGGCTGCGGCCTTGCGCCTCGTTCAAGCGCGCCGCAGCGGCGCTCATCCGGTGGCGCTCTGGCCGATCACGCGACGAACTCGTCGCGTGACACCACCCTCGCCTCGAGGTACACGATCCGGCCGTCGACCATCACGTCCTCGTCGCGGCCGTCCCGAATTTCCACCTCGTCGACGATCCATCCCGGAGCCACCTCGTCACCTCGCTTCGGGTAGGCCGCGTTGTCGTCGAGGGTCTCGAGGGTCCCCGTTCCGTCCGGAAATCGGATCAGAAAGGAGCTGGATTCCGCGGACGCGCTCGAGCCGGCTCCCGCTACCTCCTGCGCCTCGTCGACCGCGTCCGTCTGGCCTCCCTCGAGCGGATGCTCGTTCGGCCCGTCGCGATCGTCGGTGTCGGTCTTCCCGCCTGGGTGCTCGTCCTTGAACGGCGCCTGATCTTCGACGTCCGACGCCGACAAGCCGTGATCGCTCTCCTGCGGATCGTGTTCGATCGTCATCACCACTTCTGGTCGGTGCGTGAGCGAGAGCGCCTCCGATGGGCGAATACCGAGCTCGTGCGGCGCTAGATCCGCCGGTAGCGTGCGTCGCTGAACGAGTAGAGCGCGAAGGCGATCAGCCCGAGGGCGACGACTCCGAGAACAAGTGAGCCGTACGAGCTGTGCTGGATCTTGGCCAGGGCGCCGTCGAGGCCGACCGCGTCACGCGCGCTGAAGTCCACCGCTGCCTTGATCAGGAAGGTGCCGATCAGCCCGAAGACGACCATCCGGGCAAGGTGGCCGAGGATTCCGAGCCACGTGACCAACTTCTTCGCCCGCGGGCTCATCTCTTCGGTTTTCGAGTCTGCGAGGAAGTCCTTCGTCAGGCCGCGGTAGCCCTGATAGAGGCCCACGCCGAGGACGATCAGACCCGCCGCCCCGACGATCCAGGTGCCGGCGGGCCATCCGAAGACCCCTGCTGCCGCCGACCTGGGAGTCGTCGAGCTGCCCTTGCCGTTCATCAGAATGCGGATCGCGACGATGCAAAGCCCGCTGTAGACGATCCCGCTGCCGAGCGCCGCTAGGCGATCGAAGGTGCTGTCGGTTCCCTCGGGTCCGTGTCCGATGGCCGCTCGAATGAGCCGCCAGAGGGCATAGCCGCCCAGACCGACAGCGACGAGTGAGAGGAGTATCTCGCCAAAGGGCTGATCGGCGACGGTGTGAAGCGCACCCTGCTGATTCGTCGTCTTGCCGCCGTGCCCGAGCGCCAGTTTCAGCGCCAGAACCCCGACGATCCCGTAGATCAAGCCGCGGGCGACGAACCCGGCTCGAGAAAGCCATTCGAACCCGTTCGAATGCACCACGCGCTCGCCACCATCGCGGACAGGCTGCGCTGCACGGCTGTTGGCAAGGTTCGTCATGCGCCGGCAGGAAGGTCGCCGGCCCGACCCGACCGGTTGTCGTTGCGCAAACGCCGGCGTCGCATCTCGGCGAGCACCGCCGCGACACGAGGGGACCGGCCGCTCGTGCTCGGGTCCTCGACCGCATCGGCATTCGAGGCAAGAGCCCTCGCGTGGACACGGATGAGTCCGTCCCGCGTCACGCGCACGTTCTCGACGACACCCGTGACATTGGCGTGGATGACGTCCCCCACGCGCGGAATCTCGGCGACCACACAGACGGTCGCGACGCCGCCGAGCTGGACGACAGCTCTCCTCCCGCGCGATTCCTGGTGCTCGCTCGAGGGGATAGCCAGCCCGAAAACTGCCGGACGTCGTGACGGGAACTGGATCACAGCGCTCATCAGAATCAGGTCGTACCCCGGCTGTCCGTGCGGCTAAACCCGCGTCGGCCTGGTCGACGGCGTCGCGGGCTGGAATCCGGACTGCCATCCGGAGCCGACCACGCACCGCGGGGTTGGGAGGCTCGACCCGCGGGGTAGGAACACGAGGGTCGCGGATTCCGATCGAAGGAGTGTTTCGTCGTGCCACACGCCGAGTTCCGCATGAGTCGAGTCAGTGAGGGCGGAGATGAACAGCGGGTCGCCGATCCCAGACGAGCCGGCAAGACCGAGCAGACAGGAGGTTTCGGAACCGGCACGCCAGGGAGCGCCAACGTCGCCGGGCAGATGCACGAGTCCGGGCCTGCACACGACGAGGCGACCGCGTCGGGCGGCGGGAACAGCGACGACTGAGGCGCTCGGCAACCGCGGCATCGCCGAGCGACTGGATGCCTTCGCGGGACTCCTCGATCTGGCCGGATCCGGCTTCTACACCTCCCGGGCGTATCGGCGTGCAGCCGAGACGATTCGCGACACCCTCGCCCCGGTCGCGGAGCTCGTGCGGGAAGGGCGCGTGCGGGAGTTGCGTGGCGTCGGCCCGGGAATCGCTGCCACGTTGGCCGAGCTCGTGGAGACGGGCACGATCGCCGAGTTGGACGAGCTCGAACGGGAGGTCAGGCCGGAGCTGATCGGCTTGGGACGCTTTCTCGGCGTCGGCCCGAAACGGATGCTCGAGATCGCCGCGGACCTCGACGTCCGAACGGCGAGCCAGTTCCGCGAGCTTGCTCTGAACGGCGGACTGCAAAACGCGCGGGGGATCGGACCGAAAACCGAGCGTCGAATGCTCGACCGCCTTCGTCAGCCGCAGCAACCGGCCCGCGCTCGGGGTCTGTTGCTGAGCGGAGCCCGCGCGCTTCTGGAACAGATCGCCGAGCAGCTGGACGGCGAGGTCGCCGGCGACGTCAGGCGATGGGCGGACGCACCACACGACCTGGTCGTCGTTGTCTCCTCTGACGCGCCTGATCCGGTGCTCGACAGGTTCGAGCGGCTGCCGGTGATCGTCAGCGTCGTCGAACGGGGAGAGCGACGCGCCGTGGGTGTGACCGTCGAGGGAGTCGCGGTGACGCTCGTGGTGGCCGAACCGTCCACGTTCGGGACGGAGCTCGTGCGAGCGACCGGGAGTGCCTCCTACGTCGCGCCCCTCGAACCTCTGCCCGACGGGGAGGACGAGGAAGCCGTCTACCGGGCTCTGGGGCTTGCCTGGTCCCCGCCCGAACTGCGGGAGCAGCCGTTCCGAGGCGAACCGCCCCGCCTGGTCGAGCTCGGCGACGTTCGGGGCGACCTGCACTGCCATACGACCTGGTCCGACGGCAAGGCGACCGTGCTCGAAATGGCTCTGGCGGCGATCGAGCTCGGCTACGACTACATCGCCGTCTGTGACCACACCCCGAACGTGCGCGTGGTCCCGGGTCTCGATGCTGAGGCCCTCCGCCGGCAGGGAGAAGAGATCGCGGCCGTCAACGAGGCCGTCACGCCCTTTCGGGTGCTACGAGGCACAGAGGTCGACATCAGGCGCGACGGCGAGCTCGACCTCCCTGACGACGTGCTCGCGGAGCTCGACTGGGTACAGCTCAGCCTGCACGCGGGCCAGCGTGAGAGTGGGGACATCCTCACGCGCAAGGTGACGCACGCCATGCGCCACCCTTCCGTCCGCTGCCTCAGCCACCCGACGGGCCGCCTGATCAACCACCGGCCTGCCAACGCGCTCGACCTCGGCAAAGTCATCGAAGTCGCGCTCGAAACCGGCGTCGCCCTCGAAATCAACGGCCTTCCCAATCGACTCGATCTGCACGGCGCGCACGCGCGCATGGCGATCCAGGCAGGTGTCAAGCTGGTCGCCTCGACGGACGCCCACTCCACCCTTGGACTCCGCAACATGCAACTCGCGATCGCAACTGCCAGACGCGGCTGGGCCACTGTCGCCGACATCGTGAATACCGGGTCGGCTCCGGTCATCTGACGAGGGTCACAAAACGCTACAGCGGGAGCCGAGCCGGCGTTTACGCGCCGCGCGCCCCCGGTTGTCGCTTACGCACGTACGAGCATCGCGGCAAGCTGTTCGACCTCTGCGGCGAGCTCGCGGACGGCGAGCTCGAGGCGCTCGTTGCGGTCCATCAGCTCCTCGACCGCAGCCCGCGTTCCAGTCGTGCTCAAGAGCGGTGAACGGTGCTGCGACTCGATCAGGTCGCGAACTCTCTGCGACAGGGTGGCATTCAGGGTTTCCACTCCGGCCTCTCCTTCGTAGAGAGACGATACTCCCTTTGGGGTGACCCGGGAGACCCGTGGGGATCGCATCGTCGTTGCGATTCTGTTGCGGTGGACGTCGGGAGTTCCAACTCGTCGATTGGCTCTCATGGGCGGCGACCACCTAGGCTGCGGACCCGGAAAACGTGAGCGGCCCCTCCTGCGAGGGGCCGCTCGGGATACCACTCGATTCAGGGCCTGCCGGTCAGCTCGGGCCCGTGCTCAGCTCGCTGCCTGCCTTGGTGAACAGGCTCCTGATCTGGTCGCGCAGGAACACGATCGCCAGGATCACGCCGAGTGCGACGACCGCGATGATCAGCGCGTACTCGGTGAGGGTCTGGGCCCGCTCTTCGTCACGCAGGCGGGCGAACCCGTTCTGCGCTCGAACGACCGACCAGAGGATGACGTCCATCATGGTGATTCCTCCCTCGATTGCCGGAGGCTCGAAGCCTCCGGTTCGTCTCTCCCCGGCCGGACCACTGTGCGGGGCATGTCGTATCGATGTCGGCTCCGGCCGGCTGTTCCACGACTCCCCGAAGGGTTGGTTCCGCCTGGACGTTCGGTGGAATCCCGTCGAGACGCTCGAGACGGGTTGTCGAGGCGAGGTCGGCTGCGGCACGACAGCCATCGCCGTTGCGGCCGGGTCGCCGCAGGCTCTGGCATGGCTACGGGATCGAGAGGACGATCTTGCCGATCTGGTCGCCTGCCTCGAGCCGCTCGTGTGCGGCCCGCGTCTCGGCGAGCGGGAACACCCTGTCGACGTGCACGCGGGCCCGGCCGGTCGAGACGAGATCGTAGGCCCCGAGGAAGTCCTCCCGGGTTCCCATCGACGATCCGTACACGGTCAGCTGCTTCCACCAGAAGCGATGCAGCGCCGCGGGAGGGTTGGGGCCACTCGTCGCGCCGCACACGGTCACCCGTCCGGCCGGTGCGACGGCCGAGAGCGAACGGGCCCAGGTCGCCTCGCCGACCGTCTCGACGACGATCTCGACCCCTTTGCCGGTCGCCTCCTTGACGGCCTGGACGACGTCCCCGGTGTGATGGTTGACGGCGAGATCAGCGCCCCAGGCGCGTGCCTGCTCGAGCTTGTCGTCGCTTCCGGAGGTGACGATCGTACGGGCGCCGAGCGCGCGGGAGATCTCGAACGCTGCGGTCGCGACTCCACCGCCGATGCCCCAGATCAGAACCCACTCGTCCGCCTGCACCGACGCCTTGGTGACGAGCATCCTGTACGCAGTCTCGTAGACGAGCGGGAAAGCCGCGGCGTCCTCGAACGAAAGCCCGTCCGCGAGAGGAAACACCTGCTCCGCCGGCACCGCGATCAACTCGCAATGTGTTCCGTCGCGATGCTCTCCGATCACCGAGATCGTGGCGCCATGCTCCATACCCGGGTTGAGCACGACCCGGTCGCCCACCGAGAGACCGTCGACACCCGCGCCGAGCGCCTCGACGACCCCGGAGCCGTCGGCGCCCAGGATCCGAGGCTTCGGCACGGAAGGGAGTCCCATGCGAACCCACACGTCGAGGTGGTTCAGCGACGCGGCTGCAAGGCGCACGAGAACCTCGCCGTCGCCCGCCACCGGGTCGGCCACGTCCTCGTACCGCAGGACGTCCGAACCGCCGTCCTCGTGGATGCGAATCGCCTTCACCGGCACAATCCTCGCATGAAGGCAGCCGAGCTCGCCCGATGTGCCGCCGAGCTCGGCCTCGATGTCGTCGGCGCCGCTCCGGCCTCGGCGTACGAGGAGACCGAGCGGCACATCTCGCAACGCCGTGAGGCGGGTCTCTTCGCAGACATGAAGTTCACGATGGCCCGGCCCGACGTCTCGTGCCACCCCGAGCTCCTCCTCGACGGCGAGGCGCGTACTGTCGTCTCCGCGGCCCTTTGCTATTGGGTCGAGGGCCCGGATCCCGGAGCAGGCGAGGGTCGCCTGCCCCGATACGCCTGGCGCGATCACTACGCGCTCCTCCGCGACCGACTCGACGAGCTGGGCCGGCTCCTCGGTGGACGCTACCGGGTGCTCGTGGACGCCAATCAACACGTCGATCGCGAGGGCGCCAGGCGCTCGGGCGTCGGCTTCTACGGCAAGAACACGATGCTGATCACACGGGAGCACGGCTCGTGGGTCGTCCTCGGGACGCTGGTCACCGACGTCGACATCGAGACGACGGCGCCGCTCGACCTCGACTGCGGCCGCTGCCGGCTCTGCATCGACGCCTGTCCGACGGGCGCGCTCGACGAACCCGGTGTGCTGGATGCGAATCGCTGCCTGTCGTACTGGACCCAGGCACCGGCTCCGGTGCCGGAGGCGTATCGAGAGGAGCTCGGAGACTCGGTCTACGGGTGCGACATCTGTCAGGACGTCTGCCCCTGGAACCGGGGGATCGAAAAGCGGCGTGCCGGCCTGCCGCTGCCCGACGACGCGATGCCGAACGTCTCGCTCGTCGAATGGCTCGCCGGCGACGGTGCCGAGCTCGTCGACGAGCTGGACCGCCTCTACGTCCCGCGCAACGATCCTCGCTGGCTTCGGCGCAACGCCCTCTACGCCCTCGGCAACACGGATTCAGGTGCCGCCGTCCCATTCGTCGAGGCGTGGGGCGCGAGTGACGATCCCGTCCTTGCCGAGGCGGCCGCCTGGGCGATCGCGAAGATGGCGGAGCGCGGGTGACGGCCGTCGATCGGCTCGCCGTGCTTGCGCACGAGCTCAGGAGCCCCGTCTCCGCGCTGGCGGCGATCCGCGAGGCCTACGTCGAAGGGGACGACGAGAGGAGACGGCGGCTGCTCGAGCTGGCAGGCGTCGCAGTGGCGAGCATCGAACGGCTCATCGCCGACGCGACGCTGCCCTCGCTTCGCCTCGAACGCCTCGACGTCGGCCGACTCGCGGTCGAGGTCGTGGAAACAGCGGCACTCGGACGAGCGGGCGTCGTCGCAGAGGTCGAGGACGGGCTCGGGGTGGACGGTGACGGGGACCGGCTACGGCAGGCGCTGGCGAACCTGATCGCGAACGCGGTGGGTCATTCGCCTCCCGGAACCACCGTGCGCGTGTCGGCGAGGGGCCGCGGTGCCCTCGTCGTGCTCGCGGTCGCGGACGAGGGGGAGGGAATCGCAGCCGCCGATATCGCGCGCGTATTCGAGCCCGGGGTGCGGCTCACCGAGGCCCGACCGGGTTCGGGGCTGGGGCTCGCACTGGTGCGAACGATCGCCATGGAGCACGGGGGAGAGGTCGAGGTGGAGTCGAGCCCGGGCCGGGGGGCGACGTTCAGGCTCGTGCTGCCGGCCGCTTCCGGCGTGGGCTGAGACCCAGCTCCGTCTGGAGCTCGCGGGCTCTCCGCGCGACGGCGGCCCGCATGTCGGCCGGTTCCAGGACCACGGTCTCGCCCGCATCGGCGAGCACCTCGGACAGCAGCCACTCGTCCGTCTTGAACGGCAGCTCGGAGAGCGCTGCCTTGTCGGTCAGCCCTCGGGCGCCGCGCTCGATCTTCCAGCGGGCGACAATCGGCGAGTGCCACAGCCGGGCCAGGCGCGGCTCGGTGAGATAGCGCGGATCGAAGCCGACGCGCGGCTCGAAGGCCTCGGCAGTGAGCCGTGCCGACCGCATCCTGTCGAGCCGGTAGGTGCGCGGGCCGTCCGCCGTGCGATCCCAGGTGTGCACGCGCCACACGGGCAGCTCACGCTCGAAGGAGTACGGCTCGACCGACCTCGTCGTCGGCTGTTCGTCCCCTTCCTTGAGGTATTCGATCTCGACGACGCGCCGCTTCTCGACGGCGTCGGAGAGCGTCCGAACGAGCTCCTCCTCGGCGTCGACGACGTTGCCCGTCGGCGTGTGAGGAAGGTCGAACTGCCCGAACGTCTCCTCGAGCTTCTTGCGCACCCGATCGAGCGGCGTGTGGGCCTCCGCCGCGATGGTCGGCCCGACGTAGTCGATCGCGAGGCGAATCGCGCGCGCCTCGAGAGGCGTCAGCTTCGGAGGCCTCCGAAACACGTCTCCGTAGAGCTCCTTGTCGACACGCACGACTCCCTCGTCCTCGTCGACCTCGGCGTACACGGTGTAGCACCCGCCTCCGAAATTGACCAGGTTCAGCAGTGAGAGCGTGTCCTGGAGCTCCTCCCTCGGGATCGAGAAGCGCGCAGCGAGCTCATCGGCGTCGAGTCGTGCGTCGCGACCCTCACCGCAGGCGGACAGAACATGCGCGAGGAGCGCCTGGAGCACGCCGAACCGCTCGGGCGCTATCGGCCCGACGGGTCGGTCTCCCCGATCGACGGACGCGTCGACGCGCCGCTCGCGCGCAGGCGCCGGGCTGTCGCCGTCGTGGGCTTCGCGCAGACGGGCGAGCCCGTCGGCAACCCCCTGGCGGAGAGTCTTGGGCTCGAGTGGGATCGCACGGCCGTTCTGCCGCAGCACCCAGCCGACGAGCGGCTCGATGCGAGCGAAGTTCGTCTCGAAGACGCCGTCGGTCAGCGTGCCGGCGTCGGAGAGCGTTCGGTGCACCCACCAGGCAGTGTCGCCCTGCACCTCGATCCGGGCCGTGCCGACGACGTCGCCGATCTGCCAGGGCCGCGGGACGCGGTGCGCCTCGACGTCGAACTCCGGCGGGAGGCGGAAATCCCGCTCGCGGCGGGTGGCGAAGCGGATGTCGCTGCGGATCCGGGACACCCGAAACGTGCGGACGGCAGCACGGTCGAGATCCTGGCCGACGACGTACCAGATCCCCTCGTCGAGCCGCAGGGCATACGGGTTGAGCGTGCGCTCGGTCACCTTGTCGCGCTGAGGAGACCAGTACGCGAACTTGATCGTGCGTTGCTTCGAGATCGCCGACTCCAGCTTCGAGAGCCGCCCTGCCAGCTCGGGTGAATAGTCCGGAGCGCTGACCCGGACACGCTCCTCGGTGTCGGTGCGTGCCTCGGAGAAACCAGGACGGCCGAGCGCGAGGTTCTGTAGCGCGAGGCGCAGCGGCTCGGCGTACGCGAACTTGCCGTCGAGGTAGAACAACGCCGTCTGGAGGGCCGCGAGCTCGTCGTCCTTGAGGTCGAGGCGATCGAGGAAATAGTTCTCGGAACGAAGGGTGTAGAGCTCTTCTCCCGTGAACTCGTCGCGCTGGGAATGGAGCGGTACACCGAGCCCGGTCAGCTCGGCGCGGTCGGAGTAGAAGCGTCGCGCGAACGCCTCGTCCGACATCTCGGAGTAGCCCTCGACGTTCCCTTTCACGTCTCTCGCGGTCAGCGGCCGACGCTCGGCCATCAGGAAGGCTACGAGCGAGAGTTGACGGATGAGCTTGTCGGTGTCGTGCGACATCGTGTGTGCGAGCTTACCGCTCGGAAACGCGGCGTACGGCGCGCATTGGTTGTCGTGGCCGGGCGTGCGCTGAGCGCGTGCCGCGCCGCGGTACGACTAGGCGGCGAGCGACGTGCGCGCTTCGAGATGCTGGTGCGACGGGCAGTAGTCACGGCTCGGCAGCGGCGTGCGCTGACAGGCCTTGCCCTTGCGCGTCGTTGCCTTGCAACGGGCAATCCCCCCGTCGAACGCTCCAGCCTCGATCTGCTGCTCGATGAACGCGATCGCGGCACCGACGCCCTCACGCACCGCCCACGCCACCTGTGCCTGCGCCGTGATCGGGAAATACCGGCGGATGTCCTGGAACAATGCGCGATCGGGACGCGCGAAATACTGCGGGTCGGCGGCGAGACGTGACATCGTCAGCTCGCACTCGTCGAGCACGGTTCGACGCGACTCCAGTCTTGTCTGCTGATCTGTGTAGGGGTCGATCAGATCCTTGATCGAGCGATAGATCGCTCGCGAATACTGATACATGCAGGACTGCAAATAAACGACGTGCTCTTCCATCAGTCGGGTCTCGCTTCCCCTTCAAACGCGATTTGTAGGCCGTAAACAGGCGGAAAACGTCCTGGTCACCGCCCAGTCTACCCGGTTTGGGCCTGTGTTACAAACTCACCCTTGAAATTGCCTATTTGGGCAACGAAACGGGGTGACGAGCATCAACCGGCGACGCGCTGGGTGCGCGCACCCTTCTGCACCGCCTTCGCCTCGCGCAGGCGGCTCGCGGCCTCGGGCTCGCTTGGATAGATCCCGGCGAAGACCATCCAGTACCCCGGATGGAGGCTTGCGTAGCGCGACGAATCGAGCACGCCGACTCGTCGCAATCCCTTCCGGCGAGCCTGTTCGGCACGGGCGACGGCGGCGTCGCGGCCGTCGACCTTCGGGATCGAGACCAGGACGTTCGTCCATGCGTTCGTGCCGGTGGGCCACTGTTCGAGTCGGGTGGTTCTGGCGACCGTGGAGACGGGAATGGCCTCGCTGCCGCCGGTAGCGGTGACGATCGCGGTGGCGGTTGCGGTGTCGCGCGTGAGCCCGATCGCGAGCGCGGCGCCGCCAACGGCGATGACCGCCGCGACGGCGAGCGGGATCGCGAGTGCACGACGATCGACGGGCGGCGGCCCGAGTCGGCTCGCACCGGGGAGATGGAGCCCGCATTCGAGGCAGTACTCCTGGCTCGCGGCAACGTGCTCACCGCAGCGCGGACAGCGCGTCAGCGACTCCAACTCGTCAACCCTGCGCCCCGGCCTCGGCGGTCTCGTCGATCAGCGACCGGCCGCAGCTCGGACAGAAGCGGGCGCCCATCAGGACCGGAGCACCGCACGCGCAAATCGCGGCACCGCGCCGGCGCAGCCCTCGTGCGCCCTGGAGCAGCGCGTCGATCTCGCTCGCGCGCGCCTCGATTGCGACGAGCTCGGCGCAGCGCTCGATGACGAGCGTCTCGTTGAAGTGGTCGCGGCGATACATCTCGAGGGTCAGTCCACCGAGCTCGCGGAGCCGCTCCTCGCGCAACTGGAGGAGCGCGCGGCGCTCGCGACGGAGATCAGTGGCTGCCGGAGTAGCCGGCTTGTTGGAGAACAGTGCCATCTGCGATCAGGATAACGTCGTCGGGCTTGGCGATGGAGGAGCCTCTCGCAGCCCTCCCGGGCACCTGTCCCGAGGGATCCTCCGCGTGACGCTCCTCGCGCAAGGGACGGGACAGGCAGCTGTCGCGCGTTCGCGCGAGCTCACAACTGGACGACGACCAGCCGCTCCTCGGTCATCTCGCGGACAGCCCAGGCCGGTCCTTCGCGCGTGTTGCCCGATTCCTTGACGCCGCCATACGGCATCTGGTCGGCGCGGAAGGTCGGCGCTTCGTTGACCGTGATTCCGCCGAACTCGAGGGTCTGCGAGGCATGCAAGGCCGAGGCCAGCGAGGCCGTGAACACCCCCGCCTGGAGCCCATAACGCGTCGCGTTCGCGCGCTCGATCGCCTCGTCGAGCGTGTCGTACGCCTGCAGGGTGCAGACGGGTCCGAACGCCTCGTCGCACGCGAGACGAGAGTCGAGCGGCGGATCCTCCACAACCGTCGGGCGGAGGAGCTCGCCCTCGAGCACACCACCCGTCAAGATCGTGCCCCCGCTGTCGCGCGCTTGCTCGATCCAGGCAAGCACGCGATCCCGCTCATGGGTCGAGATGAGCGGGCCGACGTCGGTCGTCTCGTCGGCCGGGTCGCCGACGACGAGTGCGTTGACCTTGGGCACGAAACGCGCCTTGAAGTCGTCGTAGACGCTCCGCTCGACGTAGATCCGTTGCACCGAGATGCAGCTCTGCCCGGCGAACGAGAACGCGTTCGCGGCACAACGGGTTGCTGCATCCTCCACATTCGCGTCGGCCGCGACGATCACCGGAGTCGCGTTTCCGAGCTCGAGCCCGACCTTCTTCTTCGCGGCTCGCTCCCGAATCCCCCAGCCCACGGCGCCGGAACCGGTGAACGTGATCAGCTTGACGCGCTCGTCCTCGACGAGAACGTCCCCGATCTCCGATGAGGGGCCGACGACGACGTTCAACCAGCCCGGGGGCAGGCCTGCCTCGTCCTCGAGCTCCGCGAGGAGGAGCGCCGACAGGGGTGTCTGCGACGCAGGCTTGAGGACCACTGCGCAACCGGCGGCGAGCGCAGGCGCGATCTTGTGGGCGACGAGGTTGAGGGGAAAGTTGAACGGCGAGATCGCGCCGACCACCCCGATCGGCCGCCGCAGCGTGAACGCGAGCTTGCCCTCTCCTGCCTGCGAGGCGTCCATCGGCACCATCTGGCCGGTGAGGGTTCGCGCCTCCACGGCCGCCATCGCGTAGGTCGACATCGCTCGACCGACCTCGACGCGTGCGGCCTTGAGCGGCTTCCCGGCCTCGGCGGCGATCTGCCCGGCTGCTTCGTCCGCGCGCCGTCCGAGCGCGTGTGAGACACGGTCGAGGATCTCGGCCCGCGTGTGCGCCGGTAGCGGAGACTCCATCGCGCGGGCTGCGGCATCCAGCGCCCGTCTCGTCTCGTCGGCACCCGCCTTCGCGACCCGGGCAACGGGCGAGCCGTCGTAGGGCGACGCGATCTCGACCCACGCGCCGGTCTCGACCCACGCGCCGTCGATCAGCAGCTGCCGGTCGGTCGCCGTCGTTGCCATCCCGCCGGAGTCTATCGTCGGACGATGCGCACCTCGTTCCCGCTCGGCGCCGATGTCACGATCGCAGAGCTCGAGCGCGATCCCCATCCTGTACTCGCGCGTCTTCGCGCGCGGGAGCCCGTCTCGTGGGTGCCGGCCCTCGACGCGTGGGTGGTGACGCGCCGCGATCTGACGCTGCAGGCGATGCGTGATCCGGACACGTTCACCGTCGACGACCCGCGATTTTCGACCGCCCAGGTCGTCGGCCCGAGCATGCTCTCACTCGACGGGCTCGAGCACCGACGGCACCGCGATCCATTCGCGCGACCGTTTCGACTCGACGCGGTGACCGCGCGGTTCACGGCGATCGTGGAGCGCGAGGTCGACCGTCTGCTCGACCTGATCGAGCACGACGGGACTGCCGACCTCCGTGCGACGCTCGCAGGGCCGCTGTCGGTCGAGGTGATGGTGCAGGCGCTCGGGCTCGAGGAGACGGACCCGGCGGAGGCGCTCGGCTGGTATGCCGCGATCGTCGCCGAGGTCACGGGCATCACGGCCGGGGCGGCTCCCGATGGGAGCGGCCGGAAGGCTTTCGCCCGCCTGCGGTCGTCCGTCGAGCCGGCCCTCGACCGCGATCCCGCTGCCTCGCTCGTCGCGGCGGCGGCCAGCGAGGCCGGCGGCCTCAGCCGCGAGCAGGTTGCATCGAATGCAGCCGTGCTCCTGTTCGGAGGGATCGAGACGACCGAGGCGATGATCGCCAACGCGTTCCTGCACCTGCTCGGACACGAATCCGAGCGAGCCCTCGTGGCCGCCGACCGGAGGCTCGTGACGGGGGCTGTCGAGGAGTCGCTCCGGCTGGAGCCCGCCGCGGCCGTGATCGACCGTTACGCGACGCGTGATACGGAGCTCGCGGGTGCCTCGATCCCCCGGGGAGACCTCGTGACGCTCTCGCTCGCAGGCGCAAACCGGGATCCGGCGGTGTTCGAGGATCCGGACGCGTTCGACGTCCGTCGTCCGAACGTCAACCTGCAGGTCGGGTTCGCGCATGGGCCACACGTCTGTCTGGGCATGCACCTCGCTCGGCTGGAGACGCGCATCGCCCTCGATCGCGCGCTCACACGGCTGCCCGGCCTGCGGCTCGACCCGGCGCGTCCGTCCGTCGTCGAAGGGCTCGTCTTCCGGAAGCCGCCCAGCCTCTGGGCACGGTGGCACTAGCTGGAACGGCGCCAGGCGCGATACGGCCTTGCCTGGATGCGCATCGGGCAGGGCCAGGCGATCGCCGCCGTCACCGAGCGCCCCCAGCGTTCGCGCGTCAGCTCGGCCGGCACCAGATCGGACGCGGGGGAGGGGCAGTCCAATTTCGCTGCCCCCGACCGCACCTCCCCGCTATCCGCTTCTGAGGTATCGAACCTACACGGCGAGGAGAGCGCCCTTCGACCAGGATCGGCTAGCCGACCCGACAGTCGCTCGTCCGATGGTCGTCCCTCGATCGAGTGACTCGGGTCGAGGTCGCTCCACCGGCCGGCTTCGCTACGGCGCGACGAGTTGCCTCTCGACCTCGGCGCTGACGCCGCGGGCGATCTCGACGAACGCCTTCGCAGAAGGCGAACGGTGCCGGTCGCGGTGCCAGACGACGGCAAGTACGCGCGGCGGCACGGCCGGCTCGATCCGCATCACCTCGACGCGGTCGTCGCCGGGGCTGACGGCGAGGAGCGGCACGAGCGCGGCGCCGAAGCCGGCGGCGACGAGGCCCTGGATCGTCCCGTTGTCGTCCGAGCGGAACGCGTACTCGACAGGATGGCCGGAGTGGCGCAGGAGCTGCTCGACCTCGACGCCGCTCGAGCAGGTGCTCGCACCGATCAGCGAGAGGTCGCCCAGGTCTGCGAGTGACACCGATGCGAGGGCCGTCGCCGGGTGCTCGGCGGGGAGGAGGAGGACGTACGGATCGCTCATCAGCGCCAGGATCTCGAAGGGGCCGTCGGGCAGCGGGGCCGAGCAGAAGGCGAGGTCGAGCTTCCCGCTCTCGATCGCGTCGTAGAGCTCCGGGTCGGTCGAGGGCTCCGAGAGACCGAGCTCGATCTTGGGCCAGTCGGAGCGGAACCGCCGCATCACTTCCGGCAGCACGCGCGCCCCGATGCTCTGGTAGGTGCCGACTCGCAACGCCCCGGTCTCTCCGGCGCGCAGCGCGAGCATGTCGGCGCGGGCGGCGTCGAGCCGGTTCACGATCGCCTCCGCGTGCCGCAGAAGCAGCGTGCCGGCCTCGGTCATCGAGATCGCGCGGGGCCCGCCCGGGCGCTCGACGAGCTTCTCGCCGACGATTCGCTCGAGTGCCGCGATCTGCTGGCTCACGGCCGACTGCGTGTACCCGAGCTCGGTCGCGGCGCGCCCGAACGATCCCGCACGGGCGACGGCCTCCAGGGCTGCGAGGTGGCGCAGCTCGACGCCGAGCCAATTGTCGGCCTGCTGGGCGTCGAGCGAGGGATGATCAGCTGCACTAATGGTTGTCATGAAAACCTCGACTTGTGCTGATAGTACCTGCTCAGCCACGATGAAGCCATGGGAATCGCATTGATCGTCTTCATCGTCCTCGTCGGCATCGGCGCGGTCACCTCTGGCCGCGATTCCCGGATCGACGAGACGGCTCGCCAGCGGCGGTACCTCGGTTGACCGATCACCTCCCGGCAGCCCTCGCGCGTCAGGTCGGCGGGCGGTGCGAGATCGCCATTCGCTCCGCTCGTCCGGCCGACGTCGACGTGGTCAGGCGACTCGCACTCCTGGTCGACCGGTCTGTGCCTCCCGGGCCTCTGCTCCTCGCAGAGAGCGATGGGGACGTCATCGTGGCGCTGTCGACCTCGACCGGCGCGGTGGTGACCGACCCGTTCCGCGCCACCGCGGATCTGGTCGAGCTGCTCCGGCTGCGCTCCACCCAGCTGCGCGCGGCGTAGGCCGCGATGAAAAAGCATATCGCGGCCTCCGCCGCGGGATACCTATTGCCGCGCTTCGCGCGGATCCTGAAGCCGGGAACCTACGGTTCCCCGTGACCCCTCCCTTCTTGGGCTGAGCACGGTGTGCACGGTGTGCCTGGCACGGTGACAGGCTTCAGCCTGTCTCCTGCGTTCTACCTCGGCGTCGGCCTCTCGATCGCCGGTTCGCGCTGCGCGTCTCCCGCGTCGACCATGGGCACGCCGAGACGGCGCGCCACGGTGGGGACGAGGGTTCCCTGGACGACGACCGAGAAGAGCACGACGACGAACACGATTCCGTAGATCTCCGGAGCCTGGTCGGTGCCGCCGACGACCGCGAGCGACGCAAGGAGAATGGGGACCGCTCCCTTCAAGCCGGCCCACGTGACGAACAGCCGCTCGCCACGCGTCAGCCGCGCTGGAAGGAGAAGCGGGGTGACGACCAGAGGACGCACGACGAATCCGAGGAGCAGCGCGAGAATCAGGCCCTGCCACCAGACGGCCCCCGCGAAGATGAACCCGAGATCGATCGTCAACCCGAGCGCGACGAACACCGCCAGCTCGCCGAGGTCTGCGAGCGCCGACACGAAATGCCGTACGCCGACCCTGCTCGGGAACGCCGCGTCGCCGATCACGATCCCCGCCACGAAGACGGCGAGGAAGCCCGACCCATGGGACACGGCGGCGATGCCGTAGACGAGGCCCGCCAACAGCACCACCGCGAGCGGATAGAGCGAGGTATCCGGCAGCGGCACCCGTCGGATGAGCTGCAGCAGCACGAAGCCCGCCACGGCGCCCTCCGCGAGTCCGACGCCCATCTCGCGCAGGAACTCCCAAACGACGTCGGCCGCGCCTGCGTCCGGAACCGTGGCGAGCTCGACCATCCCGATCATCAGCGCGATCCCGACGGGATCGTTGAACCCCGACTCTCCCTCCAGAATCGTGCCGGAGCGGCCTTCGACCTCCTTCCCTGCGAGGACGGAGAACGTCACGGCGGGATCGGTCGGGGCGAGGGCCGCCCCGAGCAGGAGGGCGACCGTCCAGTCGAAGCCGAGCACGTAATGCGCGGCGACGCCCACGAGTGGAGCGGTCCCGAATGTCCCGAGCACCCCGAGGACCGTGATCGGAACGGCGGCGGAGCGGAACCGGGCGAGACCCATGCTCATGCCTCCGTCGAACAGGATCACGATCAGCGCGAGCGTGGCGATCCGTTGCACGTCGACGAAAGAGAGCAGTGAGGCGAGCCTGTCCGACACCTCGGAGGCCACGGCCGCCGCAACGAGCAGCGGCGCCGCGGTCGGCAGGCCGATCCTGGCGGCGATGACACGGACGAGGATCGCGATCGACAGGCCGCCCGAAACGACAACGATGATGCGGCCGAACTCGACGATGTCGCTCACGCGGGGATTCTCCCTGCTCAGGCGGGGTCGGTCGCTAACACATTCCTTACCGGTGTCTCATGGCAGGCACATTCGGGCGACCGATACTCCTGGTCATATGCGCCTCGCGGCTTTGACCCTGCTCGCCCTTGGCCTGTCCGCGACGGCGGCTGCCGGGAATCCGCCTGCAGGCTCGCTCTCGATCGAGGGTGGCCGGGGGGTGATTCAGGTCAGCGGCAAGGGCGCAGTTCTGGGAAAGATCGGGAAGGGCTCGCTCGAGATCGTCGACCTGACCGCCGGCGACCAGTGGAGCCCACTCGTGAACGGCATCCCGCGTGGACACCGGGTCTGGCTGCGCGGCAAGAACGTCTCGTTCAGGGTGCCGGCCGGTCGGTATCGGATCGTCGCGCGAGGGATCGACATTTCGATCTCAGCCCAAGGATCGGGCAACGTCGTTCTCGACGGTGACCCCGACGCGGTTGGGGACACGGGCCTCTATTCGGTCAACGGCGCCACGTGCTTCGGTGCCGACATGACCGGCTGCCTTCCGTTGCCGAGCGAGGCGACGAAAGCCTCGTTCGGAAAGGGAGACAGCGGCGTGCCGTCGTCCCAATCAGTCAAGATTCAACCATGACCGCCCCCCAGACGATCCTCGTCGTCGAAGACGAGACGTCCATCGCCTCGTTCGTCGCTCTCTATCTGAAGAACGCAGGCTACGGCGTCAAGGCAGTCGGAACGGGCGGTGCGGCCCTCAACGCGATCGCCTCCGAGCTTCCGGCGCTGATCATCCTCGACCTCAATCTGCCGGACATGGACGGGATCGAGATCTGCCGCCGGGTGCGGAAGAGCTCCGATGTGCCGATCCTGATGCTGACGGCGCGCGACGAGGACGTCGACAAGATCATCGGGCTCGAGGTGGGAGCAGACGACTATCTGACGAAGCCGTTCAATCCGCGTGAGCTCGTGGCACGCGTGAAGAGCGTACTGCGCCGGTCGTCGCTCGAGCGACGCCGCGACGAGGGAGACGAGATCCGGCACGGCGATCTCCTGATCAACGCCGGCCGCCGCGAGGTGATGGTCGGCGACCGCGAGATTCAGCTCGCCCCGAAGGAGTTCGACCTCCTCTGGGAGCTGCTCGATCACCGCGGATTGGTGCTCACCCGCGACCAGCTGCTCGAACGCGTCTGGGGCTACACGTTCGCGGGCGATACGCGCACGGTCGACGTGCACGTCCGCCAGATCCGGCGGAAGCTCGAGGATGCCTCACCCATCGTCACGGTGTGGGGCGTGGGTTACAAGGTCGCGCAGGATCGCACCTCCGCGCCCGCGGCGTAACATTTTCGACGTGATCGGGTCGCTGCGTTTTCGCCTGCCGGCGCTGTTCCTGCTCGGAATCGTGCTCGCCGGGGTGCTCGCAGCACTCATCTCGCTTCGACTCTTCCAGACCTATACGCGCAGCCAATCGGTGCAGGAGCTCCAGCGCGAAGCGTCCGGGCTCTCTCAGCTGTACGCCGACGCGGCGCTGCGGGCGGCGGACGAGGGCTCGGGGGCGATCGACTTCGCCGCCTCGAAGCTCGAGCTGGCGACGGGTGACCGGATCTACTACGTCGGCGCCTCCCTGTTCCCCGGACAGGATTCGGGCCTCACCCGCCTGGCGGCCTCCTCTGTACCGTCCGCGGTCACAGCGCTGAAGGGCCCCGTCACCTTCGAGTTCACGCCACCGGGAACGAACCGCTCGTATCTGGCTGCCGCGAATCCGGTCCGGCTCGAGCCGGAGAGCGATGCTCTCGGGGCGATCATCGTCGCCAAGCCACGCACGGAGCTGCGGGATCAATGGCTTCCGCTCGTGCTCCGGCTCGCCGCGGCCGTCGGTGTGGGCGCGGTGCTCGCCGGGCTGCTCTCGTGGTGGCTGTCGCGCAAGATCACGGGACCTGTGCTCGCGCTGTCGAGCGCCGCGGACGAGATCGCCTCGGGCAATTACGCCGTGCGTGTTCCCGCCGGCGGCGGCGGAGACGAGATCAGCCACCTGTCGGAGCGGTTCAACGAGATGGCTGCTCGCCTCGCCGCGACCGAGGAGCGGGAGCGCCAGTTCCTGATGTCGGTCTCGCACGAGCTGCGAACGCCGCTGACCGCGATCAAGGGACATGTCGACGCGATCCGGGACGGCCTCTTCGACGACCCGGAGCTCGAGCGCGCGTCCCTCGATGTCGTCGCGGGTGAGACGATCCGGTTGGAGCGGCTCGTCGGCGACGTGCTCGATCTGGCGAAGTTGAATGCGCACCGGTTCACGGTTCACGCTCAGGAGGTGGACATCGGTGCGCTCGTCGAGCAGGCGCACGCGAGCTTCGGCGAGGAGGCGAGGCGACGAGGAATCGCCTTCGATCTCGAGGACGACCCGGCCGCGCCGACGATCGTCACCGATGGCGACCGGGTCCTGCAGGTGATCACCAACCTGCTCGCGAACGCGTTTCGCTGGACGCCCGACGGTGGCACCGTCTCACTCGGCTCGGAGACCGTGAACGGGGTCGTGCACATCGACGTCCGGGACACCGGCCCGGGCATCCAGCCCGACGAGCAGGACCGCATCTTCATCCCCTTCATCTCGCGCGACAACCACGGCACAGGGCTCGGTCTCCCGATCGCACGCGAGCTTGCCCACGCACTCGGCGGCTGGATCGAGCTCGATTCGACGGTCGGCGGTGGGAGCCGCTTCCGGCTCGTCCTGCCGGCGACGTGGGCTTGAAGCCCGCGTCGCAGTCTACGATCGCTCCGATGGTAGAACCTGCCCGGCGAACGAACGTCACCGAGCTGCCGTCGAGACGGGCCCCTGTCCAGGCGGCGATCGTGGCGCTGCGGCCGCGCCAGTGGGTCAAGAACCTGCTGCTCTTCGCCGGGATCATCTTCGCCGCTCAGCTCGACGACCCTCATCGTTGGCTCGAGGCATCGGCCGCGTTCGTCGCCTACTGTGCCGCGTCCAGCGCCGCATACCTGCTGAACGACATCCGCGACGCCGCAGCCGATCGGCGTCACCCTGTCAAGCGCAGGCGCCCTATCGCGCGAGGCGAGTTGCGGCCCACCACGGCATTGGTGCTCGCCTGCACGCTCGCCTCGGCAGCAGCGGCGATCGCGGCCGGGCTCGGCATCCCGTCCCTGGCCTGCCTGCTCGGCTTCGCTGTGCTGCAGGGCGCCTACACGCTCCGGCTGAAGCATGTGGTCTTCGCCGACGTTGTCGTGATTGCGGGATTGTTCGTGATCCGGGCCGTCGCGGGTGCCGTCGCCGTCGACGTCAGGATCTCGCCGTGGCTCCTCGTCTGCACCGGCCTGCTCGCGCTGTTCCTCGCTCTTGGCAAACGACGGGCAGAGCTCGTGCTGGTCGGCGCCGATGCCACTCCCGGGCGCCGTGTGCTCGAGGGCTACTCGCTCGGGCTCGTCGACCAGCTGCTCGCCGCGGTCGCCGGCGCAACCGTGGTGGCGTACGCGCTGTACAGCGCCACGGCCCGCGACTCGTACGCGCTCGTCGTCACGGTGCCGTTCGTCGTCTTCGGCCTCGCCCGCTACCTGCACCTGCTGCACCGAAGAGGGGCAGGGGAAGAGCCCGAGAATGTCTTGCTCGGCGACCTTCCGATCCTCGCCACCGTCGCGATCTGGGCCGTCGTTTGCGCGGCGCTCCTCCTCCAGGGCTCATAACCGGGCGGGAGACGCCGCAGGGTGTCGTGCGCCTACGACGCAGCTGCGACGTGATCGTGCAGCGAGAGGATCTCGGCGGTCGCGCCGCGCTCGATCCGCTCGAGCCGCCGGTCGACGCCCTGCCAGCCCGACGAGACCAGATCGACGAGCAAGGTCAGGTCGTCCAGGCGTGCGTTGCGCTCGGCAATCAGCTCCTGCTCGAGCCGTTCGAGCCGCCCGACCGCGTTGTTGAGCAGTCCCTTGATCTCCCCGAGGTTCCGCGCCACCGGCAGCACCTCGCGCCGCAGGCCCTCCTGCACGGCTTCGCCGACGCGATTCGGCAAGGCCGCCTCGAAGGTGAGCGCCGCGGCACCGAGCGCCTCGACTTCCTCGCGCGAGCGGCGCAGGGCCGCTTCGAACCGTCCTTCTTCGTTTCTGTTGGCCGTGCTGCGTGCGTCAGCGATCCGCTTCTTCGCTCGTTCCAATGCCTGTTCATCCATGGGCGCAAGGCTACTCTGGCCGTCGGATGAGATCGGACGAGCTCGACTACGACCTGCCGCCTGAGCTGATCGCCCAGCATCCTGCGAGCCGGCGTGACGCCTCCCGGCTTCTCGTCTACGACCGGGCCAGCGGGGCCGTCCGCCATCGCACCTTTGCGGATCTCCCGGACGAGCTCGACCGGGAGCTCGTCGTCGTCAACGACACCAAGGTCGTTCCTGCGCGCCTCCGCCTGAGGCGCGAGACGGGAGGCGAGGCCGAGGTACTGCTCCTGGAACCGGTCGGCGACGGCGTGTGGGAGGCGCTCGCACGCCCATCGCGGAGGCTACGGGCGGGCGAGCGGCTCGGGGCGGTCGAGCTCATCGAGCCGCTCGGCGAGGGACGCTGGCGGATCCGGCTCGACGGCGAGCCCGACGGCGAGCCACCGCTGCCGCCGTACATCCACGAGCCCCTGGCGGAGCCGGAGCGGTATCAGACCGTCTACGCCGCGGACGCCGGGTCCGCTGCGGCACCCACGGCCGGCCTCCACTTCACGCCTGAGCTGCTTGCCCGGCTCGACGTCGAGCGGGTCACTCTCCACGTCGGCCTCGACACGTTCCGGCCGCTCACCGTCGACGAGCTCGAGGCGCACGCGTTGCACGGCGAGAGGTATCACGTCTCGGCCGAGTCGTGGGCGAGGATCGCCGCAGCCGATCGCGTCCTGGCCGTCGGCACGACGACGGTCCGCGTGCTCGAGACGATCGCCCGGGACGGACGGCTCGAAGGCCGCACCTCGCTGTACGTGCTGCCGGGCTTCACGTTCCGGCGGGTCGATGCGCTCCTGACCAACTTCCACTTGCCACGATCGACGCTACTCGCGCTCGTGATGGCATTCGCCGGCGTCGACGCGGTGCGCGACCTGTACCGCCTCGCGGTCGAGCAGAAATACCGGTTCTACTCCTTCGGCGACGCGATGCTGATCCTGTGATGCCGCCACAATCCGATCGCGTACCCTCGCCCGCGTGACCTGCTTCACCCTCGACGCGCGAGACGGTGCCGCCCGGGCCGGAACCGTCCACACCTCGCACGGCGCCATCCCGACGCCGGCCTTCATGCCGGTCGGCACGAAGGCGACCGTGAAGACCCTCCACCCCGACGAGGTTCGCGCGATGGGGGCGGCGGTGATCCTCGGCAACACGTACCACCTTCATTTCCGCCCGGGCGAGGATGTGATCGAGGAGCTCGGCGGCCTGCACGCCTTCTCCGGTTGGGACGGGCCGATCCTGACCGACTCCGGCGGCTTCCAGGTCTTCTCGCTTCGCGACACCCTGCTCGCGGTCGACGACGACGGCGTCACCTTCAGGTCCGTGTACGACGGCGCGCCGGAGCGCTTCACGCCCGAGAGCGTCGCCGAGATCCAACGCCGGCTCGGCTCCGACATCGCGATGTGCCTCGACATCTGCCCGCCGGCCGACGCGTCGCGTGAAGAGCACGAGCTCGCGGTCCGGCGAACCACGCTCTGGGCGGAGCGGCAGGTCGGCGCCGCCAGGGCCACGGGTCAGTTGCGGTTCGGGATCGCGCAGGGCGGAACGGACCCGGAGCTCCGGCGCCGATCGATCGAGGAGATCGCCGCGCTCGGCTTCGATGGAAACGCGCTGGGAGGGCTCGCCGTCGGTGAGAGCAGGGAAGAGATGCTAGGGACGGTCGCCTGGAGCGCGCCGCTCCTCCCCGACGACCGGCCCCGCTATTTCATGGGGCTGGGGGACACGGAGGGAATTCTCGGCGTGATCGCGGCGGGGATCGACATGTTCGACTGCGTGCTTCCGACGAGGACGGCGCGGACGGGCTCGGCACTGACGGCGACAGGGAAGATGAACCTGCGCAACGCCCGCTACGCGCGTGATCCGCGGCCGCTCGAAGCAGGCTGCGGATGTCCCGCGTGCACCAGATTCTCCCGCGCGTTCATCCGACACCTCGTCAACCAGGAGGAGATCCTCGGGCTTCGGCTCCTCTCTCTGCATAATCTATGGCTCGTTCATCGACTGACCGCGGGCGCGCGGGATGCGATCCGCCGCGGAGTGTTCGACGAATTCCGGACGGAAGCGCTCGTGCGCCTCGCCGGCGGCCCACAGGAGGATTTGTGTCAGGACTACTGATCATCGTTGCTCTCTTCGCATTGCTGTGGGTGCTGATGATCCGCCCCCAGAGGGCGAAGGCCCAACAGCAGCAGCGGATGCTCGGCGACGTCGCGCCCGGTGACGAGATCCTCACGGTCGGTGGTCTCTACGGGATCGTGCAGGAGCTCGAGCCGGAGGAGGACGGGGGAGACCTGATCGTCGAGATCGCCGACGGGATCCACGTGCGCATCGCGCGTCGGGCCCTCGCCACCGTCGTCAAACCGGACGAGGATGACGACGACGAAACCGCCGACAGTGGTGACGGCGAGGACGACCCGTCGGAGGGCGAAAACGTCGTCGACGCCGAAGCGGAAGCGCTCGACGGGCACGCAGAGTTGCCGGCAGGGGTAGCTGAGGTTAACGGCGAACAAGAAACTGTAAATCCAGGTGCCGCCGAGGATGCGGCGCCACCCGGCCGCAGCTAGCCTTCGCGCCGCAAGATGACCCGTCGTTCAGCCATCGTCGTCGTCTCACTGGTCATTGCCGCGCTCGTCGGCGTGGCGCTGATGACCGTGCCGTCGTCGCCGTTGCACCGGAAGCCGACGCTCGGCCTCGACCTCCAGGGCGGCCTCGAGATCACGAAGCAGGCGGTGCCTCCGAAGGGTCGGGAGCTGACGAAGGAAGATCTCAGCCGCTCGGTGTCGATCATGCGCGACCGCGTCGACCGGCTCGGCGTCTCCGAGCCGGAGATTCGGACGCAGGGCAAGGATCAGATCACGATCGCGCTCCCGGGCGTCAAGGATCCTGCCGCTGCCGCCAAGATCATCGGCAAGACGGCCCAGCTCGAGCTCTACGACCTCGAGACGAGCCTCGTCCCGCCGTCGATCGACATCGGCGGGAACCCCGTGGCCCGAGCGAGCGTCTACGACCTGCTTGCCGGGCAGCAGGCGATCGTCAAGGGCAACGCCGACCAATGGTGGGTGTTCGACACGAAGAAGAAGCTCGTCGTCGGCCCGGTTTCGTCCAAGCAGAAGGCGCTTGCGACGTACGAAGGGAAGCTGCCGGCCGGCTACAAGCTCTTCGGGACGCCCAACGGCACCGTGGTCGTCTCGTGCGGCGTGCAGGCCGTCGTGTGCCCTGGGGTGGGGACGGCTCCCACAGGCAATTCGTACTACCTGCTCAAGTACGACCCCCCGTCCGTCCCGCAGATGACGGGCGAGGACCTCAAGCTCTCCGGGACGAGGCAGGACTTCGACACGACCAGCAACCAGCCGATCGTGCTCCTCGATTTCACGAAGAAGGGGAGCGATCGCTTCCAGGAGATCACGCGGGCCGAGTACGTCCGCGGCAAGCTTCGCAACGCCCCGCAGCACTTCGCGATCGTGCTCGACCGCGAGATCCGCTCCTGGCCCCAGATCGACTTCACCGACGGATCGCTGTCCGGCGGTATCTCCGGCAATGCCCAGATCACGGGCATCGGCTCGGTGAAAGAGGCGAAGGACATCGCGCTCGTGCTCCAGACCGGCGCCCTGCCCGTCAACTTCGTCACCCTCGACCAGACCGCCATCTCTGCGACGCTCGGCAAGGACTCGCTGAACGAGGCGAAGACAGCCGCCATCGTCGGCCTGCTCCTCGTGGCGCTCTTCCTGCTCGTCTTCTATCGCTTCCTCGGCCTCGTCGCCGTGCTCGGGCTCGGCATCTACGCCGCCTTTCTCTATGCCGCGATCCTGCTCTTCCACGTCACCCTGACGCTGCCGGGATTCGCCGGCCTCGTGCTGACGCTCGGCGTCGCCGCCGACGCGAACGTCGTCATCTTCGAACGCATCAAGGAGGAGGCGCGCGCAGGACGCAGCGTCAAGGCGGCGATCCAAACGGGATACACGAAGGGCTTCGCGACGATCGTCGACGCCAATGTCGTCACCGCGATCACGGCGCTCGTTCTCTTCGCGGTTGCGACGTCGTCCGTGCGCGGGTTCGCGCTGATGCTGCTGATCGGTACCGCGATCTCGATGCTCACCGCCGTGCTCGCGACTCGGGCCTTCCTCTCGCTGCTCGCGGGGTCGAGTTTCCTCGACAACCCCCGCGTGATCGGCACCGCCGGTGGCGGCATACCCGGCTGGCTGAAGATCGACTTCATCCGCCGCCGGCGGCTCTGGTTCGGCATCTCGGCCGCCGTGATCGCCATCTCGATCCTGGCGCTCGGGATCCGCGGCCTCAATCTCGGGATCGACTTCAAGGGCGGCACCCAGATCGCCTTCGAGACACCTGCCCCGACGTCTCTCGGCACGGTCCGCGACCAAGCGGCGCGCATCGGCCAGGCGAGCGCGCAGATCGTGGGCCGGGGGCCCTCGACGAGCGGCGACAGCTACAAGAGCTTCCAGATCAGGACCGAGACGCTGACGACCGACGAGGCCGCGCAGCTCCAGGCGGACCTGACGAAGACGGTCAAGGCGGATGCGTTCGGGATCAAGAACGTCTCCTCGAGCTTCGGCCGCCAGATCGCCAAGTCGGCCATCCTCGCGATCATCGTCTCGCTGCTCCTGATCGTCGGCTACATCTCGATCCGGTTCCAGTGGCAGTTCGCGGTACCGGCGATCGTGGCGTTGATCCACGACATCGTGATCACGATCGGCATCTACGCGCTGCTCGGCAGGGAGGTGACGACCGCCACGGTCGCCGCGGTCCTGACCGTGCTCGGGTATTCGATCTACGACACGATCATCATCTTCGACCGGATCAGGGAGAACATCCCGCTGATGAAGCGTGGCTCGTTCCGTCAGATCACGAACGTCTCGCTGTGGGAGACGATCCCCCGGTCACTCGCCACCACCTTCATCACGCTGCTTCCGATCGCCTCGCTGCTCATCTTCGGCGGCGCGACACTCAACGATTTCGCCTTCGCCCTCTTCATCGGCATCGCGTCGGGCGCCTACTCGTCGATCTTCGTGGCGGCTCCGCTGCTCGACTGGATCAAGGAGCGGGAGCCGGAGTTTGCGCGGCGCAAGCACGAGGAAGCGGTCGAGGTGCAGTCGGTCGGCGGCGCGCTCGTCGTCGAGACGCCCACGCTCGTCGCGGAGGCCGAGGAGCTCCTGGCTCCCGATCCCCCGCCGGCCGCCGTCGCCCCGGCGGCACCGGCAAGCTCGGCCGGGCGTGATCGGCGTCGCGCCCGCCGTTCGAGCCGTCCGCACGGCCGCGCCCGCTGACGCCGACGCCGCGGCCCGAAGGCGTACACTTCGGCCCATGGAGACGAACGGCACCACCGAGCCTCGCTCATTCGAGCAGATGCTGCTCGCAGGGCTCGGCTGGATGTCGGTGACCGCAGAGGCGGCCGATGACGTGATCGACGATCTCGCCCGGCGGGTCGGTATCGACCGTGACGAGATGCGGGCTGCGGTGCGCGATGCGGTCGCGAGCTGGCGCGCCGAAGCGGAGAAGATCGGCGCGATCCCATCGGACGCCTCGGAGATGGCTCTGAAGCGCCTCGGGCTCGTCCGGCGTGAAGAGGTGGAGGACCTCGCGCTTCGGGTCGCACAGCTCGAGCATCGGGTGCGCCTGCTCGAGAAGCCGCAGCCGGTCTAGCCGACCACGGCCTCCGGCGAGACACTGATGGCGACCGCGCGCCCCCAGCGGAGAATCGGCCGGCTCTCCGAGATCGGACGCGTCGCGACCCGCCACGGCTTCGGGTACCTGATCGACCGCCGGCGGAGCAACGACAACACCCAGCTCGCGGACCGCGGCCGACGGCTGCGAGAGATGCTCGACGAGCTCGGACCGACATTCGTCAAGTTCGGCCAGCTCCTGTCGACGAGGCCGGACGTGATGCCGCCCGACATCGTCGCCGAGCTCCGTGGGCTGCAGGACGACGTGACGCCGTTTGCCTTCGCGGACGTGCGTCGGGTGATCGAGGAGGAGATCGGGCTCACGATCGAGCAGGCGTTCCTCACCTTCGAGGAGATTCCGATCGCAGCTGCCTCGATCGGCCAGGTGCACCGGGCGACGCTTCCGACAGGCGACGAGGTCGTGGTGAAGGTGCAACGGCCGGAGGCCCCTCGGCAGATCGAGTCGGACCTGCAGCTGATGCGCTCGGCGGCGCGCGTCGTGCGTGAGCGCGTTCGTGCCCTCGACTTCATCGACGCGGAGGCACTCGTGGATGAGTTCGGCCGCTCGATCCGCCAGGAGCTCGACTACCAGCACGAGGCCCGCAACGCTGAGACCTTCCGGCGCAACTTCGGTGACTCGACGGAGGTGGCCGTGCCGAAGGTGGTCTGGCGCTACTCGTCGCCGCGAGTGCTGACGCTCGAGTTCCTGCAGGGAACGCAGCTCGCCGACCTGGATCTGGACGCGCGTTCGCCCGAGGAACGACGCGAGCTCGCCTACCGGATGACCGACGCCTGGATGACGATGATCTTCCGCCACGGGTTCTTCCACGGAGACCCGCATCCCGCGAACATCCTGCTGCTCGACGACGGGCGCATCGGCCTCGTCGACTTCGGCCTCGCGGGACGCTTGACGGACGAGGACATGACGCGGTTGACGCGCCTCTTCATCGACGCCGCCACCGAGAACGTCGATGCCCTGCCGCGCCGCTTGTCGGAGCTCGGGCTCCGCTACCCGAAGGAGCGGGAGGAGGAGCTACGGGCCGCGATCGAGGAGCTGTTCTACCGCTACTACGGCTCGAGCCTCTCGAGCATCGATCCGATCGAGGTGATCCGGGAAGGGCTCGACCTCATCTACGAGCTCAACCTGAGGCTGCCGAGCAGGTTCGTGATCCTCGACAAGACGATCGCGACCCTCGGCTCCGTGGGCATCGAGCTCTATCCGGACTTCAACGTCTTCGAGGTCGCGCGGCCGTATGCGCGCCGGCTCATGGCCGAGCGTTTCTCGCCACGGCGGATGTCGCTGCGCGCCCAGTCGGAGGTGCGCGAGCTCGCCGGTGTGGCACGCGAGCTCCCCTATCAGCTGCGCGACGTGATCGAGCAGACGCGTCAGGGCAAGCTCGAGATCCAGATCAGAAACCCGGGCTTCGACGACCTCAGCTACCACATCGACCATGCCGTGAACCGCATCGCGGTGGCGCTGATCGTCCTCGGTGGGCTCGTCGGTTCGTCGATCGTCGGGGTGCTCGCGAAGGACGGCCCTCACATCATGGGCCTGCATCTCCTCTCGTTCGTCGGGTTCGTGATCTCCGGCATCTTCGCGGTCTGGCTCGTCTGGGGGATCGCCCGCTCCGGGCGGCTGTAACGTCGGTTGGATCCGCCCGGGCCGGCTCCACAGCGCCAAGACCTCCTCGTGCGGGACGCCCCGCACCAGACGCCCTTCACGCCCTGTCGTCTCGACGGAGCCAGCATGGCTCGCAGCGCCTACGGGCCGAGCGACTCGACCGCGCCGGAGACCGACAGACCGGGCTTCGGCCCGCCCGCAACCGCCCACACACGGCCCCCGAGCGCGACGACGCCGAGGCCGTGTCGCGGCGTGAGGAGGTCGGGGAGCGGCTGCCAGCGGCCTCTGGCCGGGTCGAAGCCGTAGACGGTGGCGATCGTGCCGCCGGGCTCTTCCCCGCCGACCGAGACGAGGCGGCCGCCCAACGGTGCCACTCCTGTGCCGCCGCGAGGTGTCGGAAGCGGCGCCAGGGTCGACCAGCGTCCGCCCGCGAACCCCTCGAGCAAGGCCACGTTCGTGTCGTACCCGGCCGCGCGTCCTCCGACCGCGTAGACGACGCCCCCGAGTGCCGTCGCACCGAGGTGCTCTCGCGGAGTCGGGCCTGGTGCCGCGCGCCAGCGGAGCGTGCGAAGGTCGAGGATCAGCATCTGGCGGGCGAGGCCGCCGGCGGCGCCGCGCCCGCCGACGACGTACAGCCGCTCGCGCACGATCGCACCCGCCGCAGCTGCGCGGGCAGCAGGTGGCGGGGCAACCGTTGCCACGCGTCACCGTCGAACACGAACGCCGTCCTCAGCGGACGGCGATCGAATCCGTAGCCGCCGACGACGTACACCCGACCCGCGCGCCGAGGCGGCGACGGCATGGTCGACGGGAACCGGCAGATTCGGCAGCCGGCGCCACGTGTTCCGGCGCGTGTCGTATGCGTCGACACGCCGGCTGTTCCCACCGCTCGCGTCGAAGCCGCCGACGACGACGATCTCGCTCCGAAGAGGCGCCGCAGCAACCTCGCTGCGCGGAGCCGAGAGCGGCGAGCCCGCCACCCAGGCCGCTACGAGAAAGGCGAGCAGACTCATGGCACTCCTGGTTCCGAGGTGACAGGCCGAGCGTACCCGCTGCACGCCGCCGCTTCGGACGAGTGGGGATCGATCGGCACGAAGTCGGCGCAATGGACAACTGGTGCACGCAGGCCCGCGTGACTAGCCTCGAAAAGATGACCACCGCCGTTCTGCTCAGCGGAGCCGGAGGCCGAGACGAGGAGCTTCCTCCAGCGTCATCTGAGCTCGGACGGCTTCCGCGTGATCGAGGCCGAGTGGGACGCCCAGGCTCTCGACCTCGTGGAGCGTGCCTGCCCGGACGTCGTGCTCGCCGGGGAGCTCGAGCTGTGCCGCCGGCTGCGCGAGGGCCTGCCGGGCCGGAGGTGGGACCGCAACGTGCCGGTGATCGTGCTCGCCTCGACCGACGCCGACCCGGTCGAACGAGTGCGGGCGTTCGAACGCGGCGCCGACGACGTCGTGGAGCGGCACCTCTATCCCGAGCTCGTGGCCCGGATCCATGCGCTCGTCCGACGCTCGTCGGTAGGCCCGGCAGACGTCGCAGAGGTCGGCGACCTGGTCGTCGACCACCGCGCCCGCCTCGTGCGGGTCGGACACCAGGTCGTCCGCCTCTCCGGGAAGGAGTTCGACCTCGTCGCGCGGCTCGCCAGCGACCCTCGGCGGGTGTTCACGAAGGACGAGCTCCTGAAGGAGCTCTGGGGCCACCAGACGGGACGCTTCGTGACCCGCACCGTCGACTCGCACGCATCCCGGCTGCGGCGCAAGCTGCGCGCGGTGACGGGCGACGACCGCTTCGTCGTCAACGTTTGGGGGAGGGGGTACCGCTTGATCGAGTGAGTACGGTGCCGGGGTGGACGCCGATCGCCGCGTCAGGATCCTCACACTCTTCGCCACCGCGCTCGGGTCGGCGCTGGCCTTCCTCGACACGACGGTCGTTGTCGTTGCGCTGCCGCACATGGAGGCAGATCTCGGGCTCGGCCTCTCCGGCCAGCAGTGGGTCTACCTCTCCTATGCGTTGTCGCTGTCCGCGTTCTACCTCGTCACGGGGGCGATCGGCGACCGCGTCGGCCTGCGGCGGACGTTCGTGGTGGGCGTGATCCTGTTCGCGATCGCCTCACTCGCGACGGCGCTCGCGCCCGACGAGCGGGTGCTCCTCATCGGACGAGCCCTGCAAGGCGTGGGCGGTGCTGCGCTGACGACCACGAGCCTGGCGCTGCTGCGCGTCACGTGGGCAGGCCAGGCGGGGCGGGCGATCGGCCTGTGGACGTCGCTGACCAGCCTCGCCACGATCGGAGGCCCGCCGCTCGGTGGCGTCATCGTGCAGGCGGTGTCGTGGCGCTGGGTCTTCCTCGTCAACGTGCCGCTCGCGGCCGTGACGGTGGTGCTGTCGATCGCCGGCCGGGGGCGCAACGAGCACCCCGAGACGCAATCGACACTGGACCTGATCGGTTCGGCGCTCGTCGCGGTCGGCCTGGTCGGAGTCACCTATGCGCTCGTCGAGGTGCGCGAGAAAGGCCTCGCCGACGTGCTCATCCCGCTTGTCGTGGGCGTTGCCGCCCTGGCAGCGCTCGTGATCTGGACACGCAGAGCCGCCGCTCCGGTCGTGCCGCCGCGACTGCTCCGCGTTCCCGGGCTCGTGCCGGCGAACATCGTCACCCTGGTCGTGTATGCGGCCCTGGGCGCGCACCTTTTGTTTCTGCCGGTCTTTCTCCAGTTTCTCGGCTTCTCGCCCACGACCGCGGGGCTCGCGTTCGCTCCACCCGGCCTGGCTCTCGTGCTGCTCGCCCCTCGGTTCGGGGCCTACGCCGATCGCAATGGACCGCGCCGCCCGATCACCGCGGGCACGACCGCGATCGGCTGTGCCGTGCTTCTGCTCCTCCCGGTCTCGTCCCAGCACGATGCCTGGATCTGGGTGCCGCTCAGCCTCGCCGTCTTCGCGGTCGGCCTATCCGCCGTCGTGGCGCCGATCACCGCTGCCGCACTCTCTCCGGCTCCCGCGGAGCTCGCCGGTGTTGCGACCGGGATCAACCAGACGACCGCCCGGGTAGGAGGCATCTTGTCGGTGGCGGCGATCGGCGCACTCGCGGGCGCGGTCTTCGTCGCCGCCGGTGGGACGGGGGATACGCCGTTCGACCCCGGAGCCGCGGGGGAGGTCCGCGATGCCGGGTTGAGTGCGTTTCATGCCGTCGCGCTCTCGGTCGCGGGGCTCGCCTTCGCGGCATCTGTGCTGGCGGCGCTCCTGCTCCGCGGCTCACCGACGTCTTCTGCGGCTCCGGGTGCGGCTGCCCGGCCGGCTCGCGCCACACCCCTCGGCGATGCTCCGCGGCACTGATGCTCCGCTCTACCGCCCTACTACAGGAGCACGCCTTCGAGCCGGAGGAGGGTCTCCTTCCGCTCCAGCCCTCCGCCGTAGCCGACGAGGCTGCCGTCCGCCCCGACGACGCGATGGCAGGGCAACACGATCGGGACCGGGTTGCGATTCATGATCGTCCCGACCGCGCGCGCTGCCTTCGGATTGCCGGCCCGCGCCGCGAGCTGCGCGTAGGTCGCCGTTTCGCCGAACGGCACGAGCGCGAGCTCGCCGAGGACACGTTCGCTGAACGGCGTCAGCCCGCGCAGATCGACGGAGAGGTCGAATCCGTGCCTTCGTCCCTCGAAGTACTCGTCGAGCTCCCGCCGCACCGGATCCACCCGCCGCGGCGCGCGCAGGACACGGGGTCCGACGGCGGCGGCAAGCCGCTCGAGGAGGTCACCGGGGACCGGATCGAACGCAATCCGCACGAGGCCTCGATCGGTCGCCGCGACGAACAACGGTCCGACCGGCGACTCCACGAGGTCGAATCCCGCGTCGAGGAGCTCGGCCCGGACCGCTGCGTCACGGAACCGGCGGTCGAGGTCAGCCGGAATGCTCATCGCGTCACTTCCTTTCTCAGGCGGCGGACTCCGGTCGACGCCGCCTGCCGCGCAGCGTCGGGACTGGAGTCGAGCGCCGCCGCGATCTGTTCGTAGGTGAGGTCGTAGCCGTACCGGAGCACGACGGCTGCGCGCTCCTTCGGAGGGAGCCCATCCGTCAGCTCGCCGAGATCCTCGTAGGCGGGTCGCGGGTCCTCGTGAGGGAGCTCGATCAGCTCGACCGTCGGCTTCGCGCGCCGATGGACGTCGATCGCGACACGCGAGGCAATCGTCAACACCCAGGCCCGGAGGTGCTCGCCGTGGTCGAGGCGGTCGTAGGCCCGAAGGGCCCGTAGGAAGGTCTCCTGGAAGGCATCGTCCGCCCGGTCGTGGCCGAGCTTGCGCCGCAGCAGCCCGAGCACCTCAGAGCTGTGTGATGCGTAGAACACCTCGAAGGGTGGAATCGAGTGCACGGCGCCCATCATCGGTGAAACGTTGCACGGGGACGTCGTGTGAGGTCGATCTGTGAGACTGACCACGTGAGAGTTGCCGTTGTCGGGCACGTCGAGTGGATCCGGTTCGCGCGGGTCGAGGTCCTGCCCGGCCAGGGTGAGATCGCGCATTCGACCGAGGACTGGGAGCAAGTGGGAGGGGGCGGAGGCGTCGCGGCGATTCAACTAGCGCTGCTCGCCGACGAGGCCACGCTGTTCACCGCGCTCGGTGACGACGAGCTCGGACGGTTGTCGCGCGACGAACTGCAGGCTCGCGGCGTGCGACTTCATGCCGTCACCGACCCGGTCCCACAACGATGGGCGTTCACCCACATCGACGATGCAGGGGAGCGGACGATCACCACGGTGGGCCCCAAGCACCGGCCCAGGGGCCACGACGACCGGTTGCCGTGGCACGAGCTCGCGGAGATGGACGCGGTGCTCTTCATCGCCGGCGACGTCGATGCGCTCCGGTGGGCACGTCGGGCAGACGTGTTGACGGCGACCTCACGTGAGATCGAGACGCTCCGTCGCGGGTCGGTCAAGCTCGACGCACTCGTCGGCAGCGGCGAGGACGAGGCCGAGCGCTATCACGCAGGGGATCTCGATCCGGATCCGCGACTCGTGGTGACGACCTCGGGCGCCCTCGGAGGGTGGATGCAGCCCGGCGGACCGTTCACGGCCGCACCGCTGGCCGGGCCGCGTGAGGATGCGTACGGTTGCGGAGACTCGTTCGTCGCGGGGTTGACGTATGCACTCGGAAAGGGGCTCGAGGACCACGATGCCGTGGCCTTCGCGGCGCGTTGCGGCGCAGGTGCCCTGACGGGCCGCGGCGTGGCGCCGCAACCGGTTGCGCTGTAGCCGCCAGAGGAGCGAGCGGCCCCTCGCCGGCGGCTGCAGGTGGTCCTGGCGGCTGCCCTGGTGACATGTCAGTATGCCCTGGATGAGCGGGCGGGCGCTTCCTTCGGTCGAAAGCGAGACGATGCGCACCGTCACGGGCGCCTGGGCGACGGGCGTGGCCGTCGTCACGGCAGCTCATCCGGACGGTCGCATGGCAGGCCTCGTGATGGTGAGCCTCGCGCCCGTCTCGCAGGAACCGCCCCTCGTGCTCTGGAGCGTCGACCGCGGCTCGGGCAGCCTCGACGTCTGGCTCGAGGCGGCAGGGTACGCAGTCCACCTGCTCGCTGCGGACCAGGAGGAGCTCGCCTGGCGGTTCGCCCGCAAGGGCGGCGGGAAGTTCGCCGGCCTCGACATCCGCTCGGGGCTCGTCGGGGCGCCGTTGCTCGACGGCGTCGCGGCCACGATCGAGTGCGAGATGCACGCCCAGCACGACGGAGGCGACCACGTCATCCTCGTCGGTCGCGTCGTTGCGGCATCCGTGACCGATCGCCCCCCGCTCGTCATGCACGCCGGCCGCATGCGCGGCCTTCCCAGCGACTGAACACAAGGAGACCTCCGTGGCAAAGATCCTGCTCGACGGCGCCGATCTCAAGCTCGGCCTGTTCTCGGCGAACTGCTCGTCCGGGATGGCCGTGACGAAGATCGAGGATCGCTGGCGGGCGACCTGGGACGACAACCTTCGTCTCGGCAGGCTCGCCGACGAGGTCGGGATCGATTTCATGCTCCCGATCGCCCGCTGGATCGGCTACGGCGGCGATACGAACTTTCACGAGGGCGTGCTCGATCCCGTTGCGCTCGCCGCAGGGTTGCTCGCCGAGACGCAGCGGATCTTCGTGTTCGCGACGATCCACACCGCGTTCACCCATCCGCTCGTGGCCGCGAAGCAGATGGCCACGGTCGACCAGATCGGCCGTGGTCGCGCGGGCCTCAACATCGTGGCGGGCTGGAACAAGCCCGAATACGACGCGATGGGCATCGACTTGCCACAGGATCACGACGATCGCTACGCCTACGCGCAGGAATGGTGGGAGATCGTGCGACGCCTGTGGACGGAGCCCGGCCGCTACGACATCGATGGTCGCTTCTGGCAGCTGCAGGGAGTCGAGTCGATGCCGAAGCCGTTCGACGGGCTGCTCCCGATCCTGAATGCAGGCTCGTCCGTGCAGGGCCGTGACTTCGCGGCCCGCAACTCGAACGTGGTCTTCACGGTGGTGGGAGGCCCGGACGACGGTGCGGCCGTCGTCGAGACGGTGCGAGCGAACGCACGTGACACCTACAACCGCGAGGTCGGCGTGTTCACGCCCTCCTACTGCGTCTGCCGCGGGACGAAGGCGGAGGCGGAGGAGTTCCACCGCTGGTACGCGGACGAGAACGCCGACTGGGACGCCGTCGACAACCTGATGCGACTGCAGGGGATGTACGCGCAGTCGTTCAGCGAAGAGATGCTCGCCATGTTCCGCGGCCGCTTCGCAGGCGGCCACGGCGTCTGCCCCCTGATCGGCTCGCCGGATGACGTTGCGGCCGAGATCAAGCGATTCTGGGACGCAGGCTTCGGCGGCATGACGCTCAGCTTCGTCGACTACCTCGGCGAGCTCGAGTACTTCGCGCAAGAGGTGTTGCCGCGCCTCGAGGCGCTGGGAGTGCGGCAGCCGCGCTGAGACCGCACGATTCGGTGACGGGCCGGTCGCGCCCGCTGGACGGGCGCTCGCACGCTGCGGTGACGACGCAGGCTGAGCGGCGCTGACGTCGGGTCGCCGCGTCGCTCGGACGGGCGTGTAGCCCGCCGCCGTCGCGCGCGCGAGGGGCGAGGGATCGACTGCTCCCTCCGGGGTCATGCCCCGGCGGGGTCGCGCGGTCGAGCCTCCAGTCGAGCTGTCATCCCGCTCGCCGTGACCGAACAGGCCCGACGTGCGCCGACAGGGGTTGCAGAGTGGGGGAAAGTGGTTTAGAGTGGGGAAACGTGGGAGCGACCCTGGAGTCTCGTGCATGTTTCTCGGCCAGTACGACCACTCGATCGACGACAAGAGCCGCCTCACCCTGCCGGCCCGCTTCCGGGACGCTCTGGCCGACGGCGTCGTCCTCTCGAAGGGGCTCGACGGTAGCGTCGACGTGTACCCGAAGGCGGCCTGGAACGTGACGGTCGCGGAGCGCATCGGGCAGCTCGACCCACTCCTGCCCGACACACGCACGATGCAGCGCCACTTCTTCGGCGGTGCGTCGGAGGACACGCCGGACAAGCAGGGCCGGGTCCTCCTGCCGGGGCCGCTACTGCGCTACGGGAAGCTCACCAAGGACGTCACGGTGGTCGGCAGCAACGACCACCTCGAGATCTGGGACCGCACCGCCTGGGCGGAGCGCCTGGAAGGGATCGAAGGGAGTGCCGACCATGTTGCCGAACGTCTTGCCGCACAACGCGACTGATCACACCCCGGTTCTCGCCGACGAGGTGCGCGAGCTTCTCGCCGTGCAGCCGGGCGAGACCGTCGTCGACGCGACCTTCGGGTCGGGTGGTCATGCACGAATCCTCGCGGCGGAGCTCCACGGCGACGGCAAACTCGTGGCGATCGACCGAGACCCGAGCGTGAAGGCACAGTTCGACCGGTTCAAGGCGCAGGCGGGCGTCGACGTGAGGTTCCTCCGTGGGGACTTCGCAGTCGTCCTCTCGCAGCTCGCTGCGAACGAGATCAAGGCCGACGCGATCCTGCTCGACATCGGCGTCTCCTCGATGCAGATCGACAGGCCGGAGCGCGGATTCTCCTACGCGACCGACGCGCCGCTCGACATGCGGATGGACCCCTCCGGCGAGGTGACCGCCGCCACGATCGTCAACACGTGGGACGAGCGTGAGCTCGCCACGATCTTCCGCCGGCTCGGGGAGGAAAAGTATGCGGGCCCGATCGCTCGCGCGATCGTCCGGCGACGCGCGGAGCAGGCGTTCTTCCGGACCGGCGATCTCGTCGACGTGATCAAGCTGGCGATCCCGACTCCGCCCGGTTCGGAGAAGGACATCCTGCGAAGCGCGTGTTCCAGGCACTGCGCATCGCGGTCAACGACGAGCTCGGCCAGCTCGAGGCTGCGCTGCCCGCAGCCGTGGAGATGCTTCGTCCCGGTGGGCGACTCGCGGTGATCAGCTTCCACTCGCTCGAGGACCGGATCGTGAAGCAGTTCATGGTCGCCCGCGCGAAGGGATGCACGTGCCCGCCGGACTTCCCGATCTGTGTCTGCGGCAAGGAGCCCGAACTGCGCCTGCTGACCCGCAAGCCCGTGCGTCCGTCAACGGCCGAGATCGATCTCAACCCCCGCGCCGCCTCGTCCCGCCTGCGCGTTGCGGTGAAGGCCTGATGTCCGCGATCGCCGAGGCACCCGTTGCGCGGAAAGGACGTCGGGCAGCCGAGGCACCCGTTGCGCCGAAAGCGCGACGGGCACCTGCCGCATCGGTGCGGGCGCGGGCCCCGTTCGCCGGCGGGGTGGCCTGGATCGTCCTCATCGGCGTGCTGCTCGCCGGCATCGTGGCGGTCAACGTCCTCGTCCTCCAGCTCAACATGCAGTTCGACGGGCTCAGCCGGGAGCGGGCGCAACTGAAGGCCGACAACGCGCGGCTCCGCTCGCAGCTCTCGAGCGCGTCTGCCAACGTGCGGATCGAAGAGGCCGCCACAGCCGAGCTCGGCCTGCGAGCCGCCGACCCGTTGACGACGACCTACGTCAGGCTCGGCGAACGGTGAGAGACCGGCGCGCGAACCGCCGGATCCGGCTCCTGCTCGCCGCCTTCGCGCTCCTCTTCGCGGTTGCAGTTGCCCGGGCCACGTGGGTCCAGGGCGCCCAGCACGAGCGGTACACGAAGATGGCGATCACGCAGCATCGCGAGACGATCGAGGTGCCCGCGGGGCGGGGAACGATCTACGACCGAACCGGTGAGCCGCTCGCGATCGGCGAGCAGGCCACGACGGTCTACGCCGATCCGCGGAACATCGCCGACGCCCAACGAGCGGCCGTGGTTGCGAGCAAAGCTCTCGGCCTGAACGCAAACGAGCTCTACCCGACGCTCAAGGACCGTTCGAAGGGGTTCGTCTACGTCGCCCGCAAGGCCGATCCGGGGAAGGCGGAGGCGCTCAGCAAGCGTGAGATTCCCGGGCTCGGGTTCTACCCGGAGGAGCTCCGCGCGTACCCGCAGGGAACCGTCGCCGCGCACGTGCTCGGCTTTGCCGGTACCGACAACCACGGCCTCGACGGGCTCGAGCGCTCGCTCGACAAGACGCTGGCCGGCCGGCCCGGCTTCGAGACGATCGTCAAGGACCCGTTCGGTCGTCCGATCGACGTCGTCACCTCCAGGGCAGAGCGGCCCGGCCACAACGTCACCTTGACGATCGACCATCAGATCCAGGCGAACGCAGAGCAGATCCTCGCGCGCACCGTGAAGCAGTTCGACGCCCGTGGCGCAGCGGCGATCGTGATGGATCCTCGGACAGGCGCAATCCTCGCGATGGCGAACTACCCGACGTTCGACGCAAACCGGTTCGCGACCGCCTCACCGGACGCCCGGCGCAACCGCGCCGTTACCGATGCGTACGAGCCCGGGTCGACGTTCAAGATCGTGACGATCGCGGGGGCACTCGAGGACAACGTCGTCTCGCCGACGACGAGCTTCACCCTCGCTCCGACGATTCAGGTCGCCGACCGCGTGATCCACGAAGCCCACATTCGCGGCACCGAGGTGATGAGCGTCAAGCAGATCCTCTCCGAGTCGTCGAACATCGGCACGATCACGATCGCCGAGAGGCTGGGGCAGGGCGAGCTGGCTTCGTGGATCGACCGGTTCGGCTTCGGGAAGCCGACGGGGGTCGACTACCCGGGCGAGAGCTCGGGGCTCGTGCTCCCCCTCGAGAAGTGGTCGGGGTCGACGATCGGCACGGTGCCGATCGGGCAGGGCATCGCCGTCACACCGCTGCAGATGGTTTCCGCTTACGCGACGATCGGGAACAACGGCGTTCGCGTCACGCCGCATCTCGTCGAGAAGGTCGGGACGAAGCGCGTGCGGCTCGGTCGCGGCACGCGGGTCGTCTCCGGGCACACGGCGGACCGGATGATGTCGATGTTCCGTGACGTCGTGCTCGAGGGAACCGGCACACAGGCCGCCATCCCCGGCTACACCGTGGCCGGAAAGACGGGTACCGCGCAAAAGGCCGAGCACGGCCGATATGTGACCAAGTACGTCGCGTCGTTCGTCGGGCTCGTTCCCGCGAAGAGCCCTCGGCTCGCGATCCTCGTGATGGTGGACGAGCCGCACGGCGACATCTACGGCGGCGAGGTCGCTGCACCCGCGTTCCGCGACATCGCGCGATTCGACCTGCAGTACCTCGAGGTGCCGCCGGATGCTCCCGAGACGAAGACGTCGCTGACCGCCGCCGGTGCCGTTCCCGACCAGTAGTCGCGACTCCTGCTGAAGCGGGTCTCCGCGTCCGGGCCGACCGTAGAATAGCCTCCTGTGAACCTCGACGCCCTGACGCGCGCCCTCGCCGCGAGCGAGACCGGTGCCCGCGGCGCAGTCGAGATCGGCGAGTTGGCCTACGACGCGGACCGCGTCGTGCCGGGCACGCTGTTCTTCTGCGTCCCGGGGTCGCGCGCCGACGGGCACGAGTTCGCCGGTCGCGCCGTCGCGGCGGGTGCCGCGGCGCTGGTCGTCGAGCGCCCACTCGAGCTCGACGTTCCCCAACTGCTGGTCGAGGACGCGCGGATCGCGATGGCCGTTGCAGCGGACGTCTTCTTCGGCGAGCCGACCCGTGCCCTCGAGGTGGCCGGTGTGACCGGCACGAACGGCAAGACGACGACGACGTTCCTCCTCCGCTCGATCCTCGCCGCGGCCGACCGCGCGCCGGGCCTCGTGGGCACAGTGGAGTGGTTCGTCGGAGGGAGGTCGCGGCCCGCCCCGCACACGACGCCCGAGGCGATCGACCTCCAGCGACTGTTCCGCGAGATGCTCGACGCCGGCGACCTGAGCGTCGCCGTGGAGGCGTCGTCGCACGGGTCCGTGCTGCACCGTCTCGACCGAGTGCGGTTCGACGCACTGGTCTTCACGAACCTGTCGCAGGACCATCTCGACCTCCACGGGACGATGGAGGGCTACTACCAGGCCAAGCGGCGGCTCTTCACGGGCGCGCAGCCACCTCCGGCGGCGATCAACGTCGGTGACGAGCACGGTCGCCGTCTGGCCCTCGAGCTGGTGGAGGCGCATCGGGCGCCGGTGATCACCTTCGGCACGACGGATGCAGCAGAAATCCGGGCGGAGAGGCTCGAGCTCGGTCCGCAGGGCAGCCGTTTCGTGGCCGGTGGGATCGAGATCTCGACGCCGCTGCGCGGACGGTTCAACGTCGACAACGTTCTGGGCGCGATCGCAGCCGGAATCCTGCTCGATGTCGACGAGGACGCGATCGCGGCCGGCGTCGAGGGGATGTCGGGCATTCCGGGCCGATTCGAGGCGATCGATGTGGGCCAGCCGTTCGCCGTCATCGTCGACTACGCCCACACGCCCGACTCGCTCGACATCGTGCTGCAGGCTGCCCGCGAGCTCGGCAGCGGCCGCGTGATCTCGGTCTTCGGCGCGGGCGGCGACCGCGATCGAGGCAAGCGGCCGCTGATGGGAGCCGTGGCGGTGCGGCGGTCCGATCTCGCAATCGTGACCTCCGACAATCCCCGCAGCGAGGATCCGCTCGCGATCATCCAGGACGTCCTCCAGGGAACCGGGACCGATGTCGAGATCGACCCGGATCGCGGCAGTGCGATTCGGCGCGCGGTGGCGGTCGCGGCGCCGGGCGACGTCGTCGTCATCGCGGGCAAGGGCCACGAGCAGGGCCAGGAGATCGCCGGCGTCGTTTCGCCGTTCGACGATCGCGCCGTCGCCCGCGAGGCACTGCGCGAGTCCGGGTACGCCGCGTGAACGGCGTGTCCAGGCAGGTGCGCGCGTGATCCCGGTCGAGTCGGACGAGATCGCGGCGCTCGGGCTCGGGCTGCTCGAGCTTCGCGGTGACGGAAGCGCTGCAGGCACGATCTCCGGGATCAAGGCCGATTCCCGGGTCGTCGGTCCCGGTGACCTCTTCGTTGCCCTGAACGCCGGCGTGGAGCACGTGGGAGACGCTGCTGCGCGGGGTGCGAGCACGCTCGTCCCCGACGACCAGGAGACCGCGCTGGCATCGCTCGCGTCCCTCGTCCGCTCGAAGAGCGACGCGCGTGTCGTTGCAGTCGTCGGCTCCACCGGCAAGACATCGACGAAGGACATCCTCGGGGCGCTGTGCGCGGCAGCAGTTCCGACGATCCGGGCGGAGGCGAGCCTGAACAACGAGATCGGGTTGCCGCTGACCGTGTGCCGGCTCGAGGCCGAGACGGAGGTGCTGGTCACCGAGATGGGGATGCGCGGCCTCGGGCAGATCGCCGCGCTCTGTGCCATAGCGCTGCCTGACCTTGCTCTCGTGACCTCGATCGGCCCCGAGCACCTCGAGCTCGTCGGTTCCGTCGAGAACGTTGCTGAGGCGAACGCCGAGGCGATCGCCGCTCTCCCGAGCGGCGGGATCGCCGTCGTGCCGGCGGACGCAGACGAGCTGGAGCCCCATCTCGGGCGCGACGACATCCAGATCCACCGGTTCGATCGGGACACGATCGACGGAGGCGGTCACGACTGGCGGTTCCTGGTCGGGGACCGTGTGATCGCCTTGACCCTCCCGTTCACCTCACGGCACATGGCGGAGAACACGCTCGCGGCTCTGGTCGCCTACGCCGCCCTCGGCTTGCCACTCGAACGGGCACCGGCGGGTGCCGGAGCGATCGAGCTGTCCCGCTGGCGGGGGGAAGAGCTACCGCTGTCCGGGGGCGGCATCGTCGTCAACGACGCCTACAACGCGAACCCGGTCTCGATGCGGGCAGCGCTCATCGATCTCGTCGAGCGCGCGGGCGGGCGCCGACGGGTCGCGATCCTGGGCGAGATGGCCGAGCTCGGCGACAGCGCGAGGCGCTATCACGACGAGATCGAAGAGCTCCTGCAGGAGCTCGGAATAGAGCTCGTCGTCGCCGTGGGTGAGGGTGCCCGACGGTACCTGGGCGCCGGCGGCCCGCCGAGCCGCAACTGGATTCCCACCGCAGGCGCGTTCGGCAGTGTGGTGGACCTCCTTCACCCGGGCGACGCGATCCTCGTCAAGGCATCACGCGCGGTCGGGCTCGAAGGCATCCCGGGCCTGATCGAGAAACGGTCAAGGGCATGGTCCGAGTCCTGATCGCAGGCCTCGTCGCGATGGTCATCGCCATCGTGATCGGGCCAACCTTCATCGAATGGCTTCGCCGCACGGGCGTCGGCCAGCAGATCCGCGAAGAAGGCCCGGCACGGCACATCGTCAAGCAGGGGACTCCGACGATGGGCGGGTTGCTGATCCTGGCGACCGCGGCCGCGCCGTTCCTCGTCCTCTCGCTCTACACCATGCCCGGCCTCGCGATGCTGTTCGTCACGCTCGGCTGCGCGGCGATCGGGTTCACGGACGACTACCTGAAGGTGCGAAAGCGGCATTCGCTCGGCCTTCCCGGCCGCTGGAAGATGCTCGGGCTCGTCGTGATCACGATCGGGATCGGCTGGGTCGTCACGAAGGTGGGCTACCTCGACACCGAGATCTACTTTCCGGTGATCGACGTCAACATCGACCTCCACTGGCTCTACTTCCCGTTCCTCTTCATCGTCATCGCGGGCACCTCGAACGGCGTCAATCTGACCGACGGGCTCGACGGGCTCGCGGCGGGTACGTGCGCGATCTCGATCCTCACGTTCCTCGCGATCGCAGCGATCTCGTGGATCCGCTCGGGCGAGCCCGGGCAGCGAAGCGACAACTACCTCGACGTGGCGATCTTCGCGGCCGCGCTGATCGGCGGCGTGATCGGGTTCCTCTGGTTCAACGCGTTCCCGGCCGAGGTGTTCATGGGCGACACGGGCTCGATGGCGCTCGGCGGGGCGATCGCCGGCCTCGCGGTAATGACGCAGACCGAAGTGCTGCTGATCTTCATCGGCGCCATCTACCTGATCGAGGCGCTGTCGGTGATCATCCAGGTGGCGAGCTTCAAGCGCACCGGTAAGCGCGTCTTCCTGATGGCGCCGATCCACCACCACTTCGAGATGAAGGCGTGGTCGGAGACGAAGATCATGGTGCGGTTCTGGATCGTGGGAGCGATCTTCTGCACGCTCGGCTTCGTCCTCTTCTACCGCTACTACCTTCGCTTCAAGCTCTAGTGAGCGACTGCTAGGTGCGGTCGTCTCGCAGTGCCTTGGCGCCGGTCGCCACGGCGATGTGCGTCATGGTCGTCTGGGGCGCGACGCCAATCATCACGCGCATCGCGCTGGACGACCTGGATCCCCTCGTCGTCGCGTGCCTGCGCACGGTGCTCGCGGGGCTCGTGGCCGTCCCTCTGCTCGTCCGGGCGCGTCAGCGTCCACCGGCAGGCACGCACTCCCGCGTCCTGCTCGCCGTCTCCGCGGCCGCGGGCTTCGTGGTCTTCCCGGTCGTCTATACGGTCGGCCAGCAGCACACGTCGGCGTTGCACGGGGTGATGATCCTTGCGGTGCTGCCGGTCTTCACGGGCGCCTATGCGGCGGTCGTCGCCCGCCGCGTGCCGCGCCGAGCATGGCTCGCCGGGTGCGCGGTTGCGCTGCTCGGTGAGTTCGTCCTGATCGGCGGCCGCGGCGCCGCGGCCAACGATGCAACGCTGGGCGGCGATCTCCTCGTTCTCGCCTCGGCGTTGTGCGTCTCCGCGGGATACGTGGCAGGTGCACTGCTGCCTCCGCGCGGGCTGTCGAGCCTTGCAACGACCTTGTGGGGCGTTCTGATCGGCACCGTCGTGCTCGCTCCGCTCACCCTCGGGCTCCTTGCCGGCGGGGGCATTCCGCATGCCGATGCGACCTCGTGGGGCGCTGTCGTCTTCCTCGCGCTCGTCACGTCGATCGTGGGCTACGTCGGTTGGTACTGGGCGCTCGACCGCGGCGGGATCGGCCGGATCGCGACCCTCCAGTTCCTGCAGCCCATCTCGGGTTTCGTGCTCGCGGCGATCGTGCTCGGGGAGCACGTCACTCCACCTATCGCCGTCGGCAGCGCGCTGATCGTCGGGGGCATCGTCATCGCCCAGCGCGCGTGAGCCGTAGGCTGCCGCCATGTCGCCGATCCCCGATCGCGTGCTCGTCGTCGGCCTCGCGCGCTCCGGCCGGGCCGCGATCGCCGCACTGCAGCGGGCAGGGAAGGAGGTCGTCGCCTACGACCGCGACGAGACCGTCGCGCTCGACGACCTCGACGTGACGGACCTCGTGCTCGGCGACTGGGACGCAGCGTCCCTCTCGGGGGTCGGGCTCCTCGTCAAGAGCCCTGGGGTGCCCGAAACGGCCCCGCCGGTCGTGGCGGCACGCCAGGCCGGCGTGCCGGTGATCTCGGAGATCGAGCTAGGGGCGCGGCTGCTGCCGAACCCGATCCTCGGGATCACGGGGACGAACGGCAAGACGACGACGACCGCACTGCTGGGAGCGATGTTCGCGGCCGCCGGGATCCCGGCGGAGGTGGCGGGCAACATCGGCCGGCCGTTGACGAGCCTCGTCGGAACCGACCCGGGCGCGTGGGTCGTTTGCGAGCTGTCCTCGTTCCAGCTCGAAGACGTCGAGACCCTGCGCCCCCGGATCGCGGTGCTCCTCAACCTCGAGCCTGACCACGTCGATCGTCACGGGAGCTTCGAGTCGTACCGCGATGCAAAGCTTCGTGTCTTCGAGAACCAGGGGGCGACCGACGTCGCGGTCGTACCGCGTGGCTTCGCTCCGGTGCCGGGACGGGCGCGCAGGACAGAGTTCGCCGGCGACGATCCGCTGCCGGCCGAGCCGCGGATTCCCGGCGCGCACAACCGCGAGAACGCGGCCGCGGCGACGGCTGCTGCCCGCGCGGCCGGAATCGGCGACGGCGCGATCGCCGAGGCCTTGCTGACCTTCCCGGGTGTCGAGCACCGGATCGAGGAGCTCGCGACGATCGCCGGGGTGCGCTATGTCAACGACTCGAAGGCCACGAACGTGGCGGCGGCGCTCCGCGCGGTCGCGTCGTTTCCCGGTTCCCGGCTGCACGTCATTCTCGGCGGCCTCGGAAAGAAGGAGAGTTACGCGCCTCTCGCCCAGGCGCTCGCACGGGACGATCGTGCGTACCTGATCGGCGCAGCCGCCGGCGAGATCGCTGCAGCGCTGACCGCCGTCGGCGTCCCGTTCGAGACGCCGGGTGACCTTGCTGCGGCGGTCGCTGCCGCAGCTCGCGCCGCGACCGAGGGCGACGTGGTCCTGCTCTCACCCGCCTGTGCGAGCTTCGACCAGTTCCAGAGCTACGAGCAGCGTGGGGAGGAGTTCGGGAAGCTGGTGCAGAAGCTCCAGGGGTGAAGCCGGCCGGTCAGCTCGAGCAGCGTCTCCTCGTCCTCGTCACCCTCGGTCTCGTCGCGTTCGGGCTGGTCATGGTGTTCAGCGCCACGTCGGCGTCGGCGGCGCTCGGGGCGGGTGATCCGATGACCTTCCTCGTCAAGCAGGGCGCCTATGCGCTCACGGGGCTGCTGCTGCTCGCTCTGGCGTCGCGCTTCGATTACCACCGCTTGCGGGCGCTGGCGCCGATGCTGCTCGTGGGCTCGCTCGCGCTCTGCATCGCTGTCCTCGTCATCGCGCCGCCGATCAACGGCGCCCGCCGCTGGTTCCTCGTCGGCCCCATCAGCGTGCAGCCGTCCGAGGTCGCGAAGATCGCCATCTGCATCTGGACCTGCGCCCTGCTCGCGCGCCGGCCGACACCACGAACGATGGGCGAGTTGATGAAGCCGCTCGGCCTCGTGGTCGGGCTGTTCTCCGTCCTGATCCTGCTGGAGCCGGACCTCGGCACGACGATCGCGCTGTGCATCATGGTGGCCGGCATCCTGCTCGTCTCCGAGGTGCCGCTGCGCCTGCTCGGCCTTGCCGGCTCGATCGCCCTCGTGCTCGGTGCTGCCGCCATCTACATGGAGCCGTATCGGCGGACCCGGTTCCTCAGCTTCGTCGACCCCTGGCAAGACCCGCAGGGCGCGGGGTTCCAGACGGTGCAGGCGATCATCGGCATGGGCTCGGGCGGGATCACCGGCGAGGGGCTCGGGCAGGGAATCTCGAAGATCTTCTATCTCCCGGAAGCGCACACCGACATGATCTTCGCGATCGTCGGCGAGGAGCTCGGGTTGATCGGCTCGACGATGGTGATCGCCGCGTTCGGCGTCTTCGCCTGGGCCGGCTTTCGGATCGCTCTCCAGTGCCGCGACCCGTTCGGGAAGCGGCTCGCCGCGGGCATCACGACGCTCGTCTGTGGGCAGGCCGCCGTCAATCTGTGCGCCGTGCTCGGGATCGCTCCGCTGACCGGGATTCCCCTGCCCTTCGTCTCCTACGGAGGCTCGTCGTTGATCGTCCTGCTCGCCGCAGTCGGAGTTCTCCTTAACATCGCCGTGAATGATCGAGTCATCGAAGCTCGCAGTCGTGGTCGCGGCGGGAGGGACAGCCGGTCACGTCCGGCCGGCGCTCGCGGTCGGGGAAGCGCTGCGAGCGCGCGGCGTGAACGTGACGTTCGCCGGCAGTCCCGACCGCGTCGAGTCGCAGCTGGTTCCTGAAGCAGGGTTTGAGCTCGACACATTCGCGATCGACGGCTTCCCTCGGGCGCCCTCGGTGGCACTGCTGCAGGCGCTCTGGCGCGCAGGGAAGGCGCCCTTTGCCTGCCGGGCGATCCTGCAGCGGCGCCGGCCGGACGTCGTTCTGGGGGGCGGCGGCTATGTGGCCGGCCCGATGGTGCTGGCCGCACGCCTGTCGGGGATCCCCGCCGCACTCACAGAGGCCGACGCGCACCTCGGCCTCGCCAACCGGCTGGCAGCGCCGTTCGCCCAGAAGCTCTTTCTCGCCTACGACATCCCGGGGCGCTCGGGCGGCAAGGCCGAGGTCGTCGGCCGGCCGATCCCGCTCGCCCATCTCGGGGCCAACCGTGACGAGGCCCGCCGGCGATTCGGTCTCGGCCTGCGCGTGCCGACGGTAGCCGTCTTCGGAGCGCTCGCCGGTGCGACGTCGCTCAACGAGATGGCGGTCGCCGCCTGGGGTGACGACGGCCCGGCCGTGTTGCACGTTTCGGGCGAGCGCGACTTCGCCGCTCTTCGGCCTCGCGTCGCCCGCGACGACTACGTCCTGATGGCGCAGACCGACCACTTCGCAGACGTCCTCGCGGCGGCCGACCTGGCCGTCTCCCGCGCTGGAGGGACGGTCTGGGAGCTCGCCGCCTCCGGGACTCCGTCGATTCTCGTCCCGTATCCCTACGCCACCGCCGACCATCAGACCCTCAACGCCCGTCACTTCGAGCGAGGCGGAGGAGCGGTCGTCGTGCCGAATGCCGAGATCGAGAGCGTGCCCGCGCTCGTCGCGGCATTGCTGGCCGACCCGGAGAGGCTCGAGGCGATGCGCAGCGCGATGCTCGCGATGGCTCGCGTCGATGCGGCGGACAGGATCGCCGAAGGGGTGATCGCACTTGCCCGGAGCTGACGCGCCTCTGGCGGGGCGGCGGCTCTACTTCGTCGGGATCGGCGGTTCCGGCATGTCCGCCTACGCGAACGTCGCCCGCGCCCTTGGCGCCGAGGTGCGGGGGTGGGACGTCCACGACACGATCTTCATCGGCTCGCTCGAGGGGATCGACGTCGACCTGGGGGGCGAGCCTGTTTCGCCGCCAGGGTGGGAGACGATCGTCTCGACCGCACATGTGCATCGGATCGAGGGCATTCCGCGGGCGGCGTTCCTCGAGGAGCTCGTGGCGGCGCAGCCCGCGATCGTGGTCGGCGGAGCCCACGGCAAGACGACGACGGCGGCGATGATCGCCTTCGTGCTCGCGCAGACCGGCCGCGATCCGGCCTGGATCATCGGTGGCATCGTGCCGCAGCTCGGAGGCAACGCGGGAGTCGGCTCGGGCTGGCTCGTCGTCGAGGGCGACGAGTCCGATCGCTCGATCGGGTCGCTCGCTCCCGAGATCGCGGTGATCACCAACATCGAGCTCGATCATCATGCGGCCTATGCCTCGGAGGCGGCGCTTCGGGTGTTTTTCGACGACTGGCTGAAAACCGTCCCGCGCGTGGTGCGCAGTTGGGAGCTCTCCCCGGTGGAGCTCGAGCTGGGCATTCCCGGCGAGCACAACCGGCAAAACGCAGCCGCCGCACTCGCCGCCCTCGAGTTGGCGGGAGTACCGCGAGACGAAGCCGAGCGCGCGATCGTCCGCTTCCGTGGCGTGGGCCGCCGCCTCGAGCTCATGGGAGACGTGGCCGGAGTGCGGGTCTACGACGACTACGGGCACAACCCGACCGAGCTCGAGGCGACGCTCCGTACGGCACGATCGCTGACGAGCGGCCGGCTGATCGCCGTGTATCAGCCACACGTCGTCGAGCGCACCCGACAGCTCCATCACGAGCTCGGGGCTGCGCTCGGGCTGGCCGACGCGGCGATCGTGACGGACATCATCGGCGCCAGGGATGCACCGCGTGAAGGGGTCAGCGGGAAGCTCGTCGTCGACTCCCTGCCATCGGACGTGCGAGCGGGGTGGGCTCCGAGCCACGACGACGCCGTCAGGCTTGCGCTCGCGTGGGCACGTCCGGGCGATCTGGTGATCACGTTCGGAGTGGGGGAGCCGTGGAAGATGGCGCGCGCGATCGTGGACGGGCTCCGGCGATGAGCTGGGAGGAGGGCCTCTCGCTCGCCCGGGTGACGACGATCGGCACCGGCGGCCCGGCGCGTGCCTACACCGAGCCGCGAACACTCGCCGAGCTCGAATCCACGCTGCGGGCCGCGCGCGAGCAGGGACTGGCGGTTGCGACGGTGGGGCTCGGCTCGAACGTGCTCGCGGCCGACGAGGGGGTGGACATGCTCGTTCTGCGTCTCAGTGGCGAGCTCGCCGAGGCACGGACACACGAGACGATTCTCGCGGCGGGGGGAGGCGCCACGAACGCGGTCTGCCTCCATCGCGCGCGGGCTGCCGGCCTGGGCGGCTTCGAGTTCGCGTGCGCGATCCCGGGCACGGCCGGCGGAGGCGTGTGGATGAATGCCGGAGCCTACGACAGTGACTGGAGCGCCGTCCTCGGCCGGGCGCTCGTCGCGACGGCGGACGGCAGCGGTTGGCTGACGCCGGCCGAGCTCGGGCTCTCCTACCGGCACTCGAACCTGCGGCACGGCCAGGTCGTCGCCGTGGCCGAGTACCGGCTCTCTCCGCGCGACCCGGCCGAGATCCGAGCCGAGGTCAGAGATCTCGTCGATCGGCGCAAGGCCACGCAGCCGACGACGAAGCGAACGTTCGGCTCGGTCTTCAAGAACCCGCCGGGGGAGATCGGAGCAGGACGCATGCTCGAGCTCTGCGGCCTGAAGGGCTACCGCCACGGGGGAGCCGTGATCTCGCCCAAGCACGCGAACTTCATCGAGAACGCCGGCGGCGCGACAAGCGGCGACTGTCTCGCATTGATGGCCGAAGCACGTCGCCGCGCGCGCGAGGCCTACGGCGTCGAGCTGGAGCACGAGGTCGTGCTCCTCGGCGAGATCGCCGTCGGCTGACGGAGACGGTGACACCCCGGTAGGAGCGGGCCGGCGAACCGCGAACACCGACGTGTGACCAGCGGGGGACGACTCGAGCACGGACCGCGTTCGCGCGCGCGCGCGGCGACCGTCGTCGTGCCGCACCCGCGGCGGGTCGCGGATGAGCGACTGGATCTGGCGCGACTCGTCCCGTCTGGCCGCTCGCTGGCCCTCGCAGTCCTGATCGTCGTCGGCGCCGTTGCAGTCTGGTTCGGTGCCCGGGAAACCGGTGTGTTCGCCGTTCGCGCGATCGAGGTCGGCGGCGCCTCACCACGCGTGGCGACCCAGGTCCGGAAGGCACTTGCGCCGACACGCGGGACGAGCCTGCTGAAGGTCGACCTCGGCGCCGCGGAGCGGGCGGTGGTGTCGCTACCGACGGTCGCAAGTGCACGCTTCGACCGCGCGTACCCCCACAGCCTTCGCGTCGTGATCGTGCCCGAACGACCGGTTGCCGTCGCGCGGCAGGGCGCCGATTCGTATCTCCTGGCGCAGGAGCGGCCGCGTCATCGCTGCCGTCGATCGTCGGGATCGGCCCCGGCTCGCCCGGATCTGGGTCAAGCGTGACGTCGAGCTCCGACCCGGAGCCTTCACGGTGGGCGAGCTTCGGATCGCGGTGGCGGCCGTCTCCCCGCTCGCCGGCTCGCGGTTCCCCGGGCGGGTCAGCTCGGTCACGACGACGCCCGAGGCCCTGACGCTCCGGCTCCGCTCCGGGCTCGAGATCCGTCTCGGCGACCCGGCCGACGTGCCGCTGAAGCTCGCCGTGGCAGCCCGCGTGATCCCTCTGCTCGAGGCCGGACACCGCCTATCTCGACGTCGCCGTGCCCGAACGGCCGGTCTCCGGAACCCTCAACTCTCAGGTAGAGGTTGAGAGTTCAGCCTCGACAACACCTTGAGGTTCCCGTTGACAATGCCGACAAGGAGTCCGTACCCTGGCTCCGAAAGCCGGTTGGAGCACACTCCATAGCTCGATGAGAGCTTGACGTCCAGGCAGGTTGAGGTGAGACATTCATGAGCACACAAGGTGGCAACTATCTCGCGGTGATCAAGGTGGTCGGCGTCGGCGGAGGCGGCACCAACGCCGTCAACCGGATGGTCGAGTCGGGCCTCTAGGGCGTCGAGTTCATCGCGGTCAACACCGACGCGCAGGCGCTCTTGATGACGGACGCGGACGTGAAGATCCACATCGGCTCCAAGGCGACGCGGGGCCTCGGAGCAGGCGCCGACCCGGCGGTCGGTCTCGCAGCCGCGCAGGAAACGCGCGACGAGCTGAAGGAGGCGCTCAAGGGCGCCGACATGATCTTCGTCACCGCGGGTGAGGGGGGCGGTACGGGGACGGGCGCGGCGCCGGTGGTGGCCGAGCTCGGACGCGAGCTCGAGGCGCTCACGGTCGGTGTCGTGACGCGGCCGTTCGGTTTCGAGGGGCGCCGTCGCGCCGAACAGGCAGAGGTCGGCATCCAGAGCCTGCGCGACCGTGTCGACACGCTGATCGTGATCGAGAACGACCGGCTCCTCCAGGTCGTCGACAAGAAGACGCCTGTGACGGAGGCCTTCGGGATCGCCGACGACATCCTGCGGCAGGGCGTGCAGGGGATCACCGATCTGATCACGGTGCCCGGGCTCGTCAACCTCGACTTCGCCGACGTGCGCACGATCATGCGCGATGCCGGTTCGGCCTTGATGGGGATCGGCGCCGCATCGGGCGACACGCGCGCGGCCGACGCCGCGAACGCGGCCGTCTCGTCGCCGCTGCTCGAGACGACGCTCGACGGCGCACCGGTGTGCTGCTGAACATCACCGGCGGCATCCAACCTGGGCTTGTTCGAGGTCAACGAGGCGGCGGAGGTCGTGACCGGCCACGCCGATCCGAACGCGAACGTGATCTTCGGTGCCGTGATCGACGAGTCGATGGGCGACGAGGTGCGCGTGACGGTGATCGCGACCGGCTTCGGCGGCAGGCCGCGCCGGCGGCGCGTCGAGGCACCGGTGACGTCGTCGTCGCCGACCGCGAGCGAGCGTCGGTTCGAGACGCCGACGACCACCGACGCCGACATCGAGATCCCGAGCTTCCTGCGCGAAGACTGATGGTGCGAGGGTGTGGGCCGTGCGCTCGCCCCTCCGGCATGCTCGTCTCCGGATGATCATCTAGAGTCGCGCCGTGACCGCTGCCGGCTGCTGAGGACGCACGCCGCTGCACGATCGCCACGTCGCGCTCGGCGCCCGCATGGTGCCGTTCGCCGGCTGGGAGATGCCCGTCCAGTACGAGGGCGTGATCCCGGAGCACCTCGCGGTCCGGCGCGACCGCGGCGTCTTCGACGTCTCGCACATGGGGCAGATCCACGTCGAGGGACCGACGCAGGCGGAACTGCTGCAGAGCCTGCTCTCGAACGATCTCGCCCGGCTCGCCGACGGCGAGGCGCAGTACACGCTGCTGACGAACGAGCGCGGCGGGATCGTGGACGATCTGATCGCGTACCGGATCGGGCCCTTCCACACGCTGCTCGTGGTCAACGCGGGAAACCGGGAGGCCGCGTATGCCTGGCTCAAGGAGCGCGAGATCCGCGGCTCCGAGGTGCGCGACGCGTCCGACGACTATGCGCTTCTCGCGGTGCAGGGCCCGACGGCGATCGCGTCGCTCGGCTTGCCGAGGCGCCGAGCTTCACGCATGCGATGGGCGAGGTCCACGGCGTCGAGGTGATGATCTGTCGCACGGGCTACACCGGTGAGGCCGGCGTGGAGCTGATGTGCCCGGCCGAGGATGCGACGGAGTTATGGGATGCGATCGTCGCGGACGGAACGACGCCGTGCGGCCTCGGCGCACGCGACACGCTCCGCCTCGAGGTGTGTTACCCGCTTCACGGCAATGACATCACCGGCGAGACGGATCCGATCTCGGCCGGGCTCGGGTGGACGTGTGCGCTCGAAAAGGAGTTCAGCGGCGTCGACGAGCTGCGCCGGATCAAGGCCGAAGGGCCCGCGAGGAAGCTCGTCGCGTTCGTGATGGACGAGAAGGCGGTGCCGCGCCAAGGCATGCCGATTGTGGAGGGTGGTGAGGTGACCTCCGGGACGCATTCACCCATGCTCGACGTCGGCATCGGGATGGGGTACGTCCCGGCCGCCTCCGGGGCGCCCGGAACCGAGCTCGTGATCGACGTCCGTGGCAAGCCGAGGCGGGCGCACGTCGTCAAGAAGCCGATCTACGTCAAGGAGGAGAGCTAGGTGGCAGCCGCAGAGAGCTACCCCGATGACCTGAAGTACCACTCCGAGCACGACTGGGCCCGGATCGAAGGTGGCGAGGCGGTGCTCGGCATCACCTGGTGGGCGCAGGACGCACTCGGGGAGATCGTGCATTACGAGGCGCCGGCCGTCGGCGGCTCGACCGCCAAGGACGACCCATACGGGGAGGTCGAGTCCGTCAAGGCGGTCTCGGACGTGATCGCGCCGCTCTCGGGCGAGATCATCGAGGTGAACGACAAGGCGGTCGAGGAGCCGGAGTCGATCAACGACGATCCCTACGGCGCCGGCTGGCTCGTGCGGATCCGGCTCTCCGACCCGGGCGAGGTCGACGCCCTGCTCGACGCCGAGGCCTACCGGGCGGTCGTGGCCGAGCAATGACAGCCGGGTACCTCTCGGTCACCGACAGCGATCGCGACGAGATGCTGGAGGTGATCGGCGTCGCCTCTATCGACGACCTGTTCGCGCAGATCCCCGAGGCAGTGCGGCTCGATCGCGAGCTCGAGGTGCCGCCCGCGCTCACCGAGTCGGAGCTCGTCCGGCACCTCGAGGAGCTCGCCGCGAAGAACGCGCACACGGGCGTCGAGCTCTCGTTCCTCGGCGCCGGGATCTACGACCACTACGTGCCTGCGATCGTCGACACGATCTTGCAGCGCGGCGAGTTCCTGACGGCCTACACGCCGTACCAGCCGGAGATGAGCCAGGGTGTGCTGCAGGCGATCTTCGAGTACCAGACGGCGATTTGCGAGCTGACCGGGATGGACGTCTCCAATGCATCCGGGTACGACGGCTTCACCGTCGCGGCGGACGCTTGCTTCATCGCAAAGCACGCCACCGGGCGGTCGCGGATCGTGCTGGCCGAGTCGCTGAATCCGCAGGTGCGCGAGGTGGTGAAGACGTACGCGCCCGGGTTCGGTCTCGAGGTGGTCGAAGTCGGGCACGAGGACGGCGTCACGGACCCGGGCAGGATCGCTGCAGCAGCCGAGGGCGCCGCGGCCGTCATCTTTCCGCAACCGAACTTCTTCGGCTGTCTCGAGGACGCGCCGGCGCTCGCCGCGGCTGCGCGCGAGGCGGGTGCACTCGCGGTCGCCCACGTCGATCTCACGTCGCTCGGTGTGCTCGAGGCGCCCGGGGCATACGGCTGCGACATGGCCGTCGGTGAGGGTCAGAGCGTCGGGAACCCACCGAGCTACGGTGGCCCGCACTACGGCTTTCTGGCCGCGCGAACGGAGTTCATCCGCCGCATGCCGGGCCGGATCGTCGGCCAGACCACCGACCTCGACGGTGACAGGGGCTTCGTGCTGACCCTGCAGACGCGCGAGCAGCACATCCGCCGCGAGAAGGCGACGTCGAACATGACCACCAACCAGACGTTGCTTGCGCTCGGCGGTCTCGTGACGCTCGCCTGGCTGGGGCCCCAGGGGCTGCGCGAGCTCGGCGAGACCTGCATGTCGCTGGCCGCGTACGCACGCCAGAGGATCGCGCTGCCCGCGGCATTCGACCAGCCGGTGTTCAAGGAGCTCGCGCTGCGAACGCCGCGGCCGGCGCGGGACGTGGTTCACGATGCCCGCGCGCTCGGCGTGCATCCGGGCTACGCGCTGGGTCGCGACTACGAGGCGATGGACGACGTGCTCCTCGTCGCGGTGACGGAAAAACGTACCCCTGCCGACATCGACCGTCTCGCGGACGTCCTCGCCGAGGTGTGTGGCTGATGGAGCTGATCTACGAGAAGAGCCAGGCAGGGCGCCGTGCAGGACGCGTGCCGAGCTACGACCTGCCGGTGCCGGAACTGCCGGACGGGCTCCGGCGCAAGGATCCCCCGCGCCTGCCCGAGCTCGCCGAGAACGAGATCGTCCGCCACTTCACGAACCTCGCCGACCGGAACTTCGGGATCGACACCGGTTTCTATCCACTCGGCTCGTGCACGATGAAACACAACCCCCGCGTCAACGAGCGCGTCGTGGCATTGCCCGGCTTCGCCAATCTTCACCCCCATCAGGAGGACGAGGGCGCCCAGGGAGCGCTCGAGCTGATGTGGGAGCTGCAGGAGATCCTCGCCGAGGTGGCGGGGCTGCCGGCCGTGACGCTGCAGCCCGCCGCGGGCTCGCAGGGCGAGCTGACGGGTCTGATGCTGATGCGCGCCTATTTCGCAGACCGGGGCGAAGGGGAGCAGCGCGACACGATCATCACGGCCGACACCGCCCACGGTACGAATCCTGCGAGCGTCACGATGGCCGGTTACAAGCTCGAGAAGGTCGCCACGACCGAGCGCGGCAACCTCGACCTGGACGACCTGCGGGCCAAGGTGAACGAGCGAACCGCCGGGCTGATGTTGACGAACCCGTCCACGGTAGGGCTCTTCGACGAGGACATCGTCCAGGTCGCCGAGATCTTCCATTCGCGAGGAGCGCTGCTCTACTACGACGGCGCCAACCTGAACGCGGTGGTCGGCAAGTCCCGGCCCGGCGACATGGGCTTCGACATCGTCCACTACAACCTCCACAAGACGTTCTCGCAGCCGCACGGCGGCGGCGGGCCCGGCGGGGGGCCCGTCGCCGTGCGCGTGGACCTCGAACCGTTCCTGCCCTCGCCACAGGTCGTGCGCGACGGGGACACGTTCCGGCTCGATCGCGACCGGCCCAAGTCGATCGGCCGGGTGCGAGGCTTCGCGGGACCGTTCGGCGTCTTCGTGCGCTCCTACGCCTTCATGCGCTCGTACGGCCCCGATCTGCGGGCGATGTCCGAGACGGCGGTGCTCAACGCCAACTACGTGCTCGCCCGGCTCCGCGACGACTACGAGGTCGCCTACGACCGGCTCTGCATGCACGAGTTCGTGTTGTCGGCACGTTCCCTGAAGAAGCAGTACGGCATCACCGCGCTCGACATCGCCAAGCGGCTGATGGACTACGGCATCCATCCGCCCACGATCTACTTCCCGCTCGTCGTCCCCGAAGCGCTGATGATCGAGCCGACGGAGACCGAGCCAAAGGAGCGGCTCGATGCGTTCGTCGAGGTGATGAAGACGATCGCACGCGAGGCCGCTGAACGCCCGGAGCTCCTGAAGGACGCGCCGCACACCCGCCCCGTGAGGCGGCTCGACGAGGTCAAGGCCGCGAAAGAGCCGATCGTGCGGCACGCATTCGTACCCACGGAGCCGGTGGAGTCCGGGTGAGACCTCCGGCACGCACCTGGCCCGGCGTACTACTATCGTCGCGTGTCGCGACTCGCGGACGACCTGGCGCAGGTCCCACTCTTCAGTGATCTCAACAAGAGGCAGCTGAAGAAGCTCGCGGGCGGCTTCAGGGAGCGCACGTTCGCAGCTGGTAGGGCTGTTGTCCGCGAAGATCACATGGACGGCGTCGGCTTCTTCGTGATCGCCGAGGGCACCGCGGCGGTCACCGTTGCCGGCTCGAACGTCGCGACGATCGGCCCCGGCGACTACTTCGGAGAGCTCGCGATGATTACCGAGCAGGCCCGCGGCGCGACCGTGACGGCCGAGACCCCTCTTCGTTGCCTGGTGATGGCCTTCTGGGACTTCCGCAAGTTCGCCAAGGACAATCCTGATGTCTCCTGGAAGCTGCTGCAGCACCTCGCCGGCATGCTCATGGCCGATCGTGTGCGGCGGGCGCAAGCGTCGATCCAGGCGAGCTAGGCGGAGTCGGCCAGCACGCGAAACGGCTCGGAGCGCCCGAGCTGACGTATCGTGCCGATGTGCTCTCGGATGCTGCATCGAGTCACCTCTCGTGGTTCGGCCGGGCTCGCGAGCGGGTCGACCTCGAGGGCGTGACACTGTTCGTCGGCGAGGGAGATGCGATCCTGGCGTTCCCTCATCGTGACGCGGATCTCCCCACGGCCGTGCGGTTGGCGACCGAGGCGGGCGCGCGAGAGATCAGCTGCTGGGCACTCCTGCCCGATGATCATCTGGCCGCCCGTCTGTCGCAGCTCGGCTTTCAGGACGGCTGGCAGCCGCACTGGATGGGCGCCGATCCCGCTCGGCGCGTGGACGAGCCCCTCCGCGAGATCGAAGCGACCGCAGCCTGCTCGAGGTCGCTTCCGTACGGCTCGGGGCACCACGAATCCGTGCTCGGGGGCGACGTCCACCACTTCGTCGCCCGCGACGAAGTGGCGATCGTCGGTCATGTCGTTCTCGATACCGACGCCGACACGGCCGGAATCTACGACATGGGTGTCGCGCCTTCGGCTCGTGGCCGCGGCTACGGTCGCGCGCTGGCCCTCGCGGCGTTGGCGTGCGCCCGGGCTCAGGGGTGTACGAGCGTCACGCTCAACGCAACCGCAGAGGGTGAGCCCGTGTATCGAAGCGTCGGCTTCGAGTCGCTCGGCCTCGGCATGACGTGGTGGCTCTTTCCGAGGGAGGCGAGGACCGGCGCCCCTTCGAGTTAGGCCGAGCGATGATTTTCGCGCACCGCGCTCGTCTACATCGCTGTATCCACAACAGACAAAAGGAGCGAGTCTCGTGCGTATCGTGATCATCGAGTTCATGAGCCTGGACGGCGTCGTCCAAGCTCCGGGCGGGCCCGACGAGGACACCGACGGTGGCTTCGCCCACGGAGGTTGGTCGCACCCGTTCTTCGATCCAGATGTGGTCGGCGGCGCGTTCGCCGGTGCGCTGAGCGAAGCCGAGGCGCTGCTCTTCGGTCGCCGCACGTGGCAGACGATGGCAGCTGCCTGGCCCGAGCGAGCCGGCGATCCGTTCGCGGACCAGATGAACGCGATCCCGAAGTACGTCGTGTCGGCAACGCTGAGCGACGGCGAGCTCGAGTGGGAGAACACGACGCGCATCCCCGGCGGCGAGGCGATCGCCCGCATCCGGGGCCTGCACGAGACCGACGGCGGTCACCTGCTGGTGATGGGGAGCCCGACGCTCGCGCGCACCCTTCTCGGCGAGGGCCTCGTTGACGAGCTTCGGCTCATGATCGAGCCCGTGATCCTCGGTGGGGGCAAGACGATCTTCCCCGCCGACGGCACCCTGCGCACGCTCCAGCTCGTCTCGGCGGTCACGAGCGACGCGGGGGTGCACGTGTGCACGTACGAGCCGCTCGCCGAGGCGTAGAGTCGGCGCCTCGCCGTGCGTGGGCGTAACAGGCTTGACCGCGCGCAGTGCGTCACCGACTGCGTAGCCCATCAGGACGAGGATTCGGCGCCATCGGACTGCGTGGGCGACACAGGCGATCAGGGTCCGCCGCTGGGTTACCGGCTGACCGCCGATCGTGCGGGCGATCGCGACGACGATGATCGGGTTGACGGTTCGCGAATGACGCCCGAGCGCGTCAGCCGAGTTGCTCGGCCAGCCCGATGAGAATGCCCTCGGGGCCTCGGACGTAGCAGAGCCGATACACGTCTTCGTACTGGACTACTTCGTCGACGAGTTGCGCGCCATGCTCGCGGAGCCGGGTCAGCGTATCGTCGAGGTCGTCCACCGCAAACATGACGCGGAGATAGCCGAGGGCGTTGACCGGTGCGTTCCGATGATCGGCGACCGCAGGCGGTGTGAGAAAGCGCGAGAGTTCGATCCTGCCGTGGCCGTCCGGCATGCGCATCATGGCGATCTCGACGCGCTGGCCACGCAGTCCCGTGACGCGCCCTGACCAGTCTCCTTCGATCATGGCTCGCCCCTCGAGTTCGAGGCCCAGCTCGGCGAAGAAGGAGATGGCGGCATCGAGCGACTCCACCACGATGCCGACGTTGTCCATCCGTTGGAGCGCCACGCGGCCAGTATCGCGGATCGCAGAGATGAACTTGCCCGCAGGAGAGGTGGGTCACACGCCCGTACCTCTTGTTGGGCCGGCGTCAGGAATGTTCCCCGGAGAGCGCGCTCTACGATAGAGGGCGTGTCGCTCCCCCTCATCGACCACTTGGCCCTTCGAGTACGTGACGTGAGATGCAGCCGCACCTTCCACGAGCAGGCCCTCGAGCCGTTCGGAGTGACGGTACTGGAGAGCTCGCAGGGGCCCGGGTTCGCCATCGAAGGCGGTGGAGATTTCTGGATCGGAGAAGGGGAACCCCCGGCCGCTCCCATTCATGTGGCCTTCGCCGCAGCCGACCGAGACACCGTTGACAGGTTCCACCGCGCCGCTCTCGAAGCCGGCGGCCGCGACAATGGCGCGCCGGGTCTTCGCCCCCAATACCACGCCGGGTAGTACGCAGCGTTCGTCATCGATCCGGACGGGAACAACGTCGAAGCGGTCTTCCACGGGGACAGCCGGCTGCCAGCCGCGTGACGCTCGCTTGCGCCAGCGCTCGGCAATGTCGCATGAGGGTTCGCGAGCGTAGGCCGTACTGCGTGCGGCTATTGCGCGTTGACGATGTACGCGCGTACGGGGAACGTGGCGCCACCAACCCAAGCGATCGGCACCGCGTGGAGGCGCCCGCGATCGGACTCGACCGCTGCCAGGTTGGTCATGTGCTCGCAGATCGGAACGCCGGCGCCGAGCAAGGTCGTGTGCGCCGGGCGGGACTTGTCGTCGATGTCGTCGATGTTCAACGAGTCGATCCCGACAAAAGCCACCCCGGCTTCCACGAGCGCGTCGCACGCGTCGGCGGTCAGGTACGGATTCTCGCTGAAATAGCTGTCCGTACCCCAGTGGCGTGAGAAGTCAGTGCGGACGAGTACCGCCTTGCCGCGTACGTCCTCGAGCGGTAGGTCGCCGGGGCCAATCGCGCGCTCGGCACCGGTGGCGTCAGCGACCACGACAGGAAGGTCGGCTAGGCGTTCGAGCGGCAAGCCAGCAAGGTCCACGCCGGCTCGGAACCGGTGCCGAGGCGAATCGACGTACGTCCCGGTGTTGCCACACAGGTGGAGAGAAGCGATCAGGAACTCCGACTTCCCGTCGTACACCGAAGCGTCGTAGTCGTTGATGACCTCGACCACCGGCGTCGGCAGAGGCCGATACGTCTCCATGCCCTCGACGACCTCGTGGCTCACCTCAACGAAACGTCCCAAAGCGATCGCCGGCAATGATAACGACGCGGCCTGGCAAGGCGAACCCCGCCTCCCAGAGCGCGCGGGAATGTCGTCCCTCTGCTTCCTCATGGAGCCGTCAGTTCGCGGCCGTCTCTTCGAGGTATGGGAAATTCTTAGCGTGCGACGATCGCCTGCCGTTGCTCCCGCGTCGCCCGGCGTGAGAACGCCCTGCGTCGGATCGCGAGGTCGCAACGATGCGCCTTGCACTCGAGGAACTGGACGCGTGCGATCACCCAGTGGGTGGGATTACACGAAATGGGGCCACTGCAACGTCGCAAAGCGGCGACAACGGCTTGGGCCAGCAGTGTTCGGATGTCCCCTGAGCGCCGACGCTTGACCGCCCTACGGAGCCGGCGACACGCTGATCTGCACCGTGTGCCCGTGCGGGGCAAACACGTTGTCTCCGTCGTCGAGGATGCCGGTGACGATCTCGAAGACAAGCGTCTCATCCCTGTTCTCAGTTGTTACCCGACGCTGCCTGACGTACGTCGCGATCTCGGCAAAACTGCCCACGAGCGCGAAGACCGCCGCGCGGATCTCTCCGACCCGCCACCCTTCCCCCATCCAGAAAAGGTGGACATCGAACGATCCGTCAGCAGACAACCGAGCGTCCTCGACCTCGAGCAGCAGCGTCCTGCATGCCCGCTCGATATGCGGGAGGAGATGAACTCCGGGTTCTTCGGCCACCCAACGCGGGCTCCGCATCGCGTCGACCAACTCGAAGACGCCGGCCACAAACCCGGTCGCATCAGCGACGCCTTCGCCGCGCTCGTCCCCGTCCCAACGCAGGCCGACCATTCGGGGAATGATCGCAGAGCCCGACGCTCGCCTGCGCCGGCGTTCGGGAATGTCACCCGACGGAACGCCTCTCCTGTCAGATCGTTTCGATTTGTCAGATCGTTTCGATTGAGGGGAACGTCCAGGAGCCGTCGAGGATCTCGGCCCTTGGCCGGTAGAGCCGGACGAGGTAGTTCCAGCCGTCCATGATCGGGATCAGTTCGGCCGGTCGTCCGCGCCACCAAAGTGGACGGTGACGGAGCCGTCGCCGTTCGGGGTCGCCGTGATGTTGTTGACGCTGTAGGCGTTGCGGTCGTTCGGCTCGAAGAAGCCGTCGGCGTTGTAGACCGAGATCGACCAGAACCCGTCGACCGGCACATCGCGCACCGTCAGCTCGTACTCGCCCATCGGCAGCTCGGTTCGACGCCGATGTAGGAGGCTTCCTGGTCGGGAAGGCCGCCCCAGCCCGCTGCGGTCGCGATCAGGTGCCGCACCGGATTGACGTCGTTCTTGGCACCGAAGGAATGGTCGAATGCTTTCAAGCCCCTCGCGAGCCCGAGGAGCAGCTTCCTCGTCTCGTCGAGGCTGGCCGTGTCATAGTCGGTCATCGCGAACGGCTTCGCCGAGTTCGCGTCGATCGCGAGCTGATCCTGGAGCTTGTTGACCGCGGCGACGTCGTCGCCCTCGGCTGGATCGACCAGGATTCGCGCCGCGACGCAGACCCAGGGAGTGTCGAACTGCTCGACGGTCAGGCTGTGCTCACCAGGCTCGTGGAAGATCTCGTTGATGTAGTGGTCTTGATTGACCACCATCACCGACAGGTAGCGGTCGCCGCCGTCGGGGATCGTCAGGGTCGCGCCCTCCGAGATGTCGACGATCGCGAAGCTGTACAGCGTGTCGCGGTTCATCCGGATCACCGGCTGATGCTCGACCGGGGTGGGCGTCCGATTGTGCCCGAGGCGGTTGATGCCGCCAGTCTCCGCCTGGGTCGACAAGAGCATCCTCTCCGTCTCGGCACGGACGAAATTGTCGACGTTCACCAGCACCGGATTCACCACCGATGATCCTACGTATCCGACACCTTTGCAGTACAAGCGACGCCTGCGCCGGCATGGCCGTCGACGGAATCGACATGTCGTCCCTCCAGATCGACTACCTCGTCGAGGTTGGCTCCGGAACGGACTAACGCACACGACCGAACTCGACCCAGCGGCCGGGGTGTCACCGGCTGAATGCGCGAGTGTTCGCGCGGACCCCGTCAACACAGTCGCGTTCCCGATGATCCGTCGATCGCCAGAATGGGATCGTGGAGGATGCACCGGAGCTGATGGTGCGCGATGCAGCACGCTGGCGCGCTTGGTTGGCGAAGCACCATGATTCCTCGGCGGGGATATGGCTCGTGCTGGCCAAGAAGAAGACGGTCCAACCGACCAGTCTCAACCACGATCAAGCGCTTGAAGAGGCACTGTGCCACGGCTGGATCGACGGCCAACTCCGCGGCCGCGACGCCGACACCTACTACCAGCGCTTCAGTCGCCGCCGCAGGCGCAGCGCCTGGTCGAAGCGGAACATCGAGATCGCGGAGCGGTTGATCGCAGCAGGTCGCATGCATCCAGCCGGGATCGCCGAGCTGGAGAGTGCGAGAGCCGACGGTCGAAGCGAAGCCGCCTACGCGGGCTCTGCCAGCATCGAGGTGCCTGACGATCTCGGCGCCGCACTGGCCGCCGAGCCGAAAGCGCTCGCAATGTTCGAGAACCTGAGCCGCCGGAACCGCTACGCGATCCTCTATCGGATCAGTACCGCCAAACGAGCGGAAACGCGAGAACGCAGAATCATGCAGTTCGTCGAAATGCTGGCCCGCGGCGAGACGATCTACCCACGGAAACGGATCTGAATCAACGATCAGGCGTCAGGCCTCATGCCTGCGCCAGTGTTCGGGAATGCACCGGAAGCGGGGGTCAGTCGGTGACGGTGTCACCATGGCGGTGAGCGACTTTCCACTCGCCACCTTCGCGTCGGTAGATCTGCGTCGCGCGCAAGGTATAGGTGCGCGGCTGACCGTCTATTGAAGCTGTCGTGTGCTCCAGACCGGCGGTATACGCCATTTCGCCTACCACGTCATAGGCCTGCAGTTCGAACTCGTACGACGTGCAGTCTGAGAAGCTGCTCGCCAGGGCGGCGAAGAGCTCGTCCAGCTGATCCTGACCGTGGGCGTTGCGCCACGCGCCAAGGACGCTGACCGGCTCGTTGCGAGACCAGAGCGCTCGGCGGCGGGCCGCGTCGCCGTTGTGCAACGCGACCTCTGCGTCATTGAGCGTCGTCTTCACCCAGGCGATGAATGCGTCGTCGTCCGTCATTCCTGTTGACGTCACATCCTAAGCCCGGCACCAACGCGCTGTCGAGACGCTGACCTACTCAAGGAAGACTCTCTCGGCTGCGCCAGCGTTCGTGAATGTCACCAGACGAGGCCGGGAGAGCCAACGCGTTTCCGGCAGCAAGTCCGGGCACGCTGAGCGCAGTCTGCGACCGTCGACCCGTGATGTCCCTCCGGCGTTCAGCCTGCATCTCGTACGATGGCGGAGAGGATGCCGCGTGATGACGTCTGATCCGATCGCCGACATCATCGGCGACTACCGAGCCTTCGCGGCAATGCAGCGGGGCCGCCTTCTTGCCCGCGGCATCGACATCGCGCCCTACCCGCTGAGCCACCTCGCCGTCCGGGTCGCCGATTGGGATCTGTACGTCCACCAGCGCACGCTTCTCGAGCGCCACGCGAGGGCGAACCGCGAGAACGTCTGGAACGGACGTCCGATCTCCTTGATCGTGCTCTCCGAACCGCTCCAGGTCCTCGACGGGACCGCGGTCTCGAACATCGAGCTGATCCCGCCCGTTCACCAGCGCGTCTACCGGATGGGCCTCGAGCACCTCGGCGTCGTCGTAGGTGAGGGGCTCGACGAGTTCTCGCGCGTGCACCGCGCCGCGCTGACGGGCCAGCAGTTTCAGAGTTCAGCCGTCGACCCGGTCTACGTGCTGTTCGAGGACTTCACCCACGTGAAGTTCTACCGGCGCTCCTTCTTCGACGTCGTCGAGGACGCGGAAGGGCGCTTCGAGGGCTTCGTCCACGTCGACAACTGGGTGCAGCAGAAGCTGGTCACCGCCACTGGCCCGAACCCGCTCCCGCGGTAACCAAGGCTGCTGCCAGGCGACAACACCGCACCCTGCGCCAGCGTTCGGGAATATCACATGAACGGGCTGGGCGAAGCGCTCAGTTGAGATCGACGGCGGAGAGCCGGTGCGTGCCATCAAGCCCTTTGAGTTCTACGTCTCGGCTCTCGATCAAGTCGATCCCGGAGCCTGAGAGCAGCTCTCGCACGACGCTGGAGACGAGCACCTCGCCTCCGAGGGCCTGGCTTGCGACGCGCGCCGCGTAGTGAACGGTCGTGCCGTAGAAGTGTTCCGCGTCCCGAAGCGCGTCACCGGTGTGGACTCCGATTCGTACGCAAATCTGGGGTGAGCGATCGTCGAATGCACGCTGAATCTCACGCTGGATGGCCATCGCACACGTGACTCCCTGCCGCGCGCTCGAGAACGCGAGCATCGACCCATCGCCTTGAGTCTCGACCACCGTGCCTCCATGGGCGGTCGTGGCCTCTGCGATCACGGCGTTGTGGGTTCGGAGCACCTCGAGCCATGCCTGGTCACCCAACCGGCCGAGCGTGACCGTCGAATCGACGATGTCGGTGAACGCGATCGTCACAGTGCCGTCCGCGGCGAGCGTGGAAGAAAGGTCGGGCTGCTCGCGCTGAACCAGCCTCTCGAGTTCCTCGAGACTGACGGTTAGCTTCCTTCCGAGAACCTCGAGGTTCGCCTTGGGTAACGACCAGTGGACCTGCACGACCTTCCACTCGCCGCGTTCGAGGTGGAGGACATAGGTCGCCCGCGAATCGATCTGCTCCCCTTCCCAAAGGATCGTTTCCTTCACGCTCGCCCAGCCAACGCTCCCTTCCTCCCAGGCCTCGATCTCGTCGCAGGAAAACGGGAAAGAGCCCAGCTCTTCGATCTGACGGGCCCAGATCGCCCGTGCTTCCGGGCCATGCCACCACTCAGCCAGGTCGCTGCCGATCACCAATGTGCCTGGATGCTCCGACAGCCGGGCGAGCGCTGACTCTGCATCACCCTCCGACACCGCCTTCGACCAACGCTCGACCACGCGCCGGATCTCGTCAGACCGCTCCACGTGGAGGAGTGTGCTGCAACGCACCAGCTGACGCAATCGCGGGGCACGAGCCTATCCTCCGTCCGGGCCTCCCGCCCGCCCCGATGTCAGGAAACGGCTCGCTCGTTTGGGCCGGTGTTCGGGAATGTCACCCGAAGACCGGGTCGATTACGGATACGAAGGGCGGAGAGGCTAGTCCGTGCCCGCAGGCACCGGGTCCAACACGGGTGTCCACGGCCCGTCCACGATCACTGCCTCGGCGTCGCCCGGCCACGACGGCAGGGCCGTGCAAGTGAAGACAAGGGGCACGGTCCCGGTGCAGCGATACTGAAAGGCCGTGCCGAGCGGGATGTCGACGCACACGCCGGGGATCAGCCGGGTGATGCTCTCTCGACCGTCCGGCGCGCTGCGCCAGATCTCTCCTTCGCCCGAGAGGATGAACCAATACTCGTCGATGGTCCGGAAGCGGCAGGCGCGGCCAGTCATTCCCGGCGGCACGGTCGAATGGATCATGTTGCCGTGCGGTCCTTCCATGAGGAAGCGGATACGAGCTCCCAGGGGCGATCGGCCGCACTCCGCGGTTTCGACGGTGGTGGTCTTCACTTGGTCACTCCCATCCGCATTGCTTCGTCACAGCCAGGACGATGGCACGCGAATTTCGCGAGGTCAATCGATCCCTTGCCAGAGGTCTCCGCCGCCTGCGCCAGTGTTCGGGAATGTTGCATGACGAGGTGGGACGGCAGGCGCGCTTCCCGGGGAATTATCTGTGGCTCACGACCGGGTACCGCTGGTCCGTCGTCGGCCGGTCTGCGGGAGGTCAACTTCCGCTGCACGGTGTCGGGGGCGTACAGGCGGTTCTCGCTCACTCCCGCCCAGGACGAAACGTTCGTCGAGATCGAGGGAGGCGTGGCTCCCCTCGGCCTGCAGGGACGCGTCATGAAAGCGGCGTGTCCCCTCTTCTTCAAGCGCTGGCTCGTCGCGCTGGTGGAGGCCCTGCCCAAGGTCGTGGCCGGTCGCAAGGGGGGTTTCACCGAAGCAGGGTTGACACGAGCACTCGGTAAGCCTAGTCTTACCGTTCGTGGTGACTTACCGACTTGAAGGACTGACCGCACTGGGCGACCCGACGAGGCGCGCGATCTTCGAGCGCCTCGCCGATCACCCGCTTGCGGTCGGCGAGCTTGCCGCCGAGCTGCCCGTAAGCCGGCCCGCCGTCTCCCAGCATCTGAAGGTGCTGAAGGACGCCGGGCTGGTACTCGACCGGCGCGCGGGCAACCGCCGCATCTACCAGCTCAATCCGGACGGGGTCGGCGCAATGTGCGCGTACCTCGACCAGTTCTGGAACAGATCCCTGGCGGCCTTCAAGGCGGCCGCTGAGCAAGAAAGAACAGGAGGGCAAATGACCGTGCAAGCAGCGGACACGTCCGTCCGGAAGTCGATCGTCGTCGAGGCGCCGATCGAGCGTGCGTTCTCGGTGTTCACCGAGGGGATGGCGAGCTGGTGGCCACCGGACCACCACATCCTCGACGAGGAACTCGCCGAAACGGTCTTCGAGCCGCGCGTCGGCGGCAACGTCTACGACCGCGGGGTGAACGGCGGCGAGTGCCGCTGGGCCCGCGTGCTCGCCTATGAGCCGCCGGACCGGTTCGTGATCAGCTGGGACATCAACACGGAGTGGCAGCTCGAGACCGACCTCGCGAAGACAAGCGAGGTCGAGGTGCGCTTCATCGCCGAGGCGCCGGATCGCACCCGTGTCGAGCTCGAGCACCGCAACCTCGACCGCCACGGCGACGGCTGGGAGCCGATGCGCGACTCGATCGGATCGGGCCGCGGATGGAGCATGCTCCTTGAGCGGTTCGCGGACGCTGCTCGAGCGGTCTAGGCCGCGGCGACGGCGACGGGCGCCGGGGCCGGGCACGGCCTCGGTGTCCCGCGGCGCCAGTTCCGCGTGCCCGTGCTCGCACGCAAGGACGGCGCGCACGCTTCCGCCGCAGTCGCGGTGCAGCACCTCCACGGGCGGGCCGTCGGCATCGCCGGCGCATCACCCCCACATCAAGAACCGGCTCGCCACCGGCGAAGCCGGCTCAGCCGCAGTGCTTCCTGAGGCTGACCAACTAAGACGTTAGGGCTGGACGTTGAAGTACCAATCCTCGTCTGCGCGAACGTGATCTCGCTCGGCGGAGATGCGGTCAGCGGGTCGCAGCCAGCTGACCGCACGCAGCCGCGATGTCGCGGCCGCGGGTAAGGCGCACGGTCGCCGGGATCCGCGCCCGGTCGAGCACGTGCTTGAAGGCGGCGATCGCGTCGCGCGACGAGCCGCCGAAGATCCCGGTCGGGTTAGAGGCGCCCTCGGTGCTTGACTTGCGACTAGGAAGCGGGCGGGTCCGAGGGCTCGCCCGGAGCGCCCGGGTCCTTCAGCGCCTCCGCGGCGGCCTTCGCCTTGTCCTGCATGCTGCCCTCGCCTTGCGCGATGTCCTTCACCTCCACCGCGTCTTCCTTGACGCTGTCCATGCCGCCGCGCTTGCCGATCAGCTGCTTCGCCTGATCGGTGAGTTTGCCGAGGTTCATCAGATGTCCCTTCGCTCGTAGCCGACCGGGTCAGAAGCGTTGGTCGGCTTCCCTCGATCCGACCCCCACCCGGAGACTACTCCGTCCGGCCGCGCGTCACCGTCCACGCGGCTCGCCGGATCGCAGCACGAGCCCCATCTCGACGACGTCGTAGAGCTCGTCGTTCCACTAGTGATGTCGGGCATCGCTGAGGCGCCTCCGTCGCCCCTAAGAACAGGCTCAGACTCGCCGACCATCTGTCAGCATCGTCGCTGTGCTGAATGTTGTCGACTTCGATCTAGGAACGATCGGCTGGGAAACGATGGTCGCGTTCGCGACCCTGTTGCTCGCGAGTAGGGAGGTCCCTTTATATCCGTCCCCGTCGGGTGAAGCCGGATCACGGACCGCCCACGACGGTCACCATCTCGCCGAGAGGCCACTCCTTTACGAAGTCCTCACGCCCTTCGACTCGCAGCGAAACTCGGACGGTCGTTTCGGTTCGATCGATCGGTCGTATCACCTTCGCCTTGACCTCAGCTCCCTGCTCGGGCAAGTCGCACAGCACGACATCCTCGATCTCGAGCCGCTGTACTTCGATCTGCATCGCCATCCCGAGAGTGTATTGAGGCCGGGAAGCGGGGGGCCCCGGCGCGCGTGCAGAAGTTCCCGAGCTAGCGGGTCACGGCGAGTTGCCCGCAAGCCGCGGCGATGTCGCGGCCGCGAGTCAGGCGGACCGTCGCCGGGATCCGTGCGCGGTCGAGCACGTGCTTGAAGGCCGCGATCGCGTCGCGAGACGACCCTCCGTAAGAAGCCCCCTGTAAATCCGACCCGGTCGGGTTGTACGGGATCAGGTTCACCTTGAAGGCCTTCGGGTCGAGGATCGCGGCAAGCTCGGCGGCATGGCGGGGCGTGTCGTTCACTCCCTCGAGCATCACGTACTCGATGTACACCTTGCGGCCGCGGAGCTCGACATAGCGGAGGCATTCCGCGAGCACGTCGGCGAGCGGGTAGCGATCGTTGACGGGCATCAGCTGCGAGCGTAGGGCCGGGTTCGCGGCGTGGAGCGACAGTGCGAGCCGGATCGGCTCGTCGACCTCGTCGATGAAGCGCGTCAGGCCGGGAACCCACCCGACCGTCGAGATCGTCGTCCTCCGGTGCGTGATGCCGAGATCGGGAAGTCGGCGGGCGGCCGCGATGACGTTGTCGAAATTGATGAACGGCTCCCCCATCCCCATGAAGACGCAGTGGTCGACGGGCTCGAGCCGCCGAAAATGCAGTGCCTGGTCGAGGATCTCCGACGGTGTCAAATTGCGCCCGAACTGCATCGCCCCGGTGGCGCAGAACGTGCACGTGAGCGGGCAACCCGACTGGGACGAGAGGCAGATCGAGCGTCGTCCGTCGCGGTAGCGCATGAGCACTGCCTCCACCGGATGGCCGTCGTGCGTGCGGAACAGCGTCTTGACTGTGCCGTCACGTGCCTGCTGCTCCCCGGCCACGGTGAGGGTCGAGAACGGCACGCTGTCGGCAAGCGCAATTCGCAGATGGGCTGGGACGTTCGACATCTCGTCGTAGCCGGCGACGCCCCGCGCAGCCCAGTCCCAGACCTGCTTCGTGCGGTACCTGGGCTCGCCGCGCTCCACCATCGTCGACTCGAGCAGAGAGATGTCCATCGAGTCAGTGTAGGGACGGACTCCCGGAGCTTTGCGCACGCGAGGCGGGTTCGCGCCTGGGTCGCTCGGCCCGTGCACAATGGACAGCCGTGATCGACCTTCGCTCCGACACCGTCACTCGTCCCACCCCGGGCATGCGGGCCGCGATCGCGGGTGCAGCCGTCGGCGACGAGCAGATGCGCGAGGACCCGAGCGTCAACGAGCTACAGGAGCGCGTAGCGGCGCTGCTGGGCCAGGAGCAGGCTCTGTTCCTGCCGACCGCGACGATGGCGAACCAGATCGCGCTCAAGCTGCACGGGCGCCCCGGCGACGTGCTCGTCGCAGAGGAGCACTCCCACATCGTGATCTACGAGTTCGGCGGGGCAGCCGTGCACGCCGGGCTGCTCACCGTGGGCCTGCCCGGCACTGCGGGGAGAGTCACGCCTGCCCAGGTGCGCGCTGCGACCGCGACCGTGGAGGATGTGGTCGACCAGCGTCCTGCCGTGCTCGTGATCGAGAACACCCACAACGTCGCCGGGGGGCGCGTGTGGCCGCTCGCCGATCTCGACGACGTCATCGTGGCCGCCCGCGCCGGCGGTCTCGGCGTGCACCTCGACGGAGCGCGGCTGCTGAACGCGGCCGTTGCGCTCGGTGTCGAGCCTGCGGCGATCGGCGCGCGGGTCGACACGGTCACACTGTGTCTCTCGAAGGGGCTCGGCTGCCCGCTCGGCTCGCTGCTCGCGGGCCCGGCCGAGCTGATGGAGGTCGCGTGGCGCCAGAAGTTCCTCTTCGGCGGCGCCATGCGCCAGGCCGGGATGATCGCGGCGGCGGCGCTGTACGCCCTCGACCACCACGTCGAGCGACTCGCCGTCGACCACCAGCGGGCCCGCCGCCTGGCGGAGGGCTGGCATGCAGCCGGCCTTCCCGTCGAGCTCGACCGCGTCGAGACGAACTTCGTCCAGATCGACACGTCACGGCTGGACCTGCCGCGGAGCGAGGTGCTCGTACTGCTCCGGGAGGCGGGAGTCGCGCTATCCCCCACCTACGGCCACTCTCACGTCCGCGCCGTCACGCACCTCGATCTCGACGATGCCGATATCGACGGCGCCCTGGAGCTCGTCCCGGAGACGCTGGGAGCGTACGCCCGCGCCTGACCCGGCGGCCGCGATATAGCGAAGGAAGCCTTCGCACCGACCCCGGGCACTCCGGCCCCGTCTAGCCGGTCGGACGGTCGCCCGCGACGTAGAACGCAGCGGCGACGCCGACGTACGCGGCGATCAGGATTCCGCCGCGTCCGCGGGACGAAACACCGCCCCAGATCACGACGACGACGACCGCGAGCGATGCGATCAGGGCTCCGATCTCAACCTTGCGGAAGCCGAGGGCGAGCGGATCGATCAGCCACGAGAGCAGCGTCACTGCCGGAATCAGAAACACGGCCACCTGCGCCGCCGACGAGAGCGCGATCTCGGCGGCCAGCTTGATCTTGCCCCGGTATGCGACGATGACCGCGCCACCGTGCTCGGCCGCGTTACCGACGATCGCGACGATCACCGCGGCGACGAAGAAGTCGGACAGATGGACCTTCTCGGAGAACGTTTCGAGCGATCCGACCAGGATCTCCGCCACGAGCGCGGTCACGACCGTGGCGATCCCGAGGGCTGCGAGCGATGCCTTGAACGACCAGGCATCGACCTCGTCGTCGCTCGCAACGTGGACGATTCGGTGACGGCGAAGGGTGTAGACGGTGACGATCGCGTAGGCGACGAGGAGTGCGATCGCGACCGGGACCGAGAGATCGACGATGCGCTGAGCGTCCGGGTTGCCCGTCCAGCTCGGGATCGCCGGGATCAGGAAGAGGAGGATCGCGAACCCGATCATGCCGAACGCCAGGAAGCTCGACCAGCGCTCGATCGGCCCGGCACCTCCCGCGACGAGCGAGAACCCGAGGACGAGCAGCAGATTGCCGACGACCGATCCGGTCAGCGAGCCGCGCACGACCTCTGTCAGCCCTTCGTGGACCGCGATCAGCGCGATGATCAGCTCCGGAGCGTTGCCGAACGTGGCATTGAGGAAGCCGCCGATCCCCGGGCCGGTGTGCTCCGCCGCGTGCTCGGTGGCCTCGCCGATCAGCCATGCGAGCGGAATCAAGGCGGTGGCCGAGAGGATGAAGAGCGCCGTGTCCCCGAGGTGTGTCAGGTAATGGAGGGCGATGACGACGGGCCCGAGGGCCAGGCCGGCGAGGAGAATTCGTCGGATCATGTGCGCCCGGTTACCCTACCCATGCCGTGATCAGGGCGGTCTTCTTCGACTGGGGTAACACGCTCATGGCCTGGGAGTTCGACCACGCCCTGTTCGTCGAGGGCCACCTGCGGGGCCTGGCCGCGCTGGAGGAGCCGGTGCCGTCGCAACCGGATTTCACCGCGGCGTACGCCGAGCGGCTGCTACCGCGGCTCCTCGACGACAGCGAGGAGGAGATCGACTATGCGGCCGAGATCGGCATGTTGCTCGACTCGTTCGGAGTAACCGCCGACGACGCGGCGGTGCTGGCTTTCCTGGCGGCCGAGCAGCGGGTCTGGCGGCCGGCTCACGTGCTCGAGCCGGACGTGGTCGCGATGCTCGACGGCATCCGAGCGCGGGGGCTGAAGGTCGGGCTCGTCTCGAACCTGTTCGATCCCCCGGTGCTCATGCGCGAGCTGTTCCGCGAGCTAGGGCTGCTGGAGCGGCTCGATGCGATCGCCCTCTCGGCCGAGGTCGGCAAGAGAAAGCCACACGCGTCCCTCTTCGAGTCGGCCCTCGCGCAGGTGGGCGTTGCCCCCGGCCAAGCCGTGATGGTCGGCGACCGGCTGCGGGAGGACGTCGGCGGGGCGCAGGCGGTCGGTCTTGCCACGCTCCAGGCGCTCTGGTTCGCGCAGGACGACGGGGCCGCGCTGCCGTCTCCCGCCGAGCCCGATGCGACCGTCGCGGGGCCCGCCGACGTCCTTTCGTGGCTCGACGAGAATGCCGCGGCGGTTGGCACAACCTGAAAACAGCGGTTCTGTCAAGTCTTGCGGAACACAGAGACCTGCTGCAACGATCCGGGAGATGACCGACAGCGTTCTGCCCACGACACCCACCGAGCTCCCGCTGCGACCGCAGGACGAGGTCGAATGCCGTCGCTGTGAGGTGCATTGTGGGAAGGTCGTCTATCCCGGTGCGTGCGTGGAGCGCGCGTGCGCCTTCGTCTACGCGTACGAGGCGTTCGGGCACACGTACATGGGGTGCATGCAACGGGTCTTCGACGTCGAGATCGACCTCGATCTGCTCCGCGCCGCTGAGCTCCGCCGCGACGGGTTCGGCGCCGTCGTCGCACGTCGCACCCCGCTGCCGATGTGCCACAGCGAGGTGTCGTCGTGCTACGAGCAGCGCGGGGACGAGGCGGGGTGCCGGAACCCGGAATTCTTCGAGATCCCGGTCGCGAGGCCGAGCTTCCGCGTCTTTGCGCAGCTCGACGTGGACGGGAGACCGCGCTAGAGCGGGATTCACTCGCCGTGTAACGCGCGGAGACGCGCCACTTCGGCCGCATCGGGGCCGTGCCCGTCCGGTCCCGGGGTCTCGAGGATGGCCGGGAGCTTCTGGAAGGCGGGGTGCGCGAGGAACGTGCCGAGGCCGTCGCCCATCAGACCGAGACCGACCGATTCGTGGCGGTCGCGGTTCGAACCGAGCTCGGCCTTCGTGTCATTGACGTGCAGGCAGCGCAGCCGATCGAGGCCGATCTGGTCGTCGAGGTCGGCGAGGGCGGCGTCGAGCACGCCGGCGTCGGTGACGTCGACGCCGGATACGTACCAGTGGCAGGAGTCGAGGCAGAGCCCCAGTCGCGGGTGGTGGTCGAGCGCTGCGTCCACCGCAGCCAGCTCGTCTGTCGAGCGGCCGATCGTGCCGCCCGCCCCGGCCGAGTTCTCCATCAGGAGCCAGAGATCGTCGGTCGTCAGCTCCAGAAGCTCCTGCAACGCCGGAACGACCCGATCGAGCGCGGCCTCGAGCCCGAAGCCGAGATGGGAGCCGATGTGGAAGACAACGCCTTCTGCGCCGATCGCCGCAGCGGTCTCGAGCGTGGCTCGCATGGCAGCGACGGACTTCCGGTAGATCTCCGCGTCGGGTGAGGCGAGATTGACGAGGTAGAGGGCATGGCAGACGACGCTGAGGATCCCGGTCTCCGCGCGGAGCTCTCGGAAGCGTGCGACCTCATCGGCGCTGTGGTTGGTCGGCCGCCACATCCGGGGGCTCTGGGTGAACACCTGCACCGCGTCACAGCCGAGCGCCTCGCCACGGCCGATCGAGCTCGAGATGCCACCGGCCGACGAGACGTGGGCGCCAAACAGCATCGGTCTAACCTATCCGCGCCGCGACACGGCGACGACGTAGGCTGCCACGGTCGTGTCGAGGCTGCGGGAGAACCTGGGTGCCCTCGCGAGAGGGACTTCCGGCTCCTGTTCCGGGTCAGCTCCTACGACGTGCTCGGCTCGTCACGGAGACGTTGCGGCTCACTCGGCGTGATGCTGACGACCTGGGCATTGATCCTGTCGCTGCCGTCGGTGTGGGCGCTCCGGGCTCCCGGAGCCGAAAGGGCGGCGACGCCTACAATGCCCGCCTCGTGAGCGTTCGCGTCCGCATGGCACCGAGCCCGACCGGCTTCCTCCACATCGGAGGGGTGCGCACCTTCCTGTTCAACTGGCTCTACGCCCGGGGACGCGGTGGCGAGTGCCTGCTCCGGATCGAGAACACCGACACCAATCGCGAGGTCGCCGAGGCGGTCGCGCAGATCGAGCGGTCCCTCCGTTGGCTCGGGATCGAATGGGACGGAGAGACGCGCTTTCAGCTCGACGGAGCTGACCGCTGCCGGACAGAGGCAGGCCGGCTCGTCGAGGAGGGGAAGGCGTACGAGGACGACGGCGCGATCCGGATCCGGATGCCGCAGGAGGGCGTGATCGGCTGGGACGACGCGATCAAGGGCCGCATCGAGTTCCCCGCAGCGGAGCTCGAGGACATGGTGATCCTTCGCTCCGACGGCCGGCCGGTCTATAACTTCGCATCGCCCGTGGACGACTGGGTGGACGGGATCACGCACGTGATCCGCGGCGACGATCATGTCTCGAACACGCCGAAGCAGATCGTCGTTCTCGAGGCGCTCGACGCGACGCTGCCGGTCTACGCGCACGCGCCGAACGTCTTCGGAGGCGACGGCAAGAAGCTCTCGAAGCGCCACGGGGCGGTGTCGGTCGACGAGTTCCGGGAGGCGGGGTACGTTGCGCCTGCCCTGATGAACTTCCTCGCCCTCCTCGGCTGGGCCCCCGACGGGGAGACGACGATCATGTCGCGCGAGGCGTTGGTGGAGCGGTTCACCCTCGACCGGGTGGGCGCGAGCCCGGCGACATTCGACTACGCGAAGCTCGACTGGATGAACGGGCTCTACCTCCGGGAGCTCGGCGCCGATGCGTACGCGGACACGCTCGTCACGTACCTGCGCGAGCAAGGGAACGACTGGGACGAGGGTCGGATCCGTGCAGCGGCCCCGATCGTGCAGGAGAAGATCGGCCGGCTCGGCGAGTTCCAGGAGTTCGCCGGCTTTCTGTTCCACGACGTGGAGCCCGACCCGACACTGCTGGACGCGCATGTCTTGACTGAGGCAGCCGGTCCGCTCGAGCAGCTCGAGCCGTGGGATGCAGCGGCGATCGAAACGACGCTGAAAGCGCTCTGCGACCACCTCGGCGCAAAGCCGAAGACCGTCTACCTGCCGATTCGCGTCGCCGTCACCGGCTCACGGATCTCGCCGGGCCTGTACGAGAGCCTCGAGCTGCTCGGGCGGGACGTGTCGCTCGCCCGACTGCGTCGCGGCGCTGCGCTCGCCTCCTGAGGGCGAAGTCCACCTCTTCCGGGGCCGTCGCGACCTAACAACGGCCGCGTCTTGGAGTCTGTGTGCCACACGGCGCCCGGGGTCAGCGCGCGAGACCAGGAGTCGAGCAGAGGGCTTGACTTCCGGCTGGGCCGCCCGTATAAAGGACACCTGAATCGGGTCTCAGGTTTGCTCAATCACCATCAGGAGGATGCGTTCATGCGCCATCGCTTCACGAAGGTCATACTCGGGGCTGCGGTGTTTACGCTGCTCGTCGGCACGGCAACGGTCGCCGCGAAGTCCCAGCAGTCGACGGCCTCGTACAAGATCGGCTTCATCTATCCGCGCACCGGCGCACTCGGGGCGTACGGCGCCGAGGAGATCCAGGGCTTCAAGCTCGGGCTCCAGTACCTGACCAAGGGAACGAACAAGGTCAACGGCAAGACGCTCGAGATCACGTACATCGACGACAAGGGCGACGCTGCCACCGGAGTCACCGCGGCGAAGGACCTGATCGGGCAGGGCACGAAGATCCTGATGGGCACCGGCTCGTCCGGTGTCGCAGTGCAGATCGCTCCGCTCGCCGCTCAGAACCAGGTGCTGTACATCTCGGGCCCGGCAGCCGCGGATGCGATCACCGGCATCAACAAGTACACGTTCCGCGCCGGGCGGCAGACGATCCAGGACGTGCTCGCCGCCAGGTCGTACCTCGGTAAGGCGTCGGGCAAGAAGGTCGTCGTCTTCGATCAGGACACCGTCTTCGGCCACGGCAACTATGCGGCCGTGAAGGCGTTCTTCAGCGGTCACAACGTCACGGAGATCTCGGTGCCGTTTTCCGCCACCGACTTCACGCCGTTTGCCCAGCAGGCGAAGAACGCGAATCCCGACCTGCTCTTCATCGCCTGGGCCGGCACGACGGCCGGCGCGATGTTCAAGACGCTCGATCAGCAGGGAGTGCTCGCCGGGACGCAGGTCGTCACGGGTCTCGCCGAGCGGGCGACCTGGCAGTCATACGGCGACCCGGCGACGAAGATCAACTTCCTCTCGCACTACGTTTACACCGCTCCAAACAACAAGATCAACGCCTGGCTGACGGCGCAGTTGCGCAAGAAGAGTCAGGTGCCGGATATCTTCACGCCCGACGGCTTCGTCCAGGCGCAGATGCTCGTCCACGCGTTGGAGCAGGGCGACTACGACGTGAACAAGATGATCACCTCCCTCGAGGGGTTCAAGTTCCTCGCTCCCAAGGGCATCCAGGCGATCAGGCCGCAGGATCACGCGATGCTGCAGCCGATGTTTCGCGTCAAGCTCGTGAGCAAGAACGGCCGCCTCGCCGCGACCATCACGGGTACCGCGTCCACGTTCGAAACGGCCCCCCCGATCGTGCCGATGAAGGGCTGAGGACCGAGGGCCGAGGCCGAAGCTAGGTAGCGCATGAGCACGTCCCCGATCCTCGCCACGAGGAATCTCGGGCTCGACATCGGCGGCGCAACGATCGTCGCCGATGTCGAGCTCGAGGTCCTCGATGGCGAGCTCCTCGCCGTGATCGGCCCGAACGGGGCCGGGAAGACGACGCTCTTCAACCTCGTCTCCGGTCTGCGCCGGCCGACGAGCGGCACCATCGAGCTCGACGGAGTCGACATCACGGCACAGCCGCCGTACCGGCGTGCGAAAGCCGGGATCGGCCGCACGTTCCAGGTCTCGAACGTCTTTCCGCTGCTGTCGGCGCACGAGAACGTGCGCCTGTCGGCGGAGGCTGCGATGGGCGGCACGTTGAGGATCTGGCGTCGGGCGTCCGACGTCCGGCAAGCGGTCACCCGCGCGACCTGGGCGATCGAGCGGGTTGGTCTCGTCGATCGAGAATGGTGGATAGCCGGGCTGCTGTCGCACGGGGACAAGCGCAAGCTCGAGCTCGCGATGCTCCTCGCCGCCGACAAGCGTGTCCTCCTGCTCGACGAGCCGATGGCCGGCGTCTCGATGGAGGATGTGCCGGACCTCGTCGACCTGATCAGGTCTGTCCACGCGGACGAAGGGAAGACGGTCCTGATGGTCGAGCACCACATGGAAGTGGTGATCGGGCTCGCGCAGCGGATCGCGGTGTTGCACGGCGGCCGGCTTCTCGCCGTGGCCGAGCCCGAAGCGATCATGCAGAACGAAACGGTGCGACAGGCGTACCTCGGGGAGGATCTGTAATGCCGCCCCTCGTCTCCGTTCAGGATCTGCACGTCTATCTCGGTGAGTCGCACATTCTCCAGGGAATCTCCTTCGAGGTTCCCGACGGCGGTGTTACCGCCCTGCTCGGCCGCAACGGCGTCGGCAAGACCACGACCCTGCGAGCGCTGATGGGGCTCGTCGAGCGCCGCGGCACGGTCGAGCTCGCCGGGGAGAACATCACGAACCTGCGCACGCACAGGATCGTCCGCCGCTCTGTCGGGTACGTCCCCGAGGATCGCGACGTCTTCTCGACGCTCACGGTCGACGAGAACCTGCGCCTGGCCGAGCGGGACGCGGAGCCGCGCTACGAGCTCGTCTATGACCTGTTCCCAGAGCTGCGCACGCGCGGTAAGCAGGCAGCCGGCACCCTCTCGGGTGGGCAGCAGCAGATGCTTGCGATCGGCCGCGCCCTGCTCAACGACAATCGCCTGCTACTCATCGACGAGCCGACAAAAGGGCTGTCTCCGCTGCTCGTGACCGAGGTTGCGCTCGCCCTCGAGCGCGTTTCGGAGCTCACGACCGTGCTGCTGGTCGAGCAGAATCTCGGCGTCGTGCAGCGTGTCGCTCGCGATGCCGTCGTGCTCGACACCGGCCGCATCGTGCACGTCGGGCCTGCCCGCGAGCTGCTCGACGACAAACCCACGATCCACCGCCTGCTCGGAGTCGGATGAGCACGTTCCTGCTCCTCACGATCACGGGCCTCGGCCTGGGCGCGATGTACTTCCTGATCGCCTCGGGGCTGTCGCTGATCTACGGGCTGATGGGCGTGCTGAACTTCGCCCACGGCGTCTTCCTCACCGTCACGGCGTATGCGCTGTGGTTCACCGAGTCGAAGCTCGGGGGGATCGCCGTGCTGCCGCGGTTCCTCATTGCGGCGCTGGTCGGCCTGGTCGTCGCAGTGGTGTTCGCCGCCCTCACGGAGCTCATCCTGATCCGGCCGCTCTACGGGCGTCATATCGAGCAGGTGCTCGTCACGGTGGGGCTCGCGCTCTCGGTCACGGCGCTCGTGACGGCGATCTGGGGCAGCGATGCCCGCGTTGTCGCCGCGCCCGCCTGGGTCGGGGAGACGACGACGATCTTCGGCGCTCACATCCCGAACGACCGCTGGCTCGAGATCGGGGCGGCGGTCATCGTTCTCTTCGCGCTCGAGGCCTTCCTCCGCCACACGCGGTACGGGCTCGTCGTCCGCGCGGGCGTCGAGAACCGGGCGATGGTGACAGCGCTCGGGATCGACGTGCGCAAGGCGTTCACGCTCGTCTTCATGATCGGCGGCCTGGCGGCAGGCATCGCGGCGGTCCTCTACACCCTCTATTCGACGACGATCGACCCTCAGCAGGGGACATCGCTCGTCATCTTCGCGTTCATCGTCGTCGTGATCGGAGGACTCGGCTCGATCCGCGGCACCTTGTGGGCGGCGGTGCTCGTCGGGCTCGTCCAGCAATACGCGAACTACTACGCGTCCTCGGGGCTAGGCGACCTCAGCGTCGTGCTCCTGCTCGGGATCATCTTGATCGTCCGGCCGGGCGGCTTCTCACGGAGCTTCGCATGAGGAGGGTCGCGCTCCCGGTCGCGATCGTCGTCGTCCTGGCCCTCGTGCCGAAGTTCTCGATCGACATTCCCTACCTGTTCGGTGGCGGCCTGAACACGCCGGGCACCCTCCAGCTGCTGGCGCTCTGCCTGCTCTTCGGGGGCCTCGCGTTGAGCTATGACCTGCTGTTCGGGTTCACGGGGCTCCTGTCGTTCGGGCACGCGCTCTACTTCGCCGTCGGCGTCTATGTCGCGGCGATCGCGATGACCCGCTGGCACTGGAGCTTCTGGCAAGCCATCCTGTTCACGGCGCTCGTCGGGTTCGTGGTCGCGCTGGTGCTCGGCGCGGTCTCGTTGCGGGTCGGCGGCATCGCCTTCGCCATGGTGACGCTGGCGTTCGCCCAGGCAGGCTCGATCCTGGTGCTGAAGAATCCCCATGGCTGGACCGGAGGCGAGGAGGGGTTCGGCGTCGATTATCTCCAGTTGCCGGCGTGGGCCGTCGGCATCCTCAACACGAAGTACCTGTACTGGCTGGCGCTCGGCTATGCGGCGGCCGTGTTCGCGATCGTCCGCTGGGCCGTCAACTCCTCACCCGGTCATGTCTGGCAAGCGATTCGCGAGAACGAGTTGCGCGTCCAGGTGCTCGGGCTGAAGCCGTATACCTACAAGCTGATGTCCTTCGTCCTCGCGTCGATGCTCGCGACGGCAGGCGGGGTCATCTACCTGCTCCTGCTCGGAGGAGCGAACACGCAGGTGACGACCGCGAGCTTCACGCTGACGCTGCTGCTGATGGTCGTGCTCGGCGGCACCGGATCGCGTTGGGGTGCGATGATCGGCGGCATCCTCTACACCTTCGCCGATCACAGGCTGGGTGATCTCTCCTCGTCTCACGCCGTCTCGACGCTGCCCGCCATCTTCCGCACACCCCTGCAACAGCCGCTCTTCATTCTCGGGGTGCTGTTCATCCTGGTCGTGTTCTTCGTCCCCGGAGGGCTGACGCGGATCGGTCAGGTAGGCATCCGCCTCGACCGGATCCTGCGCAAGCCGGCGGTGCAGGAGGAGACTCCGTGAAGATCAAGTGGGAGTCGACCGGAGAGGGAACGCCCCTGCTGCTGATCCAGGGGCTCGGCTACGGGCGCTGGGGCTGGGATCCGATCATCCCGGGTCTCGCCGCCCGCCACCGAGTCGTCACCTTCGACAACCGGGGGATCGGCGAGTCCGACAAGCCGGAGGGGCCGTACACGGCGGCGCAGATGGCCGGCGACGCGCTGCAGGTGCTCGACGAGGCGGGCATCGAGCCGTGCGCACGTGTTCGGGGCGAGCCTCGGAGGGATGATCGCGCAGGAGCTCGCCGTCGACCGCGCCGGATCGTGTCGACAAGCTCGTTCTCGGCTGCACGACGCCCGGCGGCCCGGACGCGGTGCCGATGCCCGAGGTCACGCTGCGCTTGTTCGCCGAGGCCGCATCACTGGCGCCCGAGGTGGCGCTTCGGCGCTTCGTCGAGAACGCACTCGGCGAGGACCCGCCGGTCGAGCTCGTCGACGAGCTCTTTGCGCTGCAGGGTCGCGAATCCGCCCGATCAGGCCGGCTGGCAGGCCCAGGCGGCTGCGGGCATCGGATTCCAGGGCGTCGACGCCGAGATCACGGCGCCCGACGCTGATTCTCGCCGGCACCGCCGACAACGTCGTCGACTACCGGAACGCCGAGCTGCTCGCGGCCCGGATCCCGGGCGCGCGTGTCGAGCTGTTCGACGGTGCCGGGCATCTCTTCTTCTGGGAGCAGCCGGACGCCTGCGTCTCGATCATCGACGAGTTCCTCGGATGAACGAGCACACGATCGACAGGGTCATCAGCGACCGCGCCAGAATCACACCGGCCCGGGTCGCGATCGAGGAAGGCGGTCGCAGCTGGACCTACGCAGACCTCGATATGCGCTCCGACGAGCTTGCGCGCGGCCTCTCCCACGGTGACCGCGTCTCGACGCTGACCGGCAACTCCGGCGAGCACGTGGCGCTGCTGTTCGCCTGCGCCAAGGCGGGCGCGATCCTCCACCCGATCTCGTGGCGGCTTGCTCCCGCCGAGGTCGCATTCCAGCTCGACGACGCCGAGCCCGCGCTCTTCCTGATCGAGGACGAGTACCGGGAGCTCGGGGAGGCTGCGCTCGAGCTCGCGTGCGTACGGCCCGCGCTCGACGGTCAGCGATGGGAATGCCGGACACGGGCCGGCGCGCCTCGGACGACGACCCGCTGCTCCTGATCTACACCTCGGGCACGACCGGGAAGCCGAAGGGCGCCCTGCTGACGCACGCGAACTGCTTCTGGACCAACCTCTCGTTCGACCTCGCCACCGGCATCAGGCCCGACGACGTGGTGCTGCAGGTGCTGCCGCAGTTCCATTGCGGCGGCTGGAACGTGCAGTCGATCCTCGCGTGGTGGAAGGGAGCCAAGGTCGTGCTCGAGCGCGGCTTCGACCCGGCGCGCGCGCTCGAGCCTGATCGAGCGCGAGCGGATCACGACGCTGATGGGCGTCCCCGCGAACTACCTCTTCATGGCCCAGGAGCCACGGTTCGCCGAGGCCGACCTGAGCTCGCTCCGGCTCGCTGTCGTCGGGCGGTGCCCCGATGCCGGTGGCACTGCTCGACGTCTGGGCCGCGCGTGGCGTCGACATCGTGCAGGGCTACGGCCTCACCGAGGCTGCACCGAACGTGCTCTGCCTGCCGCCGGAGGACGCGCGGCGCAAGGCGGGCTACGCAGGCAAGCCGTACCCGTACGTCGCCTGTGACCTGTCGGCCGAGAACGAGCTGCTCGTGCGCGGGCCGAACGTCTTTCCCGGCTACTGGCGTGACGACGAGGCGACGGCGGACGCCTTCCGCGACGGGTGGCTGCTGACGGGCGACATCGCCGAGCGCGACGACGAGGGCAACTACCGGATCCTCGGTCGGCTCAAGGACATGATCGTCTCGGGGGGCGAGAACGTCTATCCGGCCGAGATCGAGGCCGTGCTCCACGATCACCCCGCCGTCGCCGACGCCGCCGTCGTGGGCGTCGCCGACGAGCGTTGGGGTGAGGCCTGCGCCGCGTTCGTCGTCGCCGAGTCGCCCGTCTCCGAGGACGAGCTGCGCGAGCACTGCCGTGAGCGCCTGGCGCGCTTCAAGGTGCCGAAGTCGTTCACGTTCGTCGACGAGCTGCCCCGCAACTCCATGGGCAAGATCCAGAAGTCCGAGCTGAAGGTGCACGCGTGACGGACGTCGTGACGAACGTCGAGGGACGGCCGCTCTCCCAGCGCGGGCTCGACACGCGCCGTCGCCTGCTCGACGCGGCCGAGGCGGTGTTCGGCGAGCTCGGCTTCCCGGAGGCGTCGGTCGTCAAGGTCGCCGAGGCCGCCGGCGTCGCCACGGGCACCTTCTATCTCTACTTCGACTCGAAGCGCGCGATCTTCGTCGAGCTGATGACCGATCTGAACCGTCGCATCCGCCACGCGATGAGCGAGGGCGCGGCGCAGGGCACGACGCGCCTCGAGTCGGAGCTCCTCGGCTTCCAGGCGTACTTCCGCTTCACCTCGGAGCATCCGGCGCTCTACCGGATCATCAGGCAGTCCGAGTTCGTCGCGCCCGAGATGCTCCGCTACCACTACGACCGCGTCGCCGAGGGATACGTGACGGCGCTCGACGACGGCGATGGAGTCGGGCGAGATCGGCCAGATCGACGCCGAGGTCACGGCCTACGCGCTGATGGGGCTCGGCGAGCTCGTCGGCATGCGCTGGATCCTCTGGGGCGACGGGCACCCGATGCCCGAGCGCGTCACCGACGAGCTCGCGCGGATCATCCGCTGCATCCTCGAGGCCAAGGAGTGAGGCCGGCTGGCCTGCTTGCGACCGCTTCGTACCTGCCGGAGCGGTGGATGACCGCTGCGGAGATTGCGGCGCTGTCCGGCATCCCGGAGCAGGTGATCGTGGAGAAGTTCGGGCTGCGCGGCAAGCACATCGCGGCCGCCGACGAGCACGTCAGCGACCTCTCGGTCAAGGCGATCGAGCGCCTGCTCGACGAGACGGGCTTCGATCCGAAGGACATCGACGTCGTCATGTACTACGGCTCGATGTGGCGCGACCACGCCGTCTGGCAGGTGGCGCCGCACATCGCCTATCGCGTCGGCGCGACGAACGCCTTCGCGATCGAGTACGACAACGTCTCGCACGGCACGCCGATCGCGCTGCGGGTGGCGCGTGACCTGCTGCGCGCGGAGGCGGAGCTCGAGAACGTCCTCGTCGTCGCCGCGTGCCGCGAGTCGTACCTGCTCGACTACGCGAACGCCAAGTCGCGCTTCATGTTCAACTTCGGCGACGGCGCAGTCGCCGGGCTCCTCGTCGGCGGCGCCGAGCGCAACGAGGTGCTCGGGTCGCACGCGATCACGAACGGGGCGTACTCGCTGCAGGTGAAGGTCGCCGGCGGCGGCTCGGTCGATCCCGACGGCTACCGGTTCCTCGACGTGCAGGACCCGGCCGAGATGAAGGGCGGGCTCGACCAGGAGTCCCTGCCGAACTTCGTCGCCGCGGCCCGCGGCGCGGCGGAGCGCTCCGGCCTCACGCTGGCCGACCTCGACTTCGTCTGCCCCCTGCACACGAAGCGCTCGATGTTCGAGGCGCTGCTGGCCGAGCTCGGGATGACCGAGGATCAGGCCGTCTACCTCGACGACACGGGGCACATGAGCGGCGTCGACTCTCTCCTCGGGCTCGACCGCGCCGTGCGCGACGGCCGCGTCGTGCGACGGCGACACCGTGCTGCTCCTCTCGGCGGGCACCGGCTACACGTGGGCGGCGACCGTCGTGCGCTGGGGCACCCCGCCGCTGAGCACGACCGACCGGCTACGTCGAGACGAACGGGATCCGGCTGCACTACCTCGACCATGGCGGCACGGGGCCGACTGCTGTGCTCGCGCCGGGCCTGACGGCGAACGCGCACTCCTTCGGCGGCCTCATGCGGGCAGGCCTCGGCGATGTGGCCCGCGTGCTCGCGTCGACATGCGTGGACGCGGCCAGAGCGATGCTGCGACCGGCTATACGATGGAGGATCACGCCGGTCGATGTCCTCGGGCTGCTCGATGCGCTCGAGCTCGAGCGCATCGTGATGGGAGGCACTCGTTCGGCGGCCTGCTGACCTACTGGCTGGCTGCGAACTCACCCTGATCGAGTCGAGCGATGCGTCGTGATCGATGCTCCCGCAGACGTCGACCCGGCGATGGTCGTGGCAGATCCAGCCCGCGCTCGACCGGCTGGGCCGTGTATACCCGTCC
>CAWCYU010000022.1:0-35357 GCA_963799905.1 uncultured Thermoleophilia bacterium
ACGCGGCCGAGGTCCTCGCCCGCGTCGTGCTCGCCGACCAGCCCGCCGACAAGGTGACCGCCGCGATCCGGTCGGTGCAGCAGCAGATCGCCGCCGAGGAGCTGCCGGACATGAGGGCGACTACAAGGCGCATCTCGAGAACGAGTACCGCGTCGGCTCCGAGGGCCTCGACGTCATCCCTGCGAAGGAGCGTGTCGCCTTCGTGATGGACGCCTCGACGGTGACCCGGAACCTGATGCGGCGACTCGGGGACGCGAGGCTCGCGAACGGCGTGCCGGTGCTGTTCCACTGGCTCGGAGTCGGACTCGGCTTCGCCCTCACGGTTTTCCGCTGGCCCGTGCGTCGCCGTCTGGGGCAAGGACACGCTTGTGAGCCGCCTCGCGACGCTGGTCGTCCTGTTCCTGGCGGGATGGGCGATCCTCTCCGCGGTGCTCGTCGTCTTCTTCGACGTGGCGGACGTCGGCAAGCGCTTCTGGGTCCTCGTCGGCATCGCCCTCGCGATCTTCGCCGCCTGGGTCGTGCTGCGAACCTGGCTCGCGCGCAAGCTCGGCCGATAGCCGCGTCGTCGAGAGCTCGACGACCCCGCGGCATCCCGGGCCGCTACGAACACCTTTTGGCCTCGCCACGGAGCGTGCTTGGCGTGGCGTTGTTGACCTACTTGACCCAGCCCCGCCGGACCAGGCCCCACCGTCATGATCGCCGCGAGGGCCGTCGCGCACCTGGGCGACACCGACGCCACCCGCCCCGGAGAGCGACGGCGGGGTGAGCGACGCGGCCAAGCCTGCTGTGGCCCGCGTAGTTGAATCTCATCCGTATGCTCGCCCGGGGCAGCGAAAACCTCGTAGGACGCCTCCGCGGTCGCTAATCATCGAGGCTGAGCTCTGCTCGCGGTCGCCGTGGCGGGCTGAAAGGCTCGCCGGGCGGCCACGAATCCAGAGCCGCTCGACCTCGACGCCGTCCCAGCCGAGCGGCATCTCACGCGTCGGCTGCACCACTGGTGCGGCTGCCGCGCCCAATCGGATTCCCGTGAGCCCATAGAGGCAGCTCGTGAGGAAGCCGCCGAGATTCGCAGTAAACGGCCCTGCGATCTCCTGCTCGGGAAACACAGTTGGGTCGTATTCGGCTGTGATCGTGAACGGCTGGCGGATGAATGCTGCGTAGCCTTTCTCGAAGAGATCGAGCGCTTCCTCGCGGCGGCCAAGCCTGGCCGCGTAGACGCCGAGCAATGCTGAGAGCATTGGTGAGCCGACGTAGCGACCGGCTAGCTTCAAGATAGAAGTCATAGCTTGCCTCTTCAACCTCTGGGGAAACGTCGTAGGTGAAAGGAAAGAGTCCTGCCAGGGCCTCTGGCGTCTCTCCTTTTCTTCGGTGGGGCGGTATTCGTCGTGGTTCTGTATGACCAGCCCTTGCCGTCGAGTGGTAGGTAGAGGTGTTGGCGGATCGACTCCCAGGCAGGGCGGAAATAGAGCCCGAGAGTCGGCGCGAGGGTGGGTCTCGCGCAGCACAACTGCTGTGGCCATGTTGACAAAGGCGATGTTGTCGACGGGTCGCCTTCTCGGCCACGCCATTCGCTAGGATCTCGTAGCCTCGACGGTCTTCGTTACGCGACTCTCGATCCAGCGACAAATCTGGTCGAGGACGGGCCTGACTCTTTCTCGACCGTATTCGATATCGCCGGTGGCGTGGAGGTACTGGATCAGTGCATACGCGACATCGAGGCTCACGTGGTGCTCATGTGCTGCCGCAGCTCCCGCTCCGGGCGTCGCTTCGTGTCCGGTGAGCGGGCCACTCTCCCACGGGTATGGGCGCCGCGATAGCCGTTCGAAGCGGCGTTCCATCGCGCGCCGGCAAGCCGGTCGATTCGGTAGTCGAGAAGCGCGCGCGCGGCGTCGGGTTGGGTGAGCAGCAACGGTGGAACGGCGAACGTCTCGATATCCCACATCACATGACCGCGGTAGTAGTGGTAGTTCGGCCAATAGGCGAGCCGAACATCGACGTGCTGCACGGAGACGAGGGATGGGCGGAGGTGTGAAGGTAGAAGAAAGCGGCGTCAACCAGCTCTTGCCAGCGTTCCGACGCGCCCGAGAAGCAGTGGCCGAGCCCGCCATAACTCGCTCCAGGCCACCCGGTCGTCGTCCGAACCCGATCGAAACCCGATGAGGACGCTGCATGGAGCAGCCTCACTGCCTGAAGCGGTGGCTGCGGGTGAAGAGCCTCGGTGACGATGCTGGTCAGCTGACGAACGCGATAGCGCCTGCGTGACCGAGCGCGAAAAGCGTAGGTATCTTCAGTGGACGAGTATCGCTTCGGTCGAAGCCGGGATCAGCGTCCGCCCCGGCGAAGTCACTGGAATACGCTGCGCCGCAGGTAGACAGGTGACCGTGACCACGCCACTCCAGCGCCCCATCGCAGCCCTCGGCCGGCTGCACGCTCGTCCCGCCCAGTTACCAGGAATTGCACCGGATCATTCCCACCGCGAGTTGGAGGTCGCAAGGCCCGCTCACGTGTACGTCCACCTGCTGCGCACACACGGTCGGCCGAGCGCGGCTGCACCATTGGATTAGCTGGACTTCGACCGTCGTTGCGCCGGCATCGAACACGAAAGAGGTCGTGAGCTTCCCGCAAGAAAAGTCGTAGCTTTGCTCACGGAGGACACATCGCTCCTCGCCATCGACCAGCCGCACGCCGTCGACGGAGAGGTCGAACGCGAGCGGATACGGCGCCTGTGCAAAGCCCTCAACGTGGGTCACGGGATCGATACCCACAAACCCGTTGGCTATCGCGACACCTTGGTCGGGAGCCCCGGGCCGGGCCGAAGCCCGATCAGGCCGTTCGACAGGTACGGAGGAAGGGCGCCGGGTTCGAAGCGTGTGACTGCCCTTGGGCTAAGAGGCGGCAACCTTTTCGACCCCTCAAACGGCCACCAACTATCTCCGCGTTGTCCTCTCCCCAGCGTGCCAGGCATGACTAGGCATGACTATCCGGATCGGACGCGATTGAAACGCAAATACGCGCTAGGTTCGAAACCCGTTTGTGGCGTGTGTCGACCCGGTAGGCATCGAAAATCCTTGAGGGATACCGGGTTCGGGGGTTCTTGTGAAGCACTCCGTCAACGAACTTGGCCTTGCGAGGTACGCGCTCGAGGAGCACCACGTGCTCGAACGAGACCTGACCGTCCTCTATCCGGGCGATGCCCATCGTGTGTTGGTCTGCCGCCGGCGGACGGTTGGACTGCCGGGGTTGAAGATCTGGAAGCCGTCGGGCGCGGCCTCATGGAGCGGAACGTGGGAGTGGCCGAAGACCACTGCGGCCGCAAAGGGAAACCGGCGCCGCATCCGCTCGAGCCGGCCGCGGCTCGGGCCGGCGTCGTGGATCACTCCGATCTTGCACCCAGCAACGGTTACCTGCTCCAGCTCGGGGAGCACCGCGGCAAGCGCCCCCTCGTCAACATTCCCCCTGACTGCGACGACCGGCGGGCCGATCGCGCGTAGCCGCTCGAGCGCCGCCAGGTCGGCGATGTCGCCCGCGTGGACGACAACATCACAGCCGGCGACGATGTCGAGGCAGCGCTTGGGAAGGAGCGGCGTCCCGCCACGCACATGCGTGTCTGCGATCAGCGCGAGCAGCACCATGCACCGATGATGGCGGGGCCGCGGACCGATGAGCTCATGGAGTACCCGCGAGGCGCCCAGCGTCGGCTCGCGCGCACACAGCAGCGCGCGCAGTTGGGGCCAACGCGGATTGAACTCTCCGTTGCCGCGCCCTGAGGCCGAGGGCGGCCACGGCGAGGCCACCGAGACCGTGCGTCGAGGCGGCCCGTCGTGTTCTGCTCCTGCCCGAGAGAGGGGCCCCAGAGCCTTGTCTGGCTCAGCGGGGGAAGCATGATCCAGCGGCTCGGGCGCAACGGGTTGGAAGGGACAGGCGGTCGACGAGGGTCCTGCAGAGAGAGTCGGTGTGGACTCGAGAAGCTCGAGCTGGCAGGCCGTGCGCCGGACCTGCCGACAGAGCGGCGGCTGCGCGGAGGCTGAGCCCGCCCATCGGGAGTGTTTCGTCTGCGCGAGCGGGGGAACCGTTGAACGCGACGAGCGGCAGTGTCACGACGAAGCCGAGGAGATGAGGGTCAGATGGACAATGGTGTGAATGCACAGCAGCAGGCGCCGCCGGGGCTGACTGCCCTGATGGAGCCGGTGCCGGATCATGGTGAGTCCTCCTACGTGGGGCATGGTCGGCTGGAGGGAAAGAAGACGATCATCACGGGTGGCGACAGTGGGATCGGTCGGGCGGTGGCGATCGCGTTTGCCCGTGAGGGCGCCGATGTCTTGATCTCGTACCTGGAGGAGGACGACGACGCGGCCGAGACGGCTCGCTGGGTCAGAGAGGAAGGCCGCGAGGCGGCGCTCGTCCCCGGGGATCTGGCCGATCCCTCGCACTGCCGCCGGGTGATCGACGAAGCGGTGGACGCGTTCGGACAGATCGACGTCCTCGTCAACAACGCCGCGCTTCAACGCAGCTACTCCGAGCTGGAGGAGATCCCGGATGAGGAGTGGGAGCTGCACTTCCGCACGAACATCTCGGCGATGTTCTATCTCTGCAAGGCTGCGGTGCCCCACATGCAGGCGGGCGGGTCGATCATCAACACTGCCTCCGTCAACGTGGACATGCCGAAGCCGACGCTCCTGCCCTACGCGACGACGAAAGGGGCGATCGCGAACTTCACCGCCGGGCTCGCGCAGCTGCTCGCCTCGCGTGGGATCCGGGTGAACTCCGTGCTTCCCGGGCCGGTGTGGACGCCGCTGATCCCGTCGACCATGCCGCCGGACCAGGTCGAGTCGTTCGGCAAGCAGGTTCCACTCGAACGGCCGGCGCAGCCCGCGGAGCTCGCCGGCATCTACGTGCTGCTTGCCTCGGACGAGGCCAGCTACATGTCCGGTGGGGCCTATCCGGTAACCGGCGGGAAGCCAATCCTATGAAAGCCGTCACCTGGCAGGGCAAGCGAGACGTGCGCGTCGAGGAGGTGCCCGATCCCGTCATCCTGGAGCCGAGTGACGTGATCGTGCGGGTCACCTCGACGGGTATCTGCGGGTCCGATCTGCACCTGTACGAGGTGCTCGGGCCGTTCCTGGACGCAGGGCGACGTACTGGGTCACGAGGCGATGGGGATCGTCGAGGAGGTCGGCGCCGACGTGACGGAGCTTCGACCCGGTGATCGGGTCGTGGTGCCGTTCAACATTTCGTGCGGCAACTGCTTCATGTGCGGCCAGGGCTTGCAGTCGCAGTGCGAGACGACCCAGGTGCACGAGCACGGAAAGGGCGCCGCCTTGTTCGGGTACACGAAGCTGTACGGGCAGGTGCCGGGCGGGCAGGCGGAGTACCTGCGCGTCCCGTTCGGGAACAGTCTTCCGATAAAGGTGCCGGAAGGGCCGCCGGACGACCGCTTCGTCTTCCTCTCCGACGTGATGCCGACGGCTTGGCAGGCCGTCGAGTACGCGGCAGTTCCTTCGGGCGGCACCGTCGTCGTGCTCGGCCTCGGGCCGATCGGCGACATGGCCTGCCGCGTCGCGCAGCACCGCGGCTACCGGGTGATCGGCGTCGACCTCGTGCCCGAGCGACTCGAGCGTGTCCGCGGTCGCGGCATCGACGTCATCGACCTCAACGACGCACGAGGACGACCTGGGCGATGTGATCCGCGGGATGACCGACGGAAGAGGGCCCGACTCGGTGATCGACGCGGTCGGGATGGAGGCGCACGGCTCACCTGTCGGCAAGCTGATGCAGACCATGGCGTCGTTCCTCCCCGACGCACTGGAGGCGAAGCTGATGGAGCGGGCAGGCGTCGACCGGCTCGGCGCGCTCTACGCGGCGATCGACATCGTCCGGCGCGGCGGCACGATCTCGCTCAGCGGCGTCTACGGCGGCGATGGCCGACCCGCTGCCGATGCTCCAGCTGTTCGACAAGCAGGTGCAGCTGCGGATGGGCCAGGCGAACGTGTGGCGCTGGGTGCCCGACCTGCTGCCGCTCGTGCTCCGACGGCGACCCGCTCGGCGCCGAGGGGTTCGCGAGCCACCAGCCTGCCGCTCGCGCAGGCGCCCGAGGCATACGAGAAGTTCCAGAAGAAGGAGGACGGGTTCGTGAAGGTGCTGCTGCAGCCATGAGCGGAGGTCAGGAAGCCCACGCGGCTTGTGACGCCAGCGGGGTGGGGGTGCCACGCGACGATGCAGGAGTGGCCTGCAGTAAATGGCTCGCGAGGCAGCAACGTCTGCGTCACGCCGTGGAGCGTGGCGCTGACCGCCGGCACGCCGCGGGCGACGGCGCTGGTGCGCGTGATCGACGATGTTGCTGCGCTCGAAGCCGTCGGCCGGGAGCCTCTCCTCCAGCGAGGCACATTTACAGGTCTAGCCTTCTCCGATCTCGGAATCTGCTGTTCCCGGTCGGCGGGTGCGACCTCGGCCAGGTAGCGCGCTCGCGCACGAAGGCGAACCGCTGCCCGCCATCACTGCTCAGCTCGGCCACTCCTCCACAGCGCTCACGGAACCACCTCCGCGACCATCTTGTGCTCGACCGTCGTCGTTCAGTCGTTGATCGCCGCATCGGCCGCTGCCAGGTTCTGCATTGCGAGGAGGCGGGCGCTGTCAGCAGCGTCGAGATGGTTTCGTGCGATGAGCTGGCGGGCGACGTCGTTCCAGCTCGCGACGGGTTGCTCTGCCACCACTTGGCGATATACGTCTGGGTTGCCGTTCGGGCCGAGGGCGTCACCACCGCCATCGCCGCCAAGTGCTTTGACCTCGTTGACGTCCGCCGCACAGGCGGGGCTGTTGAGCCAAACACACTCCGGGCAGAATGCAAGAGTCCTCGCAGAATCCCGTTCAGCGCTGGGCCGTCAAGAGACATTCCTGCACACTCGGGTAGCCGCACGTATGTCCCGCGCGCCGCCTCTGACCACTAGGGTCGGCTAGTGGGTTTTCGCGTCGTCCACCCAGACGCTTTTCAGTGGATCACGCGCCCGCACGGGCCGGGCGAGGCAGCGAGGCATGTTGCCGAACTGAGCGACCTTGCCGGCTTCCTTCATACTCGGGCGAACGTTTGGCGGTACGAGCCAGGCGCCGTCGGGCGCCGCCATCGCCACCTCTCGCAGGAAGAGACGTTCGTCGTTCTTGCGGGGACGTTGTCGATGTACGTCGGCGACCCGCCGCAACGGCACGACGTGGCTGCAGGCGGTTTGATCCGCGTCGATCCCGGCACCGCGCTCCAGGCCGCGAACCACGCAGATGGTGACCTGATCGTGTACGCCTACGGCTACCCACCTGAAAGGGAGCACGCGGAGCTACTCGATCCAGCTGTCTAGAGCCCTCCGCGGCGGGTCACGTTGACATCTGGAGGGCAGCGCCCTAGGCGCCATCACCACGACGATCGCGAGGGGGTGGGTACCGGCCTCGCGCGCGTGTGCGTGAGGAGGAAACAGGCCCCAGCGTCGTTGCGACTTCGAGGGCGGAGGGTGGGCGGGTAGCGGCATCCGTCACGCGCAGTCGGAAGTCGCGCGAGACTCTGGACGTTCGGGACTTTTGGCGGAACGGGTCAGGCAGGCGAGGGCTTCCTGCCGACCTTCGTATCCTGATCGGTCTATTGCTCGGCAGGCTGTCGCGACAGTCGGGTCGAAGCCTATCGTCGTCAAGAAGCGCTCTTGACCCAATCGGGTCAGTGACAGACCCGACTCCCGCACCTACCCTGATCCAGGCGAGTCGGTGCCGCAGCCGGTGTCGGCTGCGGCGCACCCCCTGCGACAGGTGGGGACCTGCGCGGCTCGCGGTCACTACGCGAGAGACTCGATCCTCGGGGCGAGTCTCTCGCGCAGCCTTTCCATGAGGTGGCAGCTTACGACCTGTTTACGCCCTGGTTCGATGGCCGATGGCACTGTACGCTCGCTCTTCCGATGGAAGACCAGACGCCGGTTGGCGGTCTTGCGTGTGAGATGGATGCGCGCATCTAGGCTCATTGGCTTGGCTCTGTTGGCTGGCACGTTGGCTGCTGTCCTGACAGGGGTCCTGGTCGGAGCGGCAGTGAGCCATGCCGCAGCCTCGAACGCGTGCGGGGACGATCGCATTCATCCGAGCCGCGCCTGGCCCGGGCTATTAGGGTGAACTCTTTTCGGTCCGGGCCGACGGCAGCGGGCTTCGACGCCTGACACCGCCGGACACGCGGTCCGGTCGTACGCGTGGTCGCCCGACGGCAGGCTCATCGCCTACATCGAGGAGCGGACGCTCTCGCTCTGGCTGGTCCGTCCTGACGGGACGGGACGCAGGCTGCTGCTCCCGGCCTCGATGCTGAGCAGCCTGGGCCTGAGCTGGTCGCCGGACGGTAAGGACATCGCGATCGTCTCGCCGGGTCCGAGCGCGAATCCCCGCAGCGCGGCCTGCGCGAACTCTGGCGCTCTACGTCATCCCGATCGGCGGCGGCGAGCCGGTGCGGGTGTCGCCGCCTCGCCGAGGGATCGGCTGCGGCGTCGCCTGGTCTCCTCGTCGGCGACGAGATCGCCTACGGAGACGGCGGCGAGGTCCTCGGGGTCATCTCCAGGAACGGCGGCCGGCCGCGGCTCCTCCTCTCCTCCGGCGTCGGCGCGCCGCAGTGGTCGCCTGACGGGACAAAGCTCGCCGCCCCGACCGTGATCCACCTCGGCCAGCTGCGCACCGACCGCTACCGCCGGATCACCGTCGTCAACGCGGACGGAAGCGATCCCCATGTCGTCACTGACCATGCCTACACCGAGTACCCTTTCGCCTGGTCGCCGGACAGCAGGCAGATCCTCTACGGCAGACAGGACCGGCAGGGCATCTACGTGATCGGCGCGGACGGGCGCGGCAACCACCTCGTCACCCGCGACTCGCCCCGCCAGGCCTTCTGGGGTGCCCTCGCCTGGTCACCGGACGGAGGCTCGATCGTCTACGCCACCGACCGGACCGGCAACCACGATCTCTACGTGATCGACGCCAACGGCCAGAACAAGGTTCGACTCACAAGCTCAGCCGCGACCGAGATCGATCCCTCCTGGCAACCTCACCACTAGGGATTGCGACAGCTCGCAGTTCGCCGTGGCAGCGCTCGGGCGGCATGGAGGCGCTTCGGAACCGCGGGAGACGGGAGCAAAGTTCAGACGTTTTGACGTTTCCTCCGCACCGGCCCGACCGTAGCGTCGAGGTATGCCCAGCTACCTCGTCGAGACCTACCTCCCCCGCGGCCGGGCGGGAGAGCGCACCGCCCTCGATCAGCAGGCACGCACTGCCGCCGAGGAGCTGACGCACGAGCGGACACGCGTCCGCTTCGAATGCTCGATCTACGTTCCCGAGGACGAGATCTGCTTCTTCGTCTTCGACGCCCCGGCGGGCCGGGATGCGGCGCGCGTGGCAGGTCACGCCGGGCTCGGCCCCGTCCGCGTCGTTGAGGCGATCCCGTCCGAGAAGGAGGAGAGATGAAATCGAGATTGATCCCCGCCGTGCTCGTTGTCGTCGTGGGCGTGTCGGTGTACGTCGGCAACGTCCTCGCGACGCCGAGCGCGGGCCAGACGACGACGATCCTCGCGAAGGCCACCGTCGACGACCTCGACCTCAGCGGTCACATGCTCACGACCGAGGTCGGGGAAAACGGAAAGCCGCATCCGAACGGCGTCTGGCTCGCCTGGATCAAGACGCACGGCCTCTCGGATCTCTATGTCGTCGACAACAAGTTCGCGCCGAACGGCGGGACGGCCGGCTGGCACTCGCACCCCGGGCCCAGCATTGTCTTCGTCGTCGCCGGAACGGTCACGAACTACTCGAGCGACGACCCGAGCTGCAGCCCGCACGTCTACACCGCCGGCCAGAGCTTCGTCGACCCCGGCGGGGACGACGAGCACATGCTGCGCAACGAGGACCCGAGCGTCACCGCCGAGACGATCGCGGTGCAGTTCCTGCCGCAGGGCGCCACTCGGCGCATCGACGAGGCGGCTCCCGACGGCTGCCCCTCCTGAACGACCGAAGCCGAGGAGGGCGGGCCGTCGACCCGCCCTCCTCGCGGCCTCTCCGACAGCAGCACACGCGTTGCCGCCCTCCAGCATCTCCGCGGCGAATTGACCCATTCGTGTGCCGTCCGGGCCCGTCGCCGGCACCTACCCTGGCCGTACGAGTCCGGTGCCGAAGCGAGTGTCGGCTCACGGCACCCCTACGTGACTATCCGGAATGCGAACCCATTGAGCGATCGAGTGTCCGCACGTCGTCGCGCTCTACGGGACCGCCAGGAGCCTCGAGGACGGGCTCGATCGGGACAAGGACGGCATCGCCTGCGACGCGTCGTGAGCAGGCTACTCGTCGCGGCCGCCGTTGTCGTTCTCGCCGTTGCGAGCGCGAGCAGCGCGTTCGCTGCGCCGCCGGTCTACCGCGTCAGCAGGGTGATCGACGGAGACACGATCGAGCTCGGGAACGGCCAACGTGTCCGACTGGTGCAGATCGACACGCCGGAGGTCTACGGCGGCTACGAGTGCTACGGGCCGCAGGCATCCGGGATCGCGAAGCAACTGCTGCCGGCGGGCACGCGTGTGCTGCTTCAGTCCGAGCCGACGAGCGACCCGGTGGATCGGTACGGGCGGCTGCTGCGGTACGTCGTCCGCGCCAGCGACGGCACGAACGTGAACCTGCGTCTGGTCGCTGCCGGCGCAGCCGCGCCGTGGTTCTACGAGGGCGAACGTGGCCGCTTCTTTGCGACGTTGCAGACGCTCGCGAAACAGGCCCGTGTGAAACGGCTCGGCCTGTGGGGAGCGTGTCCGCACACGGTGTACGACCCGTACCACGCGGTCACGACAGTCCGCTGACGGAGGTTGACCGCGAGGGCAGGATCGGTGCTATAAGGTGAGCCTTACACGCCTCGTGTCAGGCGTGCCTTACATGTCGAGCGAGGAGCCGAACTGAAAGGGAGCCCTGGTCGGGTCTTGGTCGTCACTGCGGTGGTGGCGGTGGCGGCGTTTGTCGGGGCAGCGACAGGGCAGGCCGCCCAGACCGCTAACGGCTCCCCGGACCTGAGCGGGATCAAGACGTACCTGCTGGGGCGGTCGCATTCGCTTGTCGGCGAGGTGTCGGGCGAGCGTTCGCGGGCCGAGCGCTACTACGCGCTGGCCAAGGGGTCCGGCTTCGACTACGCGGTGCTGTGGCGCGAGCACCGCGCCGAGGTGTCGAGGTTGCTGTTGGCGTCGAAGGTGTCGTTCAACCGGTCGCACAAGGCCTATGAGGAGGAAGAGGGGATCATCGCAGGGGTGCCGAGCCTCGCTCAGTACGACGTGATCATGGATTCGGGGACGAGCGCGACGGACGATCCCCAGACCGCGGTTCCGTTCAACCTGACCCTGCCGGACGGCCGTGTCTTGCGGCAGCCGGGCAACTTCTTCCATGCGCTGCTGGAGCCGACGTTGTGGGGCACCGATCCACGGTTCATCGCGAAGTCGTCGGCGAAGGTCGACCTCGATGGCGATGGGAAGGTCGAGTTCGGCGAGGTGCTTCCGGACGCAAACGTGCTCGTGGGGATCATGCGCGGGTTCGACAAGTTCGCTCGCGAGAGTGACGCGAAGGCGCGGGCGTGGAAACCGACCGCCTCGGATGTGTTGACGGCGCTCGTCGTGATGGTGCCGACGATGGAGGGCTACTTCGGAGAGTGGAAGAGCTCCCGGTTCATCCGCGGCCACACCAGCAAGGAGAAGGCGTTCGTGTCGCACTCACGGTTGATCGACGTCCACGGGATCCTGCTGAGCCTGCGCAACGTCTACTCGGGAGTGAAGCCCCTGGTCGCGCGGTCCGGTGCCGCGCAGGGCGACCAGATCGGCTCGCAGCTGAACGCGCTGTCGTCGTTCGTGGACAGCATCTACGCGAAGGAGACCGCTGGGAAGCAGTTCAAGCCCAACGAGGCCGACCTGCTCGGATCGCAGGCGCAGAAGCAGGCGAACGCGATCGCGGGTCAGGTCAGCCAGGTCGCCGGCGCACTCGGGATCAAGCTCCAGGCCTGAAGCGAGGGTGCGAACGGCTACGAGTCAGGTGCTGGTCGTCGCCTGTGGCGCGCTTCTGCCCCGGCGCCTGCAGGCGCCGCGGCGGCGGCCGGCCGGAGCCGTGGCAGGCCTACCAGCAGCTCGACCACGGCCTGTTCGACATCCAACTCGGCGTCACGCTCGATGACCGAGGCGGAGCACCGCGCACTCGCGAAGGTCACGCGGCCGCGGACGACCTCGCCTGGTCCTCGGCGCGATCGCGCCGCCGAGGCTGCCTCGCTTCGCGCCTCGGTCGACCGCCTCGACGCAGCGGTGACGGCCGGACGAGAGACGCGGGTGTGGTCGCCGTCGCCGGACGCAGACCGCCGCGCTGGCAGGATCGTTTGCCGCCGCCGTTCGCGGGCCCGGCGAGGCAACGCAGCCGGCGCGCAACAGTGGCTGCTGGTGCGCGGGTTCGAGGGGGTGACACGATACAGCCACCCGGATGCGGCAGCGACGGTCGCCGTACGATCGCTGAAGGACGGCGTGATCTCGAACGCGCGCGCCGGCCGCGCGATCGAGGTCGACCTGCTCGACACCTACGAATCGCTCCTCCGCTCCGCGCTCGCCGACACAGCCGCGAGCACTCGGAGCGGTTACCCGGCGAAGACCGCCCAGACAGCCGCGACGGCCGCCGGCTACTGGACGATCGTCCGGCCGGCCTACCGCACCCAACGTGGCCCGGCGGCGACACGGAGCCTCGATCGGACACTCGCTGCTCTCGCTGGGAGCCGCAAGACGGACTACCAGCCGTGCGCTCGCTCACCGATCAAGCCCGCTACGACCTTCTCGCTTTCCGCGCCGCTCCTCTGGCCGAGGCCGAACAGGCGCGGCGTGCCGGACAGCTGACGCGCTTCCTCGGTCTGATCCCGATCGAGTATGCGCGCGGCGTCTCGAACGGAATCGTGACGGTCCCGATCGAGATCCAGGAAGCGATCATCTTCCGCGACGGCGCCGCGAACGCCTTCGGCGATCTCCAGTCCTACCTCGCGAGTTCGGACGCCGCCATCGACCCGCTCTGTTCAACAAGCACTCGATCGGCTGCAGACGCTGCTGACCGACACCGATCGCGGCACCGAGATCGCCAATCCGCAGACGATCGAGGAAACGGCAGCCGGCGGCGCTCGACCAGCTCGACAAGACCTTCCCGGACGCGTGGAAAGGTGACAACGCCCAGGCAGACTTCGACGTCATCGCGACCCTTCTCCAAAAGGTCGGTGCCTCCGTTGCTGCCGGCGACTATCGCCGTGCCGAATCAAGCCGCCTCGAGGCGTACGCGACCTTCGAGCTCGGTCCGGAGCAACACTTGCGCGGCCTCGCGCCGTCGCTCTTCCAGCGGGTAGAGGGGCTGTTCTGGTACGGCGCCGACGGCCACGACGGACTGGCGCAGCTGGTTCGCCGCAGCGGCACCGCCGCCGACACTGCCACCACCCTCGCCGCCCTCGACCTCGCCCTCAAAGAGTCGGCAGAGGCGATCGGAGAAGGTGCATCGCGACCAACGGTGATCGCGAACACCGCCATCATCACCTTCCGCGAGGGTCTCGAAGCCGTTCTCATCCTGGCCGCCTTGATGGCCAGCATGGTCGGCCCCAACCGCCACTTCCGCCGGCCACTTCTCGCGGAGCCGTGCTCGCGTTGCTCGCAAGCGCCGTGACCTGGGTGATCGCGCAAACCCTACTGCGATCGCTCTCCCGCTACGGCGAACGGGTCGAAGCCCTCGTTTCCCTCCTCGCGATCGGGATCCTGCTCCTGATCCTGAACTGGTTCTATCACCGCGTCTACTGGCAGGAGAACCTGCAAGGCCTGCACCGCAAGAAGAAATCGATCCTTGCCGGCACGGGCCTCTCCCTCGCCACCGCCCAAGTGATCGGACTCGTCGCCCTCGGCTTCACCAGCGTCTACCGAGAAGGCTTCGAAACCACCCTCTTCGTCCAAGCCCTCACCCTCGAAGCAGGCGCCTTCACCGTCCTCCAAGGCATCGCGGTCGGCCTCGCCGCGACCCTCGCTGTAGGCGTCGTCGTCATCTCGCTCCAACGCAAGCTCCCGCACAAGAAAATGCTGGTCGCAACCGGGATCATGATCACCTGGGTGCTGATCGTCCTCGTCGGCCAGACCGTCCAGGTCATGGAGAAGGTCGGCTGGGTGCCCGTCACTCCGATCGACGGCCTTCGGCTTCCCTACTGGAGCGGTGTTTGGCTTGGCCTCTACCCAACCTGGGAAGGGCTGATCAGCCAAGCCGCAGCTGCTGTCTTCGTCGTCGGTAGTTACTTCCTCGCCGAACACCTCCAACGCCGCAAGCGAGCCCGCATCATCAACCGCCCGACCGTCACCGCTCAACCCCCAAAGCCCTCCGTCGTGCGAGCCTCAGCGGCCGAGCAGCTCTATCGAAGCCCCACGAACTAGTGTGATCTCGTCGATCCAGACGGAAACAGACTCCGGGTCGCGACAAGGCTCTCCGCCCGTTCGAGGCGTGGAGCACTCCGCCAGGGCGGGTGGATCTCGGCGAGGTGATCGCCGCCGAGGCGGGCGCGCTGCTCGCGATCACGTAAGATCGCTGCTCGGAAAGGGCACGCGCTGGCGAGGAGGGACGATGAGCCAGTTGCAATTCGACGCCGACACCGCGACGCGGATCGAGGCTCTCTACCGCATTCGCGATGCCGTGCATCGCCGCGAGCTGGTTCGCGAGGCACTCGGGGCAGCCCTCGGGGACCGAATCCTCGACGTTGGCTGCGGGCCCGGCTTCTACTGTCTCGAGCTCTCGGCGATCGTTGGTACGTCAGGCTCCGTCGTGGGCGTGGACAGCAGCCCCGCGATGCTTCAGCTTGCGCGCGCCCGCTGCGCTGGTCGCGACAATGTCGGGCTCCTCGAAGGAGAGGCCACGGCTCTTCCGGTCGAGAGCGGGACGTTCGACGGCGCGGTGTGCGTGCAGGTTCTCGAGTACGTGGCGGAGGTCGATCCAGCGCTCGCCGAACTGCACCGGGCCCTTCGGCCGGGCGGACGCGCAGTCGTCTGGGACGTGGACTGGGCGACGGTGTCGATTCACTCGCGAGACACCATTCTGACCACGCGCGTGCTCCGAGCCTGGGACGAGCACCTCGCTGAACCGTCGCTGCCGCGAACGCTCGGCGCGCGCCTGCGCTCAGCCGGATTCGAGGACGTACGCGTGGAGGCGCATGCGTTCGCCGCGTGCGGAGGTGACCCGGAGAGATTGGGAGCGGCGCTCGTGCCGTTCATCGCGACGTTTGTCGCGGGCAGGCAAGGAATAGGCGAGGTGGAAGCCGAGGCGTGGGCCACGGAGCAGCGCGAGCTGATGGAACGAGACCAGTTCTACTTCGCGAGCACGCAGTTCTGCTTCACAGCGACGAAATCCGCGTCTACGAACACCTCGGAGCCCGCGTAGCGCGGGTGGACCGCGCACGAGCACGAGTCCCGTGAACAAGGGCGAGACAGCGGCGGATCGGTGGTGGGCGCTGTTGTTAGGTGAGCCTCGATCGTGACACGATGGGTCGACGCCTGAATCCGGTGGCGATCGCAGAGACTGGAGGGACTCGTGAATACGACTGTTGCACCGGCCGGAGCTCCCGGACGTGGCCCTCTCGGGAATACCCGTTCCATCGGGCTTTGCATCTTGTGGGCGATTCTGACGCTCGGGATCTACACGTTCATCTGGACCTACAAGACACAAGACGAGATCAAGCGCTACTCCGGCAACGGCGTCGGCGGTGTTCTCGGCCTCGTCATCTACATCCTGATCTCGCCTGTGACCTACTTCCTCGTCCCCTCGGAGACGCGGTACATGTACGAAGACCTCGACGGAGGAACGAGCCCTGTCCGCGGGATCTACGGCCTCTGGTTCCTGCTGCCGCTGATCGGCAGCCTGATCTGGTTCATTCAGGTGCAGGGAGCACTCAACCGCTACTGGGAGAGCAAGGTTCCTACCGGCTGAAACCCGCATGGACACTGGGGACGCGCCCGCCGGGTCAGGGGCGAGGTCGAGTTCTCCCCTCCGATGACCCTTGAGGACGACATCCGCGAGATCGTGGACGCGAGGATCCGTGAGGTCGTCGGGCCCTCGCTGGACTATGACCGCGGCTCAGCTGGCGAGCACGCGGATGGGTGTTCCGACCGGGATCCGGTCGCGGAGGAAGACCGCGGTCGCGTTCGAGACCCTGATGCAGCCATGGGAGACGGCCCTCCCGAGCACGGAGGTGTCGGCCCAGCCGTGGAGGCCGACGACACCGCCGCCGGGCCAGTCCGACAGTTTCGAGTAGGCGCTCGTCTCGAAGGCGAACGCTCCGAGAAACGGCTCCTTGACCGGCTTGAAGCGCACGGTCACGTAGTAGAGCCCGGTCGGCGTCTCCATGCCCGGCGCCCCGACCGCGACCCTGTTCGTGTAGACGAGCCTCTTGTTATTCCAGAGCTGGATCACGCGGGAGCCGCGGAAGACGACGACCTGCCAGGGCATCGGGCGGATCGAGACCTGACTCGCGGGCACCCAGCCCGTGCGCCCGTTCGGGCGTCCCGGGACGGTGATCCTGTACCAGGCAGCCTCCCCGTGCGCGGTCTTCTTCGCCGCGACGGCGAGGACGTAGCGCGGCCGATAGTCCTGCGGCCGGAAGTCACTCATCCTGGCCATCACCGGGGCGGTCCCCGACGGCGCCGTCCGCACGAGGAGCTGGGCGACCTCGATCGTCCCGGCCCCGACGACCGGCCTGGGCGGCGACTGAGCGACCGCGAGCGAGGTCGACGGCAGCAAAAGGAGCGCGGCTCCGCAAACGAGCAGCACGCAGAGGCGGCGTGTGGTGGTGGTCATGACGACGGTGTTTTCACTGTATGGACGACTCGATGCCGGCGTGATGACCCATATGGGTCAACTGCTCGCCATGACGTCTCAGCCGAGAACCTGTGCCAGTTCCACCGGATGTTCGCCCACGGCCTGCGCGACTACGTGCTGCCGGTGACCAAGGATCCGTAGGGCCGCACGGCCTTGCCGATCACCTAGCCGTGCGTCGGTAGCACGTGAGGCTCGCTGCTCCACTCTTCGCGCAGCTTGTCAAGACGCGCCGCGATCATCTCCAGCATCTCGGGATCCTCCTGGCGGAAGATCTTCTTCCACTCGTACAGGGCATCCTCGGGCGGTGCGAGCGACTCCGTCCCCTCCGCCCACCTGATCACCCAGCGCCCCATCACGCAGAAGAGGCAGGCGCAGCCGGACTTGCGCCAGGCATCTCTCTGCCGAAGCGTGGCAGCGTCAGCCACGGCCATGACCTCCGTCGATGCGGTTGTCGATTTCGCTCCGCTTCACACCGCTCCCCTGTGTCGATGCTCCGGGCGACGAGCCCAACGCTCGACACCCTCCCCCCAAGGTAGGGCTGCCTCGACACCGGCGCGATCACCCGGATGAGTCCATTCCCGGCATGTCGGGGCCACCCGATCACGCTCGCGCTCGCCGACCAACACGGCTTGGGGATCGACAACGAGAAGCGCCCCCGCTGCTGGACGCCGTTGCTGGTCGTCGACGAGGTCGCTCTATCCCCTTCGACGCGGCCGCCGCCAATCTTATGTTCTCGCTCGTCTACAGCCGCTACGGACGCGCCTCCCTGATCGTCACCAGCAACCGATTCGCGAGGTGAGTGCGACGATGCACCTGTATCCGATCAACGGCGCTTGCCATCGCGTCGGGCCGAACGACCGGCATTCGCCTACCGCAAGGCAACCGCGAAAACTACGATCAACTGGTTCAGGTCAAGCGGAAGTACGATCCCGGCAACCTCTTCCACATCAACCAGAACATCAAGCCGTAGCCGCGAGCCGGTCAGCCCGGGGAAGCCGCCGAGCGGCGATTCCGGGCGCGTGCCCAGCGACGGATCGACAGCATCTCGTCGACCGAGCGCTCGAAGGCAACTGCCTCCGTCACGAAGTCGACGTCGTCGAACTCGCGCACGAAGTCGTTGGTGTCGTCAGCGCGGCCCTCCCGACCGCGAGCGCGATGAGCGTCGCCGCTGCCTCGAGCAGGCGTTTGGCCTCGTCGGGCGACGCGAGCGCCTCGTGCGCGAGTCGGTCGAGGTCGCGAGGGTACTCGTCACCGGTCGCGCGGTGGTCGCCGCCGACGGCCGCGACCGCGAGGTCGAGAGCTTCCGGCGCGCGCCGCGAGACTCCCCGTCGAGTAGCGGCCACACGGACTGGATACTGGGCACGGACACGATCCTTCCAGCTTTCCCTACTCCCGAACCCGGCAGTCCCCTCGGGCACGAGCGGTCGTCAGGGTTGTGCAGGGTCCGGGGTTACCGTCCCCCTCAACTCAGGGCGAGTTGCGCCTGTAGTCCGGCGACGTCGACGACGTTCCAGTGCTCGCGACGTTGCCGTCGCGGTAGCCCTTGCAGGGAGGTTCCCCGGAAACCGTATGCTCCAACTTCAGGGGTTCTCGCGAACAAAAGGATGCCGGGGGCCCGGCCGTCGCATCACCGGGCCCCCAATGTGGGCGAGCCACGGTCGACACGGGGATTCGCGACCGAGGCACGCGCTGCAAGTATGGCGGCCGCCTAGCCGAAAGTCTAGATCCAAAAGGAAAATAAGGATGGACTCGCCCGTCGTCGGAGGCAGGTCGCGCGCGACGACGGCGAGGCAAGCCGTTCGAGCACTCGAAGTACGACCCCCGCCGGTGGGAGGCTTCGCAGGCGCGATAGGCGTGGAAAGACCGACCGGCGGGTCGTCGGAGGCTTCCGGGTGGGGAGCTGCTCGCCGGGGGCGCGATGGGCGCCGTCTACCTCGCGGAGGATGCGGCGGGCGGCGGGTCGCGCTGAAGGTGCTCTCGCCCGAACTCGCCCACGACGAGCGGTTCCGGCAGCGCTTCCTGCGCGAGTCGCAGCTCGCGGCGGCGCTCGACCACCGAACGTCGTCAAGACGATCGCCTCCGGCGAGGACGGCGGCGTGCTCTACCTCGCGATGGACTAGTCGACGGCGTCGATCTGCGCGAGCTCCTGCGTCGCGAGGGCCGGCTCGAGCCCGAGCGCGCCGTCGCGCTGGTCGCACAGGCGGGCGAGGCGCTCGACGCGGCGCACGCGGCCGGGCTCGTCCATCGCGACGTGAAGCCCGGGAACGTGCTGGTCGCGGCAGGGCCCGACGGCGAGCGGCGTACGTCTGCGACTTCGGCGTCGCCCGGCACGTCGCCTCGGTCGGCAGTCTGACCGGCGACGGGGCTTCGTCGGGACCGTCGACTACGTCGCGCCCGAGCAGATTCGCGGCGAGCAGGTCGACGGCCGCGCGGACGTCTACGCACTCGGGTGCGTGCTGTTCGAGTGCCTGTCGGGCGAGCGGCCGTTCGAGCGCGAGAACGAGCTCGCCGTGGTCTTCGCCCATCTGAACGAGCCGCCGCCGCGGGTTACGGACGTACGGCCGGGGTTGGCGGCGGGGTGGGACGGCGTGGTGGCACGCGCACTCGCCAAGGAGCCGAAGGAGCGTTACGCGAGTTGTGCGGATCTCGCCACCGCAGACCGACTCCGGTGCCGACATCACGGATTCGACGATCGGCCACGACTTCCTCGGTCAGGGAGAGGAGTCCGGAGCCGACATCCTGCGGACGACGATCGGGCACGACATGCGGCTGCTCGGTCTCGGCGGCGGGACGCACCTCGAGAGCGTGAGCATCGGGCACGACTTCTTCGCCTCGACGCCGCAGAGCGTGCAGACCGGCCACAACGCGCCGGACACGCCGGGCGGCCCGGTGAAGATCGGGCACGACTTCGCGATCGACGGCTCGCCCGGCTTCCCGTTCGTGTTCGACGGCCTGTGCAACCTGAGCGTCGGGCGCGACCTGAGCATCACGAATCGAACCGTCAACCTCGGCATCGGCGTCGGAGCCCTCTGCGCAGGGAACGGTCAACAGGCGAACACGATCGGACGAGACCTGATCGTGAGCGGCAACTCGGCCGAGTCCGGCGTCTTCGGGCCCTCGCCCATCCGGGTCGGTGACAACCGCGTCGGTCGCGACCTCGTGTTCAGCCACAACACGGCCGTCCCGGGCGGCGCGCTCGAGGTCTCGGGGAACGCGGTGGGCCGTGACGCGACGTGCACGGCGAACGACCCCGCGGTCACCGTCGGCGTGCCGAACAGCGCGGGGCGCTCGAACTCCTGCGGCTGACGAGCGACGCGGGTTTGGGCGCTCATCCCGGAGGGCATCCCTCTTCGTGACCCACCACCCGAGGAGGAGCAGATGACCGGCGAGACCGATGAGCTGAAGGGCAGGACGAAGGAAGCGTACGGCGCCCTGACCGACGACGAGAAGATGAAGCGCGAGGGTCGTGAAGACCAGATCGCGGGCGACATGAAGGAAAAGGTCGACGACGCCGGCGACTGGGCCAAGGACAAGATCGAGGACGTGAAGGACAAGCTCCACAGCGACAACGACCGCTGACGCCAGTCGCCTGCTTCATCGGGCCGCGCGGCCTCGATCGCGCGGCCCACCCCTTTCCACCGGCTGCGGGTTTGTCCACTTCCGGCAGCGGGCAAGATTCGACGATGGAATGTTCGTCCCGGCGACATCCATCGAATCTGCTCCACGGTTCCCAACTGTCGCCGCGCTACGACGTCTCACCTCGTAAGGCCCCTCGGAGGAGGTTATGGTCGCGCGGATGGTGAACGCAGTGAAACGATTCCGGGTCATGGCGAGATGTCGGTAACCCCGACCGATATCAGCGCGCCAGTCGCGCTCCGCGCGGTGGGGTCGGCGAAGACGCCGCGTCAGCTCTTCTGGCTTCGCTTCAAGCAGGATCGGGCTGCGCTCGTCGGAGCGCTCGTGATCTGCGTGCTGATCTTCCTCGCCGTGTTCGGCGGCCCGCTGGCCGAGCGTGCCACGGGGCACCCGCAGAACGAGCCGTACTCGTCGACCATGACGGACGACTACGGAATCCCGCGGGGGCCGAACCGGCAGTTCTGGTTCGGGGCCGACGCGGCGGGGCGTGACCTGTTCGTCCGCACGATGTACGGCGCCAGGACCTCGCTCCTCGTCGGCATCGTCGCGTCCGGCATTGCGGTTCTCATCGGCCTCGTCGTCGGGCTGATCGCCGGGTTCCACGGAGGCTGGACCGACACGGCGCTCTCCCGCACCTCGGACGTCATGCTCGCGGTGCCGCAGCTCCTCATCTCGATCGGGATCGTCGCCGCCTGCAGCACCACGAAGAACGGGTGCCTCGGAGGGCTGATTCAGCCGGGCCTCTCGATCGTCATCGCCGTGATCGTGCTCTTCACGTGGCCCTACGTCGCGCGCGTGGTGCGCGGGAACACCTTGTCGCTGCGCGAGAAGGAGTTCGTGGAGGCCAGCAGGTCGCTCGGCGCGGGAAGCATCGAGGATCATCTACCGCGACGATTCTCCCGAACCTGATCGCGCCGGTGATCGTGCTCGCGACGCTGCTGATCCCCGGGAACATCCTGTTCGAGGCGGCGCTCTCGTACCTCGGCCTCGGCGTCCCGCCGGACCAGGCCTCGTGGGGACAGATCCTCGCCGACGCCTCGGGTCTGTACGACGTGGCGTGGTGGCTGATGGTATTCCCCGGCCTCTTCCTCGTCATCACGACGCTTTCGTTCAACCTGCTCGGAGACGGGCTTCGCGACGCCCTCGATGTGAGGAGCGACCGATGACCCCCCGGCTCCAACGACCACCGCTTTTCGCCTTCCCTCGCTCACCTCGTGTCAGCGTCCCAACAAGCACCAAGAAGGAGGATACTGTATGAGATCGACCACGTTGCGGCTCGTGGGCGGCCGCGCTCGTCGTGGCCGTCGTCGCCGCGCTCGCTGCGGCCTCGGTGACGGCGTCGCCCAAGGCGTCGAGCAAGAGCCTTGCGGGCGGGACCTATCGCGTCGGCTGGGAGTCGTCGTTCGGCTGGACGGACGGTTCGACCCGACCGGCGAGTACCTCGCCGACGCGATCGGCGATCTACTCGAGCCTGCTCGTCCGCACGTTGGTCGGCTACAACCACGTCGCCGGCGCGGCCGGCAACAAGCTCGTCGCCCGACATCGCGACCACCGTCCCGAAGCCGACGAACGGCGGGCAAGACGTACACGTTCCACCTCAAGAACGGGCATCAAGTTCGCGCCGCCGGTGAACCGGAGGTCACGTCGGAGGACATCAAGTACGCGCTCGAACGGGCTGCGCCGAGCCGAAGAACGGGGCGCAGTACGCGTTCTACTTCAACGTGATCAAGGGCTGGTGAGGCGTACGGCGACGGGAAAGACGAAGACGTCGCGGGCATCAAGACGCCGAAAGAAGACGATCGTGTTCGACCTCACCGCCCGACGGTGACTTCCCCTATCGTGTGGCGCTGCCGGCGGCGGGGCCGATCCCGCAGGAAGTCGCCAAGTGCTTCGAGGGCGAGCCCGGCGAGTACGGCCTCGACCTCGTCTCGTCCGGCCCGTACATGATCGACGGCTCGGCGGCGTCGAAAGCGAGCTCGTGCTCCACCATCAAGCCGGTCGGCGGGTTACGGCGAGACCCAGCTGATGCTCGTCCGCAACCCGAACTACTCCGCGAGCACGGACAGCAAGGCGGCTCGCGAGAACAATCCGGACCGGTTCGAGTTCCTCGTCAACACGAACCTCGACGACATCTACAACAAGATGGCGCGCGGGCGACTACCAGGACGAGTACGCGAGCCCGTCGCCGAAGGTGATCCGCCAGTACCAGATCGATCGTCGAAGCGGAAGTACGTGAAGTCAACTCCGGTGACCAGACCAACTACCTCACGATGAACCTGACCCAGCCGCCGTTCGACGACCTCGCGGTGCGCCGGGCGATGAACTGGGTCATGGACAAGGGCGCCCTGCGGAAGGCGTGGGGCGGAGCTCGGCCGGCGCCGTCGCGCAGCACATCCTGCCGGACGCGCTGCTGAACGGGATCCTCGAAGAACTTCCACCCGTACAAGACGCCCGACGACGCGGGCAGCGTCGTGAAGGCCCTGCAGGAGATGAAGAAGTCGAAGTACGCCCATGACAGCAAGGGCGTCTGCACGGAGCCAGTGCAAGGGGGTGCTGCTCATCATGGACGTCCGGGCGGTGGACAAGCAGATGCTGCCGGTCGTCGCAGGCGGGCGCCGCGAAGTCGGGATCACCTTCACGGTGCGCCAGGTCAACGGTGCGTACCGTCATCCAGACGCCGTCGAAGAACGTGCCCATCGCCGGCGCCCGCGCTGGGGCAAGGACTACGCCGACCCGTCGACCTTCATCGACCCGCTGTTCAACACGATCCTGCCGAGCGGCAACACGAACTACTCGCTCGTCGGGCTCACGCCGGCGGTGGCGAAGAAGCTGAAGATCACGGGCGAGCATCACCAACGTGCCGAGCATCGCGGCCGAGGCCAAGAGGTGCGCCAGCACCGTCGGCGACGTGCGGCCGCGTGCTACGCGGCGATCGACCGCAAGCTCACGACGCAGATCGTGCCGTGGGTGCCGTACCTCTGGCGAGACCAGGTCAACATCCTCGCCCCGAACGTGACGAAGTGGACGTTCGACCAGAACGCCGGGCTGTCCGGCTTCGGGCACGTGGCGGTGAGCAGCTAGAAGAGAAGGAGAGAGCCGGGCCGGGCGCGCTCGCCGAGAGCGCGCCCGGCCCCCCGACGCAGACATGGCCTTCTACATCACCCGTCGCCTGGCCTGGACGGCCGTCGTCGTCCTCGTCGTCCTGATGCTGACATTCGCGGTCTTCTACCTCATGCCGGCGGGCGATCCGGCACTCCGCTTCGCGGGCAAGTCGCCGACGGAGCAGTCACTGGCGCTCGTGCGCGAGCGGCTCGGCCTCGACCAGCCGTGGTACACCCAGTTCGCCAAGTACGCGAAGAACTTCGTCGCCGGGGACCAGTACGGGTGGCCCGGCCTCGGGTACTCGTACGTGAACAACCAGCCCGTGCTCGACACGGTGAAGAACCGGGCGCCGAGGACCCTGTTGCTCATTGCCGGCGCGGCGTTCATCTGGCTCGTCGTGGGCGTGACTGTCGGCGTGCTCTCGGCGGTGAAGCGGCGGAGCCTCGTCGACCGGGCGGCCATGGGGTTCACCCTGTTCGGCATCTCGTCACCCGTCTTCTGGCTCGGCCTGATGGGCCTCTTCATCTTCTGGAAGAAGCTGGGCATCGTCGGCGGCACCGGGTACATCGGGCCGACCGAGAGCATCACCGGCTTCTTCTCCCACATGATCCTGCCGTGGTGCGTGCTCGCGCTCCTCTACGCGGCCTCGTACGCCCGCATGACGCGCAACAACCTCCTGGAGACGCTCGGCGAGGACTACATCCGGACCGCGCGCGCGAAGGGCCTGACCGAGCGGCAGGTCATCCTCAAGCACGGCCTTCGTGCCAGCCTGACGCCGATCGTGACGATGTTCGGGCTCGACATCGCCCTCCTCGTCGGCGGTGCGATCATCACCGAGTCCGTGTTCAACACCCAGGGGCTCGGCTGGCTCGCCATCGACGGCACGCTCAACCAGGACCTTCCGGTCGTGCTCGGGGTCGTCATGCTCGGCGCCGTCGCGGTGGCGGTGATGAACCTGCTCGTGGATATCGTGTACGCGTTCCTCGACCCGCGAGTGCGCTACGCATGAGCGAGCCTCCAGCCGAGTTCACCCCGACACCGGACGGTGCGTCCAGCGACGCCGCGCTCCTCGACGTCCATGAGCTGACGGTCCGCTTCCCGACTCCCGAGGGTGTCGTGCAGGCCGTCTCGGGGCTCTCCTACTCGGTGCGCCGCGGCGAGACGCTCGGGATCGTCGGGGAGTCGGGATCGGGCAAGAGCGTCTCGAACCTGGCCATCATGGGCCTGCTCAACCCGAAACAGGCCGCAGATCAGCGGGGCGGTCATGTTCGAGGGACGCGACCTCCTCCCGCTGCCGCCGGAGGAGCTGCGCTCGATCCGGGGCAAGGACATCGCGATGATCTTCCAGGATCCCTTCGCCTGCCTGCACCCGATGTACCGCGTCGGGGACCAGATCGCGGAAGCCGTCAACGCGCACTTCGACGTGTCCCGCTCGGAAGCGCGGCGACGGGCCGTGGAGATGCTCGAACGGGTCGGGCTCCCCAATGCGCCCGCCCGGGCGCGCGACTATCCGCACCAGTTCTCGGGCGGGATGCGTCAGCGGGCGATGATCGCGATGGCGCTCGTGAACAACCCGTCGCTCCTCATCGCCGACGAGCCGACGACGGCGCTCGACGTGACGGTGCAGGCGCAGATCCTCGAGCTGATCGACGAGGTCAAGCGCGACTTCGACATCGGCGTGATCCTCGTCACCCACGATCTCGGCGTCGTCTCGGAGACGGCGGACACCGTCCTCGTCATGTACGCCGGCCGCGCCGCCGAGCACGGGCCGGCGCGGGAGATCTTCCGCGCTCCGCAGCACCCGTACACGTGGGGCCTGCTCGGCTCGATGCCGACGATCGAGGCGCGCCTCGAGTCGCTCGTCTCGATCGAGGGAGCGCCGCCGTCCCTCGTGAACCCTCCCAGCGGGTGCGCGTTCCATCCCCGCTGCCGCTACGAGTTCGAGCCCTGCCCGGTCGACCGGCCGAACCTGCTCCCGCTCGAGGGCGGCCACTCGGATGCGTGCCACCTGTCGGCGGCGGCGAAGCGGCGGGAGTGGGCGGCGCTCCGAGCCGCGCGGACGAGAGCCGTAGCCTGAGCACCCCGACGGCCGATCCGATCGTCGAGGTCGAGCACCTCACGAAGCACTTCCCGGTGAAGCAGGGCGTGTTCGCGAAGGGGTTCGGGACCGTGCATGCCGTCGAGGACGTCACCCTGACCGTCCGCCGCGGCGAGACGCTCGGCATCGTGGGCGAGTCGGGTTGCGGCAAGTCCACGACCGCCCGGCTCATGCTCCGCCTGCTCGACCCGACCGAGGGCACGATCCGCTTCGAGGGGCGGGACATCACCAAGCTGTCCCAGCGCGAGCTGCGTCCGCTCCGCCGCCAGATGCAGATCGTCTTCCAGGACCCCTACGCGTCGCTGAACCCGAGGAAGACCGTCGAGCAGATCGTCGGCGACCCGTTCCGGATCCACGGGATCGCGGGCGGCTCGGAGATCAGGGCCCGGGTGCAGCAGCTGCTCGAGGTCGTCGGCCTGAGCCCGGAGCACATCAGCCGCTACCCGCACGAGTTCTCCGGCGGGCAGCGCCAACGGATCGGCGTCGCCCGCGCCCTCGCGCTCAACCCGCGGCTGATCGTCTGCGACGAGCCGGTGTCGGCGCTCGACGTGTCCATGCAGGCGCAGATCCTCACGCTGCTGCGGTCGCTCCAGGACGAGTTCGACCTCACGTACGTCTTCATCTCGCACGACCTCTCGGTGATCCGGCAGATCGCCGACCGGATCGCGGTCATGTATCTCGGCCGCGTGGTCGAGCTCGGGACCGCCGACGAGCTCTTCGACAGCCCACGCCACCCCTACACGGCGGTGCTGATGTCGGCGGTGCCGAGAATGACCGAAGATGGGGCGCAGCGCGCTCGCACGACGGTCGGCGGCGACGTTCCCTCACCGCTGGCGCCTCCTCCGGCCTGCGTCTTCCATCCGCGCTGCCCGCGCTTCCAGGAGGGCCACTGCGACGTCGAGATGCCGCTGCTCGCCCCCACGGAAGGGCCGACGCACGCGGTCGCCTGCCACTACCCGCTCGAGTCCTGGCCGCTGACGGAGGAGGAGCTGCGGACACCCGGCGCCGCTGGAGTCTCGAGCTAGAAACGCACGCTCAGCCCGCGCTCGGCCCGTCGGGCCGAGGCAGGGCGGCGCCCGCGGTCGAGGTCAGGAACGTGTGTGAAGGGCGAGAGACCCGCCTGCGGGTCCCTCGCCCATGCGGCGCAACCCCGGGGGGCAGGCGGTCGCCCGCCTGTGGGGAGAGGGGTCGCACCGGACCACGTTATTGGTCGCACATCGCGACTGCCATTGCGAGGTCAGGCGGGACGAGAACTTCGCAAAATGGACACTGTTGAAGCGCTGACACAGGGCTGCCAGACTCGGGTCTCAGTGGGCGCGGCACTGCCTCGGGTTGGCGACTCCCCTCGGTGCGGCGTCTCACAGCGATCGACGGGGAAGAGCATCGTTGTGAGACGCCGAACTGACTGAATCAACATCGACGCGCACTGCAGCTCGGACGTCAAGGAGCAGAGGCAGGGTCTCGTCGGTTGAGGTGCGGAGCCTTCCCGCCTTGAATCCGTCTGACCCCAGGTTGATCATGGCGGAGACCGTACGAACCTGGCCGAAAGGAAGCGGGCACAATGGACATCTCGAAGCTCACCCACGGCGCCAAGGTGATCCTCATCGCCGGCATCGTGTTCCTCGTCACATCGTTCTTCCACTGGTTCGAGATCACGGACACCAGTTTCGGTGAGAACATGTGGCACGGCATCGGCTTCCTGGCCGGGCTGCTCCTCATCGCGTTGGTCGTCTGGCAGGCGATCCGGCTCGCCAACATCGACCTCGAGATCGGCGTCACGCCGTCGATGATCTCCGCCGCGCTAGCCGTGCTGCTCGTCCTCTTCACGTTCATCAGGTTCATCAGCAAGCCGGGCGGAGGCATCGCCGACTCGATCGTCGACAGGACGATCTGGGCGTGGATCGGCCTCATCCTGTCCATCGTCATCGCAGTCGGGGCATGGCTCAACATGAAGGCCCTCGGCGAGGGCCTCGAAGACGTGCGCGACAAGGTGCAGTCGCTGACCGGCGGCAGCTCCGGCGGTGGGGCGGCCGCGGCCGCTCCCCCCGCGGCCGACACGGCATCCACGCCGGCCGCTCCGCCGCCGGCCGCGCCCGGCGCATCGACGCCGGCTGCGCCGCCGCCTCCGCCCGCCCCCGAGGCACCCGCGACGCCGCCGCCGCCTCCGTCCGACGCAGGCGGCGAGCAGTCGCCTCCGGCGACGGCCTGAGCGTGGACGGCGCCTGCTCCCGGCATCCGCGGGAGCAGGCGCCGGTCCGTATCCACCTCGCTACACTGACCGCCATGGGCGAGAACGGCCGCGTGGGCGAGACCGGGACGATGCGCGTCAAGAGCGGGCTCGCCGAGATGCTCAAGGGCGGCGTCATCATGGACGTCGTCAACGCCGAGCAGGCGCTGATCGCCGAGAACGCCGGTGCCGTGGCCGTGATGGCGCTCGAGCGGGTTCCCGCCGACATCCGCCGTGACGGCGGGGTCGCCCGCATGTCCGATCCGGGCATGATCCGCGAGATCCAGCAGGCCGTCTCGATTCCCGTGATGGCCAAGTGCCGCATCGGCCACTTCGTCGAGGCCCAGATCCTGCAGGCGCTCGAGATCGACTACATCGACGAGTCCGAGGTGCTGACCCCGGCCGACATCGAGCATCACGTCGACAAGTGGGGCTTCACGATCCCGTTCGTCTGCGGCGCCACCAACCTCGGCGAGGCACTGCGGCGCATCGGCGAGGGGGCGGCGATGATCCGCACGAAGGGCGAGGCGGGCACCGGCGACGTCGTCAACGCGGTCACGCACATGCGGGCGGTGTTCGGGGGTATCCGGCGGCTGCAGTCGCTGCGCACGACGAGCTGTACACGGAGGCGAAGAACCTGCAGGCGCCCTACGAGCTCGTGCGCTGGGTGGCCGAGAACGGCCGCCTGCCGGTCGTGACGTTCACCGCGGGCGGCATCGCCACGCCGGCGGACGCGGCGCTCTGCATGCAGCTCGGGGCGGACGGTGTCTTCGTCGGCTCCGGCATCTTCAAGTCGGGCGACCCGGACCTGCGGGCGAAGGCGATCGTCGAGGCGACGACCCACTACCAGGACGCGAAGATCCTGGCCGACGTCTCGACGGGGCTCGGCGAGCCGATGGTGGGCATCTCGTCCGCCTCGCTCACGGACGCCGAGCGGCTCGAAGTCCGCGGTTGGTAACGCGGTTCGCTTCGCGAACCGCGTTGGCTGGGCGTTCACTCGTCCTCCTTACACTTGAGGCAATGAAGATCGGCGTTCTCGCCTTGCAGGGAGCGTTTCGCGAGCACATCGCGGTGCTGCGGCGGCTCGGGCGCGAGATCGTCGAGGTGCGCCTGCCGGAGCAACTCGACGGCCTCGACGGGCTCGTCATCCCGGGCGGCGAGTCGACGGCGATGATGCGCCTGATGGGGCTGTACGGGCTCGACGAGGCGATCCGCGGCTTTCCGGCGCCCATCTTCGGCACCTGCGCCGGGATGATCGTCCTCGACCGCGAGCGGCTCGGGCTGATCGACCTCGTGGTCGAGCGAAACGCGTTCGGACGCCAGGTGGCGAGCTTCGAGGCGCCGCTCTGGATCGAGGGGGAGGACGAGCCGTTCACTGCGGTCTTCATCCGGGCGCCGTGGGTTGCCGAGGCCGGGCCGGGGGTCGCTATCCTCGCCGAGGTCGACGGGCACCCGGTGCTCGCGCGCGAGGGACGGGTCCTCGTCGCGTCGTTCCATCCGGAGCTGACCGACGACACGCGGGTGCACGAACGGTTCCTACAGCTCGTCCGGGAGGAGCACGGTGTCAGGGCATAGCAAGTGGTCGACGATCAAGCACAAGAAGGGCGCCGCCGACGCCAAGCGCGGCAAGCTGTTCACCAAGCTGTCGCGCTCGATCCTCGTCGCGGCCAAGGAGGGTGGAGCCGACCCCGCCACCAACATCGCGCTCGCGAATGCGATCGAGAAGGCGCGCTCCTACTCGATGCCAAAGGACAACATCGACCGCGCGATCGCGCGAGGCTCCGGCGAGGGGAACGAAGGGCCGTGTTCGAGACCGTCGTCTACGAGGGCTACGGCCCCGAGGGCGTCGCGGTGCTCGTCGAGGCGCTCACCGACAACCGGAACCGCACGGCGGCCGACGTGCGTCACCTGTTCACGAAGCACGGGGGCAACCTCGGCGCCACCGGAGCCGTGGCCTGGCAGTTCGAGCGGCGCGGGATCGTGCTCGTCCCCGCGGACGCCGTCGACGAGGAGGAGCTCTTCCTCGCGGTCGCCGACGCCGGGGCGGACGACGTCGAGCAGGACGGGTCCGTGTTCCAGGTGTCGAGCACGCCGGAGCAGCTGCAGTCGGTGCGGCAGGCGATCGAGACCGCCGGCTTCACCGTGGAGTCTGCCGAGCTCTCGATGGTGCCGAAGGTGACCGTCGCGATCGAGGACGACTCGACCGCGAAGAAGGTCGTCCGGCTCGTGGAGGCCCTGGAGGACAACGACGACGTCCAGGACGTGTACGCGAACTTCGATATCCCCGAGGCCGTCCTCGAGGCCGCGGTGTCGTAAACGTCGTCCGCAGCGCCAGTCCTACCCTTTCGTCGTGAGGGTTCTCGGCATCGACCCAGGGACGGCTGCGTGCGGGTACGGATCGTCCAAGAAAGCGACGGGCGGGTCAGTGCCCTGGCGTCCGGGTGCTGGACGACAAGCGCTCGCGAGCGCCCGGAGCTCCGGCTGCGGGTGATCTTCGACGGGATTCGGGAGCTCATCGCGCTGCACGTGCCGGACGCGGTCGCCCTCGAGGAGTCGTACGTCGGAGCCGACGCCCGCATCGCGCTCTCCGTCGGTCAGGCTCGGGGCGCCGCCATGGTTGCCGCCGCCACCGCGGGCGTTGACTGCACCGAGTACGCGCCGACGCGGGTCAAGCAATCCATCTGCGGTCACGGCCACGCCGACAAGGGCCAGGTGCAGCGGATGGTGAAGATGCTGCTCGCGCTCGACGCGGTGCCCCAGACGACGCACGAGGCCGATGCGCTCGCCGTCGCGATCTGTCATGCGCTGATGCCGCCGCTCGCCAGGATGGCGTCGTGATCGCGCGGCTCCGTGGCACCCCGGCGGGTCGCAGCGCCGAGGGCCTCCTCCTCGACGTGCACGGCGTCGGCTACCTCGTGGCCGCCACGCCGGGCGTGCTGAAGCGGGCCGACGGCGGGGGAGAGCTGACGGTGGAGACCTTCTTGCACGTGCGCGAGGACGCGCTGCAGCTCTACGGCTTCGCGGACGCCGAGGAACGACGGCTCTTCACGCAGCTCCTCACGGTCAGCGGGATCGGTCCCAAGGTCGCCCTGGCCGTCGTCTCCGGGTCGCCTGCCTCTGAGCTTCGCCGCGCGATCGCCCTGGACGACTCCGCCCGCTTCCAAGCGATCCCCGGCATCGGCAAGAAGACGGCCGAGCGGATCGTCCTCGAGCTGAAGGACAAGATCGTGTTTGGTGACGAGGCGGTGGTGGCCGTCGCCGACGAGACACCTACCCACCTCGTCGCGCGCGACGCACTGGTCGAGCTCGGCTTCTCCGTGGTCGAGGCGGAGCAGCGGCTGGCGGACGTCGATCCCGAGCTGCCCCCGGCGGAACGGGTGCGGCTCGCGTTGCGCGCCGCGTGAATGTCTAGGCTGGACGAGTGAGCGAGAGCGTCGTGGCAGCGGTGCTGGACCCCGAGGACGAGGAGATCGAGCGCTCGCTGCGCCCGCGTCGGCTCGACGACTTCGTCGGGCAGGAGCGGATCAAGGAGCAGCTCGGGATCGCCCTCGACGCGACGAAAGCGCGGGGCGAGGCGCTCGACCACGTGCTGCTCGCGGGCCCGCCCGGGCTCGGGAAGACGACCCTCGCCCAGATCGTGCGCGCGGAGCTCGGTGTCGGCCTGCGCACCGTCGCCGGGCCGGCGCTCGAGAAGAAGGACATCGCCGCGATCCTCACGGCGATCGAGGCGCGAGACGTGCTCTTCATCGACGAGATCCACCGCCTCAACCGCGCCGCGGAGGAAATCCTCTACCCGGCGCTCGAGGACTTCCGCCTCGACATCGTCTTCGGGCAGGGCGCCGCCGCCCGAACGCTCACGATCGATCTGCCGCCGTTCACGCTGATCGGCGCGACGACCCGGTCGGGGCTGCTGACGTCGCCGCTGCGCGACCGCTTCGGGATGACGTTCCGGCTCGGGTACTACGAGCCCGGACGAACTCGGCACGATCGTGCGCGCTCGGCCGGCATCCTCGGCGTCGAGATCGACGATGCCGCGGCGGACGAGATCGCCCGCCGCTCCCGCGGGACGCCGCGGATCGCGAACCGGATCCTGCGGCGCGTGCGCGACGTCGCCGAGGTGCGCCACGCGGGCAAGATCACCGACGAGGTGGCGCAGGAGGCGCTCGACCTGCTCGAGGTCGACGGCCGCGGCCTCGAGCGCATCGACCGGGAGCTGCTGTCGGCGGTGGCCGACAAGTTCGGGGGCGGGCCGGTCGGGCTGTCGACGCTCTCGGTCGCGCTCGGCGAGGAGACGGACACGATCGAGGACGTCTACGAGCCGTACCTGCTCCAGCTCGGATTCCTCCAGCGCACGCCGCGGGGCGGATGATCACCGCGCTCGGGCGCGAGCACATCGGTGCCGTGCGTCCCGACGGGAGCCTCTTCTGATGTCCGAGCTGTGGACGACCTCGAGCGCGCGGCGGTTTGGCGTAGAGCTCGCTAGCGCTCGAACTGGAGCGCGCGCCAGCTCGGGTTGGGTGCGAGCTCGAGCAGCGCCCGGCCGCCCTCCGGCTCCGCGTAGCCGAAGTCGCCCGTCGTGTCGTCGAACCTGACCTCGAGCAGACCTGCCTTGACCCGGTGGTCGAGGTAGGCGCCGCGGAAGACGAGCTTGCGCAGCCAGTACACGAGCGACTCGCCGTCATTCAGCGACAGGCGCTCCCAGTGACGCATGAGGTACTGCCCGAACGAGCTCCGCGGCTCGGCAATCTGCCCATCGGCCGCAAGCTCGACGAGGTCGAGCGTCTCATCCTCGTCCAGGTCGCTCTCGGCGATCAGGTCGAGCTTGACGGCGGCCCCCATGACGCGCTCGCGGAAGTCGTCGGCTGCGAACGAGAACCGGTAGCCGAGGAATTCGAGGACGTAGTCGGCACCGGAGGCGTAGTTGGTCTGCTCGTCCTGGGGCATGGACGAAAGCTACCCTCATCCGCGTGAATTGGCGCCTCGCCATCCCCATGACGGCCGTCGTCATCATCATCTGGCTGGTGGGTGCCGCGGTGACGAGGTACTCGCTCGAGCAGATGGCCTACCTCGCTCCCGTGGCGGTCGTCGTCGTCGGAGTCACGATCGGCATCGTGCTCTTCTGGGTGAAGGTCATCCGCGAGTCCCGCCGGTAGGCGGGTCGCGAAATCCGATCCGTCCGGGGCGGGACCTATGGTGGCCCCATGGTCGCCACCTGGAAGCTCGAGCCGATCTCGTTCGCCGGCGTCCGCGCCCTCGGCAGCACGCTCGAGGTGTCGGAGACGCTCGCAACGGTGCTCGTGCGCCGGGGGCTCGGCGATCCCGAGGAGGCCCGCGCCTTTCTCGATGCCGAGGGCATCGCGCACGACCCGCTGCTCCTCGGTGACATGGCCGCAGCCGTCGAGCGGCTCCGCGCCGCGGTCGCGGTCGGGGAGAGGATTCTGCGTGCACGGCGACTACGACGTCGACGGGATCTGTGCGACGGCTCTCGCCGTCCTGACGCTGCGGGAGCTCGGCGCCGACGTCACCTGGCATCTTCCGAGCCGCTTCGACGAGGGTTACGGGGTCTCCGCCGCGACGGTCGAGCGGCTCGCCGCCGACGGGATCCAGCTCATCCTCACGGTCGACTGCGGTATCACCGCCGCCGCCGAGGTCGACGAGGCCAGGCGGCTCGGTGTGGACGTGATCGTCTCCGACCACCACCGGCCGGGAGAGGAGCTGCCGGCGTGCCCGATCATCGCGACGAGGCCCTCCGAGTATCCGTTCCCCGACCTGTGCGGCACCGGCGTCGTCGCGAAGCTCGCCCAGGCGCTCCTCGGTCCTGAGCATCCTGCGGTAACGCGTCACGCCGATCTCGTCGCGCTCGCGACGATCGCCGACGTGGTGCCGCTCGTCGACGAGAACCGCGCTCTCGCGACGACGGGCCTGCGCGGGCTCGCGCGCACCCAGAAGCCCGGGCTGCGCGCCCTGATGCGCGTGGCCGGCGTCGATCCGGCCACGGTCGACGCCACCGCGGTCGCGTTCCGGCTGGCACCCCGGCTCAACGCGGCAGGCCGCCTCGGGCGTCCCGACGTCGGCCTGCACCTCGTCCTGACCGAGGACGAGCGGGAGGCCGATCTGCTCGCAAACGAGATCGAGCTGCTCAACCGCGACCGCCAGGCAGTCGAGGAGCGGATCATGCGGGAGGCGGCCGCGGCCGTCGAGGCCTGGCCCGCGGAGAGACGCAGGCGGCGTGCATATGTCGTCTGGGGCGAAGGCTGGCACGAGGGCGTGATCGGGATCGTCGCCTCGCGGCTCGTCGAGCGCTTCGGCCGTCCCGTCGTCCTGATCGCCGGCGAGGGAGACCGCTGGAAGGGATCCGGGAGATCGGTGCCGAGCTACGACCTCCACGCGGGGCTCACGATGTGCTCCGCGCACCTCGAGCGCTTCGGCGGCCATCGGGCCGCCGCCGGGCTCACGATCCGGCCCGACCAGCTCGAGCCGTTCGCCGCAGCGTTCGCCGCCCACGCGGAGAGCGAGATCGCCGAGGAGGATCTCGCCCCCGTAACGCGGATCGACGCGGTCGTTCCCGCGACGGCGCTCACGCTCGACCTCGCCCGCGAGCTGGAGCGGCTCGCGCCCTTCGGGCTCGGCAACCCCGATGTGACCCTGCTCGTGGCCGGCTGCGAGGCGATCGGCGCCTCGACCGTGGGCGACGGCAAGCACCTGCGCTTCCGGGTCCGCCAGCAGGGGAGGGACGCGGGCAGCGCGATCGCGTTCGGCTTCGGCGGTCAGCTCGACCGACTGCAGGCGGACGGCCGCTTCGACGTCGCCTTCCGGCTCAAGCAGAACCGCTGGAACGGCACGGTGTCACCGCAGCTCGTCGTGCGGCGTGTCTTCGACACCGCCGGCGCCTACGAGGAGCTGCGGGCCTGGCTCGCGGGCCTCTGGCGGACGGGGGAGACGGCCTGGACGCCCGAGGCGCGCCGGATCTTCGACGAGCTCGAGATCGGCCAGGGCGCCGGCAAGCGGCAGCTCCTGGAATCGGCGACCTTCCGGGTGCTGCTGGAGCACGGCGCTCCCCTGACGCTGCCGCAGGCGGCCTGAGCGGGCGCGCTCTCTCAGCGTGGCGCGGACAGCGGCCGGTGTGGCGGCGCGGGTAGCGACCGCTCCAGCTCGGCGAGGAGCCGAAGCACCCGCCGGCGCTCGATGTATCTCCGAACTGCACCCATGACCCAGGTCCTTTCGGCATCCGGGCGCGCAAACCTGTCCTCGAAAGGGCGCAAGTAGACTGGGACGATGGCAGTCGTCGATGCCCAGCGACACCGCAACGACCTCGTCGAGGAGCTGATCGCCAGCGTCGAGGCCTACAACCCCGGCGTCGACAAGGAGCTGATCCGTCGCGCCTACGAGGGCGCCGACCGGGCCCACGGGGGTCAAGTCCGGCGC
>CAWCYU010000023.1:0-19654 GCA_963799905.1 uncultured Thermoleophilia bacterium
ACCGACTCGGCTAAGCCCGTTTGAAAGAGCGAGGAAACCTGAGGAACGGTGTCGGGAGACGCCCTCGCGACTCGGGAATGCGGCCTCGGAGGGCGCCCCCGGCTACCCGCGTTCTTCTACGGCGAGCACTGGGCCGCTAGCCCAGACGCGGCGTCGATCGCCCAGGCGGCACTCGCCATCGTCGCCGTGCTCTTCCAGAGCTTCCGAGCCATGCCCACCGACAGCGGGACGTGGCGTCCGAGAGCGACGCCAGACGCTTGCCCCGTGGGTTCGCCTCGCGTTAGCCGCGACAGATCGGCACGAGGGACGCGCTCGCCCCGTTCCACCAGCGGCCAACGTTGGCGCGCTCGGCCCCGGCGCGCGCGTCGGGGCGTACACGATGATGTATCCGTCGGCTGGGCCACCGTGATCTCGCCTGTCGGCTAGCGAGTTGCCCTCGCGTTGCCCTTCGCGGAGACACCGACGATGTTGACGATCGCCAGCGCGTCGAGAACCGCATGAAATGGTGATGCCGGGGCTGGGACTCGAACCCAGATGTCCCGAAGGACACCCGATTTTAAGTCGGGCGCGTCTGACCAGTTTCGCCACCCCGGCGGGGTAGGCCGAGTGTAGAGCCAGCCCCCGGGCTCGGCCGGGCGCCAACCTGCTAGGAACCGGGCACGAGCGAGCTCGGCGGGAACCGCTCGGGCCCCTTGAACTGGTACGCATCGAAGAACGCTGCAAACGCGTTCTCGTCGAACGCCGTGCACTTCGCGAGGTGCGCGGTGCCGCTGTCCGGAAGAGCCTGAGCTCGTTGTCCAGACGCCGAGCGCGATCTTGTCGCCGAGACTGGGAAGGGGCGCGAGGAGCGTCCCGTTCTGGTGGCTGTCGTAGAACGTCCTCAGCTCGTCGATCGTCGTCTGGGGGACGTCAGGGCCGTACTGGATGAAGATCCCGCCGTGCTCGAGGTTGTGGACGACCTGGGCCGCAAGCAGCGGCTCGGTGTAGGCCCCCCAGATCGCCGGCACTTGGTAGTGCGGACCGCTCGTCGGCGGAGAGGTGTTCCATTTCGTCGACGTCCCGCCGGGCGTCGTCACCGAATGGTCTCCCGCCGGAAGCGACTTGACCGACTGGAACGTGCAGCCCGCAGCCTCCAGCAGCTTCGGCGCATCGGTCGACGCGCTGCTGCCACCTCCACCGAGGAGCGCGTAGCCGAGCCCTGCCGCTACGACGACGAGGCCTGCGATGCCGACAATGATCACGAGACGGCGGTTGGAGCTGTCGGCCGTCGTCGCGGGCACCTTGACGTTGATCTTCTTCTTGGGCCCGCGGGGCCGTGGAGTCGGTGGCATCCGCGAGATCGTAGCCGGACGCACCGGGCTCGGGCTCCGTCCGATGGCAGGACTACCGTGAGATGCCCTCATGGCCATAGTCGCACTTCTGATCGGGCTCGTCATCGGCGCCGCCGGCGTCTACGCCGTCGCAGTGCGCCGGGCGCTCGTCGACCGCGACCGTGCCTCGCTCGAGGCCCGCGAGGCGCAGCGCGCCCTCGCAGAGACGGAGGGTGCACTGGCCGCCGAGCGGGGGGCCTTCGACACACGGGTCGAGCACGCGATCAAGGCGTTGTCGGCAGAGGTGCTGCGCGAGAACGCGAACACCTTCACCGAACAGGCGATGGGCCGGCTCGGGGAGTACGTCGAACCGTTGAAGAAGTCGCTCGAGAAGGTCGAGACGAACGTGAATCTGCTCGAACAGCAGCGTCAGCGCGCGTACGGCGAGATCCACAAGGAGCTCGAGATCGTCCGTCAGACGCACGAGGGGCTTCGCGCCCAAACGGGCAATCTCGTCAACGCCCTGCGCGGGGAGTCGCACACGCGTGGCCGCTGGGGCGAGATCCAGTTGAAGCGGGTCATCGAGATGGCCGGGATGCTCTCGTACTGCGACTTCGACGAGCAGCAGTCGATCGAGGGGGATGACGGCCGGCAGCTGCGCCCGGACGTGATCGTGAAGCTCCCCGGCGGGAAATCGATCGTGGTCGACTCGAAGGTGTCGCTCGTCGGGTACCTCCGCGCCTATCAGGAGGGCGCCGACGAGGAGACGCGCCGCGCGGGGATGGCCGACCACGCCCGTCAGGTGCGGGATCACATCCAGCGCCTCGGACAGAAGGCGTACTGGCGGCAGCTGCCGGCGACACCGGAGTTCGTGGTCATGTTCCTGCACGACGAGTCGTCGTGGGTCGCGGCACTCGACGCCGACCCGACGCTGCACGAGCTCGCGCTCTCGAACAACGTGATCCCGGCCTCGCCGACCAACCTGATCGGGCTGCTGCGCGCCGTGCACTACGGCTGGCAGCAGGAGACGATCGCGGAGGGCGCCCGCCAGATCAGCGACCTCGGCCGCGAGCTGTACAAGCGCCTCTCGACGATGGGCGCGCACGTCTCGAAGCTCGGCCGGTCCCTGGACGGGGCCGTCAAGTCCTACAACGAGACCGTGGGATCGCTGGAACGGCAAGTTCTCCCCCAGGCGCGCCGCTTCGAACAGCACGGAATCACGGGCGTCGAGCCTCCCGAGCTGACCCCGATCGAGCGTCAGACGCGGTCGCTGAGCGCACACGAGCTCGTCGGCGACAGTCCGGTGCCGCTCGAGATTCTCGCCGGCGACGCCACGGCAGCCTAGAGCCCTTGGAACAGCACCGGCACGCGTAGCGTTGTCTACCGTAGAGCCACGATTTACCGCAACGCTGTAACGATGCAGCCCCTGCGGGGACAGATGAACGAGGAGTTGAAGACGCTGTGACGGACGTACGGAACGTGATCATCATCGGCGGAGGGCCGGCCGGCTACACAGCCGCGCTCTACGCAGCGCGCGCGAACCTCCATCCGCTCGTGATCGAGGGGTTCAACTGGGGTGGCCAGTTGATGATCACGTCTGATGTCGAGAACTACCCGGGGTACGCGGACGGCGTCATGGGCCCGACGATGATGCAGGACTTTCGTCGCCAGGCGGAACGCTTCGGAGCGGAGTTCCTCACCGACGACGTGACGCGCGTCGACTTCTCGGAGCGCCCCTTCCGCGTCTACATCGGGAACGACGAGTTCCGCGCCGACAGCATCATCGTGGCGACAGGAGCGAGCGCTCGGCAGCTCGGGCTCGAGTCGGAGGTGCGCCTGCAGGGCCGAGGCGTCTCGTACTGCGCGACCTGCGACGCCTCGTTCTTCCGCGACAAGGTCGTAACGGTCGTCGGCGGCGGTGACTCCGCACTCGAGGAAGCGACCTTCATCAGCCGCTTCGCGAGCAAGGTCTATCTCGTTCACCGACGCGAAGAGTTCCGAGCATCGCCGATCATGGTCGACCGGGCACGCACCGACGAAAAAATCGAGTTCGTGCTCAACAAGGCGGTCGACAACGTCCTCGGTGATACGAAGGTGACCGGCGTGCAGCTCCGCGACACCGTCACCGACGAGGTGAGCGAGCTCGAGACCGACGGCTTCTTCGTCGCAATCGGCCACGATCCGAACACGGCCTTGTTCCTCGACCAGCTCGATCACGAGCCTGGTTCGGGCTATCTGATCACTCGGGGCAAGTCGACGGAGACCAACATCCCCGGTGTGTTCGCTGCCGGAGACGTCCAGGATCACGTGTACCGCCAGGCGGTCACCGCCGCCGGCTCCGGGTGCGCAGCGGCACTCGATGCGGAGCGCTTCCTGAGCGAGCAGCGGCACGCCGCGCTTGCCGGCTCGAGCAGGTAGCTCGGCGCGTCCGGTGCGGACGCCGGGGACGGCAGGCACAACCGACGCGTCGGCACCACCGAGCCCGGCCGACCAGGTGGGGCTCAGCTCGCTCTCCGCCGGCGGCAGCCGGGCCGCGGTGTAGCCTGGCATCGGTGACGGGCACCGCCGCAGGCTTTACGGCCTCCGTCGAGGATTCACGCCCTCACGCTGTCGCGTGGGCCTTCGCACCCGTGGCGGTCGCGCTCGGCTCTCTCGCGCTCGGCGCCGTGTCGCTCGGGCACCGCTCCGTGAGCACCGACGAGGCCGCGTCGCTCGCGCAGGCTCGGGGATCCCTCGGCACGGTGCTGTCGAGGGTCGTCCACGACGATCCAGGGCAGGCGGGAAACCTGCTGCTGCTGAAGCTCGTGTCGACCGTGGGGGACGACGAACGCGCGATCCGGGCGCCCTCGGCAATCGCAGTCGCGCTGGCGTGCGGCTTGTTGGTCGTGCTCGGAACGATGCTGTTCGGTCGGCTGGAAGGAGTGGTCGCAGGCATCGCGATGGCCGCCAACACCGGCGTGATCGAGGCTGCGCGGGAGGCGCGTCCCGCGGCACTCGGCATTCTGGGCGTCGTCGTCGTCACGCTCCTCTTCGTCTTCGCTCTCGAGCGCGGAGGCGGGTGGAGATGGGTCGCCTACGCGGTCGCCGTTGCAGCCCTCCCCCTCACCCACCCGCTCGCAGCATCGGTTCTCGCCGCGCACGGTGCCGCGCTGCTCGCGCGACGTGATCGCGAGGACCTCCATCGCGCCGGCATGGCGCTCCTCACAGGGACGGCCGTCGCAGGTCTCGTCCTCGCATGGATGGCGGCAGACCGCTTCGACACCGTGGACGGGACCGGAGGGCTCGATCTCGAGCACCTTGGCCGGGGCCTCGCGCGTGCGATCGGCTGGGATCCGATCCTCCTGGCGGCCGCCGTTGCAGGGCTCGTGATCCTGTTCGGGCAGCGAGCGAGCGGTTCTTCGGCCAGCTGGCGCGGTGCGCTCGTCTCGGGCCTGATCGCGGCTCCGATCGCCGTCACACTCCTGGCGGCCGTGGCGCTGCCGGTCTACGCCGGCGCCGCTCTCGTCCTCTGCGCGCCGGGAATCGCGCTGGCGGCCGGCCCCGTTGCCCGCCCCCTCTCAGAGGTGCGCGGGCTCGTCTGGGCAGGGCTGGTGCTGCTCCTCGTCGCATCGGCGGCGGTGACCACGGTCCGCCTCAGCACCGAAACCGGCCAGGACTGGCGGGCGCTGGCACGAGCCGTGACCCGCGTCCGAGGCGTCCACGAGACGGTGGTCGTCGTGCCGCAGCGCTCGCAGGCCGCACTCGCCTACTACGCGCCGTATCTCCCGATCAGGCTTCGCGCCCGCGGGGACGGTGCGTGGATTGCGGTCGTTGCAGGCACGCCGACCACGGCCATGGCTGCGGCTCGTCCCGTCGTCGGTACCCCGAGATATGCCCTGTTACGCCAATTCCGGTACGGGGACGACCTCCGGCTGCAGCACTGGGTGCGGCCGTGACCGCCGGCGAGCCGAGCAGAGCGGCACGCCTCAGCCTGCCGCAGGGTCTCCGACCCCCGGGTGATCGCGGCGCGAAGGACAGAGCTCGGCGAGAACGCAGATCTCGCAGCGCGGCCTGCGGGCGTCGCACACCCGTCGTCCGTGCCAGATCACGAGATGTGGGAAGCGGTGCCAATCGGCGCGCGGGACGATCTTGACGAGGTCGCGCTCGATTTTCACCGGATCGTCCTCCCGGGTCAGCCCGAGCCGCTGCGCGATCCGGCGGACGTGCGTATCGACGACGATGCCCTGTGCATCCCCGAGCTCGGCTGCAACGACGTTCGCCGTCTTGCGGGCGACGCCCGGAAGCCGCAGTAGCTCGGGGATCGTCCGGGGCACGGTGCCGTCGAACTCGTTCAGCAGCATGCGCATCGCGCCACGGATCGACTTCGTCTTCTGCCGGTAGAAACCGGTCTGGAAGATGTCCCGCTCGAGCTCCTCCGGCGGTACCGCCAGGTAGTCCTCGGGCCTCCTGTACTTGACGAACAGCCTTTCCGTGACCCGGTTGACGTTCACGTCCGTCGTCTGGGCCGAGAGCATGACGGAGATCAACAGCTCGACATCGCTCCCGAAGTGCAGGGCGATCTCGGCATCCGCGTGCTCCTCCGCGAGCAGCTCGATGATCGGCCGGATCCGCTCGCGCCGGGTACCGAGCCCGCGGTGACGGGCCTCGCCGACGTAGCTTCGAGCCATCCGGCCTAGTCCGCCGACGCGAAGGCGGGCTCGGGCGCGAACGACCCACCGTCGAGCCGAGGGCCGGCGCAGACGACGTCGAGCGCCGGGCAGCCGGAGCATGCGAACGCGCTCGGGGTCGGCCTGAAGTCGCCGGCTCTGATTCGCGCGATCGACGCTGCGAGCCGCCCCTCGAGCTCAGGGGCGTCATCGGCGGTGAAGACCGTGGAAACGACGGCATCCGCGTCCTCGAGGAAGTGGTACACCACCTCGACTTCGCGTGCGCCTGCCCGGAGGCATGCGATCGCGTACACCGTCTGCTGGGTCAGATACTCGGCGGCGACGATGTCGGACGGATCCCGCCCGAGGAGCGCGTTCGTCTTGTAGTCGAGCACCAGCGCGCGTTCCCCATCGCGCCAGAGCACGTCCAGCCTGCCGTTCACGAGCACTCCGTCGAGCTCGAAGGCGAAGGGACGCTCCACCTGCGCGCCGTCGAGCGCGGCTATGCGCCCCGCAAGTGCCGAGCCCGTGTACGAGGCCACGAAGTCCACGATCCGTGTGATCTCGTCGGTCGACACCGCCGGGTACCACCTTCGAACCAGGTCCGCCAGGTCGGACGGAACCGGTTGGGAGGGTGCCGCCAGGTCGACGAGCTCGAGTAGGCGATGGACAGCATCGCCGACCTCGGTCGGATGGAGACCACCCTCGCCCTCGCCGTCTCCGCCTGCCGCCCAGGGCACGGGGCGCATCCCGACCACGCGCTCGGCGAAATAGCGGTAGCCGCAGCGGTCGAACAGCGAGATGCCGCTGTAGGAGAGCCGCGTCAGCCGGACGAGAGGCGGCGCCGGGATCTCCACGAGCTCGCGGAGCCGCGGCGCGGGCGCAGGCACGTCTTCTCCTGCGCCCTCGAACAGCACGAGCTGCCCTTCCTCCCGGTCGAGCTCTTCCACCTCGGGCGGCGACGCGGTCGACGCAGCGTCGGTGGGCGAGAAGCGATCGATCCGGAGCACGACGCCGGCGGCACCGCGCTCGACCTCGATCGTGTCTGCTGCATCGGCCCGATCGAGCTCCGCGCCGAGCTCGAGCCTCTGCAGCACCCAGCCGATCGGTGTCCGCTCGTCACGCTCACTCGCGCGGTCGACCGACCCCGACACGATCAGGTGCTCCATCGCCCGGGTCATCGCGACGTAGTAGAGACGCAAGCGCTCGGCTTCCTCTTCCCGATCCCGTGTCTCCTTGACGTCCTGGTAGGAGGTGGTGCTCACGCGAGAGCCCGTGCCCGGGTGCGCGACCTTGAACCCGAAGCGTCCATCCGAGAGGCAGAGGATCTCGTCCGTTCGCGATCGCTCGCGCCCGGCGTCCGCCACGACGACGACCTTGAACTCCAGGCCTTTGGCGGCATGGATCGTCAGGAGCCGGACCGCCTCGGCACCCTCCTCTTCCGAGACGGCGTCGCGCTCGGGCGCTCCGGCGGCATCCTGTTCGGCGACGAACCGGATGAATCCCTCGATGTCAGGCCCTCGGAGCTCCTCGTACGACCGCGCCAGACGGGCGAGCTTGCGCAGGTTTGCATAGCGGCGTTGCCCGTCCCGACGCGTAAGCACGGCCAGGTCGTAATCGTGCTCGACGAGAATTCGCTCGCAGAGCAGCTCCAGCGAGAGCCTCGTAGAGCTCGCGACGAGGCGCTCGTAGCGCTGCAGGAACGCGAGCACGAGGCGCCGGTCGTCCTCCGCGAGGTCGGGCGGCAGTGACCGCTCGATACCCTTGAAGATCGGACGCCGCTCGGCCGTCGAGCGAATGAGGACGAGGGCGTCGTTCGAGACTCCTACGAACGGCGAGGCGAGGACCGTCAGCAGGGCCTCGTCGTCGTAGCGGTTCTGCAGGAGCCTCAGGTACGAGAGCAGGTCGACGACCTGCTGCTGGCCGAAGTAGCGGCGGCCCGTCATGCGGATCGTGGGTAGATCGACCGCCCTGAGCTCTTCCTCGAACCATTCGGCGTCCGTCCCGGCCGCGAAGAGCAGAACGATCTCACCAGGGGTTGCCGCACCCGTGTCGACGAGCTCGCGGACGCGCCGCGCGACGTGCCGCGCCTCTGCGCGGCGCCAGTGGAGCCCCGAGTCGGTGTACGACGCCTTGTCGGTGACGAGCAACTCGAATGGTGGTCCGAACACCGGATGGCTGTATCCCGCAGCAGGCTCGAGTGGCTGGAAGCTCTCTCCGAACTCACCCGCGAAGAGCTCGTTGACGGCGGCGAGCACCTCTGGCCGCGAGCGGTAGTTGTCGGTCAGCGGCAGCACCTGCGGGGCGGCCTCGCGCCGGTCCCGGAACACGGCCACGTCGGCATGACGGAAGCCGTAGATCGACTGGAATTCGTCGCCGACGAAGAACAGCTCCTTCGGGGCGCCGGCACAGAGCAGATCGACGAGCTCGGTCTGGAGGCGGTTCGTGTCCTGGAACTCGTCGACCATGATCGATCGGAAGCGCAGCTGCTCGACCTCCCGGATCTCCTCGTTGTCGCGCAGGAGGTCGCGCGCGCGTAGTTGCAGATCTTCGAAATCGAGTGCGGATTCGCGATCCTTGGCATTCGCATAAGCGGCCGCGAAACCCGTGAGCAGCTCCTGCAGGAGCTCCCGGTCGCGTGCGGCGAGCTCCTCCAGTGCGAGCGCCCGCACCGCCGTCCGCGCCTCGTTGAACGCCGCCGCCCTCGGGCCGCGGGCAGAGATCGCATCGAGCTCGAGCAGACGCTCCGGCAACTGCGTCGTCTCGAGCAGGTCGATCACGTCCCGCGCCGCCGTCCGCTGCAGTGCCGTGGCCTTGACGTCGCCGGCTAGCGCGCTTGCCTCGGAGAGGAGCTCCGGGATCCGCGCCTCGAGGCTCTCGCGCATACCCGGCTCGAGTACGAGCCCGCGGCCCGCCGAGCGCAGGGTGTCGTAGACGCTCACGAGCATCGATCGCAGGCCCGCGGCGCGGTATGTCGACAGGAGTTGCCAGCGATCGGGTTCATCGACGGCGCAGAACGCTTCCAGCGCTGCAGTGAAGGCCTCCCCTTGCAACACCCGGGCCTGAGCTTCGTCGAGGACACGGAATCGCGGATCGATGCCGGCAGCGAGGGGGTACGCCGTGAGGAGCCGCCTGCAGAAGCCATGGATCGTGGAGATCCACGCACCGTCGAGGTCGCGCGCGAGATCGGGCCGCTCCAGCTCGACCAGGCGGGCGCGGATCCGCCCGCGGAGCTCGCCGGCGGCACGATCCGTGTAGGTGATGACGAGCAGCGAGTCGACGTCGAGACCGTCCTGCACGACCGCCCGGGCGAAGCGCTCTACGAGCACCGTCGTCTTGCCGGTGCCTGCGCCGGCCGAGACGAACGTCGAGCCCCGGGCCTCGATCGCGGCCGCCTGCTGCTCGTTCGGGAGAGCGCTGGTGCGAAGAATGGTGCTCACGCTCGCTCCTTCCGGCACATGCGCCAGAGATCGCACCACGCCGGGCAGTCGCCGCCACGAGGATCGTGCACGACGTCTCCCGCTCTGATGCGCCCGGCGAGCTCGACCGCCGTCGCGCGCGCGTGGTCGATCTCGGCCTCGAAGGCTGCTCCCTCGAGATAGTCGGCCGCTGCGAACCCCGGCACCTGGTCGGCGCCGGCGCGGAGCAGCCCACGGGCGCGTCGCGCACCTCCGAGCGGCATGTAGACACCACCCATCGGCTCCAGGCCGAGCTGGTCGCGGAGCACGAGGAGATACAGGGGGATCTGCAGGCGCGCCTCGTCGTGGATCTGGGTTGCCGAGGGAGCGGCGCCGGACTTGTAGTCGACGACGATCCCCCGCGCGCTCAGCGGATCTGCGTCGACCCGATCGATCTTGCCGCTGACCGCGACACCCGGGGCGAGCTCGTACGACTTGAAGGCGACCTCGAGCTTCCGTGGGACGAAACTGGAGCTTGCAGCCGCATCGGCCCGCACCAGCTGCTCGAGATCGCGGTGGAGGCCCTGACCGAGCTCGCGCCGCTGGAGGTCGTCGACGTCGATTCGGAGGCCCGAGTCGAGCGCGCTGTCGACGCAACGATGCATGAGCGCCACCGCCGCCTCGAGGTTGGCCGTCGTGACGCGTTCGGCCCCCGGTATCTCCGAAGGAAGCTGACTGTAGAACCGCTGCAGCGCGACGTGGGCGATCGAGCCTCTCATCCGGGGATCGATCGCCTGGTCGATCTCACCCGGGCGGAGGTAGCGCTCGATGAACCAGGCCGACGAGCAGCCCGCCATCCGCTCGAGATCCGTGACGCGGAACGTCTCCCGGCTGGCGAGCAGTGCCACGGCACGCGGATGACGGAGGGCCGTTGGTCGCGAGAAGGCCCGCCGCGCCCGGCCGAGCTTGCGCTGCCAGCCGTTCGCATACGCGAGTGCGTCGGCTTCGCGCGGGTCGCCGGCTGCGAGGCGCGCCAACGCGCGAAGGCGCTCGCGTTCCGTCGGCGCCGACTCGATCGGCCACGTCAGGCGGGCGAGAGGCCGGCGGATCGTGTGACGCCGTACGTCGTCGGCGTCGAACAGCTCGCAGACGGCCTCCCAGAACGGGCTCGCCTCCCGCGGTGAGCCGTCGTCGGTCGCCGCCTCGCGAACGAGCGTGAGAAGCCTTCGGGGCCGAGTGCATGCGGTGTAGAACAGGTATCTGTCGCGACTGGCCGGATCGGGTCGCTGGAGCCGTGCGCCACGTGTGCCGTCGAGATCGCGTCGCGCCTCTTCGTCGAGAAACGGAGACGTCGGCGCCCGCCGAGGTAGCGATCCCTGCTCGAGGCCGATCACGAACACGGCCTCGAAGCTCCGCGTGCGGGCACGTCCCAGATCGAGAACCGCAACGCGGCCCGGTTCGCCCGCAGCGTCGCCGCGCACGGTCGCGCGATCGAGAGCAGAGACGACATCGTCGGCGGGGATCGACACGCCGCCGCCCGCGAGGCGCTCCAGCTCGTCGAGCACCCCCGTGACCGCCTCTGCCGCCCGGAGGTCGCGCTTCGCCGTGCGTGGTCGCAGGCGGCGCACCAAGGCCGTAGGCGTTGCGAAGCATCGCCACAACGACGGCCCGAGCGGTGCGCAGCGGCTGCTCCTCGGATGCAACGAGATCCAGCATGGGAAGGGGGCGGCCGTTGCGGAGCTTCGTCGTCTCCTCCAGCGTGCGGTCGCCCCGGAGCACGGCGCGCCCTCGGAGCCTGCCCTCGAGGAAGTCGACATCCGGGCGTGCGAGGCCGGCATACGGCGTCCGCAGGAAGGCGTAGAGCTCGCGGCGGGTGCCGTTTCCCCAGGCGAAGCGAAGGAGCGAGAGGAGCGCCTGGCCGAACGCGGTCGCCCCGAGCCTTGGCCGGCTCTCGATCGCGATCGGGACGCCGAGCGAGCCGAATGCCGTTTCGATCGACGCACGCGAGCGGTCGACGGAGGGACAGACGACTGCGATCTCGTCGGGCGCGATTCCGTCGCGGACGAGATCGAGGATCGTCTCGGCGACGAGCTCGAGCGTCGCGCGCCGGCCTGCTCCTTCCAGGAAGCGAATCGAGCTGTCGAGCGCGACAGATTGGGCCGCGTCGTCGAAGAGACGGCGTTCGAGGTGGGCGAGACCGGTCGCGAGATACCGCTCCGATGCGGGCTCGAGCTCGACGATCTCATCGGCGAGCGCGCCGAGATCCGTGGCAGTTCGTGCGAGCGATGCGAATGCAGCCCGACCCGGCTCGTAGGGGAGGGAGATGTGCACCTCGCCCCGGGCGGCGAGCGCTTCGATCAGGCGCCATTCGGCGCCGGTCAGGTCCTCGAACCCGTAGGCGAACACCGGCGCCCCCGCCCACGAGCCGAGGTCGGTCGTGAGCCGCTCCACTGCCCGGCGTCGAACCATTCCCCGATCGCACACGTCGAGCCGCGCGAGCTCGGCCCGATATGCCGCTGTGAGCAGCGCCAGGTCAGGGTCGAGATCGTCGGGCTCGAGCAGGCCCGCCTCGATCTCTGCCAGAGTTGCGGCAAGAGCGTCCGTGAAGCCGGCGAATCGCGACGATTGCCCCAGGGTCTCGAGTTGCATCGTGCTGACGATGCGGCGAAGCACGATCGTGCGCTCAGCCTCGCCGAGCACTCTGGATGCAGGCCAGGTGCCGGCAATGTGCTCGAACAGCGAATCGAACGTCCCGATCGTCCCGGCGAGCAGCGCTCCACCACGTCCCGCGAGCTCGCGCTCCACTCGATCGACGTCAACCCGGTTCGGGACGATCAGCCACGGATCCCGGTCGAGGGCACGCAGGAACCGCTCGAGCAGAAGAGCAACCTTACCGGCGTGTGCCGGCCCGACGACGAGCGAGAGCCCCATTTGTCCATCGTAGTCGGGGGCTTTCCTTCGACCTCCTTACGCGCACCCGGCGTGCTCGCAAAGAGCGGCAAGCGCGGGTGCGGCCCGGGACGGCGTGAGGCTGCCGAGAGGCGTCGAGGTCTACACGGCCGATTTCGGCTTGCGGCCACGCCTCGCGACGGCGTTGCCGGGCATCGTCCCTGCGCACCCGTCACAGAGATCGGCAGCCTTGGCGCCGCGGCGGGCGTCCGTGAACGTCACCCGCATCACGGCACCTCTGCCGTCCTCGACCTCGGCCCCACAGTTATCGCAAACCAGAACCGTCTTTCGCGCCACGATAATCCTCTCCGTCGACACATATGAATAGGCATCGAACAGGCAATAGATGACGTCCATTTACGGTTGATATTGAACCACGGTTATTTTATCGGTTCATTTCCCGTGGCGTCAATTTCGGGGTGCCGGCGACGACATCACTAGAATCGCCGCGATGGATTCCCGCACGATCGTCGTTCTCGAAGGTGACCAGACCGGCCAGGAGCTCTTGGAAGCGTCGCTGAGGCTGCTGGATCCGGCTGTGATCGGGATCGAGCTCGGTCTCCCGCGGTTCGACCTCTCGCTCGAGAACAGGCGCGCAACCGGCAACCAGGTCGTCCACGAGGCGGCCCGCGCGATTCGTCAACACGGTCTCGGGCTCAAGGCGGCGACCGTGACTCCCGAGACACCCGGCGATGTCGGCTCGCCGAACCGGATCCTTCGCGAAGAGATCGGCGGAAAGGTGATCGTGCGGACCGGTCGCCGGATCCCGGGTGTGGTTCCGCTCGGTGGCGTGCATTCGCCCATCTCGGTCGTCCGGATGGCAGTCGGAGATGCGTACGGTGCCAAGGAATGGCGTGAGGGCTCCGGGGACGACGAGGTTGCCTACAGGACTGAACGGATCGAGCGTGGGATCTGCAGCGCCGTGGCCGAGTTCGCGTTCCGCCAGGCCGAGCGAGTGGGCGCGAAGGTCTTCGGCGGCCCGAAGTACACCGTCAGCCCGATCTACGAAGGCATGCTCAAGGAGGAGATGGACGCCGCGGCGGCGCGTCACCCGGACGTGCCGTACGAGCCGCAACTGATCGACGCCACGTTCGCATTGCTCATCTCGTCGAGCGGCTCGCCGATGGTGATTCCCGCCCTCAACCGTGACGGGGACATCCTCTCCGATCTCGTGCTGCCGCTCTTCGGGTCGATCGCCGGCTCGGAGTCGCTGCTGGTTGCCTTCGGCGAGGACCATGTGCCTTCGGCCCTGATGGCCGAGGCGGCGCATGGAACCGCGCCGTCGCTGCACGGCAAGGATGTCGCGAACCCGATGGCCATGATCCTGGCTTGTGCGGCGCTGCTCGGCCACGCCGACGACGACGAAGCACAGGCGGCCGGCCGAGCTATCAAGGACGGCTGCCTCGAAGCCGTTGCGGCGGGGATCCGGACTTCCGACCTCGGGGGCCACGCAGGGACGACGGAGTTCACCGACGAGGTGATGGAGCGAACCCATAGGAAGCTCGCCGTCTGGTCCTCGCTGTGACCGGTCAGCTGCGCCGCACGACGGTGCTCCACCGCTGCTCGAACGACGCCTCTCGGGCCTAGGCGGCGGCGAGCTGGCAGAGCTCGTCGGCGTCGGCGGCGGCGAGGAGTGCCGACGCGACGTCCGGATCGAACTGGGAGCCCGCACAACGCTCGACCTCGGCGAGAGCGTCCTCGAACGCGAACGCATGCCGATACGGTCGCTCGCACGTCATTGCGTCGAACGCGTCGGCGACGGCCAGGATCCGGCCCTCGAGCGGGATCTCGGTGCGGGCGCGACGCGTCGGATAGCCGCCGCCGTCCCACCGCTCGTGATGAAAGAGCACATATGGAAGTGCGACACCGAGGGAAGGGACGCCCGCGATCAGCCACGCACCTTCGACCGGATGCACCCTGATCTCCGCCAGCTCGGAATCGTCGAGCCTGCCGGGTTTCGCGAGCAGCTCGTGGCGAACGCTGATCTTGCCGACGTCGTGAAGCGCCGCGCCGAGCCGCAGCTCGTCCAGACGCACCTCGTCCCACCCGAGCCGGGTCGCGATCGCCTCGGCATGTGCACCGACGCGATTGGCGTGCCCCTCGAGCGCCGGGTCGCAGACACCCATCGCGGCGGTGAAGGCGGCAAAGTGGCTCACGAGGGGTGAGGTTCCCCTCGCGGCGAGAAATCCCTTCCCGTAGATTCACGGGGTGCGCGTCGCCGTTCCCCGTGAGGCCGCTCCTGGCGAAGGCCGTGTGGCTCTCGCGCCCGAGACCGTCGAGCGCCTCACACCTGCGAGTTTCGAGATCGTGATCGAGCGCGGTGCGGGCGCGGCGGCGGGGTTCCCGGACGACGACTACGCCCAGGCGGGTGCGACGTTGAGCGAGCGCACCAACCTCCTGGACGGCGTCGAGGCCGTCGTCAGAGTCGCCCGCCCGTCGGCGGACGAGGTCGCCGAGATGGCTGCGGGGACGGTCCTGATCGGCTTCCTGGCCCCGCTGACCGACCCCGAAGGGATCGAGCGACTGCGGCGTCAGGGTGTGGTGGCCTTCGCGATGGAGTCGGTGCCGCGGATCACGCGCGCCCAGTCGATGGATGCGCTCTCCTCGCAGGCGACAGTGGCGGGCTACAAGGCCGTGCTGATCGCGGCCGATCGCGTGCAGAAGATGTTCCCGTTGCTGATGACGGCCGCCGGCACGGTCGCCCCTGCAAGGGTGCTCGTGATGGGCGCCGGAGTTGCGGGGCTGCAGGCGATCGCCACCGCGCGGCGGCTCGGGGCGGTCGTGACGGCGTTCGACGTCCGACCGGCGGTGAAGGAGCAGGTGGAATCGCTGGGAGCGAAGTTCCTCGATCTCGGTGTGCGCGGCGAGGAGACCGAGGGAGGCTATGCCAAGGAGCTCACGCCGGAGCAGCAGGCCGCCCAGCAGGCCGCGCTGGAGGAACGGGTGCCGGAGTACGACATCGTGATCACGACGGCGCTCGTGCCCGGACGGCCGGCGCCGAGGCTGATCTCGGCATCCACCGTCGGCCAGATGCGCCCCGGCAGCTGCATCGTCGACCTCGCCGCCGAGGCGGGCGGCAACTGCGAGCTCACGCATCCTGGCCAGGAGGTCGTTCGCGAGGCGGTCACGATCGTCGGCTTCACGAATGTGCCGTCTCTGATGGCGGCGGACGCCAGCCGGCTCTACGCGCGCAACGTCAGCGCGCTGTTGCAGCACCTGGCCCCGGGTGGAGCGCTCACGCTCGACTTCGAGGACGACATCACCGGTGGCGCCTGCGTCGCCCGGCCGACCGAGGAGGTGACGGCATAGAAGCGTCATTCGTGCTCGAGCTCACGATCCTGGTCCTGGCGATCTTCCTCGGCATCGAGGTGATCTCGAAGGTGCCGACGATGCTGCACACGCCGCTGATGTCCGGCACCAACGCCATCCACGGGATCGTGATCGTGGGGGCGATCCTGATCGCCGGGACCGCAGACGACACGTTCAGCAAGGTCGTGGGGTTCGTTGCCGTCGTACTCGCGGCGGCGAACGTCGTCGGCGGCTTCGTGGTCACCGACCGGATGCTGCAGATGTTCAGGAGAAGGGAGCCGAGGCGTGAGTCGAACGACGACTGACGCGCTGTACCTGGTCACGATCGTGACCTTCATCCTCGCCCTGCGCTTCCTCTCCTCGCCCAAGCACGCACGCAAGGGGAACTGGATCGGCGCCGCCGGGATGACGCTCGCGATCGTCGTCACGCTCGCCCAGGACGGCCTCGGAAACTACGGACTGATCGCGATCGGGATGGTCGCCGGAGGCGCCGTCGGGCTGGTCGGTGCTCGCACGGTGAAGATGACCGCGATGCCGCAGATGGTCGCCCTCTTCAACGGGGTCGGTGGCGGCGCGGCAGCACTCATCTCGCTCGACGAGTTTCACCGCTTCGCTGGGGACTTCACAACCGTCGAGGCCACCTCCACGGCGCTTTCGGCACTGATCGGATCGGTCTCGTTCTCCGGCTCGCTCGTCGCGTTCGCGAAGCTGCAGGAGCTGATCTCGGGCCGTCCGATCGTGTTCCGCGGCCAGCAGATCGTGAACGCGCTGATCATCGGCACCGCGGTCGTGCTCGGCGTCTGGATCTCCGCCGGCGGCGACACCCAGGGCCTGATCTACGGCCTCATCGTCGCGGCGCTCGTGTTCGGCGTCATGTTCGTCCTTCCGATCGGCGGCGCCGACATGCCCGTCGTGATCTCGCTGCTCAACGCCTTCACCGGGCTTGCCGCGTCGGCCACCGGCTTCGTGCTCCACAACAACGTCCTGATCGTGGCGGGTGCACTCGTCGGCGCCTCCGGCACCCTGCTGACGCTGTTGATGGGTAAGGCGATGAACCGGTCGATCACGAACGTCCTCTTCGGGGCGTTCGGCCAGGTGCAGGCCGGAGCCGGGACGGCGCGGATCGACGACGGCCGGACCGTTCGAGCAACCTCGCCCGAGGACGTCGCCGTGGTGCTGTCGTTCGCCCGCAAGGTGATCATCGTGCCCGGCTACGGCCTCGCGGTCGCTCAGGCACAGCACGACGTCCGCCAGCTCGCCGAGCTGCTCGAGGAGAAAGGCGTCGATGTCGTCTACGCCATCCACCCGGTCGCAGGGCGGATGCCCGGGCACATGAACGTGCTGCTCGCCGAGGCGAACGTCCCGTACGACCAGCTGAAGGAGATGGACGAGGTCAACCCCGAGTTCGCGCAGGCGGACGTCGCTCTCGTGATCGGTGCCAACGACGTCACGAACCCTGCGGCGCGCACGGACACATCGTCACCGATCTACGGAATGCCGATCCTCGACGTCGACAAGGCGGCGAGCGTCGTCGTGATGAAGCGGTCGATGGCCCCCGGGTTCGCCGGGATCGACAACGAGCTCTACCTCGATCCGGGCACGACAATGCTCTTCGGCGACGCGAAAGACTCGGTCGGCAAGCTGATCGCCGCCGTCAAGTCGTCGTAGCCCCACCAGCGCACCGGCGACCGGCTGATAGCGTCGAGAGCATGGCGGGCGCGATCACGGACGAGGCCGCACTCCGCGCGTTGATCGGTGAGCCCGGCGAGCTCGTGCGAGCCAAGGTGAGCGACCGCGTCAACGACCTGACGCGACGCTTCATCGACCTCTCACCGTTCATGTGCCTTGCAACGTCGGCGCCCGACGGGACCTGCGATGTCAGCCCACGCGGCGACCCGGCCGGTTTCGTCCACGTCGTCGACGAACGCACACTTCTCGTTCCCGAGCGGCCGGGCAACCGGCTGGCGGATTCACTGCGCAATATCCTCGCAAACCCGAACGTCGGGCTGCTGTTCATGATCCCGGGGGTGGGCGACACGCTGCGGGTGAACGGGCGGGCGACGATCGTCACCGACACCGAGCTGCTGGATCCGCTCGCGGTCGAAGGGAAGACGCCGAAGCTCGGCCTCCTGATCGAGATCGAGCAGGTGTTCACTCACTGCTCGAAGGCGTTCCTGCGATCGCACCTCTGGGATGCCGAACGGCATGTCGACCGCAGCGAACTGCCGACTTCGGGCGAGATCCACCGGAGCCTCAACCCGGCGTTCGACGCGGAGACGTACGACGACGAGCGGGCGAAGCGGTACGCGCGACGGGAAGGCTTCTACTAGATGACGACCTCCGTGCCCTTCTTCTCGGGCGCAGACGTCGAGCGCGCGGTGCCGCCGCACGACGCGTACGAGGCGGTCAAGGAGGCGTTCGTCGCCCATGCCAAGGGCGATTGGAAGATGCCTCCGAAGGTCTACGTGACGAACTATCCAGCGGGAGATTTCCGCGCCATGCCTGCGCTCGGCGGCGGGCACGCGCTGCTCAAGTGGGTCACGTCGTTCCCCGGAAACCCGGCCAAAGGGCTGCCGACGGTGACGGGCCTCGTGCTGCTCTCCGACAGCGAGACAGGAGCGCTCGCCGCCGTCCTCGACGCCGCCGCGGTGACGGCGCTGAGGACGGCGTCCGCCGCCGTGATCGCGGCCGAGACGCTGTGCCGGTCCGGTGCGGCGACGACGGCAGTCGTCGGCTGCGGCGTCAACGGCGCCGAGACTGTGCGGATGTTCCGCGCTCTCGGCAGCGACGTGCTCGTGTGGGACGCGGATCCTGCACGGGCGGCGTACGTCGCGGATCGGCTCGGTGCCCACGTTGCGGGCTCGCAGGCCGAGGCGCTGTCGAGCGACATCGTGGTCACCGTGACTCCCGGCCGCGAGCTGCTCTTCCCGAAGGGATCGCTGCGCGAGGGGCAGCACGTCTCGATGATGGGGGCCGACGGGCCGGGCAAGGCGGAAGTGGCGGTGGAGGAGCTCGCCCGCGCCGACCTGTTCTGCGACGACTGGGAACAGGCGAGCCACGGCGGTGAGCTGGCGGCCGGCGTTGCCGCAGGTGTTGTGACGCGCGATCGGGTGACCGACATCGGTGCGGTGCTTGCGGGCGAGGCCGAGGGGCGGCGAAGCGGCAGAGACATCACGCTCTTCGACTCCACCGGGCTTGCCATTCAGGATCTCGCGATCGCCCGCGCGGCCCTCGCGAAGGCCGACGAGCTCGACCTCCAGCGCCTGGCGCTCTGAAGCGGCCTCTAGCGGTCGTTGAGCAGCCGCGCCGGGTCGAAATGCGACAGGAGAGGATCGCCGTCCCCGAGCACCGCACGCGCCGCCAGCTCGCCGCAGGCGAAACCGAGCACGTTGCCGTGGCCCGAGTACCCGCCTGCAACCCAGGCGTTGTCCAGGCCCGGCACCCTCCCGACCACGGGCAGAAAGTCCATCACGATGCCGAAGATGCCGGCCCATGCGTAGTCGATGCGTAGCTCGCGGCCCAGAAGCCCGTTCACGAAGGCGCGCAACGCCTCCTGCACCGGCTCGGTGAGGTCTTCGTCGGCCGTGAACTCGGTCTCGAAGGAGACGTCGCGAAAGCCCCCGGCCACGAGCCGTCCATTCTCATCCTGATGCCAGTAGTCGAATCCGTGGCGACCGTAGTGTGGGATCTCGAACAATCGCTCCGGTACCGGCTCGGTCACGATCACCTGGCCGCGGGTCGGGATGATCAGGCCCTCGATCGGGCCGAGCAACCCGCTCGGGTAGCCGTCCGTGCAGATGATCACGGTGGCGCCCTCGAGCTCCTCGAGTGCCTCGACCCGCTCATGCTCGCGTATCTCGGCCCCGGCCCCCACCGCCGCAGCTGCGAGCCTTCGCACCCACCGTGCGGGCTGCAGAACGCCGTCCGGAAGGTGGCGAAGCGCGGCCGTGAACCGGCCGTCGAGCGGCGGCTCGAAGCTCTCGATCCATTCGGCCGCGAAGCCCGCAGCGACGATCGCCTCGTATTCCGCTCTGAGCTCGTC
>CAWCYU010000024.1:0-110606 GCA_963799905.1 uncultured Thermoleophilia bacterium
GAGGCCACGCTCCCGCCACGCCTTCCAGATCAGGTCGGCGTTCGGGAGCAGGAAGCCGAGCGCGATCGCAGGGAGCGCGGGGAGGCCGTCGACCTCGAACGCCGTCGTGAGGATCAGCGTCAGCGCCAGCAGGCCGACCATCGTGAGCCAGGTCCAGCGCGACGCTGAGCCCGAAGCGGTCGGCAGTCGCGAGGAAGAGCGCGAAGAAGAGGATGTCCGGCGGCCCGATGTTCGCGGAGCCGTCCTCGCCCGGGAGTCGGAACGCGATCGAGATGCGGTCGAACAGGCTCGGCTGCTCGGACACGACGTAGTCGGTCGGGCCTCGCCAGACCGAGAGCGCGTCGACCCAGGGGATGATCACCGCGACCAGGACGACCCACGAGAGCGCCTCGAACAGCTGCATGAAGCAGGAAGCCGACGGCCGTCAGCGCGAGCAGCTTCGCCACGTTGAAGACGCGATTCCGAGTCCGCGAGGTCGAAGCAGGACTGCCAGCAGCGACGAGCGCCACGGCGAGCGGGAGGACGGCGCGCGCGGTCGCGGCGGGAAGAGCGAGCCACGGCACGGCGAAGGTGAGCGGCAGGAGGACGCAGCGCCACGACGAGGACGTCCGGCCAACGGCCGACGTTGGGCAGCACTCCGGCCCCGGCGTCCCAGGCGACGAGCAGCGCGACGACGGCTGCGAGCGCGGCAGCCCGCCGGGGGCTCAGTACGGCGGCAGCTCCGCCCACCATGGCCCCAGCGCCTTGAACGCGTTCCAGAACGCCGTCTTCGCGGCCTGGTCGTCGAGCGCGGCGTCGATGTCGGGCGTCACGAGCGCCTCGATCGTCGGCGTGAAGCGCTGCACGACGCCCGGCGCGGCGTCCGCGAGCGGGTCGGCGAGCGGGAACGTCAACGCGTCGAGGAACGCGACGGCCGCCTCGCCCATCACGACGAGCAGCTTGGGCTGCACGATATGGAGCTCGCGCGTCAGCCACGGGGCCGCCTGCTCGTCGTCCTCGGTCCCGAACTTGAGGCAGTTCGTGCCGTAGATCGCGAGCGGGTCGACGCCGAGCCGTTGCAGCGACTTCAGCAGCGCATTGCCCGAGCGGCCGAAGAACGCGACGCCCTCGGTGATCTCCGCCGGCTGCGGTGCGTGCTTGAGGAGGAAGACGTCGCCGAGCGGGTGCCCCGATCCGAGGACCGGCACGTGCGTCTCGTCGGCGAGGGCGAGGAGCTCGTGTTGCAGCTCGTTGATCTCGCCGATCGCCTTCCGGAGATAGCGTTCGTAGATCTCGTCGGTGGGCACGGCAGCAGTCATGGAGGGGCTCCACCACCTTCTGCCCTAGCGGACCTTCTCCTTGACCTGCGCGGCCCACTTGAGCGACTGGAGATACGCCAGGGACTTCGGTCGCCGGAGCACCTCTGCGGTCCGGAGGGAGAGCAGGAACTCCTCGGGCCCGTCGAAACGGCGCATCCGGAGCGCGCCCGGTCCCGACGCCCTGCAGCACGTGCGCGTCGGAGCCGGCGCCTGCGAGCAGCCCGTACTTGCGCTGGAAGCGCAGCGCCTCGTCGTTGTAGGCGTCGAACAGCAGCCGCGCGTTGTAGACCTCGAGCACGTCGATCTCGGCGACATGGCGCAGAAGCGTGGCGGCCGACGGGATCGCGTGCATCCTGTCGAACGGGTGCGGGACATAGACGATCCCGTCCTGCTCGCGGATCGCCGCGATCGTCTCCGCGAACGTCATCCCGCGTGGGATCTCCTCGCGGAGGAAGAGCCCGATCACCTCGCCCTGGTTGTCGGTCTTCACCTCCTCGCCCGGAATCACGATCAGCTCGCGGCGCTGGGCGCAGCTCGACGGTTTCGAGGGCGCCGCCGAAGACGTTGTGGTCGGTGACGGCGATCGCCCCGAGCCCTTCCGCCTCGGCGTGGTCGATCAGCGCCCTGCGGCTCGATCGAGCAGTCGTGCGACCAGTGCGTGTGCATGTGGAGGTCGACGACGATCCAGTCGCGGTCGCCGAGCGGGTCGCCGTCGGGGTGCGGCCCGGTCGCCGCAGGCGTTGCGCCGGCGGTTGGTCACCGCTGCGTAGATCGCCCTCGAGCCGCTCGGCGAGCCGGTCGAAGTCCGACGCCTCGGCCTGTGCGCGCGCTTCGGCGCCGGCAGCTCGCGCGCAGCCCGTCGTCCTCGGCGAGCCGTGCCACCGAGGCGGCCGCGAGCTCGGGCTGGTCGGCAAGGCCGGCCGGGTCGGCGATCGCGCAGCCGCACGACTTCGCCTCGAGCAGGAGCCGCGCGCTGCCGCCCGGCGCCGGCACGAAGATGGCCGCTTCGGCCAGCGTGGCCCGGCGCGCGTCGGGCTTCACGCAGCGACCGCGTGCGCGCCCGGTCGCGGACCGACGGCCGGGATCGTCGGGCGGCGCGTCAGCGGCGCCGTGCGCGCGAGCACGACCTCCCAGCCGGGCAGAGTCGGCAGGAGGCGGAGCACCGCCTTGGCGACGGCGCTCTGGCCGGGCGCGAGCTCGACGACGATCACCTTGCGCTTCGCGGCCGGGGCGAAGCCGGTCGTGTCGACGCCGAGCGGGATCGTCTCGTAGTCGCCGGGAAAGCGCTCGGACGCGCGCTCGATCGCGGCCTCGGAGGTGCCGAGCAGCGCGTCGACGCGGGCGAGGAGCTTCGCCCGCTGGTTCTTGCGCGGCGGCACCGCGATCCGCTCGGTGGAGAAGAAGGTGGCGGCGGTCGTCGTCTCCGCCTCGAGCAGCGCCGCCGACGAGAGGCTCGGCAGCCCGGGCTCGAAGCCGTGCACGACGTCGAAGGCGCCGAGCGCGAGCGTGGCCGCGAGGTTGGCGCGGACGCCCATCGGCAACGCGACGCGCTCGGTCAGCGACGTCGGAACGGCGGCGCCGATCGCGACGACGTCACCGACGACGCCGCGCTGCAGCGCCCGTCGGCCCTCGAGCAGATCGGCCGCGCGTGAGGATGGCGCAACGATCGTCACCTTGTGACCGCGCGCGGCGCAGCGCCTCCGCGGCGCCGCGGACGTGCTCGTTGACGTCGTGCGGTTGCGACCACGAGAACGGGGTCACGAAGCAGATGCGGAGGCCCATCGTGCGCGCGATTCTAGCCCGGCGCCGCTCGCAGCTAGAGTCGGGCCATGACCGAGGTCACGATCACCGTCCGCCAGAACGGGCCCTACAAGATCACGGGGCCGATCACGATCGTCGACCACGAAGGCAGTCCGTTCGAGCTTCCGCCCGGGAGCGCGGTCGTGCTCTGCCGCTGCGGCCACTCGAAGAACAAGCCGTTCTGCGACGCGACGCACCGGGAGATCGGATTCGGGGCAGAGGACACAGCGCCGCAGAGCCATCTGAGTGCGGCTGTGGCCCGCCGTGGGGCCCCGCTCGGAGCGAACACGGCCGATCGTCGGACTACGCCTTGGCGGCGGCCTTCGCCTTCTTCTCCGCCTTGAGGCCGTACTGCTTGATGAACGTCTCGGTGTTCTCGTGCGCCTCGTCGTCGACGATCTGGACGGGCGGCGACTTCATCAGGTAGCTCGAGGGCGCCTCGAGCGCGCCCGAGATGCCGTTGTTGAGAGCGAGCTTCGCCAGCCGGACGGCGTCGATCACGATGCCGGCCGAGTTCGGCGAGTCCCACACCTCGAGCTTCAGCTCCAGGTTCAGCGGCACGTCGCCGAAGGCCGTGCCCTCCATGCGGATGTACGCCCACTTGCGGTCGGTCAGCCACGGCACGTAGTCGGACGGGCCGACGTGGACGTTGCCCTCGCCGAGGTCGTAGTCGAGCATCGAGGTGACCGCGTTCGTCTTCGAGATCTTCTTCGACTCGAGCCGCTCGCGCTCGAGCATGTTGCGGAAGTCGGAGTTGCCGCCGACGTTCAGCTGCATCGTGCGGTCGAGATGCACGCCGCGCTCGCGGAAGAGGCTCGTCAGCACGCGGTGCGAGATCGTCGCGCCGACCTGCGACTTGATGTCGTCGCCGATGATCGGCACGCCGGCCTGCTCGAAGCGCTTCTGCCAGTAGTGCTCGCGGGCGATGAAGACGGGCATGCAGTTCACCATCGCCACGCCGGCCTCGAGGATCTGCTCGGCGTACCACTTCGCCGCCAGCCTCCGAGCCGACCGGGAGGTAGTTGACGACGACGTCGGTGCCGGTCTCCTTGAGGATCCTGACGATGTCGGCGGTCTCGCCCGGCGCCTTCTCGACGACCTCGGAGAGGTACTTGCCGATCCCGTCGTGCGTCATCCCGCGCGAGACCTTGATGCCGGTCTTCGGCACCTCGGCGAACTTGATCGTGTCGTTCGGGTGCGCCCAGATCGCGTCGGCGAGATCCTCGCCGACCTTGCCCTTGACGACGTCGAAGGCGGCGGTGAACTCGATGTCCGAGATGTGGTAGCCGCCGAGGTCGACGTGCATGAGCCCGGGGACGAAGGCGTCACGGTCGGCGTCCTTGTAGTACTCGACGCCCTGGAGCAGGGAGTTGGCGCAGTTGCCGACGCCGATGATGGCGACGCGCACCTTGTCCTTCGGAGCGGGTGGCTGCCGTTTGCTGAGCCGTTGGTTGCGGCCATTGGTGTGTCCTTTCCGCGGCCGCCCCCGAAGGGCACGGACCGACTGCGGTTCGATTCGAAGGGGACGCCGAGCTCGTCGGAGAGCGCGGCGAGGATGACGTCGTTCGTGTTCGAGCCGCGGCGGAACGCCTCGGCCTGGATCGCGTCCTTCAGCTCCTCCGGCATGCGGAGGAGCACGACCGGGCTCGAGCCCGGCAGCGGGCTGCGGCGGTTCGTCGGCACGTAGTCGATGCCGAAGGCGTCGGCGAGGATGCCGACCGCGACGTCGTTGAGGCTGGCGCCTCGGCGAGCGGTCTCGCGGACGAGCGCTCCCTTCAAGGAGGAGGGCGCCCGCACAAGGACGCCCTTCCGTGGAGAAGTGCTAGCAGTCAAAGTGCTAGCAGTATAGCTGTTCTGAGAAGCGTCGAGCGAAGCCGCCTCTCACAACATCCCGCGGCGACTGTCTCTCTGCGCGCTTCGTGTGGATCCGGAACAGCCCGTTCAGAGGGCCTGTTCGCATCCGCGGCGGTTCGGCCTACGGTCCGCGAGCTCGCGCAGCTGCCGCCGCACGAACAGGATCCGCTGGATCACGGTGATCCACGCCATCGCGGCGAGCAGGTAGATCGGCCATTGCAGCCAACCCCACGGGGCGAGGCCGAGCCCGACCGAGATCAGCACGACGCGCTCCACGCGCGAGCCGAAGCCGACGTCGCCCCGCAGTCCGAGCGCCTCGGCCTTGGCCCGCGTGTAGGAGACGAGGAACGATCCGATCACCGCGGCGAACGACTGCGACGAGAGCGACGTCGTTGCCCTCGCGCGCGAACACGAGCCCGATCGCCGCGAGCATCGCCGCCTCGCCGAGCCGGTCGAACGTCGAGTCGAGGAAGGCTCCGAACACCGTCCCCTTGCTCGCGGCCCGGGCCAGGGCGCCGTCGAGGATGTCGGCGACGGAGCCGACGATGAAGAGGATGCCGCCGACCCAGAAGAACAGCTTCGGATTGCGCTCCTCGAAGCCGACAAGGACTGCGCCGACGAGACAGAGCGTGACGCCGGCCATCGTCAGCATGTCCGGCGTCAGCTTCGTCTTCGCGACTCCGCTGCATCGAGCGCTGCAGGATCTGCGCGCGCGGCCTGGGTGTACTCCTGCTTGACCCGGTCGAGCTCGCTGACGCGCGGGCTTCTCGCCCGCGCGTCCGCTCACGAAGCCACGGTCGGGCGCCAGCGCGAGAAGAGCGTGCGCCGGAACAGCACGACGCCCGTCAGCCAGGGCGATCGCCGACGCCCGCGACGACGTCGAGCCAGTAGTGGTTGCCGGTTCCCATGACCGAGAACCAGACCCAGGCCGGCCACAAGCAGCCAGAGCACGCGCGCACGATCGGGCTGCGGCAGACGCCGAACATGACGACGCCGACGATGAACGCATCCATCGAGTGGAGGCTCGGCATCGCCGCGTACGGGTTGGCCGTATGGGCGATGATCCCGCGACTCGTGGTTGACGCCCGAGTACTGCGCGAGCGTGTCGACGAAACCCCACTCCGGGAACATCCGCGGCGGCGCCGTCGGGACGAGGACGTAGCAGATGAGGCCGAGCAGGTTCGCGACGATCAGCCAGTTGCGGAAGCCGGCGAACCGCTCGTGGTGCCTGAAGTAGACCCAGAGGAGCGTGAGCCCGACGACGACGAACTGGGAGAGCCAGTAGGTGTACGTCGTCGCCTTGATCAGCAGCTCGGAGGAGTCGACGAGCCGCTGCAGCGTCGGCTCGAACAGCGTTCCCGACCACTGCTCGATCCGGATCACGTGGAAGCCGTTCCAGAAGGCAGTGCCGATGTCCCGATCGGCGATTCCGCGGACGAACTGGTAGACGACGTAGAAGCCCAGCCAGAAGGCGAACTGGGCCGCCGAGATGAATCCAGCCGCGCGGAAGCCGGCTCGACGATGCGGAGTAGCTCGTCACCAGAACACCAATTCTAACGGCGATGGCCACGTGCACGCAGAGACGGCCCGGAGAGTGTGAGACGATGCGCACAATCAGGTCGAAAGGAGGCGAGGTGGCGGCATTCACGATCGCGCGGGACGACGAGCTCGAGCGTGCCTATGACACCTGGGTTCTCGTCAGGAAATCGCTCGGGCTCGCAGCGTTCGGGCTCAACATCGTCGAGTTGCCGAGCGGCGGCTCGATCCCCGAGCATCACGAGGTCGATCGAGGTCAGGAAGAGGTCTTCTACGTGATCGAGGGCTCGCCCACGATCACGATCGACGGCGTCGATCATCCGCTGGAGGCGGGAACCTTCGTTCGGCTGGACCCCGAGCCGGTGCGCACCGTCCGCAACGACGGCGACGCCACCGCAAGCGTCATGATCGTCTCGGCCCCGACCACGAGCGGCTACGAGCCGATGGGCTGGGCGTAGGAGTACTTCCCACCGGACTTGGACCCTCGCGTCGGAGACCAGGAGGTGTCGTCCGTCCCGGCGCAGTGCGTCGTCGCGACGCCTAGCCGCCGATGTACGACATCTCGACGCGCGCAGATCGGCTCGTCCGCGAGGAGCGGATCTCCGAATAGCGGTCCGTGCGCTTGCGCCAGACCCTGCCGATCGCCTCGGCGAGCTCGGCGTCGGTCGCGCCGCGAGCGGACGAGTGCGCGCAGGTCGTGCCGGTCGTCGCGAACAGGCACGTGTAGAGCCGGCCCTCGGCGGAGATGCGCGACCGGGTGCAGTCGCCGCAGAACGGCTGCGTGACGGAGGCGATGACGCCGATCTCGCCGCCGCCGTCGCGGTAGCGCCAGCGCCTCGCGACCTCTCCGCGGTAGTTCTCCTCGGCGGCTCGAGCGGCAGCTCCGCGTCGATCAAGGCCACGATCTCGGCGGCCGGGACGACGTCGTCCAGGCGCCAGCCGTTCGTGGCGCCGACGTCCATGTACTCGATGAACCGCAGGATGTGGCCGCTGCCGCGGAAGTGCCGGGCGAGCTCGACGATCTGGTCGTCGTTGACGCCGCGCTTGACGACGGCGTTGACCTTCACCTTCAGGCCGGCCGCGGCCGCGGCGGCGATCCCGTCGAGCACCCGGCTGACCGGGAAGCCGACGTCGTTCATCGCGCGGAACGTTGCGTCGTCGAGCGAGTCGAGGCTGACGGTGACCCGGCGCAGCCCGGCAGCGGCGAGCGCCTCGGCCTTCTGGGGCAAGCAGGGCGCCGTTCGTCGTCAGCGCGACGTCGAGCTCGCCGAGCCCGCACGAGCCGGCCGATGAGAAGCTCGAGGTCGCGCCGCAGCAGCGGCTCGCCGCCCGTGATCCGGATCTTCTCGACGCCGTGCGACGACGAACGCGCGGGCGAGCCGCTCGATCTCCTCGAACGAGAGCAGCTCCTTGCGGTCCATGAACCGGTAGCCGCGGCCGAAGACCTCCTTCGGCATGCAGTAGACGCAGCGGAAGTTGCAGCGGTCGGTGACCGAGATCCGCAGATCGTGGAGAGGCCTACCGAGCGTCCAGAGGGCGGGCGCGAGCCGAAGGCCCTTGGCTGGGGTTTCGTCCTTGCTCACGCTGCCCAGGGTACCCCCGAGCCGTTGCCCCGGGGCGCCCCGCGAGTAGCCTGCGCGGATGGTCCGGCCGCGCCTCTCGCCGATGCTTGCGCTCGTCGGTGTCACCGCGATCTGGGGCTACACGTTCGTCCCGGTCCAGGAAGCGGTGGCGATCTATCCGCTCTTCGCGTTTCTCGCCGTCCGCTTCGGGATCTCGACCCTCGTGCTGCTGCCGTTCGCGTGGCGCTCGCTGCGGGTCATTCCTCGCGGCGGCCTCGCCGCAGGCGCCGGCGCCGGCGTGCTCCTCGCGACCGCCTACGGGCTGCAGACCGCAGGGCTCGAGCTGACGACAGTCTCCAGCACCGGGTTCATCACAGGTCTGTACGTCGTCCTGACGCCCTTGATCGCGCTCGCGCTCTTCCGGACGCCGGTCGCCGCCGCTGCCTGGGCTGGGCGTTGCGCTCGCCGGTCGCCGGGCTGCTCCTGCTGAACGGCGTCCCGGGCGGTTCGGCCGCCGGAAACGCGCTCGTGCTCGGTAACGCCGTCGCCCAGTCCTTCCAGATCGTCGCCGATGGAGCGCTTTGCCCCGCGGTACGACGCGCGTGCGCTGACGTTCCTGCAGATGGCGGTCTCGTGCGCGGGGTTCACGGCGATCGCGATGTCGCGCGGAGAGCTCTCGATGCCGCCCGCCGGCTCCGTCTGGTTCGCGCTCGTCGTAACGGGTGTCTTCGCGGGCGCGCTCGGATACCTCGTCGCCACGTGGGTCCAGTCGCGCACGACGGCTGCGCGCGCCGCGCTCGTATTCACGCTCGAGGCGCCGTTCGCCGCGCTGTTCGGCGTGCTGCTCCTGTCGGAGCGGCTCGGCTGGATCGGCTGGACCGGGTGCGCTGTGATGCTCGCCGGAATCGTGCTCGCCGAGCCGGCTGCGGCGGCGACGCTGCGCCGGCTCGCGCGCCGGCCGGAGCCCAGCCTGATGGACGCTGTCGTCCTCGCGCTCTGCTCGGCCGCACTCTTCGGCGCGATGACGCGTCGCTCTGCGTCCGGCGATCGCCCGGGGTGACGACCCGCTCGTGGGCGCGTTCCTCACCGTCGTGCCCGCCGCCTGCGTCGCACTCGTCGCGGCGGCGCTCGCGGGCGACTGGGACGTCGCCGCGGTCTGGCCGTTCGCGCTCGCCGGGATCCTCGGCGCCGGGCGTCTCGCAGGTCCTGTTCACCCTCGCGATCCGTGACGCCGGCCCGTCGCGGGCCTCGGCGACCGTCGGGATGGCGCCGCTCTTCGCGGTCACCTTCGCCGCCGTGCTGCTCGGCGAGCCGCTCGTCGCCGGCATCGTCGCTCGGCGCCGTCCTCATCGTCGGCGGCGGCGTGCTGCTCGCCAGCGAGACCGACCGGCCCGGGCCACGTGAAGACGATCGGCCTCGTGTTCGCGCTGGCCGCGAGCACTCGTCTTCGCCTCGCGAGACACCCTCGTGCGCTGGCTCGCCGTCGACGCAGACGTCGCACCCGGAGCTCGCGATCAGCGCGACGCTCGTCGCCGGTGGCGTGACGATCCTTCTCGCGCTGGTCGTCGGCCGCCGCCGGCTCCGCCTCGGGTCGCTGCCGTCGCTTCCTGCCGGCCGGATTGATGTTCGGCCTCTCCTACGTCTCGCTGTACGAGGCGTTCTTCCGCGGCCGCCTCAGCGTCGTGGCGCCGCTCGTCGCGACCGAGTCGCTCTGGGGCGTCGGGCTCTCGGCCGTCTTCCTGCGGCGCACCGAGGGGGTCGGGCGCCGTCTCGTCCTGGGGGCGCTCCTCGTCGTCGTCGGGCGGGATCCTGATCGGGGTGTTTCGCTGAGGGAGACAACCGGCACGAAGTTGCGCACAAGGGGACAGACCCATTCGCTGCGGTTGGCAAAGTGTCGGCTGCAACCGGCTGGGCTGGGCAACGTCCAGCTCCCGATCCGAATCTGATAACGACTCGCTTAGATTTATCTCAGTCCATCAGACTCAGGTCACGACAGGAAGGACATCAATCAGATGGCGAAGACCATTGGAATCGACCTCGGCACGACCAACAGCTGCATGGCCGTGCTCGAGGGGGGCGAGCCCACCGTGATCCCGAATGCCGAGGGTGGGCGCACGACGCCGTCCGTCGTCGCGTTCGCGAAGGACGGCCAGCGGCTCGTCGGGGCGCCCGCGCGGCGCCAGCAGGTGACGAATCCGCAGAACACCATCTCCTCGATCAAGCGCTTCATGGGCCGCAAGTGGGAAGAGGTCTCCGACGAGATGACGATCGTTCCCTACGAGGTCGTTCAGGGCGAGAACGGCGACGCGCGCGTCGTCGCCGACGGCCGTCAGATGGCCCCGCCGGAGATCAGCGCAATGATCCTGCAGAAGCTGAAGACGGACGCCGAGGCGTTCCTCGGCGAGCCGATCTCGGACGTCGTCGTGACCGTGCCGGCGTACTTCAACAACGCGCAGCGCGAGGCGACCAAGGATGCCGGCAAGATCGCCGGCCTCAACGTCGTCCGGATCATCAACGAGCCCACCGCGGCCGCGCTCGCCTACGGTCTCGACAAGGAGGGCGCCGATCAGACGATCCTCGTCTTCGACCTCGGCGGCGGCACATTCGACGTGTCGGTGCTCGAGCTGGGCGACGGCGTCTTCGAGGTGAAGTCGACGAACGGTGACAACCACCTCGGCGGCGACAACTTCGACAAGACGATCGTCGACTGGATGACGGCCGAGTTCAAGAAGGATCAGGGCATCGACCTGAGCGCCGACAAGATGGCGCTCCAGCGCCTCTACGAGGCTGCAGAGAAGGCGAAGATCGAGCTCAGCTCGACGATGACGACACAGATCAACCTGCCGTTCATCACCGCCACGGCAGAGGGCCCGAAGCACCTCGACCTCCAGCTGACCCGCGCCAAGCTGACCGAGCTGACGAGCGCTCTGCTCGCCCGCACGGTCGGCCCGACCAAGCAGGCGCTCGCCGATGCCGGCCTCGACGCGTCCGGCATCGACCACGTCGTGCTCGTCGGCGGCATGACCCGCATGCCCGCCGTGCAGGAGCAGGTGACGGAGTTGCTCGGCAAGGAGCCGCACAAGGGCGTCAACCCGGACGAGGTCGTCGCGATCGGCGCCGCGATCCAGGGCGGTGTGCTCAAGGGCGAGGTCAAGGACGTGCTCCTGCTCGATGTCACCCCGCTGTCGCTCGGAATCGAGACAAAGGGCGGCGTGATGACGAAGCTGATCGAGCGGAACACCACGATCCCGACCCGGAAGTCGGAGACCTTCACGACGGCCGAGGACAACCAGCCGTCGGTGGAGATCCACGTGCTCCAGGGCGAGTCGGAGATGGCCGGCTTCAACAAGACGCTCGGCAAGTTCCAGCTCGTCGGCATCGCACCCGCGATGCGGGGAATGCCCCAGATCGAGGTGTCGTTCGACATCGACGCGAACGGGATCATCCACGTCGCGGCCAAGGACACCGGGACCGGCAACGAGCAGCAGATCAAGATCGAGGGCGGCTCGGGCCTGTCGGAGGACGAGGTGCAGCAGATGGTGAAAGACGCGGAGGCGCACGCCGAGGAAGCCCACGAGTTGCGTGAGCTCGCCGACGCGAAGAACATGGCCGAGACGCTGGCCTACCAGACCGAGAAATCGCTCGGCGAGCATCGTGACAAGCTCGACGCCGCAGACGCAGCGACGCTCGAGGGGCGCGTGATGGAGCTCAAGCAGGTGCTCGAGAGCGGTGACCTGGAGACGATCCGCGCGAAGACCGAAGCGCTCAACGAGGCGGCTCAGCCGCTCGCGCAGGCGATCTACGCGGAGGCGCAGGCTGCACCGACCGCCGGGGCTCCGGAGAACGGCGGCACCTCGGCAACCGAAGACGAAGTCGTCGAGGACGCCGACTACGAGGTGATCGAAGACGACGAAACGGCGAAGGCGTGACCGACGAGGTGCACACAGACGCGATCGCCGAGCCCTGGGACACCCCGGGAATCGCAGGCTGCGGACGATACGACCGGCGACGGGGGTGAGGCGGAGTCCTCATCCCCGGCGTCGGAGCTCGCCGCCGCACAGGCCGAGCGGGACGAGTATCTCGCCGACCTGCAACGGCTGGCGGCCGATTTCGACAACTTCCGCAAGCGAGCGCTGCGCGACCAGCACGCCTTCGCGGCCCGGGCCGCGGAGCGGCTCGTGGCGAAGCTGCTGCCGGTCCTCGACGACCTCGAGCGCGCACTCGATGCCGCCGAGCATCACGAGGAGGCAAAGGTGATCGCAGGCGTCGAGATGACGAAGTCGGCGCTGGCGGCGGCGCTTGCCTCCGAGGGCCTGGAGGAGATCGCCGCCGACGGCGCGTTCGATCCGCACGTCCACGAGGCTCTGCTCGCGCAGCCTGTCGAGGGCGTCGAGCCCGGTGCGATCGTGCAGGTCGTCCAGCGCGGCTACCGGCTCGGCGACGCCGTGCTCAGGCCTGCCCGCGTGATCGTGGCGGAGTAGCCGTGGCCCGTAGCCCGTACGAAGTGCTCGGTGTGCCGACGACGGCCACCGATGACGAGATCAAGAAGGCTTACCGCAAGCTCGCACGCGAGAGCCATCCCGATGCCAACCAGGGTGACGACGCGGCCGAGGATCGGTTCAAGGAGATCCAGGGCGCGTACGACACGCTCTCCGACGCCGAGAAGCGCAAGCAGTACGACACGTTCGGCGCGAACGGCGCCCGCGGCGCCGGAGGCCCCGGCCCGGGCGGGTTCGGCTACGAGAATGTCGACCTCTCCGACCTGCTCGGCCAGTTCGGCGGCATCTTCGGCCGCGGCGGCAGGCGGGCTCGACCGCAACCGGCGCGTGGCGCCGACCTCGAGTCGCGCGTCAGGCTCTCGTTCGAGGACGCCCTGGCCGGCGCCCAGGTTCGCGTTCCGGTCGACGTGGATGCGGCCTGCCACACCTGCCACGGAACGGGAGCCGAGCCCGGCACGTCCCCGATCACCTGCCCGCAGTGCGGCGGCTCGGGGACGGTCTCGGACTCCCATGGCCTCTTCGCGCTCTCGCAGCCGTGCCCGCGCTGCCGCGGCAACGGCGTCATCGTCGAGAAGCCGTGCACGACGTGCCGCGGCACCGGGCGCGAGCGGGTGACGAAGCGCTATGCCGTCAAGATCCCGGCGGGCGCCAAGGACGGCACCCGGGTTCGATTGAAGGGCAAGGGTGAGCCCGGTGCCAACGGCGGTCCGGCCGGCGACCTCTTCGTGGTCGTCGCCGTCGAGCCGTCGCCCCTGTACGAGCGCCGTGATTCCGACCTCGTCCTCGACGTCCCGATCACCTATCCGGAAGCGGTGCTCGGTGCGACCGTCGAGATCCCGACCCCGGAAGGACCGGTCAATCTGAAGGTGCCGGCAGGGACCGAGAGCGGCAAGCTGCTGCGCGTCAAGGGCCGTGGAGCGCCCAAGCTGAAGGGCGGAGGCAAAGGCGATCTGCTCGCGCGCGTCAAGGTGACCGTGCCCCAGAAGCTGACAAAGGCAGAGAAGGAAGCGCTGGAGGGATACGACACCGTCCTCCGTGAGCGGCCGCGCGACAGGGCGTTCGGCCGATGAGCACCCGTCCTCGCTACATGATCTCGGTCGCCGCCGAGCTCGCGGGCATGCATCCACAGACACTGCGTGCCTACGAGGCGAAGGGCCTCGTGACCCCCGAGCGCACACCGGGCGGCACGCGACTCTATTCCGAGCTCGATGTCGAGCGCTTGCGGCTGATCCAGCAGCTCACGACGAAGCTCGGGCTCAATCTGGCCGGCGTCGAGCACGTGTTGCGGCTCGAGGACGAGCTGCGGCGCCTGCGCACGCGGATGGAGCAGCTCGAAGCCACGCTCCGTCACGAAATCCACGAGACCCACCGGCAATACCGGCGAGAGGTGGTCCTGTACCGCCCGCAGCCGCCCGCAACGCAACGCTGAACGCATTCCCGAGGAGACGAACGATGGACTTCAACAAGCTGACGATCAAATCCGGTGAGGCCGTCGCCGGCGCACAGGAACTGGCGCGCCGTGCGGGCAACCCGGAGCTGACCCCGGACCACCTCACCGTGGCGCTGCTCGAGCAGGAGCTGCCGCGGACGCTGCTGCAGCGCGCGGGCGCCGATCCTGGCTCGATCCGGGCAGAAGCCGAGGCGCGCCTCCGAGCGCTGCCGTCCGTCTCGGGCTCGAACGCGCAACCGCAGGCGGGCGGAGGCTTCCGGAAGGTGCTCGACGACGCGTTCGACGAGGCGCGTACCCTCGACGACGAGTTCGTCTCGGTCGAGCACCTCGTGCTGGCGCTCGACCTCGTTCCGCGCGAGGCGCTGCTCGCAGCGTTGAAGGAGGTTCGCGGCGGTCAGCGCGTCACCACGCAGGACCCCGAAGGCACGTATGAGGCGCTCTCGAAGTATGGCCGTGATCTCACCGCCGCCGCAGAGTCGGGGAAGCTCGACCCCGTGATCGGGCGCGACGAGGAGATCCGCCGCACGATCCAGGTGCTCTCGCGCCGCACGAAGAACAACCCGGTGCTGATCGGCGAGCCCGGCGTCGGCAAGACAGCGATCGCCGAAGGGCTCGCGCAGAGGATCGTGGCCGGCGACGTGCCGGAGGGCCTGAAGGGCAAGCGCGTCTGGGCCCTCGACGTCGGTTCGCTGATCGCAGGCGCGAAGTACCGCGGGGAGTTCGAGGAACGGCTGAAAGCAGTCCTGGCCGAGATCACCGCCGCCGAGGGGGAGATCGTCCTCTTCATCGACGAGCTGCACACGATCGTCGGCGCCGGTGCAGCCGAAGGAGCGGTGTCTGCGGGCAACCTGCTGAAGCCGATGCTCGCACGCGGCGAGCTTCGTGCCGTGGGCGCGACGACGCTGGACGAGTACCGCAAGCACATCGAGAAGGACGCGGCCCTCGAGCGCCGGTTCCAGCCGGTGCTCGTCGGCGAGCCCTCCGTCGCGGACACGATCGCGATCCTGCGCGGGCTGAAGGAGCGCTACGAGGCGCACCACGGAGTGCGGATCCGCGACGCGGCGCTGACGGCCGCAGCCGTCCTGTCGGAGCGCTACATCACCGACCGGTTCCTGCCGGACAAGGCGATCGACCTCGTCGACGAGGCGGCCTCCCGGCTGCGAATGGAGATCGACAGCTCCCCCGTCGAGCTCGACGAAGCGGAACGCCGCGTCACCCAGCTCGAGATCGAGCTCGCCGCGCTGGCCAAGGAGACGCCGGTCGTGCGCGAGCCGGTCGAGCGGGAGCTCGCGGAGGCGAAGACGCGGCGGGACGAGCTCGCGGCGCGTTGGGCGGCGGAGAAGGACGTGCTCGACCGGGTCAAGGAGATCACCAAGCAGATCGACGAGCTGCGGATGGAGGCGGAGCGCGCAGAGCGCCACGGCGATCTCCAGCGCGTCGCCGAGATCCGATACGGCCTGCTGCCTGCGCTCGAGCACGAGCTGGCCGAACGTGGCGAGGCAGTCACCGCGACCCAGCCGATGGTGAAGGAGGAGGTCGACGAGGACGACATCGCTGCCGTCGTCGCCGCGTGGACGAAGATCCCGGTCGATCGCCTTCTCGAAGGCGAGGTGCAGAAGCTCGTCCAGATGGAAGCGAGGCTGCACCAGCGGGTCGTCGGCCAGGAGGCGGCGATCGACGCCGTCTCCAATGCGCTTCGCCGTGCGCGCTCGGGCTTGCAGGACCCGAACCGTCCGATCGGGTCGTTCGTCTTCCTCGGCCCGACGGGCGTGGGGAAGACCGAGCTCGCGAAAGCGCTCGCCGAGTTCATGTTCGACGACGAGCGCGCGATCGTCCGGCTCGACATGTCCGAATACATGGAAAAGCACACGGTCTCGCGCCTCGTGGGAGCCCCACCCGGGTACGTCGGATACGACGAGGGTGGGCAGCTCACCGAAGCCGTCCGGCGCCGCCCCTACTGCGTCATCCTGCTCGACGAGATCGAGAAGGCACACGGCGACGTGTTCAACGTGCTTCTGCAGCTGCTCGACGACGGCCGCCTGACCGACGGTCAAGGCCGGACCGTCGATTTCCGAAACACCGTCGTGATCATGACGTCGAACATTCGCTCGCAGGCTCAGCTGCTGGAGCACTTCAGACCCGAGTTCGTGAACCGGGTCGACGAGATCGTCGTGTTCGAGTCACTCACCCGCGATCAGATCGGCACGATCGTCGAGCTCCAGCTCGAGCGGCTCCGCGGCCGGTTGGTGGAACGCAAGATCACGCTCGAGTTGTCCGACGACGCGATCGAGCTGATCGCCGAAGCAGGCTGGGATCCAGCCTACGGCGCGAGGCCGCTGAAGCGCGCGATCCAGCGCCTGCTCGAGAACCCGCTCGCGCTCGAGCTGCTCGAAGGACGCTTCACGGAGGGTGACGTGGTGCGCGCGGTCGTCGAAGGCGAGTCGATCCGCTTCGAGCGGGTGGAGGTCGGCGCCGTCGTCTGAGCCTCCGTCCGACGGCCGCCAACCGAACCAGCCTCGGAGATCATGGGCCGGCCGGGACGGACGAACCGTCCCGGCCGGTCTCACGCGCAAGCGATTGCGAAGGCACGCTCCGCCCGGAGCGTGCCGCCACGGCCCTTCTGCTCGAGGCGCAGGAGGGTGTCGCCCGGGAGCTCGCGCTCCGGTCGGGCCGCGGCGGCAGAGGCTCCGTCGGTGCTTGCGTCGCCGGCGATCGCGAACCGCGTGCGAACCGGGAAAGCGCCCCGCACGTTGCCGTCCAGGGCGGCAGATGCTCTGCCTCGAGCACATGGTCATCGTCGTGTGACGAGGACGACCACCCGACGGACGGATCGACGATCACCTCTGGCATACGGACAGCAAACAGCGGCCGGCTGTGACCACTCTGTGAAGCGGCTCCGGATCCCCTGAAGAAGAATGCCGGAGGAAGGGCTTAGGATCCGGCGATGCAGCACGTCCTTCTCGTCGCCGCGACAGAACGTGAGCTCGACGGCCGAGACGGGCTCGTGTGCGGCGTGGGGCCCGTGGAGGCAACGGCCGCCACCGCCCGCGCGCTGGCGCTCCGCGACTGGCGCGCCGTGCTCCACATCGGCGTCGCTGGAGGCCGCGGCATCACGCGCGGGGCTCTCGTGATCGGTTCGGAGGCGGTCTACTGCGACCTCGCGGCCGCGGTTCGGCTGATCGACCGGGTCGAGGCCGACCCGGAGCTCGTCGCTGCCGCGCGGGCGGTTCTTCCGGACGCGCCGATTCTGGCGATCGGGACGAGCGCCGCGGTCGGAGGCACCGATCGCGCGCTGGCGGTCGAGGCAATGGAGGGCTTCGGGGTGCTCCGGGCCGCTGCGCTCGCAGGCGTGCCCGCGATCGAGATCCGCGCGATCTCCAACGAGATCGGCGAACCCGACCGGGCCCGCTGGCGCATGCGGGAGGCAATCGACGCCATCTCGGGCGTGACGCCGGAGCTGCTCGAAGCGATCGGCGAGGCCGCGCACTCCTGAGCGGCGTCGAGCAGCGCGGACGTCACGGCTCGCGGATCCGAACGGCGACATCGAGCTGCTCCTTCGCCTTGCCCTTGTAGACCCCGCGCGTGGGTGGCACATCGGCGTAGTCGCGTCCCACCCCGACGCGCACGTAGCGCGCCGTCTGCTCACGGTCGTGGGTCGGGTCGAGAGACACCCACCCTCGATCGGGATCCCAGATGTCGACCCAGGCGTGCGAGGCAGAGTTGCCGTTCCCGGTCGCCTTCGGATCGAACAGGTAGCCGCTCACGTATCGCGCCGGGATCCCGTGCAGCCGGCAGACGCCGATCATCACGTGCGCGAAGTCCTGGCAGACGCCGTGCCCGGCCGAGAGCGCCTCGTCGGCCACCGTTCGCACGTGCGTCGATCCGGTCTCGTACGTCATCGCGCCCCGCACGGCGTGCATGACCGCGGTCGCCGTGGCGAGCGAGGGCCCGGCCACGGCATCCACGTGCGCCGCGAGCGCCGCAATCGACCCGTCGAGGGCGACATACCGGCTCTGGCGCAGGAGATCCCAGCGGTCGAGGAGTGACGGCTCCGCCTCGTCGTCGACGAATGCTTCCGGTGTCCACACCTCGCTGCGAGCCGTCAGGCCCAGCGTCTGATGCGGCTCGAGAATGTCGAAATGGTGCACGGTGTTGCCGAACCGATCGCGGTACTCCGACACCGAGACCCCGCGTGGCTCGGTCACGAGCACGAAGGACGAGCATCGCTGCCCGTCACGGTGTGCCGGCTTGAGGCGGATCTCGGAGTACGCCTCGTTGATCGAGCCGTCGTACGAGAACCGCGTCACGTGCTCGACGGTCAGCCACATTGCTGCTGCTGCGCCTCCTGCATCGCGAGCGCGGCCGAGGGCAGCGCCCGGCTCGAGAAATACGCCTTCGTCACCGCTTCGCCGGCGGCATGGATGCCGGCGAGGACCCCGCGCATCGTCTCTTTCATCGCTGCGCCCGAGATATCGCCCGTCTCGCCGTACTCGAGGTCCGCGACCAGCCGACCGAGAATGCGGTGGGGCGCTCCCTGGTCGCTCGAGATCCGCGACACGGCATCGAGGCTGCTCGAGAGACACGACCGCACGGCCCGGGGGAAGTCCGCCGATCGGATCAGCTCCTCCGCGATCGCGATCGGCTCGAACCGCGTGCCGTGGCGCTTCACGAACGCCTCGTGTGCGCTGCACGATTTCAGCAGCGCGATCAGCTGTCGCGCGCGGGCGGGGTCGTCGTCGTCGAGCGCGACCGCAACCGGATACCGGGATGCCACGATCCGAACCGTCGTGGCCGCCCGCTCCAACTGGAGGCCGAGCCGGATGAACTCGTACGGATCGCCGTGCGTCATCGTTGCGTCGGCCGTGCCCTGGAACAGGTGCGCGCCGTTGCGGAGATCCTCGAAGAATGCGTGCGGACCGCGCGACACCGCACGCCGATTCGCGCTGCGCACGAGCAGGAACAGCTTGTTGATCGCCTCCCACATCTCGCCCGAGATCTGCTCGCGCACCGAGCGGGCGTTCTCACGGGCGAGGGTGACGCAGTTCGCGACGGCGTTCGGGTTGCCGGTGTGCCACAGACCCAGTCGCTCACGTCGACCGCCGTCACCTCCTCGTAGTGCTCGGAGTAGCGCTCCTCGTCTCCGAGCAACTGGACGATCTGTAGCCAGGCCTGGCCGCGATCCTCGACCTGCGCGTCGAGGAGCGCGTGGAAGTTGACGTCGAGCAGTCGCGTGATGTCCTCTGCCCGCTCGACGTAGCGGGCGGTCCAGTACAGCGACTCGGCGACGCGGCTCAGCATCAGGCGAGAACCCAGGTGTCCTTGCTGCCGCCGCCCTGGGACGAGTTGACGACGAGAGATCCCGGCCGCAGCGCCGTGCGCGTCAGGCCGCCCGGCACGATGCGCGTCGTGTCGGCGCCGGAGAGGACGAAGGGGCGGAGGTCGACGTGGCAACCCCGCAGGCCACCGTCGACGAAGGTGGGGTGCCGCGACAGCGCGATCGTCGGCTGCGCGATGTAGTTCCGCGGCTCCGCCACGATGAGCCGGCGGAAGGCGTCGCGCTCGCCGGGCGTCGAGGCGGGGCCGATCAGCATGCCGTATCCGCCGGATTGGTCGACCGCCTTGACCACGAGCTGATCGAGATGATCGAGGATGTAGGCGAGATCGGTCTGGTCGGTCGCGTGGTAGGTCGCAACGTTCTCGAGAATTGCGTCCTCGCCGAGGTAGAACCGGATCATCTGGGGCACGTACGGGTAGATCGCCTTGTCGTCGGCGACGCCCGTCCCGATCGCGTTCGCGAGCGTGACGGTGCCCGCGCGGTAGGCGTTCAGCAGGCCCGGGACGCCCAGCAGGCTGTCCTCTCGAAAGGCGAGCGGATCGAGGAAATCGTCGTCGATCCGCCGGTAGATGACGTCGACGCGCTGCATCCCGCGCGTCGTGCGGTTGAAGACCCGGTTGCGATGGACGACGAGGTCACGGGCCTCGACGATCTCGACGCCCATCTGGCGCCCGAGGAACGAGTGCTCGAAGTACGCCGAGTTGTGGGCACCTGGGGTAAGCAGGACGATGCTCGCCTCGGTGCCCGACGCGCGTGGGGCAACCGAGCGAAGCGTCTCGAACAGCTCCCGCGGGTACTGGTCGATCGCGCGGACGCCGTAACGGTCGAAGAGCGCCGCGAAGATCCTCTTCAGCGCCTGTCGGCTCTCGAGCATGTAGCTGACGCCCGAGGGAGTGCGGAGATTGTCCTCCAACACCAGGTAGCGACCGTCGCCGTCCCGGACGAGGTCGACGCCGCCGACGTGGGCGTAGACCCCGCCTGGTACGTCGAAGCCCATCATCTCGCGGCGGAAGTTGCGCGATCCGAACACGAGCTCGGCCGGCACGACGCCTGCCTCGAGGATCTGCTGGCGGTGGTAGATGTCGTCGAGGAAGAGGTTGAGGGCGCGCAGGCGTTGCACGAGGCCCTGCTCGATCGTCCTCCATTCGTCTGCGGGAACGATCCGCGGAACCAGGTCGAACGGAAAGATGCGGTCGGTTCCTTCGTCGTCGCCGTAGACCGTGAAGCCGATTCCCTGCGTGAGGAAGAACGCGTTTGCGACCCTGATCCGTTCCTCCAGCTGGGCGGCACTCATCGCCTCGAGGCGCTCGGCGAGCGGCGCGTAGTGCGGGCGCGGCCGCCCGGATGACTCGAACATCTCGTCGTAGAACGCTCCGAGGTCGTAGCCGGCGGTCAGGCCGCCGTCGGCCCCGGCCGCGACATCGGCTCCGATCACGGGGCGGTGTGCCTCCACCCTGCTCCTTTCGCGTGATGTCGCCGGTCGCGCAGTGAACGACAGCCTAACCGCATTCCGCCGGTACCGTCTTGCTCGATGGCACGTCCGCGGTACCCGAAATCGAGCGGTCCGCTGCCACCCCCGCTGGTGCCCGCGACGCGCACCGTCGGCCAACTCGTCGCCGAGACGCTCACGCTGTACGGCAGCCGGTTCTTCGTCGCGCTGCCGCTCGGACTCGTGGTCGCCGTGGCCGACCAGGCCTCGCTCGGGCTCGACGTCGCGGGGGCGATCGCCGTTCTGCTGATCGCCTCGCCGTTCCTCAGTGCGGCGTACGCGGCGGCAGCGGCGCTGGCCGTGGGCAAGCGGCCGTCGGCGAGGACCTGGGCCGTCGCGATCGGTGCCGGCACGCTCGTCTTCGTCCCTGCGGCGTTCCTCTTCCCGTGGTTCGCGATCGCAGCGATCGTTGTGCTGGCGCTCTTCGGCAACGCCGTCCCCGCAGCCGTGATCGAGGAGCTCGGCCTGCTGGCAGCCTTCAGGCGGTCGCTCGACGGTCGCCCGCGCCGATCTCGTGCACGCTCTCGGCGGCCTGGCAACGCTCGTCCTCATGTTCGGGCTGAGCAGGCTCGCGATGGGATTTCTGCTCCGCCAGAGGCCGACAACACGCTGCGGGTGGCGATCTTTCTTGCGGACACCGTGCTCGGCCCGATCCTGTTCCTCGGCGGTGCGCTCCTCTTCGTCGATCTCGCCGCTCGGGTGGGAACGACGCGGGCCGGTCGGCTCGCCGCTCGGGTCGCCGAGCACGACGCGGCGAAGTAGTCTCTGCGGCGCCTATCGACTTCGAGGAGGAGCCCGTGCCGCTGTACCTGATGCTGACGACCTTGACGGAGAAGGGTGTCCAGACCCTGAACTCGAACCCGGCGCGCGTTCGCGAGGTGAACCGCGACGTCGAGGAGCTCGGTGCGCGGATCCTGCATCAGTGGGCCTCGCTCGGCGCCTACGACTTCGTCAACATCGTCGAGGCGCCAGACGACCTGACGATCGCGAAGGTCTCCGTCGCCCTCGGCGCCCGTGGCAGCTCGAAGCTCGAGTCGCTACCGCTCGTGCCCGGTCGAGGATCTGCTCGCCTCGCTCGAGTCGTAGTCCGGCGTGTCGCCCGTCGGCGGCGCCCGAAGCGGGTCACGAGCACGGGCCGTCGTCAGTCTCAGCTAGCCTCCAGGGAGATCGTCGCTGAAGGGCGATCTGATTCGGCCTCGAGGCCTTGGGCATCCGCCCGGGGCTTTTTTTGTGCTCGCATGCCCCACTGGAGGAGATGATCATGACACGTGCTACCGCGACGGTGCTGACCGTCGATGATGACCCGATCGTTCGCGCCGACCTGCGACTCGTGCTCGAGGACGCAGGGTTCGACGTCTGCGAAGACGCGCGCGACGGCGTCGAGGCCGTCGAGCTCGCACGCCTGCATCAGCCCGACGTGATCGTGCTCGACCTTGCGTTGCCGCGACTCGACGGGGTCGAGGTGACACGCCGCATCCTCGACGAGCGCGAGGTACCGATCGTCGCGCTCACCGGCTACGGCAACGGCGCAGGCGGGATCGCCGAGCGAGCTGTCGAGGCCGGCGCCGCCTCCGTCGTCCGGAAGCCGTTCGCCGATCACGCGGTCGTCGGCGCCGTCCACGAGGCTCTCGCCGCCCACAACGACCGTCGTCGGGTGCGCTCGCGCGAGGCGCTCGCGGAACTCGTCGGCTTTCTCGGCTATCCCGAGGAGTGGGCGGCGACGCTCGAGGAGAGCGCCTACGCCGCCGGCAAGCTCTGGGTCCGCACGCGCTAGAACAGTCCTCCCGCGCCGGTCGGGCTGCGTGATCCTAGGCCCGTGTGAGGAAGCCGAATCCGGTCGGCGCGGGAGACGACCGTCAGCGGGCTCGTGGGCAGCCCGGGCTGCGGACCGACGTTGTATCCGCCCGGGGCGACATCGTTCGGCGTGTCGTGGTGGAGGAGAGCTGCGAGCAACTGGATCTGGTCTCTGCCGACGCCGAGCTCGAACTGGCCGCCACCGTAGGCTCCGATCCCTTTGGCAGCGCAATAGTCGTAGGCGGCGAAGAGCCGCTCCACCGAGCCGAATCGCGAGGGTTTTACGTTGACGGTTCGCGGTGCCCAGGCAAGTGCCTCGATATCGGCCACCGAATGGATCACGGCATCCCAGGTGACCCGGTCCCGGTGCGGCTCGAGCACCTCCTCGGTCTCCGGCGTGAGGGCAGGATCCTCGAGCCATGCCTCGGGCAGCCCATCGACCACACGCCGGTAGAGCGCCGCGTCGGGCAGCGTGTCGACACTCGTGCCCCTGTACTGGCCCTTGAAGTCCACCGAGTCGACCGCTCCGGTCTCGGCGAGCTCGGCGATCAGGTCCTCCGACCAGTCCGGTCTCGCATCGAGCTTGAAGCGCAGAGTCGGGTAGAGCGCGAGCCAGTCGCGCAGCCGCTCGGTCGTGGCGGGCTCGCCCAGACGCATCGAGACGACGAAGGTCAGTGAGCCCGCCGCGCGGCCGATCACCTCACCGAGGGGCCGCTCGGCCTGGCGAAGGGCGAGATCGAGGGCAGCGCTCTCGAAGGCCCAGCGCCGGTAGTCGAGGTAGGCATGCTGCTCCGGCTCGTGGTCGAAGAGCGGCAGCGTCGCCAGGTGCTCGGAGAACGTGTGGAGCGTCCAGGCGCCGGCGAGGGGGAGGATCGCGCCACGTCCCTGCTGCAGGTCGTGCTCGGCTGCGTCGTAGGTGACGTCCTCGCCGACCCCCTCCTCGCCGGCTCCCGTCAGGTGGATGACGGTCGTCTTGCGCAGGAAATCGCTCGAGACCTGCTGCTCCAGCCCTTCCAGGGTGTAGCCGTCGATGTCGAGAGAAAGGCCGCGGACGGTGTCGTACAGGCTCATGGGTCTCCGATGTCAGAGGTTTTCGTATGCCGTCGCGATCGCCCCGGCGAGGCCGGCGTTCTCGACGATCAGATCACGGTTCACCCGACGCGTCTCGCCGTTCGAGTGCTCGTGCAGGTAGGCGAGCACGAACGGAGTCACGCTCTGACCGCTGATGCACTCGCGCTCCGCGGCGGCAACGGCTTCCTCGATCAGCGGGGTGACGTCGAGGCTCTCGCTCGGAGGCCGGCCGACGAGAATTGCGTTGCCCCCGAGGCGCCAGTGAGCATCCGCGATGCGCGCGATCTCGGTCACATCATCGGCTCGGGCCGAGACCGGCGGACCACCTGCGGCGTTGTAGAAGAGGGGCAGCGTGTCGGTGCGATAGCCGATCACGGGGACCCCCAGGGTCTCGAGCAGCTCCACCGTCGCGGAGACGTCCAGGAGCGACTTGACCCCGGACGAGGCAATGACGGCCGGGATGCGTGCCGCCGCCGCGAGATCGGCCGAGACGTCGGGGGGCGCCGGAAAGCCCCGGTGGACGCCGCCGAGGCCACCCGTGCCCATGAAGCGGATCCCGACCGCGGCCGCCGCCGTCAGCGTACCGCCGACCGTCGTCGCACCCACGGCACCCTGGACGGCGCATACGGCGAGGTCGCGGGGGCCGAGCTTGCGGGCGCTCGGCGTAAACCGCTCCAGCTCCTCGCGCGCAAGACCGATCCGGATCTCGCCGTCGAGCACCCCCACCGTGGCCGGGACTGCGCCGGCCGAGCGAACGGCTGACTCGCTCTCGAGCCCCGTCTCGACTCCGTCCGGGGCAGGAAAGCCGTGGGCGATGAGCGTCGTCTCGAGAGCGACGACGGCGCGCCCTTCTTCCAGAGCGGTCCGTACCTCGTCGGTGACGGCTATCAGTTCGCGCATTCGTCGACCCTAGACGGTCGGCGTCGGGGCGGGCATCGAGCCGGCGCGCTGGACGCAGCGCGCTGCGGCCACCAGCGCGAGCTCCGGCCCGCCCACGAGCCAGCCGGCGGCGAACGCGTCGCCTGCCCCGGTCGAATCGACCACCGTCTCGACACGAACCGCTGCGCGCTCGGCCCCGGCGAACGACGCCCCTCCCGCGCCCCGCTTGAGGATCCAATCGACCTCCTCGAGCGGGCCGCCGATGATCTCGTCCTCGGCCTCGTTGGCAAACACGACGTCGGGTGTCAGCTCCTCGATGAGGGCCCGAAACCGCTCGGGCCCGAAGTCGCGGATCGCGCTCCACGACGAGAGGTCGATGCTCACCCGCGCCCCCACGGAGCGCGCCTCCGTGACGGCGGCCGCAGCAGCGAATCGGACCGGCTCCCGCAGGAGGGCATAGCCCGAGATGTGGAGGTGGTCACAGCCATGCAACCACGCCGCCTCGACGTCCTCCGGACGCAGGTCGGGCGCGACGCCCCGGTCGGAGCACATGGTGCGCTCTCCGGAAGGGTGTACGAGCGAGACGATGATCCCGTTCCCCTCCGGCTCGACCGGGCCGACGAGCTCGACCCCGAGTGCCTGCAGCCGCGAGGCCGCGAGCGTGCCTGCCGCATCGGCTCCACGTTTGCCGACGAAGCGCGATCGGCCGCCGAGCGCAGCCACCCAGGCCGCGACGTTCGCTGCCTGGCCGCCGGGGCTGAGCTCGATCTGCGAGGTCGCGTCCGCGCCGGTCGCAAGCGGTTGCTCGAGCCGCACGATCACGTCGAGCACGAGGTCGCCGAGACAGCAGATCGTCATCACCTACGATCCTCGCATGGAGACCGACCCACGAGCGGCGCCACGCCGGCAGGACGGGAGCGGGCGTTGAAGGCCGAGGGAGAGAATCCCCGCCGCAGCAGGCTCCGCTCCCTCGTGATCGGGACGCTCCTCGGTGCCTCGGCGGCGGCCGCAGCGCGACGCCTGCGACCCCGCCCTCGCCGGCGCGAGACGCAGGCCGGTCTGGGGGCGTTCGAGAGCGCCCCGTGCTACCGCGAGGTGTCGGAGCGCAGGCGCAGCGACGGTCCGTAGCCTCGGCGCACGCGGTCCGCACGCTCGATCGTCTGGAGATTGACATCGGCGTCGCCGATCCCGAGCGAGCGGCCCACGAGCATCGCGCGTCCGGCCGCAGCGAGGTAGGCCTCCACCGTTCGCACCGGCGCGCGGGTCCGGATCACGAGGAACGGCCCGAAGACCCGCGTCTCGAACGTCCCCGCAGGGCCGGGATCGCGGTCCTCGATCTCGAGCCGGGGCTTGAGGTTGTTGCGTTCGCTCGCATCGAGGACCCAGACGCCGCGGCCGAGCGGGGCCGGCTGGCTCCGTAGCGTGCGCAGGGCAAGCGCCGCGTCCGCGCGCGGGAGCACGACGTCCGGGAAGGAAGGATTGCGCTCCCAGGCGCCGAGGTAGAGCGGCTCGTAGCCGAACAACAGGTCGTCGCGGCGGCTCGTCGTCGCGAGGAAGCGCTCAGCCTGTGCTCTCGTCGCCTGGCGCTTGTTCGGCTCCCATTCGAAGAGCTGTGGGGTGCGATGCCAGGCCCAGCTGATCTCGAGGACGACGAGGACGGCGGTGAGGATCACCGCCGCCGCGGGGAAGCGTCGCGTGCTGCGGAGGATCCCGGCGCCGACGAGGATCGCAAAGAAGGGGAGGACGAAGATGAGATGCCTCGACTCCGGCGAGGCGGATCCGCCGACGCGGGCGGCCAGGAACGCGGCCACCGGGACGCCTACCGCACAGAGCGCCAGTGCGCGTGTCTCGCCGCGTGAGCTGACGAGGCCGACGAGCGCGAGCGCGAGCACCAGCGCGAGTGCGGGCCAGTGCCCGGTGCTGAAGTCACCAGCCGTCTGCCAGAGATACGTCACGATCGCCCACGGGCCGCCGAGCTTTGAGCCGCGGCCGCCGACACCGACGTCGAACCGTCCCGCCAGGACGAGATCGGTGAGCCAGAACGGCGTGCCGGCGAGGACGACGAGGGCGAACGAGATCAGCGCGCGCCGCAGCCGGTCGCGCCGGGCGACCAGCACGAACGTTGCCTGGGCTGCGAGTACGAGCGCTCCGTAGGGGTGCGAAGCGACGGCCAGCAGGAGGGCAGCTCCCCAGGCCGTCCAGGACAGCCACCCGTTGCGGTCGAGCGCCCGGAGCAGGAGCACGAACGAGAGCAGTGAGAGGAACAGGAACAGGCTGTACATCCGGGCGTAGACGCCGTGAAAGAGAAAGACCCAGCTGCCGGCGACGAGGGCAGTTGCGATCAGCGCCGTTCTGCGGTCGGTCAGTCGCCGGCCGAGGAGCGCGATCAAGGGGAGGCTGCCGACGGCGAAGGCGGCGGAGACGTAGCGAAGAGCGCCGAGGCCGAGCCCGAGGTGGGCGACCGCAAAGGCGAACAGGAAGTGGAGCGGGGCGCCGCCGCGCTCCCGGGTCACGTGCTCGATCACACCCGCCAGGTTGTCGCGGCCGACGAAGAGAGCGAGGGTCTCGTCCTCGTGCGGCGGCCACGCCATCAGCTGGTGGACGAAGAATGCCGTTGCCGTCGCTGCAATCGCTCCGACACCGATCCACAGTTCGTGGGCGGCGACGAATTCCCGCACCGAGGCCGGGAACGGGCGGGACAACGGAGGGGCTTCTGCGCGCTGCGTCATCGGTCTTCGGACGGCATCTTCGCTGGTAGATTGGCCGTCCGATGCCGATCTACGAGTACCGTTGCCCGAACGGGCACACGTTCGAGCTCTTCCAGAAGATGAGTGATCCTCCGTCCGAGAGCTGCGAGATCTGCGGGGCGAGCCCTGTCGAGAAGATCTTGTTCCCGGTGGCGGTGCACTACAAGGGCTCGGGCTTCTACTCGACCGACTACGGCCGTGGATCCCGCAAGGGCGCGAAGGACGGCGAGGGCGGTGGCACCGGCGAGAAAGGCGACTCGGGCGACAAGAAGGAGCCCACGAAGGACACCGGTTCCGGCGACAAGAAAGCCGCTGCCGCGGATTGACCGCCGCTCATAGCTTCCGGTCTCCGATCACGCACCCAGGCGCGTAGGGAAGCCCATTCGGTGGTGGGAGCGGCGCTGACCGTCCCGTGAACATCGCGATCGTGGCGACGTTGTCCTCGGAGCCGAAGATGACCGACTGGCCGTCCGCGCTGCCCGGCTCGCCGCCGAGACGACAGTGGAGCGCATTGCTCGTGTCCCCGCGGAAATAGGCCCAGCCGAGCTGGAGGACCTGGCCGGCGCTGAGGTCGGTCGCCAGGGGCTCGACGATGGAGGCGCCACGGAACGGCAACTTGAGCGCCGTGCCGAACGACGTCACCTTGTCGGCGGTTGCCTGAATCACCTGCTGTTGGCGGCGCGCGCGGTCGAGATCGGTTTCCGAGGCATCGAGCCGATTCTCGCGGATTCTCGAGTAAACGAGGGCGCGTTGTCCGTTCATGTGCTGAGTGCCTCTCTCGAATCGCCAGCCTTCCCATGCCCGGCAGCGCTCCGACGTTGCGTAGGGGCAGTCGAACCGGTTGGAGAGGATTGGCCGGGGGACGTCGACGTCGATCCCGCCGACCGAGTCGATCAGGTCACGGAAGCGGTCGAAGTCGACGAATGCCACGTGGTTGACGTCGAGGCCTGTCAGGCTCTTCACCGTCCGGAGCGCGAGCGTCGGGCCTCCGATCTGGAACGCCGCGTTGATCTTGGCGGTGCCCGAGCCGGGGATCTCGACCCGCAGGTCGCGTGGGATCGAAAGGAACGCGAGCCGGTGCTTCCCCGGATCGGTGCGGATCAGCATGATCGAGTCGGAGCGGTTGGCGTCTCCGCGGCCCGACTGGCTCCCACCGTCGGTGCCGAGGACGAGGATCGTCGTTGGCGTCGAGGAGAGGAGGCCGTCCCGGGTGGTCAACTCGGCGAGCACGGGTGCGGGCACGCGCGCGTTCGCGTCCGAGATGCCGTGCGAGAAGGAGAGGTAGCTCGCAACGAGCCACACGATGCCCAGGAGGAGAACGATCCCGATCGCCAGGGTGATGCGGCGGCCGACATGTCGCTGCTTGGGCTTCTTGGGTGTGGTGCCGGTGCCGGAATCCTCGCGCTGCACCGCTGACGGACGTTGCAGTGGGACTCTGCCCTTGGCCCGACCGCCCTTGTACACCCGGTAGGGCTTCTCTTGTTCGGGCATCCGGGCGGATATCGTAGCCGCGCGATGCATGAAGAACGCGTTATCGGAGTCGACCTCGGCGGCACGAAGATTCTCGCCGGCCTCGTCGCGCGCGACGGGTCGATTGGACGAACGATCGAGATCGCGACGCCGGACGGCACGCAGGACGAGGTTCTCGGGGCCATCGACCGCGTCGTCGACGACCTGGTTGCCGACGGTGCGGCGGCGATCGGCTACGGCGTGCCTCTCAACATCGACCGCCGGACCGGCGTCGCCCTCAGTGCGGTGAACCTTCCGCTCCACGCCGTGCACTTCCCCGAACGCGCTCGCGCGCGCTATGCACTGCCGGCCGGTGTCGAGAACGACGGCAACGCCGCAGCGCTCGCCGAGTGGCGGCTGGGGGCGGGACACGAGGCGAGTGACCTGATCATGCTCACGCTCGGCACCGGCGTCGGCGGCGGAATCGTGATCGACGACCGGCTGTACCGGGGCTGGGCCGAGCTCGGGCACGTCGTGGTGGTCGCAGACGGCCCGCCCTGCCAGGGCAACTGCCATGGACGGGGCCATCTCGAGGCGGTGGCGTCGGGGCTCGCGGCGGACCGTGTCGCCGCGACCCTGTACGGGCCGAGCGCCGATGCTCCGATGCTCGTCGCCAAGGCGCGTGGAGGCGAGGCGCGCGCGATCGAATCGCTCGCGGAGATCGGCAGACTGCTCGGGATCGCGATCGGCTCGATGGCCAACATCTTCGATCCAGACGTGGTGATCGTCGGTGGCGGCTTCGGTGCTGCTGCAGGCGACCTCGTGCTCGAGCCTGCGCGACGAGCGGCGGCGTGCGAGGCGCTCCAGCCTGCCGACGCGCAGCTGCGGATCGTCCAGGCGGCGCTCGGCGACGAAGCCGGTCTGATCGGCGCTGCACTCGTCGGGTTCGAGGCTCTCGACGGAGTCCGGTAGCGCCGTGCCGCTCGCCGTCTGCGCGACGCCGATCGGAAACCTCGCCGACGTCACGCTGCGGGTCCTCGAGGAGCTGGCGGCCGCCGATGTGGTCTTGTGCGAGGACACGCGACACACCCGAGTGCTGCTCGAGCGTCACGGCGTCGACGCGATCCTGGTGTCCTACCACCAGCACAACGAGGCGTCCCGCGCGACCGAGCTCATGCCGCGCCTCGCTGCCGGCGAGCGGATGGCGCTCGTCTCGGACGCCGGCCTGCCGGGGGTGAACGATCCCGGCACGCGCCTGATCGCTTCGGCGCTCGCCGCAGGTGTCGCCGTGACCGTCCTGCCCGGACCGTCGGCGGTCGAGACCGCGCTCGTCGCCAGTGGCTTCGCCGCCGAGCAGTACCGCTTCGTGGGCTACCTGCCACGGGGCCAGGGCGAGCGGGCGGCGCTCTGGCGCGAGCTCGCAGCCTGGCCCTATCCGACGGTCGCGTTCGAATCGCCGAAACGCCTTCCGGCCGCGCTCACGAGCCTTGCAGGTGCCGAGCCGGGCCGGCTCGTCGCCGTCTGCCGCGAGTTGACGAAGGTCTACGAAGAAGTCGTCTGCGAGACGGCTGTTCTTGTGGCCGAGCGGTATCGGGAGCCACCGAAGGGAGAGGTGACACTCGTGATCGGACCGTCCACTCGCGTGGCCGACGCGGCGGCAGCGGTGGCTGCCGTAGTCGAGCTCGTGGCTGCCGGAGCACCGCGAGGCGCCGCGGCGAATGTCGTTGCCCGGCTCACCGGTGTTCCGCGCAACACGCTCTATGGCGATTCGCTGTAGCCGGCTCGTAGCGTCACCCACCATCTCGTCGTCTGATTTGACAACGTCGGGGCGTGTCGATACAGTCTCGGCTTCTACGTTGTCAAATTCGAAAACAGGAGGATGGGTCATGCGTCGTCTCGTGATCGGGTTGGTGACGCTGGCGGCGCTCACTTCGTCACCGGCGGCGTCGGCCTGGACCTGGCCGCTCGGAGGAGATGTGCTCCGCGCGTACTCGCTCGGGTCCGATGCCTATTCGGCGGGCCAGCATCGCGGGGTCGACGTTGCCGGATCGGCCGGGGAGCTCGTTCGCGCCCCGGTGTCGGGAACCGTGACGTTTGCCGGTGTCGTGCCGTCCTCCGGCCGGACAGTCACGGTCCAGGCTGGCGAGTACGCCGTCTCCCTGACCCACCTCGGCGAGGTCACGGCCGTGAAAGGGGCGGTGATCGCAGAGGGCGAGTCCCTCGGCACCGCGGGCATCAGCGGCGAGGCTGAGTGGCCTGCGCCGTACGTCCATCTCGGCGTCAGGATCTCCGATGCCGCTGACGGCTACGTCGACCCGGCCACGCTCCTCCCACCACGGGCACCTGTCCTCCGCCTCCTCCGCCCACCGCGGCGCAAGGTCCCGTAGTCGCTGCCACGCCTGCGGTCCCGGTGTCCGGGGTCACGGGAACGGACGGCGCGACCGCGGTGGCGGCCCCGTCCGGAAAGGTGACGCCTGATCTGGCCGCCGCTGCTTCGCCCGCTGCCCGCGCTTCGCTCCCCGCCGACCTCGACCCCTCGGCTCGGGCCGCAACCGACCCGGCGTCCGGTCTCGGTGTTCGGGCGGACACGACGCCGGGGAGCCAGCAGCTCCCGCACACCGTCACGACCCGGGCTCCGGTGAAGACACCAGGTGCAGCGGTGATTCGTGGTGCGCGGCCGATCCGGGGTGTGCGCGTGGGTGCGCCGGATGCGAGGCGGGCGCGGGACACGCTGCGGGCGAGCGCCTCGGCGCCCGCTGGCCCACGCCCCGGCGTGTCGGAGCGTGGTGCTTCCGACCAGGGTGATGCCGTCCCCGCCTCTGCGCCTCTCTCGTGGAGTCCACTTGCCCACGAACACCCAGTCGCCGCCGGCGCGGCACAGCCTGAAGCCGGTGACAGTCGATCCGCCATGTCACCCGGGTCGGCGCCCGGCGCCGCGGTCGTGCTCGCCGCTCGACCAGCGGCAGTGCCGGCCGGCACCGCTTCGCCGGCGGCGCGTGGGCCCGCGCCGGCTGTTGCCGCGGTCGGAGGAGCGCTCCACGGCGACCTCGGACCTGCTGCCACTCCCTCGCACGCGAGCACGCCTGCCCACCTCTCCCACGGTGACGGACCGGCCCGTCTGCGCGAGCACCGGACGCTTGCCCTCGCCGCGCTCGTCCTCCTGGCCGTGCTCGGTGCCGGTTGGGCGCTGGCGCCCCTCCGTAGAATCGATGGGAATGGAGCGCTACTACATCACGACACCGATCTACTACGTCAACTCGACCCCGCACATCGGGCATGCCTACACGACGATCGCGGCGGATATCCTCGCGCGCAACCGCCGGCAGCGCGGCAACGAGACCTTCTTCCTGACCGGCGTGGACGAGCACGCCGCGAAGGTTGCACGCGTGGCGGCGGAGCAAGGCTTGTCGCCGCAGGACTACGCCGACCAGATCGCGGTCGTCTGGCGTGAGCTGCCGGAGCGGCTCAATGCGTCGAACGACTTCTTCATCCGGACGAGTGACGAGGAGCACAAGCGGTTCGTGCAAGGATTCCTGCAGCGCCTCTACGACAACGGCCATATCTATCAGGACATCTACGCCGGCTGGTACTGCGTCGGGTGTGAGGCGTTCAAGACCGAGGCGGACCTCGTCGACGGGAAGTGCCCCGAGCACGATCGCGAGCCCGAGTGGATCGAAGAGCGCAACTGGTTCTTCCGGCTGTCGTCGTTCCAACGCGAACTTCTCGAGCTGTACGACCGGCCCGATTTCGTCCAGCCTGGGTTTCGGGCGAACGAAGCGCGGAGCTTCGTCGAAGGCGGCCTCCAGGACTTCTCGATCTCGCGGGCCGGGCAGACCTGGGGGATTCCCATCCCGTGGGATCCGGATTCGGTCGCCTACGTCTGGGCGGACGCCCTCGTCAACTACGTCAGTGCGCTGACGTATGCGCGACCGGGCGAGGATCTGGTCGACACGTTCTGGCCATCCGTGCGGCACCTCCTCGCCAAGGACATCCTGCGGTTCCACTGCGTCTACTGGCCCGCGCTGCTGATCGCAGCCGGGTACCAGCCGCCGCGACAGCTGTTCGTCCACGGCTACCTGCTCCTCGACGACCGCAAGATCTCCAAGTCGCTCGGGAACGTGGTCGATCCCCTCGACCTGATCGACGTCTACGGTGCCGATCCCGTGCGATTCTGGTGCGCGAGGGCGGTCTCGTTCGGCCATGACGGCGCCGCCTCGATCGCGGGGATCCACGAGCGCTACGAACGCGAGCTCGGCAACGATCTCGGCAACCTGCTCTCTCGCACGACGGCCATGGTGGCGCGGTATCGCGGCGGGACGCTCCGCGCGGTTCGTTCCCCGGACGGGAACGTCGCAACTTCGCTGGCCCCACTGGCCGCCGATGTCGCGGATCGCCTCGACGACTTCGACGTGACCGGGGCGCTGGAGCGCATCTGGGAGGTGGTGCGGGCGCTCAACCGTGAGGTCGAGACGACTGCGCCGTGGCAACTCGCGAAGGACGAGGCCCGTGCGGACGAGCTCGACCGCGTCCTCTACGATCTGGTCGACGGACTGCGTGCCGTCGCAGTGGCCCTGTCCGCCTACGTTCCCGACACCGCGGCCGCCGTCCTGTCGGCGCTCGGGCAGCCCGACGCGGTCGACTGGTCGCGCGTCTCCTACGGCGTCACGGACGACACCGACGGGATCGAGGCGGCCCCGCCGCTCTTCCCGCGGATCGACGCTCCGACGGAGTGAACTGGTGAGTCGGCCCGCCGTGGTGCCCGGCCGCGTCGTTCGGGCCACCGTGGTCGGGGATGGTGCAATTCGGCCCGTGAGGGACGTTCCGGGTTGCGAGCCGTGGTCGACTGCGCCGAGCGAGCCGGAATGAACGATCCGGAATGATCGACACGCACGCCCACCTCGACGGGTGCGAGGAGCCCGCCGCGGTTCTCGTCGAGCGTGCCCGTGCCGCCGGTGTCTCGCGGATCGTCACGATCGGGACGGGAATCGCATCATGCCGGGCGGCGCTTGCGATCGCCGGTGCCGAGAAGGGTGTGTTCGCCGCGCTCGGGATCGACCCGCACCAGGCCGCAGGCCCGGACGCCGCGCGGATCGGCGAGCTGGTGGAGTTGCTCGGGCAACGGGATGCGGTTGCCGTCGGTGAGACAGGGCTCGACTACCACCACGATCTCGCGCCTCGCGATGTGCAGCGCGCGGTCTTCGACCGCCAGCTCGAGATCGCGGACTCGTTGGGTCTCCCGGTCGTGATCCACACGAGGGAGGCGGACACCGACACGGCGGCCGCGCTGGCCACCTTTCCCGGGCACCGTGATCCTCCATTGCTTCTCGGCTCCCGGGCTGCTGGAGACTGCAGTCGAACGGCGCTACTACGTCTCGTTCGCGGGGAACGTGACCTACCCGAAGGCGGCGTCGCTTCGTGAAGCTGCCGCTGTCGTGCCTGCCGATCGCATCCTGGCGGAGACCGACAGCCCCTACCTCGCCCCTCAAACGCTGCGGGGGAAGCGCAACGAGCCCGCCAACGTCGTGCAGACGCTGGCGGTCCTCGCGGGCGTCCGGGGGGACGAGATGTCGGCGCTCGCGGCGCAGATCGACGCGAACGCGACGGTCGCTTTCGGGATTCCCCCCGCGTGAGCGGCCCTCCTCCAAAGAAGTCGCTCGGTCAGCACTTCCTTGCGGACGACAACATCCTCGGTGTGATAACCCGCCTTGCGGAGCTCGACGACGGCGATGTCGCGCTCGAAATCGGTCCCGGCCTTGGGGCTCTGACGCAGGTGCTCGCGGCGCGTTGCGCCCATGTCCACGCCGTCGAGCTCGATCGACGACTGGAGCCGCAGCTCCGGAGCCTGGCCGAGCGTCCGAACGTATCGCTCCACTGGGGAGATGCCCTTCGGCTCGACCTCGCAGTTCTTCGGCCGGCGCCGACGAAGCTCGTCGCGAACCTGCCGTACAACGTCGCGACCCCGATCGTCGCCGAGAGCCTCGACCGGCTCCCCACGATCGACAGCTGGTGCGTGATGGTCCAACGCGAAGTCGCCGACCGCTTCTTCGCGGTGCCGTCGACGAAGGCCTACGGTGCGGTTTCGGTGCTGGTCCAGCTCGCGACGCGTCGCACCGGGTTTCACCCGGTCTCGCGCACGGTCTTCCGGCCCCCGCCGAACGTCGACTCCGCACTCGTCGCCTTCCGTCGCGTCCCCTTGCCGAGCGGCTTCGGCGACATCCGCCGGGTCGTCGAAGGAGCATTCGCCCATCGTCGCAAGACACTCGCGAACTCGCTCCAGCTTGCAGGGGTCTCGACACGGCACGAGGCCGTCGTCCGCCCTCGTCGATCTCGGGCTCGATCCCGCCGTACGTGCCGAGGCGCTCGAGCCGCCCTTGTTCGTCGGCCTGACGCGGAGGATCGGGTGAGACGCGTTCCGGCGCCGGCCAAGATCAACCTCGCGCTCGTCGTGGGCCCCCGAGGGGACAACGGAAAGCACGAGCTGGCCACCATCCTGCAGCGCATCGATCTCGGTGACCGGGTCGCCGTTTCGGCCGGCCCGCGGCTGAACGTGGCCGGATTCGCGGACGACACGATCGTCGCAGCCGCCCTCGAAGCGCTTGCGGCAGCCGCAGGAGTGGAGCCGGCCTGGAGCGTGCGGATCACGAAGACGATCCCGGTCGCCGCCGGCCTCGGCGGCGGCAGCTCCGACGCAGCATCCGCCCTCCGGCTCGCGAACGAGCTGCTCGACCACCCGCTCGAGGGCGACCGGCTCGAGGCGCTCGCGGCGACGATCGGCGCCGACGTCCCGTTCTTCCTCAGGACGGGGCCTCAGCTCGGAACCGGAGACGGCACCGTCCTCGAGGCTCTCGACCTCCCACAGGACTTCTGGGTCGTGCTCGTGCTGCCCCGCGGCAGCGCGAAGGCATCGACAGCGGACGTCTACCGCGCCTTTGACGCGCGGAACGGCGCAGAAGGTTTCGCCGCGCGCCGAACGGCACTCCTGGAGGCGCTGGCCGACGTCCGGCGGCCCCGCGACCTGGCACGGCTCCCCCCGAACGATCTCGCTGCATCTCCGCTCGCTGATCGGCTGAAGGAGGCCGGCGCATTCCGCGCCGATGTCAGCGGCGCCGGTCCGTGCGTCTACGGTCTCTTCAGCCAGCGCCGCAGGGCGGACGCCGCAGCGCTGGCCCTGAAGCGTGCCGGGCGCACGTGGGTGACACCGCCCGTGTGGTTCGGCTGACGCCGACGGCCCGCCGGTGCCCGGGGCGCAACTATCCTGAGGGTATGGCCGATCTCCTCGTGGAACATCACGAGAGCGCGTTCGCGAGGCGGCTGCGCCGCCGAAAGCTCCAGGTCGCAGCCGGAATCGCCGCTGCCGAGGCGGTGCTCCTGCTGGTCGGCGCCGTGCCGTGGTGGGTCGCAGTCATCGCGGCAGTCGTCTCGGTCGCCGTGTACGTCGGCCCCGGTCGTGATCACGGCTCGCCGGGGATCCGGGCCGGCACCTGGATCGCGGCCGTGTCCCAACTCATCGTCGTCCTCGTACCCGTGGCGCTCGTCGTCGCCGGGATCCTGGCACTCGTCGGGATCGTCGTCCTCGCCGTCGTCGCCCTCGCGCTGCTGCTGGTCGACCGACGTTGACGATCGGGCGCCGATGGGCAAGCTGCCGGCGGGCGTCGAGGTGTGACCGGGATGACCGCACGTCCGGGTACACTCGGCGTCCCGATTCACTGGGGCGTGGCCAAGTGGTAAGGCAACGGGTTTTGGTCCCGTGATCCCAGGTTCGAATCCTGGCGCCCCAGCCAACGTGCCGACCGTGTCAGAATCCCGTTCCAAGCTCGCAGCCGTCGTCATGGCCGGAGGCCGTGGGACCCGCATGCGCTCTGCGACACCCAAGCACCTGCACCCGATCCTGGGGCGACGGATGATCGACTGGATCGTCGAGGCGGCCCGACCACTCGAGCCTGCTCCGCTCGTCGTCGTCGCATCTCCCGACACGGCAGGCGACTTCGGTGGCCTGGCGGTCGCGGTGCAGGAACGCCCACTCGGAACCGGAGACGCCGTCCGTGCCGGCCGGACTGCGCTCGCCGGAGCCGAGGAGGTACTGATCCTCTCCGGTGACACGCCGTTGCTGACGACGGAACTCCTCGAAGCATTGCTCGCGACCCATAGGTCGCGCGCCGCAGGTGCCACCGTCCTGTCGTTCGTCCCCGCCGATATCCGTAGCTACGGCCGGATCGTCCGTGGGCGCGGGCGGCGATCTCGAAGCGATCGTCGAGGCCGCGGACGCCACGCCGGCGCAACTCGCGATCGCCGAGGCGAACTCTTCGATCTACGTCTTCGACGCAGCCCTGCTCTGGCCGGCGCTCGACCGTCTGGAGCCGGTCAATGCACAGGGTGAGCTGTATTTGACCGATGCTGTGCGTGATCTCGTGGCCGACGGCCATCGCGTCGCCGTTCACGTGGCGGACGACCCCGTCGAGACCGAGGGTGTCAACACACAGGTCGAGCTTGCCGCCGCCGCCGCGGCGCTCCGCGACCGCATCAACGTCCAGCACATGCTCGCCGGCGTCACCATCGTCGACCCCCAGACGACCTGGATCGAGCCGGACTGTGAAGCTTGCCCCCGACGCGGTCGTTCACCCGTTCACGCAACTGCGGGGGCATACGAGCATCGCCGAGGGCGCACAGATCGGCCCGCATGCCGTTGTCGTGGATGCCGAGATCGGAGCATCGGCGTTGGTGGGGCCGTTCTGTTACGTTCGCCCGGGAACGGTGCTCGGGGGGCGATCGAAGGCTGGAACGTTCGTGGAGCTCAAGAACACCCGGCTGGACGAGGGCGCCAAGGTTCCCCATCTGAGCTATTTCGGCGATGCGGAGGTCGGAGCAGGAACGAACGTGGGTGCGGGATCGATCACGGCGAACTTCGATCACCGGCCCGGCGTGCCCAAGAAGCGGACGGTGATCGGCCGCAACGCCCGGGTTGCCGTCGACACGATGTTCGTCGCCCCTGTCACGGTGGGGGACGATGTCTGGACGGCGGCCGGAACCGTCGTCTCCGAGGATGTCCCGGACAATGCCCTCGTCGGTTTTCCGCCGAGGCAGACGATCAAGGAGGGTCGGGGTGGAAGGCGGGACGGTTGAGCAGACACTGCCTGGACTGGGCGCGCCCGACATGCCGGTCACGGGCCCCATCGTCGGACGTGCGATCGGCCTGACGCCGAACAAGCGCCTGATGCTCGTCGCAGGCCGCTCGAACGAAGAGCTGGCCAGGAAGATCTCCCTCCAGATCGGCTGCGAGCTCGGCGAGGTGACCCTGAAGACGTTCGCGAGCGGAGAGACGTACTGCCGGTACGAGGACTCGATCCGTGGGGCGGACATCTTCATCGTCCAGACCGCATCGGTGCCGGTCGACCAGCATCTGATGGAGCTGCTGATCATGATCAACGCGGCCAAGCTCGCCTCGGCGAAGCGCATCACGGCCGTGATTCCCTGGTACTTCTACGTCCGGCAGGACAAGAAGTCTCGGCCTCGCGAGCCGATCACTGCCAAGCTCGTCGCCGACCTGCTCCAGACCGCAGGTGCCGACCGGGTCCTGACGATGGACCTGCACGCCGGCCAGGTCCAGGGCTTTTTCGAGATCCCGGTCGACCACATGACCGCGGTACCGATGTTCGCGCAGTACGTTCGCGACCTCAACCTCGGCGAGAGCCCGGCCGTCGTCTCTCCGGATACCGGGCATGCCAAGATCGCAGGCAAGTTCGCCGAGATGGTCAGCGGCGACCTCGTGATCCTGAACAAGGTTCGTCCCGCTCACAACGAGGCGAAGGTGACGACCGTGATCGGCGACGTCGAAGGCAAGGTCGCCGTGATCATCGACGACGTCATCGACACCGCCGGCACGCTCGTTGCCGGCGCGAAGGCATTGAAGGACGCAGGAGCGACCAAGGTCTACGCCTGTGCCACGCACGGGCTGTTCAACGGTGCGGCTCTCGAGCGGATCGCCGAGAGCGAGATCCACAAGCTCGTCGTCACCGACACGGTGCCGCTCGACCCGCTCGCGCAACCCGACAACATCCAGGTGCTGTCGATCGCGGGCATCCTGGCGGAGACGATCTCGAACGTGTTCGCCGACGACTCCGTGTCGGCGATCTTCGCCGGGGAGAACCAACTGTTCTAGGACAGCCGTTCGCTGCCGGCACGAGGACGCTCTTGCGACCGATGCCGGAGGCTTCGGTGTGTCGCGACGTAGGGGCGTGCATCGCCCCGTGCGGATGATCACCGGATCACTGCAGCCACCGGACGATCGGCCGAGAGGCATGCGCTACACTTCGCCGCCGTGTCCGGGGACAGAATCACACTCGAGGTCAAGGAGCGCGGCGCCGATCAACTCGGCACCCGCAACGTCAAGCGCCTGCGGCGCCAGGGCCTGATCCCCGGTGTGCTCTACGGCAAGGCGAACAAGGCGTTCGTCGTCGGTGAGCGAGAGCTGCGCATCGCTCTGACGGGTCCTTCGGGGCTGCATGGCATCGTCGACGTCGTGATCGAGGGCCAGAAGACTCCGCATCACGCCGTGCTCAAGGAGTATCAGCAGCACCCGGTCCGCGGCACGATCACGCACGTCGACTTCCACGAGGTGCGACTCGACCAGCCGATCCAGGCGACCGTCCTCGTGCAGCTGATCGGCGAGGCGCCCGGTGCCAAGGTCGGCGGGGTCGTGCAGCAGGTCGCCCGGGAGCTCCACGTCGAAGCGCTGCCGTCGGAGATTCCGGAGCACATCGAGGTCGACATCAGCCGGCTCGAGCTCGGCGACACGCTGCGGCTGCAGGACGTCGCCACGATCGACGGCGTCACGTTCCTCGACGACCCGGCCGACACCGTGATTGCGAACTGCTCGAGCCCGCGCGGCCTGACCGAGGCCGAAGAGGCTGCAGACGAGGCGCTCGCCGCCGAAGCATCTGCAGAGTCCGCCGCCGAGGCGGAGGCTGCCGCACCCGACGAGGAATAGCCCTTGCCGCTCTTCCGGCGGGGTGAGTCAGCCTCGACGCTCGACCTGCTGGTGGTCGGCCTGGGGAACCCTGGTCGCCAGTACGAGCAGGATCGCCACAACGTCGGTTTCATGGTCGTCGACGAGCTCGCGCGTCGGCGTGCCGGGACCTTCAAGAGCAAGTTCAGCGGCCATCTCGCGGAGGTGCGCCTCGGCGACCACCGCCTCGCGCTCCTCAAGCCGGGGACGTACATGAACGACTCCGGCCGCTCCGTCCAGCCGGCCGCCGCCTTCTACAAGACCCCGCTCGGGCTCGTGCTCGTGATCCACGACGAGGTCGATCTGGAACTGGGCCGGTTGCAGACCAGGCTCGGCGGAGGGCTCGCCGGCCACAACGGGCTGCGGTCGATCGCCGGCCGCCTCGGCAGCCCCGACTTCGCCCGTTTGCGCGTCGGCGTGGGGCGGCCGGGGAGGGGTGACCCACGTGACGTGGCCGACTTCGTCCTCGCCCCCTTCGCGGCCGAGGACGACGCTGCCGCGATCGTCGGTCGCGCGGCGGACGCCGTCGAATCGCTCGTCGTCGACGGTCTCGAGGAGACGCAGCGCCGGTTCAACTGAGGCGACCAGGCCCTCGGTCGAGCAGGCCCGTCATCCTCGGTCGCTGGTCTCCGGCACACCTCGGCGGCGCGATCGACGGGTTCCGCCCGATGCGCTCGGCGCCGACGGTTCCGTGGGAGAAGCATCTGTGGAGAACGTGGAGAAGCTCTGTGGAGAAGCTGGCACGAAGTCGTCGCACGGCGGCCGCGAACGACCGACTAGCGTGTCTGTAGGGGCACGGGGGTGCCCCTGGGGGAGGTTGGAGCGGCCCGGTCGGACGTCGCTACGATAGCCCCGCGGGGCTCGTTTCCCGCCATTTGCATGGACCCGACACCTCTTTACTCATTCATCACCGAGCTGCGCGGGAGCGAGCGGTTCCAGGCGTTCGCAGCCGCGCTCCCCGCCCGAGCGCGTGTTTCCGAGCCGGCGCTCCCGCTCGTCCTCGCGACGCTGCACGAGGAGCTCGGGCGCGGGCTGTTGATCCTCCTTCCCGAGGATGCCGACGCGCGCGACGCAGCAGAGGGGGCATCGTGGTTCCTGGGGCCGGACATCGTCGGGCTGTTCCCGAGCCGGGGAGTCTCGCACGCCTCGGGGCTCGAGCCCCCGCCGCATCTCGTCGGCGAGAGGGCTCGTGCGCTCGACATCCTCGTCGCCGGCGGCCTGGTCTGCGCGTCGGCCGCCGCAGTCGCCGAAGGGATGCCGCCTCCGGCCGCGCGTCCGCGGCCGGTGCGTCTCGTGATCGGCGAAGAGCCGGGGCTGGACGGCCTCGCCGAGGCGCTCGCGAGCGCGGGCTACGAGCGCGTCGACCGCGTCGACGAGAGAGGGCAGTTCGCCGTCCGTGGAGGCATCGTCGACGTCTTCCCCTCGACCGGCCGTGAGCCGTTGCGCGTGGAGCTCTTCGGCGACGAGATCGAACAGGTGCGTGCCTTCTCGCCCTTTACCCAGCGGGCGCTGCACACGGTCACCGAGGCGAGCGTGTACCCGGCCGCCGAGCGGCGGGGGGAGAGCATCGATCCGGAGTCCGTGGCGCATCGATGGGAGGACGAGAGCGATCCCAGCGCATCCGCTCTCCCACTCGATCTCGTGGCTGCGATCGACCGGCTGCCCGACTTCGTGTGGCAGCCCGACGATGTTCGCGCCGTCTGGGAGGAGGAAGGGTTCACTCCGATCTCGCTCGAGGGCGTGACGGAGCTGGATCCGTTCCCCCGCGGACAGGCATTCCAGTTCGAAGCGCAAAGGCCGGCGATCGCGGCCCGCGGCCTCGCCGAAGCGGAGAACGAGCTCGCCGGATTCGTGCGATCCGGGAACCGCGTCGTGGTCACGTTCCCGCACCGGGGCGAGGCCCAGCGGCAGGGCGGCTTGCTGCGCAAGGTCGAGAGCACGATCCATCCGGACGGCGCCGCGCTGCCACGGGAGGCGACGGTCAGGTTCGCCGTCTCGGCGGCGCGGCGCGGCTTCGTCTGGCGCGAGCTGGGGCTCGTGCTCCTGCCCGACACGCAGGTGTTCCGCAAGCGGCCACCGCGCGCGGACGCGCGGCTCGGGCGTGCGCTCGCGTCGTTCGCCGACCTGCGGGTCGGCGACTACGTCGTGCACGAGGACCACGGCGTCGGGAAGCTGCTCGGCTTCGAGACCAGAGCCGTGGCCGGCGTCACCCGCGACTATCTGTTCCTCGCGTTCCGCGGCGAGGACAGGCTCTACGTTCCGCACGAGCAGCTCGGAAAGCTCTCCCGCTATATCGGCGCCGACGCGAAGTCACCGACCCTCTCGAAGCTCGGCGGCAAGGCGTGGCAGAACCTCAAGACCAGGGCGCGGGAGTCCGTGCGCGAGCTCGCCGGCGAGCTCCTCGCGCTCTACGCGCAGCGGCAACGGGCCGAAGGCGCCAGCTTCGACCTCACGAACGAGTGGCTCGAACGGCTCGAGGCTTCGTTCCCGTACCGCGAGACCGACGACCAGGCACGTGCGATCGAGGCCGTCAAGGAAGACCTCGAGTCGACGAGGCCGATGGACCGGCTCGTCTGCGGTGACGTCGGCTTCGGAAAGACCGAGGTGGCGGTTCGCGCCGCGTTCGCCGTCGCCGTCAACAGCCGGCAGGTGCTGGTTCTGTGCCCGACGACGATCCTCGCCGAGCAGCACTGGAACACGTTCCGCGAGCGCTTCCGCGACTTCCCGCTCAACGTCGAGATGGTCTCGCGCTTCCGCAGGCCGGCCGAGACGAAGCAGGTGATCGCCGACTTCGCAGCCGGAAAGGTCGACGTGCTCGTCGGCACCCATCGCCTCCTGTCGCGCGACGTGATCCCGAAGGAGCTCGGGCTCGTGATCCTGGACGAGGAGCAGCGATTCGGCGTTGCCCAGAAGGAGCTCCTCCGATCGCTGCGGCTCGAGGTCGACGTGCTCGCCCTCTCCGCGACGCCGATCCCGCGCACGCTCCACATGTCGCTTTCCGGGCTCCGCGACATCTCGATCATCGAGACGCCTCCCGAGGGGCGACGCCCGATCCGGACCACGGTGGGGGAGTACGACGAGGAGGTGATCAAGGCCGCGCTGGAGCGGGAGCATGCGCGCGGCGGTCAGGCGTTCTACCTCCACAACCGCGTCGAGACGATCGACGAGGTCGGCGAGAAGCTTCGCCAGCTGTGCCCGGGCCTTCGTTTCCTCGTCGCGCACGGGCAGATGAGTGAGCGGGATCTCGAGGAGCGGATGCACGCCTTCCTCGCCGGCGACGCGGACGTCCTCGTCTCGACGACGATCATCGAATCGGGCATCGACATCCCGCAGGCCAACACGCTGATCGTCGAGCGCGCGGACGCTCTCGGCCTCAGCCAGCTCTACCAGATCCGGGGCCGGGTCGGCCGCTCGGACGTCACCGCCCACGCCTATCTGCTCTATCCCGATGCGACCGAGCTCACCCCGGAGGCCCGCGCCCGCCTGGCGACGCTCGCAGACCACACCGAGCTCGGCGCGGGCTTCCAGATCGCCATGCGCGACCTCGAGATCCGGGGCGCCGGCGACCTGCTCGGTGCCGAGCAGTCGGGTCACGTGGCCGCCCTCGGCTTCGAGCTCTACGTCGAGATGCTCAACGAGGCCGTGGCCGAGCTCTCCGGCCAGGCCCGCCCGGCGGTGCGACCCGTTCGTGTCGATGCTCGTGTCGATGCGTTCGTGCCGGCGTCGTACATCGCGTCCGAGGCGCTGAAGATCGACCTCCATCGCCGGCTCGCGCTCGTCGAGCACGACGACGAGCTCCGTGAGCTCCGCGCGGGCGTCGAGGACCGTTACGGCCCGTTGCCGGAGCCCGTCGAGAACCTCTTCGCGATCCAGGAGGCGAAGCTGACGCTCGCCCGGATCGGCGCCGACTACCTCGTCTACCGCGGCGGCCGGGCCACGGTCGGGCCGATCGTTCTCGGCTCGGACGAATTGCGAGCCCTGCGGGCGGCGGGCGAGACGATCGTCTATACGCAGGCGAAGCGGGAGGTAGGGCTCCGGACAGACGATCTCAGAGGGGCGCTCGGGCTGGCCGATGCTATAGTCGCGGCGCGTTCGGCCGCCTGAGCTGCGACCGTCTGGCGTCGTGCACGACGGATCCGAACAGACCGCAACTGCGAATTAACGCGCCCTCATCTATACATCCTCAGTCCTTTTCAAGCCGCGCCCACGAGAGAGTCCTTTCCCCATGAAGCCCACCCGCGTCGCCCTCGCCGTCCTCGTCGCCTTCGCTGTGCTGGTGGCGGCCGCCTGCGGAGGCAGCGATGAGTCCGTCCCGTCGAACGCTGTCGCCGTCGTCGACGGAACCCCGGTCACGAAGGCCGAGCTCGACGCGCTCCTCACGCGGGCCAAGAAGTCGTACACGAGCCAGAAGCGCGCGTTCCCGAAGGCCGGCACCGCCGAGTACCAGTCGCTGCAGACGCAGGCCGTTGCGTTCCTCGTTCAGCGCGCCGAGTACAACAAGCAGGCGGACCAGCTCAAGATCGCGGTGACCGACAAGGAGGTCGAGAACCGGATCGCGCAGGTGAAGAAGCAGTACTTCGCCGGCAGCCAGGCGAAGCTCGAGAAGCAGCTGAAGGAACAGGGCTACACGACCGAGTCGTTCCGCGCCGACATCGAGGCGCAGCTCCTGTCGGAGAAGATCTACGACGATGTGACGAAGGACGTCAAGGTCACCGACGCCCAGATCGCGAAGTACTACGCCGAGAACAAGAGCCAGTACCAGGTCGCCGAGAGCCGCGACGTCCGCCACATCCTCGTCAAGACGAAGGCCGAGGCCGACAAGATCTACGACGAGATCAAGGCGGGCGGTGACTTCGGTGCGTTGGCCAAGAAGTACTCCCTGGACACCGGGTCGAAGGCGGCCGGCGGCAAGCTGACGATCACGCGGGGCCAGACGGTGGCGGCGTTCGACACGACCGCCTTCCTGATGAGCACGAACCAGGTCTCCCATCCGATCAAGACCGAGTTCGGGTATCACGTGATCCAGCCGATCTCGGACGTCAAGCCGGCCAAGACGACTCCGCTGAAGGACGTCCAGGCGCAGATCAAGGCCCAGCTCCTGGAGAAGGGCAAGAACGACGCGATCAGCACGTGGACGACCGAGACGAAGAAGGCGTTCGACGACGAAGGTCGCCTACGCGACTGGATTCGCGCCGCCGGCAGCAGCAACCGACACGGCGACGACCACCGGCTGACGCCCGTGCCGCTCGCCGAGGCGCTCCTCGAGCTGCAGGAGCTGACGAAGCGTCTGCGCCGTGACTGCCCGTGGGATCGAGAGCAGACTGCGCGCACGATCGTGTCGCACACGGTCGAAGAGGCCTACGAGGTCGCCGACGCCGCCAACGCAGGTGACAACCCCAAGCTGCTCGACGAGCTCGGCGACCTCCTGTTCCAGACGTATTTCCTCGCCTTGCTCCTCGACGAGCAAGGCGTCGGTGACCTGGAGACGGTGGCGCGGACGGTGCATGCGAAGCTCATTCGTCGCCATCCGCACGTGTTCGCCGACGCCGACGCCGATTCGGCGGGCCGCGTGCGGGAGCGCTGGGAGGCGATCAAGACGGAGCAGGAGGGGCGCACCGGCGTCTTCCACGACGTGCCGGACGCGCTCCCAGGCCTCCTCCAGGCACGGAAGGTCCAACGCCGGGCTGCGGCCGTGGGCTTCGACTGGCCCGATCTGGACGGCCCGTTGGCGAAGGTGCGCGAGGAGCTCGCCGAGACCGAGGCCGAGCTCGCCCGCGTGGGTCGCCCCGCACCGGAGACCGAGCCGGACCCACGGATCTTCGCGGAGCTCGGCGACCTGCTCTTCACCGTCGTCAACCTCGCCCGGGTCGTCAACGTCGATCCGGAGCTCGCCCTGCGGGCGACGAGCAAGCGGTTCGTCGAACGGGTCGAGCTCGCCGAGTCGCTCGCGGCCCACGAGAGGGAGACCTGGGCCGATCTCGAGCTCGACGCGCAGGAGGCATGGTACCTCCGTGCAAAGGCGCAGCTCGACCGCGCCGGCTGACCGCCGGTTGACCGTCGGCGCGGTCACGGCCGCGTGGCGCTCACCAGGTCGCCGGGCCGGACGCGAGGCTAGTCTGTCGCCGTGAGCTCGATCGTCCACATCCATGCGCGTCAGGTCCTCGATTCGCGCGGCAATCCGACCGTCGAGGTCGAGGTCGGGCTGGCATCCGGAGCGTTCGGTGCGGCCGCGGTCCCCTCGGGCGCATCGACGGGCGAGCACGAGGCAGTCGAGCTCCGGGACGGGGGCGACGCGTGGCTCGGCAAGGGCGTCACCCGCGCCGTCGCCCACGTCAACGGCGAGATCGCGGATCGCATCGAAGGCATGGATGCGCGCGAGCAGCGCGAGATCGACGGCGCCATGGTCGCGCTCGACGGGACGCCGACGAAGGCTCGGCTCGGTGCGAACGCCGTCCTCGGCGTCTCCCTCGCCGTCGCGAAGGCAGCCGCCGCGGATGCCGAGCTGCCGCTGTATCGCTGGCTGGGCGGCACCAACGCCCACGTCCTGCCCGTGCCGATGATGAACGTCATCAACGGCGGCGCCCACGCACAGAACTCGCTCGACTTCCAGGAGTTCATGCTCGTGCCGGCCGGAGCTCCGTCGTTCTCGGAGGCGATCCGGATCGGCGCCGAGTGCTATCACGCGCTGAAGTCGCTGCTCGTCGAGCGCGGCCTCTCGACCGGGGTGGGAGACGAGGGCGGCTTCGCACCCGATCTGGGCTCCGCCTACGACACCTGTGAGGCGATTCTCGAAGCAGCGGAGCGGGCCGGGCATCGCGACAAGGTCGCGCTCGCGCTCGATCCCGCGGCGAGCGAGCTGTTCCGCGACGGCGCCTACGTGCTCGAACGGCAGGGAGGGACGCTCGACGGAAACGGGATGATCGACCTCTGGGCCGACCTCGCCGATCGGTTCCCGATCGTCTCGATCGAGGACGGACTGGCCGAGAACGACTGGGCGGGCTGGCAGACACTGACCGATCGCCTGGGGGGCCGGCTCCAGCTCGTCGGCGACGACCTGTTCGTCACGAATGTCGACTTTCTCCGTCGTGGCATCGAGGAGAAGGCCGGCAACGCGATCCTCGTCAAGGTCAACCAGATCGGAACGCTGACGGAGACGCTCGATGCGATCGAGCTTGCTCAACGCAGCGGCTACGCCACGGTCATCTCGCACCGCTCGGGTGAAACCGAGGATGCGACGATCGCGGACATCGCCGTGGCCACCGGCAGCGGTCAGATCAAGACCGGAGCACCCGCGCGCTCCGATCGCACCGCGAAGTACAACCAGTTGCTGCGGATCGAGGACCAGCTCGGCGACCAGGCCGTCTACCCGGGCTGGGGCGCCTTCCCGCGCGTACGAGCCGGGGAGCTGAGATGCACGTCCGGCGTACGAAGATCGTCGCCACGATCGGCCCGGCTTCCTCGACACCCGAAGCGATTGCCGCTCTGATCGCGGCCGGGATGGACGGTGCCCGGCTCAACATGTCGCACGGCAATCACGAGCGACCACCGGATGCGGGCCAACCTCGTCCGTGAGGCGGAGGCCGCGTCAGGGCGGCCGATCGCCCTGATCGCCGACCTGCAAGGGCCGAAGCTTCGCGTCGGTGACCTCGAGACACCGGTCAAGCTCGAGCGCGGCGCGACGGTCGTCATCGCGGGCGAGGACGCCGCGACTGACGGTGACCTGCCGATCAGCCCCGCGGTGCTCGGCTCGGTGCTCCAGGTCGGCAACGACGTGCTCATCGACGACGGTCACGTGAAGCTTCGTGTCGAGGCAGTCGAACGCGGACGGGCCCGCTGTGAGGTGATCGTCGGCGGCGTCGTCTCGTCGCACAAGGGTGTCAACCTGCCCGGCGTACCGCTTCCGATTCCGTCGATCACGCGCAAGGATCTCGAAGACCTCGAGTTCGCGATGGAGCTCGATGTCGACTTCGTCGCTCTCTCGTTCGTTCGGTCCGCATCCGACGTGCGGGCGCTCCGCACCCTGATCGAGGCACGCGGCTCGACGGCCCATGTGATCGCCAAGATCGAGAAAGCCGAGGCGATCGCCGCTCTGGACGAGATCCTGGCCGAGTCGGACGCCGTGATGGTGGCGCGGGGTGACCTCGGGGTCGAGATCGGCACCGCGGACGTGCCGTTGCTGCAGAAGCGCATCATCGCGCGCGCCCTCGAGCGTGGCCGCCCCGTGATCACCGCTACGCAGATGCTCGAGTCGATGATCCATCAGCCGGAGCCGACCCGGGCGGAGGCATCCGACGTCGCGAACGCCGTCCTCGACGGCACGTCGGCGGTCATGCTCTCCGGCGAGACCGCGATGGGAGAGTTTCCGATCGAGTCAGTCGAGGTGATGAGCCGGATCGCATGCGCCGTCGAGCCGAGCCTCGACTACCGGCACGAGATCCCGCACGCCGACGACGAGCCGACGATCGGCCAGGCGATGTCGAACGCCGCGTGCGACATCGCCGAGGCGCTTTCGGCCAAGGCGATCCTGGTTCCGACCTTCACGGGCCGCACCGCCTCCGCCGTTGCGCGCCTACGGCCGCGGCGCCCGATCATTGCGATCACCCACCACGCCCACTCGCTGCGCCACATGGCACTCGAGTGGGGGGTGACCCCGCTCGAGATCGCCGCAGACGGATGATGTCGAGGACCTCTGGTCGCGCTCGCTCGCGGCCGCCCGGGCGAGCGGCATCGTCTCCGCCGGCGACCGTCTGGTGATCACTGCCGGAACCGCCGTCAACATCCCCGGCTCGACGAACGTGATCAAAGTGGACGTCGCGTAGGAGCAGGACATCCGCGATGGAGGAGCGTATCGCGGATGTCCAGCTCCTCACGACGCACTGCTTTTCGCAGGCTGCGCCTGATCCTGAAGGGCCGTCCCGCCGGCCCGTCAAGGTTGGGGCGGCTGCGACACTTCGCCCCGTTCCCACAGACGCGCACCCCACAGAGGAAATCGCGGCTCGGACCGGAACGTTTGAACGGTGGCTCGTAGACGGCAACGGGGGAAGCGGCAGCAGCAGGCGACGGCTTCGCCTGGTGCTGCCCGTCGTGATCCTGACGGTGATGGCGTTTCTCTACTACCGGCCGCTCGCGAGCTACCTCGAGACGCGCAGCGAGCTCGGCACGCGCCGCGCGGAGGTGGCAACGCTTCGAACCGAGAAAGTCCGCCTCGAGCGGCGGCTCGCCCGCACGACGAGCGACGCGGCGCTCGCCCGCGAGGCGCGCCGGATCGGCTACGTCAAGCCGGGCGAACGGCTCTTCATCGTCAAGGGGATCGCCACCTGGCAGCGCCGGCAGCCGTAGGAACGCCGCGCCAGGACATGACGCAGCTTCGCCCGACGGCTGATGCTCCAGATGCACGTCGCGGGGCGCCGCGCTCGCTACCGTGTCGCGCGTGGACGACCGAGAGCTCGTCGAGCGCCAGATCGGCAGGAGGCCACGTGCCTTCCGGCGCGTCGTGGCGCGTTGCCCCTTCGGCCTGCCGGCCGTCACCGAGCAGGAGCCGTACGACGACGCAGGCGCGCCGTTCCCGACGACCTACTACCTCACCTGCCGCCACCTGATCGCCGCTGTCTCACGAGTCGAGGCGGGTGGAGGGGTCGAGCGTTGGAGCGCCGCGGTCGCGGCGAGCCCCGATCTGACCGCCGATCTCGCCGGCGCGACCGCCGACCAGCGGCGCATCAGACATGCTCTCGCAGCGGGCCGGACCGGGCTCGATCACGGTACCTCCCTCGACTCCGGCATCGGGGGCTCGCGCAATCCCGCGCAGCTCAAGTGCCTCCATGCGCATGTCGCGTTCGCCCTCGCCGAGCCGGCCTACCGCGTCGGGCGGCTCATCCTTGCCGAGATCCCCGAGCCATGGCCGGCGGAGCACTGTTGTGCCGTGATGGAGCCGACGCCGTGACGGTGGACCTCGACGGGGCCCGGCGCGACTGGGAGGACGGGTATCGACGGTTCGAGCTCGCCTCCCGCGACGACGGCGTCCAGGCCGAGCGCCTCCGCCAGCAGTTCGACATCATCTCCGCGGAGCTGCGTCGGAGGGTCGGTGGCACCTTCACCCTCGTGGCCCTCGGGCATGCCTACGCCGGATCCGACGGGTGGGCGCGGCTCGCGATCGAGGAGTACGCTCCGACGCCGGGCTGGGCGAGGACGGTGACGTTGGTGGGCGATGCCGCCTTCCACGTCTACTCTCGCGGCGCCGTGGACTACGTGCCGTGACCGAGACCGCACCACCACCGCGATCACCGCGGGAGGGCACGTCCCGCCGCCGCCGCCGGTGGCCGCGCCGCGTGGCGGGGTTGGCGCTCGTCCTCGTCGTCTTCGCGCTCGGGATCGCGCTCGGGCAGGCCCTGAACGACGGCCCGCCGCCGCCCTCGACCGGCACCTACGTGCGTACCCTGACCTCCCGCTAGCGGCCTGCGGGCGATGGGCTGGAGCTCCCCCGGTGGCCATGGAGTTCGGGCTCGCCGCTTCTCGCTAGAGCTCTTCGGATGCCTGGAGCAAGCCGGCCACGATCACCGCGATCGCCGCCACGAGGCTGATCCAGATGCCGACCCCGCGCCCGGCGAAGAAGAAGTCGTCCGGGATCGAGATCACACGTACGAGGACGATGATCGTCGCCACGGCACCCAGGAAGATCGTGAGCAGGCTCTCGGGCACGGCCGCCGGCATGTCGACACCCACCTCCCGCAGGGCGACGACCAGGACGACGAGGATCCCGAGGAAGAAGACGATCTTCCCGGCCGTTCCCGTGTTCCAGCCCGTGACCGACACCTTCACGCCTTCTCCTGGGCCGGTGTACCACCCGGTGAACGCCGACACGGCGAGCACGACGCCGGCGAGCAACCCGATCCGGTCGCCGATCCCGAGCAGCCCTCGCTCAAGGATGGAATCGCCGCGGATGTCGCGATCAGGAAACGCCATCGGGGGCACAGTATGGAGCATCGCGCAGTCGGAGTCGCACCCTTACACTCCTATGCGTGGCACAGCAGACGCGTGAGGCGAGCTCCGACGAAGTCCCTGTCGTCGATCACGAAGCGGTCAGGGACACCGTCCGGCTCCAGCGTGCGCGCCGCAAGGCTCGGACCGAGCACCGCAAGCGCACCCGGCGCGCCGGCATCCGCTTTTGGCTCGTGCTGACGATCCTCCTCGTCGCGAGCGTCGCTCTGTCGGTGACCATCTGGCGTGAGATCCAGCGCCTCTTCGGTCTCTGACCTCCGACTCGGCGCCGTCGTCTTCCTGGCGGGCGTTGGAGCGCTCGGAACCGAGATCACAGCATCGCGCCTGATCGCTCCCACGTTCGGCTCGTCGACCGTCGTCTGGGCGAATCTGATCGGCGTCGTGCTCGCATCGCTCGCGCTCGGCTACTGGCTCGGAGGGCGGCTCGCCGACGGCGTGGCCGGGACGCTCGCGGCCGACCTGCCCCTGGTCCTACGCTGCCTGCGCTCCGGTTCAACACATTCGTCGTCGGGCTCGAGCAGCCGCTCGCGCAGAGGGCGATCGAGAGCAGGCTCGCGCTCGGACCTCCCGCACTCGGCCCGCTTCGCGCACTGCTCGCCCGAGACGGCAGGCCCGTCTTTCGCTCGACTCGACCGTGGACGGACGACCGGGCCCCGGTCGAGTGGGCCACGGACCGGATGATCCTCGGCTATGCGGCGGGAGGACGACGCGACTCGTTCGACTACCTTCCGAGTCGACCATGATCGACCTGACGCGGCGTGAGCACGGACCATTGCGAATCGGCCATCGCGGCGCTGCGGCGCTCGCGCCGGAGAACACGCTCCGGGGGTTCCGCGCCGCGATCGAGGCAGGTGTCGACCTGATCGAGTTCGACGTTTTCGATCTGCGGGGAGGCTCACTCGTGCTCGCACACTCGGATCACCTCGACGAGGTGAGTCACGGCGCCGCGCAGGGAAGCGTGCGTGCGTTGTCACTCGCTGCCCTGCGTGACGTTGCTCCGGAGCTTCCGACGCTCGACGAAGCGCTTCGCTTCTTTGTCGACGAGGCGCCCGAGATCGGGGTGCACGTCGACCTCAAGCTGCGGACGGGGTTCGACGAGCTCGGGGCGGCGATCGTGCGGCACGGCCTCCAGGCACGCACTGTCGTCAGCGGCGTGCACGCGACGAGCCTGCGCGCCGTCGCACGCGCTGCACCCGAGATCACCATCGGTCTCACGTACCCGGAGGACCGGCTCTCGATCTCACGCAAGCCGTACCTGTGGCCGCTCGTCTCCCTCGGGCTCAGGTCGATGCGGGCGTCGGTTCCGCTCAGACTGCCGCGGCTTGCGCGGCGCGTCGGTGCGGGCGCCGTGATGCTGCAGCACCGGCTCGTCACCGAGGCGTCCGTCCGTCGGGCTCATGCCCAGGGGCTGCCCGTCCTGGCCTGGACCGTCGACGAGCCGTCCGATCTCGAGCGTGTCGTCGACGCCGGCGTCGACGGCGTGATCACGAACGATCCCCGCATCTTCGTGGCTACACTGAAGTCGTGAATCGCGGCGTGACGATCGCAGCTCTTTCTGCCTGCGGCGCCGCCGGCGTCATTGCCGCGGTCCTGCTCGCGACTGCGCCGAGCGCCGGCGCCGACGAGGGGACGACCATGGGTACCTCGACATCGCCGCCCCCGACGGCGACGGTGACCACACCCACGACACCGACGACAGCGACGACGCCGACGACGCCTCCGGCGACGACACCACGGCCACCGCAGCCGAAGCTGATCGCCGCCGGCGTGACGATCGGCGGCACCCTCGTCGGTGGGTTGACGGCGGCCGAGGCGAAGGAGCTCGTCACCCAACGGTTCGCGCGACCCCTCGCGCTGACCGGAGGGCCGGGAGCTCGCGTCGTGGTGACGCCGAAGCAGCTGGGCGCAGCGTCTCACATCGAGCAGGCCGTCAAGCTCGCCGCCCGTGTGCGCCGGCCGGGGTTCGTCGTGCCCCTGAAGGTCGACGTCTCACGCCCGAGGGTCGAGCGGCTCGTCATGTCGCTCGGAAAGCGCTTCCATCGTGACCCCGTCGACGCGACCCTGAAACTGCACCATCTGACGCCGTTCGCCACGAAGGACGTGCCCGGGCGCCGGTTGAAGGAGCTGATCGCCACGCGGGCCATCGTCCTGGCGCTCAAGACGCAGCGCCGCGATCTACTCGAGCTGCCCTTCGAGACCGTCGACGCCGAGGTCACGAGCAACGCGCTCAGCCGGGCGATCGTGATCCGGCGGGGCAGCAACCAGCTCCTCCTCTACCGGGTGGGGAGCAAGCCGAAGCTGATCCGCTCCTTCCAGGTGGCGACGGGGCGCTCTCGAGTACCCGACGCCGCTCGGGAAGTTCGAGGTCGTCAACAAGCAGCTGAACCCCTGGTGGTACCCGCCGGCCGGATCCGAGTGGGCGCAGGGCGCCCAGCCGATCCCGCCGGGCCCGGGCAACCCGCTCGGGACGCGGTGGATGGGCCTCTCGGCGCCGTACGTCGGCATCCACGGCACTCCCGATGCCGCCTCGATCGGATACTCGGCCTCGCACGGATGCATCAGGATGCTGATCCCGCAGGTCGAGTGGCTGTTCACGCAGGTCGATCTCGGTACGCCGGTCTTCATCGTCGCCGCGTGACCGGACGCACGAAGACGGTCGGTCAGGTCATCGCGATCGCTGCCGTGGTCGGCTTGCTGGCGCTGCTCGTCTGGAAGCTCGCGTTCGGGAGCGGTGGCGGCGTGGCCGACTCGCTGGCCAAGGGCGAGCACCCGCCCGCCCCGGCCTTCACGCTGAGCCGGCTCGACGCCGCCGGCGGCGACCTGTCGCTCGAATCGCTGAAAGGGAAGCCGGTGATCGTCAACTTCTGGGCGTCGTGGTGCATCCCATGCAAGGACGAGGCGCCGGCCCTGCAGAAGACCTATCAGCAGTACAAGGGGCAGGGCCTCGTCGTGCTCGGCATCGATGCGCAGGACTTTCGGCTGGACGCGAAGCGCTTTCTGAGGCGCTTCGGGGTCACCTACCCCGTCGTCTACGACGGTTCCGGCTCGACGCTCGGCAAGTGGGGCGTGACCGGATTCCCGGAGACCTTCTTCATCGATCGCCGCGGGCGACTCGTCGGTGAGCGGATCCAGGGAGGCATCGACACGGAGCGCAACCGGGAGCGCTACGCCGACGGCGTCAGGCTGGCTCTCGGCTCCTCCTCGTGAGCCGCCTGCTTGCAGCGGGGCTCGCTGCACTGGCTCTCTCCGGAGCGGCTGCGGCGGGGAGCCCTGTCCAGGCCGACCTCGAGGCGGAGGTCGTCTGCCCGACCTGCAAGACGACACTCGACCAATCGAGCTCGCCGATCGCAGCGCGGATGAAAGCGTTTATCCGGGCGCAGATCGTAGCCGGCCAGAGCGCCGCGGAGATCAAGGCCGAGCTCGTCGAACAGTTCGGCCCCGGGGTGCTCGCAGAGCCGCCCAAGCGGGGCTTCGATCTCCTCGCCTGGCTCCTGCCGCTCGGCGCCCTCGCGATCGGAGCCGTCTTCGTCGGCGCTCTCGCTTGGACCTGGAGCCGGAAGCGCGACCCGGGCGAGGCGCCCGAGCCTGCTCTCGACCCAGCGCTCGAGAGGCGGGTCGACGAGGAGCTCGCCCGGTTCGAGGAGTGACGAAGTGCGGCCGACCGAGCCACTCGTCGCTCTCCTCGCAGGGTTCGTCTCGTTCCTCGCGCCCTGCGTCTTGCCTCTCGTGCCGGGGTATCTGTCCGCCGTGTCGGCGGTCGAGGCGGATCGGCTCGGTGATCGTGGCTCGGCCCGTCGCGTCGTGCTCGCGAGCCTTCCGTTCGTGCTCGGCTTCACTGCCGTGTTCGTCGCTCTCGGCGTCGGAGCGCAGCTGCTCGGAGCGGGTATTTTCCGCGATCAGTTCCTGCTCGAGCGGGTCGCCGGCTTCGTGCTCGTGGTCTTCGGATTCGCGTTCATGGGGCTCCTGCCCTGGCCCGAGCGGCTCGTCGGAGCAGGTCTCGTGCAGGGTGCCCGCAGTCGTGGCTCGAGGGTGCTTCTCGGCGGTGCGTTCGCGATCTGCGCGGCCCCGTGCATCGGGCCTGTGTTGGCGGCGATCCTCGTCCTTGCGGGAACGTCCGACACGCTTCTCCAGGGCGCGTTCCTGCTCGCCTGCTACTCGCTGGGGTTGGCGATCCCATTCGTCCTCGCAGGAGCGATCTTCACGCGAGCGATGGGCGCCTTCCGCTGGCTGCGGAACCACTACGCCGCGATCCAGTTCGTCAGCGGAGCGATCATGGTCGCACTCGGGCTGCTGCTGTTCTTCGAGCGCTTTTACATCCTCCGGATCTACCTGAACCGCGGGCTCGAGCGGGTCGGGATCGACGGGTTCTTCTGAGAGATCGCGTCGGTCTCGACCCCGGTCCGACTAGCCGTCCTTCTGCCCTGCTAGCTTGCAGCAATGGCGACGATCCTGCTGGTGGGGGTCGACCTCTTCTTCCGCAGCAAGCTGGAAGGGCTCCTGCCCGACCACCAGCTCGTGACGAAGGATTCGGCCGACGCGCCCGATCTCGTCGTGTGTGACATCGCGCGGATCGATCCGCTCGACGTCGCCGACAACTGGCCCGACGTGCCGATTCTCGGCTACACGAATCACACCGATACGGCGGGCCTCCGCGCGGGTCATGCCGCCGGCTTCGATCAGGTGATCGCCAAGTCGGCTCTCGTGGAGCGCGCCCCCGAGCTTGTCACGGAGCTCACGGGCACGTGAGCGACGGTTGTCGCCGGGCGCCGTCGCACGCACTGGCTAGGATTGGCGCACGATGACTTACATCATTGCCGAGCCGTGTATCGACATCAAAGACCAGTCCTGCGTCGACGTCTGCCCGGTCGACTGCATTCACGAATTCGACCGGATGCTGGTGATCGACCCGGAGGAGTGCATCGACTGCGGCGCCTGCGAGCCCGAGTGCCCGGTCGAGGCGATCTTCCCGGAGGATGCGCTGCCCGACAAGTGGGAGCCGTTCGTGAAGATCAACTACGCGTTCCCGGAAGGGGCGAGCGTGATCAACCCGCTCGTCGATGCGTACGCCACCGAGCACAACGTTCAGAACGAGCCGCTTGCGGAGTGAGTGCTCCGCGCGGCGAGAGCACACCGTTCGGTCACGCGTCGTCGCGCGACCCTGAAGCGGGGAACCTACGGTTCCCCATGACCGCTCCCTTCTAGCCGGCAGCCACCGCGCAACTGAACGACGCGGGATGCCTACAGATGCGTGGCGGACGGCGGTAGCCGGATCGCGATCCAGGTTCCGGACGCGGTCGTCTCGCTGGAGAACGTCCCGTTCAGCTCTTCCGAGCGCTGTGCGAAAGCGTCCAGCACTGCCTGGCGCCGTTCCTCGGCACCGTCGTCCGCGATCCTCAGCTCGACGCCGCCGTCCGCGGGGAGGATCGAGACGATGATGCGGGCCGGTGGGCCTCGGCGCACCGCCTGGTCCAGCGCGTCACGCGTGATCTGGTAGAGGCCGGACTGGGCGCCCTCGCCGAGCGCGTCCCCAGCTGCCAGCTGGAGCTCGAATGCGACGCCGCGCCGCGCGGCGTGACGCTCCGTGAGCTCGGTGATCGCGGCGGCGAGCCCGAGCTCTCGCAGGGCATCGGGCTCGATGCTGCTGACGATCTCGCGGAGGTCGCTACTCACCTCGCGGGCGACCTCGAGCGCTCTTGCGACGACGGCCGCCCCGGTGGCGACGTCCCCGTCGGCGAGCGCATGGTGTGCTGCGTCCAGCATCTGAGTGATCGCGGCGACGAGCTGAACCGGCCCGTCGTGGATCAACTCTGCCAGGCGGCGTCGTTCGTCTCGTTCGGCCCGGAGCCGCTCGGCGAGTACCCGGCCGTCGGCGCTGTCCGTCAATCGATACCGCCTGTCAATCGATCATCGCGTCACGCAGCGCGATCGCAACCGCCTGGGTGCGTGTATCGGCCTCGAGCTTCGTGAGGATGTGGCGGACGTGGCTCTTGACCGTCTCCTGCGAGATGAACAGCTGTCCCGCCACGTCGGCGTTCGACATGCCGTCCGCGAGGAGCTGCAGGATCTCGCGCTCACGCGCGGTGAGCACGTCGGTCCCCTCGCGGGACTGGGTGAGCGCCGACATCAGGGCAGGATCGACGAACGTCTCGCCCGCGGCGATCTTCTCGATCGCGCGGAGCAGGGTCTCGTGTGGCGCCTCCTTGAGGATGTAGCCTCGCGCGCCGGACTCGAGACCGCGCTGGAGTAGCGCCTTCTCGGAGTAGGCGGTGAAGATCAGCACCTTCGCGTCGGGAACGCGGCGCATGATCTCCTCGGTCGCCTCGATTCCGTCCATCTCCGGCATCCGCAGGTCCATCACGATCACGTCGGGCCTGCGTCGCTCCGCGAGGGAGACGGCCGTCTCGCCGTCGGCGGCCTCGCCGACGACCCGGATGTGGGGGGAGCGGAGGAGTGCGAGCCGCAGGCCTTCACGGACGACCTCGTGATCGTCTGCGAGAAGAACGGTGATCTCGGGGGTTTCGACCACGAGGCGATTCTACGGGCGCCGTCAGACGAGGGTGAGCTGCACCGGGCCGGGCCGCGGCCGCAGAGCTGGACGTCCGCTGCTCGCGTGCTCACGCGCGAGAGCGCGCACCGTGTCGATCACGGGGGCCGTCTCGGCCTGCGGAAGGTAGCTGCGGCCTGCGTACAGCTGCTCGTACCGCTCGGCTTCCTCGGGCCAGTCCCGCGCGAGCGCCTCGAGAAAGTGCTCTCGGGTGCCGGGACGGAGGTTGAGCACGCTCGCCCAGATATGGTGTGCGCCCGCAGCGCGCGCCGCCCGAACGGCTTCGCCGAGCTGCTCCGGCCGATCCGAGAGCCCCGGAAGGATGGGCGCGATCGCCACGTTCGTGCGGATGCCGGCGGCTACCAGACGGCGCACGACCTCCAGCCTGCTGCGCGGAGGCGCCGTCCCGGGCTCCGTCGTGCGCCAGACGCGATCGTCGAGGGTCGGCACCGACACGTTGACCGAGACCTCAGCGCGGACGGCGGCATCCTGCAGCACGTCGACGTCGCGCCAGATCATCGGGCCGCGCGTGATGATGGAGATGGGCGTGCGGGCGTGCGCGAGCTCGACGACGCAGGCGCGGGTGAGGCGGTAGCGGCCCTCACCAGGCTGATAGGGATCGGTGGCGGCGCCGATCGTCACCTCTTCCCGCGCCCAGGAGCGCCGGGAGAGCTCGCGGCGAAGCACGTCTGCGATGTTCGGTTTCACCCTGACGGTGCGGCCGTAGCGGTCGTCTGCGGGCCGGTCGGCCCGGAGTTCGAAGCCCCGGACGTAGCAGAACGTGCAACGGTGCACGCAACCGGTGTAGGGATTGAGCGACCACGAGAACGGCATCCCTTTGACCCGGTTGAGCGCCGAGCGGCAGGGCTCTTCACGGTAGGTGACGCGCATGGTGCAGCATAGAACACACGTTCGTCTCGCGCAACGCGCGGCGCCAAACGCAGTCGCCCACGCGCCGCGTCGCATGTCCCTCGCGCGTCCGGCCCTACGATCCCGCTGAGCGAACCATGCCGGCGGCGACGGTGTCGTTTGTCGCTTCGTCGACGAGGATGAACGCGCCGGTAGCGCGGTTCGCCGTGTACGGGTCGACGAGGAGCGGGCCGGAGAGCCGCAGCTGCACCGTGCCGATGTCGTTCAGCGCCATCTCCGCCGCGGTGTGCTCGGCGAGCGTGTCCATGTCGATGACGCCGTCGATGCTCTCGACGATGGCTCGGACGGTGCGGGTCGTGTGCTTGACGCCGAGGCGCGCACCGGAAGCAGCGGCCGCTCGCTCATCCAGCAGACGGTCGCGTCGAGCGTCCTCGCGGTCATGGGCTGATCGTCTGGATCGACGAGCATGTCTCCGCGCGGCACGTCGATCTCGTCCTCGAGCCTGATCGTGACGGACATGCCCGGCGTCGCCTCGGCGATCGCGCCGTCGGACGTGTCGATCGACGCGACACGGGTTCGCAGGCCGGACGGCAGCACGAGGACGTCGTCGCCGGCGCGCCACACGCCGCCGGCCACCTGGCCGGCGTAGCCGCGGTAGTCGTGGTGCTCGTCGGACATCGGGCGGATCACCCACTGGACGGGAAAGCGGCGGTCGTCGAGATTGCGATCCGCGGCGAGCTCGATCGACTCCAGGTGCTCGAGCAGCGTCGGGCCCTGCCACCACGTCATCCGGTCGGTCGCATCGACGACGTTGTCGCCGTGGAGGGCGGCGATCGGGATCGCCAGCTCGTCCTTGACGCCGAGCGCGGCGGTCAGCTCGTCGAGCTCCCCCGCGATCTCGTGGAACCGCGCCTCGTCGAAGTCGACGAGATCCATCTTGTTGACCGCGAAGACGAGGTGGGGCACGGCGAGGAGCGATGCGATCAGTGTGTGCCGGCGGGTCTGCTCGATCACGCCCTTGCGCGCGTCGAGCAGCACGACCGCGACGTCGGCGGTCGAGGCGCCCGTGACCATGTTGCGCGTGTACTGCACGTGGCCCGGAGCGTCGGCGAGCTGGAAACGCCGCCGCGCGGTCACGAACGAGCGATAGGCGACGTCGATCGTGATCCCCTGCTCGCGCTCCGCGCGAAGGCCGTCCGTCAGGAGCGCCAGATTGACGTAGCCGTCACCGCGGCGCTCGCTGGTCTCCTCGACGTGCTCCATCTGGTCGACCAGCACCTGCTTGGTGTCGAAGAGGAGCCGGCCGATCAGCGTCGACTTGCCGTCGTCGACGGACCCGCAGGTGACGAGGCGCAGGAGGTCAGAGGTTGCGGCAGTCCGCTCGCCGGCCGGACGAAGGTCAGAAGTACCCGACACGCTTCCTGTCCTCCATCGCTGCCTCGGAGGCGCGGTCGTCGGCACGGGTCTCGCCGCGCTCGGTCACCCGCGTAGCGGCGATCTCGGCTACGACATCGTCGAACGACGTCGCCCGCGAGCGGACGGCACCGGTGCAGCTCATGTCGCCGACCGTGCGGAACCTCACCCATTCCGTGAACGGCGTCTCGTCGTCGTCGCGCGCGATCACATCGGAGGTCGCGTAGAGCATGCCGTCGCGCTCGAACACCTCTCGCTCGTGTGCGTAGTAGATCGACGGCAACTCGAGCTCCTCGCGGGCCACGTACTGCCAGACGTCGAGCTCCGTCCAATTCGAGATCGGAAAGACGCGTACCTGCTCGCCCTTGCGGATCTTGCCGTTGTAGAGATTCCAGAGCTCGGGGCGCTGGGCGCGCGGATCCCACTGGCCGAAGTCGTCGCGGAACGAGAAGATCCGCTCCTTGGCTCGTGAGCGCTCCTCGTCACGACGGGCACCGCCGATCGCTGCGTCGAACTGATTGGACTCCATCGCGTCGAGCAGCGTCGTCGTCTGCAGCTGGTTGCGCGAGGCTCGAGAGCCTTTCTGCTCGACGACGCGGCCGTTGTCGATCGACTCCTGCACCGAGGCGACCACGAGCCGCTCACCGAGCTCGGCGACGCGCCGGTCGCGGTACTCGATCACCTCGGGAAAGTTGTGACCCGTGTCGACATGCATCAGCGGGAAGGGGAAGCGGCCCGGCCGAAACGCTTTCTCGGCGAGGCGGAGCAGCACGATCGAGTCCTTGCCGCCGGAGAAGAGGAGAACCGGCCGCTCGAGCTCCGCTGCAACCTCGCGCATGATGTGGACGGCTTCCGCCTCGAGCTCGTCGAGGTGGGAGCGCTGGAGACGGGCGGCCATCAGTCGACGTGCAGTCCGCACTCGGTCTTGTCGAACCCGTTCCAACGCCCTTCGCGGCCGGTGCCGGGCTCGGTGCAGTGCGTGCAGCCGATCGAGGCGTAGCCTTTCGCATGGAGCGCGTTGACGGGCAGCTCGCGCTCGTCGATGTACGTCGTCACGGCTGCGTCCGTCCAGTCCGCGAGCGGGTTCGCCTGCCAGAGCTCGTGACGCTCGTCCCAGCCGAGCTTCTGCGCGCTCGCGCGGGTGGCCGACTGGTCTCGCCGCATGCCGGTGATCCAGCCGTCGAGGCCCGCCAGTGCTTGGCCGAGCGGACCGACCTTCCGGATCGCGCAGCAGAGGGCAGGGTTGGACGCCCACAGCGCGTCGCCGTGAATCGCAGCCTGACGTCCGAGTGACGGGCCCTCGTACACCTCGACCTGGATCCCGTACCGCTTCTCGACCTGACGCCAGACGGCGTAGGTCTCGGGGAAGAGAACGTGCGTGTCGAGCGCGAAGACCCGAGCCTCGGGCTCGATCTCGAGCAGCATGTCGAGCAGCACCGCCTCTTCCTTCTGGAACGAGCAGGCCAGTGAGAGCCTGGGGTGGAAGTGCTCGACCATCACACCGAGGACGTCGGACGCTGCGAGACCCTCTGGATCGACGTCGCCGATCAGCGATCGAATGTCCGTCTCCATCATCGAAACGATACCAGTCGATGAGTACCGATTATTCGTTGAATAAGCCAAGCTCGCAGGTAGGAAAGGTGGCTAGAGTCGCTCCATGGAGGAGCTCCCGGGCGGCCTGAGGCGCGTCACGATGCCGCTGCCGACTCGGCCTGGCCATGTCCACTGCTATCTCGTGCCCGTAGACGGCGGCTTCATGCTGGTCGACACGGGCCTCGGCCTACCCGACGCGAAAGAGTCGTGGGCCGACGAGCTCGCGCAGGTCGACGGCAGCATCGTCAGGCTGTTCATCACGCATTTCCATCCCGACCACGTGGGGGCGGCGGCGGACCTCGTCGACCTCACCGGCGCGCCCGTCAGCCAGGGCCGGATCGACGCGGCGCAGGGGCGGCTCGCCTGGGAGAGCGACGGCTGGTCGCACGTCCTGGCCGACTGGTTCGAGCGTCACGGCGTGCCCCTGTCGGTGACGGAGGAGCTCATCGAGCAGGGCCTGCTCTACCGGCAGCTCATCCGGACCGCGGCTGACGTCGACCTGGTCGACGACGGAGATCGCGTGGAAGGCTGGGAGGTTGTGGCGGCCCCCGGCCACGCGGACGGCCAGCTGACGCTGCTGAAGGACGGCATCATGATCGCCGGCGATCATCTGCTCGCCCGGATCACGCCGACGGTCGGGCTCTGGCCGGCGAGCAGGCCCGACCCGTTGGGCGACTACCTCGACGCCCTCCAGCGGACGATCGAGATCGCTCCGGAGATCGCCTACGGCGGCCACGGCGACACGATGGCGGACCCGGTGGGCCGCGCGCGGGAGTTGATCGCGCATCACGACGAGCGGCTCGCCGTCACCGCCGCAGCGCTCGGCTCCGAGCCCCTGACCGGATACGAGGTGTCATATCCGGTGTTCGGAGCCAATCTCGGGCCGGCCGCACGACGGTTCGCCGTCGCGGAGACGCTCTCGCACCTCGAGCGGCTCGTGCGTGACGGCAGGTCCGAGCGGCACGAAAACGAGCTCGGCGGGGACGTCGCCGGCGTCTCCTATACTGCCGCCCAGTAGTGGGCGAACTTCCCTCCAGTACCGCGGCCCCGGAGACCGGGGCATGACGGTTTTCCTCGAGCTTCTCGCCGTCGTCGTTCTGATCCTGCTGAACGGCTTCTTCGTCGCGGCCGAGTACTCGCTCGTCACCGTTCGCCGCACGCGCCTGAAGGAGCTCGTCGACGAGGGGAGCCGCCCCGCCCGGGCGGTGATGAAGATCACCAGCGATCCGCCGCATTTCATCGCGGCGATGCAGCTCGGCGTCACGCTCACATCGCTCGCGATCGGCGCGATCGGCGAGAAGGTGCTGTCGGACCTGTTCGGCATGTACCTGGGCACGTTCGTCGCAGTCCTGCTCGCATTCCTGATCATCACCTTCATGCACGTCGTCGTCGGTGAGCTCGTGCCGAAGGGCCTCGCGCTCAGCTATTCCGAACGGATCGCGCTTGGCGTCTCGGTTCCGGTGCGCGCCTTCTTCTTCGTCTTCAGGCCGCTGATCTGGTTCCTGCAGCGATCGAGTGATGCGGCGCAGCGCGCGATCGGCGTCGATCCCTCGCTGACGGAGGGGGAGGCGCATTCGGAGGCCGAGCTGAAGATGCTGCTCGAGGTGTCGACGGCGCACGGCGAGATCGAGCAGGACGAGCGCGAGATGCTCTACAAGGTGTTCGACTTCGCCGACAAGGAGGCCTCGGACGTGATGGTGCCGCGGCCCGAGGTGGTCGGCATCTCGATCGAGCTGGCGCCCGAGGAGGCGCTGAAGGCCGTGCTCGAGTCGCCCTACACCCGCTACCCCGTCTTCCGGGAGTCGCTCGACGAGATCGTCGGAATCCTGCACGTCCGCGATCTCGTCTCCGCCCTCCACGACAGCACCATCGCCGAGGTCGAGCTCGCCGCACTTGCTGCGTCCTGCGTACGTCGTCCCCGAGACGAAGGATCTCGCGGCGCTGCTGGCCGAGTTTCGGCGGACGAACCAGCACATGTCGGTCGTCGTCGACGAGTACGGGGCGACGCAAGGGATCGTCACGCTGGAGGACCTGCTCGAGGAGATCGTCGGGCGAGATCGAGGACGAGTTCGACCTTCCCGACGAATCCGTCGAGCGGGTCGACGAGACGACGATTCGGATCGACGGCACGTTCCCGATCGACGACTTCAACGAGGAGTTCGGGACCGCGCTGCACCACGAGGACTACCACACGGTTGCGGGGCTCGTCTTCGACCTGATCGGTCGTGCCGCGGAGCCGGGCGACGAGGTCGTGACCAACGGCCTGCGGTTCAAGGTCCTCGACGTCGAGGGCTCGCGGATCCAGCGGCTCGAGGTGGAGTTCCTGCCGGCGCCCGAGCACGCAGACGAGGAAGGCGAGGCGGCGTAGCTTCCAGCAGCTCGTCGACGGTGCCGGGCGACTCACCGCTCCGGCATCGCGATTTCGTCCTCTTCCTCGGCATCATGCTGGCGACGGGCTTCGCGATCGAGATGTCGTTCGTCGCGATCGGCTGGCAGGTGTACGCGGTCCGCAGCAATCCGCTCGACCTCGGGCTCGTGGGGCTCGCGATGTTCATTCCCGCTCCCGCTCCTCGCCCTACCGGCGGGCCACTGGGCCGACCGGTTCCCGCGCCGCACGCTGCTTGCGCTCGCCACCGCGGTCGATGTCGCCGTCATGCTCGGCCTGCTCGCCGTCACACGCGCAGGCGCCGATGCGACGTGGCCCTTCTTCCTGCTCGCCTTCGGCACCGGGGTCGCATCGGCGCTCGGCGCACCGGCTTCCCGCGCCCTGACGCCGTCACTCGTGCCGCGGGAGATCCTCGTGCGGGCGCTGGCTTTCCGGTCGGTCGTGTTCCAGGCATCCGTGATCGTCGGCCCGGCGATCGGCGGGCTGCTGTTCGCGCTGCACTCCGAACTCGTCTACGCGACGGCGGCCGGGCTGTCGGTGATCGCGCTCGCCGGGACGTTGCTGCTCCACGCGGGCCGCGATGGGGCGGGTGGGTCGTCGCCCGATCTCGCGAGCGTCCTCGGCGGCGTGCGTCTCGTCCGGCGGACGCCCGTCCTGCTCGGCGCGATCTCGCTCGACCTGTTCGCGGTCCTGTTCGGCGGCGCGGTGGCGCTGCTGCCCGTCTTCGCGAAGGACGTGCTCGACGTCGGTCCGGCCGGCCTCGGCGTGTTGCGCGCCGCACCGGCCGTCGGCGCGCTGTGCTCGGCGATCGTGCTGACGCGACGCCCGGTGCGGCGTCACGCCGGGCGGACGCTGCTGACCGTCGTCGGCCTCTACGGCGTCTCGATCATCGTGTTCGGCCTCTCGCAGACGATGTGGCTGTCGCTGATCGCGCTCGCGGTGGGCGGGGCGGTCGACATGGTCAGCGTCGTCCTCCGGCAGACGATCCTGCCGCTCGTCACGCCGGACGAGCTGCGCGGGCGCGTGAACGCGGTCGAGATGGTGTTCATCAGCGCCTCCAACGAGCTCGGCGCGTTCGAGTCCGGCGTCGCCGCGGCCCTCGTCGGTGCCGTGCCCGCGGTCGTGATCGGCGGCGTGCTGACGGTCGCGATCGCCGTCGGCTGGTCGCGTTTCTTTCCGGCGCTTGCGGGCGTCGACCGCCTCGACGAGCTGCGGCCCGCGGCGACGACCGCAGCTGGAGTGGACTAGCCGCGGGACCCTGCCGCACGGGTACCTGCGCAGGCGTCAGCGGCGGGCGTCGCGCAGCAGGCCTGCCGCGCCGATGTTCCGGATCGACGCATCGACGATCTCGATCGGGTGCAGCGCGGGCAACGGGCTCCCCGCCCGGCGGAGTGCCGTCGCGACCTGGACGAGGCAGCCCGGGTTCGCGCTCGCGTAGACCTGGGCGCCCGTCGCGAGGACGTGCGCGGCCTTGCGGTCGCCGAGCTGCGCGGGCAGCGTCGGCTGGGTGATGTTGTAGATCCCGGCGCTGCCGCAGCAGATGTCCTGCTCGGCGGGCTCGACGCAGCGTGAGGCCGGGAATCCGCCGGAGCGACACCGCCGAGGAGAGCGGGAGTCGCTGCGCGTGCCGGAGATGGCAGGAGTCCTGCATCGCGACCCTGAGGTTGAGCGGGTGGCGGGGCGCGCGGGGTGTCACGCCCTCGAGGAACTCGCCCAGATCCCGCACGCGCCGGGAGAACGCTGCTGCCCGCTCCGCCCAGGCGGGATCGTCGCCGAGCACGTGGCCGAGCTCCTTCAGGTGCGAGCCGCAGCCCGACGTGTTCACGATCACGGTCTCGACGCCCTCGAACGCCTCGATCGCGCGCCGGGCGAAAGCGCGCCCCTCGTCGCCCCGTCCCGCGTGCAGCGAGAGCGCGCCGCAGCAGCCCTGTGCCGGCGCCACGACCTCGTAGCCGTCGGCGGCGAGGACGCGTGCCGTGGCCGCGTTGACCGACCCGAACACCACCGACTGGACGCAACCTGTGAGAATGCCGACACGTCCGCGCGTCTCGCCACGCGCGGGCGTACTCTTCTCGGGCCTCTCCGTCGAGCGCCACGGCGGCGCGATCTCGGTCATCGCCCGCAGGCGACCCGGCAGCGGGAGCTTGCGTCCGAGCGGCGCAAGCCGCAGCGCCGGGCCCATCCGCCTCGGGTAGGGGAGCAGCTTGAAGAGCGCCCCGCGCACGAGCCGGTCGCCGAGCGGGCGCTGCGCGTCGTGGTCTCGATCGTCTCGCGCGTCGCCTCGATGAGCTTGTCGTACTGCACGCCGGACGGGCAGGCGGTCACGCATGCCATGCAGCCGAGACAGAGATCGAAGTGATGCGTGACGGTCTCGTTGAGGGAGATCGTGCCGTCGAGGTGCGACTCCATCAGCTGGATCCGGCCGCGCGGCGAGTCCATCTCCTCGCTCCAGAGCAGGTAGGTGGGGCACGTCGGCAGGCAGAAGCCGCAGTGCACGCAGTCGCTCGTCAACGAGCGGAGGACGTCGGGCGCCGAGCTCACGGTTGCACCCCGCTCACGCGAGAATCCCGTCGGGGTCGAAGCGCCGCGTGAATCCGCTCCTGCAGCAGGCGTAGAGGCGCCGGCGTCTCCTCGCGAGCCGGCCCGGGCACGTAGGCGCTCCCGGCCGACGGGCGGACGAGGGCCTCCGGCACGCGCTCCAGGAACGAGCGGAGCTCGCCGGGTGCAAATGACGACCGGCCCCCGGCCGCGGCCTGGATCGAGCGCGACTCCTCCCACACGGTGGCGTCCGTCTCCTCGCCGCCGACGAGTTCCTGTGTCCCGTCGACCTGAGCCCGCACGGCCGCCGCGCCTCCCTCGAACAGGATTGCCACGCGGCCGGGGTGGAGAACGTCGAGGGCGCTCGGGACGAGCTGCGAGGCGAGGAGCCGCGCGACGAGCGGGGCAGCGTCGCCCGTCCGGACGACGACGGTCGCCGCTGCGGCCGGGGCGGGATGAAGGCGCAGGCTGACGCGTCCGATGAAGGCCAGACGGCCGGCCGACCCGCAGACGAGCTTGCCGAGGTCGTAGCCCGCGACGTTCTTCACGACTTTGCCACCCGCGTTGACGACGGTGCCGTCGGCGAGGACGAGCGTGACCCCGAGAACGAGGTCGCGAGGGGCGCCGAACCGGTGCCGCAGCGGCCCCGACAGGCTGCCGGCCAGGCAGGCGCCGATCGTCGGATCGCCGGGCGGGTCGAGCGAGAGGCGCTGGCCTGCCGGTGCGAGCGCGGCCGCAAGGGCGGACAGGCGGATCCCGGCTTCGACGGTGCACGTGAGGTCGCCCGCCTCGTGCTCGAGCACGCGGTCCATGCCGCCGGCGTCGAGGTCGGCTCCGATCCGCACCGTCTTGCCTTCCGCCGCGGCCGTGCGCAGCGCCTCGCTCGCCTGCTCCAGGCTAGAAACGCTCGGCAAGGCCGACCAGCTCCAGGGGATGTTGCCGGTAGGGGCCCGGCACCTCGCCACAGAGACGTGGCGTCGGCAGCACCTTGCCGGGATTCGCGATCCCGTCCGGGTCGAACGCGCGCCGGAGCCGCTCGAACGCCTCCAGATCGCGCTCCGAGAACATCTTCGGCATCGAGCACGCCTTGTCTACGCCGACGCCGTGCTCACCGGTCAGCGAGCCTCCGGCGTCGAGGCAGGCAGCGAGGATTTCCTCGGCGAGGACCTTTGCCGCCTCCGTCTCGCCCTTGGAGGCGTCGTAGAGCACGAGCGGATGCAGATTGCCGTCGCCTGCGTGGAAGACGTTGCCCACCCGTAATCCGTGCTCACGGGAGAGCTCGCCGATGCGCCGCAGCACCTCCGGGAGCTTCGTCCGTGGCACGACGCCGTCCTGCACGTAGTAGTCGGGGGACATCCGGCCCATCGCCGGGAACGCCCCCTTGCGCCCGAGCCAGAGGAGCGCCCGTTCGGCGTCGTCACGCGCCACGCGTACCTCGAACGCGCCGCAGCCGCGGCAGATCCGGTCGACCGTGGCCGTGTCTTCCTCGACCTGCACTGTGATCCCGTCGAGCTCGACGAGCAGCAGTGCTTCCGCACCCGCCGGGTAGCCGGGGTGATACGCCTGCTCCGCCGCAACGATCGTGAAGGAGTCCATCATCTCGATCGCGGCAGGCAGGATCCCAGCCGAGACGATCGCCGAGACGGCCTCGCCCGCGTCGTCGATCGATGCGAACGCCGCGAGCTGCGTGGTCACGGCCTCGGGCTTGCGCAAGATCCGCAAGGTGACCTCGGTTGCGATCCCGAGCGTTCCTTCCGACCCGATGAACACTCCGAGAACGTCCAGCCCCTCCGGGTCGAGCGCCTTGCCACCGAGCTCCACGACCTCCCCGTCGGGCAGAACGATGGTGAGCCCCGTGACGTGATTCACGGTGAATCCGTTTTTCAAGCAATGCGCCCCTCCCGAGTTCTCGGCCACGTTGCCGCCGATCGTGCACACCTGCTGGCTGGACGGATCAGGGGCGTAGAAGAACCCGTCGGCAGCCACCGCACGACTCACCTCCAGGTTCGCGACTCCGGGCTCGACCACGACCCGTTGCGACTCGAGGTCGATCTCGAGGATCCGGTTCATCCGGGCGAGCGAGATCACGATCCCGTCCGCGACGGGGAGGGCGCCTCCCGAAAGGCCGGTGCCGGCACCCCGGGCCACGAACGGCACGTCCTCGCGCGCGCAGATCCGGACGATCGCCTGCACGTCGGCGGTCGATCCGGCGAGTACGACGAGCGCCGGCGTCGCCCGCCAGCCGGTCAGCCCGTCGCAGTCGTAGACGCGAAGTTGCTCGGGCTCGGTGATCAGGTATGCGGAACCGACGACGGCCCCGAGCTCGGCGACGACGTCGGGCGACAGGGGCATGCCTGCGAGTCTACTCAGAGCCGCAATCCTGTCTGAATCGATGATCGATTATCGTCGGTTGGAAGAGCGCAGCGGGAATGTGTCGCATAGGATCGACGGCATGGTGCCCATCGATCGTCCCGGCAAGATCATCTGCGTCGGTCTCAATTACAAGGATCACGCCGAGGAGCAGGGAGTCGACCTCCCCAAGGCTCCTCTCTTCTTCGCGAAGTACACGACCTCCCTCATCGGCCCCGGCGATCCGATCGTGATCCCGCCCGTGGTGGAGCAGTGCGACTACGAAGCCGAGCTTGGGGTCGTGATCGGACGGACCGTCAAGAATGTCTCCAAGGAGAATGCCTTCGAGGCGGTCCTCGGCTATGTCGTCGCCAACGACGTCTCCGCCCGCGACCTCCAGTTCGCCGATGGACAGTGGACGCGCGGCAAATCACCCGACACGTTCTGCCCGGTCGGCCCCCTCGTCCCGGCCGCCGATGTCCCCGATCCTCATGCGCTCGCGATCCGCGCGATCGTCTCCGGCGAGACGCTCCAGGATTCGAGCACGTCGAACCTCATCTTCGGGATCGACGAGATCATCAGCTATGCCTCACGCACGTCCACGCTCGAGGCCGGCGACCTGATCCTGACCGGCACACCTGCCGGGGTCGGCGTGTTCAGGGATCCGAAGCGCCTGCTTCGTCCCGGGGACACCGTCACGATCCAGATCGACGGCGTGGGCGAGATCACCAACCCGGTCATCGCCGGCTGAGCGATGACCGCGATCGCCCGCACGGTCCTCCGCGAGCAGGTGAAGGACGTGCTGCTGCAGCGGATCGTGAGTGGCGAGCTGGAACCGGGGGAGCGTCTGGTCGAGACGCGGATCGCGCAGGAGCTCGGCACCAGTCAGGCGCCCGTGCGCGAAGCGCTGCGCGACCTGGAGCTGCTGCGACTGGTCGAGTCGGAGCCGTTCCGTGGCGCCCGCGTCCGCGTGTTCGACGAGGAAGAGATGATCGAGGTCTACCCCGTGCGCGCCGCGCTCGAGGAGCTCGCCGCCCGGCTGGCGGCGGAGAACCTCCAGGGTGACGTCTCCGCGCTCGAGGTCGAGTTCGAGGCCATGCGCGACGCGGTGCGGCGCGGCGACACGCATGCCCTCGTCAAGCACGACATCGCCTTCCACCGCCTCATCGTCGAGGCGTCGGGGAACTCGGTGCTCGAGCAGTGCTGGAAGTCGCTCGGGGTCGAGGGCCGGATCACGGTCTCGTTGTACGGCACCTACATGGATCCGGAGGAGGCCGCGGAGCGGCACGTGCAGCTGCTCGACGCGATCCGCTCCGAGAGCGCGAGCGCCGCGGGGCGCGAGGCCCGCAAGCACGTCGAGGTCTCGGCCAGGCTCGTCCGCGCTCGTCTAAGGACCTCTGGCCGATGACGGTTGTCCTCGCCGTCACCTGGGTCGCCCGAGAGGGCGAGAGCGCCACGGTCGCCGGTCTGCTGCGGCGCATGACACCGCTCTCCCGCGCCGAGCCCGGGTGCCTCCAGTACGACGTCCATGTCGATTCCGACGATCCCAACCGGTTCGTCATCTTCGAGCGCTACGCCGACGATGCAGCGCTCGACGCGCACGCGGCGAGCCCACACTTCGAGGAGCTCGTGCTCGGGCAGGCGCTCTCTCTGCTCGAAACGCGGCAGCGCACCACGCTGATTCCGCTCGCTTGACGTGAAGCATCGTCCCACCGCGACGCTCGTCGCGCTGTTCCTCGCTGCCCTCACCTTTCGTCCGCAGATCGTCGGCGTTGGGCCCCTGATCCCGTCCATCCAGGACGCGCTCGGGACGTCGCACGCTGTCGTGGGCCTCCTGGGCACGATCCCGGTCCTCTGCATGGGCCTCTTCGCCCCCGTCGCCGCGTATCTCGCGGCGAAGATCGGGACGCGGCGCGCAATGACGATCGGGCTGGGGCTGATCGGCGTCTTCGGCATCCTCCGCGCCTCGGTGCCTTCGGCGTGGCTGATCATCCTCCTCACCTGGCCGGTGGGGATCGGGATGGGCCTCGGGAATGCCCTCGCGCCGATCTCGGTCAAGGAGCATTTCGAGAGCCGGCCCGCCACCGGGACGGGCGTGTATACGACCGGCATCCAGATCGGATCGACGAGTGCGGCACTGCTCGCCGTGCCACTGGCCGGCTGGCTCGCCGGCTGGCGCGGCGCATTGATCGCGATCTCCTGTGTCGCTCTTCTCTCGCTGATCGCCTGGGTCGTTCTGACCCGCGGCGACGAGCCGCATGCCGCACCGGCGGCGACCGTTCCGCGGCTGCCGTGGCGCAGCCGCACCGCATGGCTTCTCGTCGCCATCTTCGCGCTGATGGGATCGGCGTATTACGGCCTCAACGCATGGCTCCCTGACGCCTATCACGAGCGCGGCTGGACGGCGGGAGAGGCGGGGGTTCTGCTCGCGATGATGAATCTGACGGCGATCCCGGCATCGTTCGCCGTCCCGTGGCTCTCCGACCGCACGGGCAGGCGGAGCCCGTTCCTGCTCGGCTTGAGCCTGTTCTTCATCACCGGCGCCACCATGCTCGTGGCGACGCCGGGACTGGCCTATGCGGGTGCGTTGCTCGCGGGAATCGCCCAGGGGGGCCTGTTCGCGCTGGTGATGACGCTGCCGCTCGACTTCGAGCGTACGCCGGAGAGAGTCGGTGCCCTGGTGGCGATGATGCTGGGGCTGGGGTACACGATCGCGGCGACCTCGCCGTTCCTGCTCGGCGCGATCAGGGATGCAACGGGCTCCTTCGACGCAGTCCTCTGGGTTGCGGCCGGCTTCCTGATGGCCCAGTTCTTCGCGTTGCTCGCCCTCGTTCGCCTGCGACGCTGAGCCGGGCTACGAGGCGAGTCGGAAGCGGGCGACGGTGGATGCAACACCGTCTGCGAGCGGCGTGCGCGGGAAGACGCCGACGTCACGGTCGAAGCCGGTCGCCTCCAACTCCGCCGGGAACGGAAGCGCATCACCGCCCCAGGTGACGAGAGCGCCGGCGCCCGGCAGTGCCGCATCGATGCATGCGACCACGTCCGCCACGTCGGCACGGGCGCCGGGCACGTTGTAGACGGACGCCGTCTCGGTCTCGGCGTGCGCCGCCATGACGACAGCGCGCGCGACATCCGGGACGTAGTCGTACTGGGCCCGGCCCGAGAAGGCGATCCGGAACGGCTCCCCTCGCAATGCGGCCAGCATCGCCATCGTCGGCCCTGAGGTCATCCCCTGGTCGCGCCCGGGGCCGTAGACGACGTACGGCCGCAGGCCGATCGAGGGAACGCCGCTCTCGGCGCCATAGACCCGCGCAATGCCTTCGTCGGCGAGCTTGGAGACGCCGTAGAGCGTCGCGGGCTGCGTCCCGCCGATCTCCGGAGCAGGAGAGGGATCGGCCGGGTTGTAGACGGCGGCCGAGCTCGCATACGAGATGGACGGGATTCGCTCGAGCCGGCGGGAGACGGCGTCGAATACGTTCACCGTGCCGGCAACGTTGACGTGCATGCCGAGCGGCGGGTTCGCTCGGACGAAGGGCACCTGGAGCGCCGCGAGGTGGATGACGCGCGTGATCGCGTGGTCGTCGAGCGCGCGTTCGACCGCGTCGAGGTCCGTGATGTCGCCCTTCACGAGCTCCACGCGGTCGGCCTCGTCGCCGAGCACGAGCCGAAGCCGGCTCGCATCGTCCCCGAGGTCGTAACCGACGACGGCGTCGCCGTCGTCGAGCACGCAGCGGGAGACCCAGGCGCCCAGACAACCGAGCACGCCCGTCACGAGCACCCGCTCAGCCAAGCGGGGCGTCCTGGTAGACGGTGACCGTCTCGGTGTAGAACTCCATTGCGGCGCGCCCCTGCTCGTGCGGCCCCCAGGCGGAGTTCTTGAGACCTCCGAACGGGACGTGGACGTCGGCGCCGGCAGTCTGCGAGTTGATGTGGAGGATGCCCGCCTGGAGCTCGTTCGCGAAGCGCTGGGTCGCGTGCAGGTCGCGCGTGAAGATCGCGGCAGAGAGCCCGAATTCGACGGCGTTCGCTCGTTCCAGGGCCTCGTCGAGCGTCGAGAAGCGGTAGAGCGAGGTGACGGGGCCGAACACCTCCTCGCAGGAGAGAAACGCGTCGTCGGCGACGTTCTCGAACACCGTCGGGGCGATCAGGTAGCCCTCGTCGCTCTCGCGCGAGCCGCCGGCGGCGATCGTGCCGCCCTCTGCCTTGCCCCGCCCGATCGCAGCGAGGATCTCCTCGAACGGCCCGGCTGCGACGACCGGCCCCACCTCGGTCGCGGGGTCGGCGGGATCGCCGACGTGCGCCGCATCGATCCGTGCGAGCAGCTTCTCGCGGAACGCGTCGTAGACCGTGTCCTGGACGAGGATTCGCCGGGTCGCCGTGCATTTCTGTCCCGCCGACCAGAAGGCTCCGGCGAACGCCGCCTCGGCGGCCCGGCCGAGCTCGGCGTCGGCCATCACGATGAACGGGTTGTGGCCGCCGAGCTCGAGCTGGACGCGGCAGTTCCGGGCCGTCGCCTCGTCGCGCACGGCGTGCCCGACGGCGACCGAGCCCGTGAACGAGATCGCGCGCACGCCCGGGTTCGAGACGAGCTCGGCACCGACCTTCGAGCCTGCACCCGTCAGCACGTTCAGGACCCCGGCCGGAAGCCCGGCCTCCGCGAAGCACTCCGCGATGTGCAGGCCCGTGCGGGGAGCCTCGTAGCCGAGCTTGAGCACGACGACATTGCCGAAGATGAGCGCCGGGGCGAGCTTCCAGACAGGGATCGCGATGGGGAAGTTCCACGGTGTGATCAGGCCGACGACACCGAGCGGCCGGCGGCGCGTGTAGAGGGTTTGATTTCCGACGGACGGCTCGTAGACCTCGCCCGCCGGCCTGTACGCCTCACCTGCTGAATAGCGAAGGATCGCAGCTGCGCGCGCGGCCTCCATCCTGGCCTCGCGCAACGGCTTGCCCATCTCGGCCGTCATGTCCTGGGCGATCTGCTCCACGCGCGCCTCGATCGAATCGGCCGCCTTGAAGAAGAACGCTGCGCGGGCGGGAGCCGGGAGCGCGGCCCAGGCCGGGAACGCTACGCGGGCGGCAGCCACCGCCGTCCTGGCGTCGTCCGCCGTCGATGCGGCGAACACGCCGGTGACCTCCGACGGGCGCCACGGGTTGCGCTTCTCGTAGGTCTCGCCGGAGGCGCTCTCGCTCCATGCCCCACCGATGAAGTTGCGGGCGGCGGTGGCGGACAGGGTTTCGGTCATCGGGAGCTCCTCTCGAGCAGGTCGGTGGCACGCGCGACGGGGTTCGTCAGCGTTCCGATCTCCGGGACCTCGATCTCGACGACGTGACCCGGGAGAAGGGTGAAGTCGTCGGGCGGCACGAGCCCGGTCCCCGTCAGCAACACGCTACCGGGCGGGACGGGGTTGTCGCGAACGAGCCAGGACACGAGGTCGGGAAACGTCCGCCTCATCCGCCCGGTCGACGTTCCGCCTGCGAACAGCTCGGTGCCGTCGGCGGCGCGAATCGTCAGCGTGATCGAGAGCGGAGCCCCCCAATCGTCCGGCACGTACACGGCCGGTCCGATCGCGCAAGCGGCGGCGAACACCTTGGCCTGGGGGAGGTAGAGCGGGTTTGCGCCCTCGATGTCGCGCGAGGAGACGTCGTTGCCGATCGTGTACCCGACGATCTCGTGCTCGTCGCCGAGGATGACGGCGATCTCCGGCTCGGGCACGTTCCACGTCGCGTCCGATCGAACGGCGATCGGCTCGTCCGGACCGACCGTTCGGCGGCACGCCGCGTCCTTGAGGAAGAGCTCCGGCCTGTCGGCGTCGTAGACGAGTGCGTACACGTCGCTGCCCGATTCCTCGATCCGCGCATCCCGGCTCCGCTCGTAGGTGACGCCGGCGCACCAGACCTCGGGCGGGTCGAGGGGACGGAGGAGACGGGCCGGGGGCTCGAGCGCGAGCGTGCGCTCGTCCACGACCGCGGCCCGGACGCCGTCGGCCGACTCGACCCAGAGCCGGTCGTCATGGCTCGTGACGACACCGTCGTGCACGAGTCCGTCGCCGCTCCGGAAGCGAGCTCGGCGCATCAGAAGACGGCGCGGCCGCCGGAGATGTCGAAGCGTGGCCCCGGTCGAGAACGAGCACTCCTCGCTCGCGAGCCAGCAGATCAGGGCCGCCACCTCGGCCGCAGTCCCCATCCGGCCCATCGGGATCCGCTCGACCATGTAATCGACGTGCTGCTGCGAGAGCCCTTCGAGGATCGGTGTCTCGATCACGGCGGGTGCGACGCAGTTGACGGAGACGCCGGTGCCTGCGAAGTCCTTGCCGACCGCCTTCGTCAGGGCGATCACGGCCGCCTTCGAAGCCGAATAGGCGGCGGCCATCGGGTTGCCCTCCTTGCCCGCGATCGAGGAGACATTGACGATGCGCCCGTAGCCGCGCTCCGCCATCCCGGGCGCCACGGCGCGGTTGCACCAGAAGACGCCGTCGGCGTTGATCGCCATCACGCGCTTCCACTCCTCGTCGCTCACCGCGGCGGTGCGCAGCGACGCACCGGGGATCCCCGCCGAGCAGACGAGGATGTCGATCGGGCCCAACTCGGCCGTCGCCGAGGCGACGGCCGACTCGACATCGGCGGCGAGCGCGACGTCGCCGGTCAACGCGAGCGCGTGCGAGCCGGCCTCGCCGGTCGGCGCGTTCAGGTCGAATGTCGCGACGCGTGCCCCTTCGGCGGAGAGGCGCGCGGCCGTCGCGGCACCGATGCCGCTCGCGGCGCCGGTGACGAAGGCGACACGGTCAAAGAATCGATGATCGTTTGTCATGGGCCGCACCCTATAAAGTTTCGGCGATGGCTTTCGACCCGACCGTCGACTATCCACTCGGTTCGCGGAGGCCCGATCTGGTCGAGACACCGTCGGGGCTCGCGCTCGACGAGGTCACGCTCGAGTCCGCGCGCGCCGGAACGCTGGTCGCGGGCGACGTGCGGGCGACGCCCGCGACGTTACGTCGTCAGGCCGATGTCGCCCGCGCGGCGGGCCGCCGTCAGCTGGCCGACAACCTCGATCGGGCCGCCGAGCTCACCGGCGTGCCCGACGACCAGCTGCTCGAGATCTATACGGCGCTTCGGCCGGGCCGCTCGTCTGCGGCCGAGCTCGAGGGGTGGGCCGTCCGGCTGGAGGGTTGGGGTGCGCCGCTGACGGCGGCCTTCGTCCGCGCCGCCGCGGCCGCGTACGTGAGTCGGAGGCTCGTCGGTGTCTGACGGATCCGCCCGTTTCGCGTCGCGCGCCGCGAAGGAGCTCCGGCGCGAGCTGCTCGTGACGCCGCTGCCGGAGCTCGGTCTCGTCGCCGCGAACGGACCGAACGACCCTGATCCCGAGCTGGTGGTCGAGAACGGCGTCGTCGTGCGCATGGACGGCCGGGCGGCGGACGAGTTCGACGTGATCGACCGGTTCCTCGTTGCGCACGGCCTCGATCTCGAGGTGGCGGTCGATGCGATGGCACTGCCCGACCTCGCGAGTCGCGCGCATGCTGGTGGACGTCGACGTTCCGCGGGCCGAGGTCGTGCGGCTCGCGCGCGGCCTGACGCCCGCGAAGCTCGCACGCGTCGCCGGCCTGCTCGACCCCGTCGAGCTGATGTTCGCGCTCAAGAAGCTTCGCGCGCGTCGGGCGCCCGCCAATCAGGCGCACGTGACGAACCTGAAGGAGAGCCCCGCCCTGCTGGCCGCGGACGCTGCCGAGGCATCCGCGCGCGGCTTCGCCGAGATCGAGACGACCGTCGGCGTGGCGCGCTACGCGCCGCTGAACGCGATCTCGCTGCTCGTCGGCTCGCAGACCGGGCGGCCCGGGCGTGATGACCCAGTGCGCTGTCGAGGAGCGCCGCAATCTCGAGCTCGCGATCAACGGCCTCGTGACCTACGCGGAGACGCTTTCGGTCTACGGGACCGAGCAGGTGTTCGTGGACGGCGACGATACGCCATGGTCGAAGTCGTTCCTCGGCGCGGCGTATGCCTCTCGCGGAGTCAAGGTGCGATTCACCTCGGGGACCGGCTCCGAGGCATTGATGGGCCAGGCCCAGGGGATGTCGATGCTCTACCTCGAGGCTCGCTGCATCTCCGTCGTGCGCGCGGCCGGCTCACAGGGCGTGCAGAACGGCTCGATCTCGTGCGTGGCGCTCGTGCTCTCGTTGCCGGGCGGGACGCGGGCGATCCTGGCCGAGAACGTGATCGCAGCGTGGCTCGACCTCGAGGTCGCCTCCGGCAACGACGCGATCGCGTCGCACTCCGCGATCCGCAAGACGGCGAAGCTGATGGGCCAGTTCCTGCCCGGCACGGATTTCGTCACCTCCGGCTACTCGGTGATGCCGCGCCACGACAACACCTTCGGCGGCGGCAACTACGACGCCGACGATCTCGACGAATGGCTGACGATCCAGCGAGACTGGCAGGTCGACGGGGGGATCGAACCGGTCGCGGAGGACGAGGTGACCCGCGTCCGGGCGCGCGCCGCCCGGGCGGTGCAGGCCGTGTTCGAAGAGCTCGGCCTGCCGCCGGTCACCGACGCCGAGGTCGAGGCCGCGACGACCGGCTACGACGCGAGCGACATGCCCGACCGCGACCGCGCCGCGGACGTCGAGGCTGCCGACGCCGCGCTCGCGCGGAAGGTGTCGGGGCTCGACGTCGCCCTGGCGCTCGACCGGCGCGGCTTCGACGACGTGGCCCGCGCGGTCGTCGACATGCAGCGCCAGCGCGTCTCGGCCGACTACCTCCAGACCTCGGCGGTGATCGACGCCGACGGTCTCGTGCACTCGGCGGTCAACGACCCGAACCTGTACGCGGGGCCCGGCACCGGCTACCGGCTCGAGGGCGAGCGCTGGGAGGTGCTACAGGCGCTCCCGCACGTGATCGGACGCTGCCCGGCTCGGAACCGGCGACGACCGACGCGGACGAGATCGTGGCGGTCCTCGGGCGAGGCCGGCCGAGGCACTGATCCCGCGGAGGTCGTGATCGCCGTCGGGCCCGCGTTCGCCGACGCGATCCGCGAGACGATCAACGGGCTCGATCACGGTGACGTTCTGGCGGCGATCGTCGAGGGCGCGACCGAGGCGGGTGCGTCGCCGCGCATCGTACGCGTGAGGAGAGTCGCAGACGTCGCCTTCATCGCGCACGACGGGGCGCGGCTGTCGGGGTCGGGCGTCGCCCTCGGGATCCAGTCGAAGGGAACGGCGGTCATCCATCGTGCCGACCTCCAGCCGCTCGACAACCTCGAGCTGTTCGGCATGTCGCCGCTGTATTCGCTCGAGAGCTATCGCGCGATGGGGCGGAACGCGGCCGGCTACGCGCTCGGGAGCCGCGTCGGCCCGGTCCCGACCGAGCTCGACAACTTCGCGCGCGCCAAGCTGATCGTGCGAACGACGCTCCTGCACGCGCGCGAGACGCGCGCCGTCGTGCGCGGCGCCGGCCCAGCTCGACCTCGAGCGCGTCGCGCTGCCCGATGCGGTGCGATAGGCACACGCGCGAACCGCTCCACGTGCGCCGCTCTAGAGAAGCCCCTGGGCGCGGTGCTGGGCCTGGAGCGCGCGCTCGGCCTCGTCCTCCTCGCGGAAGAGAACGACCAGGAGCCAGGTGATCACCGCGAAGAAGACGAGCGCCTGCTCGGTGGTCATCAGGATTCCGCCGAGGTTCTGATCCTTGGCCGCGTTGATCCCCCACAGCCGCACGGGGCAGGCTCTCGTAGTACCCGTAGAGCGGTGGCGCGAACGTCAGCGCGAGGCCGAGGAACGCGGACCCCACGAAGGCGGCGAAGATGTACGCGATCCGGGCGAGCGTCGGCACCGCACGGGGCGCGTCGCTCAGGACGGGCCACCAGAACAGGAGCCCGATCCCGATCATGAAGACGTGCTCGAGGTTGAGCAGCAGAGGCTCGCGAACGGCTGCGTCGTAGACGCCTCCGAGGTGAACCGCGTACCAGCCGACGAGCCAGATCGGCAGGGCGACCGCTGGTCGTGTCACGAACGCGAACGGGCGGCCCCCCCGCGCCGCGATCGCAGAGCGCATCGTGGGCGTGAGGCCCAGGATCAGGAGCGGCGGCGCCCAGTCCGAGATGATCACGTTCTGGAGGAGGTGAAACAGGACGAGGTAGTCGACCGCGATCGTCTCGAGTGGCGAGTTGAGCGCGAGGACGATCGAGGAGCACTCCGGCGCAGAACGCTCCGATGCGCCCCTTGCCCGGCTTCTCCCGCCGCGCAGCTCGCACGTACGCCCAGAGCGCACCTCCGCCGAGCACGACGAAGAGTGGCTCGAACGTGGGAGACCACGCGGAGCTCACGCGGGCTGGCCGTTCGTGAGAGCGTGAGTCGCTGCGCGCCGCCGCTGCGAGGCTCGCAGCAGAAGGACGAATGCCAGCCCGACCGTGAGCAGCTGCTCGACCATCATCACGACGCCCGCCAGCCGCTGGTCGGTGAGAGCCGAGAGGCCGAGCAACCGCACGGGCTGGTCGACGTACGTCGAGTAGAGCGGCTCGAAGCTGAACACGATCACGTACGCGAGGATCTGCCCCGTCCAGAAGACGAGCGCTGCGTACCCGAGCCGCTCGCCCAGCGAGAGCCTGTGGTGGCGCGACGGATCGATGATCTGGGTCCAGACCAGCATGCCGCCGAGCACGAAGCTCGACGTGCTCGAGGTCGTGGACGAGGCGGTTGGAGAGCGCTGCCTCGTAGAGCGGCGGGATGTGCCACGCCACGAGGACGGTCACCCAGACGACGTAGCTGATCCCCGGGCGGAGGAGGAAGCGGAGCGCAGAGCGGAGGGGGCGCATCCGGGCCAGGGGCGCCAGCAGGTTTCGTGGCAGGAAGAACACGACCAACGGCCCGCGGACGGCGAGCAGGATCAAGACGATGCCGAGATCCGCGATCAGCACGTGCTGGAGCATGTGCACGGACTGCAGGTAGGTCTCCCCGATGTGATCGACGGGCGAGACGATCGCGAGCACGGTGACGAGCACGCCCGCGACGAAGAGCGGGAGTCGTGACCAGGGAGCGAGCGAGGCCCGGCGGCGACGCAGCCGCAGCCAGCCGTGGACGAAGAACGCGATCGCAGCGATCGCGCCTGCGAGCACGAGGGGCTGGAACGACCAGGCGCGCCAGAGATTCTCCGTCGCGAGCACGTCCTCAGGCTAGCCTGATCAGGGCTCGGCGAGAACGGCAGCGGCAGCCGCCTTGCCCGACCGGATCGGCCCGCTCAGTGGATCGGCCCGACCGGCTGGGTCGGCTCCTGGCCGAAGAAGCGAGACACGCCGGCCAGCACGAGATCGCGTGGCTCGGCCGGATCGAGCATCGGACCCGTCACGCGGGGCCTGGGGGCATCTCGCCGACGGGCCACGGCTTGCCGCCGACGCCCCAGTTCTTCGGGTCGTGGCCCTCGACGATCACCCACGTATGGTCGCGTAGCCCGGGATGGACGGCGTCGCAGAGCGCGTCGGTCATCTTCTCGATGATGGTCGCGCTGACCTCTGGCGTGATGCGGTAGTCGAACAGCTCGACACGGATCATGGGCACGGCTCGTCTCCTTCGGGCTCGCTGACCTCCCGATCCTACGACGTGCTCACCTCGCGAGATAGCCGCCGTCGACGGGGATCACGGCGCCGGTGACGTAGCGCGCATCGTCGGAGAGGAGAAACGCGATCACGTCGGCGACATCCTCCGGCGTGCCCCAGCGCCCCGCGGGAATGCGCTCGTCGATCTGGCGCCGCCGCCAGTCCTCCAGCGAATCGGTCATTTCGGTCACGATGTAGCCCGGCGCGACCGCGTTGACGCGGACACCACGCCCGGCGAGCTCGTTCGAGAGCGCCTTCGCGAGCTGGGCGACACCCCCCTTGGACGCGGCGTAGGCCGCCACGTTGAAGCCTCCCTGGAAGGACATCATCGAGCCGAGCAGCACGATCGAGCCACCTTCGGCGGCGACCATCCGCTGCGCCGCCGCCTGGGCGAGCGCGAAGACGGACGTCAGGTTGAGGTCGATCACCTGGCGCCAATCCTCGAGCGTCGTCTCGAACACGCCCTTGCGGGCGATCGTGGCTGCGTTGCAGACGAGCGCGTCGATCCGGTCGAGTCGCTCGACTGCGGCCGCCGCCGCCGCAGGGTCGCCGAGGTCGACGCCGCTCGCCCGCTCGGCCGTCTCGACCTGCCAGCCGTCCCGCCGCAGGCGTGCGGCCGTGGCCGCGCCGATGCCGCGGCTCGCGCCGGTGACGAGCGCGACTCCGGAGCCCTGAGCAGTCACCGTCCGCCCCGTGGGCCGTGGCCGCACACCCGCAAGGGGAGTTTGTGGCTCTGAGCCGCGAGTGTTGCCTGCTGCGGCTCGTGCCGGAGTTGCGGACGAGGAGCTTGTGGCTCTGAGCCACAAGCGTTGTCTTCAGTTGATCCGGACCGTGGGTGACGGAGGAAGGGATCGCGTTGCTCGGCGCTCCGCGGGGGCCCCGAGGTCGGAGGCCGGGTCGCGCTGGGCGCCGTCGAGTTTGTGGCTCTGAGCCACGAGCGCTGTCTTCTGGCATTGGGAATCAGGGGATCGCGCCGCTCGCTACCTCCGCGCTCACGCTCGGGCGCGAGCCGGTTCCGGCACCGCGCCCCGGGCCAGGCTCCGTGAACGAGCCCGGCAGCCACCATCGTCAGCGTTCGACGTGGAGCGACCCGTTCAGGTCGCCGAGCACGAGATCGCGCTCACGATCGCCGATGTGATCGAGCGGCACCGGGGCGAGCGCCTCGATGAACGTCACCCCGCCCTCGGAGAACAGCTCGTGGTCGACCCCGCGGTTGACGATGCAGGCGTCACCCGGCCCGAGGTGCTGCGAGACGTCGCCGATCGTCATCAGCAACGAGCCTTCGAGCACGAGCATCGCCTGCTCGGTGTGCTCGTGATTGTGCCGCTGCACAGTGGTTCCGGGCTCGTAGGTGACGCGCCCGAGGAACACCTGGTCGCCGGCGATCGGATGGAGCCCTACCCCGGGAAAGATGGGGAAGGGCTCCTCGCCGACGAACGAACGAAACGGCGAATCCGCCATCAGGCGGGGCCGCCGAACGTGATCCCGGTGCCGACCGCGTTGACGGACAGCTCGACGTCGAAGACGACGGTCTTGCCCTCGCGCCTGGGCTCGCCGCCGCCCGCTCTCCTTCGCCTGCAACGCGCGCAGGACCCGCTCCGGCGTGATCGGGAGCTCGGTCACCCAGACGCCGACAGCGTCGTACACGGCCGTCGCGATCGCAGGTGGCTGGGCGTTGTTCGCCATCTCGCCGATCCCCTTGGCGCCGTACGGGCCGTCGGTGGACGGGTTCTCGATGATGATCGTGTCGATCTGCGGCAGATCCTCCATGCCCGGCGCGAGGTACGCCCCGAACTGCGCCGCCGCGATGCTCGACCGACGGGTAGTACGGGTAGCAGTTCTCGAGCACGCCGAGGCCGAGCCCCTGGACGGCGCCGCCCTCGATCTGCCCTTCGACCAAGCGTCGGGTTGATGGACTTGCCGACGTCGTAGCACTGCCAGAGGTGCGTGACGGTGACGACCCCTGTCTCGTCGTCGACCTGCACCTCGGCCGCGCACGAGGCGTACGAGATCGCCGAGTGGGGAGGGAGGTCGACCTTCCCGGTCTCGGGCTCGACGATCGTCGCGTACGGCTTCAGCTGAGCGCCGGTGCCGGTGATCAGCTCGCCGTAGGTCCACGTCGCGGCGGCCGCCACGTCGGGGACGCTGATCTTCTTCTGCGGCGCGCCCTTGGCGAGTCACCTCGCCGTCGACGATCTCGAGGTCGGCCGGATCGATCTCGAGCTCCTTGCCTGCGATCTCGAGGATCTTCTGGCGCACGTTCACGGCGGCCTTCTCGGCGGCCTTGCCCGCCACGAACGTCGCCCGCGAGGCGAACGTGCCGGTGCAGACGGGCGACGAGTCGGTATTCGAGTTGTCGTAGGTGATCCACTCGTAGGGCACGCCGATCGTCTCGGCCACGATCTGGGACTGGATCGTCTTCGAGCCGTTGCCGATGTCCGACGTGCCGGCGAAGACGTCGATGCGGCCGTCCGGCTTCACCTTGATCCACGCCTGCGACGGGTCGCCGTTCTGGTTCATCCCCGTCGGGTACTCGATCGCCGCGAAGCCGCGGCCGGTCTTGACTGCCATCAGTGGGCCTCCGGGTTTCCGAGTTGGCCGACGAGGTGCTCGGGGAGGAGGTCGCCCGTCCGCTGGTCGCGGGTCATCGCCTTGTACTCCGGCGTCAGGTCGTGGCCGACGGCATCGGCGATCGCCAGGATCGTCGGCACGGTGGACGGGTCGGTGTACGGCGATCTGGTTCGGTGAGGTGTCGCCGATCCGGTTCGCGTTCTTCAGCCGCAGCTCGTACGGGATCGATGCCGAGCTCGAGCGCGATGCGGCTCATGTGCGTCTCGGTCGCGAACGAGACGGACGTGACGCCGAAGCCGCGCATCGCGGTCGTCGGCGTGCGGTTGGTGTAGACCACGTATCCGTCGAACTCGAGGTTCGGGATCGAGTACGCACCGGTGTGATGGAAGCTGTGCTTCGTCAGGCCGTACGGCGAGAACCGCGAGTAGGCACCGGAGTCGTGGAGGGTCAGCATCTTGCGGCCGAGGATCCAGCCGTCCTTCGTGACGGCATCCGCGATCTCCATGTGCCAGGGAGCCCGCGTGGACGAGCAGAGGAACTCTTCCTCCCGCGTCCAGCGCCACTTCACCGGCTTGCCCGACTTCTGCGCCAGCAGCGCGCACATCGTCTCGGTGGCGGTATCGACCTTGCCGCCGAAGCCTCCGCCGACCGTGCCGCCGACGACCTTCAGCTTGTTCAACGGCAGCTGCAGGTGCGCTGCGACGACGCCCATCGAGAAGTAGAGCGCCTGCGTGCAGGAGTAGATCGTCAGCCGGCCGTTCGCCTCCGGGACGACCTGGCAGACCTGCGTCTCGAGCGGCACGTGCTCGATCGCGGCAGGCCGGTAGACGCCCTGCACGATCAGGTCTGCCTTCTCGAACGCCTCGTCGATGTTGCCCTTGCGGATCTGCCGCCGGTCCATCTCGTTCTCGAAATGGGTGTACCAGTTGCCCCACTGATGGATCTGCGGGGCGTCCGCGTCGAACGCCTTGCGGACGTCGAAGAGGGCCGGCCGCTCCTCGAAGTCGGCGGTGATCGCCGCGACCGCCGCCATCGCGGTCTCCTCGTCGGGGGCGGCGACGACGGCGATCGGCTGGCCGAGGTAGCGCACCTCGTCCTTGGCGAGCAGCGGCTCGTCGGCCGGGATCCCGAGGGCTGAGAGGTGCCCGTACTCGAGCAGCGGCACGTCCTCCCAGGTGATCACATGGACGCCCTTCATCGCCGTCGGCCTTGCTCGTGTCGAGGTTCGTCATCGCGGCGCTGTGCACCGGTGAGCGGAACGCCTTCACCCAGAGCGTCCCGGGAACCCGGACGTCGTCGACGAACACGGTGCGGCCCGTCGCATGGGCGACGCCGTCGTAGCGGGGGACCCGCGCGCCGACGGCTTTCATGCCACACCTCCGAGGTTGGTCATTGCGGCACCCTGCGCCGTGACGGTCATGTCGAACGACTCGCCACGCGCCACGGCGGCCACCGCGTCGATGATCTTCACATAGCCCGTGCAGCGGCAGACATGACCGCCGAGGGCCTCCTGGATCGCCTCGCGGTCATCGGTGCCCCCGCGATCGACGTAGGCCTGCGCGGCCATCATCATCCCCGAGGTGCAGAAGCCGCACTGCGCTGCGTAGTGGTGCGTGAACGCCTGCTGCACGGGCGCCATGTGCTCCGGCGTGCCGAGCCCTTCGACCGTCGTGATCTCGGCGCCCTCGACCGAGCCTGCGGGCATCAGGCACGACCGGCGCGGCTCACCGTCGACGAGGACGGTGCAGGCACCGCAGCCGCCCTGCTCGCACCCGGCCTTCGGGCTCGTGATCCCGAGCTCCTCCCGGAGGACGTCGAGCAGGCTCGTCAGGGGGCCACTCTCGATCGTGGTGTCGACCCCGTTGACCGTGAGGTTCATGCGGACTCCTCGAGTTGGGTGAGGACGCGACGGACGAGTACCGGCAGTGTCTGCTCGCGGTACCAGCTCGAGGCGAGGGCGTCGTCGGCGAAGCGTGACGTCGCTCCACCGCTGCCTTGCCGGCCGCCTCGATGTCGCCGGCGGCCGCCTCGGCGGAGCGCAGGCGCGCGCCGGTTCCCGCGAGACCGGTCGCCGCGAGCCTGATCGTGCCGTCGGCGGCGCGGGCGCCGGTGACGGCGAGCACGGTGTACTCGTGGGTATGCGGATACGAGAGCACGGCGAACGCCGACGCCGCCGGCAGCTCGAAGCGAGACCTCGAGCACGAGCCTCGCATGGCGATTCGCGAGGAAGTCCTCGAGGGGCTCTGTTCGTTCCCCGTCGGCACCCGCCGAGCGCACCGTCGCGTCGAGCGCGAGCAGCGCGCCCTGGAGGTCGCCGCGCGGCGAATCCGCGCCGTGCGCCGGTACAGAGGTTCCCGCCGACGGTGGCCTGGCCGCGAATCTCGTAGTCCGCCAGGTTCTCGGCGCAGGCGGCCAAGGCCGGCACGTGATCGGCGAGGCCGAGCAGTGCGTCGACGCGAGTCGTGGCGCCGATCGTGACCTTCTGTCCGTCGATGCTGATCCCGTCGAGGTCGGCCTGCGACAGCAGGAGCACGCGGGCGGGATCGAGCCGGCCGTACGTGATCTCGGGCACGACGACTGTGCCGCCGCCGATCACCGTCGTTCCGGCACCGTCGCCGAAGAACGAGACGGCTTCGGCCTCGGACGACGGGACGAGTACCTCAGGAGCCATCTCGATCCTCTCTCGCTCGCGTCTCGTTCACGACTGCTGCTTGCCGGCGATGCCCCAGTGCTTGGGGTCGACTGCCCTGGATCACGACCTGGATGTGGTCCGGCGAGGCGCCGCTCGTCTCGGCGAGCGCATTCGTCAGCGCCTCGATCATCTTCGGCACGGACTCCTCGGTGACGCGGCGGTCGTACAGCTTGACCTCGATCATCGGCACGATGTGGCCTCCTTCGGCTCGGCCGGCCCGGCAGCGGGCACGGTCCAACGGGGTATCGGGGCAGTGTGACATTGTCGTACCATTCGCGCAACGCTATCGTCCCTCGCGCGATGGCAACGGTCGAGAGCACCGAGCAACGCGTCGTCGAAGGAGCGCGTCGCGCGATCGCCGCAGGCGGGTGGCAGGCCGCCACGCTGACGCGGATCGCGGAGGAGGCGGGGATTTCGCGGATGACGCTGCATCGCCGCGGCCTCGGCCGCGAGGAGATCTTCGCGCTGCTCGCCCGTGACTACGAGGACGCATTCCGTGCTGCCCTCTGGCCTGCCTTCACGGGTCGCGGTACCGGAGCCGAGCGCCTCGAGGCGACACTCGTCGCAGTCTGCGAGGTGACCGAGGATCACCTGGCGTTCCTGGCGGCACTCGACGAGGAATCTGACCGCCGCTTCTTCCACGAGTCGGGCGACGAGGTTCGTTCACGTGACGCCTACATCAACCCGATCGAGCGGATCCTCGACGACGGCATCGCCGACGGCTCGATCAGGCAGGTCGAGGTGGAGGAGACCGCTACCGTGCTCGTCAACGCCGTCGACCGCACGTACCGCCACCTGCGGCGGGCACACGATTGGGATTCGATCCGCTCCCGCGAGGTCCTGATCGAGCTGCTGCTCCGCGGCCTGCTGCCGCGCTGAGCGCCTACGAGCGAGGGAACGGCGGCGCTGCGTAGACGCCGTCCTCGATCGTGGCGGGGTCGGCCGCCGGCGCGTTCTCGGCCTCGGCCAGACCGGCGGCGACCTCGGCGGCGGCCGCCTCGCGCATGCTCGCCGATCGCGTCGGCTGCCGAAGCCGTCGAGCGCGAGCCGGGCGGCGAGCCGGCTCACCGGGTCGTAGCGGTCGGCGAACTCCTCGCGCATGCCCGCCGGGACGTAGCGCGCGTCGTCGTGTGCGGCATGACCGTGCATCCGCACCGAAAGCGCCTCGACCGCCTGGGGGCCGTTTCCGTTCCGGGCCCGCTCGACGGCGGCGCGCACTGTGTCGAGAACCGCCAGCGCGTCCGTCCCGTCGACACGCTCCGCAGGGATCGACCAGCCGCCGTAGAGGCGCTGCGCGATGTTCGTGTTCACCATCTGGCGCGCCACGGGCGTCGAGTACGAGTATCGGTTCGACTGGATCACGAACACCGCGGGAACCTGCCAGACGGCGGCCAGGTTGAGCCCTTCGTGCGTGTCGCCGACCGAGAACGCCCCTTCGCCGAGGAAGGTCATCGCCACCCTCCGCTCGCGGCGGCGCTTGAAGGCCAGGGCGGCGCCGGTCACGACGGGCACGAGGTCGCCGAGCATCGAGACGAGCGGAAACACGCCGCGTGCTGGGGCGCCGAAGTGCATGTTTCCGTCGCGCCCGAGCGTGGGGCTCGTCCCCTTGCCGAAGAAGTTGCGAAATGCATCTGCCGTGGTCGCGCCGCGCGCGAAGTGGCAGGCGAGCTCGCGGTTCAGCGGGGCGACGACGTCGTCGGGACCGAGCGCGACGCCCGCGCCCGCCGCGACCGCTTCCTGCCCGCGTCCGGTGTACACGGACCCGGGGACGCGGCCCTGGCGGTAGAGCGCCATCACCCGATCCTCGAACAGGCGCTGCAGCAACACGAGCCGAAAAAGTGCCACGCGCTCGTCCGAGCCGATCGACGGGTTTTCTGCGCACGGCTCGATCGACATCAGATATGCGAGGAGCTGTTCGAGGGCTGCGGTCGTCGAACCGACAGACGGCATGTATGCGTCCTCCAGCTCGGGCGCGAACGGGACGGGCGTATCCGGCGGGGCATGCAGCGCGGGAGGGGCGTCGAGCTGCTCGAACGAGCGACGGGCGATGAGCGACAGGATCACGCCCGCGGCTCCCGTCGAGCGAGAGGCCTCTTGTAGCACGAGGACCCGCGAGGTCTTCGCGACCGAGGACAGGATCGTCTCCTCGTCGAGCGGCCAGACGGTGCGCAGGTCGACGACCTCGATCTCCGCATCCACGCGCTCGGCGGCCTCGAGCGCGGTCGCCACTCCGGAGCCGTAGGTGACGACCGTGGCGTCGGAGCCGGTGCGCGCGATCACCGCCGGCCCGATCGGGGTGCGGTGCCCCGCCTCCGGAGGCTCGGCTCGCAGCGTGCGGTAGAGGCGCTTGTGCTCGAAGTAGAGGACGGGATCGGGATCGTCGATCGCGGCCCGCAGGAGACCGTAGGCATCCGCAACCGTGCCGGGGCACACGATCTTGAGGCCTGCGGTACCGACGAACCACCCCTCGGGCGACCCCGCATGGAATGGTCCTCCCCGCACACCGCCGCCGGTGGGGCAGCGGATCGTGATCGGGATCTGCTGTCCCGACCGCCAGTGCGTCTTGGCCGCGACCGTGACGATCGTGTCGAAGGGACACGTGATGAAATCGGCGAACTGGAGCTCGACGACGGGACGCTCGCCCATCCACGCGGCACCGATCGCGGCGCCGACGAACCCCTCCTCGGCGATCGGGGTATCGATCACGCGGGCTTCGCCGAACTCGTCGAAGAGCCCGGCTGTGACCCCGAACGCACCACCGAACGCCCCGATGTCCTCTCCGAGCAGGAACACGCGGTCGTCCTCGCGCATTGCGTCCTGGAGGGCTGCCCTGATCGCCTCGAGGTACGTGATCGTGCCGGCGGGCGCCTCGCCCGACGGTGCGCACGGGACGACTCCAGATGGCCGGCCGTCGTCACCGGCCCGAGCCTATTCGATCACGCCTCGTTCAGGCCGACACTTTCTCGACCGTCCCCGTCACGGCGCTGGGGGAAGAGCGAACTCCTCCCGGCCCAGGCCCATCTTCAGCGTCTCGCCCGTCGTCCGGTGCTCGATCGCGAGCTCCGGCCCCGGCACGGAATCGCCGACGAGCCGCGAGACCACCCGCCCGCACTCGACGCGGGCGGGGTAGTCGTGGATCGGCAGCACGAACGTGCCGCTGTTCAACGCCTTCTTGATCGCGGCGCGTTCCTGGCGCTTCGACGTGCCCTGGTTCCCGGTCGACTGGGGCTCGTAGTCGAGGACCTGGTGGCTCGGGTCGATCACCTGATTCTGGATGTCGTAGATCACGTCTCCGCAGATGCAGGCCTTGCCCTCGGCAGTCTCGACGATGATGTTCATCGAGCCCTCCGTGTGGCCTCCGGCCGCCTCGCAGACGATGCCGGGTGCGATCTCGTCCGGCCCGGACAGCTCGAGATCCAGCAGCCGCATCGCGCCGGGCTTGTGCAGCCGGTCGATGTGGTGCTTGACGTATTCGGCCGGGTACTGCCCGCCCATGATGCCCGACGCCGAGTACTCGAGCTCACGTCGGTTCGTGATCACCGTCTGACGCATCGAAAACTGGCTGTCCTGGCCGGCGTGATCGATGTGGTGGTGCGTGTGCAGGATCCAGCGGACGTCGTTGATCTTCACCCCGTGTTTCGTCAGCTGGCGCCGTAATGTCATTTCCTTCGTCACGGTGCCCGTCATCCCGAGGGTCTCCATGATCTCGGGGTGACTCGCGCCCGGTGTCGACCACGATCGGCTCGGTATCGGAGCCGAGAATGAGGTAGCCCCACGTCTTCACGCGCGTGCGGAGCCCCATGTTGCGGGCGAGGACGAGGAAACTCGACTCGAGCTCGATGTCGATCAGATCGAGCATCTTGATCTCGTAGGTCATCGTGGAGCTCCTTTCAGAGGAGTCGACAGACCGAGCGCTCGACGCTATGACTCTCGGTCGGCGCTGTCAATGCCGGACGGGTCGAAGCGCACGAGGAGCGGCGCAGGTCCCCTCCGCCGGGTCGCCTATGGTTGCGGCGTGACGCGGGACGAGGCACTCCGACGCTTGCGGGCCACCCTCGCCGCCGGCCGGCCGATCATCGGGGCAGGAGCAGGCACCGGCCTCTCCGCCAAGTGCGAGGAGGCAGGCGGCGTCGACCTGATCATCGTCTACAACTCCGGCCGCTACAGGATGGCGGGGCGCGGATCGGCCGCCGGGTTGCTGGCGTACGGGGACGCCAATGCGATCGTCGTCGAGATGGCCGCCGAGGTGCTGCCCGTCGTCCGCGACACGCCGGTGCTCGCCGGGGTCAACGGCACGGATCCGTTCCGGTCGATGCCCCGGTTCCTCCGCGAGCTCGGTGACCTCGGCTTCACCGGCGTCCAGAACTTTCCCACGGTCGGTGTGATCGACGGGAACTTCCGGCAGGTGCTCGAGGAGACGGGGATGAGCTTCGAGTTGGAGGTCGACATGATCAGGGCCGCGCACGAGCTGGATCTCCTGACGACGCCGTACGCGTTCGATCCGCAGGAGGCGCGCCGGCTTGCCGACGCCGGGGCGGACATCGTCGTCGCGCACATGAACACCACCACGAAGGGGATGATCGGCGTCACGAGTGCTCCGACTCTGGACGAGGCGGTCGAACGGGTGCAGGCGATCGCCGACGCGTCGATCGAGGTGAATCCCGACGTGCTCGTGCTGTGCCACGGCGGTCCGATCGCCGAGCCCGAGGACGCGCAATACGTGCTCGACCGCACCACCGGCGTGGTCGGCTTCTACGGCGCGTCGAGCATGGAGCGGCTGCCGGTCGAGGCAGCGATCGTCGAGAACGCGCGACGATTCAAGGAGCTTTCACTCGCACCTCGCGTGACGGGTCAGACGGATCCGTCCTGACTCCCGCGGCGATTCGGCGTCTCACATCGGTGACGATGATCACGGAATTCGACGAAGAGGATCTCGCTGCAGCCGAAGCGCTGCGTGAGCGCCAGGAGCGGGAGATCGCGCTCGGGCACTCGCTGACGACCGCCGAGCACGAGCTCGCACGCGAAGCGTTCACGCTCGGCCGCACGTTGAAGCGAGCGGGCATCCACTTCGACCCGCTCACGTTCGTCGCGCTGCGGATCGTCGAGGGGAGTCACGACGAGCACGTCGACCCGGTCGACTGCCTCAACGTGCTCGTGGCGTTCGGCTTTCTCGAGCGGTCGGTCGCGATGGCCGTCGACCTCCTCGAGGACGCAGCCTGAACCCGCGACCGCTGACCCGCCAGCGTACGCTCACTTCATGAGCGCCTTCCGCACGATCGACGAGCTCGAGAAGGCACTCCAGGAAGCGGACTACCTCCCCGACCGCGGCCTCTCGACTGCGCTCTTTCTCTCCCTCGCGCTGGAGAAGCCCCTGCTCCTCGAAGGGCGAGGCCGGCGTCGGGAAGACCGAGGCGGCCAAGTCGCTCGCGACGGCGACGGGCTCACGCCTGATTCGCCTCCAGTGCTACGAGGGCCTCGATGTCGCGCACGCCGTCTACGAGTGGAACTATCCGCGCCAGCTGCTGCACATCCGCGCCGCGCAGGAAGGCACCGTCTCCGAGGACGAGCTCTTCGGCCCCGAGTTCCTGATCCGGCGCCCGCTGCTCGAGGCGATCGACAGCGACGAGCCGGTCGTGCTGCTGATCGACGAGATCGACCGGGCCGACGAGGAGTTCGAAGCGTTCCTGCTCGAGGTGCTCTCGGACTTCCAGATCACGATTCCCGAGCTCGGCACGATTCGCGCGCGTCGCAAGCCGGCCGTCATCCTGACGTCCAACCGGACACGTGAGCTTCACGATGCACTGAAGCGCCGCGCGCTGTTTCACTGGATCGGCCATCCGTCGATCGACCGTGAGATCGAGATCGTCAAGATCCGGATCCCGGGCATCTCGGAGCGTCTCGCCGCCGAGGCAGCGGCGTTCGTCCGCGAGCTCCGCGGGCTCGACCTGGCCAAGCCGCCCGGGGTCGCGGAGACGATCGACTGGGCGATGGCGCTGAACGCGCTCGGGCGCCAGGAGATCGATGCCGACGTCGTCGAGCAGACACTTGGCTCGGTGCTGAAGTACCGCGAGGACATCGAGGCCGTGCGCGACGAGACCCTGGCGCAGCTCGTCGATACCGCCCGCACGACCGCGGCCCGGTAGCCGAGCATGGCCGACGCCGTCGTCCGGCACGTCGTCACGTTCGGCCGCGTCCTGCGGGAGGTCGGCCTCGAGGTCGGCCCCGGCCGCGTCGCCGACGCGCTCCGCGGCCTCGGTGCCGTCGACCTGACCCGCCAGGAGGACGTCTACTTCGCACTTCGCCAGACACTCGTCTCGCGCCACGACGAACTCGACCTCTTCGACCGCGCCTTCAACGCGTGGTTCCTGCGTGCACCCGTGCTGCCGCCCGTGCGGACGGCGCCGAGCCCGGTCGCCCAGCAGAAGGTGGGCGAATCGCTCTCCGACGGCCCGGGCGGCGAGCAGGACGACGAGTTGGGTGACCCGCTCGAGCTCGGCGCTTCCGGACACGAGCTGCTCCGCGACAAGGACTTCGCCGAGATGACGCCGGACGAGTATCGGCGCGTCAAGAGCCTGATCGCGGCGATCGCCGGTCACCGGCCGCTGCGCGCGTCGCGCCGCCGCCGTGCCGACCCGCGCGGCGACCGGCTCGACATGCGCCGCCTGATCCGCCAGTCGCTGCGGACCGGAGGCGATCCGGTCGACCGTCCCTACCGCGCCCGCAAGGCGGTGCCGCGGAAGCTCGTCGTGCTCTGCGACGTCTCGGGCTCGATGGACGCCTACGCCCGGGCTCTCGTTCTGTTCCTCCACGCCGCGGTCGGGTCGGGACCCGGAGTCGAGGCGTTCGCGTTCGGCACGCGGCTGTCGCGCCTCACGCCCGAGCTCGCAACGCGCGACCCGGAAGCCGCGCTCGAGAAATGCACCGAAGCCGTCACCGACTGGGGCAGCGGCACGCGGATCGGCGCTTCGCTGAAGGAGTTCAACGATCTCTACGGGAAGCGTGCGCTCTCGCGCGGCGCCGTCGTCGTGATCGTCTCCGACGGCTGGGAGCGGCAGGATCCGGAGCTGGTCGGCCGCGAGATGGCACGGCTCGCCCGGGCCGCCTATGCCGTCGTCTGGGTCAATCCGTTGAAGGGCAACCCGGAGTACCAGCCGCTCGCCGGCGGTATGCGCGCTGCGCTGCCGTACGTCGACCGGTTCCTCTCCGGCCATAATCTGAGAAGTCTGGAAGAGCTGGCGGCGGTGCTCGCCGGCATCGAGAGGAGGCACGCAGCATGAAAGAGATCCTGGACGAGGTGGAGAGCTGGCGGGAGGCCGGCGAGAAGGTCGTCGTCGCGACGGTCGTCGCGACGCGGCGCTCGGCGCCCCGGCCCGTCGGCACGAGCCTCGCGATCTCCGAGTCGGGGAAGATGTGCGGCTCCGTCTCGGGCGGCTGCGTCGAGGGCGACGTGTTCGAGAACGCGATGGACGTGATGCGTTCGGGCGAGGCGAAGATGCTGAGCTACGGCATCACCGACGACATGGCCTGGAGCGTGGGCCTGCCGTGCGGCGGCGAGATCGACGTGTTCGTGGAGCCCGTCGAGTGAGCCTCCTCCACCGGCTCGTCGGAGCTGCGTGACTCGGGTCAGCGCGGCGTCCTCTTCACCGTCGTCGAGGGTGAGAGCGTCGGAGGCAAGGAGCTCGTCCTGGAGACGGGCGAGCGCCTCGGAGGCGGGGTGCCGGTCGAGGCGACCGGGCAGTTCGACGAGCTCGTTCGCCGCGGGCGCAACAAGCTGCTCTCGCTCGAGGACGACACGAAGGTGTTCGCCGAGTGGTACGGCCCGCCGCCGCGCCTGTTCGTCTACGGCGCTGTGGATACCGCGGAGTCCCTCTGCCGGGCGGCGAAGCTGCTCGGCTGGACGGCGATCGTCGGCGATGCGCGCGGGATGTTCCTGACCCCCGAGCGGATGCCGTCGGCCGACCTGCTGATCCAGAAATGGCCGGAGGATGCGCTGGCCGAGATCGCGCCCGACCACCAGACGGCGGTCGTCGTCCTGACGCACGACGACAAGTTCGACGAGCCTGCGCTGAAGGCGGCGCTCGAGAGCGAGGCGTTCTACGTCGGCGCGCTCGGGCTCGCGCCGAACGACGGAGCGCCGTCGTGGCCGGCTGCTCGAGGCGGGCGTGGCCGAGGAGCAGCTCGACCGGATCATGGGCCCCTGCGGCCTGGACATCGGCGCCGACACGCAGGAGGAGACGGCGCTCGCGATCATGGCCGAGATCCTCGCCGTGCGCGCGCGGACGCGGCGGTGGCCCGTTGCGCGACTCCAAGAACCGCATCCACGTCGAGGTCGTTTAGAAGGATCCGCGCCTGAATGGCCCGGACGGCCCGACTAGCGCCGGGACTACGAGCGTCGTGCAGCCCAGCAGCTGCGCGGGAAGCAGCGGCCAGAGCGCCAGCTCCCTGAGCGCTGCGCGCGCGTTCCACGGCTCGGGCGGAGAGGACGACGTGACGCGAACGCCGCCGCCGCGCAGCAGCAGCCGAAACGCCGCCTTCGCGCGTTCGGCATGCCAGCGCGACGTCACGACGACGACCTCGCTCGCGCCCGACCCGGCGAATGTCGTCGAGCGCGTTCGCAGCGTTGCCGACCGTCGTCCGCGCGTCCGGGTCGACCACGACCTCCCGCGCCATCGCCGCTCCAGGCCGACTCCATCAGCTCGGCCTCCGAGCGCGTCCCCGGTACACGCGCCCAGCCCGAGAGGACGACGACGTCGTCCGCCGTGCTCAGCTCGGCGGCGCGCGCCAGGCGTGCGGCCGCGATCGGATGAAGCGCGTCCCGGCCGCCGTCCGAGTAGCCGAGGACGACGACGACTCGCGGGCGGCCGCGCCGCTCACGAGCCGCGACGGCGGAGCCAGCGGAAGAAGAGCAGCGTGCCGATCACGGTCAGCACGAGCTTCAGCGCCTTCTTCCCCTGCAGCTTCGACTCGCCGCTCGCCCGCTCGCGCATGTGGACGGCGACCTCCTCGACGCGCAGACCCTCGGCCTTCAGCCGCAGCAGCGCCTCGACCTCGGGCGCCCCGCTCACGTAGGGCCGGGCCATGACCGGCATCGCCTTGGCGTTGACCGCGGCCATGCCGCTCGTCGGGTCGTGGAACGGACGTCCGAGGCGGACGTGCATCGCCTTCTGCAGCAGGCCGATCCCGAAGCGCCGGCTCGCGCGACGGCAGGTAGCGCTCGTCGTCGTACCCTTCGCCCGCCGCGAATCGCGATCCGACCGCGACGTCGCAGAGATCTGACCGGACGAGCTCCAGCAGGCGGGCGAGCTCGTCCGCCGGGTGCTGGCCGTCGGCGTCGACGCGTCCGCAGTACGCGTAGCCGCGCTCGCGCCGCCTCGCGGTAGCCGGCGGCGATCCCCGCTCGCAGGCCCACGGTTCTCGCCGAAGGAGACGACGATCGCCCCGCCGGCCCGCGCCACGTCTGCCGTCGCGTCGGTCGAGCCGTCGTCGATCACGAGCACGTCGGCTCGCGGGAGCACTGCGTCGCGAGCTCCGTCGAGGACGGCCGGGAGGTTCGCCTCCTCGTTCCACGCCGGGACGAAGACGACCGTATCGCGGGCCGGCGGCATGCGCGCGAGGGTATCGCGCGCCCTCCTGTCGGAGTCGGTGTCGTGTTAGCGTCGTGCCACAGCCTCCGTCACGAAAGGGGACAGCAGTGCCGGGAATCGACGCGAAGTCGCGTGCGATCTACGACCTCGTCGAAGAGGGCTCGGGCGTCGAGCAGCTCGCGACAGGCTTCACCTTCACCGAGGGGCCGATCTGGCATCCCACCGAGCAGGTTCTCTACTTCTCGGACATGCCCGCCGACATCCGCCGCAAGGTGACGCTCGACGGCACCGTCACCGAGGTCCGGAACCCCTCGTTCAAGTGCAACGGGATGGTGCTCGACCACGACCTCAACCTGCTCGTGTGCGAGCACGTGACGAGCTCGCTCGTTCGCGAGCGCACGGACGGCGTCCGCGAGACGCTCGCCTTCCACTGGCAGGGCAAGTACCTGAACAGCCCGAACGACGTCACCGTCCGCTCGGACGGGACGATCTACTTCTCCGATCCGTGGTACGGGCGCTTCCCCGGGTTCGGGATCGAGCGCGAGCGTGAGCTCGGCTGGCAGGGCGTCTTCCGGATCCCCCCGGGCGGCGGCCAGGACGAGCTCGACCTCGCCGTCGCCGAGGACGAGTTCGAGATGCCGAACGGGCTCTGCTTCTCGCCCGACGAGTCGCTGCTGTACATCAACGACACGCCGGGCGCCTACATCAAGGTCTACGACGTCAACGCCGACGGCACGCTCGTCGAACTGCCGGATGTTCTTCGAGGGCATCGGCACCGGCGTGATCGAGGAGGGCATCCCGGACGGGATGAAGGTCGACGAGCTCGGCAACGTCTGGGTGACGGGCCCGAAAGGCCTCTGGGTGATCTCGCCCGAGGGCGAGCACCTCGGCACGATCGAGGTGCCGGAGAACATCGGCAACCATACGTGGGGCGGGCCGGACTGGCACACCCTGTTCATCCCTTCGTCGTCGTCGATCTACACGATCACGACGAAGGTCGGCCCGCGGCGCGAGCCGTACATGAGATAGGAGGACGCGATGTCCGAACTGACACTCGTCGACGAGCTCTCGCTCGATCCCGGCCGCGCTGCGCTGATCATCCAGGACATGCAGAACGACGTGATCATCGAAGGCGGCGCCTTCGCGGAATCGGGCTCGCCCGGGCACGCCGAAGGAGCAGAACGTCGTCGCCAACGTCGCCGACCTGGCAGCAGCATGCCGCGCGAAGGGCATCCCCGTGATCCACGTCCACTACATCGTCGAGCCGGGTGCGCCTGGGCTGAAGCTCAACGCTCCGCTCTTCAACGGCGTCAAGGACACCGGCGCGCTCGTTCGTGGCACGTGGGGCGCAGCGGCGGCCGACGGCCTGGAACCGCAGGACGGCGACTACGTCGTCGAGAAGATGCGGATGAGCGGCTGGCAGGGCACCAAGCTCCAGAACCTGCTCGACGGCCTCGGCCGCGACACGGTCATCGTCACGGGGGCGTGGACGAACATGTCGATCGAGCACACGTCCCGCACGGGCGCCGACATGGGCTTCTCGATGGTCGTCCCCGAGGACGGGTGCTCGACGATGAACGCCGATTGGCACCACGCGTCGATCAACTACGCGCTCCAGAACGTCTCCCAGGTGACGAGCTGCGCTGCCGTGAAGGCCGCGATCGGCTAGCGGTGAAGACCAGGGCCGGGCTCTTCCGGGCAGTCGGCGAGCCGCTCGAGGTCGTCGAGCTCGACCTGGCAGAGCCCGGCCCCGACGACGTCGTCGTCCGGATGGCGGCGGTCGGGATCTGCGGCACCGACCTCCACCAGGTAAAGGGCGAGTGGCAGCGCCCGACGCCGATGGTGCTCGGGCACGAGGGAGCCGGCGTCGTCGAGTACGCCGGCGACGCGGTCGACTCGGTCCGGGTCGGGGACGAGGTCGTGCTCTCCTGGGCGCCGTCGTGCGGCCATTGCGCCGACTGCGCCCGCGGCCGGCCGGCCGCGTGTGTGCCGCTCCACCGCGCGATCGGCAACGGGACGCTCGTCGACGGCACGACGGGCATGTCGCTCGGCGGCGAGACGGTGTATCGCGGGACGGCGACCGGCGCCTGGGCGGAGCGGGTCGTCGTCTCGTCGCAGGTGGCGCTGCCGACAGGAGGTGCGGTGCCGCTGCGCGAGGCGGCGCTGCTCGGCTGTGCGGCACTGACGGGTGTCGGCGCCGTGCTGTTCGCGGCGCGTGCCACAGCCCGGTGGGGTGGCTCTCGTGATCGGCGCGGGCGGCGTGGGCCAGTTCGTCGTCCAGGGCGCGCGGATCGCCGGAGCGGAGGCGATCGTCGTCGTCGACCCGGTCGAGGAGCGGCGCGAGCAGGCGCTCCGGCTCGGCGCCACGCACGCCGTGGATCCGGACGACCTGAAGGAAGCGATGGCGGCGATCGCTCCCGAGGGGCCGACTACGGCTTCGACGCGGTCGGCTACCCGGAGACGAGCGCGACGGCGCTCCGCTTCACGCGCAGCGGCGGACGACGGTGATGGTCGGGCTGCCGCCGACCGGGCTCCGCCTCGACCTCGACCCGGCGGAGTTCCTGCGGCGCGAGAAGTTCCTCACCGGGACGATGTACGGATCGGAGGATCCTGCCGTCGCACTGCCGATCCTGCTCGAGCACGTCGCAGCCGGACGACTCGAGCTGGCACCGCTGCTCGGCGAGTCTTCCCGCTGGACGCGATCGACGACGCGGTGCAGGCAAGCCTCGAGCTGCCCGCCGGGCGCGTGCTCGTCGAGCCCTGAGCGATGCGCCGCGCTCGCGGCTACGGAGCCCGGCGGACAGCGCCTCGACGGCCTGCTCCTGCAGCCAGCTGAGGTAGCCGTACAGCGCCAGCGCCGGGGCGCGTCCGGGTCGTCCGGGTCGAGCTCGTGTCGCGTAGGTCGCCTCGGTGACGTCGAGCTGGGTGCCGAGGAAGAGGCGGAGGCTCTCGAGCGCGCCGAGCCAGGCCTCCAGCTGCTCCTCGTGAGGTGGTCTGCGTCCGACGCGTCTCCTCGACGACTCGCAGTGCGGCGAGCTTGCCCTCGAGCAGCTCGCTGCGCATCAGCGCCGGTACTCGTCGTCGGCGTCGGCGTCGTCGGCGTACGCGGGGGGAAGAGCGCGGCGCAGGCTCGGGTCGTCCGTGCCAGCAGACGTCGCGCAGCTGCGCCGGGAGCGACGCGCAGGAGGTCGCGCTCCTCGGCCGGGAGCCGCAGCCGATAGCCGCCCTTGCGGTCACGTTGGATGCGGCGGCCGAGCATCAGTCCTGCCGCAGCGTCGCCCAGAGGCCGTGCGCGTGGAGTCGCGCGACGTCGAACTCGGCCTTCTCCTTCTCGCCGGAGGACGACGACGGCCTTGCCTTCGTTGTGCACCTGCAGCATCAGCCGCGTCGCCTCCGCCTTCGAGTAGCCGAAGAGCTTGCGGAGGACGAACGTCACGTAGCTCATCAGGTTGATCGGGTCGTTCCAGACGATCACGATCCACGGGCTGTCGTGGTCGTACTCGTCGTCTGCGCTCGGGCAGTCGAACCTCGACCGGCGCCTCGATCGTCTGGCTCACGGGTTCAGGACGGGTGTGGGTTGTCGTCGTCGCCCGCGCCCTTGTCTTCGGTCTCGACACCCGGGTCGGCATCGACCTCGTCAGCGTCGTCGCCGCGGCCGTAGGCGCGGAGACGCGAGATCAACGCAGGGCTCAGCCGTTCCTCACCAGGCTTGATCTCGTCCTCCTCGAGCGGGGTGGTCGACGCGGCAGGCTTCCCCCGGGGCGTCGGGCCCTGGGCCTCCACTGCCTTCGGCTGCTGCTCGGACTCCTTACGGAGGCGCTCCTCGGCCAGCCGCTGCTGCGCCTCGGCGGCTCGCTCGTCCTCCTCGGCCTGTCGCTCGGCGCGGCGGCGCTCCTCGACGTCACGTCGCTCCTGCTCGGCTGCGGCGTTCTCTGCCTCGGGGCGGCGCTTCTCGTCCTCCTGCGGCTCCTGTTCGACGGCCTTGGCCGCCGCCTCGGCGATTCGTGCCTGCTCAGCCTCTGCGGCGACTCGTGCCGCTTCGTTGCGAGCGGCGGTCTCCGCGGCGGCGCGCTCGGTCGCCTCGCGCCGGGCAATTTCCTCCTGGTCCACCTCGGCCGCAGACTCGGCCGGTCGGACGGCAGGCTCGGGCTCTGTGTCGAGCAGGCCACGGGCCCGCTCGCGGTCGCGTAGCTCGACCCGCCGGATCTTGCCGCTCGCGTTTTCGGCAGCTCGTGATGAACTCGATCTCGCGTGGATACTTGTACGGCGCAGTGACCGCCTTCACGTGCTCCTGCAGCTCGCGGACGAGCTCGTCCGAGGGCTCGAAGCCCGGATCGAAGCACGACGAATGCCTTGACGATCTCGCCGCGGTCGGCATCCGGCTTGCCGACCACGGCGCTCTCGGCAACCGCCGGGTGCTCGAGGAGCGCGCTCTCGACCTCGAAGGGCCCGATCCGGTAGCGCGGCGCTGAGGATCACGTCGTCCGCGCGCCCGGTGAACCACAGATAGCCGTCTTCGTCGCGCGTCGCCCGGTCGCCGGTCACGATACCACTGCCCGCGGAAGCACGGCGCTCGTCTCCTCGGGCGCGTTCCAGTAGCCGAGGAACGAGCGAGGGCGGCCGGCCGCGGAGGGCGATGTCGCCTTCGGTACCCACCGGCGGCTCGCGTTCCGTCGCTCGTCGATCACGCGACATCGTGACCCGGCGTCGGCAAGCCCATCGAGCCAGGCTTGATCTCCATCGCGCGCGTGTTCGCGACGAGCAGCGTGTTCTCCGTCTGCCCGTAGCCGTCGTAGATCGGTCAGGCCGAAGGCGTCGCGGAACGCCTTGATCACCTCGGGATTGAGCGGCTCGCCGGCCGACACGGCGTGGCGGAGCGCGGCTGAGGTCGAACCGCGCCATCGTCGGCAGCTTGGCCATCAGCCGATACTCGGTCGGCGCCTGGCACAGCACGGTCACCCCGAGCCGCTGGAGCAGGTCGAAGCGCTCGTCTGCGTCGAATCCACCCGTCGTGGATGACGGTCTCCGCGCCACGCGACCACGGGCCGAGGAGGACGTTCCAGATCGATTTCGCCCAGCCCGTGCCGGCGGTGCACCAGACGAGGTCGCCCGGCTGCGCATCGAGCCAGTGCTCGGCCTGCAGGCGCTTCGCCCAGGTATAGCCGTGGGTGTGCGCGACGCCTTTCGGGTTCTTCGTCGTGCCCGACGTGTAGAGGATGAACGCGAGATCCGTCGACGCCGTGTCGTGCGTCGGGCTGACCGGGGCGAAGCCTGCCAGCTCGGCCGCGGCGTCCTCGACGACGATGATCTCGATCGGCGACCTCCATCCGCGTCGAGCTCCTGGGCGCGCTGCTCGGTCGGCGACAACGAGGCGGGCGCCGGAGTGCTCTGCGCGGAAATCGAGGTCGCGGGCGCGCAGCATCTCGGAGCACGGGACCGTGACGACGCCGGCCTTGATCGCGCCGAGCATGACGGCGTGCCACGCCGGCGTCTTCCCGATCAGCGACGAGCACCCGGTCGCCGGGCAGCGAGACCGCGTGCGCGCAGCAGCTGCGCCCAGCGGTTGGCCTCGGTCGCGATCTCCGCGAAGGTGCGCCGATCGATGACGCCGTCGCGGTCGACGAGCGTCAGAGCCGGCCGGAGGCGGGTCGGCGGCGCAGCGCCTCGACGACGTCTCGCGTGAAGTTGAACCGCGCTGGAACCTGCCAGACGCCGTCGCTCGACGGCTCCTCGGCTACGCGTCTGCGGCGAAGGAACCTTCCCATCTCTCCCGATAGTCCTCCCTCACCGGACAGAAGACGTCGATCACCGTCGCGCCCTCTGGCCCGCAATAGGCCGAATGCTCGATCTTTCCGGGAAGCACGTAGCCCTCCATCGGGCCGAGCTCGCGGGCGACGCCGTCGACGACGAGCGCCTGCATGCCCCGCAGCACGATCCCGAGCTGCTCGTGGGGATGGCTGTGCGGCGGAACCGTCGCACCCGCTGCGAACTCGATCAGGTTGACCATCGCTCCGTCGCCGAAGAGCGGTCGTCCCTCGACGCCCGTCGCGAGTGTGAACGGGGCGACGCTGTCGAACCGGATGAATTGCAGACCCATCGACGTCAGTATCTCACCGTGGGTCGCCCCTCCGAAAATGCAACTCCCACGCGGGGGTGCTCGCGCCTCGACGGCGGCACGGGCGCGGAATCCCGAATCGCTATCGTCCACCGCATGACCGCCCTCGAGACAGATCTGCTGCGCGATCGCGCCTACGTCGACGGTGCCTGGATCGAGGCCGACTCCGGCGCGACGTTCCCGGTCGTCGATCCGGCGACAGGGGAGACGATCGCCGAGGTGCCACGAATGGGCGCGGCCGAGACGCGACGCGCGATCGAGGCGGCGCAGCGGGCGCTGCCCGCCTGGAAGCACCGGACAGCCAAGGACCGGGCGCGGATTCTGCGCCGGCTCTCCGATCTGATGCTGGAGCACGTCGACGAACTGGCTGCGCTGCTCGTGCGCGAGCAGGGCAAGCCGCTCTTCGAGGCGAAGGCCGAGATCGCCTACGCCGCGTCGTTCTACGAGTGGTTCGGCGAGGAGGCGAAGCGGCTGGACGGGGGCGTCATCCCACAGCCGCTGCCCGACCGGCGGATCGTCGTCCTCAAGGAGGCGATCGGAGTCACCGCCGGCATCACGCCGTGGAACTTCCCGGCCGCGATGCCGACGCGCAAGTCGGCGCCGGCGCTCGCCGTCGGCTGCACGATGGTGCTGAAGCCCGCGGAGCAGACCCCGCTCACCGCGCTCGCGATCGCTGCGCTCGCCGAAGAGGCCGGAATTCCGGCCGGTGTCTTCTCGATCGTCACGGGCGATGCTGCCGACGCGCCCTCGATCGGCGGGGAGATGACGTCGAACGCGATCGTCCGCAAGCTCGGCTTCACGGGCTCGACCGAGGTCGGCAAGCTCCTCATGGCCCAGTGCGCAGGCCAGGTGAAGAAGGTCTCCCTCGAGCTCGGGGGCAATGCGCCGTTCATCGTCTTCGACGACGCCGATCTCGACGAGGCGGTCGCCGGCGCCGTGATGTGCAAGTTCAGAAACTCGGGCCAGACCTGCATCTCTGCGAACCGGTTCCTCGTGCAGGACGGGATCTACGACGACTTCGTCGGCGCGTTCACGAGCGCCGTGGCCGCACTGAAGGTGGCCGATGGGTTCACCGAAGGCGCGCAGGTCGGGCCGCTGATCGACGAGCCCGCCCTCGCGAAGGTCGAACGCCACGTGGCAGACGCGTTGTCCCAGGGCGCGGACATCCGCGTCGGGGGGAGCAGGATCGAAGGGCAGTTCTTCCAGCCATCCGTCCTGACCGGGGTCACGATGAGCATGGCGATGAGCTGTGAGGAGACCTTCGGCCCGGTGGCCGGGATCAACCGGTTCGCGACGGACGCAGAGGCCGTGGCGATAGCGAACGACACGCCCTACGGCCTCTCCGCCTACTTCTACACCCGTGATCTCGGTCGGACGTGGCGCGTTGCGGAGGGCCTCGAGTACGGGATCGTCGGGATCAACACCGGCTTCATCTCCTCCGAGGTGGCGCCGTTCGGCGGCATGAAGGAGTCGGGGATCGGACGCGAGGGCTCGAGCTACGGCGTCGACGACTGGGTGGAGCTGAAGTACCTCGCGATGGGCGGCATCGGGGAGCCGATCTGAGTGGGCGGGCACGAATGATCATCATCGAGCAGCGTGACTACCACGTCCACACCGGCCGCCTCCCGGATCTCGTCCGCCTCTATGCGGACGAGGGGATCCCGATCCAGAGCGAGGTGCTCGGCGGATTCGTCGGTGCGTTCACGACCGAGATCGGAGCGCTCTCGACGTACACCAGCATGTGGCGCTACGACAGCTTCGCCGAGCGTGAGGAGCGGCGTGCGGCGCTCCAGGCGCGCAGCGACTGGCAGGCGTTCCTGGCCAAGATCCAGCCACTGGTCCACACCCAGCAGAATCGCATCCTGACGCCGACGTCGTTCTCGCCGCTCCGCTAGGAATCCCATCATGGGTCAACTCGAGGGCAAGGTCGCCATCGTCACCGGTGCCTCGCAGGGCATCGGCCACGCGATCGCGCAGGGCCTTGCGGCGCAGGGAGCGCGGATCGTGGTCGCCGACCTTCGCGGTGCCGAGGCCGCGGCCGCGGCGTTCCCCGACGGCATCGGCGTCACGGTCGACGTCGCGGACGAGGCCGGCGTCCAGGCGCTGACCGACGAGATCGTGGAGCGTTGCGGCACGATCGACGTCCTCGTCAACAACGCGGGCCTCTACGCGTCGTTGGCGATGCGCCCGTTCACGGAGATTCCGCTCGCAGAGTGGCGCCAGGTCATGGATGTGAACGTCGCCTCGATGTTTCTCACCTGTCGCGCCGTCGTGCCGGTCATGCAGCGCAACGGCGGCGGCCGGATCGTCAATATCTCCTCCGGGACGCCGTTCCGCGGTGTGCCCTTTCTCCTCCATTACGTGACGAGCAAGGGGGCGATCGTCGCGTTCACCCGAGCGCTCGCGAAGGAAGTCGGGAAGGACGGTGTGCTCGTGAACTGTGTCGCGCCCGGCTTCACGATGTCCGCCGGCGTCGAGGCTCATCCCGAGGTGATCGAGAAGCTGCGCGACGCATCCGTCGCGGCCCGCACGCTCCAGCGGGATCAGGTGCCCGAGGACGTCGTCGGCGCGGTGGTCTACTTCGCCGGCCCCGCCTCGACCTTCGTCACCGGCCAGACGATCGTGATCGACGGAGGGCAATACTTCCACTAGCCGGGAGCAGGCTGCGTAGGACCGTCTGCGCGGCGGTTGCCCTCGCTCCGCAGGTACGTCAGCACCGCATGGACGCGCCGGTTGGCAATCGCGTCCTGCGGGATCTCGAGCTTGCGGAGGATGTGCCGGACGTGCGTCTCGACGGTTCGCGGAGTCAGCCAGAGCCGTTCGGCGATCGCTCGATCCGTCAGGCCTTCGGCGACAAGTGCCAGCACTTCTCGTTCGCGTGGCGTCAACACGTCGAGCGGATCGTCCGCGCGCGGCCGCCGCAGCAGGCGGTCGACGAGCTCCTCCTCGACGACGACCTCGCCGGCTGCGACACGCGACAACGCGTCGAGGAGCGCCTGTGTGTCGAGCACGCGGTCTTTCAGCAGATACCCGCGGCCGCCGTCGCCCGACTCGAGCAGCCGCAGCGCGTAGCCCGAGTCGACGTACTGCGACAGGACGAGCACCCCGGTCGCCGGGAACAGCTCACGGATCGTCTCGGCTGCCACGAGGCCTTCGTCCGTGTGCGTCGGCGGCATGCGGATGTCGACGACGGCGACGTCCGGGTGCTCGCTGGCGACGAGCTCGAGCAGCGCGGTCGCTCCTGCCGCAAGCCCCGCCACCTCGACGCCCGCCTCGGAGAGGAGCCGTGCCAGCCCCTCGCGCACGAGTGCCGCGTCGTCGGCGATCACGACGCGCACGGGATCTCCGCCTCGAGCCGGGTTCCGTGCTCGTCGCTCGTGATCCGCAGGCGCCCGTCCACCGCGCCGATGCGATCGAGGAGACCACGCAGGCCGGATCCGTCGCCGTCGAGCCGGGCCCCTCCGACGCCGTCGTCCTCGACCGACGCGACCACGGCCTCGGCCCGACGCGACACCGTGACACGTGCCCGCGACGCGTGCGCATGCTTCTCGACGTTGGCCAGCGACTCCGCCGCGAAGTAGTACACGGCGGTCTCGATGTGCAGCGGTAGCCGCGCGGCGGGTGCGGCAACGGCGACGGGAATCGACGACCGGTCCGCGAGCGTCTCGAGCGCCGCGGCAAGGCCTTGATCGGAGAGCACGGGCGAATGGATGCCGCGCGCGAGGTCCCGAAGCTCCTCGATCGTCGCCCTGACCTCGCACTGGAGCTCGAGGATCGCTCCAGCCGCGGCCGGATCCGTCTTTTGGGACTCGAGCAACCGCAGCCCCATGCCGATCCCGAGCAGGCGCTGCTGGACGCCGTCGTGGAGGTCGCGCTCGAGTTTGCGCCGTTCGACATCGCCGGCGTGCACGATCCGGGCCCTCGATTCCCGTAGCTCTGCCAGCTGGTGGCGGAGCTCGACCTGCAGACGCTCGTTCTCGAGCGCCAGCCTAGCGGCCGATCCGGCCGCCTCGAGCAGCCCCGGTTGATCGAGCAGGACGGGATCGTGGATCATCGCCGCGAGATCGGTTCCGACGAGCGTGACCGCGCGCCCCGGTCCGGACACGAGTGCTAGCTCGTGACCGTCCTCGTCTGCCCACACCCCGCGGTCGGACAACCACAGCGCCAGTTGCAGGGTGGGATCGCCGATCGCCCGCGCGAGCGCGGCGCGGACGCCTCCGGGCCCGACGCGGTCGTCTTCGCGGTCACCGTCGACGCGGGCTCGCAGAGCCTGCGTCAGGATCGCGGCACGTGTGGCGTTCGATGTCACCCGGCGCGGCCCGCGTCGCCGAGCAGCTTGGCCTTGGCGGCGGCGAACTCCTCGTCGTCCAAGGCGCCGGACTCGTGGAGCTCCGCGAGGTCCTTCAGCTCGGCGAGCGTGTCGTGACCCGGTGGGCCGGCATCGGCCGGTATCGGAGGAGCGACCCGTCGGGTCGCTTCGAACTGCTCCTGGAGCTGCCGGTTGTACGCGCCCTGGGCCGTGCACGCTCGCGGGACGCGATAGGGCATCCACGTCTGTCGAGGCCTGTATAAGAAGAGCACCGTGTCCTCCGGATGATCACGCCGCGAGCCTCGGCCGAGCATCACCCATGAAGGGTGAATCTCCATCGAGGAGTGGGCCCGACGCCGTTCCCGACGGCACCAAATCACCCAGGGTGGATGAGGCACCGACGTCTCTGCCGTGTCAAGTATGAGGCCGAGCGCGTCCTGGCACGCGGGAGTCGGTTTGGGCGAGAGATGGAGGGAGCGATGGCCGGGCGGCTGGACCCACCGCATGATCGGGTCGTCCTCACGCCCGACGAGCTGCGCACGGTCGACCGCCTGGAGCGTGCCTTCGACGAGCAGACCTTCGCGCGCGACGGCACCGAAGCGGGCAGCCGGTTGGGGTCGCGGGGCCTCAGCGGTTGGGCGTTGACGCTCCCATGGCTGGTCCTGACCGGCGTGATCGTCACCGTCGTTGCGCTCTTCTTCTCCCTCGCCGCCGGCATCGTCGGGGCGTTGCTCACCGGAGTGGCACTCGCCGCGTCCTTCCGGTGGGGACGGCTTCGACCGCCGCGTCGCAGCTCAGAGGGCCGACAGGATCAATGAGATCGCGAAACCGATCGCAACGAGGGAACCCGTTGAGATGCCCTCCTCCTCGTACGCTTCGGGCAGCATCGTGTCGGTGATCATCGCGAGCAACGCACCTGCAGCAAAGCCCTGCGCGAACGCGCCGGTGTGTCCGTGCGTCGGATCGAGCAATGCATAGCCGAGCGCCGCGCTCACTGCCGACGCTGCGATCACGATGAGCCACATCCTCACGACGCGCGCCCGGGTCCAGCCGGCGATGCGAAGCCCGCTCGCCGACGACAACCCTTCGGGCAGGTTGCTGAGTATCACGCCGATCAACAGCGCCACGCTGACCCCACCTTGCAGCACCGTCAGTCCCAGTACGAAGGACTCGGGTATCCCATCGAGTACCGAGCCCAGCACGATCGCGAGCGGCGCGCCCTCGTTCTGCGCGCCCTCGGAGTCCTTGCGATCTCCGCCGCCGCGCCGGTCGAGCCACCAGTTTCCGAGCGTGAACACCGCGGCTCCGACCAACGTGTAGGCGCCAACGGCCGCGACTTCGCTCGTCTTCAGCGCCTCATCGATGAGCTCGAAGGCAATCGACCCGATCAGGAGGCCGGCACCCAGCGCCATCACGACCGCGATGAACTTCTTGCTCGGCGGCACCGTGTACGCGACGAGCGCTCCGACGAGGAGGGCTGAGGCGGCCACCGCACCCCAGAAGAACGCCTCGATCACGGCCCGACCCCCAATTCATTCGCACGCCGGCTACATCACCCTCAGGAGGTTCTACTGCACGACCGTTACACCCGCGGCGTTGAAGCCGCCGCTTTCACAAGACTTCACGAGCCAGCTGCTCGCTCCCTCCGACGACGCCGCGAAGTCTGGGATGTCGGTGTGACAGTGAGGAACGATCGTCTGAGGTACTGCGTGCTCACCCCGCACGTCTCCCCTGTTTCCTTCTAACCTTCCCAGCATCGGCTGGGAGAGGGGTGCTCGATGATCGCAACGGCGGCCGTTCCGTCTTCGGGCGCGGGCTCCCTCCGTGGTCCGGCAGTGCGATTGACGGCGGTGTGCGCCGGGGTTGCGCTCGTGTTGCTGAGCGTCTTCGGGGTCGTCGTCCGCTCGGCCGTGCCGGTGGGAGAGCCCGCCTTGTCGGCTCCTCAAACGCGCCCAACCGCGCACTCCAACCAGTCGGACGCCGAAGCCAGGCGGGAAGCGGCCGAACGGGGCATCGATCTCGAAGCCTCACCGACACCGTCCGCCACGCGGTCACCCCGGTGCCCGGTCGTCCCGAGGTCCTCGAGTCGTCCGATCCCGGCTATCAAGCCCGTTACGACTCGCGCGGTTTCTCACTCACCCTCGGTGGCGGGCGCGTCGGCGTCCAGCTGGCCGGCGTGCGCGTCGGTGGAACGCCTGTTGCCGTCCGGCCGGGCGCCTGGGCGGGCGACCGCAACGTCGCTGAACGCGGAGTCGGCTCCGCCATCACCGAGCGCGTCACCGCCCGCGCCGGCGAGCTGGAGTGGGATCTCGTGCTCGCGCGTCCGCCCGCACGCGACGGCGACCTTGTCGCCGCGGGCGCACCTCGACGGGCTCGACGGCACGCCGACCCGCGCCGGTGACACCTGGCGCCTGCCCCTCACGGGCGGTGTCAACGTCCGACTGGGCGCGATGGTGGTCAAGGACGCCCACGGCCACCGGCTGTACCGCGCGCTCCCGACGATCGACCGCGACGAGCTCACCCTGACGGTTCCCGGCACGGTGCTCGCGGGCGCCGACTACCCCCTCACCCTGGACCCGACGGTGGGACCAGAACAGCCGGCGTCCGATCCCGTCTATGGCGCCGCGGCCGGTTCGCAGTCGACGTCCGCGGTGGCGTGGAACGGCACCAACTTCTTGGTGGTCTGGAGCGACTCACGGAGGGACTCCTCCGACATCTACGGCTCGCGGGTGAGCGGGGCGGGCACCGTGCTGGATCCCGCCGGCATCGCCATCTCCACCGCGCCAACAAGCAGTCGCCGGCGGTGGCGTGGGACGGCACCGACTTCATGGTGGTGTGGCAGGACTACCGGCCGGGCGCCACCTCCGACATCTACGGCTCGCGGGTAAGCGCCGCGGGCACCGTGCTGGATCCCGCCGGCATCCCCATCTCCACTGCGGCCAACAACCAGTCTTCGCCCGCGGTGGCCTGGAACGGCACCGACTTGCTGGTTGTGTGGGAGGACTACCGGCCGGGCGTCACCTCCTCCGACATCTACGGCTCGCGCATGAGCGCCGCGGGCACCGTGCTCGACCCGACGGGCTTCGCCATCTCCACCGCGGCGAACTTCCAAGTCGCGCCGGCGGTCGCGTGGAACGGCACCGACTTCCTGGTGGTGTGGGCGGACCTCCGCTCGGGCACCGACTACGACATCTACGGGTCGCGGGTGAGCGCCGCGGGCAGCTGTGCTGGACCCCGCGGGCATCGCCATCTCCACTGCGACCAACACGTCAGATCGTCGCCGGCCGTGGCCTCCAACGGCACCGACTTTCTGGTGGTGTGGCAGGACTCTCGCTCGAGCTCCGCAAGCGACATCTACGGGTCGCGGGTGAGTAGCGCGGGCAGCGTGGTCGACCCCGCGGGCATCGCCATCTCCACCGCGGCCAGCACTCAGATCGCGCCGGCAGTGGCCCGGAACGGGACCGACTTCCTGGTGGTGTGGCAGGACTTTCGCTCGGGCACCACCGCCGACATCTACGGGTCGCGCGTGAGCGGCGCGGGCAGCGTGGTCGATCCTGCGGGGATTCTCGTGTCCCCTGCAGCCAACGATCAGTTGACCCCGGCGTTGACCTGGAATGGCACCGACGTCCTCGTGGTGTTCGACGGCTTCGGCTCGGGCTCCAGAGACATCTACGGCGCCCGGGTGAGTTCTTCGGGCAGCGTGCTCGATGCGACGGGCATCCTCATCTCCACCGCGGCGAACACCCAGCTCTCGCCGGCCGTGGCCTGGAACGGCACCGACTTCCTGGTGGTGTGGAGCGACCGCCGTTCCGGCACCCCCGCCCAGGCGGACATCTACGGGTCCCGCGTGAGCGCCACGGGTACCGTGCTCGACACGACCGGCATCGCCATCTCCACCGCGGCGAACTTCCAAGGAACGCCGACGGTCGCGTGGAACGGCACCGACTTCCTGGTGGTGTGGGAGGACACCCGGTTCGAACCCGACCTCCGTCGACCTCTACGGAGCACGGGTGAGCGCCGCGGGCGGCGTGCTGGATCCCGCGGGCATTGCGATCTCGACGGCGGCCAACAACCAGTCGACGGCGGCGGTGGCGTGGAACGGCACCGACTTTCTCGTGGTGTGGCAGGACGAGCGCCCGGGTGCTTCCAACTACGACATCTACGGCTCGCGGGTAAGCGTCACGGGCACCGTGCTGGATCCCGCCGGCATCCCCATCTCCACTGCGGCCAACTATCAGGCCGGGCCGGCGCTCGCGTGGAACGGCACGAACTTCCTGGTGGTGTGGGGGGATCAGCGATCGGGCAGCTTCCACGACATCTACGGGGCCCGGGTCAGCGGCGGGGGCAGCGTGCTCGATCCGACGGGCATCGCGATCTCCACGGCAACCAACTATCAGCTCGCTCCGGTCGTTGCTTCGTGGTCGGGAAGCTTCCTGGTGGCGTGGCAGGACCGCCGCTCGGGCACCGACTACGACATCTACGGAACCGGGGTGAGCGCCGGCGGCGTCGTCCAGCAGCCCGCGGGTGTCGCGATCTCCACCGCCGCCGGTGATCAGGACGCGCCGGATGTCGCCGTGCGTTACGACTTCCTCGTCGTCTGGCGCGACCGCCGCTCCGGCACCGGTTACGACGTGTACGGGACCCGCATCAGCCCCGCCGGCGTCGTGGAAGACCCGTCCGGGTTCGTAGTCGCCGCCGCGACGACCGATGAGGGTGCCCCGGCAGTCGCCGGCGGCGCGGGTGCGAACTGGCGGGTCGCGTACGGCCGCTTCTCGCCCGACGCGTTGTACGGGGCCCAACGGGTGTTCGTGCGCAACGTCGCGCCCAAGTAGGCAACGATCGAGCGCCGCTGCGGTGTTGGTTACGCGAGCCATCTCGCGCATCTGGTTCGATCGACACGCTCTTTCGACTCGCCGACGAACGCGGGCCTGCACCTCCGTGGTCGGGCTGGCGAGATTTGAACTCGCGACCTCTTGACCCCCAGTCAACTCGCGTCCGTACCGTGTGTGCCGTCGTCGGGTTGCGCGTCGTACTGCTCGATAGGTTCACCAGTCCTGGACCGGTTCTCCGTGCGATCGCTCATCGATCCGTCGAACAAATGCAGGATGGTTGCAGTTTGGTTGCAGACTGGGCGTATCGAACATCTGTTCGATACGCTGCCTCGACGTGGGTAACCTCACGAGCTCGAGAGGCTGCGCCGTGTCGCTCGCGATGCTTGCGCCGGGGTCGCCGCCGCGTCGCTGTCGCGTGAGGAGGCGATGGCGCTCATCACGGAGCTCGTCGAGGTCCAGGCCCGCCTCGAG